>NZ_LRAC01000109.1 GCF_001517085.1 Paenibacillus sp. DMB5
GAAAGATCTTTGCCGTTATTGCTCACCGGAGATTTCATTCCAAGCAAGGGCTGTTTCCCAAATGGAAGTTTACTTTTGACGCTGAGCAAGAGATGTACATCTGTCCGGCCGGCCAAGGACTGAAGTACCGCACAACGGACCGCAAAGGCTACCAGCAGTATGCGTCCGATCCGGAACAATGCAAAAGTTGTCCGTTTTTAAACCAGTGTACGCAGTCCAAAAACCACCGAAAAGTGGTAACCCGGCATGTCTGGGAGGACAGCAAGGATTGGGTCCGGAACAACCGGCTCAGCAAGTCAGGCAAGCAGTTGTATCGCAAACGAAAAGAAACCATTGAGCGAAGCTTCGCGGATGCTAAAGAGCTCCATGGGTTTCGCTATTGCCGGTTGCGCGGACTACCAAATGTCAGGGAACAAGCGCTGATGACGGCAGCTGTGCAGAACATGAAGAAGATGGCGATCCACCTGGATCACCGGGAAAAACGGGGTTAATCCCCTCATTTTCCCGTTTGCAGGTCGTTATTGAAATACAAAAGAAACCCATGTCATTTAAAGACCTGGGTTTCTCGACAATCTGAGCACAAACCAATGGTTTGTGCTTTTTTTCTAACAACCTCATTTGCCCTGAGAGGCTTGCCTCAACATTATTCTTTATAATAATTCCTTCAGTACATTTTTCGCCACGCGTATCTTCTCATTAGAACTGAGCGTTCATTGAAGCGTTGAATAAGGAAATTAATCGCAGGCAAGCAGATATAGTTTGAAATTGTTAACAATTAGAAAATTTCAAAGATTGCTCTCTTTTTCCTTGGCCAAAAACCAATCTTAAAATCACAAAATTTTAGAATCGAAGAAAACTTGCCTTACTTATGATACGGTTCTCCGCATTTCACCAGATGGTAAACCAAGTATTGAAGAAAACCAGAAGGTTATCTTCTTGATATCCTTCCGGTTCTGCTCCATTTGAATCTCTTTAACAATAGAACGTATCAAAGCTTTTTTCTCTTCCGCAGATGCAATTCCAAATAACTCGTTGAAATTTATCAATGCTTCGGAGATAACTTCTGTACTTACACTATTACTGTGGTTTATTTTTTCAATCTCTCGATTTAAAATTGCTATTGATTTATCAAGCTCATCAATCTTCACATGATATTTGTCAGACAGTCGACTAAATGTGGACGCCGTAATCTCATCATTCTCATATTCATTTTCTGCCTTCAATAGTTTTGCTTCTGTTGCTCTCTTTTCTTTTTTCAATATTGATATTTCTTTTGATTGCTGAGCGAATCCTTGTTGCTTTTCAAACTCGAATTTTTCGACAATCCCATTCATTATTTCAGTATTGTTAACCAACTTCCTAATAGCATCCAACACTTTGCTTTCGACATCTTCTCTACGTACAAGATTTGACTGACATGCCGCACTGCCCTTTGAATGGGAGGCTTGACACATATAATAATAATGATATCCTTCACCATTCCTCATCTTGCTTTTGCTCATTACCGTTCCCGCCCCACACTTCGGGCATCTTAGGATTCCGGTAAGAAATAGATTGCCTTTAAAATTTCGATTGGTGCTGTAAGCCTCACTCTGTGCCTCGTCTACCTTTTTGACTTTATGCCAAAGCTGCATATCAATAATGGGCTTATGTATCCCTTTAAGAGTTTGCTTCTTCCACTTAAGATTTCCTATATAGACTTCATTATTAAGAATGACTCTTATCGCAGAAATGGTGAACATTTCTGCTTTTTTCTTTTTACTCTCTTTAGTTCGATAGCCTCGGTCATTCAATGTTGCCGCTATCTTCTTGTACCCTATACCTTCTGAACGCATTGTAAATATGCTCTTAACGATTTCCATTTCCTGTTCATTCACTTCAAGAGAATCATTAATACTGTCATATCCTAATACAATGCCGCCATTCCATTTCCCGAGTTCAGCCCTCTTATCCATTCCCAAATGTACTCTGTCGATTATAGTTTCACGTTCATATTCTGCAAAAGTACCAAGCAACGAAATGAACATGCGCCCTGTTGGAGTTGATGAATCAATATCACAGGTACTTACAAGGATTTTCTTTTTCCTTGGATTAAGGTCTTTATCTATTAAAGACATTATGTCAGAGTTGTTCCTTGATAGTCTATCCACCTTCCAAATAAGGATGGCATCCAATTTATCATCAATCAATATATCCTTAAATAGCCGTTGAACTTCAGGTCTTTCATAATCTTTACCTGAATATCCATCATCGCAATATACGTCAACCAACTCGTACCCCATTTTCTCACAGTATGCCCGCAAGACAGCGTCCTGAGCTTCCAACGAAAAGCCCTCTGCTTGTTCTTCGAGGGAAACCCTATAGTAGTTACCTACACGCAGCTTTTTGGATTTCGCTTTCATCTCTATTTTCATTGTCATTTCTCTCCTTTGCTCTTTTGATTGGCGTATTGTTTTATTAAACCTGCAAGGATTGTTACGAGTTCTGTTTTCTTTACTTCTTCTTTAGTTGGAATAATGGCTGTTTTCTCTGTAATGGTAATCATTGTTGTTCCCCCGTATTTTCGGTTGTCGTTTAAGGAAAGGGAACGGCGCCTGTTCACTTGTTCCTTGCAAGAGTAATATATCGAATTCATTTTCACTTTTGGGCAAATCGAGGATTTATTTTTGTGAATCGGTCATTTTTTTCGAATTTAAAAGATAATCCCGAGAATTCAACATTCCCTGTTTTTCTTTTGCTATAATTGTCTGTTTCTCATTCAGTAAAATTGAAAAAAAGCACCCCAATAGGTGCCTATTACTTGCTTGTTTTAAAGTGCTAACTTCCGTAACATCGTTTCCCAGTTAGCGTAATTAGACATGTTACAAACGAATGTTAGTCTACTTCCCACATTTCAATAATATCGCTCCAGAAAGGTATCCTTTTGATACTTTCAAAGTTTATTTCATCATATTTCTTCAAGTCGAACTCAACCATCAAGTAGGATTTCAAGTTTTCACCGTAATAAATGATGTCTGTTTGATAAACCGAGAAGATTGGATTCCCTGATTCCTGAGGTATCTGAGGGATATATCTGTGTGAGTAAATTGGAATTAGCTTCGGTGCTCTTTGAAATTGCTCAATACAAATCTTCTGGGCTGATTCTAAATCGTTTGGCTTAGTTTCCCATTCCTTCAACCAAAAATTATTATGTTCAATATCGAACAACATACCCTCCAAACACCAATCTAATCTTTCCTGTATTAATTGAACATTGCGTTCAGTCATATCTCTCCAATTATTAAATTCATCTGATATAGGCAAAGCAATCGACAGAAATTGCTTTAAATCAGGCGGGAATGTAATATCATATTTTTGTTCGATAACTTCAAATTCAGTTTCAGTTAAACCATCTGCAAACTTAACCCCTGCATTTTTCATCTTACGTATTAATTCAATATATTCCATTCGTGATTTCACTCCATATATGCTTGAGTATCCTGCCTAATAGCGGAATGATTACTTTCATTCGGCGTATCAGCCTTCCGCCATCTTGTCTTTCTCAATAATTAGAACACCATTTTCAATCGCCCTTACAATAAACTTGTCCTTTAAGGCGTCTGTAATTCGACTGTAAGCCTCTGGCGATACAATGCTGAATGGTTCTGTCGATGGCAGCTCACCGTCTAGGATGTCCTTATAACTTGTCGGAGCCCCTATTTCATGATAGGTCTGGATTGTGTTTACTCCAAAGGACTCCCATATCTTTTCGGAAATATTAAATAGAGGCACTAATTTCGTACTGTCGTACTTTAAATATTTATTATCTAAGAAGATATCATCCTCAGGAAGAATCAAATTTAAAACAATTTCATTGGATTCGTACATCCAATATAAACGAAGATGTCTGTATAATTCTGATTCAAGTAGCATTTGTTTATAATCATGCTTCACATGCTGGGTAAATCCCAGTTTGAATTTCTTAGCAAGTTTGGATGTATTCCAACTTACTATTTCTTCTAACGTGTTTTTCTCAGCCATCCAATAACCCGATTTAAATGGGAATTGGCTAAAAATCATGGTGTATATATCATTCACAAAGCTCTTATTGTACGTCGAATACGGAAAAGTATAATGAACAGAAAAATATGGTGGCATTGGAGCAACTCCTACTATTCGTTTTCTTAAATACAAATTAGTTTCCAATGCTGAAATTCCTCTTTTTGGGACGAGAAGTTTCTAATGTATCTAGAAAGAGAAAATCCTTTGTTAGCCCACTTGACATGGAGCCTCTATGAGCACGATTACTTGCGAATACCGGCGAATCGTATGAGATTCGCCTTGGCTTAGCAGCCTATCGTGCCCATCTCTCCATGTAAAGCTTATCCTAAGAGGCAATATTTTAAGCTTCTTCTATTTTCGTTAGAAAAGCCATAAAAGATTTATCTTTCTCTCTAAGAGAAAATTCAAAAGCAACTTTGGTTTTAGGAGGGATATCAAAATCCGGTTCCCCTAACATCGTTATTCTTTCAAAAGAATCCGGGTCAAAGAGGGTATACAGATTGAATTCCCCTTTGTTCGTTTTGATTTTTTTCGTATTTAATAAGATAAACGCTTCTTTATTGATTAGTTTCATTTTTTGCACACTCCATATTTAAATTAAAGGTTTCACAATTCCCTTGCCTAAGATAGGAATAAATTTTCTTCTTGCTTATTAATAAACTACTGGAATCCGATAAAAGCTGTTTCGGGCTCACACTTTCTTTCAATGGTGATTCAACTGACTCAAGCGCTCTTCTTATTTCGGCGTAAATAGCTTCCACTTGTTCTTCCGTTTCATCACAATGGTCATCGCTAATTCTATGCAACACTCCATAACCCTGTATCTGGCGCTTGCTATGGAGCGATTCCCGTAGCACATTAAATTGCGCATAAGTCATTTTTCCATTGTCATTCTTGGTAATGTATTTAAATAGTTCACCATAATCTTCATCGCGGAATTTATCTATCATACAGGAATAGCCAAGCTCAACATTTTCTATATTCTTTAATGTTACTGTTTGTCCGGTTATCAATAGCAACCATATCTTCTGAATAATTATTTCTTCGAGACTAAATTTCCTGACCATCTTCCCACGCTTCAATGAATATACATTCCGCTCGGTTTTATCTGATAGAAAGTTATTTTCACATATCAACAAACAATGAAGATGTGGATGGTAATTATCCTGTTTATACGTGACCTCCAGAGACCTTAGTCCACCTAAATAACCCCAATTTTCAAACGATATTCCCTTTATCTTCTTATCTCCACGGATGTATCTATTTAGCTTTGAAAAGGCAGAAAACATTTCGTTTATTGCTTTTAAAAGCTCTGTTCCTTTTACACTCGGTATCGTTAACACCAGATGAAACATTTGATTATTCGTTGAGCATTCCTCTATGTACGGGATAAATCGAGACATTCGTGAAGCCTGTTTTAGCTTTTTGCAATTTGAACAGAATTTTTCCTTACAAGTCGAAGTACCTAAATAGTCCTTCACCGCTTGTTTTGAAAAGTTATCTATCCTCCAGAACCGATTACATCCTGAAATCCGCTCGATTTTGCACCAAGTTTTCCATTTTGACGAGGAGTCTGTCTGTTCACCATATAGTCGCTTATAATGCTGAATAATTAGCTCATTCTGTTTAATATTCTTATTTACTTTAGAAAGCAATTCCGCCTCAACTTCAAATGACTTCAACTTGCTATGAATACAAAAACTCCATTCTTTCTGCAAAACGCACTTTCCATGCTGAATATTGCAAAGGAGACAGCCGGCGTAGTTCCTATGAACGCCGCGTCTCATGCAATATCAGCGATATTCACTCTGTTATTTAGTTGATGCAATATCCATTAGGACATCATTTAAGCAATACAACGCCGAGTAACCACGAAATCCATTCATTCTTAGGAAACCAACCACATCTAATCGTTCTCGTTGTTCCTTAGATAAGGTTATTCCATAATTCTTCAACTCTTTAGTCGTACACATCATTATTGAAATTGGCGCTTCGCTGTCTATTGTAAAATCAAATACAGGAAGACCTGTTTTCTTTATTTCATCTTTCATAAACATTCCAAAGCCATTCGGTCGAATCGTTATATTCCGCATATCGTTTCACCTCCTTCCCACGCATAGTAGTTTTCAACCTTTTGGAATAAATCCTTTTTTCGATTTTAAAAATCTTAATAACATTTTCAAAAATGTCAATCATTTAGTGATAATTGAACTCGGAATTCTTGTTTTTACAATAAAAAAGCCAGGTTGCAAATTATGCAACCCGGCACACATCAGTCATATAGGTTTAATAACGAACAATCAACTGACAATTCCACTTTCTGCTTTACCATCACTTGTGGTACGGTTCTCCGCAGTAAATCTTCAACGAATCCCCCAGTAACCCTTCATTAAAAAGCTTCATTTTTTAATTTTTTTCTATTCCCTATAAGCCCCCCACCCTTGCTTCAAAAGCATCCCACTTAGTATCAAAACCTACACCGTAGTTCCATCCGCTGGAGCGCAGCTCCTCCCCTAGACGAATGTAATCTGCCCGCTGCTTATCCGTTAAGCAACCGACAAGGTCTCGTCCTGACTCTGAACTCTTTCAAGTAATCATGTAATTTCCACAGCGTAGCTTCCTTATCATCGTCTTCTTCCATTCCCATATGTAAAATAACCGAATCCATGGCATCATCCAATTCCTGAGGAACGAGAGGTTCTGTCTGCCAGTTATTATCTATTTGATGCTGCAGCGTGCTCACGATACCCGCTCAATCGCCTGCGGTAACGTTCTTTCATATTCCTTATGTAAAATATAACGTTGTGCGCCTCCCGATGCATCCACAGCTTCCCTCGCGTGTTTGACTGCAGCTTCGATGTCTCCCGCTCTGCGTTCCATTTCTGCAAGCAGTGCCGATCTCATCCAACGTTTCTTAATGGACTGCAGATGTTCCCGTGCCTGAGCACTTTTCCCGTCCTCCAACAATAGTACCGTTTCGTAATATGTCCGGTAATCCGGATAGCGGATAAGCGGTACAGCTTCCCCAGTAGCAGCCATATCTTTGCAGTAAAGCCCGTAAGCCGCCTTGTAAGCTGCCAATGCTTTTGAGTACTTATATTTTCTCATCAGCTTATCCATAGTCGTTTTTGCTTCGTCATCAAGCCTGTTCGCAAGAGCATAATGAATATAAACCCCAGGTTTATGTTTCTGGCTAAGTAAAAAATCCTCCACTCGCTCCACTCGCTTCTCCAGAACAAAAGGATAAACAAACAGAATCATATAACCAATCAGAGATCCCCCTACAGCAATCCCTACTGTCAGAGTAAGTGGATAGTCATTTAATCTCATAAATAATACAAAAACGAACAGCACGAAATAAAAGAAAAGTTTCCACAAAAAGCGCTTCATCATAAATCCCCTTTAACATCAAACTTAAAAACACATTTGGAAAAATTATACGTTGCTGCCTCCTGGCTAGTCAATGCACTAACGTTTATCTTATCCGGGCAGCCCTTCTAAATGCTGAGCCTAAGCAACTTATCCGCATAAACAACGTCCATATTAATATGGTAAACTCTTACTATTTGCAACAGGGAGGTTTATACATGCGTTATTTGACAGTGATTATATTGGCGGCTGCCATGCTCGCAGGATGTCAGCAGACGGATACAGCAGAACAAGCGGGCACTTCTTCGTCCCCTCCTCCGGCAACGCTCCAGACAGCTACAGTTACTCCGGCCACCCCTTCGTCCGCAGCATCCTTAACCCCGGAGGAGCCATTTCTCTATATTGAGCAGATGAAGATTCTGGGCGGAAACGGTCAAGTTGTGCAGGTGAAGTCCAATACCGATATTGACCAGGCTTCACTGGAGTCCGCACTGAAAAAAAGCCTGCAGATCAGCAATCCGCAGACAGCATTCAGCTATACGATGGAATGGGAGTCACCGAGGTTTGTGCAAATTCGTCTGCAGATGGACGAGGATACCGCTTTTTCCGGGACATTTAATCTGGATGAAGCTAACACAGCAGATGGACGAAGCTATGCGAGCACAGAGCAGCCTTACCGTAATACTGTCGTTGTCAGATCACTGACTGATCAGGGCAGTATACATTTCAAAGGCATCGTATCCGGCACTGAGCGGATGCTTCCAGTCTGGAAGACAGGCTGGGTCAAAACCGTCGATAACCAGCAACTCACCGGCCCCTCCTTTCTGTTCTATGGAGACGAAGAGCATCATCTGGTTCAGGCTCTGACAGGCCGGGAGCTTACGATTCCTTCTTTTCCCCGTGAGGAGGGCGCTTACGGCAATGACTACGGTTACCACGAAATGTATTCCGACCGCTTTTACCCCGGCTACACTTATATGGTATCAGGCAACAAAACGCTGTACCGGGTAGACCTCAAGGATTTCTCCCGCAAGAAGCTTCATGTTTTTGATAAGCCGGTCTATGGGATGTCTTCATCGCCGGACGGCACCCGTATCGCTGTATTGTACGCCCATAATGAATACATCGGCCCCGGAGCGGATTTGCTGATATTGGATCAGAAGGGAAATAAGCTGTTGTCCCGGGAGAACGCAGCTTTCCTCTCACACAGTGACGGCTTCCTGTTCGTGTATCCGCTGGCCTGGGAGGATAACTCGATCCTGATACTACCCGCAGACAACGATGAGAGCAACCCGCTAGGCAAAATCCGTTTTGACACCGGCAGCGGGGCTTCCAAAGTCTTGCCGGATGAGCGGATTACGGAGCAGGTTAAAGAGGATATTTGGAAACATGAGCGGCAGCAGGATTACTACCTTCTGTCTACGCTCCAATGGTCGCGGGACGGCAGGTTCGCAGCTTACATGTCCGGTACAGGTACAATCCTGCTGTATGACAAAAATGAAAGGACGATTGCTTTCGTGGCAGCAGGGGTTCTGCTTGGGTGGATGCCGGATGGAACGCTGGCCTGGGCCGATGTTGGCGGACATGCTTATACTTTTTGAGCAAACTTCCGGATTTGGCGGCACCAGAGTAACGAGATTACAACTGCCGGGTGTGAATTTTAATTATAATCATTTAATACATTGATAAATTTTCCATAATAGGATACTTTAAAGAAAGCTTAGCGATAAGCAAGTTCCGTACACGAAAGGGGATGTGATTTTAATGGCAGCTACTTATACGGTGGTTTCGTCTTAGAATCGAATAGCAGGCATACACGAAAAACGCGGGATGATGCCCGTATTCTTTGTGATGCCATCCAAAGTAACCTTTCGTGAAAATTGCTGTTTGCAAGATACGATGTGGATCGTGTCTTCAGGTGCGTTCTTATGCCGTGTATCAGCTGCTTCTTTAGAGGCTGCTGGTCCGCGGCATTTTTGCGTCCAAAAAACAACATTAAAGGAGCTAACAACACAAACATGACCGATTTAAAAACCTATGGCTATATTGAAACAGAAGATATTCAAGAAGGATTAGTGCCCGGCAGGGTTACCGAGCTGCGGCGCGAGCGCTTCACGGTTATAACTGAAAGAGGCGAAGTAACGGCGGTGCTCAAGGGAGCCTTTTATCACGGCGCGGATACGCGCTCCGATTTTCCATGTGTCGGTGATTTCGTCCTGCTGCAGTACAACGGGAACGGGGATTCGCTCATCGTTACGGTGCTCCCCCGCCGCTCCAAGTTTGCACGTGCAGATTACTCCGGGCATGCTGCAGGCTATGCCAAAAACATCCGGGAGCAGATCGTCGCAACCAACTTTGATTATGTGTTTATAGTGACTTCGCTTAACCTGGATTTCAACGTAACCCGAATTATGCGGTATTTGACCCAAGTCAGGCAGAGCGGCGGCCAGCCGGTCGTTATTTTGACCAAAGCTGATCTCGTTGAAGACTATAATCCCCTGCTCGCAGAAGTCATAAATAGCATTCCCGATGTGCCGGTTCACGCCATTTGCAGTCATACCCGCCTTGGGCTGAATGAACTCACCCCCTATCTGCTTCCGGGCAAAACAGCCGTTTTTCTCGGCATGTCCGGCGTCGGTAAATCCTCACTATTAAATGCGTTAATGGAACAGGATGTAATGAAGGTACAGGCGATCC
Organism: Paenibacillus sp. DMB5; assembly: GCF_001517085.1. Taxonomy (GTDB): domain Bacteria; phylum Bacillota; class Bacilli; order Paenibacillales; family Paenibacillaceae; genus Paenibacillus_AQ. The sequence goes on from NZ_LRAC01000109.1 coordinate 10,108, forward strand.
GGGAGGTTGACAGCCGCGGGCGGCATACGACAACGCACCGTCAGCTGTTCATGCTCCCCACCGGTACGATGGTGATTGATACGCCGGGGATGCGTGAGCTCGGGCTTTTTGATGCCGCTGAAGGCATACATGCGAGCTTTGGCGATGTGGAGGAACGGTTTGGAAAGTGCCGCTTTGCCGATTACCGCCATGTGACTGAACCGGGCTGTGCCGTTCTCGCCGCGCTGGCGGATGGTTCGTTGCCGCGTGAACGTTGGGAGCATTATCTTACCCAGCAGCATGAGCACCAATATGTCCAGGATAAATCACGCTACCTGATTGACAAGCGGGCCCGAAACAAAACAATAGCCATGCATAGCAAGCAAACCAGGGAAAACGGGGGATGGAAAAAATGAAGATTACAATCGAAACATTAACATATGTCTTAAGCCAGCAGTTCAAGAAGGAAATCATCTCAGCTGACTTCACTACTAAGTCTCTGCAGGGCGGAACGGTGGGAAATGTTAATTTGGTAACAGGAACCGCCGAAACCTCGGACGGAGAGAAATTGCCGTACCGTGTCGTGCTGAAAATCCAGAAAAAATGGGAGCGCTACAGTGATCCGGGTTCATGGCGCCGGGAGTATGATCTCTATGCCTCTGACTTAGGAGCAACGTTCCCGGATACCTTCCGCTGGCCGGAATGTTACCACGCTGAAATGAATGCCGAGCAGAATGAATATCAGCTGTGGCTGGAATTCATCGATGGTGTATCCGGCTTAGACTTGACCGGTGACATGTATGAGCAGGCTGCACTGGAGTTAGGGCGTTATCAGGGCAAGCTGTATGCGGAACAGCCTGCTGTGCTGGAGCGTCTGACCAATTTGAGCCGGGCGGATCTCATGAAGAATACGTATCTGCATTACCGGTCATGGCCGCTCGTCTACAATTATATCCGTTCGGAGGATTGTGAATTTCCGCAGCATGTGCGGCAAATGCTTATTGATATCGACGAGCATTCAGAGGAGATTTTCGCCCGCATCGAACAATTGCCGCTCGTGCTGTGCCACCGTGACTTCTGGATCACCAATATCATCTATGACGGAGGGACAATCGCACTCATCGACTGGGATACCTCCGGATGGGGCTACCTGGGCGAGGATCTTGCCAGCCTGCTGGCGGATGAAGTGGATCTTGATCACATGATCGAATATTACCACCGGTGCATCCCCGCATATTACAAAGGCTTTGCAGAGTATGCGGATGCTCCCCCTGTCGCCGATCATTGCGTCTGCGAAATGATCCTGATCATATTCGGGTATAGACTTGTAGAAGGGTACCTCCACTCCAAGAACGAAGACGGGAAGTCGCTTAATCTCCAGACGCTCCACAAAATCTATGAAATGAAGAACACCCCTGTCCTGAGCTGACTTGACTCTTAATGCTCTAAAAGCTCTAAAAAACTCCGGATATCCGCCAATGCAGCGGGTTTCGGAGTTTTTTACTTGCTATAAGTCGTAATTGCTGAAAACGCGAACTAATCTTTGATTCAAATTATCATATTCTTTTATAAGATCTGCTTCATTTTTAGAATATTTACTTTGTACATAAAATCTGCTGCTGGTATACAAAAGAGACCATACTATATCTTTAGATACCCATCCTTCTTTACGAATCGATTCCTGGTAGGCATCCAGTGTTGTATGAAGACGTTGAATCAGGTCGTGATCAATCAAAGCGTTCCCATTCCCGCCGCCGTTTCCCCTTAACTTTACAGTAAGGGCTTTACAAATTACCTTTAGCTCTTTCTCCAGGTCAGATTCCACATGATCCCTCCATGTTCAAATAAACTCATAGCTGCCCCTGCGCTGCCTTTTCCGGATGATTGGAGGAGTTCAGCAGCACCACACCACCGATGATAGCGGCAATACCGAGGAAAGACACGAAGGTGAACGGATCGCCCCACACCACCACACCAAGCAGGGCTGTAATAGCCGTACCCACGCCCGACCAGACCGCATACGCGAAGCTTAAGGGAATGACCCGCAGACTCATGGATAGGCTGAAAAAAGATAACCCCATCCCCACAACTACCCCGAGACCGGGCAGCAGATTCGTGAACCCGTCTGATAACTTAAGCATCGTCGTCCCGAATATTTCAAAGCAGATGGCCATAGCCAGGTATATGTAACTTTTCAATTCAATCCCCATCCTCTTCTTTGCCCGTAAAATAAATCAATGCGTTCCGCCCGTAGCCAGCTTCAGTGTAATGACACCGCCGATGATCAGCAGCAGACCCAGTATTTTTTTTCGGTTAAGCCGTTCTTTATAAAAGAATACTCCAACCATGGCCGTTAACGCCGTACCCGCCCCGGACCAGATCGCATAAGCCGTGCCGAGTGAGATCGACTGCAGCGCCAGAGACAGAAAGTAAAAGGCTGAGCCGAGTCCAATCACCACCCCGAGTGACGGATATAGCCGTCTGAAGCCGTTGGATAATTTGAGCAGGGAGCTTCCGCAGACCTCTGACACAATGGCAACCGCCAATAAAATAAAGGGATTCACAATCCTTTTCCTCCTACACCGTCATTTTTAGTAGTTCCTGTATGACCTGTTCGCGCAGCTCTGCATCCAGTTTCCCTAAGCTGAACATTTCAGAGAACCACAGGCCGTCGGCAGCGAGCCGTACAATGGTGGAACGCACGGGATCGATCCGTCGTTTTCAATGTCTTTTTGCCAGAGCCCATACTGCTCCTGCAGCTTCCCAAGCAGCTCCGGCTTGCTGAAAAGCGCCGCAGTCAGCGCCGTGCTGATCCCGTTCCCGTCCTTGATATCACAGGCCACAGATTCCGTGTATGCCCTGCTCCACTTGCCTTCATTAACAGCTGAAACCGCCACCCGCTCCTGGACATCGGTCACGAATCCGTCCGTCAGCTCTTCGACCAGCCCTTGAATCAAAGCATTTTTATTCGGAAAATGGTGCAGCAGTCCGCCCTTACTGACGCCGGCCTCTCTGGCAACCGCCTCGAGTGTAAGCTTCTCCACCCCTTGGCTCCTGATTATTAAAGATGCGGCTGTCAAAATAACCCCGCGTTTAGAATTAACGTTCAATGGATTCACCTCTGGATTTACTATACCGTCCGGACGGTTTAAGTGTCAAAGTATTTTAAGCAGCAAAAAAACGCATCTGCCCGGTCTTGTCAGTCCTAATCAAGTTCCGGCAGACGCCGCCTGTTATGTGTACCTCTGCTTATTATGACTGATCCAGCCATGTAATGTCTGTGCTGCTACACCGCCGCAAACTGGCTGTTGTACAGCCTCGCATAATGCCCGCCGCTCGCCAGCAGTCCTTCATGAGTCCCGCTCTCGACAATGTCCCCGTCCTTCATATAGAGGATAATATCCGACTCACGGATCGTTGACAGCCGGTGGGCGATGACAAAGCTGGTCCGGCCCGAGATCATCTTCAGAAAAGCTTTCTGGATGCGTATCTCGGTCAGCGTATCAATGCTGCTGGTCGCCTCATCGAGAATCAGCATTGGCGGATCAGCCAGCATGACGCGGGCGATGGTCAGCAGCTGCTTCTGGCCCTGGGACAAATTGTCACCGGAGCCGCTGATCTTAGTTGCGTAACCCTCAGGCAGGCGTTTAATGAAGCTGTGGGCGCTCGCCGCCTTGGCGGCAGCGATCACTTCCTCATCACTCGCCTCCGGCTTGCCGTAGGCGATATTATCGCGGATCGTACCGCCGAACAGCCAGGTGTCCTGGAGAACCATCCCGAAGTTCTGCCGGAGGCTGTCACGGGTGAAGTGATTGATATCCACACCGTCAATACGGATGCTGCCGCTGTCCACAGCGTAGAAGCGCATAAGCAGGTTAACGAGCGTCGTCTTCCCTGCTCCTGTCTGGCCGACTATGGCTACACGGGTACCCGGCTTTACTACCAGACTGAAATTACGGATCAGCGGCCGCTCCGGCGCATAAGCAAAGCTTACTTTGTCAAAAGTAATCGTCCCCTGTCTTGCGCCCAGCACATGGGCGTCAGGAGCATCCGGCGTTTCCGGCACCATATCGAGAATCCTGAAGACGCGCTGGGCCGAAGCCGTCGCTGACTGCAGCTGAGTGATTACACCTGTGATTTCATTAAACGGCTTGGCGAATAGATTGGAGTAGATCAGGAAGCTCGACAGGTCTCCGACCGAGAAATGCCCGCCGATCACCAGCGCACTGCCGATCATCGCAATGACCGAAAAAGTAATATTATTGACCAGCCGGGTCGTCGGATTGGCCAGCGAGCCGTAAAACTGTGATTTAACCCCGGTCTGATACAGCTCATTGTTGCGTTCGGAGAATTGGGCAAAGGAGCGGTCCTCGTAATGGTAGGCCTGCACGACCTTTTGCCCGCCGACAATCTCCTCCACATAGCCGTTCAGTCCGCCGAGAATCTTCGCTTGCTCGCGGAACAGCTTCTGGGAGCGTGTCGTAATGAATCTGGCGACAAAATAAGTCACCGGTGCCGACAGTAGAACTACTACAGTCATAACAGGGCTGATATAGAGCATCAGTCCGATTGCTCCGGCAATTGTGACAATACCGGTCAGCAGGGTCGAGAAGCCCTGCAGGAGCCCGTCAGAGACAGCATCCATATCATTGACAAACCGGCTTATGCTGTCGCCCTGCGGATGATTGTCATGGAATTTGAGGGGCAGCGTATCCAGCTTATCAAATAAGTCACGGCGCAGATCATAGACCGTTTTGTAGGCGATTTTGTTGGTGTAATAGGTCAGTAGCCAGCCGAAAAAGCTGCCGGCAGCATACACGGCGCCCAGAATCAGCAGCAGCCGGAGAATTTCCGGAAAATCGACATTGTCCGGCCCGATCATGCGGTCGATTGCCCGCCCGATCAGCAGCGGGCCGATCAGACTTGCGGCCACGCTCAGGATGGCACAGATTACAGCTCCGATAGAAATGCCGCGGTATTGTCTTGTATAATTCAGCAGCCTCTTCCATGTTTCATTGGTATTCATTGCGCCACCTCCTGGCTGGACAGCTGTGATTCACAAATCTCGCGGTAAACCCCGCAGGTCTTAAGCAGTTCCTCATGTGTTCCTGTTCCGGCAATCCGTCCCTCGTCAAAGACGATGATCTGGTCCGCCTGCTGCACGGTGCTGACCCGCTGTGATACGAGCAGCACCGTCATATCCCGCCCGTACTCCCTAAGCGCCTTGCGGAGAGCGGCATCTGTTGCAAAATCCAGCGCGCTGAGGAATCGTCCAGAATCAGAATCGGCGGACGGCCGACTACGGCGCGGGCAATCGTCAGACGCTGCTTCTGGCCGCCTGACAGATTCAGGCCGCCCCGGGCTACCGGCGTCTCCATCCCTTCTGGCAGCTTGCTGATGAACTCCTCTGCCTGGGCTACCACAGCGGCCTGCAGCAGCTCTTCACGGGTGGCATCCTGCTTGCCCCAGCGGATGTTATCTGCGATCGTACCGGTGAACAGCAGCGCCTTTTGCGGTACGATACCGATCAGGCTCCGCAGCTGCTCCAGCGGGTAATCCTTGACGTTCACCCCTCTGACCCGAATATTCCCTTGAACGGAATCATAAAAACGCGGAATCAGGTTAACGAACGTCGATTTACCGGAGCCTGTACTGCCGATCAGCCCGACTGTCTGGCCTTGGATTATCTTTACGGTAATGTCCTCAAGCGCAAGCTCACCGGTACGGTTATAACCGAAGGAGACCTGTTCGAAGGAGATGGCAGGGACATTAGAAGGTGCTGCGGCAGGAATCGCGATATTCCCTTCATCCGGAACAGAGGTAGTTGAGGCCAAGACTTCGTTAACCCGGTTAGCGGAGGATGATGCTTTGGTGAACAAGATCACCAGATTCGATACGACGATCAGGGCCAGCAGTATCTGGGTGACATAGTTGATAAAAGCGATAATCTCCCCCTGCGACAGGCGACCGGCATTGATGTGCCAGCCGCCTGCCCAGAGGATGGCGATAATCGCCGCGTTGACGACCAGTGTCGTCATGGGTCCGAGCCAGGCGGCGATGCGGGAGACCCGGATCGCTGTCTCCGTCAGATCATCCGACGCCGCTGCAAAACGCTGCTTCTCGCGGCGTGACTCCGCAAATGCACGGATAACGCGGATACCGGACAGATTTTCGCTCAGCACCAGCGCCAGATGATCGAGCTTCTGCTGATATTTGCGGTATAGCGGGCTGCTGCGGGTGATAATAAAATACAGGATCACTCCGAACACCGGTGTTGCCGCCAGCAGAATCAGCGACAGCCGGAAGTCGAGGATCATCGACATGATGATCGCCCCGATGCAGATGAACGGCGCACGGACAACCAGCCGGATCAGCATGGCTACGGCCAGCTGCAGCTGGTTCACGTCATTAGTGATCCGGTTGATCAAGGATGGCGTTCCCAGCTTATCCAGCTCTGCGTATGAGAGCGAGGATACATGCTTGAACATTCTGTTGCGCAGCGATGTGCCGAAGCCCTGCGATGCGCGGGCGGCGTAATACTGGCAGACCATGGAGCAGCCAAAGCCCATTAACGTCATGAGAAGCATCAGACAGCCCATCCGGTATACATAGGCGCTATCCTGGTTGCCGATACCGTTGTTAACAATCAGCGCAACAACGGTCGGCAGCAGCAGCTCCAGTATCGCTTCAAGCAGCTTGAAGATCGGTCCGAGGATCACCTCTTTTTTATACGGTTTCAGAAAAACAGCCATTTTAAACATAAGTACTCACCAGCCTATACAGTATGTATCTCTATGCAATCATTAAAAGACCCGTTATGATTATGTCATATCTGCTACCATATTAATAATATTGGTTTCATATCTCTGAGATACGAATTTCATATGTCATTATAATCTAACAGGAGGTTAATGATGGATATCCGTCAACTGAAATATTTTCTGGCCATTGCCGAGGAAGGCCAGATCACTTCAGCAGCCAGGCGGCTGCAGATGGCCCAGCCGCCGCTTAGCCAGCAGCTGAAGCTGCTGGAGGAGGAGCTTGGGGTAAAACTCGTCGAGCGCGGCCCGCGCAGCGTGCAGCTGACCGAAGCCGGAATGATCCTACGCGGCCGGGCACAGCAGATTCTTGAGCTGGCAGATTCAACTACCCGGGAGCTGAAGGATTATGTGAAAGGCGTGTCCGGCACACTCTCCATCGGCACCGTCTCCTCCTCTGCCGCAACCCTGCTGCAGGAACGGCTGCTGGATTTCCATCAGCTCTATTCCGGCGTGAAGTTTGAGATTCATGAAGGCAATACGTTCCGGATTCTCGATTTGCTCAGCAAAGGAATCGTCGAGGTTGGAATCGTCCGCACCCCGTTCAGCAGCACCGGGCTGGAATGCATATATACGGCATCAGAACCTATGATTGCAGTGATGTCACCCGATTATGACTGGAGTGAAGGAAGAACCGCCATTGAAATTGGCGAGCTGCAGAACCAGCCGCTCATTGTCTACCGCAGATTTGAGCAGCTGATCCGCGAGACCTGTCTGGAGCACGGCTTTGACCCGCAGTTTTTCTGCATGAATGATGATGCCCGAACCACGCTGCTGTGGGCCAACGCCGGGCTTGGCATCGGCATTATTCCCAGATCCGCCTACAGTCTAGCCGCCAACAGCAATCTGATTCTCAAGGAGATCCGCAGCGACTCCCTCAATACACGGGTTGCAGCTGTCTGGATGAAGGATAAATACCTGTCCGCCCTGGCCGTGAAGTTTATTGAGAATTTCCGTGAGGGGTAGGCCTGGGGCGTGTTTGACTGCAGCAAGCATTGCTGTACGGGCTGCTGAATGCTTTTTCTGTAGCGGAACACTGCCGCTGCGAAACGCGCAAAAACCCGCCCCGGCAACGCCGGAAGCGGGTTTTATCTTTTACAGCTACTATACAGCAGCAGAAAACTGCCGCCTAAGCATTAGACCATAATTTTGCAGATATCGTTAGTGAACTGCACCGGATCGTTAACCTGCAGGCCTTCAATCAGCAGCGCCTGGTTGTACAGCAGGTTCGTGTACAGGCCCAGCTTCTCCTTGTCGCTGTCAGCAGCTGCTTTGAGCGATTTGAAGACGTCATGGTTGACGTTGATTTCCAGCACCTTGTCCGCCTGAACCTCTTGGCCGTTAGGCATCGCCTTGAGGATTTTTTCCATCTCGATGGTCAGCTCGCCTTCAGTGGACAGGCAGACCGGATGGGATTTCAGCCGCTTGGAAGCTTTGACTGCCTTCACTTTGCCGGCCAGAATGCCCTGCATCGCTTCGAACAGATCCTTATTCTCGTTCTGCTCCTCTTCCGAAGCTTTGTCTGCCGCATCTTCGATGCCCAGGTCGCCGCTGGAGACGTTTTTGAATTCTTTTTCCTTATAGGACATGATCATCTTGATCGCGAATTCATCGATATCGTCAGTGAAATAGAGGATTTCATACCCCTTGTCCAGCACCAGCTCAGTCTGCGGCAGCTTCTCGATCCGCTCTACCGACTCACCGGAAGCATAATAGATATACTTCTGGTCTTCCGGCATTCTTTCTACATATTCAGCCAGCGTAACTTGTTTCTTCTCCTTGGAGGAGTAGAACATGAGCAGGTCCTGGAGGGTTTCTTTTTCCATACCGTAATCATTGTACACGCCGAACTTCAGCTGTCTGCCAAAGGATTTGTAGAACGTCTCATATTTCTCTCTCTCATCCTTCAGCAGGCTGAGGAGCTGGCTCTTGATCTTGTTCTTGATATTCTTCGCAATCAGCGTCAGCTGGCGGTCATGCTGCAGCAGCTCGCGGGAGATGTTAAGCGACAGATTCTCGGAGTCGACCATCCCTTTGACGAAGCTGAAGTAATCCGGCAGCAGGTCCGCACATTTGTTCATGATCAGCACGCCGTTGGAGTAGAGCTCAAGTCCTTTTTCGTACTCCTTGGTGTAGTAGTCAAAAGGGGTGTTCTCCGGAATGAACAGAATCGCGTTATATACCACCGCACCGTCGGCGCTGATATGAATGTGCTTGAGCGGTTTGTCGAAGCCGTAACGCTTCTCGTTGTAGAAGTTGGTGTAGTCCTCTTCAGTCAGCTCGCTTTTGTTCTTGCGCCAGATCGGCACCATGCTGTTGACGGTTTGCTCTTCCTTCGTTTCTTCGAACTCGCCTTCGCTGCCTTCTTTCGGCTTGCTGCCGGTGATGTCCATTTTGATCGGGAAACGGATGAAGTCGGAGTATTTCTTGATGATCGCTTTCAGGCGGTACTCTTCCAGGAACTCGTCGTAGTTCTCTTCTTCGGTATTGGCTTTGATCTTGAGTGTAATCTCAGTACCTACGCTATCTTTCTCCGCCGGCTCGATTGTATAACCGTCTGCCCCCTGGGATTCCCACTTGTACGCCTGGTCGCTGCCCAGCGCCTTACTGATGACCGTAACATCCTCAGCCACCATAAAAGCGGAATAGAATCCAACCCCGAACTGCCCGATAATGTTATGGCCGTCCTTCACTTCGTTATCCTTCTTGAACGCAAAAGAGCCGCTGTTCGCGATAATCCCCAAGTTGTTCTCCAGCTCCTCCTGCGTCATCCCGATCCCTGTATCGGAGATGGTCAGTGTGCGGCTGCCCTTATCGGCGGTAACTTTAATGAAGTAATCTTCTTTATTGAACACCAGGCTGTCGTCGGCCAGTGCTTTGTAATAGATTTTGTCGATGGCATCGCTTGCATTGGAGATCAGCTCCCGCAGGAAAATTTCCCGCTGCGTATAGATGGAGTTAATCATCATTTCCAGTAGTCGTTTGGATTCGGCTTTGAACTCTTTTTTAGACATGAATATAGAATCTCCTTTCAAAAATAGCCTGCTGATTGCTTCCGGACGGTTAGCACTCCATAAGGGTGAGTGCTAACACTTCCTTTTATATACCATATTGGCGTTTTTGATGTCAATATCTTGCTGCATATCGGTGCTTAATGAACCTCATTATATATGTAACGTTCCGCCATGATAGCAGTAATAATGCTTCGCCTTGAGATTCTTCAGCAGCTCCAGAGATTGCTCCGCCAGCGGCATGTTGAGACAGTACTGTGGATTGGCGACCAGCAGCTCATTGCCTCCATCCTCTATGTAGGCGGCATCACCGGTAATCACGCTGCCCAGCTCCGGGAAATGAAGGGAGATATGGCCTGACGTGTGTCCTGGAGTTGCCATTACCTTGCATGCCCCACCAAACAGCCACTCCCCGTCCTTTACAGTCTGATCTACAGGAAGATGCCGCAGGCTCGTCAGCAGCTCTACGAACGACTGTCCGAAGGCCTTCTGCTCTTCAGGCATTTGCTCTAGCAAAGCCTCCGCCTGAACCAGACGTTCGGATTTCACCTCGCCGCTGATATAGACGGCCTCCCGTTCACTGGAGATTACCGTCACCCACGGATATTTTTCCTTAAAATCATACAAAGCGCCGATGTGGTCGTCGTCGTAGTGGGTAATCACAATGTGCTTCAGCTGCCTGATGTCATACCCCTTTTGCTCTATGGCATTTTCAATAAGGGGCAGGAAACCGGGATAGCCTGTATCGACCAGAATCAGCTCATTGTCAGATACAATCAAGCTGGGATAAATGTAATATTGCTGTCCTTCATACATAAATTCAACAGGAAGCTCGATAATGTTCATTGTGTCCTCCAACAGTTGTTATTTTATAGTTTCATTTTCAGCCCGGTGTGAGTGGCCTCGAATCCCAAACGCTCATAAAACCGCAGTGCATCCTCGCGCTGCTTATCTGTCGTCAGCTGAATCATGTAGCAGCCCTTCGCTTTAGCACGCTCAATTGCCCACAGCATCAGCTTACTTCCGACCCCTTTTCCTCTTATGCGGGATGCAGTCCTGACCCCTTCGATTGTTGCTCTCCAGCTGCCCTGATGGGTTAAATAAGGTGTAAAAGTAAGCTGGAGAACACCAACAATCTCCTCACCAAGACAAGCCACAATCAATTCATTGTTGGGGTCAGAGTCAATTTTTTCGAAGGCTGTAAAATAGCTTTGCGGAAGGGGAGTCTCATAACGTTCCCTTTGTCTGCCCAGTTCATCGTCCGCAAGCATCTGTACAATAGCATTCAGATCATTTATGGTGGCAATCCGGAAATGGACCATGTTCTCCCCCTGTTGATAAAAAATTCGGTTTAGCGGCAGCAGTCCAGGCCACCCGATTCATACCGCAGCCTTCTTGGCCTCAGCATCGGTCAGCAGCATTTGGATCAGTGACTGCAGCGGCAGCGACTTCCACTTTTTCGGATGAATGAGCAGCTGCAGGTCAAAATGAATCTCCGGATGGGCAAACGGCAGCTCAGCCAGATTCCCCCGCTCAATCTCCTCCTCGGCCACTATTCTAGGCAGCAGGGCGATGCCCAGGCCGTTACGCACGCAGCGTTTGATTGCTTCCAGATTGGACAGCTCAAAGCCGATCCGGAACACGATGCCGTGCTCGCGGAGCAGATTCTCAAACATGCTGCGGTAAATGCAGCTTTCTTCCGAAACAATCAGCTCACAGTTATTCAGATCCTGCAGCGATACCTTAGTGAGCTTGGCCAGAGGATGTCCTGCAGGAGCGACCAGCACCAGCGGCTCATCCCGGATGATCGTCCGCTCCAGCGTGGAATCGGCCGTGCAGCGGTCCAGCATCAGTCCAATGTCCACCTCGCCGTCCCTGATTTTGGACACGAGATTCGCTTCCTGCTCGGTCTGCAGATGAATATTCAGTCCGGGAAACGTTGTCCGCAGCTGCTGCAGAAAAGGCGGAAGATAGAATGCGGCCAGCGAGTCTATCGTCCCTATGGTCAGAGTCCCTCCGATTTGCTGGGCAATGGTTTCTTTTGACCTGTCATACAGATCAAGAATCTCTACAAACAGCTTCAGCAGCTCTTCTCCAGGCGGGGTCAGGCGCAAAATCCGGCCGTGGCGCTCCATCAGAGTTACTCCGTATTCTTTTTCAATCTTCTGAATCTGCATCGTTACGCTTGACTGGGCATATCCCAGCTCCTCTGCCGCTCTGGTGAAGCTCTGGCGCTTTGCCACTTCGCGGAAGGTTCTCATATATGTTAAATCCATGCTATCACCCTTCATAACGTGAACATGAGTGTATCAGCAGATCAGACCCGCCGCCCGGCTCAAGTTCATTAGATATAACATCAATATTATTGATGCCCCATATCATTTATTATAGCTAACACCGATGAATTATTCCATGCTACAGTAGAATAAACGGTTATACAAATTTGGAGGACGATATTCATGTTAACAGAAGAGCAGATTTATGGAATCTATGTTCCCGTGGTAACACCGTTCGATGCAGCCGGCGAGATTGATCTGGCTTCGTATCAGCGGTATGTGCAAGGCATTATCAAGAACAACATTCATGGTCTGGTCGTAAATGGAACCACTGGAGAATCGCCGACAGTCAGTATACAAGAATTACAATTGTTAATTGATGCTTCTAAACAGCTGTTGCAGGGCAGTGATATTCCGCTCGTAATCGGTACGGGCACCAATGACACGATGTCTACAGTCAAACGTACGGAGCTGGCCGCCAATGCCGGAGCTGATGCTGCACTCATTGTTGTTCCCTATTACAGCCGTCCTTCCCAACAGGGGATCATCGCACACTTCCGAAAAGCGGCTGAGGTTGGTATTCCGATCATCGCCTATGATATCCCCGGCCGTGCCGGAGTTGGAATGACCGTAGATACCGCCCGTACAATTCTGGAGATGGACAACGTTGTCGGCCTTAAGGACTGTTCCGGCTCACCGCTGCTCGTCTCCGAGCTGTCGCGTCACGGCTCGAAGCCTGTTCTCTGCGGCGACGACCTTTCCTTCTTCGACATGCTGGGGTGCGGTGCCGCCGGAGGCATGCTTGCTTCCGCCAATGTGCATACGGCCAAATTCCTCGACATATACGAACAATACAGAGCCGGCCAGGTAGAAGCTGCCAGAGCCGAGTATGACCGGCTGGTGCCGCTGATGAAGCTGCTGTTCAAGGAATCCAATCCCGCACCGATCAAGTGGCTGCTCAGTGCCAAAGGCGAGATTTCCTCGGATACCCTCCGCCTGCCTATGACTTCAATCAGCGACGCACTCCGCGAGGAGCTGGGCGCTCATCTTGCCGGCTAGCCCTTGCCCGGATTATGCCGGCTGGACGCCGTAGACGCAAAAACCCGTATTGTACTCTCTGCCGAGAGTGCGATACGGGTTTTTGTGTACAAAACGCTGCTATTTGAAACTATACTCGTTCCTGCTGCCTATTAGCCTCGCGCAGCTCCTGAGGTGTTCCGTCCATTTCCGCCGGACCGGTTACCAGCAGATCTGCCCGCTCCGTTAGCCTGCGCTCTATCAGCTACAGGAGTCCTTGCTCCGCCAGCCTGCGCCTTACCAGCCCCCGCAGCACGTGCTCCACCCGCCTGTCCTTTGCCGGCACCACCAGTCCGCGCTCCGCCAGCCTGCTTTCTGCCGGCATCGCCAGTCCGCGCTTCGCCTGCATTCCCTCTAACGCTGCCAGCAGATCTGCCATCCTTGCGGTCCGGCCATTCTACCTTGGCCCCTTCAGAGCCGCTGCGCGGGCGCTTGCCCTGAGTGAACCATTCTTCCTTCGGCTTGCGTGCCGGATTGGCTTTGGCTTTTGGCTGGTTGCCTGCTTTGGCTGAAGCAACAGTCTTACTCGCTTTAGCCACCTCCGCCGCCAGCGCCGGATTAACCTTGATCATCGGATAAGGATGGCTCTTCACCTCCGGAATCGTCTTGCCGATCAGCTTCTGGATATCCTTCAGGTACGGAAGCTCCTCTGCTTCGCACAGGGATATGGCGATGCCGCTCATCCCGGCACGGCCGGTGCGGCCAATCCGGTGCACATACGTTTCCGGAATATTCGGCAGGTTGAAGTTGATCACGTGTGACAGCTCGTCAATATCAATACCGCGGGCAGCAATATCAGTAGCTACCAGTACCCGGGTTACTCCGGTTTTAAAATTACGCAGCGCATTCTGCCGTTCATTCTGCGATTTGTTGCCGTGAATCGCCTGGGCGGCAATATTGACTTTGCCCAAATCGCGCGCAACCCGGTCCGCTCCGCGTTTCGTACGAGTAAACACAAGCGCAGATACAATCGACTTATCCTCCAGCAGACGGTTCAGCTGCTTCTGCTTACAGCCATTCTCAAGCAGATAGACGGATTGTTGAATTCTGTCCACTGTCGAAGAAACCGGAGTAATTTCAATCTTGACCGGATTCACCAGCAGCGTCTTGATCAGCTGTGAAATCTCCTGCGGCATCGTTGCGGAAAAGAACAGGGTTTGTTTTTTAGCCGGCATCTTGGCAATAATCCGCTTCACATCATGAATGAAGCCCATATCCAGCATCCGGTCTGCTTCATCGAGGACGAGCAGCTGCACCTGTTGCAGGTCAGCATGCTTCTGGGCAATCAGGTCGATCAGACGGCCTGGAGTAGCAATGAGGATATCCACACCCAAGGCCAGAGCGCGCTCCTGGGATCTTTGTGAGACACCGCCAACAACAGCAGTAGAGCGGATACCGGTGAACTTGCTGTAGACCTGAATATTCTCATAAATCTGCAGCGCCAGCTCACGTGTAGGGGTAAGAATCAGAGAACGGATCGGGCGTTTGCCGCTCCGGTTAACATTCTGCTTGCTAAGCAGCTGAATAATGGGCAGCGAAAAAGCTGCCGTCTTCCCCGTTCCGGTCTGCGCACAGCCCAGCACATCTCTCCCGGTCAATGCTGCGGGGATTGCTTCTCTCTGAATAGGTGTAGGTGATGTATAGTTTGCAAGGTCCAGCGCCTTAAGAATCGACGGGCTCAGACCCAAATCATTAAAAGTCATGGTTGTCTCCTTATTTCAAACACATATATTGTCAGTTCACCCGGACTTGCGGGATTACGCTTATCCATACGTTTCCACAATGCGCAAAGCTAAGACATAACGCATAATGATACCATAAATCTGCAAATAAAATAACCCCGTAATCTAAAACAGGCCTTCATTACACAAAAAAAGAGCGGAGGAACATTCCCCCGCCCTTCTCTCTGCTATAAAAATAAAACTAATCTACAATTTCAGCAGTGTCGCCGTTGTTGGCACCTGCAGCATTCGCTTCATCGGTATCGATGTGCATATCAAGCTTAAAGCTGTCAGATACACGTGCAATCACGTTTTCCAGTACGAGGCCGCGTTCGCCGCCAAGGCGTACCTTGAGCATTTGCTTATCGGCGATACCCCAAGCTTCTGCTTCGGAAGTGTGGAAGTGAATGTGACGGGCTGCAATGATTACGCCAGTCTCCAGCTCAACTTCACCTGCTGGTCCTTTAAGAGTAATGCCTGGTGTTCCCTCAATATGTCCGGATTCGCGGACAGGGGCTTTCACACCGAGGCTGAAAGAGTCGGTGCGGGAAATTTCGAGCTGTGATGCCGGACGGGCAGGTCCGAGAATTCTTACTTTGTCGAATTTGCCTTTGCTGCCGATAACGGCTACTTGCTCGTTTGCTGCGAATTGTCCTGGTTGGGAGAGCGGTTTGAACTCAGTCAATTGGTATCCTGGGCCAAACAATGCTTCCACGTGCTCCTGCGTAAGGTGAATATGCCGGGCCGACACACCTACGGGTACAGTCTTGCTCATTGTAAGTCACTCCTTGTATTTTCTCTAGTATCTGTACAAGCCACTGAACATTATACAACTTCTTACCCAAAAATAAAAAGGCCAGGGTCACATTAAGCGTTAATTTTTCGACATTTCTCCGACAATTCGCATTATTTCCTCCGCCTAAGTCACCTTTTCGCCATTTTATTAATAAACCCTTGAAGGCAGTTGTTTGCTCAAAAAACGCATGGCATTCCCATGCAGCCAGCCTATCACCTCATCCTCAGGATAATGCTTAAGCAGCAGATCAGCCAAAGCCGTATATTTTCCGGGATGCTCCAGTCCCTCAACCCAGGCATCAATACCGTCGAAATCCGACCCGAACATCAGCTGCCGTGATCCGCCCAGACTGCAGACATGCTCGATATGCTTCAGAAGATCCTCTGCCTTGGCCCCGCCCCCATTACGGACAAACCAGGGAACAAAGGTCAGCCCGATCCGCCCGTCCATTGCTGCCAGCGCTTTAATCTGTTCGTCACTCAAATTGCGGGGATGACTGCACACAGCGGCCGCATTGGAATGGGACGCTATAAAGGGGCGTGTACTGAGCTCAGCCAGCTCCCAGAACCCGGACGGAGAGAGATGGGACACATCCAGCAGCATTCCGCTGGTATTGCACCATTCGATGAGCTGCCTGCCTTTTTTCGTAAATCCGCCGTTTCTTGGCTCCAGCACCCCGTCTGCCGCCCAATTCGCATAATTCCAGGTGATCCCAAGAAACCGCACTCCAAGCTCAAACAGCAGCTCTGCATAAAACAAATTCCCTTCCAGGCCGTCCACCCCTTCAAGTGAAAGCAACGCCCAGGCTGGTGCCGGGGCAGACGTTATAACTGCTTCCTCTTTCCAGCGAAGCCACCGCAGGCCCTCCCCGCTGATAACCCTCTTTCTGAACAGCTCAAGCTGACCGAGTATCCTTTCAAACCCGGGTTTTCCCAGAGTCTCGGACAAATAGACCGCAAAAACCTGCAGTCCCACATTACCCGCTGCCAGCCGCTCTGCTGTCACATCCAGCCGATGATCATTTTTAAAATGAATATCCGGTTCCGCCTGCAGCTTGCTAAGTGCATCACAATGAAAATCCGCAACCTTAAATTTTGCCGCTGTCCCCATCTTCTCCCCGCTTTCCATACCACTAAAATACCGTGCAACATCCTTATTCATTTCAAATCATAACGTCAGCCGCTTACATTAACAGC
Source organism: Paenibacillus sp. DMB5 (assembly GCF_001517085.1). Lineage (GTDB taxonomy): Bacteria > Bacillota > Bacilli > Paenibacillales > Paenibacillaceae > Paenibacillus_AQ. The sequence continues at coordinate 26,982 of NZ_LRAC01000109.1, forward strand.
TTATGCCTTCAATCCGCTCCTTTTCCCAGAACAGCAAAAAACCTGTTTACCTAAGTAAACAGGTCCATCAGAAAAAGTTCATAAATTATCTGGGTTCCACAATGAGTTTAATCGCCGTCCGGTCCTCCCCGTCAATTACGATATCCGTAAAGGCTGGAATACAGACCAGATCAACACCGCTTGGCGCGACAAATCCCCGGGCGATGGCAACTGCTTTGACTGCCTGGTTCAGTGCTCCTGCTCCAATAGCTTGTAGCTCGGCCGATCCACGTTCACGAAGAACACCTGCTAATGCACCGGCAACGGAATTCGGATTGGATTTAGCTGATACTTTTAATACATCCATAGTAAGTACCTCCCCTGGGAAAATGATGGTGTTCTTCCACTACTGTAGATGTTATTCGCGGGAGAAGAAATAATTCCTTCTTTTTGCGGACTACGCTGGAGAAAATGGTACAAAAGATACTCTTTTTCGATATAAAAAAGATCACACTTTATCCAAATACGGCGATTTTTCCCGAATGTCCTACTTCCTAATATCCGGGCCTAGCTCATAACCCATTCATCTTCACGCAAACGAATCTTCTCCAGCCGTGTCGCTTTACCTGTAGCCTCGTCAATCTCCGCGAATAACCCGTTCAACTGCCATTTACCTTCGTCTACCACAAACCTCGACGGGAGCTGGGTAGTGAATTTATAAAGGACTGCATCCTTTTCCATACCCAGAATTCCTTCCCTTGAACCAACCATGCCCGCATCGGTCAGATAAGCGGTTCCGCCTGGAAGAATGACATCATCGTTACTTTGTACATGCGTGTGGGTGCCGACTACAATAGATGCCATGCCGTCCATAAAATAACCCATGGCAATCTTCTCCGAAGTCGCTTCGGCATGAAAATCAACGAGAATGCATTTGTGGGTACGGCGCAGCTCCTCCACAATTTCTTCCCCTACCCGGAACGGGTCATCGATCGCCGGCAAAAAGGTGCGTCCCTGCAGATTGACAATCGCCAGCTGTTTGCCGTTGCCTTTAACAACCGTATACCCTCTGCCCGGGGTTCCCGGCGGAAAGTTGGCCGGTCGGATCATCCGCGGCTCATCGTCGATAAATTCAAAAATATCCTTATTGTCCCAAGTATGATTACCCAATGTAATACCGTGTACACCCCAATTAAAAAATTCATTGGCAATTGCTGAGGTAATTCCTCTGCCTGCGGCTGCATTTTCACCGTTAACGATGATAATATGCGGCTGGTATTTGCTCTTTAATGTGGGCAGCATTTCCCGCAGAGCCTTTCTGCCGGTATTGCCTACAATATCTCCTATAAATAAAACTTTGATGTTATTCTCCTCCTAGTCAGAAAAGAAAAAAGGCCCCGCAGGGGGGCCAATTTCCTTGCTTATTTTGCGTATTCGACAGCCCGTGTCTCGCGGATAACGGTAACCTTGATATGACCCGGATAATCCAGCTCACTCTCGATCATCTTCGTAATGTCGCGTGCCAGACGGAAGCTTTCCGCATCGTCGATCTTCTCAGGCTGCACCATCACGCGAACCTCGCGGCCCGCTTGAATTGCATAAGACTTCTCGACGCCTTCGAAGCTCTCGGAGATCTCTTCCAGCTTCTCCAGACGTTTGATGTAGGTCTCCAGTGTCTCACGGCGTGCGCCAGGACGTGCTGCCGACAAGGCGTCAGCTGCTCCGACCAGCATAGCAATAACCGAGGTAGCTTCGCAGTCTCCGTGGTGGGACGCGATACTGTTGATAACCACCGGATGTTCCTTGTATTTCTTCGCAAGCTCAACGCCAATTTCAACGTGCGAGCCTTCCACTTCATGATCCAGCGCTTTGCCGATATCATGGAGCAGCCCGGCACGTTTAGCAAGCACGATGTCTTCCCCAAGCTCACCGGCCATAAGTCCAGTCAAATAAGCAACCTCCATGGAGTGCTTGAGTACATTCTGACCATAGCTCGTACGGAATTTCAGACGGCCCAGGATCTTGATCAGATCCGGATGCAGACCATGAACGCCAACCTCGAAGGTAGCTTGTTCACCGTACTCGCGAATCCGCTCATCCACTTCTTTGCGGGATTTCTCAACCATTTCCTCAATCCGTGCCGGATGGATACGTCCATCGGCAACCAGCTTCTCAAGTGCCGTACGGGCCACTTCGCGGCGGATCGGATCAAATCCCGACAGAATAACAGCTTCCGGCGTATCATCGATAATGAGGTCAATACCTGTAAGAGTTTCCAGTGCCCGGATATTACGGCCTTCACGGCCGATAATCCGGCCCTTCATCTCTTCATTCGGCAGAGTTACCACAGATACCGTTGTCTCGGCAACGTGATCAGCTGCACAGCGCTGGATAGCCAGTGTAATGATTTCGCGGGCTTTCTTGTCCGCTTCCTCTTTGGCCTGCTGTTCAATTTCCTTGATCATCTGCGCGGTTTCATGGCGAACTTCCTGCTCTACATTGCTCAGAATGATACTTCTGGCATCATCGATGCTCAGGTTGGAGATACGCTCCAGCTCGGTAACCTGATTCTTGTAAATAACATCAATTTGCTGTTGTGTTTCGTCAATTCGTTTCTCTTTGTTAGCTACTTGTTCTTCTTTTCGTTCAAGCGATTCCATTTTTTTATCCAGCGATTCTTCCTTTTGCAGCAAACGTCTCTCTTGCCGTTGGATTTCATTCCGGCGTTCACGAGTTTCTTTCTCAGCTTCAGTACGGATTCTGTGTACTTCATCCTTAGCTTCGAGTACCGTTTCCTTCTTCAGCGCCTCAGCGTCTTTCTTCGCGTTCTCCACGATGACGAGTGCTTCCTTCTCTGCGCTTTGAATCTTAGCTTCTGCAAGGGATTTACGAATAAAATAACCGAATCCAAAGAATATTGCAGCTACAACGAGAACGATTATGACCCAGATTGCAGTATGCATCTGTTCACCTCCTCGTTGGTTCCTCCAAGGAACTTGCCTTGGGAATTGTGCAGTTGTTAAACTATCCGTTCATCACCATACAAAAAACCGGTAATACACCGATTGCCATACTGCACATGCTGCACATGCACACTGCCCGCCTTATCCGGCGATTACATTTCATATGAGTTGTACGCGAAGCGGCTACCTAAGAGTCTGCTTTTTGGGAAGGAAAAAGGATTCTTAGTTTATGCCGATTCATGTTATATTTTATTATTTATAAAAAGACATTGTCAAGAGAGTCGATAACGCCATTAAAGTCAAGAGAATGTCAAGCGGTTCACTCAAAATCGTAAAATTCGTCATCATAGCCTTCCGCGTTCTCTTCCTCACGCAGAGTATTCAATACCTGGCGAACCACTTCACCCGGGAAACCGCGCCGCATCAGGAAAGCGCCGGTCTTTCTGCGCTTGTCGTTCATATCCCCGCGGATCATGTTCCACTTCTTGCGTCCGGTCTGCAGTGCGCTCTCCAGTTCCTCTTCAGGCGAAATATTCTCCAGCGCTTCAGCGATCAGCGATTTGTCGATTCCCTTCTCCCGCAGCTCCTGGCGGATCCACAGCTTGCCCTTGCGCTGATTCGTTATCCGCTGCTCTGCCCACTGCTTCGCATACAGGGGATCGTCAATGAAACGTTCCTGCTGCAGACGCTGCAGAACTTCTGCAATTATAGTCTCTCCTATTTCTTTCTCCCTTAAACGGCGGGCCATTTCCTGGGCCGTCCGCGGCTTGCGCTCCAGATATCTCAGGCCCTCGACATAGGCCCGCTGGCGCTCATCTGCCACTACGATCTCTTCAAGGTCTTGCTTCATGAAGGAATTCCCGGAGATCATCCGGTATTTAATCATGACATCCTCATGCACAGTCATGTTATAGGCGCCGAAATGTATAATATAGCGGTGATCCGACTTCTTCTGCCTCTCTACCTTAGTTATTTCCAGCAGCTCACCGTCCGGAAAATCCGCCAGTGCCTGCACCTCCTGATCTTCCGGCTCAGGATTAAGTTGAATTACCATAGGTTCGTTCACCTCTCACTCTAACGGTATAAAATGTGAAATCTTAACTATTAATTATCAATAAATAAGCGCCCTGCTGCAATCTTACACAGGGCGCTCAATATCAGGTTACGTATTATTCAATTTCAAGCAGCAGGTTTTCTTCTTCCTCTTTCTCTGCTGCAACATCAGCTTCCGAAGGGGCAGCAACAATGGTGGTCAGGTTGCTTGCTTCACGGATCTTGTTCTCAATTAGCAAGGCAATTTCCGGATGCTCCTTGAGGAACTGCTTGGCATTCTCCCGTCCCTGGCCAAGGCGTTCGCCTTCATAGGAATACCAGGCTCCGCTCTTGTTGACAATGTCCATTTCCGTTCCGATATCGACAAGGCTTCCTTCCTTCGAGATGCCTTCACCATACATGATATCAACGTCTGCCTGTTTGAACGGAGGAGCTACCTTGTTCTTCACGACTTTAATCTTGGTACGGTTACCGACTACATCATTACCCATCTTGATGCTCTCTACACGGCGTACATCAAGACGTACCGAGGAATAGAACTTCAATGCCCGGCCGCCCGGAGTCGTTTCGGGATTACCGAACATAACGCCGATCTTCTCACGCAGCTGGTTGATGAAGATGGCGATCGTATTGGATTTGTTGATCGCACCAGACAGCTTCCGCAGAGCCTGGGACATCAAACGGGCTTGAAGACCAACGTGGGAATCCCCCATATCGCCTTCAATCTCCGCCTTAGGCACCAGTGCCGCCACGGAGTCAACGACAATAATGTCTACCGCACCGCTGCGCACAAGTGCTTCAGCGATCTCTAACGCCTGTTCTCCTGTATCCGGCTGGGACAGCAGAAGTTCATCGATGTTGACGCCAAGCGCGTTGGCATATTTAGGGTCGAGCGCATGTTCCGCATCGATGAAGGCAGCTTGTCCGCCAACCTTCTGTACTTCAGCGATAGCATGCAGGGCAACCGTTGTTTTACCGGAAGATTCCGGTCCATATACTTCTATAATACGTCCTTTTGGAAGTCCGCCAATACCCAGGGCAATATCAAGTGCCAAGGCTCCACTTGGTACAACTTCCACTTTCATGTGATTGGATTCACCCAATTTCATGATCGAACCTTTACCAAATTGTTTTTCTATTTGACGAAGCGCCATATCCAGCGCAGCACGACGATCTGACAATCAGACCACTTCCTTCACTTGTTTATAGTAATATAATACCGTGTTTTAGAGGTCTTGCCAAGCTTTTTTTCGAACATACATTCGTTTTTTTTGACCGCGGGCGAAATATACCCTTTTATTGTAAGCCCCCTTTCCTGATGAATGTACCATACATAGTCATTAACCAGCCGGTGTAGCAGACTCACATTTAAAGGCTAACCGCAGCCACAAAAACAAAAAACCGCAGCAAAAGGTTCACTATGCCACGGTTCTTCCGTATTTACAATTATATACCGCCCTGCGGAACTATTGCAAGGCTGATCCTTCAAGCGGTGTCTCCACCTTGCGTTCCTCCAGCCTGCGCCACAGACGGTACAGCAGCGCTTTGACAGAGCGCAGCCGGATGTTCTCGCGTGTTCCTTTGAGGTTAAGCTCAAAGACCTCCGTCTTGTGACCGCGTTCGGCCAGGCCGACGTATACCAGCCCGACCGGCTTGCGCTCCGAGTATCCCGGTCCTGCTACACCGGTAACCGATAGTCCGAAGTCGGTGTCTCCCAGCATTCTGACCTGCTCCGCCAGCACCTCTGCAACCTCGCGGCTGACAGCTCCGACGGCATCAGGACCTTCCAGATAAGAGGCAGGCACGTTCAGCAGCTTTTTCTTAATTTCGTTGGAGTAGCAGACAATACCGCCCTTGAACATGGACGCGCTGCCCGGAATGTTCGTGATGCTCTCCATTAACAATCCGCCGGTGCAGCTCTCGGCTGCGCTGAGCGTCAGACCGGCATCCGCCATCCAGTCCACCAGCAGCTGCTCCAGCGGGACATCGATATTGGCATACATATTCTCAGGCAGGATTGCCTTAATCTGCTCCTCCAGCACATCAAGCTTCAGCATCGCTTCCCGTTCAGAAGGCGCTTTGGTGGAAATACGGACCGTCACCTCACCTTCCTTGGCGTAGGGGGCAATGGTAGGATCTGTCTGGTTGCGGATCAGATCTATAAGCTTGTCCTCCAGGAGCGATTCACCGATACCCGCGAACTTGAGCATCTTGGAATAGATCGGCATTTCTGTGGTGAGGGCATGCTGCAGCAGCCAGGGCTTGACTTTGTCCGTAAACATCGGCTTCATCTCACGCGGAGGTCCGGGAAGCACAATGTAATATTTACTCTCATGGGCAAAAGCAAGGCCGACGGCCAGGCCGATTTCATTCGGAAGCGGCGTAGTTCCGTCAATAATAACAGCCTGCTTGCGGTTATTCTCGGTCATTACTATTTTACGTTCATCGAAGAATCTCTGTACATGATCCATCGCAAGCTGGTCTATATGAAGTGAACGTCCAAGCGCTGCTGCCAGCGCATCCTTGGTAAGATCATCTTCCGTCGGACCGATGCCGCCGGTGAACAGAATAATATCCGCCCGGCTCCGGGCAATCTCAATCGCCTCCTGGATCCGGCTCTTGTTGTCCCCGACTACGGTCTGAAAATAAACATCAATCCCCATTGCGGCCAGCTCTACCGATAAAAACTGGCCGTTGCTGTTAACGATTTGTCCAAGCAATAGCTCTGTACCGACGGCAATAATTTCTGCTTTCATAGCTGGCGTTCTCCTCCTGATGATAATGTTATGACTAGTTAAGAATTAGGGTTAGGCGTTATGAAGCTCGAGCAGTTCCTTGTTTTTCACAAAATAATCGATCCCAGAGTAAATCGTTATCAGAGCCGCCGCCCAGATGGCAATGTCATCCAGCGGAATGCTCACGAACTGGAACGGGAAATTGTTAAGCAGCAGCAGTGAGATGGCAACAATCTGCGTCACTGTTTTTATTTTACCCCATTTGCTGGCAGCCACCACTTTGCCTTCCAGCAGCGCAACCTGGCGCAGTCCGGTAACCGCAAACTCGCGGCTGATGATAACGATGGCAATCCAGGAATCGCATCTGCCCAGCTCTACCAGCGAGATCAGCACTGCGGATACCAGCAGCTTGTCCGCAAGGGGATCAAGCAGCTTGCCGAGATTGGTAACCATGTTATATTTCCGGGCAATGTACCCGTCTATCCCGTCTGTACTGGCGGCTAGCAGGAAAATTACGGCTGCGATCAGATGATTAATGGAAAGCTGGAATGATCCCCAATGAATCGGCTCGGGATAGAACTTAAAATCCACCAGCAGAAAAAACATCATAATCGGGATAAGACAAATACGAGCAAGTGTAATACGGTTGGGCAAATTCACTGAAGTTCCTCCCCTGATCCATCCTGATTCCTAAATATGTAGATAAAAGACCCCGCTGCGGCAGTTACGCAAACACTGCGGGGTGCATAAGCTTACTTTAAATTGTTAAACTGCAGATCCAGCGGCAAATCAGCTTTACGCAGCATTTGGATGATCTGCTGCAGATCATCACGGCTTTTGCCGGTTACACGGATGGTATCTCCCTGAATCTGGCTTTTCACCTTCAGCTTGGAGTCGCGGATGAGGATATTGATCTTTTTGGCATTTTCCTGATCGATGCCCTGCTTGAGGCCCAGACGCTGGCGGACTGTACCCAGTGCAGCTGGCTCGATTTTGCCGAAATCCAAATTTTTGAGTGTGATTCCGCGTTTGACCATTTTGGACTGTAAAATATCAATGACAGCATTCAGCTTATATTCATCCTCGGAGGCAATGATAAGCGCGTCCTTCTCCAGCTTCAGGCTGCTTTTGCTGTTTTTGAAGTCAAAACGGTTATCAATTTCCTTCTCCGTCTGGTGAACCGCATTGGTTAATTCCTGCATATCCATTTTGGATACGATGTCAAATGAACTTTCCGAACTCATTCTTCCACGTCCTTTGCTTACAATTATTCTTTTCTATTATATGAGATAGGGCACATGAAGTCTAATTATGGAAGGAAGCTGCCGGGCATGCAAGAAGAAACGGCTTTGCCGTCCTTCAAGGGCGGTATCCGTTTCTGCGTAAATAGAAAATAATTTAGAATGTGCAACATATAAAGTCTTATCTTTCAAAATGCCTTGAAACGGCAGCGCCGCCTGTAAGGCGGCACCCGTTTCTGTGTACAACCCCGTCCCCCGGCAGCATCCGTTCCCGGGAGACTTCTTCACTGGCCTTATCTGCTGCGTGCGGGAGCCCGGAACATATCCAGAATTCCCAGCACAATATGCGCCAGTCCAAAACCCAGAATTCCATAGCCCCAGGCGCTCGGTGTCAAATAATACCCGAGAAGGCTGACAATAATGCCAAGCCCGGTAACAATCCAGCTGACAGTCATGAGATACACCTCACTTTGGCGTAAGAACTGTAAATCATTCTTAGGTTCTCCAAATTACCAAAGTCTATGCAGGACTGGCTTTACTCACCTGTATTCTCACTTCCGGCAGTGTTTTCCGTTCCTTCAGCACCGCCGGAAGCACCGCTGTCCAGCTCAAGCAGGAGACGGGAAGAAGTTTTACCGTCCGTAATTTCCTGTCCGTTCACGGTAATAGTGGTGGCCGGAGAGTATCCGGATTTGATATACAAGCCTTCCGCACCCAGCGTAAAGCTGAGGGAATCACCAGCTGCTGTATTACCGAAGCTGAGCTTCTCGCCCTTGGAATTCTCGCCCTTGTAAACCTCAAGCCAGCTTGTACCAGTAGCTGCAATCTTAACCTCCACAGGAGTACCGGAGGATGCAGTTACTTTAAAGATTGTTGTCTTGCCTGATTTGCGGTCCTCAGTAACCGTCACCGGGCCTGCTGTCGGCGAAGGAACAGGTGTAGCTGTCGGCGCAATTGTAGGCGATGCTGTTGCAGTTGCCGTGCTGTCCCCGCCCGCTGTCGGAGAATTGCTGACAATTCCGCCGCCGAGGCCGTCGGCGAAGGCTGGATCTTAGACGGATCCTGCTGTTCATTCGTTACATTGGACGAATCTACCGTTTCGGGATCGGATTTGTTCATATTTGAGGAAGCGTACCAGTAGATCACCGCGATGATCAGGACCGGAAAGGTCCACATCAGGACTGTCGGCAGCCATTTGGCATTCCGTTCCGTCTCCGTCCTGCGGCTGCGCTTCTGAATCACCGTTTCCATCGTGGTATCGACAGGAGCCGCCGGAACATTGCCGTGCTCTTCCATCAGCTCGTCCGGATTAACTCCGACAGCTTCGGCATAGGTTTTGATAAAGGCCCGGACATAAAAGCTCCCGGGAAGCACTTTGTAATCCCCCGCTTCGATGGCTTCTAAATATTTTTTGCGAATCTTGGTTACTTCCTGGACATCGTCAAGACTCATCCCTTTTTGCAGACGCGCCTCTTTCAAATGCCGGCCCAGTTCCGACATACCATCACCTCCTAAAAGTTTTGTGAGCAATACTTCCACGATTTAGCTTCGTACAAAACTCGCTTCGGAAGCATACTCTTAGTTTTGTGAGCAATACTTCCACGGATTACTTCGTACAAAACTCGCTTCGGAAGCATACTCTTAGTTTTGCGAGCAATACTTCCATGATTTACCTTCGTACAAAACTCGCTTCGGAAGCATACTCTTAAGTTTTGTGAGCAACACTTCCACGATTTAGCTTCGTACAAAACTCGCTTCAGAAGCATACTCTTATTTATAGATCATCACTGTAGCTTGTCGTAAACGACTCGTACAATATTTCTTCTGCAGGGTTGTTGCGCAGCTCGATAATGATATCGAAATCATCAAAGGTATACTCGGATTCCCGCACAAAAATATCCGGGTGCTCAATCACCTTCGTGCTCGGCATGCTCATGACCTGCTGCAGCAGATTGTAATGCTTCTCGTTGGAGCGGATGGTGCTGACAATGCCGTCAATAATGAAGACATTATTCGGATTCATCTCATCCTCGGCCAGCTGGCTGCGCACCGTTTGTCTCAGCAGCGTGGACGAGACAAAGGTCCAGCGCTTCTGCGCACAGACGCTCCCCGCAATGATCGACTCTGTTTTGCCGACACGCGGCATACCTCTAAGTCCTATAACCTGATTGCCTTCCCTCTTAAACAATTCGCCGAGAAAGTCGACAAGCAGACCCAGTTCATCCCGCGTGAAGCGGAAAGTTTTGCGGTCATCCGAATCCCGGTCAATATATCGTCCATGACGGACAGCCAGCTTATCCACCAGACGCGGGGAGCGCAGCGCTGTAACCGTAATATTATCCACCTTTTTGAGCATTTCACCCATCAGCATAATTTTCTCGTCGTCGCTGGTTTCCAGCAGCATCCCGCGTGTCTTGCCTTCGACACCGTTAATCGTCAGGATGTTGACTTCGAGCATACCAAGCATTGAAGCGATATCACCAAGCAGACCAGGTCTGTTCTTATGTATCTTGTACTCCATGTACCACTGTTTATATTCCACTGATTCGCACCTCATAGATTCCTTTTCCCTGTAAGTTGCCATAACCTCAAAAAAACCGGCTTCGGCATAGCTTCTGAAACACGGGTCATGTTAATGATATATAAAATAAAAATGAAAGGCAAGGACACTGTTGTAATAATTGCAGAAAAGCTCCCGCTATGGGGAGCTCCTTCCGCTTGCCTATGCGTTTTTCTTCGCCAGCTTGACCATGAGGGAAGCAATGGTATACTTCTCATCGTCCGTACCGACATCCCACAGCTCTTTGATCGCCCGGTTGGAGTAGTTGCCCGGATCGACTTTTTTGTCGAGGAATTCCCCGATTTCAAAAGCCAGCTTGGTGATGGTTTCTTCACTCATCCCCATTTTTTCAGCCTGAATGACCCGTTCACCCAGAAAGCTCTTCCAGGTATCAAAGTTCTTTACTACGGATTCTGTTGACATCTTAAATCCTCCTTCATGGTTACGGTCCGGACGCCCTGTTCAGCCGTCAGCCGTCTTACGTGATGATTTAAAAGCAACAGTATTAATATGTCTCGTACGTGCTGTTCTTATGCTGGAGATTTCTCCAAGCCGCCCGGAAAAACATATACGCTAAGTAATCCAGCCGCCGTTCGGACTGATCACCTGGCCGGTGATATAACCCGATTCAGGCAATGCCAGAAAATAGACAAGTGAAGCCACCTCTTCCGGTGAAGCAAGCCGGCCGGCCGGAATTTCCTCCTCCAGCATGCGCAGCTCCTCCTCCTGAAGATTATTAAGCATCGCTGTATTCACGGCCCCGGGCGCCACAGCATTCACCGTCACCCCCGAAGGGGCCAGCTCCTTGGCCAGCGCCTTCGTAAAGGCGTTGACGCCGCCTTTGCTTGCAGAGTAGGCCACCTCACAGGAGGCGCCGGAAATGCCCCAGACGGAGGATACATTAATAATCCGGCCAAAGCGCTGCGAGACCATATAAGGCATAAAAATCTGGCTGCATAAAAAGGTTCCCTTAAGGTTGACTGCCATCACTTCGTCCCATTCCTCTTCCGTGACATCGGCCAGCATCCCATAATGGGCCTTTCCGGCATTGTTGACCAGAATATCCGGCAGCATGCCGCTGCTTTCCAGACGTTCAGCCATACGCAAAAGCTGGCTGCGGTCTTTCATGTCCGCAGCCACGGTCATCACCTTTGCCCCCATTGCCAGACAGCGGCGGGCAACATCATTTGCCGCTTCATGTGAATTCATATAATGAATGACAATGTTCATGCCTACAGAAGCAAAACGCTCGGCGATTGCGCCGCCGATTCCCCCGCTTCCTCCCGTTATGAGCACGGTCATCTCATTGATTGGTTTGCCGCCCTCTCCCGTTAACGCCATTAAGGGCTCACCACAAGCGATACGCTAAGCTGTTCCCAGTCAACATGGGCACGGAGACGGTCATTGACCTCATCCAGTGTAATCGATTCGTAGACCGGAAGCACTTCAAATAAATCACCGCCGCGGAACTGATAGCGCGTGAATTCATGCGCGATGCTCTCCGGCGAATTCAGCATGCGCAGATAACCGCCGATTTTCTTTTTGCGGGCCCGTTCAAAGTCCTTCTCGGCAAAGCCGGAAGCAAGCACCGCATTAACCTCTTCCTTGATCCGCTTCAGCAGCAGATCCGGGTCCTTCGTATCTCCGCCGACCGCCGAAAAGGCATATTGCGGGGAGCTGTTGAATTCATGGCCGAAGCTGTCTGAAATCAGCTCTTCATCGTACAGCTTCTGATAGAGCGCCGTGCTGCTTCCGAACAGCAGGTCAAGCATCAGCTTCGTTGTCAGGTCTCGGCGTACCGCAGCTTCCCCGGTCAGCCCCTCCGGTTTCTCCTTGAAACCGAACAGGCATTTCGGCATGGATACAGCAAGCCGGCTTTCTTTGTGTTTCTGTGCTACCTGGGCAGGCTCTTCTTCAAAAATACGCGTAATTTCACCCTGTTTGTCATAGTCCTTGGCTGCCTGGTTGCTGCGGACCAGCTCAAATACCTTCTCGGGCTCTACACCGCCGACAACGAACAGCAGCATATTACTCGGATGATAAAAGGAATTGTAGCAGGTGTAGAGTGTTTCTTTGGTGATCGTAGCAATGGAGTCAATCGTGCCGGCGATATCAATATGCACCGGATGCTTGGAATACATCGCCTCAATTAATCCGAAATAGACGCGCCAGTCCGGATTATCGGCATACATATTGATTTCCTGCCCGATGATGCCCTTTTCCTTCTCTACATTTTCATCCGTAAAATAAGGACGCTGCACGAAATCAATCAGGGTGCTGAGATTGGTCTCAATATTTTCGGTTGCCGAAAAGAGGTATACCGTCTGGTCAAAGCTGGTGAAAGCATTCGCAGAAGCGCCGTTGGAGGCAAAGGTAGCAAAAATATCGCCTTCCGGCTCCTCAAACATTTTGTGCTCCAGGAAGTGGGCAATCCCGTCCGGTACTGTTGTTTCTTCACCGCCGGCCACTTTAAAATGATTGTCTACCGAACCGTATTTGGTCGCAAAGGTCGCGTAGGTTTTTTTGAATGCCGGTTTAGGCAGGACATAGACCTGCAGCCCGTTGTCCATAACCTCGTGATACAGCGTTTCCTGCAGCTTGTCGTAATGAATTTTGTTCATCTGCTATTCCCCCTTCCCTGTAAGGAAATAAATCGTATCCAGCTGGAAGGTGTCGGCAGCCGCCTTCACGTCTTCAGCACCAATTCCGTCCACTTGTGCAAGCAATTCCTGCGCTGAACGGTCTTTTCCGGACAATTGGCGGTTAAAATCAAACGAAATCAGCTCAAATGCAGAGTCCTGTATCTCCGACAACAGGTTGCGGATCATCGCTTTGGTCTGATTCAGCTCCAGATCACTGATATTCCCGGCTTTCAGCTCATCGAGCTGTTTGCGGATAATGTCAACGGCCTTGCCATAATTCTGCGTTTCGATCCCCGACTGGATGGTGCCGATCCCCTTGTGGCCGTCATAGCGGGAGGAAGCATAATACGCCAGACTTTCCTTTTCACGGACGTTAACAAACAGCTTGGAGTGCGGATACCCGCCGAGAATACCGTTGTACATCAGCGCTGAAGCATATCTGTCGTCTGAATAGGTTATGGAGGTGCGCAGGCCCATGTTGAGCTTGCCCTGATTAACATCCAGCTTTTCTTCCACCGTGCGGACCTCTGAAACAGCCACCGGCTTAAAGTTGGAGCTGTAACCGGACGTTTCCTTGTGGGCACGGCCAAAATGACGGATAACCAGCTTCTCAACTTCTTCAGGCGTTGTATCGCCAACCACATACAGATCAAGAATGGCGCCGTTCAGCCAGGCTGTATAAGATTCATACAGGCTCTTGGGCGTGATGCTGTCCAGGTCGGCTCTCTGGCCAAGCGGATGCAGACGGTAAGGCTCCTGGCGGCACATTTCCTCAATGCAGCGTTCGGCGGCGTAGCGGATTTTATCGTTGACGATTGCTTCCAGCTTCTTGCGCACCGTTTCGCGCTCGGTTGCCACATAAGAGGCGCGGAAGCTTCCGTCCTCCAGCAAAGGCCGGGTCAGCACCTCACCGAGGAAGGCAAACGACTCGCCCAGCAGACTTTCCTTGCTCTGGACAAAAGAATCGTTGATCGTGTCCATCCGGAACTGGACAATCTGATAATCGCCCCGTTTGTAGACGTCAAAGCCGAATCCGGCTCCGTAAAGCTCTTCCAGCCGCTCGCGGAACTGCATGGTCTCCGGGTAAGTGGCTGTGCCTCTGCGGAGGACAAAAGGAGCCAGCGCTGTCGGGGTGACTGTGCTCTCATCCAGAGGCACTCCGGCATAGAGGGAAATGGCGAAGGTTTTAAACGCCTTGGTGGGCAGTACATGGATGCGCATGCCTGCGGCGTTGCCATGTTGAAATCCATTGTTTGTCAAGTCCAAAACTCCTTTACGGCGTGGATAGATGCAGTACTATTTAAGTTTATGAAGTATTATCCATTCTAAACCATTCCAAAGTAAGGAAGCAACCGGCAGAAGAATTACCGGTTGCTTTAAGTCGGTGTATAGTCTTACATACAGAAAATATGTTCCCCGATCGTCATTACCTGCGGCCGGGTCCAGATCCATTTGGAAGTTGCCGTCTTCGGGTTAAAATAATACAGGCAGCCGCCGGAAGGGTCCCAGCCGTTAAGCGCCTGCTGAACCGCCTTGCGGGCCTGTTCATTTGGTTCGAGGTAAATCTGCCCGTCAGCTACAGCCGTAAAAGCTCCCGGCTGAAAAATAACACCTGACGGCGTATTGGGAAAGCTCGGGGATTTAACCCGGTTCAGGATTACCGCAGCCACCGCCACCTGTCCCTCAAACGGCTCCCCGCGTGCTTCGCCGTATACGGCATTGGCCATGATTTTCAGGTCATTTTCGGACAAGCCCATGGTGTTGCCGGAGGATAATTCTGCAGTTGTATTCGTTTTGCCGGTATTGCCTGTCTTGGCGGCCGTGTTGTTGCCCGTATTCTTTTTGGCTGTTGTGGTTGAAGGCTCTGTCGGCTTCCATGCTTTGGTCGCATTATACAGCTTCAGCTTTGTTTTAGCCCCGACAATACCATCTGCCTTCATCCCGAATTTCCACTGGAACCAGGTTACCGCATTTTTGGTCTTGGCACCAAACTGGCTGTCAATCTTTCCGTTATAGTAACCAAGATACTTCAGTCTGCCCTGCAGCTCATATACATCCTGGCCTGATGAGCCAACCTTCAGCGGAGTCGTCCCGAAAGCCGGCAGCGCCTCTTCCCCGGAAAGAGGGCTAACGGATTCGGTCTGCTGCTGCGGATTGGCGTAGACATCCTGGTTCTTGAAAAGGACTCCCGCAAACGGTGCGGCTGCCAGTACCAGAGTCATTAAGGCAAATATCCACTGCTTTTGTTTTTTCATTGGGGTCGCTCTACCTTTCTATTGTAAGTTCAACATGGATGGCTAAAGTTATTATGACGACTGGCAGGACATCCTATGCATGGGCGAGCTGAACTCTGCTGCATATCCTTCGGAAGGAGTGCCTTTCCACAGCAAAAAGCACCCTTTCCGTAAAGGAAAGAGTGCTTTGTCAATAAGGTTTAAGAGCTGATCCGGTTCTGCTGATACTGCTCCAGCGACATCAGCACTTCACGCGGCTTGCTGCCCTCGTAAGGACCGATAACCGACCGTGCTTCCATCGCATCTATCAGCCGGGCGGCACGGGTATAGCCTACCCGCATACGCCGCTGCAGCAGCGAGACAGATGCCTGCTTCGCTTCCAGGACGATCTGTACAGCCTGATCATACAATTCATCCTGTGGCTCCTGATCTTCTGAAATGGCATCATCCACTTCAGGTACAAGTGTCTCGTCGTATTCAGCTTCTCCCTGGCTGCTGACGAACTGTACGATCGACTCCACCTCCTGGTCGCTCATGAATGCGCCCTGTACACGGACTGGCTTAGACGCACCCATCGGGAGAAAGAGCATATCGCCGCGTCCCAGCAGCTTCTCTGCACCCGGCATATCGAGAATGGTCCGCGAATCCACATTCGAGGATACGCCAAAGGCGATCCTTGAAGGGATATTCGCCTTGATCAGGCCGGTAATAACGTCAACGGATGGCCGCTGGGTAGCGATAATAAGATGAATGCCCGCAGCACGCGCCATTTGTGCCAGACGGCAGATTGCGTCTTCCACATCGTTTGCTGCAACCATCATCAGGTCGGCGAGCTCGTCCACAATAACAACAATGTAGGGAAGAATTGCCGCAGGGTTGTCCTTCATCAGATTATTGTAGCCTTCAACATTGCGTGTTCCCGATTTGGAGAACAGCTCATAACGCTTCTCCATTTCTACCACAATCTTCTTCAGGGCCAGACTCGCACGCTTCGGATCGGTAACGACCGGTGCAAGCAGATGCGGGATACCGTTATAGACATTAAGCTCAACCATCTTGGGGTCGACCATCAGGAACTTAACCTCGTCCGGCTTGGCTTTGTACAAAATGCTGGTAATAATCCCGTTGATGCAGACCGACTTACCTGATCCCGTAGCCCCGGCAACGAGCAGATGGGGCATCTTGGCCAGATTGCCGACAATGGTCTGGCCGGAAATGTCGCGCCCGAAGGCAATGGACAGCCTGGATTCGGCATCCTGGAAAATCTGTGTTTCCATTACTTCACGCATCGTAACAAGCGAAACCTCCGGATTAGGCACTTCGATACCGATAGCCGATTTGCCCGGGATCGGAGCCTCCATCCGGATATCCTTAGCTGCAAGCGCCAGCGCAATATCATCGGTCAGATTAACAATCCGGCTGACCTTAACCCCGATATCCGGCTGGATTTCATACCGGGTTACAGCAGGCCCGCGGACCACCTCAAGCACCTTGGCTCGGACGCCGAAGCTCTCCAGCGTCGCCTCCAGCTTACGGGCAGTCTGCATGTAATCGTTCTGGTCTCCCGCTTTGCCGCCGCCGTTCGGTTTGGACAGCAGCCTGAACGGCGGAAGCTTATATGGCTTGGGCGGCGGCGGAAGCGGCGGAGCCGGAGCAGGCTCTCCGCTCTCGGACGTACCCAGCAGGCCTTCAAGATCTACCGTGACATCCTCATCCGGCACAAGATCTGTAACAGGCTGCCTTGCGGCTACAGGAGTGCCTGGGGCACCTGTACTACGTGCTTCTGCACTGCGCGCGGCAGGTGAAAATCCGCCCCACTCTTCCCGCTCCTCCTCACTTAGTCCTTCAGAACGGATATGCTCGAAGAAGTCACGGATGATCGGAGTTACCGGCTCCAGATCCTCATCGGCAAATTCAGATTCAGACCTCTCCTGAACAGCATCCAAGCTGTCTGTTTCAAATCCTGAAATTACCGGAGATACAGTCATGCCCGGATCCGGCGTCCTCACATCAGAGCCTGACTCGTCGCCCCCTGCTTCAACAGATCCGGTGGACCCAGATCCGTTAAGCCAGCCGCCGATCCGGCGGAAGAACAGCGGCTGGCTTCTTCTTGGAAGAGACGGCTCGTCCTCTTCTTCATCGTCCTCGTCATCGTCGGGAGGCGGTGGTGCAGAAGACCTGCCGCCTCTGGACGAACGGGGTGAAACCGGAACCGCAGCCGGGCGGTTGGCAGCTCTCTGCCTGAGATTCTCCAGCAGCTTCACGGAGCGTACCCGCAGCAGCGAGAACAACTCCACATAGGAGAGGTTGGTAACCAGCATGAAGCTGATTGCCAGCATTACGATCATAATCAGCTTCGCACCCAATGTACCGAACAGCCACAGCAGTGCTGCGAACTCCAGCGCACCAACATATCCGCCGCTGATGTCCTTGCCCAGCAGGTAGACACTGCTGTCATTGGTACCGAGCTTCAGCGCACCGGATAGATCATTATGTATTTGCGCCAGCACATTGCCGGGATGCAGCATATTAATAGGTCCCAGCTTCTGCTGCATGGCTGAGATCGAACTCATAAGGCATAAGGACAGGACCAGCATCACCGCACCGGTATAACGAGTGTTCCAGCCGGATGGCCACTTCCTGTGTATCATGACCATTAGCCCGTAGATGATGCCGACGACCGGCAGAACAAAATAAAATCTGCCCAGCAGGTATCCCGCCATACTGGACAGAGACCGCCCTACGGCAGCTTCGCCGGACAGGGCAATTACCGAAATGGTAATAAGCATAATACCATAAATTTCATATTTAAGAACGCTGCCGATTGTCGCTTTTTTCTTTGACTTTCTCTTTCTCCGTTTAGCCACGCCAGCCACCCCCGGCAACATTATACCATATAATGGCGTGGCGTACCTATGTTCTGTTCTGTAAAAAAATGCAACTTTATGGCGCTCCGTTATTTATCGTAATCGACAACTGCACCGGGAGCGAACGCCGGGTCAAGATACTTGTCCAGCGGACACTGAAGCAGACGTACAATCCGTGCCTGCCTGCCTTCCAGCGGCTCTACCTGCATCAGCATCCCCCCGATTGTCACCTCCTGCAGCTGCTGCCCGTTACTGTAAGCCCCCTCAAACATTTGTTCAAGCGGCACAACGGTATAAAAGGTCATTGCGGCAGGCCTCCCTGAGCAAGCTCACCGGCTCCGGCAGCTGGTATTACTGTACCGGCTATCATCCGGTTTAAATGCGCCAGGGCGGCGCCGATTCCGCCAACCTCGTCCATCAGCCCGAATTTAACGGCATCATACCCGCCTACCGCGGTACCGATATCACGGTTCAGCTCTCCTGTTTTGAACATGAGATCCTTGAACATCTGTTCACTGATCCGCGAATGGGAGGTGACGAACCGCACCATCCGCTCCTGCATCCGTTCCATATATTCAAAGGTCTGCGGCACGCCGATCACAAGCCCGTTCATCCGGATCGGATGAATGGTCATCGTTGCGCTTTCGGCAATTATGGAGTAGCTGGATGCTACAGCAATCGGCACACCGATGCTGTGTCCGCCTCCGATAACCACCGTAACCGTAGGCTTGGACAGGGAAGCAATCATTTCGGCAATGGCCAGCCCGGCCTCTACGTCACCTCCGACAGTGTTCAGAATAATCAGGAGGCCTTTAATATTCTTGTTCTGTTCTGCCGCCACAAGCTGCGGAATAATATGCTCATATTTAGTCGTTTTATTATGCGGCGGGAGTACAAAATGCCCCTCGATCTGGCCGATGATCGTCATGCAGAAAATATCCGGCTCTGCGCTCGGCACCGCCGTCTGGCCCAGCTCTTTAAGCATATTTACGGCAGGCGGGACTGCTTCAGGAGCAGCTGTCCTGGTTTCCTCCGGCTGAACCTCCGCGTTGCTGATGCCCGTATGCAAACCTTGCTTCTTATCCACTTGCAGCTCACCCTTTCCGCTTGCAGCTCTTATAAAGCTGCAGCCATACTGACTGTGCTTAGTATGACATTTACGGTGAGCGGCTTATGCAGAAACGGGCATTTCCTTTTAGTACTTGTCGACGACAGCCCCAAGCACAGCGCCCCGGATATAACTTTGTCCCTGCAGGCTGGCCAGGCCGGGAGCTGTACCTGTAACAACTACGCCCAGAATACGGACATCACTTGCTTCCGGTGCGGTTTTATCCTTTTTCAAATTCTCAATGATCTGCTTATATTCTTCATAGTATATGTCCTTGCGCGACAATCCGCTTTGAACGGAGTCTACAAAGTCTTCAGGTGTTACTTTATCGTAGTCGGGACGGATTCCGAAGCCGTATACCCCATAACCTGACATTGGCAAAGGGTAGCTTGTTCCTCCGTTTCCGTCTTCGCGGGGTTCAAACTGAAATCCTTTACGCTCACCATAGGTATCAACCCAATACCATACAGGTCTTACGCCCGCTGGCAGCATGGCTCGCACCTCTTCAAACGAATAGGACTGATCGAATGACAGCGACATTTCCGCAAGCTTCCCGGGCTCCATTTCACTAAGCAGCGACAGGTCATTAAAAATCTTCCCGTTATAATCCACTTCCGGGATATAGTAGAGCATTTCCCGCTGGCCATTGTAAGGGTTATACTGTCTGCCGTATTCATAACCGGCCTGCTCCAGCTCGGAATTGCTGACTGTCAGAGCTGATGTCCCTCCGTATGCGCCTGTAGTGAACGGAAACCACCATTCATTATAATTCGTCCATTCTTGATCCCAGGGTATAGGAACACCCTCAATTATTTTGTAGGTGTTCGTTTCCAGCACGCCGGATAAAAATCCGCGGGTATCTTTATATCCTGATTCATATTCGTTAGGACTGCTGATCATCCTGTACATCCACTCGCTCGTAAGGGTCTCTGAGGATCTGTGATTCACCATCTGGGCAGCACCAAAAAATATAGCGGTTAATGTAACAAGCACTACGGCCAGCGAAATTAAAATGCTGCGCACCGTACTTTTGCGTTTTGCCTTTTTCAAGACCTGCGACAGCTGCTTGTCCTCTTCTTCATTCCATGGGGCAGTCAATGTGCCTCACCTCCGTAAAATTGTTGAAACTGTTGTCTTGCCCGGTATAGAGACGCTTTTACCGTTCCTTCACTGATTCCCAGTAATGCTGCGATTTCCTTATAGGATAAGCCCAGCTCATATTTGAGCAGAATCAGCTGGCGGTTTGCCGGAATCATCCGGCTTAGCGTCTGCTCAATCCGCTCCTTCTGTTCACGCTGCAACAGCTGCGACTCCGGCTGCTCCTTATCCGGCGCTGCCTGCTCCTCTGCCTCCATAGTGTACTGAAACCGTTTATGTCTGCGGCACAGATCATAATAGCGGTTTATTGCAACCTTATAGAGCCAGGCGCTGAAATTGCGCTCTTCAATCCCGCTTATATACTGCAGTGCCTTGCAGACCGTATCCTGTACAATATCCTCCGCATCTTCAGGCGCTGCGCCCAGGCGGATGAGATATCTGCGGATCTCGGCCATTTTGGATCCCAGCAGCTGCTCCTTAAGCTTAGCCCCCATTATGCACCTCCCTGGCAGTATAACGATTAGACGAAGGAAATGTTGTCTCTTGCCGTAAAAATAACAAAAACCCCTCCTCCCCAGGAAACCGTCCAATATTTCCGGGAGAGAAGGGGCTCTTGCGCCCTGCTTATTTAAATAGAAGAAGCTATCTTCTTAAACTTCCATAATAATCGGCAAAATCATCGGTCTGCGGCGCGTCTGTTCATACAGGAAACGGCCGAGGGAATCTTTGACGCTCGTCTTGAGGGAAGCCCACTCATTGACCTTCTCGCTCATCAGACGCTGCAGCGTGCTGGATACAATCCGGTTGGCTTCGTCCAGCAGTCCTTCGGACTCACGGACATATACAAAGCCGCGGGAAATGATATCCGGCCCGGAGACAATCGCTCCGTTCTGTTTGCTCAGTGTAACGACGACTACGAGGATACCGTCCTGGGACAGCAGCTTGCGGTCGCGGAGTACGATGTTACCTACGTCGCCGACACCCAGACCGTCGATCAGCACGTTGCCTGCAGTAACCTTACCGGCTCTGCGGGCTCCCCCGCCCTGAATCTCAATCACTTCACCAATCTCCGTGATGAAGATGTTACTCGGATCCACGCCGACGGATTCTGCCAGAAGCGCATGTCTGCGCTGCATCCGGAATTCACCGTGGATTGGAATGAAGTACTTCGGCTTCATCAGGTTAAGCATCAGCTTGAGCTCTTCCTGGCTGCCGTGACCGGATACGTGAACGCCGGAGTTCGAGCCGCTGTAGATTACATTGGCGCCGAGACGGAACAGTTCATCAATGGTACGGCCGACATACTTCTCGTTGCCCGGAACCGGAGTCGCCGCAATAATAACGGTATCTCCCGGCAGGATATCCACCTTACGGTGACTGGAGCGGGCCATGCGGGTAAGTGCCGACATCGGCTCACCCTGGCTGCCTGTGCAGAGCACGACAACGCGGTTGGCAGCCATGCGGTTCATTTCCTCCGGCTCAATCAGCATACCGTCCGGTACATGCAGGTATCCAAGCTCGGAAGCAATGGCAACTACGTTAACCATACTGCGTCCGATAACAGTGATCTTGCGGCCTGTCGATTCTGCAGCATTAACCACCTGCTGAATACGGTGCACGTTAGAGGCAAAAGTCGCTACTACTACGCGCTGGTCGGCTTTGCGGAAAATATCCTCAAGCACGATACCGACATTTTTCTCCGAAGGGGTGAAGCCCGGCTTCTCGGCATTGGTACTGTCAGACATAAGGGCGAGTACACCCTTCTGGCCGATTTCCGCCATCCGGTGCAGGTTCGCATATTGGCCATTGACTGGTGTATGGTCAAATTTGAAGTCACCTGTATGAACGACGTTACCTTCCGGGGTTTCAATGCATACGCCTACGGAATCCGGAATACTGTGGTTGGTTCTGAAGAAGGTTACCTGCAGGGAAGTTCCCAGATCGATAACCGAATCTTCGTTAATCAGAATACGCTTCGTTTCGCCAAGCAAATTGGCTTCCTTCAGCTTGTTCTCGACCAGGCCGAGCGTAAGTCTTGTTCCGTATACCGGAACATTCAGGTTCTTGAGCACATAAGGCAGACCGCCGATGTGATCTTCGTGTCCGTGAGTGAGGACGATCCCTCTAACCTTATCACGGTTCTCAGTCAGGTATGAGATGTCTGGGATAACAATATCAATACCGAGCATATCCTCTTCCGGGAATTTAAGTCCTGCATCCACGACCACAATGTCGTTAGCATATTGGACTACATACATGTTCTTACCGATTTCTCCGACTCCGCCCAAAGCGAAAATCATTAGCTTATCGTTGTTGTTATTTTTTTTGGACAAATGAATCTAACCCTCCTATGATGTTGGACGTCACCCTTTTATTGGCAAATCATTAAGCTTCATATTTCAGCGGCGCTGAACACATTGTTCAAATTGCCGATAGCTTCCATAAAAAACAGGGATATCGCTTCAAGTCTGATCATATCTGCTGTGCAATGCGAAAAATCCCGAAACCGAGAAGTGAGTAGCTTCTTGAACTGGATAATATCCGTCAAAGGCCAATGCTGCGCCCCTCGCGCAAAAAACCGACAGCAATAGCACAGACTTATAGAAGGACCTACCCTGTCTCACAATGTAAAAAAACATTGACGGAAGATTACCGCATATTTAATTAACCGCACCCAGTCACTTAAGAACATTATACATGATTTTTTTGGCAAAAGACAAGTCATCCGCTATGTAAGCTTATTCTTTCCTTAGAATTCAGGCATTATTTGCGGTAAAGGTGCATAAACCAGCCCAAATAAAATGCGGATTTTCATCAAAAAAACCGGCTCCCATTAAAGGGATACCGGTTTAAGTTAGTAAAGATTCTGTATCGGATCAAGGCTAATTCAGCAGCGCTTTGATAAAAGCGGCCTCAGCTTCATTCGGGCCGACCAGCGGGAGCCGGACAGAACCGACGTCCATTCCGCGCAGCGACAGCGCATACTTGACTGCGGCCGGATTCGGCAGCGGCTGCGGACATTCAAAGAGACCCTTGAACACAGGGAACAGCTGACGGTGCAGGTCTCCTGCCCGCTTCACATTTCCGGCCAGGTATGCCTGAATCATCTCTGACATCTGGGAGCCGATAATATGTCCCGCCACACTGATAATTCCGTGCCCGCCGACCGCCAGGGTAGCCAGACCTGCAGAATCATCGCCTGTGTAGACATGAAAATCTTCAGGGCATGCCGTAGCAATCAATGTAATCTGGTCCACGGAGGCACATTCCTTGGTGGCGACAATGTTCGGAATCTCCGCAAGCCGCAGTGTCGTTGCCGCACTCATGCTCACACCTGTTCGTCCGGGAACATTGTACAGGATACATGGCAAAGAGGTGCTGCCGGCAATCGCCGAGAAATGCTGATACAGCCCTTCCTGGTTCGGTTTGTTGTAGTAAGGAACGACCAGCAGAACACCGTCTACGCCGATCTTTTCTGCTTCCTTCGTTAGATGTATGGAATGTCTGGTGCTGTTGGTGCCGGTTCCGGCGATAATTTTACAGCGTCCGTCTGCTTTATTCAGGACAAAGGAAAACAGCTTCAGCTTCTCCTCATCGGTCAAGGTAGGCGATTCCCCCGTCGTCCCGCAGACAACCAGCGCTTCGGATTTCTGTTCTTCGATCAAATAATCGACCAACCGGGAAGTTCCTTCCCAGTTGATTTCTCCATCCCCGTCAAAGGGGGTTACCATCGCAGTGATCAGTCTACCGAAATCCACTTTGAATTCCTCCTTGTCAGCGGTGCAATTCAAATTTGGCATGCAGCGCACGCAGCGACTGCACCATATCTTCCTTTTTCACAAGAACCCAGATGGTAGTATTCGAATCCGCCGACTGCAGGATCTGAATATTCTGCGAGCTGAGCGCCTCAACGATCCGGGCCATAATCCCCGGTACACCGTTAATTCCTCCCCCGATTACCGAGACCTTGGCGCAGCCGGATAAGCTTTTGGGACGGAGCCCCAGCTCCTGCAGCGCAGCGATAGCCCGCTCGGATTTGTCGTCATTGACGGTATACAGCGCCTCTGTAGGCGTTACGTTAATGAAGTCAACGCTGATGCCGTTGTCGGCCATGCTCTTAAAAATCTGGAGCTGTACGCCTGTGCCGTTGCCGTCAGGGCATTCCACAGAAATCTGTGTAATGTTGCTTACATAGGCTATCCCGGTTACAAACCGGTCTACAATGCCGTTGGATACATCATTAAACCCTTCAGGATGGGTAACCAGCGTACCTTCTGATTCGGAAAAGGTAGAGCGTACACGTACCGGAATATTGGCCTGCATGGCAATTTCCACGGCACGCGGGTGAATAACCTTAGCCCCCTGGTAGGCCATGTTGCAGATTTCGGTATAGCTGACATAGGTCAGAGGCTTGGCATCCTCAACAATCCGCGGATCAGCAGTCAGAATTCCGTCCACATCGGTATAAATATCGACCATATCTGCACGGAGGGCGGCTCCGAGCGCAGTTGCCGAAGTATCACTTCCGCCTCTGCCAAGGGTCGTGAAATCCCCGGCTTCGGTCTGACCCTGGAACCCGGTTACTATTACTACTTTATGCTCGCGCAGTTCGCGTAGAATCCGTTCGGTGCGGACATCGAGAATTCTTGCATTTCCGTAATTACTGTCAGTCAAAAAGCCCGCCTGTGCCCCCGTCAGCACAGTGGCACGGATGCCCTGCTCCTCCAGCAGCCCGCACAGCGTAGTTGCCGAGATAATCTCTCCGCAGCACATCAGCAGATCCTTCTCGCGGTCAGGCAGCGCGTTGCCGTTCTGTACCGCCCAGTCCAGCAGGGTGTCGGTAGCATAAGGCTCGCCTTTGCGGCCCATTGCAGAAACAACGACTACAAGATTGAATCCGCTTGCCAGCTCCCGTTTGACATGGCTGATGACATGCTCTCTTGCTGCCGGTGTCGAAAGTGAAGTACCTCCGAATTTTTGCACTAAAATACCCATCGTATAATTCCTCCATTACTTCTCTAAACAAGCTAAAAAAGTGCTGAACCGCCCCCAGCATGAGGACGGCGCAAGTAAGGCTTATAAATCAATTCAGGTCTGCTCCATGCAGACCTTCATGCTATGCTGAATGAAACCGTTCGATAATCATCGGCTGCAGCTGTTTGCCCTGCAGAGCGGCGTAGCAGGCTTCAGGAATGAGCTCCATGCGTGCTACAAGCGAATTGGGCTTGCCCTCAGGGTTATCCTGGCCGAACGGCACAAAATAAATATGTTTGGCTACCAGAAGCTTCGCAATATTCGCCGCGTTCAGACCCAGGCCGTCATTAGTCGAAATGGCCAGCACAAGCGGACGGCCGTTGCGCATCTGCGATTTGGCAGCCATCAGGACAGGGCTGTCAGTCATGGCGTTAGCCAGCT
Organism: Paenibacillus sp. DMB5; assembly: GCF_001517085.1. GTDB lineage: Bacteria > Bacillota > Bacilli > Paenibacillales > Paenibacillaceae > Paenibacillus_AQ. Next base: position 52,877 of record NZ_LRAC01000109.1, read on the forward strand.
TGCTCGTCGTATTGCCTGTGCAGGGAGCTATTGTCAGCACATCGAGCAGCTTGGATGGACCCAGCGGTTCCGCATCAACAATTGTAGAAATGATATCATTCCCCGTTATATCTTTCAACTGTTTTAGCCAATTTTCCGATGTGCCGAACCGGGTGTCCGTATTCAGCACGGATGCGGAAACAATCGGCACCACTTTCGCTCCCCCGTCCATAAACCGCTGAATCTGCGGCATCACCTCCGCAAAGGTGCAGTGTGAGCCGGTAATCGCATAACCTACTGTTTTTCCGTGCCAATCCATTTATTGGTCCCCCTTCGTTAGAATCTCCTCCGAGATCGACTGTACCAGCGCATTGCCCATAATCATCCCGGCGCTTTTCGGGGCGACAATCCCGGGCAGCCCGGGTGCCAGCATCGCCTTGATGCCGCGCTTCTCCGCATACCGGAAGTCGCATCCGCCCGGCGCCGAAGCCAGGTCAATAATGACGCTACTCTTGGGAACACGGGAAAGAATCTGTGCTGTAATAATCATGCTTGGTATCGTATTAAAAATCAGATCAGTATCGCCAACCTGCTGCAGCAGCTCCCCGGTCATAAACGGCTTCCAGCCCATCTCCTCCGCCCGGGCATAATGATCCTGCTTCCTTACACCCACCTTGACTGTGGAGCCGAGCCCCTGAAGTGCCCTTGCCATAGTAAAACCGGTGCGTCCCATCCCAAGCACCATGGAAGTGGAGCCGTGAATGGTAAAATCGGTATTCTGAATGGCCATGACCAGCGCACCTTCCGCTGTCGGAATCGAGTTATAGATCGCCACATCATCCCGGTTCAACAGCTCTATGAGCTTAAGCTTATGTCTTGTGCACAGGCTTCGCAGATAGCTTTTGGCTATTCCGGTGTATACTGTACATCCTTCCGGCAGGGCAGCAGCATGCTCCTCCAGCAGCTGCAGACGGCCGGATGAAAACAGCGCGTTGATATTCCCTTCCTCGTCACAGCCCACCGTAGGCAGCACCAGCACATCCGCATTGCCGAGCAGCTCAGGCGACAGCTGTTCCAGGTTCACCCCCGGGCTAGGGGCCTCCCATTTCTCAAATCCGGCGGCGCTGACCGCCGCATCCATTTCCACACACTTTCGAATGACTTCAAGCTGTCTCGCGTCCCCGCCCAGGAACACGATCCTGATGCCAGTAAGCATAGGGATGACGCTCCTTTCCACATACACTATCGACTATAAAGCATCTTATGCCGGGGCACGCGGATGGGTGAAAAGCGGAGAATAATTCCTGGGCGCACCACATAAATCACAGAACGCTTTTAAATCCGGAACAGATGCAGCAGGATCTGGACTTTTCGATCGGGAAAGTCCATCCTTCTCTGATTAACGGCTGGAGCAGCGGACAGAAGCAGGTCATAGAATCTGCCTACAGCAAAATCGGGAAGCCGCAAAGCGACGCAGATTTTTATTTCACCGCAAACGAGATTGTCTCGTTGATGCATGACGGGCATACGGTTTTATACTGGGAGCTGGAGAACCTAAAGTTCCTTGATCTTTCATTGTTTTGGGCGCGTGACGGACTGGTGGTTAATAATAACCGGGGCAATGTGCGTGGTGCAGATCAGGATGATGGAGTAGTGCAGTCGCTAAGGCAGCTAATCGAGAACGACATGAAGACAGACTTTCCATACAAGGGCAAGCCCTATCTGCTGACCTCTCCCCAAACCTTCAGCTCCGCCAACATGTTCGCTGTCATAGTCCAGGATAACGGCCTCGGCCAAATTATCGGTGAAGCAACAGGCAACCAGCCGTCATCCTACGGCGATATCCTTACCTTCCAGCTTCCTGCCTCGGGCATCCATTTCCAGGTTTCGTTCAAATAATTCACCCGTTCCTTACCGGAACGTGATCCTGCAGATTCCCTGCAGCCGGATATTGAAGCCTACACTACAGCCAAAGATATTATCGGACGGCGGGATGCGCAGCTGGAGAAGCTGCGGGAGGTTGTGCGTGCAGATCTGAAAATGAATAGTAGTGGCAAATAAAGACCCTTCAAAAAGAAAAAAGCTTGCAGATAGCGCCCCTAAAGGGCGGTTTATCTGCAAGCTCTTAAATGTGCAATAAATCCTTACTTCCCGGTATGGCCGAAGCCGCCGGCGCCGCGTTCTGTTTCGGACAGCTCTTCCACTTCCACCAGCGTTACTGACGGAACGGCCTGGAACACCATCTGGGCAATCCGCTCATTGCGGGCAATGGCGAAAGGCTCCTGCCCCAGATTGATCAGCAGCACCTTGATCTCACCGCGGTAATCGGCATCAATGGTTCCCGGTGTGTTCAGGCAGGTAATGCCGTGCTTGAAGGCCAGCCCGCTGCGCGGTCGGATCTGCGCCTCCAGCCCGTCAGGCATTGCCAGAGCAATGCCGGTAGGGATTAGGGCGCGCTCGCCGGGAGCAAGTACTACCGGCTCTGCTACTGAGGCATGCAGGTCAAAGCCTGAAGCCTGCTCCGACATTTTGCGCGGGAGCTGCACATCCTCATTTCCCGAAAGCTTGTTAATTTGAACGTGATAAGACAAGATCATCTCTCCTAACATTGGCAATCGCTTTATCTGTTGAGCCGACCATCGCCAGTGCGAGAGGTTCAGCAAACATATGGTCCAGCAGCCGGTTCACATCATCCATCGTAACCCGGCTGATTTTTTCAATCATATCATCAAGTGTGTCATGTCTTCCCAGCATCAGCTCATTTTTACCAATCCGGTTCATCCGGCTGCTGGTGCTCTCGAGGCTGAGAATCAGGCTGCCCTTAAGCTGCTCTTTGCCTTTTCTCAGCTCATCTTCGCTGATGCCCTTCACAGCCAGCTCCTGCATCATTTCCTTGATCAGCTCGGTTACTTCCTTCGTCTGCTTGGGTGCGGTTCCCGCATACACGGTGAACAGGCCGCTATCCACCTGGGAGCTGTGGTAGGAATAGACGGAATAGGCAAGCCCCCGCTTCTCACGGATCTCCTGGAACAGCCGTGAGCTCATTCCTCCGCCAACGGTGTTGTTAAGCAGTACCATCGGATACTGCAGCGGTCCGCCGCTCTGTACACCCGGCAGGGAAATACAGATGTGGTTCTGCTCGGTTTTTTTGCGGTGGAACAGCAGTCCGCCCTGATAATCAGGCGCTGTAAGCTCCGGAGCCTGGCCATGATTGTCGAATTCGCCGAAGTGGCGCTCCAGCAGATCAATCAGACCGTCATCGATGTTCCCGGCTACGCTGATTACGGTATTTTCGATCGTATACTGCTCCTTCATGTAAGCGCGCAGATCATCCGGCGTCATCTCAAGCAGGCGTTCCTTCAGCCCGAGAATCGAGTAAGCAAGCGGATGCTCCCCGTAAGCGGCAGCACACATCAGGTCATGCACCAGATCATCCGGCGTGTCCTCGCACATGGCGATTTCTTCGAGAATGACGTTTTTTCCTTGGCCAGCTCTTCGGCGTCCATCTTTGAGCGGAAAAACATATCAGACAGCACATCCACCGCTATCGGCAGATGCTCATCCAGCACTTTTGCATAATAGCATGTATATTCCTTTGAGGTAAATGCATTGACGTTGCCGCCAATCGCATCAAACTGCTCGGCTATATCCTTGGCGCTAAAGCGGTCGGTGCCTTTGAAGAGCATATGTTCAATGAAATGGGAAATACCGTTGTTCAAGGGATTTTCATTGCGGGAACCGGTTCTGACCCAGATTCCAAAGGAAACGGACCGGCCGGTCGGGATTTTCTCCGTCACCACCCGCAGGCCGTTCGATAACACTATTTTTTCCAATTGTACGTCCTCCTGGCATAGCCCTGTTTCTGTTCTGCCCAAAATCTTAAGCGAATTTAATCCTACCAGAAAATAACGGCTCACTCAACATCAGAGGGTAAAAGCCGCTCTGCTGACAAGGTCTCGCTGACGGTTCCGAGCTTTAGTCCTTTTGCCTTAACCGCCCGGATCATCCCTTTAAGCGCCCTGGATGACGAGGCTGTCGGATGCATCAGCACCAGTGTCCCTGGCTCCGCCTTTGCACTGATTTTGGCTACAACGGCTTCAGGGGCGGGGTTGCGCCAGTCTACCGTATCCAGGGTCCAGAGCACCGTCTTCAGCCCGAGCGCTGCAGCAATCTCCACGGTCTCCTGGTCAAAATCCCCCGACGGCGGGCAAACCACTGATTGGTTACGCCCAGGCTCTCTTTTAGCAAAACCTGCGTCTTCTGGATCTCGGCGGTTGCCCTTGCCCTGCTCAAAGTGCTCATATTCGGATGGGTGTAAGCATGGTTCTCCATCTCGTGCCCGCGCTTCAGCATTTCAGCCGCAAGTTCCTTGTTCTTGCTCAGCCAGGTGCCGTCCAGAAAAAAGGTCACCTTCACCTGTTCCTCATCCAGAATATCAAGCATCGGCTTAATATACTCATTGCCCCAGGCCACATTGATCATGAAGGCTACCATCGGCTTGGCCGGATTGCCGCGGTAGATCGGATGAGCCCCCAGGTCATTCAAAGAAACCTTGGGCTGCGTCTGGCGGTAGACCAGCTTCAATCCTTCCCCCGACCCCTGCAGCAGGGTATTCCGGTAACTGGCTTCCACATCCACCTCAAGGCCGTTATAGCCCGGAATAGCCTTCCAGACACGGTCTACCGTGGCATCCACCGGCGGTGCATTCAGTTCAGCTGCTTTTTGCTCCACCTGTGCCCGCAGATCTTTATGGCCCTTCTCTCCCGGCAGTTCAGCCGTTACCGCAAGGGCATCCTGCGGCTTAAGCTGCGCCAGCATCTCCTTTACCGGACCGTCGGTACTGCCTATTCCGATTACAACAGCTATACAGGCCAGCACAAGCGCCGCCTTGTCCGTTTTCATGCAACTGTCCTCCCCGGTTAGATACGGTCTACATCGTCCCGCACAGCACGTACAGGACGCTTTGTCCCAGCCTATGAATGACAGAAATGAAATATGACACTTCAACTTTAAAGTAACCGGCTTCAGGAGCAAAGCTGCAGGAACGTTAAAAAAGAGCCAGAATGCATAAGCTTCTGTCTCTTCTTCATACATATTCCTTATAGACCGGAATGGGAAGGCTTAGGCCTTCGCACCGCTCTCAGCAGTTAATACCGCCTTGCGTGACAGGTTAACACGGCCCTGCTGGTCGATTTCGGTTACTTTAACGGTGATGGTATCACCGATGGCAACAACGTCTTCAACCTTGGCTACGCGCTCTGTGGACAGCTGGGAAATGTGAACCAGACCGTCTTTTCCGGGAATCAGTTCCACAAACGCACCGAACTTCTCAATACGGCGGACTGTACCCACATAGATTTCACCCACCTGAACTTCCTTCACGATACCTTCGATGATACCGCGGGCTTTCTGAATCATCGCTTCGTCGGAGGAACCGATAAATACGCGTCCATCCTGCTCAATATCGATCTTCACGCCGGTTTCTTCAATGATCTTGTTGATGATCTTGCCGCCGGCACCGATAACATCACGGATCTTGTCCGGATTGATATTGATGATGATGATCTTAGGCGCATATTTGGACAGGTTAGGTCTTGGCGCAGAGATCGCTTCATTCATTTTGTCCAGGATGAACAGACGTCCTTCTCTGGCTTGATCCAAAGCTTCCTTCAGGATTTTGCGGTCAATACCGGCAATCTTGATATCCATCTGGATTGCAGTTACGCCTTCAGCAGTACCTGCTACCTTGAAGTCCATATCACCGAGGTGATCTTCCATACCCTGGATGTCAGTCAGAATGGAGACATGCTCTCCGTCTTTGATCAGACCCATCGCTACACCGGCTACAGGAGCCTTAATCGGTACGCCTGCATCCATCATTGCCAGGATACTGGCGCAGATGCTTGCCTGGGAAGTTGAACCGTTGGATTCAATAGCTTCCGATACCAGACGAATGGTGTATGGGAATTCCGTTTCACTAGGGATAACCTTCGACAAGGCGCGTTCACCCAGTGCTCCGTGACCGATCTCGCGGCGGCCCGGTGCTCTCAGCGGACGGGCTTCCCCTACGCTGAACGGCGGGAAGTTGTAATGATGCATGAAGCGTTTGGTTTCAGCCGGATCGATTCCATCCAGAATCTGCACGTCACCAAGCGCACCAAGTGTACATACGCTGAGGATTTGTGTCTGTCCGCGTGTAAAGAGCCCGGAACCGTGTGTACGCGGCAGCAGTGCCGTATCACATTCGATCGGACGGATCTCATCCAGCTTGCGGCCATCCGGACGCACTTTGTCATGCGTAATCAGGCGGCGCACTTCATCCTTGACGATATCATGCAGCACTTCCTTGACATCCTTCAGCAGCTCAGGTGTTTCTATGTATTTCTCAACGAAATACTCCACGGTTTCGCTGTTGATCAGATCAATTGCGTCCTGGCGCGCGTGCTTCTCGGCGATTTTAACGGCTTCCACCAGACGGTCTCCGGCAAAAGCACGAACCTCAGTATTCACGTCAGCATTTACAGCATGCAGCTTCACGGCCATCTTTTCTTTACCGGCAACAGCTACCAGCTCTTCAATAACGGCTACGATCTTGCGGATTTCTTCATGCCCGAACATGATGGCTTCCAGCATCACATCCTCCGGCACTTCGTTTGCTTCTGCTTCAACCATCATAATGGCATCTTTGGTTCCGGCAACCACGACATAGATGTCGCTGGCTTCCTGCTGGGCAACGTCAGGATTAATAACGAATTCGCCATTGATCCGGCCGACAGCCACTCCGCCGATCGGACCGTCAAACGGCACATCGGAAATGCTCAGCGCAGCAGAAGTACCGATCATTGCCGCGATATCCGGCGCACAGTCCTGATCCACGCTCATTACCATGTTCAATACCTGAACATCGTTACGGAACCCTTCCGGGAACAAAGGACGAATCGGACGGTCAGTCAAACGGCTGGACAGAATCGCTTTTTCGCTTGGTCTGCCTTCGCGTTTGATGAATCCGCCCGGAATTTTACCTACTGCGTATAGTCTTTCTTCATAGTTCACTGTAAGCGGGAAAAAATCAAGATCTTTAGGCTCACTGGAGGCAGTAACCGTACACAATACTGCAGTATCTCCGTAGCGGACCATTACAGCGGCATTTGCCTGTTTAGCAAGACGCCCGGTTTCCAGCACAAGGCGTCTTCCGCCAAGCTGCATCTCAACACGTTGTTCCATAAAATCCCTCCTTGATGGGTAATTTGTTGCGATTCATTCTACAAGCAAAAACGGCTTGTCCTCCATAAAGGTAAAATAGCCGTTTCTGCGAATCATATCCTTTTGAAAACTGGAAAAATCTCCGTAAATTTTCAAAAAGCAACCCGGCTGTCCCGTTGTCGATCGTAAGAAGGACATACGGTATACAACCAGGCTGCTTTAAGGTTACTCTTATGGAAATTAGCGACGCAATCCCAGTTTTTCGATCAGGGCGCTGTAACGTTGGATATCCTTATTCTTCAAATAAGCCAACAGTTTACGACGTTGTCCAACCATCTTCAGCAGTCCGCGGCGGGAATGGTGATCCTTCTTGTGCGTACGCAAGTGGTCAGTCAAATTAACGATATTCTCCGTAAGGATAGCAACTTGCACCTCAGGGGATCCTGTATCGGATTCATGAGTTTTGTGCTCGTCGATCAATTGGTGTTTACGTTCTTGAGTCAATGCCATCCTGTTCACCTCCTTCATTATAATCGCCAGTAGCCTCGTCGCCGTCGGTGAGAACGTGCAACCAAGCTAAGGTTATGATGCTGTCATTCCAGCAACGTTAATCAGTATAGCATCTTCGGAGACAAAAGTAAACGCATGTCCGCAGAAGATTATGAAGAATAACCCAGCAGCTCTTTTGCCGTGCCGGCATCCTGTGCAATCTGCGAGATGAGCGCATCAATCGACTCGAACTTCCGTTCAGGCCGTATAAAAGCCTGAAGCTCAACCTTAAGCTCCTGTCCGTAAATATCATCAGCAAAATCGAACAGATGCACTTCAAAGCTCGGCGCTGCCATTCCGTCATGGAAGGTAGGTTTGACACCGACATTCATGACACCATACAGGGTTTCATTCTTATAGAAAACCTTAACGGCATAAACGCCTTTTGCCGGAATGACATAACGGTCCTCAAGCTGAAGGTTCGCTGTCGGGAAACCGATCGTACGACCCCGCTTCTCACCATGTCCAACCGTTCCGCGCAGATGATAGCAGCGGCCGAACCAGCTGTTCGCCAGGGCCAGATCTCCGCTGTACAGGCTTCTCCGGATTCCCGAGCTGCTCACCTTCTCCCCTTCAAGCAGAAAAGGCGGAACCGTCTCGACACCCATTGCTCCCTGCCCCAGTTCACGAAGCATATCCGCATCCCCTTCGCCCAGATAGCCGAAGCGGAAATCAAATCCGACCACGGCCGTTACAATCTGCAGCGGCAGCAGCATTACAGATACAAAATCCTGCGGGCTGACCCTGGAGAGCTGCTCATTAAATTCTATTATATACAAAATATCGACGCCCATACCGTCCAGGATTTCCTGCTTGTCCTTTGGCGGGGTCAAATATCCATCATAATCGCCTTTGCCCATAACATCCTTGGGATGAGGATGAAAGGTCATCACTGCAGCCGGTACACCTTGTCTGCGGGCCAGGGCAACAGCGGATGTAATGACGCTGGCATGTCCGCGGTGCAGCCCGTCGAACTGTCCCAGGGCGGCTACTTGCGGCTGAGCCCACTCCGCCGCAGTCTCCGGCGGTATTGGATAGCTTAAGGTTACGGTTCTCACGCTGTTTCTCACCTACAATTCACAAATAAATTAATAATTAGCGCTGTGCGAATACCTTGACCGGAGCAATAGCTCCCGCCTCGTCGAGCTTGTAAATGCCGAGGAACTCGCCTGCACCGTCGTACAGCCGGAAATCTCCGCTGTCCTTCACCTCAGGCGTTACATAACGGATGGAGAGACGCTGCCCCTGCAGGGCAGCCATTTTCTTCTCATCAGTCACCGTATGCCGGGGCAAATGGGAGATGGCTTCATCCGCAGCAATCAGATGCTGCTGAAGTGTACCGGCTTCCTTATATTCCGCAATCTGCTCCAGTGTCAGACAGTGGCTGGCAGAGATTCCGGCAGACATCGTACGTGTAAGCTGCGCCATAACACCGGGTATCCCCAGGGCACGGCCGATATCCACACAAAGCGTACGGATATAGGTCCCCTTCGAGCAAAGCACACGGAAGGTAATATCGGGATATTTGCCGTTCCAGACCATATCCGTCATTTCAATCTCATAGATTTCCACTTCACGGCTCTTGCGCTCCACGGTCTTGCCTTCCCGGGCAAGCTCATAAAGCCGTTTGCCGTCAACCTTGACCGCCGAGTACATGGGCGGCACCTGTGAAATAACTCCTCTGAACGATTCCAGTACAGCCAGCACTTCAGCCTCGGTTACCCGGACCTCATCCACCGATTCCGTAATCGTTCCCGTCATATCTTCCGTATCACTAGACAGGCCCAGACGCAGCGTGGCTACATATTCCTTGGGAAGTTCCTGTATGTACTCCACTACCCGCGTAGCCCGTCCAAGACACAGCGGCAGCACCCCGGTTACTTGAGGATCAAGCGTCCCGGTGTGGCCAATCCGCTTCATACCAAGAATACGCCGGGCTTTGGCGACCACATCATGTGAGGTAAAGCCTGCAGGCTTAAAGACTGCGAGTACACCTTTAAGCTCACTCATAGATGGCGTCTGACCTCCTGAAGCACCAGCGCAACCGCTTCGTCCAGTGTCCCGTCGATACGCGCTCCTGCCGCCCGGGTATGTCCGCCTCCGCCGAATACCTGGGCCAGTGCAGCAACGTCCACCTTGCCGGCTGAACGCAGGCTTGCTTTGACCGCATGCTCATTTATTACCTTGAACAGGATGCCAACCTCTACCCCGCGGATGTTACGCGGATAATTGACGATACCTTCCAGATCTTCATTTGCTGCACCGCAATCGATCATGTCCTGCGGGGTAACATGCAGCCAGGCAATATCCCCTTCCGGCGAGAGCTGCAGGGTATTAAGCGCCCGGTTCAGCACCTTGACCTGAGCCAGCGTCATCTCCTCCAGCAGGTTCTCCGCCAGTTCAGGGCCATTCACACCCATTGCCAGCAGCTCCGAAACGGCCGCCATAACCTTTGGTGAAGTATTCGTGTAGCGGAAGCCCCCGGTATCTGTCAGCAGTCCGGTATAAATGGCTGTAGCAATATCAAGGTCCCATTCCACCTGAAACGTCTTCAGCAGGTCGAACAAAATTTCTGCAGTCGCAGCAGCATCCGGCTTAATCAGCGTAACGAGGCCGTAACCGTTATTGGTTGGATGATGATCAATATTCACGATGCGCGCATCGCTGGCAAAGTAGCGCTGGGTCAGGCCCACACGCTGAAAATCTGCACAATCGACGCAAATGATATTGCTGTATTGGCGGGGCAGCTCACCGTCCGCCAGATTCACGATTTCACCGGCATGCCATAAATATTCCATCCGCTTAGGAATCGGACCTTCATTCAGCATAGTGTATTTTTTGCCCAGACATGAGAGAAGCCAGCCCACCGCAAGGGTGGAGCTGACTGCATCTCCGTCCGGCTGAACATGCGACACTACAAGATAATCGTCGTGTTCCAGCAGAAACTCACGGGTCTGCTGGAGACTTTGTTCATAGCTCTGCATTCGCCGTCTCCTTTATGTTTCCTAGCTTTCTTCGTGCATGATCTCGCCGAGCAGCTTCTCGATATGACTTCCGTAAGCAACGGATTCGTCAATCTTGAAGATCAGCTCCGGCGTATGGCGCAGGCGGATCGCCTTGCCAAGCTCAGAGCGGAGAAAGCCATTGGCCTTCTCAATCGCTTTGAGCGAGGCATTCTGCTGCTCCGCATCGCCGAACACGCTCAGGTATACTTTGGCCTGCGACAGATCGTTCGTCACGTCTACGCCGGTTACGGTAACAAAGCCTACCCGCGGATCTTTTAATCCGCTCTGGATGAGCTGGCTCAGCTCTTTCTTGATCTGCTCGCCAACCCGCCCTGCTCTGATTTTAGACATTTGTATTCACCTCTTCGCTTAGCGCTCTACCTTTTCCATGATGAACGCTTCGATAATGTCCCCCTCTTGGAGGTCATTATAGCGTTCCAAAGTTATGCCGCATTCATAACCCTGCGCCACTTCTTTTGCATCATCCTTAAAGCGCTTCAAGGTATCGATCTTGCCTTCGAAGACAACAATTCCGCCGCGGATCAGGCGCATTTCGGCATTGCGGGTAATTTTGCCGTCTGTAACCATACAGCCTGCAACACTGCCCACTTTGCTGATTTTGAAGACGTTGCGCACTTCGGCATGACCGATAATATTTTCTTTGAAGACCGGATCGAGCATGCCCTTCATGGCACTTTCGATTTCTTCAATTACGTTGTAAATGATGTTGTGCAGGCGCACATCAACCTTCTCCTGCTCTGCAGCAGCTTTGGTCTGTGCGTCCGGACGGACGTTGAAGCCGATTACGATGGCATTGGATGCTGCAGCCAGTGTAATATCGGATTCTGTAATGGCGCCGGCACCGCTGTGAATAATCTTCACGCGTACGCCTTCAACCTCGATCTTCGCCAGGGAGCTCTTGAGCGCCTCAACCGAACCCTGTACGTCACCCTTGATGATTACGTTCAGGTCTTTGATCTCGCCATCCTTGATGTGTTTGAACAGGTCATCCAGTGTAACACGGGTATTTGTGTTCAGCTCGGACTGGCGCTGGGTTGTGGAGCGTCTGTCGGCAATTGCACGGGCTTTGCGCTCGTCTTCGAAGGCCATGAACGGATCGCCCGCCTGCGGCACTTCAGTCAGACCGGTAATTTCCACCGGAGTGGAAGGTCCCGCTTCCTTGATTTTGCGTCCCTTGTCATTCACCATAGCGCGGACACGACCGAAGCAGTTACCTGCTACAAATGCGTCTCCCACCTTCAGCGTACCGTTCTGCACGAGAATACGGGCAACCGGTCCGCGGTTCTTGTCAAGCTCGGCTTCTATAACAGTACCGCGTGCCCGTTTGTCCGGGTTCGCTTTGTACTCATTAACTTCGGCTACGAGCAGGATCATTTCCAGCAGCTCTTCCAGGTTAATGCGCTGTTTGGCTGACAGGTTAACGAAGATGGTGTCTCCGCCCCACTCTTCCGGTACCAGCTCATAATTAGTAAGCTCCTGCTTCACGCGGTCTGGATCAGCACCCGGCTTATCGATCTTGTTAACAGCAACAATGATCGGCAGACCGGCAGCCTTGGCGTGGTTAATCGCTTCTACCGTCTGCGGCATAACGCCGTCATCGGCAGCTACAACGATAATGGTCATATCAGTGACCTGTGCACCGCGGGCACGCATGGCGGTAAACGCTTCGTGACCCGGAGTATCCAGGAACGTAATTTTCTTGTGGTTGATTTCCACCTGATACGCACCGATGTGCTGGGTAATCCCGCCGGCTTCGCCGCCGGTTACGTTCGTTGAACGGATCGCATCCAGCAAAGTTGTTTTACCATGGTCAACGTGACCCATGATCGTAACAACCGGCGGACGGGTCTGCAGATCCTCTTCGGAATCGTTCTCTTCCACTGTTTCGAAGCTGTCTTCGTCCACAGGGATCTTCACTTCTACTTCTACGCCAAATTCTCCGGACAAGAGCAGAATGGTGTCGATATCAAGCTCCTGGTTGATGGTCGCCATAACGCCCATCAGGATCAGCTTCTTGATGACTTCGGAAGCATCCTTATGGAGCAGCTTGGCTGTTTCACCGACAGTCATATTACCGCGGACAATAATCTTCTTCGGTGTGTTGTCAATCTTCTCACGGTGTACGACCGGCTGGTTTCTGCCGCCGCGGCTATTCTTGCCGCCGCGGTTGTTGCGGAAATTACCGCCGCCTTTACCGTCTTCAAAGCGCTTCTGGCCGCCATTGTTGTTCGGTCTGCCGCCGGAAGTGTTCTTCTTCGGACCTCTGTCTCCGCCGCGGGAGAAATCACCGCCGCCTTGTCCTTGCGGACGGCTGTCTGTGCGCGGAGCACTGCTCTGCGGACGGTCGCCGGTACGCGGAGCACCGCCGCCTTGTCCTTGCGGACGGCTGCCTGCGCTGCCGCCTTGTGGACGGTTACCACCGCCGTTACTGCCCTGCGGACGGTTGCCGCCAGTGGAGCTGCCTTGCGGACGGTTACCGCCAGTGGAGCCGCCCTGCGGACGGTTACCGCCAGTGGAACTGCCCTGAGGGCGGTTGCCGCCGGTTCCGCCTTGCGGACGGTTGCCTTGCGGGCGGGAATTCTGGGTGGAGCCTGAGTTGGTTCTGCGGGAATCTTGTCCGCTTTGGGGCCTAGGTGACGTTGTCGATTGGTTGTTGTTTTGGTTACTGTTCATACCTACCTGCTTTTCCGGTTGATTTTTGTTGGCATTCTGAGCACTCTGGGGTTCGGCGGTTACCGTACCGGCTGATGCCGGACGGCTGCTGGTGCCGGTGTCCCGCTTGGCTGCAGCGTTTGACTTGATATCCTTAAAGAACTGCTCCACTTTGTTTACGGAGCCGTCCTCCATCACACTCATATGATTATTCACAGGAACATTCAAACGCTTCAGAATTGTAATAATTTCTTTACTGCTCATATTCAGAGATTTCGCGTATTCATACACGCGCAGTTTATCCTTATTGTCTTCTTTAGTCAATAACTCCACCTCCGACAGTATCTCCAAGCGTTCTGGAGATCATTTCCGCGAATCCTTTATCCGTAACGGCCAGCACAACGCGCTGGTCCTTACCAATACTTGCACCGAGTTCATCCCGGTGAAATGCGATTACTAGTGGAATATCGTAGGTTCCGCACTTATCGCGAAACTTTTTTTGGGTATTATCTGAAGCGTCACCTGCCAGGACGACCAGCTTCGCCTCTGAGGACCGCACTGCCTTGAGTACAGCCTCGTCTCCGGTGACAATCTTGCCTGCTCTCATCGCAAGCCCTAAATAAGAAAGGGTTTTACTCATTGTCCTCACTATCCTTTGCTGCTAGAAATTCTTCCTCTACGGATGCAAAATCCCTGGCCAGCTGGGCATAGATTTCAGGACTCACCTGACACTTTAATGCACGGTCAAGCGCTTTGTTTTTTTGTGCCAGTTTAAAGCATTCCAGTTTGCCGCAGATGTAAGCGCCCCGTCCTGATTTCTTCCCGGTCAGATCGATCATCACTTCGCCGTCCGGTGTGCGGACTACGCGGATCAGCTCTTTCTTGGGCATCATTTCCTGGCTGGCAACACATTTGCGCAGCGGAACCTTCTTTTGCTTCATTCTAATCGCCCCCCGTCAGTCAACAGCCAAATTAATCGATGGAGACGGAATCCTGATGCATTTCATCGCTAAACGTTTTCGGTCTGCCATACTCCTGCTCCGCTTGCGTCTCGCTCTTGATATCAATTTTCCAGCCGGTCAGCTTGGCGGCAAGACGGGCGTTCTGGCCCTTGATGCCGATAGCCAGCGAGAGCTGATAGTCAGGCACGATAACGCGGGCCATTTTCTCAGCTTCAAAGACTTGAACTTCAAGCACCTTGGACGGGCTGAGCGCATTGGCCACATACTCCTGTACCGCGTCAGAGTAACGCACGATGTCGATCTTCTCGCCGCGCAGCTCTGTCACGATAGTCTGTACACGCGTACCTCTAGGACCTACGCAGGAACCGACCGGATCAACTTCTTCATTGCGGGAAAAGACAGCAATCTTGGAACGGAAGCCTGCTTCGCGGGCAACAGAACGAATCTCAACGACTCCGTCAAAAATTTCCGGAACTTCCAGCTCGAACAGACGCTTGAGCAGGCCGGGGTGGCTGCGTGACAGCATAATCTGCGGCCCCTTGGTCGTGTTCTCCACCTTGGTGATATACGCCTTGATCCGCTCGCTCTGTTTGAACTTCTCACCAGGCATCAGCTCGCTGAGCGGAAGCACAGCTTCGATTTTGCCGAGGTCGACGTAGATGTTGCGCATATCCTGCCGCTGGACAAGACCGGTAACAATATCATCTTCCTTATCGATAAAAGCATTATAGATAAGTCCGCGTTCCGCTTCACGGATACGCTGGGTTACGACCTGCTTCGCAGTCTGCGCGGCAATGCGTCCGAAATCGCGCGGTGTTACTTCAAGCTCGGCGACATCTTCCAGCTGGAAATGCGGATTGATTTCCCTTGCGGCAGGCAAGGAAATTTCAGTTCTGGCATCGAGAACCTCCTCGACTACCATCTTGCGCGCAAACACTTTAATAACACCTGTGTTACGGTTCATATCCACACGCACGTTCTGCGCCGCATTGAAGTTGCGTTTATAGCTGGAGATCAGCGCAGCTTCGATGGCTTCAAACAGCACATCCTTGCTGATGCCTTTCTCCCTTTCCAGTTCATTCATAGCTTCAATAAAATCCATACTCATGAAATTCCGGTCCCCCTTTCAAAACGTTAAAAAATAATGGCCAATCTCGCGCTGGCGACTTTGGCATACGGCACAACATGTTCTTTTTTGCCCGCGGAGATGAGCAGTTCCTCATTCTCGAACGAGACCAAACGGCCCTCGAATTCCTTAAGGCCCTGAATCGGCTCATAAACCGTTACATATACGTCCTTGCCTACCGCTTTGGCTACATCCGCTGCTTTTTTGAGCGGCCGTTCAGCCCCCGGAGAGGAAACCTCCAGGAAATAGGCCTCGGGGATCGGATCATTCTCATCCAGCTTTGAGCTGAAATATTCGCTGATCATGCCGCAGTCATCGATATCGATGCCGCCTTCTTTATCTACGAATATGCGCAAAAACCAGTTGGAACCTTCCTTCACGTATTCAACGTCCACCAGTTCGAAACCATTGTCCTCAAGATAGGACCCGAGCATCTGCTCTACCGTTTGTTTGATTTTGGATTTGGATGTGCTCAAAAGAAAATTACCTCCACGAACTTGTCTTTTGCTATATACCAAAGATAAAGAGTGGGTTTCCCCACTCTTTACACAACGGACTTATCTCATTATTACCAAGAAAAATTATACCATAGTGCATCTGCACTGACAAGTACCAGCCCTTGACTGCCTGTCCGGCAAGGCTTTGCCCGGCTGATATTCCGGGGGTCCCCGCAAAGTACCAGGTGATTCTTCGGAGCCATCGGTTCACTTTGCGGGGTATTTTTAGAACAGTGACAGCTGGTTGCTCTCCGGAAGTCCGCGGAAGCAGCCCATCCCGGTCAGCAGCTCGATAACCGTCTTACTCGCTTTGGATTTCTGCTGGAAATCCTCAATCGACAGGAACTCGCCGGCATCCTTGGCGGCCGCAATATTGATCGCCGCATTCTCACCGATTCCCGCAAGCGCGGAGAACGGCGGAATCAGGCTGGTGCCGTCCACGGTAAAACGGTTCGCATCGGAACGGTACAGATCGATGTTCTTAAAGGTGAACCCGCGCGCCGTCATCTCCAGTGCCATCTCGAGCACAGGCAGCATCGCTTTTTCCTTAGGCAGCGCCTGGAAGCCCTTGGCTTCGATCTCGCCGATCTGGCGGTTGATCGCTTCATAGCCCTGGCAGCAGAGCTCGATGTCAAAGTCAGCGGCACGTACCGAGAAGTAGGTCGCATAATATTCAATCGGATGATACAGCTTGAAGTAGGCGGTCCGCACTGCAGAGATTACATACGCAGCGGCATGCGCCTTAGGGAACATGTACTGGATCTTCAGACAGGAATCAATGTACCATTGCGGCACCTTGCATTTCTTCATCTCTTCAATCCATTCGGGCGGCAGCCCTTTTCCTTTACGCACGCTTTCCGTAATTTTAAATGCCAGGCTCGCATCCATACCCGCCTTATAGATCAGATAGAGCATGATATCGTCACGACAGCCGATTACGGTCTTAATGTTGCAGGTGTTGTTTTTGATCAGTTCCTGTGCATTGCCCAGCCATACGCCGGTACCGTGTGACAGTCCTGATATCTGCAGCAAGTCGGCAAAGCTGGACGGCTTCGATTCAATCAGCATCTGCCGGACGAATTTGGTCCCCATTTCCGGTACACCGTAGGTGGCCACAGGGGTACGGATCTGTTCAGGCCGCACACCTAACGCCTCTGTGGAGTTAAACATGCTCATAACCTTCGGGTCATTCATCGGAATGGTCGTCGGATCGACGCCGGTCAGATCCTGCAGCATACGCATCATGGTCGGATCATCATGGCCCAGAATATCAAGCTTCAGCAGGTTGGCGTCAAAGGCATGATAATCAAAATGGGTCGTTTTCCACTCGGCTGTTACATCATCCGCAGGGAACTGGACCGGTGTAATATCCTCGATCTCCATATAATCCGGCAGAACGACGATACCGCCGGGATGCTGTCCGGTGCTGCGCTTAACGCCTGTGCAGCCAGCAGCCAGACGGTTAAGCTCGGCCCCCCGCCAGCGCTTCTGGTGATGCTCCTCATATTTCTTGGTGAAGCCGAAGGCTGTCTTCTCCGCTACCGTACCAATCGTTCCTGCACGGAATACGTTATCCGGGCCGAACATCGTTTTGGTAAAGTTATGGGCATTGGGCTGGTACTCCCCGGAGAAGTTAAGGTCGATATCGGGAACCTTGTCCCCTTTGAAGCCAAGGAAGGTCTCAAACGGAATATCCTGCCCCTCTCCCTTCAGCCTGCCGCCGCAGTTCGGGCAGGCTTTATCCGGGAGGTCAAAACCGCTCGGCACGCTGCCGTCCAGGAACCATTCGCTATGCTTGCATTCGGGATTCAGGCAAATGTAATGCGCCGGCAACGGGTTAACCTCGGAGATGCCGAGGAAGGTTGCAACTACAGACGAGCCGACCGAGCCGCGGGAACCTACGAGGTATCCGTCCTGATTCGACTTTTTAACAAGCCGCTCCGAAATCAGATAGTTGGCCGAGAAGCCGTATTTGATAATCGGCGCAAGCTCTTTTTCCAGGCGGGCCACCACGACTTCCGGGAGATCCTCACCGTAAATGGACTTGGCCGTATTATAGCAGGTGCTGCGGATTTCATCGTCCGCTCCTTCAATATTCGGTGTAAAGAGTTCGCTGGGAAACAGATCATATTCCTCGAACCGCTCGGCAAGCGCTACGGTGTTGGTGACAACAACCTCCATCGCTTTTTCCGCACCCAGGAATTCGAACTCCGCTAGCATTTCATCCGTTGTCCGGAAATGGGCATCCGGCTTGACCTGATCCTTAAGCGGACTGAAGCCGGTAATGCCGTGGATCGTGATGTCACGGAACAGCTTTTGGCGGGGCTCCAGATAATGAACATTGCCCGTGGCAATGACCGGCTTGTTCATCTGTTCGCCGATTTCACAGATTTTGCGCACAACGTCCCTTAAATCCTCAGCCGTTGCCACAAACCCTTTATCCACGAGATGCATATACATGGTCAGCGGCTGAATTTCCAGAACATCATAGAACTGGGCAACCTCCATCGCTTCCTCTACCGTCTTGTTGAGCACTGTCTCAAAAAATTCCCCGCGCTCACAGCCGGAAATCACGATCAGTCCATCGCGGTGCTGCTCAAGCTTCGATTTCGGGATGCATGGTACACGCTTGAAGTACTCCGTATGGCTCATGGAGATCAGCTTATACAGGTTCTTTTTGCCGATAGGATTAAGAGCATAGATTCCGCAGTGGAATGGCCGGACATTGGACAGATCATTACCAACATAGTCGTTCAGCCGCTCCAGCCGGGTCAGATTCTTCAGCTTCTCGGCATCATTCAGAAGGCCCGTCAAAATACCGCCGAGCGCAATGGTATCATCAACTGCCCGGTGATGGCTTTCCAGCAGCACTTTATATTTATCCGCAAGTGTGTTCAAACGGTGATTCTTCATGCTCGGAAACAACAGCCGCGCCAGCTCCAGCGTATCCAGTGAAGGATTTGGCAGCTGCGGCTGGCCCAGCTTCAGCAGTGAGGCCTGAATAAAGCCCATATCAAACCGCGCATTATGAGCTACCAGAACAGCATCGCCTATGAACTCGACAAATTCCTTCAGTACCGGTTCCAAATCCGGGGCATCCTTAACCATTTCGTCAGTAATGTTAGTCAGCTGCTGGATATGGTACGGGATTTTTTCGTGCGGATTAACGAATGTTGTATAACGGCCGATCTCCTTGCCTTCACACATTTTGATAGCAGCAAGCTCGGTAATATTATTGCGTGTGATGGATAGACCGGTGGTCTCGATATCGAATACGACATAGGTGGCTGTCTTGAGATCCATCGGCTGCGGATTTTCCACAATATTTACGGCGTCGTTGACCACGTTGGCTTCCACACCGTAGAGCATTTTGATTTTATGCTTATGGACAGCATGGTTGGCTTCCGGAAAACTCTGCACGTTCCCGTGATCGGTAACGGCAATGGCGGGATGGCCCCATTTGGCGGCCGTTTTGATGTACTCTCCGATCGGCGTAACAGCATCCATTGTGCTCATGGTCGTGTGCAGGTGGAATTCAACCCGTTTTTGCTTGGCATTGTCTTTGCGGGCCGGAGGTGCGTTTACCTCGGACAAGTCCGACGGGATCATTACCAGCTCAGGGATCTGCATGAACCGGTCATACTCAACCTTGCCACGCGCTCTAACCCACTTACCGTTGGCCAGCTGACTCATAATTTTCAGATCTTCTTTGGTTTTGGCGAACATCTTCATCTGCAGGGAATCGGTGAAATCGGTTATACAGAAGGTGAACAGCGTATTGCCGTTGCGAAGCTCCTTGCTCTCCAGCCCAAAAATCGTCCCTTGAATTGTAATTTTCTTCTCTTCATCCTGAATTTGCAGAATCGGTGTTGCCTGCTCCTTGATTTCATAGCCAACCTGGAGCTTGATCACTTCATTCGGATCGGTTTCGTCCTCCGGCTCCTCCGGTTCGCTGCTGGTCATCATCATCATTTCCACGAGTTCACGCTGCTCCTGCTGCAGCTTCTGCTGGAATTCCTCATAAGCATCCGCTTTGCTGGTTTCATTCTCGGCAATCTGCAGCTTTACTTTCAGCGGAAATCCGAAATATTTATCATAAAATTTAATAATGGCGGCCTCGATTCCCTTTTTGCGGGCAAGCTCCAGTGACATCTTGTCATTCAGGCTGAGCACAAGCGTACTGTCCTGCAACTCCTGTGCAGACCGGGTCAGCCAGCCGTTAACCGACGGGATCTCCCGCTGCACCCATTCAATGAACAGCCCCCAGTACTCCTGTACAAGCTCCTGTCTGCCAACCTTGTTTTCATCATATAAAAACAGGAAGCTGACTTTGGCGATATGCTGCAGCTTCTCACGCATTCTCAAACAAAAGGTCCGGTACGCCTGTGCCGGGACGAGACTATCCTTGGCGATGACAATATGCCAGTCTTTATTACCACGGCTGATCTCTACACGCTCAATCTGTCCGTCCATGAAATAGGAATCAATCAGCGCAGGCGGAATCTCCCCCTGCTTCATCAGAAGCTCGAACCTTTTTCTTCTCTCCGCGTTCTGTTCCATGCTTCCCCCACCCACTTACACAATGATAAATTGTAAAAAGCTTCCGGGTCGACAAAGTGTTGGGTTCTTTCGGCCCGCCGACTCCTCTCGCCAGAAGCTGCATTCAGATACTGTCTATTATAATCGATTGTTGTTTAATAAGCTTTGGCAAAAACAACCGTATGCTTGGCCGGTTTGCCGCAGCAGATGCAGGTAGTCTTTTGCTCTGCCGGATTAAACGGAATATTGCGGCTGCCCGCTCCCGTTTCTTCTTTGACTTTATCTTCGCACTCTTCGGTTCCGCACCAGCCTGCCAGGGCAAAGCCGCGCTTCTCCTCCATCGAGGCCTTCATCTCTTCCAGGCTATCCACGGAATAGAAGTGGTCTTCGCGGAATTTCAGCGCACGCTCAAACATTTCGTTGTGCACCTGCTCCAGCATGGCCTGCACTTCTTCCACCAGATTATCCTGCTGGATGACTTTCTTTTCGCCGGTAATCCGGGACACCAGTACACAGACGCCGTTTTCCATATCACGCGGGCCCAGCTCAAGACGAACAGGTACACCGCGCATTTCGTATTCGTTAAACTTCCAGCCCGGGGTCAGATCTGCACGGTCGTCTACACGCACACGCACTCCCGCATCCTTCAGCTGCTTGAACAGCTCGTCCGTCCGGCCAATTACCGCTTCACGGGTCTTAGGCGGTCCGATTGGAATCATAATAACCTGAGTCGGAGCAACCTTAGGCGGCAGCGCCAGTCCGCGGTCATCCCCGTGAACCATGATCAGCGAGCCGATCAGGCGGGTTGTAGATCCCCATGAGGTAGTGTGTACATACTCCAGCGAGTTCTCGCGGCTCAGATACTGAATTTCAAACGCTTCGGCAAACTTGGTTCCGAGATAATGGGAAGTGGCCGCCTGAACAGCCCGTCCATCCTTCATCATTGCTTCAATAGAATAAGTGTCCACTGCACCGGCAAAACGCTCTGAAGGCGTCTTCTGGCCGGTAACAACCGGAATTGCCAGATAGCTCTCTACAAAATCACGGTAGTTCTCCAGCATCCGCATCGTTTCTTCGCGAGCTTCGGTTTCGTTCTCATGCGCCGTATGGCCTTCCTGCCACAGGAACTCTGTGGTCCGGATAAACGGCAGTGTGCGTTTTTCCCAGCGTACTACGTTCGCCCACTGGTTGATCAGCACCGGCAGGTCGCGGTACGACTGAATCCATTTGGAATACATGTGTCCGAACATGGTTTCTGAGGTCGGGCGGACTGCCAGACGTTCCTCCAGCACATCACCTCCGGCCTCTGTTACCCAAGGCAGCTCGGGATTGAAACCCTCGATATGATCCTTTTCCTTCTGGAAAAAGCTCTCCGGAATGAACACCGGGAAATAGGCGTTACGGTGACCGGTCGCCTTCAGGCGGCGGTTCATTTCCTCCTGGATATGCTCCCAGATTTCATAGCCCTCCGGTTTGAACACGATACAGCCGCGGACCGGCGAATAATCCATCAGATCCGCTTTTTTGATTACATCGATATACCAGCGCGAGAAATCCTCGCTCTGCGGCGTTATTTCCGTAACGAACTGCTTATCTTTAGCCATGTCTTGAAATCCTCCTAAATTGCCCGGCAAAATAGAGCTTGGCTGCGGAGCCATCCGGCCGCCATTTGCGGGTCCGCCATAAATCAGCTTGGGTTAGATCAAAAATCAGCCTGTAATCAGGCGCAAAATATCATTATAGGTTACAGCAATCATGACCAGAAACAGCAGGGCAAATCCTACAAAATGGACCATACCCTCACGGTTCGGATCGACCGGCTTGCCGCGAAGCGCTTCAACCCCAAGGAACACCAGACGGCTTCCGTCAAGTGCCGGAATCGGCAGCAGGTTAAAGATCCCGAGGTACAGGCTGAGAATCGCCGCCCAGTAGGTGAGATAATCAATACCCTGCATGGCAATCTGTCCAGTCATCTGGAAGGTACCTACAGGCCCCGATACTTCATCCATATTGAAGTTGTTGATCAGCCGCTTAAATCCTGTGAATATCAGTTCGGTCGTGCTTACCATCGCTGTACCGGATTTACTGATCGTCTCACCGAATCCGGCTTTGCGTGTCTCCACATCCCGGGTTATCCCTACTTTGCCGCCTTCTTCCCCTTCCATGGTCCGGGGAATCATCGTCACTTCGTAGGTTTCACTGCCGCGCTGCAGCACCCAGTCCATCTCTTTACCCTTGGACGCCGAGGTCAGCTCGATCATCTTCATATAATCTCCGCCGATTTGCTCGCCGTTGACTGAGACTACGATATCTCCTACCTTTAATCCGGCTTCCTCCGCAGGCATGCCTGCACTGATATCGCCGATTCTGACCACGGTAGGATTTTCGATCGGTATGCCTGCGAGCTGCAAGTGCAGCGCAAACAGGACAAAAGCCAGAATAAAATTCATCACCGGTCCGGCTACGATTGCCAAAGCGCGCTGTCCGACCGTTTTACTGCCGAATTGACGGTCTTTAGGGGCGATTTGGGTCTGCTGGCCGCCTTTGATCATCATCGCCTGCGGATGCACGTCATAGGTAATAACCTCGCCGTCTACATCGAGGCGGATCTTCAGCTCATCCTCCAGGTCTGTAAACTGCGCTTCACCGCGGATTACATTTCTGCGGGTGTCCAGCGAGTCGAGATAGATGTTCTTAACCTTGTTGTCCTGCCCGAGCCTGACCGCAATCATCTGCCCCTGGCCGATCTCTACAATTTCGGGATCCTCCCCGGCCATCCGCGCGTATCCGCCGAAAGGCAGCAGACGAAGCGTAAACTGGGTTTCACCGCGTCTATAAGAAAACAGTTTCGGGCCGAAACCGATAGCAAATTCGCGTACAAGAATACCGGCGCGTTTGGCGAAAAAATAATGTCCCCATTCATGGACAGTCACCAGAACAAAAAACATAAGCACCGTTAAAAAAACGACCCTTACCATTTCCATCCGTAACATTCCCCCTTTAGGTGTAAGACCGAAGTATGTCCTCTTAATTTATCATTATTCCAAGGCCCGGCACAAGAGAATCAACAGTCTCAGCCTATTTTTACAGGGTAACGTAAATTCCCCGCCCGCATCAGACTTTAAACCGTTTCAACACGGTTATAGCTTAGCGGCAATTTCCCGGGTTACAGCATCACATTGCTCAATCTGCTGCAGATTCGGATTACCGGCATTTTCATGCCGCTGAAGTACTTCTTCAATAATTTCCTCTATGCGTAAAAATGAAATTTCACGGCGCAGGAAGCGGGCAACTGCAACCTCATTGGCTGCGTTATAGGCAGTCGTCGCAGTTCCTCCTGCTTTACCGCATTCGATCGCCAGCTTCAGCAGCGGGTACCGGACATAATCCATCTCCCGGAAGGTCAGGCGGCCGATTTCAGCCAGCGACAGCCTGGAGGCCGGTGAAGGCCAGCGGTTTGGATAAGTCAGGGCATACTGGATCGGGACGCGCATATCCGGGCTGCCCAGCTGTGCAATAATGCTGCTGTCACAAAACTCCACATAGGAGTGAATGATGCTCTCCGGATGCAGCAGTACATTAATTTTTTCATAAGGCAGGTTGAATAGCCAGTGTGCTTCAATAACCTCAAGGCCCTTGTTGACCATCGTAGCCGAGTCAATGGTAATTTTAGCTCCCATGCTCCAATTCGGATGACGAAGTGCATCTTCTACAGTAACATTTACGAGCTGATCACGCGTGTAATCCCGGAATGAACCACCGGAAGCCGTGACAGTAATACTGGCAATATCCGCACGGTTTTCCCCGTTCAGGCACTGAAAAATAGCAGAGTGCTCACTGTCGACCGGCAGGATCTTCACTCCCTTGCGGTCAGCGAGTTCTGTCACCAGATGGCCGGCTGTGACGAGCGTTTCTTTGTTAGCCAGTCCGATATGGCGGCCCGCTTCAATAGCTGCAAGGGTAGACTGAAGGCCTACACTGCCGACTAGAGCAGTTACAACCGTCTCTGCCTCCCCGCCTGCAGCAATCTCCACCAGACCCTCATTGCCGTAAAAAAGTTCAATACCGGCAGGCAGGCTGGAGCGGATCTCCTCCGCATGCTGCTTCGAAGAGACCGATACACGGCGCGGATTAAAGCGGCGGACCTGCTCAAGCAGAAGACCCGTATTGCTGCCTGCAGCCAAGCCATCCACAATAAACTGATCGGGATGCATGGCAACCACATCCAGTGTCTGTGTGCCGATTGAACCGGTAGAGCCGAGTATACTTATTCTTTTCACTGTTGGATCTTCTCCCGTCGTTTGTTAGTAAGGCATAAGCATTACGATATGTACGAAAGGAAATACGATAATCCAGCTGTCGCAGCGGTCAAGAATCCCTCCATGACCAGGCAGCAGCGAGCCTGAATCCTTAATACCGTACACCCGTTTATAGGCAGACTGTACCAGATCTCCAAGCTGACCGAGAACAGCAGCAGACAGACCGATCAGCAGGGCCCGTCCGATAGTCAGCAGATCAGGAGCAAATAATGCGAATAATGCCGAAATGATTACGGAAATAGCTACACCGCCGAGCGCACCTTCAACCGTTTTGTTGGGGCTGATGGCCGGCCAGAGCTTGTTTTTGCCGAAGCTTCTGCCGACAAAGTATGCCCCGGCGTCACTGCCCCAAATGCAGCACAGCAGCAGCAGCGTCCAGAACAAGCCATGGCCGTCGCCGGCAGCCCGGGTGATGCCCATATAGGAAAAGCCCATCCCTATGTATACAATTCCGGTAAACAAAAGTGCGGTGAACCGAATGTCATGTTTATTTTTGCTGAATACCGTAACCAGCAGGAAAACCAGCAGTAACAGCCATACTCCCTGTTCCCATGTCAGCCAGGCGGAAGCATTCAGCAATCCCCAGGGGATCATGAAGCAGACAAGCGAAGCGTAGCCAAGCAGGGCAGTGCCGCTTAACGGAGAGAGCCCTGTCATTTTGACAAATTCATATAATCCGACGAGTGCCATGGCAGTCAGCAGGAGCTGATAGGACCAGCCCCCGATAGCACAAAGCCCCAGAAAAAGCGCTCCGGCCACAATTCCGGTAATGAGTCGTTGCTTCAAAGGTTCCCATCTCCCATCACAGGCTACTTCAATCCGCCATAACGTCGTGTACGGCGCTGATATTCAGCTACAGCCTGCGTCAAATGCGTCTTGTCAAATTCAGGCCAGTAGGCATCCGTAAACCAAAACTCACTGTACGCGACTTGCCAGAGCATAAAATTGCTCAGCCGCATCTCTCCGCTTGTTCGGATCAGCAGATCCGGATCAGGTAAGCCGCCCGACAGCAGTCTGCTGTCAATCAGCTCGGAGGTGATCTCCTCGGGAGACAGCCGGCCGGCCTTGATCTCCTCACCGAGGTCCCGCATACAGTCTTCCAGCTCTTTGCGTCCGCCGTAATTCAGCGCGAAATTCAAGACAAGTCCGGTATTGTGCTTTGTCCGCTCAACAGCCTCTTCCATCGCTTTGCGGGTATGGGAAGGCAGGGCTTCACTGTCCCCCATCACACGTACCTGTACGTTTTTTTCAATCAGTTCATCCAGTTCAAGGGCAAGGAATTCTACAGGCAGCTTCATCAGAAAATCGACCTCATCCTTGGGCCGCTTCCAGTTCTCTGTAGAAAAAGCGTACATCGTCAGGAACTCTACTCCCAGATCATTAGCAGCGATGGTAGCACGTTTTACGGCCTTCATCCCGTTTTGATGACCGACAATGCGCGGCAGACCGCGCCTTTTCGCCCAGCGTCCGTTGCCATCCATAATAATCGCTATATGCCGGGGAATATTGTCAGGTGAGATCTCAGCGGGCTGTTCTTCCTGCCGGTCATTACGGCTAAGCCATGCTTGAATCCGTTTGATCATTTCCGTTTCCTCCAAGCTCTTATCAGAAAGAGACAAACCCCACCATATGCGGAGGGGCCTTGAGGTCTCTTGATTATCATTATACTTCCATAATCTCTTTTTCTTTGGACAAGAGCACCTTATCGACTTCAGCTATGAACTTATCCGTTGATTTCTGAATATCTTCCTGGTGCCCGCGTGATTCATCTTCCGAAATGCCGTTTTTCTCCATCTTTTTGATGTCATCGTTGGCATCGCGGCGGATGTTGCGGATCGCTACCTTTGCTTCTTCGCCAAACTTCTTGGTGAACTTCACCAGCTCAGTACGGCGTTCTTCGGTAAGCGGCGGAATGCTGAGACGGATGATTGTACCGTCATTGGCAGGCGTAAGGCCCAGATCCGACTTCATAATCGCCCGTTCAATATCCGCTACCGATGATCTGTCCCATGGCTGGATCAGCAAAGTCCGGGAATCCGGGGTGCTGATGTTGGCCAGCTGATTTACCGGTGTAGGTGCACCGTAATATTCAACCTGGATCCGGTCCAAAAGCGCTGTAGATGCGCGTCCGGCACGCAGGGTTGCCAGGTCACGCTTCAGGGAAGCAATCGCTTTTTCCATACGTTCTTCGGCATTTTTCTTAACCGTCTGTGGCATTAATCTACACTCCCTTTAACAATCGTTCCGATTCTTTCACCAAGAACGACACGTTTGATATTGCCTTGCTCTGTAATAGCAAACACAATGAGCGGTATATTATTATCCATGCACAGAGAGGAAGCGGTGGAATCCATAACGCCAAGGTTTTTGTTCAGCACATCCATATAGGTAAGCTGCTCAAATTTCTCGGCTGTCGGATCTTTGAACGGATCCGCAGAGTAGACACCGTCTACTTTGTTCTTCGCCATCAGAATAACTTCTGCTTCAATCTCGGCTGCTCTAAGCGCCGCGGTTGTATCGGTCGAGAAGAATGGGTTACCCGTTCCGGCTGCAAAAATAACCACACGGCCCTTTTCCAGATGGCGGATGGCCCGGCGGCGGATGTACGGCTCGGCAATCTGCTGCATGGAAATAGATGTCTGCACCCGTGTCGGAACGTCGATCTGCTCCAATGCATCCTGCAGGGCAAGCGAGTTCATAACTGTAGCGAGCATTCCCATGTAATCGGCTGTTGCACGGTCGATGCCGCTTGCACTGCCGGCGATGCCGCGCCAGATGTTGCCGCCTCCGCAGACAATGGCTACTTGAACACCAAGTTCAACCACTTCCTTAATCTGCTCAGCAATGGAATTAATCATCACTGCATCAATGCCATATCCGTTTTGTCCTGCCAATGACTCTCCGCTAACCTTAAGAACGACTCTCTTAAATACCGGCTGTCCCAATTGTATACCCTCACTTTCTTACAAAAGACGGAACACTAGGTGTACGTGTTCCGTTCTTTTGATGCTTGCCTTTATTCAATTCAAGGATGCTGTATTGCAGCTTATTATTGTTTAACTTGTGCCATTACTTCGTCAACAAAGTTGTCGACTTTTTTCTCAAGACCTTCACCCAGCTCGTAACGAACGAAGCGGCGGATGGAGATGTTTTCGCCAATTGTGCTGATTTTTTCGTTCAGCAGCTGAGCGATTGTTTTGTCCGGGTCTTTAACGAATGGCTGCTCAAGCAGGCAGTATTCTTCGTAGAACTTGCTGATGCGGCCTTCAACCATTTTTTCAACGATTTTCTCTGGTTTGCCTTCGTTCAGCGCCTGAGCTTTCAGGATTTCTTTTTCCTTCTCAACAGCTTCAGCCGGAACTTCTTCACGGCGTACGTACTGCGGGCTAGCTGCAGCAATCTGCATTGCAATGTCGCGAGCGAATTCTTTGAAGGAATCTGTTTTGCCGACGAAGTCAGTTTCACAGTTGATTTCTACCAGTACGCCGATACGTCCGCCAGCGTGGATGTAGGATTCTACAGTACCTTCAGTAGCGATACGTCCAGCTTTGTTAGCTGCTGCGGAAAGACCTTTTTCGCGGAGCAGTTCAGCGGCTTTGGTGATGTCGCCGTTTGCTTCTTCAAGCGCCTTTTTGCAATCAAGCATACCTGCGCCTGTTCTTTCACGAAGTTCTTTTACGGATTTTGCATCTACTGCCATTGTTATTCCCTCCAGGTAATTGTCGTTTTATTCCATTCAAGGCCTTTATCCTAAAAAAAGGGCAGTGAGAGGTTATCCACCTGCCAACCACCCTTTTCATTTAAGTTCTTGTTTATGTCCCGGCTAACTATTAAGCAGTTGTTGTGTCTTCGCCCTGGTGAGCTTCTACAACAGCGTCTGCCATTTTACCAGTCAACAATTTAACGGCGCGGATAGCGTCATCGTTACCTGGAATTACATAGTCGATTTCGTCCGGATCGCAGTTTGTATCAACGATAGCTACGATAGGGATACCCAGCTTGCGTGCTTCTGCAACAGCGATACGCTCTTTACGAGGATCGATGATGAACAGCGCGCTTGGCAGGCCCTTCATGTTCTTGATACCGCCCAGGAATTTTTCAAGACGATCTTTCTCTTTGCGGAGAAGGATAACTTCTTTCTTAGGCAGAACTTGGAAGGTACCGTCTTCTTCCCAAGCTTCCAGCTTCTTCAGGCGGTCAATACGCTTCTGGATTGTCTGGAAGTTAGTCAGGGTACCACCCAGCCAACGCTGGTTGATGAAGAACATTCCAGAACGCTCAGCTTCTTCCTTAACGGAATCCTGAGCTTGTTTCTTGGTTCCCACGAAGAGGATTGTGCCGTTGTCGGCAGCTACACTTTTAACAAAGTTGTAAGCTTCCTCTACTTTTTTAACCGTTTTTTGCAGGTCAATAATGTAAATTCCGTTTCTTTCAGTGAAGATATAACGATCCATCTTAGGGTTCCAGCGACGAGTCTGGTGACCGAAGTGTACCCCAGCTTCGAGAAGCTGTTTCATGGAGATTACTGCCATCTTCACACACCTCCTAGATTTGGTTTATTGTGTGTCTCCTCCGCCGTGTGTCATTTTCCTACAAGACTTTCTTCAGAAGAAAGCACCCCTTGTCGAAATCAACCGGCGTGTGTTTTAACACCGTCAATTACTATAACATATTAAAATACGGGATGCAACGATTAGCAGAAAGTTTTGTGATTTACTGGCACATTCTGCGTTATTTCACGGTTATCAGCTTTTCAATTATGGAGTTTACACTCTCACCTTTAATGAAATTGTAGCTGCCCGATTGAATCTTAGTATTAATTTTCCGGCTGATAGCTGTCTCCAGAAATCCGGCCTGATCAGTAATAACTCCGGCGTTAGCGAGCAGCTGTGCGGTTTGTGTGAGCGTGCTGCCGGCAGGAATCCGCACGGCAATAATGCCTGCTGCGGCAGCCTGCGGGCTGGCCGGAGCCGCTGGTACTTCAGCCGTCCCACTGCTTGGGACCGGCTGGGACGGTGCGGCCGGCGTGCTGGGCTCGGCAGCCGCACTGGGCTGGACCGCAGCGGCCGGGGTTGCTGCGGGAGCAGATGCAGGCGCTGGTGTAGCAGCGCCTGGCGTCTCTGTGCCGCCAGTCTGCTCCTCAGGCGCAGGCTCAGCCACATCCGGCTCAACAGTGGCCTGCGGCTCGGCAGCCGGATCCGTAACGGTCAGGTTAAGTAGTGCAGCCTGCCTGACAAGCTCTTCCCGGGTCAGCGGCGCAGCGCCTCCCGAGAGCATCAGCTGCAGGAGCAGCGCGCCTGCGATCAGACCGGTTCCGAGACCGAGCATGAACGAACGGTTCTTGATCATACCGATTCCTCCTGCTTGGCCAGCTGAAGAATAAGCTGGACTTCTCCACGCTGCAGGCCGGCCGTTTTGGCGATGGAGTCGATGGATTTGCCCTGCTCATGCAGCTCAAACAGCCGCGGATAGCGCAGCTTAATTGAGCTGACCGGCTTCGGCTTCGGTGCTGGAGCGGACTCAGCACCTCCGGAGGCATCGTCTGCCGGCTGCCTGGCTGCATTGTCTTTAGTGAAGGCTGTCAGCTGGAGCAGGCCCTTTTCCTCTGCCGTCAGACGTGCATCCAGCAGCATTGTGGTCTTCTCCAGCCCGGCAACCTGCTCACGGAGTAAGGCTATCTCTTCCTGCAATGCTGCTTTGGTGCTCTGGGACTGTTGCTTGATGCTGCTGACAAGCTGCAGCATTTCTTCGTTTTCGCGTTCCAAGTCTGCCATATAGAGCCCAAGGGCGCCTCGGTATCTTTAAGGCTTTGCTTCTCGGCCCCTTCTTCTTTCCGGCGCGCCGGCAGGATCATGCCATAGACAATAGCTACAGCGCCTACCAGCACAATGTATACCCATGGTTGCAAATGCTTGTTCTCCTTTGCGATTATCTTTGAACAGCTCAGAGACTGAGATCAATTCTGCGCCCTTTATACGGATGCTCTGCATCATGCGGGGTATCCTTGTTCTTCTGGCCCTGACCCGATGACCGATTGCCCTGATCATTTTCCCGTTCCCCGTCCCCCCTCAGCTTCGTTTCTGAAGATTCATCAACGCCGCTCGTACGCTGCGCCTGCTCTGCTGCATGTTTCACATTCTGTCCGGCCAGCATCTGTTGATCGAGCACAGGGCGGTGAAGCAGCTCATTCTGCACTTTCCCTGCATCCGTTGTCCGGGGTAGGGCAATTTGCAATTCCACCGGTTTCAGGCTCATGGCAATCCCCTTTTCACAAACAAAATGTTCTTTTACAGCATAAAGCAATGGCCGGCTGCCTCAGCTGCCCGCCTGTTTAGTTATACGGCGCCAAGGTAATATCGCCATCACTATAGTAAAAAACAACCCGCTCCGTCGGATCCTTCACAAATCTCGTATATCTGCCGATTACGATTTTGGAACCGCCATAAACGGTTTTTACAACCACTACCTTGGCTTTGGTTGTATCCTCGAGCATTTTTTCAATTTCCAGCACACGCTCTTTGATCCGTCTCTCATCACGCATATGAGCCTGCTTGGTAGCATTCAGCTTCACGCGGAGCGCCACCTTGTCCGAAGAAAGCTGCCCGTTGTTAGCCAGCTGATTCAGCAGGTAGAGTGCCTTATCCGTCTTGTCTTCATTATCCAGCAGCTGCCGCAGTTCCTGGCGGAGTTCATTGATCTCGTTACGCAGCTCTGGAACGACTCCAACCTCAACCGCTGTAGCGGTTGACATCGTATTCCCAATAGTCCGGGCTACTACCTTTTCCCCGGCCTGTACAATTCCGCCAACAATCAGACCCTTGGTGCCATTGCATAAAACATCCCGGCCTGCACGGATATTGGAATGCATAATACTCTGGGATACAATGACATCTTCAGCGGCAACCACGTTCCCGTCCTGAATAAAAGATACTTTGACATTTTTGCCGGCGCTGACAAGACCCTTGTTGTACCCGATAATACCGCCTGTTATTTCTATGGATCCGCCTGCAGTCAGCTCCGCACCCTCAACTCCGCCCACAACCCGGATATCACCTGCGGATTTCACAGTGAATCCTGTCAGCACATTGCCGCGGATAACCACTGTACCTACAAAATCAATATTGCCGGTGCTGTAATCCACATCGCCGTTAACCTCATATACCGGAAATACATTGATCTTTCCCTTATCGGTAAGTGTAACCAGGCCATCTATTGCCGCATACAATGCCGTTTCACTCTGGTCAAGCAGCACATTTTTACCGACTTTGAACCGGGCTTCCTTGCCGGGTCTAAAGGGAATCTCTTCTCCAGTAACAGTTCGGCCCTTCTGGCCGGGTACAGGGGGTATCGATTTACAAATAAGCTGGCCCTTCAAAACATTGTTCAGCCGCACCAGATCCTTGTAATCCACCTTGCCGTCTTCCATTTCCAGCGGCTTGCGGTCTTCGTCAAGATCAATAGCCATAACAACCAGCCCGTCAATGCCGTGAACCGGCTCTTCCCCGATAGCGATTGGCACTCTGCTGAAAAAATATTCTTCCGGGTTGCTGCTGATCCGTCTGACAATGTCGTGCTGAATACCGTAACGAATCTCATGACTGTGAAGGAAGCCTTCGAGATCTTCGGCGGAGCAGGAGAAATTCTCGTCTTTCTTAGAAAACTCCAAGTAGGCGACCCCTTTATCCTCCGAAAACGAAATACTTACGTATTGATTCAAAGCATAATGACCTATCAATTATTGCTCCCCCTTGTCACCGTCGTCCGGTTAATCATTTTGCATGAGCAGGTCGCGGTTTTTCTCAAGTGTCCCTCGCAGACGCAAAATAGCTTTTGAATGAAGCTGCGAAATCCGTGAAGGCGATAATGACATTACCTCGGCAATTTCGCTCAAAGAAAGATCTTCATAATATAAAAGGGACACAACGGTCCGTTCTTTCACCGTTAGTTTTTCGATGCCTTTGGTGAGTGTATCGCGCAAATAGAATTCATTTACTTTACGGTCCGGATTTTTGGCTTTATCGTCCACCAGTATGGACATCCGTGTTTCCGACTCTTCTTCGCGGATCGGGTCTTCCAGAGAGCAGAGTGACATGACAGCCACATCCTGCAGCATATTTTGAAACTCCGTCTCCGAAATGTTCAGATGCTGGCTCATTTCCTCATCACTGACTGATCTTAAGTATTTCTGCTCCAGCTGCTGATAAGCATCCTCGATTTTTTTTGCTTTTTCACGAACGGATCTTGGAACCCAGTCACTTTGGCGCAGCGAGTCAAGAATGGCTCCACGGACGCGCCAGGATGCATACGTCTGGAACTGCAAACCGCGTTTGTAATCGAACTTCTCAATAGCATCTATAAGCCCCATTACACCATTGCTGGCCAAATCATCTTTGGATACATTTTTGGGCAGTCCGACAGCCAGACGGCTGGAGACATAATCTACAATATGGAGGTAATTCTCAATCAGCTTTTTTTTGGCTTCAGGATCACCGTGCTCTTTCCACTGCTCCCACAGCCCGTCTGTTACTGATTGAGAAGCTTTTTGCTCGTTCAATGGCTTTCACCCTTCCCAAAGTTTAGTCAGCGGACACCCTGCGGGCATGAAAACCGTTTCGCCGCAGGCGCTCGCTTATTCTTCTTTCAGGTGACGAACGGCCTTGGCCAATTCTTCAGGATCCTTCATGGAGACCAGTTTGGGCGGCTGCAGCGGGGTAAAACCTTCACTGCTTCCGCTCTCCTCTGGCGGCTTCTGTTTCAGCAGATTTATTAATTCCTCATCTTCATCAGGTGTGCTCAGATCGAACTTGGCACCCAGTGCTTCATTACCGCCGGCCTGCTCGCCGCTGTTATCACCCGATGCAGATTGTTTAACAATAAAACCCAATACCCATCTCAGGAAGAAAGCAAGCACAAACCACAGAATAAATCCGTAAATCCCGCGAATCAGACTCGTCCCAAGCAAATTGTGCCCGTAATTTGTTAGAAAGGTAAATACAAAACCAATCAGTCCAGACAAAAGGCTAATTATAATTTTTCCCATCGCTATATTTCCTTGGTGCCTTTTTGGACACTCCGGATATGAAGCACCCCGGTGCTGCAGGCAATTTCAATCGTACGGCCGAAATTCCCGCCCGTATCCTCAGCGATAAGAGGAATTTGGAGCGCCTCCAGGGCCAGCTTGCAGGATTCCACGTTACGAGGCCCGATCCTCATGGTGTCATTCCCCCCGGCAAAAGCAAACATCTGTGAGCCGCCGGCCATCTTGGCTACGATCCGGCTGCGGACCGCCCCCAGTGCCAGCAGGCGGGACAGCAGCTCAGGAACGGCAGTATCTGCAAACTTGGCTATGTTAAGCTGCCCCTCCCGGGCAATCTCTGACGAAGGAAGCATTACGTGCGCCATCCCCGCCAGTTTTTTGCCGGGATCGAACAACGTAAGACCCACACAGGAGCCAAGACCCGTCGTGCGGATCAGACTGTCCTGGCTGCCTACATTAAGATCTGCCATTCCTACTTTAATAATGCTTTGTTCCTCAATCATTATCAAACGGTACTCCTAAGGCTTTGAAAATTTCGGGAATGATTCGGGATCCGGGATAAGGAAAAATTGGCCTTCGATTTCATTTTGCCCTTCCAGGAAGGTTGTATCAATGAGCAGCGCATCATCCCCCATCTGGCCGAACTGCAGCAGCCCGTAACCGAGAATGGCCCCCGCCATATCCATAGCCAGCGCAGGGACAGTCGGATACATCGACAGTGAAGTGAAATCTGCAAGCGAAGAGAGATAAGAACCTGCGAGTATATTGCCGATCTCGCTCAGCGCGGAGAATTCCATCTCCCCGAGCTCCTGATCCGGAAGAATCTCAATTCCTGCAATCCGGTTGAGGAGGCTGATCGCCGCATCCGGAGCTAGAATGAAAAAGAGATTGCCCGGCGCTTCCCCTTCAACACGCAGGAACACCGCATAGACGAGTTCTTCGGCTCCGCCCACCTTATCGGTGATTTCCTCAAAGTTCAATAGCTGAACCTTGGGTACTGCCATATCAATCGGCTTATTCAGGAGCTGGGATAACGCGGTGGCTGCGTTGCCGGCTCCAATATTACCGACTTCTTTTAGTACATCCATCTTGAAATCCTTGAAGTTCTTAAACAGCTCCATCGACTATCCCTCTAGGCTTTCCAGTTGCACAATTTCATTCTTATTCAGCACCTCAGACAAGTTAAGCATAATCAGGAGACGGTCTTCTCCGATTTTGGCCACCCCGTCCAGATATTTCGCCTTAATCCCGCCCACAACCTCAGGAGGAGTGTCGATAGATTCACGATTTAAATCAATGACATCATTAGCGGAATCTACGATAAATCCGACTTCCATCTCATTAACATTGACGATGATTACACGGGTCTGATCCGTGTGCTCCGCCTCCTGAATTCCAAAACGGCCGCGCAGGTCAATCACCGGAATAACCACACCGCGCAGATTGATTACCCCTTTAATGAAGGCATACGTTTTGGGCACCCGGGTAATCGGCATCATACGCTCGATCGTCTGGACCTTATCCACTTCAATGCCGTATTCTTCAGATCCTAGCTTAAACACAATTACTTTAATATCTTCAGCCATGGAATGAACCTCCCTGTTCTATCCTGATTATTTTATAAATGCGTTCGGATCAATAATAAGGGCAACTTGTCCGTCACCGAGTATGGTCGCGCCCGAGATGCCTTGAACCTCCGGCAAATATTTGCCGAGATTCTTGATAACAATCTCATTTTGTCCGATAAAGTCCTGAACAGCCAGAGCAGCTAGGCGTTCGCCCTTGCGGACAACCACAATTTCTGTCTCCTCTTCCGTGCTTTCATCAAAATCCGGTATGGCATAGAACTTGCTTAGCGAGAGCAGCGGAATATGGCTGTTGCGGAACTCAATCATCCGGGTTCCGTGAATCGTGCGGATCTGGGTCTTTTTCACAATCCCTGTCTCGACTATCGACGAAAGCGGAATAGCATATTTCTCTGATCCGATCTTCACAAGCATCGCTGCAATGATGGACAGGGTCAGCGGAAGCTGTACCGAGAAGTTCGTTCCTTTGCCTGGCGTCGAATAGACAACCACGTTGCCGCCTAAAGAAGTGATTTTCGATTTTACAACATCCAGTCCAACTCCGCGACCCGAAACATCGGAGATAACCTCTGCTGTACTGAAGCCTGGTGCAAACAGCAGCTGAATCGCCTCATCGTCAGAATAGCCGGCAGCCTGCTCCTGTGTGATAATGCCTTTCTTGATAGCTGACTGCAGGATTTTCTGCGGCTTGATGCCCGCACCGTCATCCTCGATTTCAATAAAGACATGATTTCCGCTGTGGACGCCCGCAGATTAACTGTCCCTGTCTCCGGCTTGCCTGAAGCAGTCCGGTCCTGGACCGATTCAACACCATGGTCCACCGCATTGCGCAGCAGATGCACCAGCGGATCGCCGATTTCATCGATTACTGTGCGGTCAAGCTCGGTTTCAGCGCCGGTAATAATCAGATCGATTTTTTTATCCAGCGATTTCGCCAGATCCCGTACCATCCGCGGGAAACGGTTAAATACAGTATCTACCGGAACCATTCGCAGCTTCATGACAATGTTCTGCAGATCGCCGCTGACCCGGCCCATGTGCTCAACCGTTTCGGTAAGATCGCTGTTCTGCACCTCTGAAGCAAGCTGTTCAAGGCGCACCCGGTCAATCAGCAACTCGCTGAACAGGTTCATCAGCACATCCAGGCGCTCTATATCGACGCGGATCGTCCGGGAAGGTGCCCCGCCTGTACGGGCAGGTGCTGCTTTGGCTGCGTTCTCTTCCCTGCCAGCAGGTGCTGCCGGAATGGAAGCGGCAGGCGCAGCCTGAGCTTCTTGCACAGGAGCAGGGGCTTCGGCGGTTGCCGCAGCCTCCAGAGCCATCTGGGCAAGCGATTCCTGATCAAGGGCTACCGCTGTTACCGTGTCGATTTCAGATACATTCATAATCATCGACTTCATCTCGTCGGCACCCTTTTGGGTTATGTAATAGAGAGAGAAGCTGTGATCGAACTTCTCCTGCTCTATATCCTGAACCGAAGGGAAGGATTTGACCACTTCTCCTGAACGCTCCAGGAGATCAAAAACCATATATGCCCGTACTGCTTTGAGCTGACAGTCCTTGCGGATTGCCACGTCAATATACAGTACTGATGCCCTTCCTGCAGCGACTGATCCAGAACCGAATACTGGAATTCATCAAGTGTGATCTGGAGCTCGGCCGAGCTTTGGGCCGCCGCCGGAGCGGAAGCAGCTCCGCCAGCTGCCGGAATTTCACCGCGGACAATAGCCTGCAAGGCAGAGACAATCGCTGTGACATCGGCCTTGCCTTCCCCGCCTGCCGTAATATCCTGCACCATGGATTCAAGGGCGTCCAGGCTTTTGAACAAAGTGTCAAAAATAAAATCCTGCATCCGCAGTTTATTGTTGCGCACCAGGTCAAGCACATTTTCCATCTGGTGGGTAAGGGAAGCCAAATCCTCAAATCCCATTGTGGCCGCCATACCCTTTAGGGTGTGCGCAGAGCGGAAAATCACCTGTACAATACTAATATCTTCAGGATTTGCTTCCAGCCCCATCATGCTCTCATTCAATGACTGCAGATGATCATTTGACTCATCAATAAACATGGATAAATATTGATTCATGTCCACTAACGAGCACCTCCCCTTCGAGTTCGCTTTTCCTTATTTAACTGCCTGTACCAGCCGCGGTGCAATTTCCTGCAGCGGCAGCACGTATTTCACACATTGCAATTCCACCGCAGAACGCGGCATTCCATAGACGACGCAGGTTTCTTCATTCTCGGCAAACGTCGAGGTTACACCTGAGTCGTGCAGAGCCTTCATCATTCTCGCACCATCGCTGCCCATCCCGGTCATTATGACCGCATGCCGCTCAAGGTCCGTAAGCGGTAGGAGGGATTCGTACAAGGTATCCACCGAAGGCCGGTGTCCGTTACGGGCTTCCTCCGTTGTAAGCTCAATCGCATATTGCCCGCCGGCTGCAGGGACAACCTTGAGATGATAGCCTCCCGGAGCAATGTATGCTGCTCCCTGGCGCAGAATCATACCATGTTCGGCTTCCGCCACTTCCAGCGGACTGAACGTATTCAGACGCTGGGCCAGTGATTTAGTGAAATTGGGCGGCATGTGCTGCACAATCACTATCGGCGCAGGGAAATCTGCCGGGATATTCTCAAGAAACGTTTTGAGCGCCCGCGGTCCGCCTGTGGAGCAGCCGACCGCAACCAGCTTGCGCAATCCCTTCGTTCCAGGTTTGCGTTCCCCCCCCGAAGCTGGCGGCTCAGAGCGCGGAACGGAAGGCAGTTCTGGCAAGGGCTGTACCGTATCAGGCTGCTTGCGGTTCTTCGGCCGCTCGGATGCAGCAGGTTTAAGAGGAGCTGCCGGAGTCTTGGGCAGATTCCGCGTGGTGCTTATCCCGGATTTACTTGTATCCGGCAGCTTCGTGCCGGCATCCTGGACAGGCTGCTTAGGCTTGTCCACTGCAGGCTTAACGGGCACTTCCGCCGTTCTCTTTGGAAGCCCGGGCTTGCGTACCGGAAGCTCCGGCACAGCCGGCTTGCCGGTATTCACCGGCCGGGCGGATCCGGCAAGATTATGTCAGGTGCGTTCAGGGAAGCATTTCTCGCCTCACGCTGCTCACGGGCCAGCATAGCTCCCTTCATCTGCTCTATTAGCGATAAGCCAACCGCTATAATATCCTGGGAATTCGTAATCGACGGTTTGCGGATAAAATCGAAGGCCCCTGATTCGAGTGCCATGATCGTTTCCCGCATTCCCTCTTCGTTAATCCCTGACAGCATAATGACCGGCAGCGGATGATTGGCCATAATGACCTTCAGAGCTTCAAGGCCGTTCATCTCCGGCATTTCCACATCCATCGTTACCAGATCAGGCTGGAGCTCGTTCACCTTGTCTACCGCTTCACGGCCATTCGCTGCTGTAGCAGTGACCTTGAAGTCAGGATCATTTTCGATTAAATCGGATATGATCTTACGCATAAATGCGGAATCATCCACAACCAAAACTTTATAAGGCCTCATAGCACTTCCACCTCTGTTCATCTAATTCTGAACAATTACTGTTTTCGCTTCAACCACTTGTTGATAAATCCCCTGATGCCCTGTACCTTGACTGCTTCCACCGGTTCGGCGGACAGGTAATTGAGGGCAAGCCGTTGCACGTCTTTGGCTGCTGCACTGTTCGGAAAAGCCACTGAGAATGGAACTTGTTTCTTGACTGCCTGAACCACATGCACATCACTGCTGATAAAACCGAGAAAAGGGATATCCAGCTGCAGAAAGCGGCTTGCCGCCATACGTATTTTGTCGCCGGTGCCTCTGGCTTCCTTTTCATCCCCTGCCTGGTTCACAATCAGCTTGAAGGATACGTCAGGATGAGAATTGTGTACAACTTTCATCAGTGCATAAGCATCCGTAATTGCGGTTGGCTCCGGTGTTGTAACCACCAGACAATCATCGGCGGAGGTTATAAATTTCAGCGTTTCCTTGGAAAGCCCGGCGCCAGTATCAAACAGGATGAAGTCCATGGTGTCGGCAATCCGGGCGATCTGTGATGTAAAATAATTAAGGTCAGACTCGGAAAGGGAGAACAGCTCATCCATGCCTGAGCCGCCTGCAATAAACGGCAGATCACCGGGCCCGTTCTGGATAATCTGAGCAATATCTACTTCTCTTTTTAGCAGGTGGTACAGATTATATTTAGCCGTAACTCCCATGAGCACATCGATGTTGGCCATCCCGATATCCGCATCGAACAAAAGCACCCGTCTGCCCATCGCTTTAAGCGCCAAAGCGAAATTCAGCGTGAAATTGGATTTCCCCACCCCACCTTTCCCGCTGCATACGGTAATAATCCGGGCCGAAGGACGTCTCCGGGCTCGGGCTTGGAATCCCGGCTGGATACCAGCTGCCGCAAAGATTGTGCCTGATCCATCAGGAGCCCCCTGTTCCCAGCAGCATTTCACTGAGCTGTTCTTTGGAAGCCATCAGCAGATCATCCGGAACATTTTGACCGTTGGCCAGGTATGACAATTTAAGCGGAAAGTCATTTAATACATTAAACAGCGGACCGTAGCTTCCTGTCTCATCCAGCTTGGTGAAAATGACCTTATCCAGCTGGTAGCGGCCGAAATGCTCGGCAATCAATTTCATATCCCGGCTTTTGGAAGTCATACTGAGCACCAGGAAGGTCTCACTCTTTAATTCCTTGGCAAGCAGGCTCTGGAGCTCCGCTACAAACATTTCATTACGGTAATTGCGTCCAGCCGTATCCATTAGTACCAGGTCACAGCTTTCCAGACGGAACATGGCTCTTTGCAGATCTCCCGGCGACTGTACTACCTCCAGCGGAATATTCAGAATGGCAGCGTATGTACGCAGCTGCTCCACTGCAGATATCCGGTAGGTATCGGAGGTAATAAGTCCTACTTTACGGCCATGCTTGAACAGCTGCTCGGCTGCCAGCTTGGCAATTGAGGTAGTTTTGCCTACACCGGTCGGTCCGGCAATATAGACGATTCTGGTATCCGGAGCAATCCCGCCGGCAATTCTTCCAGCCAGGAACTCATTTATCTGCTCGCGCAGCTTCTTCCCAAACTGGTCAGCCGTCCA
Organism: Paenibacillus sp. DMB5; assembly: GCF_001517085.1. GTDB lineage: Bacteria > Bacillota > Bacilli > Paenibacillales > Paenibacillaceae > Paenibacillus_AQ. The sequence goes on from NZ_LRAC01000109.1 coordinate 93,446, forward strand.
GGTCCGCCCATCTTCATTCCAGCGGTCATAAATATTGCCGATCCACTCCTCTATGAGCACCGCATCGGTATCCTGGTCGATCAGCTGACGCTTAAGCTCTTCCAGCATCTGAGGCAGCTCGACACCGCTTGATGAATAACGGGCAATCCGTTCCATCCATTGTTTCATGTCCCTGATCTCGCGTAGTACATCGCTTTCCAGGGCTGAGGAAACAGCCGGATCAAGCCCTGCGTCAAGACTTTCGTACAATGTCGACAGTGAACCTTTGGATTCCTTGGATTGTACAGAAGGCATAGTCTCGTCAGGCTTAATCTCGTTCTGCTCCTCTTCAACCGGCGGCATCACGGCCACCGCCCCTCTTGCCTCCTGGGCCTCGGACAGTGCCGCCGCAACTTCGGCGTAAGAATTGGCAGCAGGCCTTTCCTTGACAGGCGCCTGTGAGGCACTGGCTGCCTTCTGGTAAGCCTGGGGCACAGCGCTTCGCGGAATGCTTGGAGGCGCTGGCGGAGCGCTGCTTGCGGCGGCAGCTGGCTTGCGTGCCTCTTCAACCGCGGCTACCACCTCTATTTTCTTTTTCTGAAACATTCCCAAAAAACCGCCGATTTTAATCTCTTTGGTACTGAGGATTACAGCATCGCTTCCCAGTTCGCTGCGGATGGAATGCATCGCGTCAGGCATCGTGTCGACCACATAACGCTTTACCCTCATAAGTTCACCACCCCAACGCTTTGAATTTCAATATTAGGCTCCAGTTCACTGTATGATAATACTGGAATGTCCTGCATCGTCCGCTCGATCACCTGGCGCAGATACATCCGGATGGTCGGGGATGTCAGCACAATCGGCTGCTGGCCGGATTGAAGAAGACGGTTAATCTGTTCAGTAAGTCTTTGATAGACCGTTTGTGTGGACACCGGATCAAGAGCCAGATAACTGCCCTGCTCGGTCTGCTGGACGCTTTCTGTAATTTTCTTTTCCAGATTGGGTCCGACTGTAATGACCCGCAGGGTTTCTCCCGTCTGGGAGAACTGCTGGGTAATCTGTCTTGAAAGCGACTGGCGCACATATTCCGTGAGTATATCCGGATCTTTGGTATAAGTACCGTAGTCAGCCAGCGTCTCGAATATCGTGACCAGATCACGGATAGAGATTTTTTCGCGGAGCAGCTTGCCCAGCACCTTCTGAATGTCACCGATAGCAAGTACCGAAGGCATAAGTTCATCAACCAGCACAGGATAGTTCTCACGCAGGTTGTCCACCAGCTGCTTCGTTTCCTGACGTCCAAGCAATTCATGCCCGTGGCGTTTAATCAGCTCTGTCAGATGTGTAGCTACAACTGAAGGCGGATCTACGACGGTATATCCGGACAGCTCAGCCCGATCCTTAACCGTTTCGTCAATCCACAATGCCGGAAGACCAAATGAAGGTTCGACAGTTTCTATACCGTTAATTGACTCATCATCATACCCGGGACTCATGGCAAGATAGTGATTAAGTAATAATTCACCGCCGCCGACGGTATTTCCTTTAATTTTTATGACATATTCATTCGGTTTTAGTTGAATATTGTCGCGGATCCGTACAACAGGAACAATAAGCCCCATTTCCAGGGCACACTGACGCCTGATCATAATAATCCGGTCAAGCAGATCCCCGCCCTGTGAAGTATCAGCCAGCGGAATCAGCCCATAGCCAAACTCAAATTCTATAGGGTCAACTGACAGCAGATTGATCACACTTTCCGGACTGCGTACTTCTTCAATCTGTTTCTCTTCAACCAGCTGTTCATCAGCGATCTGCTTTTTATTAGCCCTCTGTCCCATACTATAGGCCGCATAAGCCAGAAGTCCTGCGAGTGGCAATGTGGACATTACAGTAATAGGGGTAAAGAAACCAAGGAAAGCGATCGTTACTGCCACGATGTAGAGAAGATTTGGATACGACATTAGCTGACCTGTGAGGTCTTCGGCCAAATTTCCGTCCGATGCGGCTCTTGTAACTATCAGACCGGAAGCAGTAGAAATCAGCAAAGCGGGAATCTGGCTTACAAGACCATCGCCGATGGTCAATACCGAATATGTTGACAAGGCTTCGGAAAAATCCATGCCATGAACAACCATTCCGATAATAAAGCCGCCGATTAAGTTAATTAACAGGATGATAATACTGGCAATTGCATCGCCTTTAACAAATTTACTCGCACCATCCATCGATCCGAAAAAGTCTGCTTCGCGCTCTATTTTGAGGCGGCGTTCCTTTGCCTGCTGCTCGTTAATCATCCCGGCATTCAAATCGGCATCAATACTCATCTGTTTTCCGGGCATTGCATCCAGGGTAAAGCGGGCGCCTACCTCGGCAACGCGTTCGGAACCTTTAGTAATAACTATAAATTGTACTACAACCAAAATAAGAAACACGATAAATCCGATGGCGATTTGTCCGCCGGCGATCCAGCTGCCGAAGGTTGCAACAACTTCACCTGCATGGCCATCTTTGAGAATCAGCTTGGTTGTAGAAATATTCAGTGCCAGACGAAATAGCGTTGTTATCAACAATAAAGAAGGGAAGATGGAAAATTGCAACGCTTCCTTATTGTTCATAGCAACCAGAATAATCATGAGAGCCAATGAAATATTAATAATGAGCAGTATATCCAAAAGCCAGACCGGGATAGGCAGAATCATCATAAGCACAATGCCTATAATGCCCATCAAAACTGATATATCTCTAGCTTTCAATGTCCGTTACCTCCCCCGGTTATTTCCTTTTACCTTTTAACTTGTATACATAGGCCAGCACTTCGGCAACCGCCTGGAACAGATCTTGGGGGACTACATCCCCGATTTCTGCCCTTTGGAATAAAGCCCGTGCGAGCGGCTTGTTCTCCATCGTTGTAACACCATGTTCCTTAGCTAGCTCCCTGATCCGGAGCGCAACATAATCCTGGCCTTTGGCAACAATCTGCGGAGCCTCCATAGTGGAACCGTCATATTTTAATGCTACTGCAAAATGAGTAGGGTTCGTAATAATTACATCTGCATTGGGAACCTCCTGCATCATGCGCATCATAGCCATTTTACGTTGGGCCGCTTTGATCTTCCCCTTAATCTGGGGATCACCCTCCTGATTTTTGTATTCATCCTTAATTTCCTGCTTAGACATCTTTAGACTCTTCTCATGCTGGAATCTCTGATAGATATAATCGAAAATAGCCAGAACCAATAGAACAGATCCGATTTTGAGCCCCAGATTCATCGTCATCTTTGCCGCATAACGGTAGGCTCCTTCTGCATCAACATGAGTAAGTGAAGCAATACTGTCCCTCTCACCCCAAAGAGCGCTGTATACCAGGTATGCAACAATCAGCAATTTAAACACAGATTTGAGAAATTCCACAAATGATCTCATCGAGAAAATATTCTTAAATCCGCTAATCGGATTTAATTTGCTGAATTTAGGAGTGATTCCGGTTGTAGTATAAAGGAAACCTACTTCAGCATAATTAACGACTAAAGCAGCTACAAGGATAATAATCAGAAGCGGAGCCAATAAAATCAGAATCTGTATCCCGTACTCATTAAACATTTTGATAACATTGTCCGAAGTGACTTCCATCAGCATACGGTTCTTTAAAACATCTGTATAAAGTGTTATTAAACGTTCCTTCATATAGCTTCCAAACGAAATCATACTTATCAATGCAGAAAGCAGGACTATAGCACCGGACAGCTCAGCACTTTTGGGAACCTGACCTTGTTTGCGGGCATCTGAACGTTTTTTCCCTGTAGGCTTCTCGGTCTTGTCTCCTCCAAAGAGCTGGAGATCCAGTTTATATCTTCTTACTTCATGCATATCACATTCTCTCCTCACAGTTACCTAAGGACTCTTCCTCAAGAGGACGAGCAAATTCTGCATAGACTCAAACATGATGTCGTAAAGATTCTGAAACAAATAAGCAAGGCCCGGCATAAGGATAAGAAATAATGCAAGGCCTATAATGATTTTGAGCGGAACTCCAATTACAAACACATTATATTGCGGGGCTGTCCTTGCCAGGAATGCCAATCCTACATCAGTAAGAAACAAAGCTGTTACCAACGGAGCTGACATTTGAAAAGCTAACATAAAAGATTGTGCGAAACTGCGAACCAGGAAATCAGAAAGGCTCCCGTCCAGCATTTTAGAAAATATGATATTGTCAATAGGCACCCAGTCATAGCTGTAGACAATGGCATTAAGCAAATGATGATGACCATTCATGATCACAAACATGGTCAGCGCAATCATATATTTGAAGTTACCAAAAATCGGAGCAGACGTGCCAGTGAGCGGATCTATTACGTTAGCGATGGCAAAGCCGATTTGGATATCAATAAATGAACCGGCTGTTTGAATCGTCATAAACATTAGATAACCGATAAATCCGAGCAGCAGCCCTATTAACACTTCTCTGATAATAAGAATGATGTAGGTCAGGTCCTGGGGAACAGTTATTCCCGTCCCGCCTGAGCTAAATATGATCATGGACACAAAAAAAGACAATCCGATTTTGAATTGTAACGGTATACTGCGCGAGGAAAAGACCGGAACAACAACAAAAAAGGAGGTAATTCGACAAAAAATCAGCAGAAAGACAGGAAAACTTTGCAGCAGAGTCTCTATGTTCATGAGCTTAACCGATATACATATAGAGATTGCCCAAAATTTGTCCGGTAAAATCTACTAGTTTGGTAATAATCCAAGGTCCAAACAGCAGCAAAGCGAGCAGCACGGCAACAATTTTCGGGACAAAGGCTAAGGTCTGCTCCTGAATTTGCGTTGTCGCCTGAAAGATACTGACGATCAGCCCCACCACCAGACCAAGGATCAGCATGGGGGCACTTGTTTCAAGTATCAAATATACAGCCTGACCGGCTATACCGATGATAAACTCCGCATTCATCCCCGTTTGCCTCCTCTCAATTGTCAGGTGTTGAAACTAAGCAGCAGTGATTGTACGACCAGGTACCAGCCATCCACCAGTACAAAAAGCATTATTTTGAATGGTAATGAAATCATAACCGGAGGCAGCATCATCATACCCATGGCCATCAGTGTACTGGAAACAACAACGTCAATAACCAGAAAAGGGATAAATATCATAAAACCCATCATAAAGGCCTTTTTCATCTCACCAATGGCAAAAGCAGGCACCATTACCGTAAGCGGAATATCGCTGTAGGTGGCAGGCTTGACCGTAGCATTGCCGCCGGTATAATTCATAAACAGCAGCAAGTCTTTGGTGTTGGTCTGCTTGAACATAAATTCCTTCATCGGGTCGGCTGCTTTGGCGAGCGCCTCGGTCTGGGTAAGCGTCCCCTTCATGTACGGCTGCAGTGCCTGTTCATTCACCTGTGAAAGCGTGGGTGACATAATAAATAGCGTCAGAAACAAGGCAAGTCCCACCAGCACCTGGTTAGGAGGCATTTGCTGCGTGCCGAGGGAGGTTCTGACAAAGCCCAGCACGATAACGATCCGCGTAAAGCTGGTCATAAGGACTAAAAAAGCCGGGGCCACACTCAAAACTGTCACAAGCAGCAGAATTGAGATGGAGCTGGTTCCCCCGCCGGCTGTGCCGTCACTGTCTCCGACCTGAATATTAATATTCGGAATAGGATCTGCGTGAATCGGATGCATAAGCAACATACTGAACATACCGAGCAAAAGAAATGAAAGAATCAGCTTTTTGTTCATAAATTCCTCGACTCATCCTTAAGACTGTCATCCCGGAGAAGCTCTTCCATTTTCTCTTTACGCTCAGGCGACTGCGCAAGCTTGGATTGCAAGGTCTCATAAAAAGAGGATGTTTCATTAAGTTCGATTTCCTGGGAAGGCACCTCTCCGCGCACCTTGGTTTTGATCTTGGATAAAAGCGGCTCCAGCAAATTACTCTGCCCTGCCGCCTGATCCTCAAATCTGGAGATGATAAGCGCTACCTCAGCGGGATCAGTGATTTTGTCCAAAATGGATATATTCTCACCAATCCCGATCAGGTAGAGGCTGCCACCGATTTCCAGAATCTGCACCGACTTGTTGGGACCCATACCGACCGCTCCAAGCGTCCGGATGGACTGTCCGCTCATTAAAGTCTGATTGCGGCGACCGAGAAAGCGGATCAGCAGCACTATAAGAACCACAATAATAACAAGAACAAATATTACTTTCAGTAAACTCAGCAGGGGATTGCTGTCTCCGAGCGTTCCGGAATTGGCTAACATGCCTTATGTTTCCTATACGCCCAGCGTCTTGTTGATAGCTTCGATAACACGGTCTGCCTGAAACGGCTTCACGATGAAATCTTTGGCACCCGCCTGAATAGCATCAATAACCATAGCCTGCTGACCCATGGCTGAGCACATGATGACCTTGGCGCTGGCGTCTACTTTTTTGATTTCTTTCAGGGCGGCAATACCGTCCATTTCAGGCATGGTGATATCCATTGTAATCAGATCCGGGCGCAGCTCCTTAAACTTTTCGATCGCCTGTGCACCGTCCTGGGCTTCCCCCACTACCTCAAATCCGTTTTTCGACAAAATGTCACGGATCATCATTCTCATAAATGCTGCATCGTCCACGATTAGAATTCGGTTAGCCATTTTAAAAAAATCCTCCCTAAGTATGTTTATTGTAGTTTTTGAATGCGGTCCCACTGGCTGACGATATCCGTAACGCGAACTCCAAAGTTTTCGTCGATGACCACGACTTCCCCTTTGGCGATAAGCTTGTTGTTAACCAGAATGTCAACCGGCTCACCAGCCAGCTTGTCCAGCTCGATAATCGAGCCTTGTGACATTTCTAAAATATCTTTGATCTGCTTTTGGGTCCTTCCTAATTCTACGGTTACTTTCAGTGGTATGTCCATCAATAAATTTAAATTATTTTCATCGACATTGCCAAATGCTCCTGAGCTCAGGTTAGCAAACTGTACCGGCTGTACATTCACATTGCGGTTAGGCGGCGGTGTCTGCGGCGGAGCCTGTTCATACTGCATACCCTGCGGCGGCATTCCGTATTGTGGCATACCGTAAGGCGGCATTCCTGGCATTCCGTAAGCCGGCATTCCAGCTGGAGGATAATAATAGCCACCTTCCATTCCCGGATACGGGGGCATAGGCGGCATCCCCTGCGGCGGATACTGAGGAGGAACTCCTCCCTGCTGAGGCGGAATTTGCTGCATTGGCGGCGCTGACGGTGCAGGCTCATTAGCCGGTGGAGCAGATGCTGCAGGGGCTGGCGGCGCCTCTGTGCGTGCTGCAGCCGTTTCCTGTTCAGGCTGGCTCACATCACCCAGCAGCATAGTCACCATATCCTTGGCAAATTGTACCGGCAGAAGCTGCATAATCGTCGAATCGATCAAATCCCCGATTTTCAGGCGGAACGAGATTTGAATCAGCGTTTCATCATCCGGCAGACTGCCGACGCCTTCACCGCTCGACATATTGAGGATATCGATCCCCGGAGGAGAAATGTTAACAAACCTGTTGAAGATCGTAGACATGGATGTCGCAGAGGAGCCCATCATCTGGTTCATCGCTTCCTGTACGGCGCTGATATGGATTTCATTCAGCTCTTCGTCCTTGGGCTCGCCTTCACCGCCGAGCATAAGGTCGGCGATGACCTGGGCATCCCTGATCTTGATGACCAGAGAATTGATTCCCTGGAAGCCGTCCACATATTGAACGTGTACAGCTACATGGGGTTTTGGAAATGCTTCTTCAAACTCACTTCGTGTAATAATGGATACCTTCGGGGTAGTAATGTCAACCTTTTTACCAAGCAAGGTGGAAAGTGCAGTCGCTGCACTGCCGAATGTTATATTTCCGATTTCGCCCAGCGCATCCTGCTCAAACGGTGTTAGAAAATCATCTACCGTTTTGGTCTGGGGTGCCATAGAGCCTTCCGCAGATTGTCTGAGAAGAGCATCGATTTCTTCCTGGGATAAATAATCTTTACTCGTCAAACTCCTCAACTCCTTCACTGACAATCTCGTCTATTTGTACAGCCACACGATCTTTTATCATCCCTGGACTTCCGATGAATTTCAGCCTATCCCCTACTTTAATGGACAAGCCGGCGTCCACTGTCTTATTAAGAGAGATAACGTCGCCGACACTAAGCCCGAGAAATTCAGCAATGGATAACCTCGATTCACCTAGCTCTGCCACAATAGGCAGCTGCGCCTGGTTAACTCTGGATCTTATGGCTTCTAACTCCACTTCATCACGGACCTTCTTCTCCGAGACAAACCATTGATGGACAGAGAGCCTTGACATGATCGGCTCCAGAACGACGTGAGGGATACAAAGATTTATCATTCCTGTAGTATCGCCGATTTTGGTGCTCAAGGAGATCAGGGCGATCGTTTCGTTCGGCGACACAATCTGCATAAACTGCGGATTCGTCTCCAGTCCTTCCATCCGCGGACTAATATCAAGCACGGTTTTCCAGGCCTCCTGCAGACTCTCAAAGCATCTGCTGAAGATCCTTTCCATAATGGTTGTTTCGATTTCGGTCAATGCAGTGATCTTAGTAGGGGCAGTACCAAATCCTCCGAGCATCCTGTCCAGCATCGCAAAAGCTATATTCGGATGTACCTCCATGACCATGCGTCCTTCAAGCGGTTCTGCCTCAAAAATATTCAAAATCGTCATTTTGGGAATGGAGCGGATAAACTCATCATAAGGGAGCTGCTCTACTTGAACGACATTGATCTGTACGAAGGTGCGTAATTGGGCCGAGAAGTACGTTGTAAGATAGCGGGCAAAGTTATCATGAATGCGCGTCAGACTTCGGATATGATCCTTTGAAAAGCGTACAGCCCGTTTGAAATCGTAGGAGCGGATTCTTTTCTGGGTTTCTTCTTTTTTCAGCTCATCGGCATCCATTTCACCGGAAGAAAGTGCGGCAAGCAGAGCATCAATTTCATTTTGTGATAGTACATCAACCAATTTATTCACCCCCCCATCAAGGAATTATCCTGTCAGCAGCTAAATTGAAGTCATGATGAAGTTCGTTACTTCAACCTGGGTCAGCTTGCCTTCAGTTAAGGTCTTGTTTATCAGATTTACCAGCTTGCTGCTCAGCTGATCCTTGCCGTTCGCCCCGTTAAGCTCCTCGGGCTTCGTATCGGCAAGCGTCTTGATCAGCAGCGGCTTGATCTTGAGGTCTTTGATCTTTTCAAAATCTTCCTTGGCACTAACACTATCCAGCTGGAATGCGAAATTTATTAAAACGATATAATCGGGATCGGCAAGATTAGTTTTGATGTCCGTGATTTCTGAACTCAGCTCAACGATCTCGTCTGCGCTCAGTTTTTTGGCTTCCACATTCTGGACAGCCGCATTTACATCACTTGCATCACTCGGAAAAATTTTATCCATCAGTAAAAAGGCGGCAACCACTATAAGCGTAATCGCCAGTAAAATCGTTATGAGCCACGGCAGCATTTTTTTCATGAAAGCTCCTCCATTGACTGGACTTTAATGGTGGCAGCATATGTGCCTATGTCCCTGTTATAATCCCGAATCTTTGTTATTACCTCTTCGGCCTTCTCAAGCACGATTAATCTTTTGCCTGTTACAAGGGTGATGTACGTATCCGGACTTTCTTCTACCATTTCTACGAGCAGCGCGTTAAGCCACATAGGCGCCCCGTTCAATCTTGTTACTGAAATCATAACAGGCCTCCTAACAAAAAATAGGGGGAGGAGTTCTCCCCCACAGACTGTGCAATAACGGTAACGCCGCAAGGCGAAACATTATTGTTATACAGCAAGTTTATGATGCTGGTCTAAATAAATTAGCGTTTCAGGTTTACAACTTCCTGAAGAACTTCATCGGAGGTGGTGATGATCCGGGAATTCGCCTGGAAACCGCGTTGTGTTACGATCATTTCCGTAAACTCGCCGGTCAGGTCGACATTGGACATCTCCAGCTGGCCTGCTACGATCGAGCCTGTACCAACCTCGGCGTTGTTCGCTGTTGTCGGAGCAAGCTCACCTTCAGCGTTGGCATTCAGCGTCATCCGGAACAGGTTGCCGCCGATCTTTTCCAGACCCTGCGGGTTGCTTACCTTCGCTACACCAATCTGTACACCGGCCTCAGTAGTTCCGTCAGCCATTGTCTGCACAATAGTGCCGTCACTGGAAATGGAGAATGCTGTTACATCCTCACCCAGCTGAATGGCTTCACCATCTGAATCCAGGACATGCAGCCCGTCCGATGTGATAAGGTTGCGGCTAGCATCGACATGGAAATCACCGGCGCGTGTCAGGAAAGGGGTTTCCTGATCGTCAGACAGCCTTACCAGGAAGAAGCCGTCACCGTCGATCCGCAGATCGGTAGGATTGTTGGTAGTCATCGCGCTGCCTGCCAGATGAAGGGTATCCACTGAACCAATGCTCACACCAAGACCGATTTGCTTGGCATTCACGCCGCCCTGTCCGCCGTCTACAGGTGCAGAAGCGCCGGAAGTCGTCTGACTCATAATATCCTTGAACATTACGCGGCTCGATTTGAAGCCGATTGTATTCACGTTGGCAATGTTGTTACCGATAACATCCAGCTTTGTCTGGAAACCGCGCATACCCGAAACGCCTGAATACATAGATCTTAACATTGTTATTGTCCTCCTGGATTAAGAGTCAGCTGACTCTTCGTTTAGTAATGAAACGGATTCTTTCGTTATGGCCGCGTCAGTCGGTCGGCGGCCATTCCGGCTCTCCGGTTAGGACCGGCCGGTCAGGATATAATCACTGCACTGTCAATTTGCGTAAAGACATTATCTTTCATAGAACTGCCATCCATCGCTGTAACCACTGTACGGTTCGGTACACTGACAATCAGTGCCATGTCCTTCATCAGGATCAGAGATTCCTTGCTGCCTTTAGCGGCTGCCTTCTCTACTGCATTCGATATTTGATCCAGCTGGCGGCTGCCAAGCTCAATTCCCCGCTGCTCAAGCCGTTTGGCGGCATGATTACTGAACTTAAGCATATTCTTTTGCAATACGCTCTCAAAGCTGGCTTCAGTGCCGGCAGCGTTCTTAACCGATTGTGATCTCTGAAGCACCTGGGGGTGGACTGTACCCGGATACAGCTGGCCTATAGTCAGCCGTTCACTCATATGCTCGCCCCGCTCTCCTCACTGCTTCCTGATGACTCTGTGCTGTTAACAAGATCAGCTTTTGGAGCTGCGTTCTGAATTTGGGTAATGTCCGTCAGAGCAATACGCTCACTGCCAACAACCGCATATTGTACTCCGCTGCTGACTACGATTGATTCAACGTTGCCTGACTTCGGCAGTTCTGTCGAAGCATCCGTCCAGGTTATGTCCTTACCGATCAGCCCGGAGACCGAACCCAGTGACTGATTCATTGCTGTAATCTGGGTTGAAATATTCATAAGCTGTTCAACAGACGAGAACTGCGCCATCTGGGCTATGAACTCCTTGTCCTCCATCGGCTGCATCGGGTCCTGGTTCTGCAGCTGGGTGATCAGAATCTTCAGGAACTGGTCTTTACCGAGCGTGGAGCTGCCGGTTGTTTTGGCGGTTCCGGAAGTATTCGCCACATAATTCCACTGGTCATTGTTTGAGACCGGATTGGTTGATGCCATATTTCTTCACCTCGCTCTTCATTAAACTATGCTTCGGCCGAGAACCTTCCATCCGGGTTGCGGATGTCCTGTCCAGCGTTAGCAGCCCATTCCTTAAATTCACCGTTCAGCTCAGCTGCAAGCAATGCATCAGCTATATCCTCACGGCGATCCCTGGAATGACCGTTTTGTTGCCCTCCTGAATTCGGCTGGCGTCCCTGCTGTCCATTGAATTGTGAGAAAAGCGGCGTATTATTCTGTGTCACCTCGAGCTTTTCTACTTGAATTCCCTGCGACTGGAGAGCTGCCCGCAGCTGACTCATCTGCTGCTCCAGCATTTCCTTTGCGCCGGAATGTGTAGTAGCAAACTGGGCAATCAAATTGCCGTTCTGCATAGTTAGCTTTACATCGACCTGTCCCAGATTTTCGGGGAACAAGGTTATAACGGCCTCAGCAACTCCCCCCTTGCGGACGATTTCCAGCTTGCCGCTAATGAATGTATCCATCTGCTGGGCAAATTGGGTGACCGGTACCCGGGCTGTTTCAGCCTTCAATGGTGCTGTAAGGCCTTCTCTGATTGACAGCTGTCCGGCAGTTAATACGTCATTGTTGTCTTCGGCTGTCCCTGCCTCTGTCAGGGTTTCCTCTGCTGCAACTGATTGCTGGCTACTTCCGGCTATAGCCGCTTTGGTAACCGGTGTGTCAGGTGTCTTTTCACCAGTCTTAGCTGTTACTGAAGGATCAACTAGTACCGGGACTGTTTTATCAGCAGACTGCGTTTTAGCCCCAATCTCCGAATGCTTGCCTTGTACAGCAGCCTCCGCATTATTCAAACCTTTACTTTTGGTTTTATTGTCAGGAACAATTGCTTCATCCAGGATTGCCGAAAACTGATTGAGAAGTTCGGCGCCTTGGGTAGCCATTGCTTCGTCTCCATTCACTGCGGCCTGCTGCAGCATAGTGACCAGGCTGTTAAGCTCATCCTGTACAACAAACCGGATAGTCTCTGCGTTCTGGGCGAGCGGTGACAATGCAGCCGTCACAGTGCCTTCAGCAGCTTTTTGTCCCTGTCCTGATGTTCCAGTAGCCGTAAGCATCTGGTCAAGCGCGGGTAACGCAGCCGTCACTGTGTCTTGACCTGCAGCTTCTCCTTTGCCTTGTGTCGCAGTTCCAGAGAGCAACTGGGCAACCTGCATCAGCCAGCCCTGGAGAGCCGCCAGCAGAGCAGGATCAGCGCTCAGACTCTCATCAAGCTTGTCCATATCCTCTGTAAGACTCTTCAACAATTCTATATGCTTGACTTCAACCTTACCGCTTGTCTCTTCATCACCGGACTGAACTGCAGCCAGCAGACCTTGAAGCAGCGAAGCCATAGTTCCGGCCTGAGTAGTCGTTTCAGCATTAACGGTTGCTCCGCTCATAGTCTGAATGAGGGTCTGAGCAAACGGCTGGGCTGTTGAAGCGCCTCCCGCGGAAGCTGTTGTTCCGGTTGTCACGGCTGTTCCGCCTGCTCCGGCAGTCCCGTTAGCCTGCAGCATATTGCCGCCTGAAAATGATGGTATAACTAAACTCATCTTTGTTTTTCACCTCCTTTCAGGAATATTATTTACCGCCCATTAGACGGTTCAGAATTTTTGCTGTAAGTGCGCTGTCCTTTTTGGTCATCTCACCCAGGATCGAGGATCTTACAGAATCGCCTACTGTATTCAGCACCGTGATAACCTTGTCGGGACTGACACTGTACATCGAGCTCAGCAACGTTGCTGCTTCCGCAGCAGGCATTGAGGTGAACGTCTGGCTAAGCTTTTCCTGATCCAGATTAGCGGTAGCCGCAGGCGTTGCAGCCGTACCTGCCTGGTCCTGTTTGAGTCTTGATTGAAGGGCTGCAATAGCCATATCGGTTGAATTTGTTGTTTCCTTTAGCTTAATTGATACTTCTGCGGCTTTTTCCGGATCCATTTTTTCCAGAATGGCCGTTTTGCTGGCTGTGTTCATTGCACTCAGGATCTGAACCTGCTCCTCAGTGGTCAAATTCTCCATAATCGGCGCTGCCTTGGAAGCCTTCATCCCCGAATACAGCTTGGCCAGCTCAGTTACTTTATCCTGGTAGGGATCTTCTTCCTCCGTGGCAGCCTCTGCGGCGGTGGCTTCTGCCGTCATGGTATCAATCTGCTTTTGCAATGCTTCGACCTGGGTAGTCTGCGCCGTCTTTTCTTCGTTAATTTGCTTCAACTGTGCATCCTTTTCGGCAAGCTGGGCTTTCAGCTCTTTGATCGTTGATTCCGAGCTTTCTGCCTGCTCCTCATTCGGGGAAGCCGCTTCTTCCTCTGCCGCTTCACTACCGGGCTGGATAGCCGGATCAGGAATCCATTGATTCACTACGGGAATCTTGTTGGCCACTTCCAGCGCTTTATTGCGGATATCCATATTAAAAAGAGTCAGCAGCACACCAAGCAGTACGAGGGTAAAAATAATAGGGATCATCAAAAATAAAAACCGCTCGAATTTGCTTGCTGACTCTTCGTTTTCAAGTTCCAAATCATTATTAGCCACTAGCGGAAACCTCCCGGGTTAGAGGGATTTCATCGCGAAGCGGACGGTAGCCATCTCATCCAGTTCGTTTTGTTCCCGTAAAATCATATTCTGCTGAAAAATCGTCTTCGCCTTGTCTCTGGCTTTCAGCCAGACCTTCTCATCCAGCACTTTCGTGCTAAGGTGATCCTGCTTATGCTGAACCTCCTGATGAGCCCTGTTAATATCCGTATGCTTACGGGCAATACAGGTGTCGAGATACTGCACGTAATTCTGCATTTCAATAATTTTGGCCATAGGAGTTCTTTGCTCGGCAGCGCTCTGAAGCGACAGCAGCAACGAACTGCGCTGAATCAGCAGTTCATCGAGGCTTTTTTCCTGTGCCTGCAGTTCTCCAAGTGCAGTCGAGAGCATCCACTCCGCCTGTGTTTTCTCGTTGCCCTTCAAGTCCACAACTTTTTGAAAAGTATAATGGAACTTCATTGCCTATCAACTCCTTGAGAACTGTGAAATTAAAGATTGCTGAACTTCTGACAGAGTAACCTTCTCGTTCACTTTTTGTCTGGTGAATTCCCATATACTATCAATGTAGTGCATCGACTCGTCAATCTGGGCGTTCGAACCGCGCTGGTAGGCCCCGATATTGATCAGGTCTTCGGAATCCTTATATACAGCCATTAGCCGCTTCACATTCTCGGCTGCTGCAATCTGCTCCTCAGGAGCAATGTCCTTCATTACACGGCTGATGCTGGCCAGCACATCGATAGCCGGAAAATGGCCTTTATTTGCAATGTTTCTGTTAAGAACAATATGGCCGTCGAGAATTCCGCGCACTGCATCGGCAATCGGCTCATTCATATCATCACCATCAACAAGGACTGTGTAGAAAGCAGTTATAGACCCCGTAGGACCTGTCCCTGCCCGTTCCAGCAGCTTGGGAAGACTGGCAAAGACAGAAGGCGTGTAGCCTCTCATAGCCGGCGGTTCACCGACGGCAAGCCCTACCTCGCGCTGGGCCATTGCGTAGCGTGTAACCGAGTCCATCATCAGCATAACGTTAAGCCCGCGGTCACGGAAATATTCGGCAATGGTAGTAGCGATTAGTGCCCCCTTGATCCGGATCAGCGCCGGCTGGTCGATGTGGCCACAACGACAACTGACCGCTGCAGACCCTCAGGCCCCAAATCCCGCTCAATAAAGTCAAGCACTTCTCTTCCCCGTTCGCCGATCAGCGCGATCACGTTGACATCAGCCGAGGTATTACGGGCAATCATCCCCATGAGTGTACTCTTGCCGACCCCTGAACCAGCAAAGATGCCAACGCGCTGTCCTTTCCCAATCGTAAGCAGGCCGTCAATCGCTCTGACTCCAATGCTGATCGGTTCATGCACCCTTGGCCGGGTTAACGGATTGGAAGGAATATTGAAGGTCGAGCTGTGCGGCATCCGTGCCGGAATCAGCGAGCCGTCCAGCGGCTGCCCAAGCCCGTCAAGCACTTTGCCCAGCAGCTCCGATCCTACCTGAACACTCAGCGGCTTGCCGGTACCAACCACGTCACAGCCCGGCCCAATGGCCTGCAATTCGCCAAGCGGCATCAGCAGCACCTTGTTGTCCCTGAATCCCACTACCTCAGCCTGCAGGGATTTGCTGCCTTTCGCAGGATAGATATAGCATACATCCCCGATGCTGGCATCCGGCCCCTCAGACTCTACCATCAGCCCGATAACCTGGGTAACCTTCCCGTTAATTCTTACCGGGTCAAAATTCCTTAAATATTCTTTATAACGTCCACTGTCAAGCATCGGCTTCCCCATTTCTCTGCTCGTCGGAGTCCAGCGCGATTCTTACCAGCGATTTTTTGATTTCGGCAAGCTGCGTATCAATCCGGGCATCAATGCTGCCGAAGGAGGATCGGATGACGCATCCCATATCCTTCACAGTCGAATCCGGCAAAATCTGAAGCTCGGCCTGGGAATCTACAGCCAGTGCGAGCTCTTCCCTTGCAGCATTGACAAAGGCAAACTGCGAAGGTGAGACACAGAGGGAGATAAGGCCCTGCTCACGTTTGCGCGCCAGATTTTTACGGATCAGATCCATGGCAAACTGCGGTTCAACGGTAAGCTGCTTGTCCACAATCTTCTCGGCGATGGAGCAGCTCAGCTCTACCAGGAAAGGCTCGGCTTCCTGAATAATCACGTCACGCGACCTGTAGGCTTCCTGCAATACCGCACGTGCCTCCTCCATCATTTCAGCCATACGTTTAGCCATTTCATGCCCGGCCTGTGTGAGGCCCTCCTGATATCCTTGCTGAAAAGCTTCGGATTTGACAGCCTCTACAAGATGCTCGTCCTGTTCCCGGCGCTGCCGCCACCATTCTTCCGCTTCCGTCCGTGCCGATTCCACAATATTTTCAGCTTCCAGAGATGCACTGCGCACCTGTTCTTCAGCAAATTGCTGAGCATCCTTCAGCATCTGCCTGCGGCTCTGCTCTGCCTCTTCACGGGCCGGGTCATGATAATGCACCTCACCTGCCGGTTCCTCCGCAGCGGATTCCTCGGCGATTCCGGCATTCTGTCTGGCCTGTTCCAGCCGCTTTAGCACGTCTACAGGAACATATTGGGAGTGTTTAATCAGCTTAGACAATTATGTCATCTCCTCCGCCACGGGCGATGATAATTTCACCAGATTCTTCAAGTCTGCGGATCGTTCCTACAATACGGGTCTGAGCTTCTTCAACATCACGCAGCCGCACAGGTCCCATGTACTCCATCTCCTCGCGGAAGGTTTCGGCCATCCGTTTGGACATATTGCGGAAAATAACATCCCGCACCTCTTCGCTTGCAACCTTGAGCGCCAGCTGAAGGTCGGCATTTTCGATATCCTTGATGATGCGCTGGATAGAACGGTTGTCCACATTGACAATATCCTCGAACACGAACATCCGCTTTTTAATTTCTTCAGCCAGCTCCGGATCCTGGATTTCAAGCGAATCCAGAATCGTACGTTCAGTTCCGCGGTCAACCCCGTTCAGAATCTGTACGATAGACTCGATGCCGCCGGCATTTGTATAATCCTGGGTCACTGTAGCCGAAAGCTTCTGTTCCAGCACCCGTTCAATCTGGGTAACAACCTCAGGCGAAGTACTGTCCATTATCGCAATTCTTCTCGCTACCTCTGCCTGCTTCTCTTGCGGAAGGGAGGACAGGATGCTGGCTGCCTGTTCAAACTGCAGGTAGGACAGAACCAGGGCGATTGTCTGGACATTCTCATTCTGAATGAAATTCAGAATCTGGTTAGGGTCAGCCTTGCGGGCAAAATCGAAAGGTCTGACCTGCAGCGTTGCTGTCAAACGGTTGATGACTTCAAGCGCCTTGGTTGAGCCCAGTGCTTTCTCCAGAATTTCTTTGGCGTAGTTGATACCGCCTTGTGAAATATATTCCTGTGCGAGACAGATCTGATGAAACTCGGACATGATCGACTCTTTTTCCACACTGTCCACCTTGCGGACATTGGCTATCTCCAGAGTGAGCTGTTCAATTTCTTCGTCTCGTAGATGTTTGAATATTTGCGCCGATACCTCGGGCCCTAGTGTGATAAGCAGGATTGCAGCCTTTTGGCGGCCGCTCAGACCCTGCTGGCTAGCTTTTGCCATTAGTTCACCTCTGTTCGTCTGCAAGCCATGTACGCAGCAGGTTTACGAATTCATCCGGCTTCTTCTTAGCGAGGCTTTCCAGTTGCTTGCGAACCTGACTTTCGTTAGTCACGCTCTCCAAGTTAATGGATGGGAATTCGGTAGGAACCTGCAGCGGAATGTCTTCTTCCACTTCTTCCTCTTGCTTGTTCTTGCGGCTCCGGTAAATCAGGAACCCGCCGCCTGCACCGACAAGCAACGCAGCTGCTGCAATTGCCCAGATCATCCACGTCGCCAGCCCGCCAGTCGCGGTTTCAGTTGTGGTGCCACCAAACTGTTGCGAGTACACCGAAACTTTTTTGGTCAAATCAGCGTCTGTATAAGTGACTCCTGAATCCGCCAGCGAAGCCCGTACAATGTTGACCAGAATATTCTGGATTGCACCTGAAGTCGCCTCATCCAAAGTTGTTTGTCCGGCAGGTGGTTCAACTGCGACGTTTATGGTTAAATCTTTAACAGTATATGGGCTTGTGATGATATCCTTTGTAATCCGGTTGACCTCATAGTTTCTGGTCTCCGAAGATTCTTCAGAAGTAGAGGTGCCTGTGTCCGCCCCCGAAGGATAACCCGAGACATCTTCCGATCCTGTACCTGCAACCCCCCCGGTAGTGTTACCCTGACCCGAATAGGTGTTGCTGATGATCTGTGAGCTTATCTCAATCCCACGCATATTCTCCGTATCCACAGGCGCAACGATGTCTTCCTTCCGGCTTTCCTTATCAAAATTCAGCTTGGAGAAGACCAGAACATCCACTTTGTCAGGACCTGTTAATGTACTGAGAAATTGCTTGACGTTCTTTTTGACTTCCTCTTCAAATTTTTTCTGAAGGGCAAAGTTTTCTTCAACCTGGCTGGACACTCCAGCTTGGCCCCCCTTTGCAGTCGGCATTAGCTCAGTCTCATTGCTTGTAATCGTAATGTTGTCCACCGGCAAATTCGGAACAGCAGTCTTCACAAGATTAAAGTATCCGTCGATATTATCCTGTGACGGCCTGAATCCCGGATCAAATGTTAGCACGATAGAGGCATAAGCCTGCTCCTGGCCCTCCTGTGCGGCGAAAACAGTCTCTTTGGGGAGGGTAACCAGCACTTTAACATCCTTGATCCCCTGCATCCGCCTCATCAGCTGCTCAACTTCTCCATTCAGCGCATTGTTGTATTTAACATCAAACTCGCTGTCTGTCGTTCCGATCATAGATGAAGACTCATCAAAGACCTTGTATCCGATCGAGCCTTCCTGCACAATCCCCTGAGAACCAATATCCACCTTAATGCGGTTTGCCTGGGTGCTTGGCACTGAAATACTTCTGCCATCCGGACTCAGCCGGTAAGGAATCCCTGCGGAATCCAGGTAGGTCATGACTCCTGCGGAGTCCGTATTGTCCAAATCCCGAAAAGCCACTTCGTATTCCGTTTTCGATAGCTGCATCGTCAAAACTACGACTATGATAATGATAATAAAAAGAGTAGAGAAAAATAGTATTTTTTGTTTACCGCTGAATCTGTTCCAATACTGGACTACCTTCTCCCTGTATTGGGCAAATCTTTCATTCACAGTGTCACCCCATCCGAAACTAAGCTAGGATTATTTAGATCTGAGTTCTCATAATTTCCTGATAGGCTTCAATCACTTTGTTCCGGACTTGTGTAGTCAGCTGCAAACTCAGCAATGCCTGTTGTGAAGAAATCATCGCCTCATCGATATTGACTTCCCCCAAAACGAATTTGTTGCTCATATCCTTGGCCTGCTGCTCCTGGGCAGCTACCTGATTCAATGCATCCTCCAGATAAGAGCCAAAGCTCTGACCGGAACCGGTCACTGTTCCCGCCTGTGCAGTTGCGGACTTCATGGCAAGCGGCTGGACGGCCTGTGTTCCAATCATAAAATTCTGTATCAATGATTACCCTCCTAAATGTCAGTTAAGCTTATTTTCCGATTTCGAGCGCCTTGCTTACCATCGCTTTGGATGCATTCAGCATCGTTACATTGGCTTCATAAGAACGGGAAGCAGACAGCATATCCACCATCTCTTTGGTCAGATCGACGTTAGGCATGTACACATAACCCTCGGCGTCCGCATCCGGATGGGACGGATTGTAGACCGGCTTCAAAGGTGAGGAATCCTCGATGATTGACTGTACCTTGACGCCCTCAGTCCCGTTACCGCTATTCATTTTTGAATTTAAAATATTCGAAAAGCTATTATTTTGCTCTGTTCCGAGAACGACAAGCTTACGCTTGTAGGGTACAGCCTTACCGTCTACTACGGAGGCTCTGGTTGTCTCGGCATTGGCAATATTGGAGGAAATGACATCCATTCTGAGCCGCTGGGCGGTCAAGGCTGAAGCGCTGATTCCAAAACTGCTACCAAAGTTCACTATATATTACCCTCCCTGCACAACTGTACGCATCATAGTAATCTGGCTGTTCAGCTGTTCGATATACGAATTATATCTGAGCTGATTCTCCGCACTGAGCGCCATCTCCCGGTCCATATCAACATTATTGTCGTTATTGTTCATCGAAGTAGATGCATCTTTGCTAACGACTGCAGATGGTACACCGGAAACATAACCGAATTGGAAGTGGCGGGAATCCGATACCTTCGCACCCAGCGTCGGTTTCGTTCCGTTTTCCTGCGCGGCTAGTACACTTTCAAAAGAAACATCAGAGCGTTTAAATCCCGGCGTATCAGCGTTGGCTATGTTATTAGCCAGGACACTTTGTCGTTTCGTGGCAGCCTCAAGACCGCCCTGCAATCTCTGAAAACTGACACTGTTCAGCAAACCCATGGAAATCCCCCTTCCAAAGCTATCATAATGAAAAGAATTCCACAACTTCTTACGGATTCCTGCTTGTTTCGACAAAAAAAGCTAATTTTCTTGCCATTTTTTTAAATAAGCAGTCGAAAGCTGTCGATGGATGATTCTACAAGCAATCTCACATACATTGATTCTCGTAGAATTTGTATATTATTACAATAAGAAATAAGCCCTATCTTTTCAGAAAAGAGAGGGCTTAAAGCATGGTTTTTCAATTTTTTGACATTTATTCACCATAATCTTCTTTTATTTGGCATTATATTGCACGATTTGACCGTTTTTCCGGGCTTTTATGCAAACCACTAATTCCATATACCCAAATTTTAAGAAATTCTAATTCTTTCCTGTTTTACAGGATGTATTGACTTAAATCGCGGTCTTGGGTGATTCCTGACAGTTTTTCGCGAACATACTCCGGTGTAATGACCATAGTCTCAAGCGTCAGCTCAGGCGCCTCAAAAGAAAGGTCTTCCAGCAGCTTCTCCAGAATGGTGTGCAGGCGCCGGGCTCCGATATTCTCCATGTTCTGGTTGACAGAAGCGGCAATTCTGGCGATCTCCTGAATGGCCTCGTCCTTAAACTGGATCTCGATATTCTCAGTTTTGAGCAGATTTACATATTGCTTGGTCAGCGCATTCTGGGGTTCGGTCAGAATGGACACAAAATCCTCCAGCGTCAGGCTGCTCAGCTCTACCCGGATCGGGAAGCGCCCCTGAAGCTCGGGAATCAGATCTGAAGGCTTGGCGATATGAAACGCTCCGGCTGCGATAAACAGCACGTAGTCGGTCTTCACAGGGCCGTATTTGGTCATAACCGTAGAGCCCTCGACAATAGGAAGAATGTCGCGCTGTACGCCTTCCCTCGAAACATCAGGCCCGGAGCCTTTCCCCTGGCTGGCCACTTTGTCAATCTCATCAATAAAAATAATGCCGGATTGCTCGGCACGGGCCACCGATTCCTGGATGACATCATCCATGTCAATCAGCTTGGCAGCCTCGTCCTGAATCAGCACCTTGCGAGCCTCCTTGATAGGCAACTTGCGTTTTTTGGTGCGTTTGGGCAGAAGGCTTCCAAACATCTCCTGCATGTTCATCCCCATCTGATCATTGCCCTGGCCGGCAAACATATCCAGCATTGTCGGAGCCGTATCCTCCACGTCAATTTCGATGATGTCTTCTTCCAGCTGTCCTGCCAGCAGCTTGAACTTTATTCCGCGGCGGCGTTCACTCAGACTGCCGTCCTCAGGCTCTTCCTTGCTGTCTTCGGCATTGCCGCTGTTCCCGCCGAAGATCATCTCAAACGGGTTACGCTGGGATTTATTCTTGGATGAGGAAGGTGCGAGAATTGCGACGATCCGTTCATTGGCAAGCTCCTCTGCCCGGTCCTTCACCTTTTCCGTCCGCTCCAGCTTGACCATGCGGATAGAGGTCTCCACAAGATCCCGAACCATCGATTCAACATCACGGCCCACATAACCTACTTCGGTGAACTTTGTAGCTTCAACTTTAATAAAGGGGGCATTGACCAGCTTGGCAAGCCGGCGGGCAATTTCGGTTTTTCCGACGCCGGTAGGACCGATCATCAGTATATTCTTAGGTACAATCTCATCACGCAGCTCTTCGCTGAGCTGGCTGCGGCGGTAGCGGTTGCGAAGTGCAACTGCCACCGACTTTTTGGCCTGCTTCTGGCCGACAATATATTTATCAAGTTCAGCGACGATCTGGCGGGGTGTGAGCGATTGATTCACCATTACGACTTCCTCCCTCTTTCTGTGGCACCGTGCCTACAATTGTTCAACGATAATATTGGAATTGGTATACACGCAAATCTCGGATGCAATCTGAAGTGCCTCCCTGGCAATTTCGGCTGCACTCAGATTCGACGCATGACGTTTCAGTGCCCGGCCCGAGGCTAACGCAAAATTGCCGCCGGAGCCGATGGCAAGCACATCGTCATCTGGCTCAATGATTTCCCCGTTGCCGGAGATAAGCAGCATACCTTTCTTATCCATCACGATCATCAGCGCTTCAAGCTTGCGCAGAATGCGGTCCTGGCGCCAATCCTTGGCCAGCTCGACAGCTGAACGCTGCAAGTTGCCGTGATGCTCTTCAAGTTTGCCTTCAAACTTTTCAAACAGGGTGATTGCATCGGCTACCGAACCCGCAAAGCCGGCGATGACTTGACCTCTGTACAGCCGGCGCACTTTCTTGGCAGTAGTCTTCATAATGACGCTCTCGCCAAAGGTAACCTGTCCGTCGCCTGCGATTGCAGCATGACCGTTATGTCTTACGGCGCAAATAGTAGTTGCATGAAAGCTGGGTAACATAGTTTGGCAACCTCCTAGAATAAACTTACCGCTAAAATAAATGAACTTAAGAATGAAGATCATAGCATTCCTAAGTTCATCCTCTATAAATCATAAGCTTATGCTGTGCAAACTTCAAATTATGACAGTTCTGACTCCGCAGTCTCAGGTTCTTTATAGGAAAGGCCTGTCCGGCTGGCAAATGCAGCCAGGCTGTCCAGCGCACGGTGGGCAAGCAGCTCATTCTTTTCTTTTTTGTTGCGGATCTTCTTTTCCAGCTTGGGCAGCAGCCCGAAGTTGGCGTTCATTGGCTGGAAATGCTCCGGATCAGCGGAAGTAATGTAGGCCGGCATACTGCCCAGCACACTGTCCCCGGGGAATATCAGACCTTCCTCGCCTAGCGCCGCTCTGGCTGCGTTGATTCCGGCAATCATACCGGATGCGGCAGACTCGACATAACCTTCGACGCCTGTCATCTGGCCGGCAAAGAACAGCCTTTCATGTCCCTTCATCTGATAAGTCGGGTGAAGCAGCTTAGGCGAATTGATGAACGTATTGCGGTGCATTACCCCGTAACGGACATATTCGGCATTCTCCAGACCTGGAATCATAGAGAATACACGCTTTTGCTCGCCCCATTTCAAATGTGTCTGGAAGCCTACCAGATTGTAAAGCGTACCGGCAGCATTGTCCTGGCGCAGCTGGACAACCGCGTAAGGCAGCTTCCCGGTGTGGGGATTCAATAGTCCTACCGGCTTCATTGGTCCGAATAGCGCTGTCTGCTTACCGCGCTTCATCATAATTTCAATCGGCATACAGCCTTCGAAATAAATTTCTTTCTCAAATTCCTTGAGCGCTGCAGTCTCGGCGGTAATCAGGGCATCATAGAAACGGTCGAATTCTTCCTCATTCATCGGACAGTTCAAATAGGCCGCTTCACCCTTGTCATACCGTGACGCCAGATATACTTTGCTCATATCGATGCTGTCCTTCTCGACGATCGGGGCTGCCGCATCGTAGAAGTAGAAATATTCTTCACCAAGCAGTGCCTTGATCTCGGCGGACAATGCCGGAGAGGTTAGCGGGCCGGTGGCAATAACGACAATGCCTTCCTCCGGAATCCGGGTCAGCTCTTCATTAACAACTTCTACTAGCGGATGATCGTGCAGGGTGCGGGTGATCTCTCCCGAGAATCCGTCACGGTCTACCGCCAGTGCACCGCCGGCAGGCACCGCATGACGGTCGGCGGCTCCAAGCACAAGCGAGTTCAGGCGGCGCATTTCCTCCTTCAGTACTCCTACTGCATTACCCAGTCCGTTCGCCCGCAGTGAATTGCTGCACACCAGCTCGGCAAACTGGTCGGTATGGTGGGCCGGCGTTTTAACCGCCGGTCTCATTTCATATAATTTAACGGGAACCCCGCTTGAAGCAATCTGCCAGGCAGCTTCACTGCCGGCGAGCCCCGCGCCAATTACTGTTACTTTTGCTGTGTCTTTCAAATTCATATCCTCCTGCTAAAAATCTATTATTCTGCTAATTCTTCGCCCTCAATCACAGCTTCTGTATGATCACAGGAGGTGCATTGAAGCTTGGTGCCTTGTTTATTGCGTTTTTCTATCATCCAGGATCCGCAAGCGGGACATGGTTTAAGCGACGGGCGGTCCCAGGATACAAAGTCACAGCCCGGATACTGGTCACAGCCGTAGAACACACGTCCCTTCTTGCTGCGGCGCTCCACAACCTTGCCTTCGTTACATTTAGGACAGGTGACTCCGATATCCTTCACAATAGGCTTTGTATTCCGGCAGTCCGGAAACCCGGAGCAGGCCAGAAATTTACCGAACCGGCCGAGCTTATAAACCATCGGTTTGCCGCATTTCTCGCAGAGCTCATCCGAAACTTCATCCTCAATCTCAATCTCTTTCATTTCTTCTTCAGCAAATTCCAGACGCTTCTCGAAGGATTCGTAAAATCCGGCCAGTACTTTGACCCAATCCTCCGCACCTTCCTCCACATGGTCAAGATCACCTTCCATGTGGGCTGTAAATTCTACATCGAGAATTTCCGGGAAGAACTGTTCCATCTGCTCTATGATCAGCTCGCCAAGCTCTGTCGGCATAAACTTCTTCTCTTCAATTGCAACGTAGCCGCGCTTCTGAATAGTCTCCAGTGTAGGGGCATACGTACTCGGGCGGCCTATGCCCAGCTCTTCCAGCGTTTTGACCAGACGTGCTTCCGTATAACGCGGCGGCGGCTGGGTAAAGTGCTGCTTGGGCTCAATTCCCTGCTTGTCGAGCTCGTCGCCTGCTTTGAGCGGCGGCAGGAATTTCTCCTCATCAGTCGTTCCGTCGTCATTGCCTTCCACATAGACCTTCATAAACCCGGGGAAGGACACTTTGGAGCCGACAGCCCGGAAAACCGCTGTTCCTGCAGAAATATCCACCGAGAGGGTATCAAGAAGCGCCGAGGACATCTGGCTGGACAGGAACCGCTCCCAGATCAGCTTATACAGGCGGAATTGATCACGGCTCATGAATTCCTTGACGAGTTCCGGCTCCCGCAGTGCCGAGGTTGGACGGATCGCTTCGTGCGCATCCTGGGCTCCCGCAGCTTTTTTGGAATACTGGCGCGGAGCTTCAGGAACAAATTTCTCACCGTATTTGGCAAGAATCAGCTCCTTAGCCTCATCCTGAGCCGTTGTAGAGATACGCGTGGAGTCGGTACGCATATAGGTGATCAAACCGACTGTACCTTCTTTGCCGAGCTCCACTCCTTCATACAGCTGCTGGGCCACTGACATGGTTTTGGCAGCGCGGAAACCAAGCTTACGGGCAGCCTCCTGCTGAAGAGAGCTTGTTGTAAACGGCGCGGAAGGATGGCGCTGTCTTTCCTTTTCCTTAACTTCGGCTACCCGGAAATCAGCGTTCTTAATCGCTTCCAGAACCTCCTGGACGTCACTTTCCTTGCCAAGCTCTTTTTTCTCACCGTTCAGCTTATGAAACTTTGCTTCAAAATCAGTGCCCTTGATGCCCAGCTTAGCAGTGATGCTCCAGTATTCTGTCGGTACAAATGCCGAAATTTCATTCTCACGGTCCATGATAATCTTAACCGCTACCGATTGTACCCGGCCGGCCGACAAGCCCTTTTTGACTTTCTTCCATAATAGAGGGCTGATCTTGTAGCCTACAAGCCGGTCAAGAATTCGGCGGGCCTGCTGCGCGTTAACCAGATCCATATTAATTTTGCGAGGTGTTTTGAAAGCATCCTTGACTGCCTGCTTCGTAATCTCGTTAAAAACAACCCGGCACTCCTCGGTATTATCCAGATCCAGCGCGTGTGCCAGATGCCAGGCAATGGCTTCTCCCTCACGGTCCGGGTCAGCCGCCAGATATACTTTTTTCACTTTTTTACTGGCATCCTTAAGTTCCTTCAGAATAGAGCCTTTGCCGCGGATGGTGATATACTTGGGACTGAAATCATTCTCTACCTCGACGCCAATCTGACTCTTAGGCAAATCTCTGATATGTCCCATAGATGCCTTTACTATATATTTACTGCCTAAATATTTGCCGATTGTCTTCGCTTTGGCCGGCGATTCGACAATGACCAGTGTATCCGCCATAGGTTAATCCTCCTAAAAGTGATGTGAGCCTGGCCCTCATTCCAACAAAAGGGATGGAGGGAATACGCTCAACTCTGTTCCTTCTATATTAAATTACCTTATAAATTGCACCCGGCAATTGTGTTACCGCTTTTTTTATGATTAAAGATAACAGAACTGAATGCAAATGTCCAAAATCCCAGCTTGTTCTGGATAGCAGTTCATCCAGTGTAAACGGGCCTTGATGCAGTATATGGTATAGGTGAGACTCCTCACTTGTCAATTTCTTTTCGGTGAGCCCGTCTCCGCGCCCGGGGTTAAAAGACGGATTTCCGCCCGTTTCCCCCTCTTTTACAGGCAATATTGATATGTATTCTTCCAAAATATCTTCAGCTCCGGTTACTAGCTTAGCCCCCTGCTTAATCAGCTCAAGCGCCCCCCTGCTTTTGGGAGAGGTTACAGGTCCGGGAACGGCGAACACATCCCTTCCTGCTTCCAGGGCGGCATCGGCGGTAATCAGTGATCCGCTGCGGCTGTCCGCTTCCACAACCACCGTTCCCAGCGTCAGGCCGGCGATAATCCGGTTGCGCTGCGGAAAAAGTCCCGGATGGCTTTTGGTTCCCAGCGGATATTCGCTGAGCACAAGCCCTTTACGTGAAATCTCCCTTTCCAGCTCCCGGTTCTCGGGCGGGTAGACATTGTCAAGGCCTGTAGCCACTACCGCTACCGTATTTCCGCCGCAAGCCAGTGCAGCTTCATGGCAGACGCTATCGATTCCGCGGGCCAGACCGCTCACTACAGCAAGACCGGACCGGCTGAGCTGACCAGCCAGTATTTCTCCAATCTTCCGGCCGTAGGCAGTTGGTACCCGAGTCCCCACCATGGCGATAGCAGGCTGCGAAGCAAGCTTCAGGGAACCGCGGTAATAGAGTACCCAGGGCGGCTCGGCTGTTTCCTTGAGCATTACAGGATATTCCTCATCCAGAATAGTGATCATTGCTGCACCGCTTTCTTCCATTAAAAGGCGGCGCCTTTGCACCCATCCGGCGTCGAAAGTCTCGGCCAGCCGCTGTGACATTTTCGCGGATAATCCGACCTCCTGCCAATCCTCAGCCCGGCAACGAAAGGCCTGATCCGACAAAATTCCCGCTCTGCGGATTTTGTCGATGCTTTTCCAGCCAATCCCCTCCACTTCATTCAGCCCGAATAATAAATCACGTGTGTCCATGTGAACGCTCCCTTTAGATGGAAGGGTCAACCTTCCCTATTTTGTGATAATGCTGTAAAAAAAGCAAGCTGCCGCTGCAAAGAAGTGAAATCCGGGAACATAAACGCAAAAAAAAGCAACCCTTTACCCTGCGCGCAGGAATAAAAGGTTGCTTACCTTTAACAAATCATACTACTTGACAGATTAGAGCACAATGATTTTTTGAGCGGACCCTGATTGCCTCCAAATTAATGGGTGGTAAAAGCATTCAAAATGCCGCG
Organism: Paenibacillus sp. DMB5; assembly: GCF_001517085.1. Taxonomy (GTDB): domain Bacteria; phylum Bacillota; class Bacilli; order Paenibacillales; family Paenibacillaceae; genus Paenibacillus_AQ. The sequence continues at coordinate 121,518 of NZ_LRAC01000109.1, forward strand.
CTCCTCCAGAACACTAACCAGGGTCGAGCCCATTTCAGCCGGTGTCGGTGCGACTTTAATTCCGCAGGACTCCAGCACGGCGATTTTTTCGCTGGCTGTGCCCTTACCTCCGGAAATAATCGCACCGGCATGGCCCATCCGTTTACCTGGAGGTGCCGTAACACCGCCGATAAATCCGACTACAGGCTTTGTCATATTCTCTTTGATCCACAGTGCGGCCTCTTCCTCCGCTGTTCCGCCGATCTCACCGATCATAATAACCGCCTTCGTGCCGGGATCTTCATTAAACAGCTTCAGGATATCAATAAACTCCGAGCCTTTTACCGGATCGCCGCCGATTCCTACAGCCGAGGACTGCCCGATTCCGCGTTCAGTCAGCTGATGCACCGCTTCATAGGTGAGGGTTCCGCTGCGGGAGACTACACCCACATAACCAGGGGTATGAATGTAGCCCGGCATGATGCCGATCTTACACTCTCCAGGCGTAATAACACCAGGACAGTTAGGACCGATTAGGACGGTGGACTTCCCTTCCATATAGCGCGAAACCTTGACCATATCCAGCACCGGTATGCCTTCTGTGATACAGATGACTAGGTCAAGCTCCGCATCCACAGCTTCCATGATGGAGTCAGCGGCAAATGCAGGCGGAACATAAATCACGCTGGCCGTTGCGCCGGTGGCAGCTTTTGCCTGAACAACCGTATCAAATACCGGCAGGCTGACCTCACTTCCATTTTCTAGCGTAATGTTGACAGAGGTTCCCCCTTTACCCGGAGTTACGCCGCCTACCATCTGGGTCCCGTAATCCAGTGCGCCTTTGGTATGGAACAATCCGGTCGAGCCCGTAATTCCCTGTGTGATGACTTTCGTATTTTTATCTACAAGAATGCTCATCGTTTGGTCACATCCCTACTTAGTTTGTCGAATACGAGACTTGGGTTACACAAGAGAAACAATTTTACGGGCACCGTCCGCCATGGAATCTGCTGCCACGATATTGAGCCCGGAACCGGCGAGAATCTGCTTGCCCAGTGCCACATTCGTTCCTTCCAGCCGGACGACGAGCGGTTTGGTCAGTCCAAGCTGCCGGGCGGCTTCCACCACGCCTTCAGCAATGACGTCACAGCGCATAATGCCGCCGAAAATATTGACAAAGATGCCGTTCACCTTGTCGTCGGACAAAATAATTTTAAACGCTTCGGTAACCTTCTCGGTTGTCGCGCCGCCCCCTACATCCAGGAAGTTGGCCGGCTCGCCGCCGTAATATTTAATAATATCCATCGTCGCCATTGCCAGTCCCGCCCCATTAACCATACAGCCGATATTGCCGTCGAGGGCAATGTAGCTCAGATCAAATTTGGAGGCTTCAATCTCCTTCTCATCCTCTTCATCAAGGTCGCGGAGCTCTTGAATATCCTTATGGCGGAATAAAGCATTGGAGTCAAAATTCAGTTTGGCATCAAGCGCCATTACATTTCCGTCAGCGGTCACCACGAGCGGATTAATCTCCGCAATCGAGCAATCTTTATCCACAAAAGCCAAATAGAGCGCTTGCATGAACTTGACCGCTTTATTGACCAGTTCATTCGGAATGGCGATGCTGTACGCGAGCTTGCGTGCCTGGAAGGTCTGCAGTCCTACAGCCGGGTCAATGATTTCCTTGAAAATCTTCTCCGGATGGGTTGCTGCTACCTCTTCAATCTCTGTTCCGCCTTCTTCGGAGGCCATCATGACCACCCTGCCGGAGCTGCGGTCTACAACAATTCCAATATAGTATTCCTTGGCAATCTGGCAGCCCTCTTCAATGAGCAGCCGTTTCACTTCCTTGCCTTCCGGTCCGGTCTGATGGGTGACCAGCGTCTTTCCGAGGATTTCTCCCGCATAGGTGCGGACCTCATCGAGAGACTTGGCGACCTTGACCCCTCCGGCTTTCCCTCTTCCGCCTGCATGAATCTGAGCCTTCACTACCACCACCGGCGTACCGAGTGATGCTGCAGCCTCTACTGCTTCCTCCACTGTATAAGCTACTTTTCCGTTCGGTACGGCAACGCCGTACTTCTTAAGTACTTCTTTTCCCTGATACTCGTGGATATTCATACCGGAAGCCTCCTAAAGTGTTGCGGCGGCTTTTGCAGGCAGCCTGCAGCCATGCCGCATTCCGTTTTGATCAGCGGGGTACAGATTTGCACCTACCTATAGTATATAAAGTGAAACCCAGAATATTGTAACATGATTCAATTCCGCTTTCCTCAAAAACTTTCACTATTTATACATATATTTTCGCTTGATTTCATGCCGGAATGCGAACGGTTGCATTGACACAGGCTTGTACTTCTATTTAGTTGCATTATTATTGGCTTCGTGGATCCGGCCGAGCAGGTCCTTGAACTGGCCCAGCAGATGGACAAATTCCTCTGCCGAGAGCATTGCGCCTTCCGCCATCTTCGCCGGTATGCAGACGGCTTCATTTTTCAGATCCCAGCCCTTTTCGGTCAGCGAGATGAGCACCTTACGTTCATCCTGCAGGGAGCGTTCGCGAAGAATCAGGCCCGCAGCCTGCAGCCGCTTCAGCAGCGGAGTCAGCGTCCCGGAATCCAGGAACAACGCTTCACCAAGCTCCTTGACTGTGCACTGCCGCTTCTCCCACAGCACAATCATAACCAGGTACTGCGAATATGTTAGTCCGATTTTGTCCAGATGAGGCTGGTACAGCTTCGTAAATTCACGCGAACACGCGTAGATCGTAAAGCACAGCTGATTATCAAGCATCAGTTCAGGGGTAGTTGTTTGTTCTTGCATTTCTTCTTCACCTGCCTTTATGACGTTATTTTATCACAATTCATCTGCAATATCATGTTAATAGCAAAAAATATATTGACTATTATTTTTATTGTGTTAAATTAAATTGTGTACAATACATTTAACAAAACGAACGGGAGCGATTTATAATGATGACTATTCAGCAAAAATGTATGAAACTACTGTAAAAGCAGTCGGCGGAAGAAACGGATATATTGAATCCGAAAGTCCAAAGCTGAACCTGACTATCAGTACACCCCGTGAAATGGGCGGAGCCGGCGGCGAAGGCACCAACCCTGAACAGCTGTTTGCAGCCGGATATTCCGCCTGCTTTGACAGTGCGCTGAACATGGTTGCACGGCTCGGCAAAGTGAAAATCGAAGGCAGCGAGGTTACCGCTACCGTTAGCTTCGGCAAAGTTGAAGACGGGGGCTTCGGGATTGGCGTTAAGCTGGATGTGCTGGTAAAGGGTGTTGACCGTGAAACGGCTGAGAAGCTGGTAGAAGCTGCACACGGCGCCTGCCCTTACTCCCGCGCTACACGCGGCAATATTGCAGTCGAGATAAATGTACTTTAATCTCCTTTCTTGCAGCTGAACCAGTGTTGCATAAAATAAGCCTTCCGGGTATACCCGGAAGGCTTATTTGTTTTGTGCAGTAATTTTTTATAGCTGTTAACAAGATTAAATAGGGATATATATAATGAAGGAAAAGATTCAGAAAAAGGCTATACCCCTTACTCCTCAGCCACAACCTGCCTGTCCAGATTGCGGTACTGTACAGCTTCCGCCAGATGGGCAGAGCTAATCGTAGCTGCCCCTTCCAGATCAGCGATGGTTCTTGCGAGCTTAATAATCCGGTCATGCGCCCGCATGCTGAGGCCGAGACTCTCCAGAATCCCGTGCAGCAGCAGGCTGCTCTCTTTATTCAGAGCCGCATAGCGGCGCAGTGCTGCCCCGGACAGCTCGCTGTTCCAGGAAATCGGCAGTTTGCTGTAACGCTCTGCCTGAATCTGCTGGACTCTCAGTACATCCCTGCGCATTTCTGCTGAAGATAAGGCCGGGCTCTGCCCGTTCCAGTCTGACGGCCGGGGAACATCCACCTGCATATCAATCCGGTCTAGCAGCGGGCCTGAGATTTTGGCCCGGTACTGGGCAATCTTTGCCGGACTGCAGGTACACCGCTGCTGCGTGCCTGTGTTCCCCAAGTATCCGCAGCTGCACGGATTCATGGAACAGGCGAGCAAAAAACGGGCCGGAAAGGTAAAGGCAGCACGGGCGCGGCTTATCGTAACCACGCTATCCTCCAGCGGCTGCCGCAGCACCTCCAGCACATTCCGCGAGAACTCAGGCAGCTCATCCAGAAAAAGCACGCCCCGGTGGGCCAAGCTTACCTCCCCCGGCTTCGGTATGCTTCCCCCACCAATCAGCCCAGCCGCCGAAATGGTATGATGCGGGGCACGGAAGGGCCTGCTGCGCAAAAGCCCGCTTCGGGTATCCGTCAGCTTGCCGGCCGCACTGAATATTTTGGTGACCTCCAGCGATTCGCTGTCACTCAGCTCCGGCAGAATACCGGGCAGCCGCTTGATCATCATAGTTTTGCCCGTACCTGGTGGCCCTGCCAGGATAATATTGTGCATCCCGGCAGCGGCTATCGTCAATGCCCGCTTCACATGGCTTTGGCCGAGCACATCACCAAAATCCTCCCTTAGCATCTCATCAGCCGTACCGGATAAGCTGCGAACACTATACTGCGGGTGATGCCGCAAATGTTCAAGATTAAGCGCCATGACAGGCTGATGAATACGGCCGGAATCGCCCTGGCCTTCCATTACAGTAACCGGGAACGGGAGCGGCGGTTCATTGTCCGGATGCCCTGCAGAAGCTTCCCCAGTATGCCGCTGCTTATCAGACAGCTCATCCGGACAGGCAGCAGATTCTGTTGGGTGCGGCAGCTCACGCAGATGAGCGGCTGCATAGACAGCCATGCCGCTGATCAGCGCTGCCTCTGCCTCATTCCCGCGCGGCACCAGCACCTTGCTGAAGCCCGACCGCCGGGCCGCCTCCACCATCGGCAGCACACCAGTCACTGGCCTGAGGCTCCCGTCCAGGGCCAGCTCGCCGATCAGCAGCATCTCTTCAGCTGCCGGCATCATCAGCTGGCCGCTCGTCGTCAATATGCCCAGCGCAATGGCCAGGTCGAAGGCCGAGCCTTCCTTGCGCAGATCCGCCGGAGCCAGATTGACCGTAACCCGCTGCTGGGGATAGCGGTACCCGCAATTTTTGACCGCTGCGCGCACTCTTTCCACCGCTTCACGGATCGCTGAATCCGGCAGCCCGATAATGCTGGTCTGGGGCAAGCCGTTGGCCAGATCTATTTCCACTCCGATCATCACACCTTCAATACCATACAAGCAGGCACTATGCATTTTTCCGTACATAAAAAACACCTCTTCTCCTGATATACGACTCCGCCGGGCGTCATCCATTCAAGAAAAAAGGTGCTTCCTCATTTTCCGTATTCTGACTATCCCTAGTATACAGAGACAGCCGTGCTTTTATCAAGCCTTTTGAAATCCGCTATCCTTCCTCACTGACCGTAACCGCATCCCTGATTGCAGCAAACGATAAAGGCTTATAACCGGTATGCTCAACGCAAATATTGAAATGATTGTTCCCTTCATATTTCTGCCCGTGAATATGACCATGCACATTTACGTAAGGCATATGCTTGTTCATATACATGGGCTCATGGGAAAGGAAGAAAAAGTCCCTATACACCAGCGGGTATTCACTGACCTCATCAAAACCCGCCTCCAGCCACCAGCACCGCCCGCGCCCGCGGTCATGGTTGCCGAGAATCAGTATTTTGTAGCCGTTCAGGCGGCTGATAATGTTACTGGTCGCCTCAAGGCCGAGAAAGGAGAAATCCCCCAGATGAAAAACGGTATCCTCAGGTCCGACCGCGGCATTCCAGTTTGCAATCAAGGCCTCATCCATCGCCTGCACATTTGCGAAAGGCCGGGACTCAAAATCAATAATCAGCTTATGTCCGAAATGATGATCCGATGTAAAAAAGACATCCGGCATATGGATTTCCTCCCGTTATGTAATATAAAAATAGAACTTAAGAATGCTGCCGGCTGTGCGGCAACCCTTTTGCAAAGGTACCGCCAGACTCCCGGCAATCCTTAAGTTCAATCGGCATTAGCTTTAGCTTGGGCAGCCGTCATTTCGGCCAGTCCCGTTTACCGGAGCGCTGATTGGCATCCAGATGGATCAATTCTGCCAAGGAGGGGATTTCCTCATGCTCCACCAGCCATTTACGCATTTCCTTGATCGCTTCGACCTGACCATTGCCTCTGTCGCGCCAGGTTAGCAGCTCAATTACCCGGATGACCAGATTCATCAGGCTGCTGTGGCTGCTCTGACTTTTTTCGGCCCTGATCTTCTGAATCAGCGCCTCATTCTCCCAGTCTATCAGTATCTCCTCAGCGATAGCCGGGCGCATAATCGTAAAGCTTTTACTGCAATTGCTGCAGCAGATAACGGCTGAAGGCCGGGCTCCCATATCCACTTCAATCTTGTGATCACAATATTGGCAAGCAAAGCTTACCTGTATATTAACCGGTTGGTTATTCACGGGAACCGCCTCCTCATGGTAGCATTAAAAGTCACAATAATGTTTACCCATTTCCCGGGAGAAATGACCCAAAGTGTGCAGTCCTGCCTAGTATGGCGGCTATAACCGCTCACCAAAGACAGGCCGAACAGATCATTCTTTAAAAAGCTTCACGGATATGACGGAGCGCGGCGACGCTTAAATCCGGGTTTAGCTGTACACTGATAACATCAAATGAAACGGTACGCTCCTGCTCGCCCTTCATATGCAGATATACCTCTGCCGTGCTGCGTACCTGACGGATTTTGCGGGCATCGACCGACTCCTCTGGCGTCCCCGGCAGCGGACTTCCGCTGCGGCTGCGCACCTCGATGAATACCAGAGTACCCTGATATTCCGCAACCAGATCCAGTTCCCCGCTGCGGCAGCGCCAGTTGGCTTCCACTATAGTGTAACCCCTCGATGCCAGATACAATGCTGCTGCCGCTTCAGCCGCTGCCCCCTTGACCTTCCGGTTATAGGCTCCGCTAGAATGAGATTCTCTCATTGCATCTTCCGCTTTCCGGCCAATCTGTCACTCTGATAGACAAAGCTCAGAATTTCCGCCACCAGGTTGTAGAGCTCCGGCGGAATCTGCTGATCCAGATCCAGTTTGGAGAGAACCTCAACCAGGGCAGCATCCTCCTGTACTGCCACCCCGTTCTCTTTGGCCTTCTGCAGAATCATATCTGCAACCGCCCCCTGACCTTTGGCCACTACCACCGGAGCCTCGCTCTGGCCGGGGGTATATTTCAGGGCAACCGCCTTTTTCATCCGCTGCGATACTTCCTGCTTCTCCTGCTCACTCATATCCGGTAATCGACTCCTTTATAGGAATCCGGTGTGTATTCTGCCAGTTTGGCTGCCACTGCGGCTGAACCGGACGCCGTCTTCATTTCCGGAAGCGGCTCGGTCCGCAGACTCGACAGCTGGTACCCGATCGACTCCGCCGCAGCCGCCATTTCCTCACGCCGGCCTTCCAGCAGCTCAAGCACCCACGGATCGTTATTGTGCAGCTTCAGGCTGACGATCCGGTCGACCACCTGAACATCCACCAGAGTCTGGCCCAGCTGCTTCATGTCCAGATCAAACCAGAGGCGGCAGTTCGCTGCATCCAGCTCACCCTTGCGGCCGCGCCGCGACTGGATATGCACCGAAGCCGTCTCTTCGCCGTCAGGTCCGCGCATCGGCAGGAACAATGTGACCTGCGCGAACGGCGCCGTACGGTCCGTGTTCAACAGCAGCTGCTGGCCGGTCAGCTGCGCCACGATCTGGCCCGCGGCATCCTTGACCGCGGGCGGGGCGTCGCTGCTGCCCATCACCTGCAGCAGCACGCCCTTCAGCGTATCGGCGGCGGCCTCCGCCACGCCGCCGG
>NZ_LRAC01000110.1 GCF_001517085.1 Paenibacillus sp. DMB5
CTGAAAACTGAATCCGAAACGAATCTGCGATTTAATTATTGGATAAGCCCTCGACCGATTAGTATTGGTCAGCTCCATGCATTGCTGCACTTCCACCTCCAACCTATCTACCTCGTCGTCTTCAAGGGGTCTTACATACTGGGAAATCTCATCTTGAGGGGGGCTTCACGCTTAGATGCTTTCAGCGCTTATCCCGTCCGTACGTAGCTACCCAGCCATGCTCCTGGCGGAACAACTGGTGCACCAGCGGTACGTCCATCCCGGTCCTCTCGTACTAAGGACAGCTCCTCTCAAATTTCCTACGCCCACGACAGATAGGGACCGAACTGTCTCACGACGTTCTGAACCCAGCTCGCGTACCGCTTTAATGGGCGAACAGCCCAACCCTTGGGACCTACTTCAGCCCCAGGATGCGATGAGCCGACATCGAGGTGCCAAACCTCCCCGTCGATGTGGACTCTTGGGGGAGATAAGCCTGTTATCCCCAGGGTAGCTTTTATCCGTTGAGCGATGGCCCTTCCATGCGGTACCACCGGATCACTAAGTCCGACTTTCGTCCCTGCTCGACTTGTAGGTCTCGCAGTCAAGCTCCCTTATGCCTTTGCACTCTTCGAATGATTTCCAACCATTCTGAGGGAACCTTTGAACGCCTCCGTTACTCTTTAGGAGGCGACCGCCCCAGTCAAACTGCCCGCCTGACACGGTCCCCGTACCCGTTTAGGGTACCAGGTTAGAACCTAGATACGATCAGGGTGGTATCCCAACGGCGCCTCCACAGAAGCTTGCGCTCCTGCTTCTACGGCTCCCACCTATCCTGTACAGATCGTACCCAAATTCAATATCAAGCTGCAGTAAAGCTCCATGGGGTCTTTCCGTCTTGTCGCGGGTAACCTGCATCTTCACAGGTATTAAAATTTCACCGGATCTCTCGTTGAGACAGCGCCCAAGTCGTTACGCCATTCGTGCGGGTCAGAATTTACCTGACAAGGAATTTCGCTACCTTAGGACCGTTATAGTTACGGCCGCCGTTTACTGGGGCTTCGGTTCATAGCTTCGGGTTGCCCCTAACCACTCCCCTTAACCTTCCAGCACCGGGCAGGCGTCAGCCCGTATACTTCGCCTTGCGGCTTCGCACAGACCTGTGTTTTTGCTAAACAGTCGCTTGGGCCTTTTCACTGCGGCCCCCTCGGGCTATTCACCCTACCGAGGCACCCCTTCTCCCGAAGTTACGGGGTCATTTTGCCGAGTTCCTTAACGAGAGTTCTTCCGCGCGCCTTAGAATTCTCTTCTCGCCTACCTGTGTCGGTTTGCGGTACGGGCACCTTCTCCTGACTAGAGGCTTTTCTTGGCAGTGTGAGATCATGACCTTCGCTACTATAATTTTCGCTCCCCATCACAGCCCAGCCTTAACGGTGTGCGGATTTGCCTACACACCAGCCTCACTGCTTAGACGGACATCCATCAGTCCGCGTCACTACCCTCCTGCGTCACCCCATCGCTCATAGCGGATTACGGTGGTACAGTAATTTCAAACTGTTGTCCTTCGACTACGCCTGTCGGCCTCGCCTTAGGTCCCGACTTACCCTGAGCGGACGAGCCTTCCTCAGGAAACCTTGGGCTTTCGGCGGATCAGATTCTCACTGATCTTTTCGTTACTCATACCGGCATTCTCACTTGTATGCTGTCCAGCGCTCCTTACGGTACACCTTCAACCCACATACAACGCTCCCCTACCCCTGATGCAAAGCATCAAGCCATAGCTTCGGTGGTGTGTTTAGCCCCGTTACATTTTCGGCGCAGAGTCACTCGACCAGTGAGCTATTACGCACTCTTTAAATGGTGGCTGCTTCTAAGCCAACATCCTGGTTGTCTGTGCAACTCCACATCCTTTCCCACTTAACACACACTTGGGGACCTTAGCTGATGGTCTGGGCTGTTTCCCTTTTGACAATGGATCTTAGCACTCACTGTCTGACTCCCGGCAAGAAGATAATGGCATTCGGAGTTTGACTGAGCTTGGTAACCCTTGCGGGCCCCGCACCCAATCAGTGCTCTACCTCCATCACTCCATTCACCGAGGCTAGCCCTAAAGCTATTTCGGGGAGAACCAGCTATCTCCGAGTTCGATTGGAATTTCTCCGCTACCCCCACCTCATCCCCGCACTTTTCAACGTACGTGGGTTCGGGCCTCCAGTGCGTGTTACCGCACCTTCACCCTGGACAGGGGTAGATCACACGGTTTCGGGTCTACGTCCACATACTGAATCGCCCTATTCAGACTCGCTTTCGCTGCGGCTCCGGCTTCTCACCTTAACCTTGCATGTTAAACGTAACTCGCCGGTTCATTCTACAAAAGGCACGCCATCACCCATAGATCGGGCTCTGACTTCTTGTAAGCACACGGTTTCAGGTTCTATTTCACTCCCCTTCCGGGGTGCTTTTCACCTTTCCCTCACGGTACTGTTTCACTATCGGTCGCCAGGTAGTATTTAGCCTTGACAGATGGATTCATACGGGGTTTCACGTGCCCCGCACTACTCGGGATCCGTCTCGGAGAGAATATCATTTCGGCTACAGGGCTTTTACCTCTATCGCGGGCCTTTCCAGACCTCTTCGCCTACCATATTCCTTTGTAACTCCATGTGAGACGTCCCACAACCCCAGGAGGCAAGCCTCCTGGTTTAGGCTGTTCCGCGTTCGCTCGCCGCTACTGACGGAATCACTATTGTTTTCTCTTCCTCAGGGTACTTAGATGTTTCAGTTCCCCTGGTCTGCCTCTACGTATCCTATGTATTCAGATACGAGTAACTGCGAATTACCACAGCTGGGTTTCCCCATTCGGACACCCCCGGATCAAAGCTTGCTTACAGCTCCCCGAGGCAGTTTCGTTGTTCGCCACGTCCTTCGTCGGCTCCTGGCGCCTAGGCATCCTCCGTGTGCTCTTATTAGCTTAACCATGCGTTTTCCGTTAGGAAAATCGCTGTATCAACTAATAACTATTTCAACTTGCTTACACAAGTTTCAGCTAAAAGATGTTCTAAAACGCAAATTCGTTTCGGTATCCAGTTTTCAAGGATCAAGTTGAGAGCTTAAACTCTCAAAACTGAGCAACGAGTGAGTAGAAAGCTTTACGAAGTAAAGCTCGCTTCGGAAGCATGCTTCCTGAAGACTTAGATTTGAATGTCATC
>NZ_LRAC01000111.1 GCF_001517085.1 Paenibacillus sp. DMB5
GCGGTCCGGCCGAATTATGGCGAAAATCAAGGGCATAATTGCCTTTGATTCGGCGCGCTGGCCGGCTTTGGGCGAAATCAAGGGCAGAATTGCCTTTGATTTTGCGGGGGCCGAAGCCAGCTCACATCAAAGAGCAGAAAAAAATATTACCACAGGAACGGCCTTATTGCGCCGGCCGCCCCTGTGGTAACAAATTCACATCTGAATCCAGATGTCTTTATCTGGATGAGCCGCGTCCGCCGCGGGCTGCCCCGCCGCTGCTCCGTCCGCCGGCATTGTAGCCGCCTTTACCGCCTTTGGCGCTACCCTGGCTGTAGCTGCCGTAGCTGCCTTTGCCGCCCTTGGCGCCAGCACTGTTGCCGCTGCGGGAACCGCCTGCGTTGTTACCGCCGCGTGAACCGCCGCCCTTGGCCGGCGGTGAAACGCTCCATGCCCCCGCCTCATTGCTGCGGGCCACGTTCGCTCTATGTTTCGGGCTGGCCTTGGCCCCGCCCGGATTATAGCCCGCGCCGGAACCTGCGCCCTTGGACGCGCCATAGCTGAAGCCTCCGGCTTCTTCACCGCGTGTTACATTGGTGCTGTAGCCGCTGCCCGGGCCGCCCTTGGAACCGGCGGCCCCTCTGCCGCCGCGCTTGCCGGCGGCGTTCGCTCCGGCTGCAGAGTCTGCAGCCGCCGCATTGCTGCG
>NZ_LRAC01000112.1 GCF_001517085.1 Paenibacillus sp. DMB5
TGGTTTAGGCTGTTCCGCGTTCGCTCGCCGCTACTGACGGAATCACTATTGTTTTCTCTTCCTCAGGGTACTTAGATGTTTCAGTTCCCCTGGTCTGCCTCTACACACCCTATGTATTCAGGTGTGAGTAACTGCGAATTACCACAGCTGGGTTTCCCCATTCGGACACCCCCGGATCAAAGCTTGCTTACAGCTCCCCGAGGCAGTTTCGTTGTTCGCCACGTCCTTCGTCGGCTCCTGGCGCCTAGGCATCCTCCGTGTGCTCTTATTAGCTTAACCACCGCTCCGGTGTTTCGCTTGTTCACTCATCTTGTTTTGAATAGCGCGTCCGGAAAATCCGTACGCTAGACTATTCAAAGCCAAAGGTCGTTTCACAATCGAAAACCTTCGCTTAGCATTACTAAAATTATTGAAACTTGTTTACACAAGTTCAGCTTAAAGGAATGTTCTAAAACGCAAATTCGTTTCGGTATCCAGTTTTCAAGGATCAAGTAATACTGAGAGCTTAAACTCTCAAAACTGAGCAACGAGTGAGTAGAAAGCTTTACGAAGTAAAGCTCGCTTCGGAAGCATGCTTCCTGAAGACTTAGATTTGAATGTCATC
>NZ_LRAC01000113.1 GCF_001517085.1 Paenibacillus sp. DMB5
GGTGCTTGATACGGTCCCAAAGGGCTTTGAACTCTTCGCTTTGCAACACGGCTTGGCGAGTTGGGACGGCACGGCGCTCATCAGCGTTTTTGATCTCCAGGCGTCCAGAGACTTTCTTCAATAACTCAACTATTTGTGAGCGCTGCGCCTCGAACTCGGGGGGGAGTTGCAGCAGGCCATCTTTGAGTGCCTGCTTCAGCGAGTCCTGCACCTTGCCCTTGGCGTCCACGTACTGCTGAGCTTTCAAGAAATCCCAGAGTACTTTCGACTGCTCAAAGCCAAGCGGTTTGGACTGCATTCTGGGCAGGTGATGGCAACAGCCGCGAACTGATGCTCCTCGACGATGCCGAATCGAATACCCGTGTCTTCTTCAATCTCTTTCTGCAGATTTTCAGCGAAGGCTTCATAGCTCTCAGTGGCAATCACGGTCAGGGTGTTCACCTCGAAGCCGCGCACCCTATCGCCACTTTGGTTGACGCACAGACGCAGGCCGCGGCCAATGGTCTGTCGGCGCTCACGCTCGGATTGAATGTCACGGCTGCGTGCAGATCTGGAACACGTTGGGG
>NZ_LRAC01000114.1 GCF_001517085.1 Paenibacillus sp. DMB5
AGGTGCTCAGTGCTCTTTTCCTTTGCAGGAGCGGGTACAGGTTTTTTGCCACTCAGAAACGCATCGATTTCGGCTTGCTCCAGTTCTGATAAGGGCGCTTCTCCCTGATCCAGCGGCATTCCGGTAGTCCTGGAGTTCGCGAGAAACTCTCGGTATTCAAGGGCCAAATACTTTTGAATGAACTTTCGTAAGCTGTTGTACGATACGTACCGTTGCGGCTTCCAGGGCTTCTTTCTGTTGCGTAATTGGTGTCCCTGCGATTGTTGCTTTTCGCAGTACATCAAGGCGCGGCAGCAATATTTGTGTCGCGCTACCACGGACGTTTTTTCCCTCTCGTCTGAGCCAGCGCTTCTGCTCGACGCCGCTCAATTCGGCCTCGATCTTCGCTGTCAGCGATTCTCGCTCGCGATTCATCTCTGAAATGAACTCCTCGATTTTCGCAATCGGGTCTTGAGTGCCTGGCTTTCCTGAGTCATCGCTCGTTCTCCTTCCGTTAGTTGCAAAGTGCTACCTAATTCTAGGCCTTAC
>NZ_LRAC01000115.1 GCF_001517085.1 Paenibacillus sp. DMB5
CTATCGTGGCCTCTACGATCGCTTTGATATCAATCCCGGACCCCAGGCCTACGCTCGTGACAGCCATGACAACCTCCTCGCAACGAATAATTGACGCTTAGCAGACACTCAGCAATTAACGGGCCACTCAAGCTTCTTCGCGAAACAAGAGACTGCGCATATCCTCCAGGCGTGCCGCCAGTTCCAACGCCTCCTCGGAAGGAATCTGCCGAACCACCTCGCCAGAGCTGCCGTCAACGACCTTGACCACGACACGCCCGGTGCTGTCGTCCAGTTGAAAATTGATGTCTCGACGAATGGACTGCATGGCACTTTGCATATTGGCCACGACAGACTCCAATTGCTCACGCGGCATTTCTGCCGATGGCGCGCTGGCCGCCGAAGGCTCCCTTACCGGCGCGGGAGACTGCCCGGAAAGCGACTCACTACCCACACCGGCTTGGCGCTGGGTCAAAACACCTGGTGTTATGGGTGTAACGCTGGAAATGGTCATAGGTTCAC
>NZ_LRAC01000116.1 GCF_001517085.1 Paenibacillus sp. DMB5
AGGCCGAAGGCGGCCAGCACGCTACCGGCCAGTTGGCCGACGCCGCCGAGTACCACCACCAGGAAGGAGTCGATGATCGTAGCTCTGACCGAGGTCCGGGCCGACGTGCCGATCTGGCTCAGGGCCACGCCGCCGAGGCGGCGATGCCGAGCCGAGACCGAAGGCCAGCATGTCCACGCGCCCGGTGGGCACGCCGCAGCAGGGCGGCCATGTTGCGGTTCTGGGTTACCGCGCGCACGTTCAGGCCCAGGCGCGTCTTGTTCAGCAGCAGCCAGGTCAGCAGCACGACGAAGAAGGCGAAGCCGATGATGACGATGCGGTTGTACGGCAGCACCAGGTTCGGCAGCACCTGCATGCCGCCGGACAGCCAGGCCGGGTTGGCCACTTCGACGTTCTGCGCACCGAAGGTGACGCGTACCAGCTGAATCAGGATCAGGCTGATGCCCCAGGTGGCCAGCAGGGTTTCCAGCGGGCGACCGTAGAGATGGCGG
>NZ_LRAC01000117.1 GCF_001517085.1 Paenibacillus sp. DMB5
CGTACCCCGGAAATCATCGGTGAAGCACCGGCGATGCAGGAGGTGTTCCGCGCTATCGGCCGCTTGAGCCACTCCAATATCACCGTGCTGATCAACGGCGAATCCGGTACGGGTAAAGAGCTGGTGGCGCACGCCCTGCACCGCCATAGCCCACGCGCAGCAGCGCCGTTCATTGCCCTGAACATGGCGGCAATTCCCAAGGACCTGATGGTGTCCGAGCTGTTCGGCCACGAGAAAGGCGCCTTCACCGGTGCAGCCAACCAGCGTCGCGGCCGCTTCGAACAGGCCGATGGCGGCACCCTGTTCCTCGACGAGGTGGCCGACCTGCCGCTGCCGATGCAGGTCAAACAGCTGCGGGCGATTCAGGAAAAAGCCGTGCGCGCCGTAGGAGGCCAGCAGGAAGTGGTGGTCGATGTACGCATCCTCTGCGCCACCCACAAGGATCTCGCCGCCGAAGTCGCAGCTGGCCGTTTCCGCCAGGACCT
>NZ_LRAC01000118.1 GCF_001517085.1 Paenibacillus sp. DMB5
GTCTGGTTGACCACGTCATAGGACAGGCCATCCGGCACGATCAGGAACAGCAGCGCGCGGCCGACAGTGGTGTCGACGATGCGGGTGTTCTTGGTGATCGAACCATCTTTCTCTTTGATGGTTTCGTTGATACGCACTTTCACGCGGGCGTGCAGGGACGCTTCGCCGGCGCGGAACACGCGGTCGACTTCCTGCAGGTCGGCGAATACGCGGCCTTCGCCCTTGGCGTTCACGGCTTCACGGGTCATGTAGTACAGACCCAGTACCACGTCCTGCGACGGCACGATGATTGGCTCGCCGTTGGCCGGCGACAGGATGTTGTTGGTCGACATCATCAGCGCGCGCGCTTCGGAGCTGGGCTTCCAGCGTCAGCGGCACGTGCACGGCCATCTGGTCACCGTCGAAGTCGGCGTTGTACGCGGCGCAGACCAGCGGGTGCAGCTGGATCGCTTTACCTTCGATCAGTACAGGCTCGAACACCTGG
>NZ_LRAC01000119.1 GCF_001517085.1 Paenibacillus sp. DMB5
AACCGCTGACCTCCTGCTTGCAAGGCAGGCGCTCTCCCAGCTGAGCTATGGCCCCATAAAGTATAATGTTGTAGATGTTATATGGTGGGCCTTGGTGGACTCGAACCACCGACCTCACCCTTATCAGAGGTGCGCTCTAACCAACTGAGCTAAAAGCCCATATAACATAACATGGTTTCAACCATAGAATGGTTGTCCGCTTGGCAGCGTCCTACTCTCCCAGGACCCTTCGGTCCAAGTACCATCGGCGCTGGAGGACTTAACGGTCGTGTTCGGGATGGGTACGTGTGGAACCCCTCCGCTATCGCCACCAAACGGGATGAAAGGATTGACCTTTCAAAACTGAACACGAGTGAGTAACTAACCGACCGGTTAGATTTAAGATTTGAATGTCATCATTGCAGATGACGATTCTCCATAGAAAGGAGGTGATCCA
>NZ_LRAC01000120.1 GCF_001517085.1 Paenibacillus sp. DMB5
GAAATACAAAAGAAACCCATGTCATTTAAAGACCTGGGTTTCTCGACAATCTGAGGAACTGATGGGATCAGTTCCTTTTTTCATAATGATCATTTTATAAAACTTAGCGTAAGCTGGAAAGTTCTCGTTTTAATTGTTCATTCTGTACCGCTGCCTCGAAATAGTCTGCGTGAATGGTCCAATCCGTTTCTATTTGTTTAGAGATTACTTTATTCACTGTCTTTTCCCCAAACAAAACCGATCCTATACTTAACGGCACTATATATACCCGATTCCATGACCATGCCATTGCCTTATTCCTCCTCTGAATTCTTAAATGTGTAATCTTTGATTGACTTTATTTTAAGAGATTAATATGTAAGATTCGTGTTCTTTATTTGAGTTTTGTGTGTGATTTTGCTCATAAGGGAGAAAACACCCTCCAACTGCTTAAATAAAATCCGATGCACACCAATACACCTAACCTAAAAAAGCAGGGTATCTCTTGAATTCGAGATACTCCTGCTCGATGTTTCATTGCACTCGTTACGCTCTTGCCATCTGCCGGCAAGCTTCTGCACATTCGCGGCAGAATTTTGCGCATTCTTGACAATGGGCATCTTTAAACGCTTCACAATCTTTGGCGCATGCTTCGCAAACCATGGCACACAGCTCGCAACTTGCCTTCGCAAACATACTGTCTCTGCTCATTAATTGAGCTGCCTGAAGGCAGATTTCTGCGCAATCGTTCAGCATCTTGATCATTGAGGTTCTTGCTTGAACATCAGTCTCTTTTAGGCATGCTGAAAAACATTCTTCGCAAGCCTGTGCACATTTTAGGCAGGCTTCAATACAATGCGTATAGTGCTTTGGAGTAGCGGAGTTGGCAAGTAACATTTTCATTCCCTCTCTTTTCATTATTTGAATGTTGTTTGATCGTTAGTTATTATCTAAATAAAGACCAAATATATACACGTACACGTCCGGAGACTCCGCTTTCTAATAATGCGATTGAATTGCTCTATGATCCAGAGTTATACGTACTCAGATTAACGAATCCAAGCATTACCTTTGATTTACTACGAACTTGAGCCATCTAGGGGATAATAGCTTAAAATCTCATCGGTAAGATGCTAAAGACATTCCTAAAAGGTCTTAGAATCGCAGATAACGATGAATTAGTAAAAACAGCTTATTAGCTTACAGGGCAAATGATTCCCTGATTGAAATACACTTTATGAATGCCATGCACGACAAACAGCGCCATGCCTCGTCATTCTATTTTATGTATAGTGGTTTCTGACCGCAGACCTCAGTATCGGCCAGCAACATATGAGAATGTGCTCATTGACAACTAGCATTTTTTCGCTTATGCCGAACAGTTAACCATGGGCCACCTCAACGGGAAATATCTCAGAAAGAGGGAAACTGGGATTGGCCTCTCTTTAAAATCAAAAGTGATTTGATTTCGATCCCAGAGGGGTAATCCTAACGTAATCCGAAGGGGCACTGCCATATTCCTCGTAAGGTGTTGAACCCATAGAAAAACCGTTCGATTTATTTTTTTCAAAGGACTCTCGCTAAATATAACGGGTCTCCATAGGGTATGTTTGCGTAAACAACCGGACTTTCGTTTTGAAATAGTGCTCCAAATTACGGTGATAATACAAATACTCATGCTGCTTGTATGAGAATATTTTTGAGAACAGTTTGAAGATTTATACGTACTTACTCCTGATCGTGTTGTTTGAACGTACAATGTACGGTGACCAATGTAGTGAGGATGGTTATAGAATAGATTTACCCTTCGTTAGATTCGAAAAAAGCAATACGTTAGGTAGATCACACCACATTACAACCTCAAAGTGTAGTTGTTAAAAAATGATAAGGGGAGACGATTGAAAGGGCATGATCCATTATTGGATTATACCCTTCTTCTCTTCTCCCCAATATAATACAATAAGTTTACAATTTAACACGCTGCAACCGAAGCGCATTCAGAACCACAGAAACTGAACTTAATGCCATAGCTGCTCCAGCAACCCAAGGTGCAAGCAAACCAATCGCCGCTATCGGGATACCGATAGAATTATACGCAAGCGCCCAGAACAGGTTTTGCCGTATATTCCCCATCGTTTTTCGACTCATATAGATCGCATCCGGAATACTATTGAGATCTCCTCGCATGAGAGTTACGTCAGCAGCTTCCATCGCTACATCTGTTCCTGTACCCATCGCCATTCCAATATCCGCCATGGCAAGGGCGGGAGCATCATTGATGCCGTCTCCGACCATTGCGACTTTTTTCCCTTGAGCCTGTAATTTCTTTACTTCATCTGCTTTACCTTCGGGGAGAACTTCAGCCAATACACGCGTAATTCCAACCTGCTTGGCAATTGCTTCAGCTGTTCGATGGTTATCACCCGTAATCATAATGACTTCGATCCCCATGCCATTAAGCCGTTTAACAGCCTGTGCCGAGGTTTCCTTAATGGTATCTGCAACCGCTACTATACCGGCATACTGCCGATCTACAGCAATCAGCATGGCTGTTTTGCCTGCCTGCTCCAGTTGGTCCATCTGATCTTGCGCATGATTGATGGACACTTGAAACTGAGCCATGAGTTTTCTCGTACCCACGAGAATTTCCTTGCCCATCACATTTGCCTTAATACCATGCCCAGGTATCGCTTCAAACGTGTCCGTTCTCGGCAATTGGATACCCTTAGCGATAATCCCAGCAACTATAGCTTCAGCCAGAGGATGCTCGGAGTTCTTCTCTGCCGCGCCGACAAGGGCCAGCAGATCTGTTTCCATCCAGCCGGAAACCACGACGTCAGTCAGTTCCGGTTTGCCTTTTGTCACCGTTCCGGTTTTATCTAAGATGATGGTATTAATGCGGTGGGTAGCTTCTAGGTGTTCACCGCCTTTAAACAGGATTCCCGACTCTGCGGCTCTTCCTGAACCTGCCATAATGGAAGTCGGTGTCGCAAGTCCCAGGGCACAAGGACAAGCAATGACGAGTATCGCAATCGCAATCTCCAGTGCGTTTGCAAACTCTCCTGGCGTAATCCAAACAAACCAAGCGATAAACGCAAGAACCGAGATCGCTACGACGATCGGAACAAATATACCTGAAATGGCATCTGCTACACGTTGAATAGGAGCTTTGGAACCTTGGGCCTCTTCAACCACTTTAATAATCTGAGCCAGGGCCGTTTCTTTTCCGACTTTGGTCGCTTGAATTCGAAGTACTCCGTTCTTGTTAATCGTTGCACCAATGACAGGATCTCCCGTTCTTTTCTCAACCGGCAGGCTTTCTCCAGTTAACATAGCCTCATCTACGGAAGAAGCCCCCTCCACCACCTCGCCGTCAACCGGGATTTTCTCCCCTGGTTTTACGATTACGATGTCACCGGCCACGACTTCTTCGACAGGGATAGTCATTTCCTGTCCATCGCGAACAACCAATGCCGTCTTGGCTTGAAGACCCATCAGTGTTTTAATCGCTTCAGACGTTCTTCCTTTGGCAAGAGCCTCGAACAATTTCCCGAGGATGACCAGTGTAATCAAGATAGAGCTGGTCTCATAGTACATTTCCGGTCCATGAGCCCCCGCACCGGCTTGAACCCATTCGAGCGTCAAATAGAGGCTATAGAAGTATGCTGCCGAAGTCCCGAGGGCTACCAGAACGTCCATATTGGCACTTTTATTACGCAGCGCTTTATACGCACCAACATAGAAATGGCCACCGATATAAAATTGAACTGGTGTAGCCAAAATCAGTTGGAACCAAGGGTCCATGAAAATCATAGGCATCCAAATCCAAGATAGGAACGAGAAGTGGCTGATCATGGACCATAGTAATGGTAAAGAGAGAAGGGCTGAAATGATAAACCGTCTTTTTTGTTTAGAGATTTCTTTTTGTTTATGTGCGGAGGCGTCCTGCTGCCCTTCCTTCGGCATGGCCTTATACCCGAGTTGCTCCACCTTTTTTTGCATGTCTTCCAAAGTAACAGTCGCTGGGTCGTACTCGACCCGGGCTGTTTCAAGGGCAAGATTAACATTCGCCGTTACAACACCGGGCATTTTGTTTAATCCCTTTTCAATCCGATTGGCGCAAGCGGCGCATGTCATCCCAGTGATTTGGAAATCCGTGGTTTGCTTTACAGTGCCGTAGCCTAAATGTTCAATCTGTTCTTGCATTTGCGGAATGGTTGCACGTTTGGGATCAAACGTCAAAGTCGCCCGTTCCAAGGCGAAATTCACATTTGCTTCCGTCACCCCATCCATTTTTCTTAATCCTTTCTCGATCCGGTTGGCACAAGCAGCACAAGTCATTCCTGTGATCTGTAAGGTTGTTTGCTCCTCACTTTTAGATATCGTTGAACTCATTATCTATCCCTCCCTCATACCCCCAGGGGGTACATTGTGTTGAAAAAAAGGAGCCATCTTGACGATGGCTGCTTACGGACTTAGACGACATCGTAACCTTGCTCTTCGATGGCATTCTTTATGGCTTCCAAGGATACACTAGATTCATCAAAAACGACCTCAACTGTCTTTTTCTCCAGGTTCACTTTTGCATCAGCCCCAATGTTTTTAACGGCTCCTTCAACACTTTTTACACAATGTCCGCAAGACATTCCTTCTACATGTAATGTTTCGTTCTTCATCTTTCATTCCCCCATATCGTTTGTTTATTTCATTAATTTATTCATGGTAACCAGAATCTCATCAATCACTTCATGTTCGCCGGATTGGATTCGTTCAATCACGCAGCTTTTCATATGACCTTCCAGAACCATTTTCCCTACGCTATTGAGAGCCGACTGAATCGCCGCAATTTGATTTAGAACGTCATCGCAATAGGTATCTTTTTCTATCATCCCTTTAACCCCACGAATTTGACCCTCAATCCGGTTTAACCGGGTCATTAGATTGGCCTTCGTTTGATCAGAATGATGACTTTTTCGATGATGTCCATGAGATGCAGTCTGTTCCACTGATTGTTCCATGTGCCTCACCTCTCACCATCAATATACCATACCCCCCTACCGTATGTAAACAGGGGATTAGGAAGTACTTCATCTCCTTTTTTAGTCTGTTCATTTAACCTCTTTGTTTATGCACTTGTATATAACCTCTGCCTTTTGTAATTTTTGCAGAAACTGCGGTTAATTACAGCCCACAATGATCCTCAGTTTGATCACGATAGACGAAGTCACGGTCTTCGGAAACCCTTGAAATCATGTAAATGATAATTGGCTTTTAGCTGAGATAATTATAGTGTGCCTCATATTGATAAGCTTCGCTTGATCGTCTTTCTAATGGGATAGGAATTTGACTTCCTGAACGGCACCATCAAATAAAGACTGTCAAGCCCGTGGTATATATCAACGGGCTTGTTCTATATATCATTAAGGTAAGTCTAGTGATTGGCCGTACATGATGCTACAGTTTGAAGATACGGATAGACTTTAGCAATTGGTCAACCGATTGGGACATGTTTTCAAGAGCCCCTGATATCTGGTTAACCATTTGACTTTGCATATCCGAAGTTTGGACCACACCTTGAATACGAGAAGAAGTGTGTTCGGCAATCGTAGTCACATCCGCAACAGAATCAGAAATGTAGTGAGAATCTGTTGACATTTGTCTTGTTGCTTGATATACATTTTGATTCTGAGAAGCTACATGTTGAGAGGAGATAATGATCTGTTCGAAGGATTTCCCTGCAGAGATTAGGTGCTGGTTCCCCGCTGTTAATTGAGCTAAACTTGTGTTCATCCCTTCGGCTGCTTCACTGGTGATATGTTGAACCTTTTCAATGAGTATTCTTATTTCTTGGGCTGAGTTTTCAGACTGCTCAGCTAGTTTTTTCACTTCATCTGCAACCACAGAAAATCCTCTCCCAGCTTCTCCTGCACGCGCAGCCTCAATGGAAGCATTCAACGACAGCAAATGGGTCTGTGAGGATAAATCGGTAATAACGGTCGCAATGTTCCCGATACTGCCTGAGCTATCCGATAATTGTTGTATTTTACTAGCTACATGTGTGATGGATGTGTTCAAATGGTTGATTACAGAAATGATGCTTAGAAGCCAATCGTTGCCTTGATCCGCATGCACAACCATATTTTCCGATGCACTGGCGACTTGTGATGACCTTTGAACGATTTCTTGTATGCTAATTTGGATATGTTCAACGGCCTCCATACTTTGATTCATGCCCTCAACCTGTTTGGATGCACCTTGGAGTATGGATTGCAAGGTACGATCGATCTCAAGTGATGAATCTCCTACGCCATTGATATGCATTTGAACAACACCAGAAACTTTATGTACCTCATCCGCGGCCTGCTGAGCCTTAGACACTAGTGTATGTAAGTTATGAGTCATTAGATTAAATGCTCTCGAAAGGATACCCAACTCATCCTTAGAAGTGACGGGGATATCTGTGATACTAAGATCGCCATATGCAACTCGTTCCGCCATGATAGTGACTTGTCTTAAGGGTGCGGTTAATTTTCTTGTGAAAAGAGCGGTGAGGAATAAAGCGATAAGGAGTCCGATCATCGTAAATACAATCATTTTTACTTTAAAACGACTAATTGCCTGATTATACATTTCCTTGCCCATACTAATATGGAACGCCCCAATTACAGTTCCGTCTGAGGATCTAATGGGTTCATAGACCGCCATTTCAGTTCCATCATGCGCTTCACCTACATACGACTTTCCACCTAAGA
This sequence comes from Paenibacillus sp. DMB5, assembly GCF_001517085.1. Lineage (GTDB taxonomy): Bacteria > Bacillota > Bacilli > Paenibacillales > Paenibacillaceae > Paenibacillus_AQ. The sequence goes on from NZ_LRAC01000120.1 coordinate 6,732, forward strand.
CGATGGATTTTACGTTCGACTCAAGTATTATTTCTGTGATGTTCATATTATGGCTACCCTTAGACGATGCAGCTACACCCTTCTCGCCTTTAAAAATTACAATATCATCACCAGTTAATGCTCCAACGAACAAAGCAACGTCATGATTTCCCTCTATAGAGACCTCGCCTTTAAACAACTTCCCATCCTTCAGCGTCCATTCTCCGGGAAATTTAACATCTAGCAGTGCAGTCGCTAACTTTGTGTTAGACACCATCTTTTGTTCTGCGAGGTGGGTAACCTGGGCATTCATATTCGCGATGGCATAAGTACTGAAGGAAACGATGAGTATTAAAATGAAAAGGCTTATATATAGAATCAGTTTGCTGGATAACTTCATTTCGTTCCTCCACCTTTGTTATTCACATGAAGATAGCTCTAATAAGGCTAGTTAGAAAAGGAGACCGCCACCCCAACTTAGGAGTGCGCGATCTCTCAGACTGACAGTTATTGATCAGAATAAATCGGTAAAATCTCACTTGATGCAGTACAATTAGTGTTTTTTGTTTCGCATCATTAAAGGCATAAGTACGAGATGTGAAAGCGGGCATAACAACAATACACTATAGGCAAGCATATTACTTGTTGAACCACTTACATTATTAGCAATGATTAAAATAACGAACAGCACGATCGGAAGTATACAACACATCATCATCATCAGACGATGGGCTGGGCCTTTTTTATGATGATTGTTATGACTGTCATGCTGGTTATGGTTTCCGCAACAACTCATGAAATAACCTCCTTAAACTTTAATCATATAGTCTATTAAATACTTACGCTCTGCCCAGGGATATCTGTCCTATGGTTTCTTTGCATCATTTCATCCATATTGGAATCCCGCATCATCTCATCCATTGTGGTACCTTCCATCATGTCCACCATATCCGGTTTTTTCATCATTTCACTCATGTCTTTATCTTCCATCATTTTTCCATATCAAGTCCATTCATCATTTCGTCCATGCCTGGCTGCTTCATCATTTCAGACATATCGGTATTGCTCATCATATCCGTCATAACTTCATCGTTCATTGTATCGTTCATGTTCGCCATATGGTGAAAATACGTCTCCTGCTGAGCTACCTCTTGCTTGGAAGAAACATCCCCTTTGGAGATGTCGGAATCAACTCCTGTAGCGTATACTGCGGAACCGATTCCCAACGTCAATATAAAAGCACCCAAGCCAGTTAATAATTTCGCATTCATTTTTCTTTTCGCCTCCTGTAACTCCATGGTACAAGAGATCCTTGTGGAATTTATGTAGCATTTATGGGCTTTTAATGGAGAATACATTTTAATCCTTTCTCATATCACTGTTTGTAGGTAGAGGACACGCTTTACAAGTAGCTTATTCAACCAAACTCACATTAAAAGGAGGGATTAAAGTGTCATCCTTAGGACTTGCAGTTGTTTTTTATATCTTCATTTTGGTCTGGTCTTTTGTCATTATCCTGCGATTTAAGGCGACAGTTACAGAATCGATTCGAATGGTTTCGCCTATGGTAGTCGGGATGATTGTTGGTTTTGGAGGCGGTACTTTGAGCGGCCTCTATATTGCCGGCCCTGTTCAATCTTTGGTGTTAGGTGTCCTTCTAGGGATCTTTTCTGGAAGCATAATAGGAGGACTGATGGGTTTGGGGGCGTTCTTAAACGGAGCATCGTCTGGGATGATGGCCGGATTAATGGGGGTTATGCTGATACAAATGTTTCCTCAATCAGAATGGAAAGATGTTCTATTCTTTTTTATGGTCGTATCCGGATTCTTGCAATTTGCCCACACTTTATTGTTGCAGCGCTTATCTAGCGAGAACGTAATCGAAGGTACTTTTAAGGTCTTGAGTTCACCGCTATTCATGTTCCTCTTCATTTCAACAGTCCTTATGGTATATGTCACCGTTGCAAATCATAACGATCCTGAACAAGCGAAGCCGCTAGGTTTACAAAAAACGATTCAGAATACGAACCATACAAATCATTAATCTTTGAGGGTCGGGTTCAATGTTCACATAAGATAGCTACCAGACAGTTTTAAAGTGGTAATATGAAGAGTTGGCCTTATATAAAAAAAAGCCACCATGACGTTCCCATGGTGGCAGATACAACTGTACTCCGCCATAACTGAAGAACACGGCAGAGCCGGTTTTAATCCATTCACCCCAGGCAAATGACTACTAGTTACTTGCGGAGCTATATCAATGATATCAACACTACCTATATGGTAGATCCAAAATAGCTATGCGATAAGCACAAAGGATGTTCTCTTCCACTCATGCACCTTACACCCTATGTACTGTCTCTTTCACCTGGTTCCTTGTGAAGAAATAAAGGAACACAGACAGAGAAATAACAAGAATACTCATACTCGTCCACTGACCTGCTGTCCAGCCTAACGCATAACGCGGTGAATCTCCACGCAGAAATTCCATAGAAAACCGGACCAGGGCATACATAATATTATAACTTAAAAATTGTCCACCTTTAGGCAACTTTATATTCTTCAAGACTAGAAGAATACCAAAGACGATTAAGTCAAGCTGACCTTCCCATATTTCAGCAGGCCATAACGGAACTGAACCATAGCGCTCGAAAGCTATAGTCCCTTCTGGATAAACAATTCCGAAGCCAGTCCCGGTCGGGGCCCCAAATGCATCTCCATTTAAAAAGCAGGCAATTCGGCCGACAGCTTGTCCAAATATGATTGCCGGCGCTAGAATATCCGCAAGTCCCCAAAAAGAAATCTTCTCTTTCCGCGCATAATAAGCTGCCGCAATAAAACCACCTATTAACGCTCCCTGGATTGAAATGCCACCATTCCAAATCGCGAATATTTCCCCCAAATGTTTTGAATAATAACCCCACTGAAAAAAGAATACATGCCATATTCTTGCGCCGATTATTGCACTAAATATTACGTAGAAGACTAGATTCAATATATGTTTTTGATAGTTGGTCCCTCGAGCTAAATAATATGCAACACCTATCGCAAGTAGCACTGCCAACCCTACTATTACGCCATAGGATCTAATCGAAAGTCCTGCAACTTCGAATAAGATTACTCTCAAATCATTTCCTCCTTAGCCTCGTTATGGAGTAATACTGATACCATTCGGAGTCGCGCCTACGTTGATTGTTGTAATCACTTGATTTGTTTCATTATCGATCACTGTTACGGTGTTATCGAACATATTCGTCACAAAGATCTTGCTGCCATCCGGGTTGATGACTACACCATGCGCCCCTGTGCCTGTCTCAGTCGTTGCTGTTACTTGTTTTGTCACGAGATCAATTTTTGAAATGCTATGTGACGGATTTTCTTCTGTACCTTGGTTCGCTATTACGGCATATTTATTATCAGCAGAAATGTATACCTGAGCAGGGCCATTACCGACAGGCACTTTTGTAATGTTAGAAGAATCCAAATCTACTACAGCGGCTGCATTTTCTGCGTTTAATGGAACGACAAGGATTTTTCCATCACTCGTGATTCCCGTCGTTACAGGTGTATTACCTACACTGATTTTTTGTTTTTCATTCATAGCATCCAAGTCCAACACACTTACCGTGTCTTCGGCCATATTTGCTATAAAGGCATATTTGCTGTCTGTGGATATTCTAAATCCATGCGGTCCCGTTCCGGTTGGAATGGAATTTACTATTTTTAAGGACTTGGCATCAATTACAGATGCATCGTTTCCTTCATTATTCGTAACCAATACATACTTCCCATCATTTGTGAACACAATATGAGCCGGATGAGCCCCGACCTCAACTTTTCGAATTAGTTCGTCTGATGATGTGCTAAAAAATAAGCATACCCATTCATTTCATGTTCACTTTGCGCGTTCTCTGCTCCCTCTTCCATCTCCCCCATAGTAGGAACCACTGTAACTCCTACCGTTTTCCCATCGGGTGAAATTTGTACGTTATGAACCGAACCGTCAATATCGATCGACTTAATGACTTTGTATGTGTTTGCATCAATTTTAGTAATACTACCACCTTCATCAGCAGTATATAAAATCACTGGTGAGCTATTTTGGGAATTCGAGGTACCGGTAGTAGATTCAGCATTTGTTGCAGTAGTTGCAGATGGAGTCGCATCTGAATTATTCTTTTGCGCCGATCCACAGGCAGTAATGCTAACACTTAAAATGGCTACGGTGAGGACATTCATCCACTTTTTTCTCATATTGTTCATCTCCATGAAGTTTACTTGTTAAGACTTCCCTAAAAATATAGCTAAATGTACATGCCATTTCTCTAAGTGTTTTTAATTTTAACTATCATTTATGTGTTAAGTATGTGTTTTTTGTGGGAAAACATCTTAATTAACATTCCAAATATTACGCCTAAACAATTCTTTGAATCCTGTGATAGGATGACGTCAGTTTCACAAAAAACAAACGAAGGGAAGTCTATCATGAAAAAGAATTTTTCCATTTTATTGCTTTCTACCTCTCTGGCAATCAGTATATTCGGTGTGCAATCGACGACGTCATCCGCAGCTAGTTATACTTCGCAAGAGTCTATAAGTACTGTAAGGAATAGTATCATCTCCAAAGGAATGACATACTTAGGTACCCCGTATGAATTTGGATCCAGTAGAAGTAATACTAGAACCTTTGATTGCTCTGATTTCGTTAGACAAGCCTATCTTGAAGGGGCAGGAATCACTTTACCCTCTAATTCGAGAACTCAAGGTGCCTACATCAAGAGCAAAGGGTCTTATACAACAAATTGGAAAAGCCTAAAGCCTGGAGATATTATGTTCTTTATGTCTTACCGTGGAAATAAAGCTTCAGATTATCAAGGAATTAATAGAAATACATCACGAATTACTCATAATGGAATCTATTTGGGAAACGGAAAAATCCTACAAACCTACTCAAAAAAATCGGGTGGAGTTCGAATCGATACGATTGAGGGTACTCAATGGGAAAAGCGCTTTCTTTTCGGAGGAAGTGTTTTAAAAAAGTAAGGCTATACTTACTTAAAGGTTGCCGTGCTATGATACAGTATAAAAACTGTTACATTCGCAATGATATGGGAATCTTTATACCTAACCAATACGTTCAATGGATCAAGCAATGGGTCAAACACAGCTTTTCATTCAGTTTATCTTTGTAATAAATGTCTAATTGCTTTTGTATTTCGGGCGTTAACAAGGTAAGTATGAATCTATATTGGTCTGCATTCGTTTTAGCATATGCTGTTTGATTTGATGCCAAATAACAAATTATGATTAGAGCACATTTCAATCTACTGAGTCGCAAGGAGTTCTCCCCTCATTTTTTTTACAATATGCCGTTTCGATATATTTTCGACAGTTTTCACTTTAAACCTAGAAAAGGTTCTAATGACTATCCTTCACACGATTTTATATTTGTAGGAGAAATTAAAAAAAGAGATTACTTTGATACAGTACAAATTTCTTCTATGGCAACACAGCAAGGATACAAAGGAAGGGGTTTTGAAATTAGCAGCTACGATACAATGGCTAAACCATCAGTCTATATTTTCTTTTGAGACAAGTGTTATTTGATATTTATCAAATTGGCAATAGTACCATGTTCTTGTCCACTATCGGCAATGGGATCAAGTTCTTGTCCTGAGTAAAGGACAAGAACTTGATCCCTTAAAACAAAAAAACCACGCCAGGCGCGGGTTCTAATGGGACTATGTTCTTGTTTTCCTACAATATTCCTGATAATAGCGCTGTGTTCTTCCTAAATTAATTATATTACCCACATAATAAGAAGTTTCGATGTGGATTGTCTAATTAGTCCTAATTTCATGGATTATCGTTGAAAAAGTCCAAGGAAAGCTGACTCAACCGTGAAAATAAAATAGGAGCTGTTCTCCTTATGGAGGGCTCCCAAGTTTTTCTAACACATATTTTTACATGCGATCTATATAGAACGCATTTAATGAACTAACATAATTTTCTCGTCGCCAAATCGGGTAATACCTAGTAAATAAACTCGAGGCGGCGATGAAAATGAGTAACAAAGAGATTGAGCAATTGAATACAGCGATGAAACAAACTTCAGATAAACGGCTTTACGAAAGATATTTAGCGGTTCGCCTTCGCCTCGAAGGCCATACTTTTGACGACATAGGTGAGCTACTTAGTCGTGCGCGTCAAACGATCAGTATTTATTGGCAAGCCTATCAGTCCCAAGGACTCGCAGGTTTAGAATTGGATCATTCTCCTGGGCAACCGACAAAACTTACGGAAGAACAACGTTATCAGTTAGCCGCGATGCTGGAGCAGCATTCGCCTATCGATGTGGGTTTCGAGGCTCGTTATACTTGGACTCTGCCACTGGTTGCGGAATGGATCAAACGGGAATATGGTGTTGCCATGAGCGTACGTGGAATTAGCGCAATGCTAAAACGGATGAATTTTAGCTTTACTAAAGCCACATACACGCTTGCGTACGCCAACGAGGAAGCTCAGGCTTACTTCAGAAAGCACACGTTCGCTCAGCTCAAGAAACAGATCGAAGCTGAACAAATAGACCACCTGCTTTTTGAAGATGAGTCCATGATTCGTTCGTATCAAGCCCTTCAGTACAATTGGTTTCCTCGTGGCAAACAACGCAAAGTACCAACGTACGGTAGACATGAAGGAGCCAAATTATTCGGTGCCATTAACTATGAAACCGGTCAAGTTCATCACCGAGAAGAAGAAAAAGCGGACACCGCGGCCTTTATTCTGTTCTTACAGGATATTCTCTCTGCGTATCCCAATGGAAAAATGGCTTTGATTTTGGACAACAGTCGGATTCATCACGCTACCGAGTTACAACTGTTTCTAAAGGAGCATCCGCGTCTGCAACTTGTTTTTCTACCACCTTATAGCCCAAACCTTAACCCCGTTGAAGGACTTTGGTTATGGCTCAAAGCTGACGTAGTGAACAACATTTTTTTTGAAAAATTCTATAAGATTAGACTTCATGTAAGTCAATTCATGAGAAGAATCAACAAGCATCCATTAGAAACGATAGATCGTCTCCTCATCAGGTTATAAACTTAATTGCGTTCTATATAGAAGGAAATTTTTTATCCGGAAATATTCTTCTTCTGTAGTTTCACTCCCCTCCCGTTTTTTCCTGGTTTCCCTCTCGCCTGAAGCCGAAACCATAACCCATCGTCTTGTCTGAAGGAGCATTAATGATCGCTTTTACAACTGCAAGGTCTATGCCCGCCCCACTTGTTATCCGGTATCTAATTATCCGTATTGATTAACCGATTGAAAACATTGCTGATCCTTTAAATAATCCAGCAGCAGTCGATTGAAGAGTTCCGGCTGGCACAAATGGCTTGGATACATTGCATCCTCCAGGACTGCGAGTTGGGCTTGAGGAAATGAGACACCGTTTTTTTCACCTGTTCCAGCATCCAAGTATTGCGGTTTCCAGATATATAAAAAACAGGTATTTTTAATTCTAATGAATCTATACAATTAATAGTGTATCTGAGAGCCAGCCGCTGCTTAATTAATTCCGTGGTTCGTTGCTGAATAAGTTCCTTTTTCAAGATGTGATAAGCTACGAGCCAGTTATTATAAGTGATTCTTAAAGAACGGATAAACATTTCAGCAGGAAGGTAATGGGATGCCCATGCGATGATTTCTAGAGTATTTCTTACTTTACCTCCTAGAGCTGTTCCATCACTATTAAAATAACTGTCAACAAGAATCAGATTTATTACTCTGCCGGGATAAAGTGAGGCATATTTGAGGGCAAGTACGGCTCCACTGGAGGATGCTACAATTACTGCTCGATCAATAGATAAAGTTTCTAATAATTCCTTCAAATCTTCACATTGAGTATCTATAATCCGGCTAGTTTCGACATCCAGCTTACCTGATTTTCCGTTGCCTCTCAAATCAAATACAATAACTTTAGCACGTTTACTGAAATACTCTGTTTGCGGTGCAAATAGATGATGCGAGGTTGAATAATCATGGATAAAAACAATAGGAAGACCACTTCCGTACATCTCGTAATAAATCATAGTTCCATTGACTTGAACATGTGGCATGTCAAATGACTCCTTTCACTGTTGATCGCCTGGATGACTCCATTCCCCTCACATAATAAATAATCAGCGCGTTACTGCTGCAATTGCCTGTTCAAAGGTTCCTCTTATATGCTCAACAAGCTTCTCAGCATCTTTAATGTCTATAGCGTGAATGTACAGAGTCTTACCGTCTCCTGAAATATCAAGGGTCAATGTCCCCGGTGTCAAACAGATTAGGCTAGATAAGAGTGTTATCTCCCAAGATGTGGTTAATGAAGTTTCGTAAGCAAAAATGCCGGGACGAATAGTTAATTTGGGTCGAAGAATGTGACTAATTACAACAAAACTCGAGAGAATTAACTCACGTAAAAAAATGAGTAACAGCTTCAATATTGCCCAAAAGCGGATAAGATAAAACGGCTTTTTCTGTGGGTTTGCTTTTCGGAACATTAATAAAAATGCTAGACCTAACAGATACCCGATTATGAAGTTTGCACTGGAACTGCTGTTGTTTATCGCCATCCAAAGAAAAGCGATTAACAGATTTAATAAGACTTGTAAAGCCACACTATCCACTCCTTATTGTGTTTTTAACATAGGTCAGCGGATCCTCTAATATGTAAAAAACACAGAAAGAGCCTGCTGTTGGCAGGCTCCTCCGGTTTGATACTTATTTTGTTGAATTAATAGGCCTATAAATGAGACCAAATTCTCTATTTAAGCGAGTTGGAATCCCCAAAATTGCTGTAGCTTTGTATAAGCCGAATTCCTTTAAGCAGAAGTATACCATGGGAGTCATTAAGATAACGTTAAGTATTCATCCGAGACATTAAGATTGTATTAAGATGATCTGGATAAATATTGTAAAAGACGGCGAAAAGCCGTTGAGAGCAATATGACTTTTTGTTGAAATCAGAGATATGAAGCATACAAATGAAACAGGAGCTTATCTCCTTTTTATGCGGGAAGCTCCTGTTTTTCATTTATAAAATCAAAAGTAATTGGCACTTAAAACTTTCAGCGAATCTAATTAATCGGGTTGTTATCCGAATTTTATTATGAGATTGATTAACGAATACGGAGAAACATAGACTGAAATCCGCTACTCGACATATGCGGATACTGCAAACAAAGCTTATTATATCCCCTAACAATCTGGTAATGAAGCGGATGCTCTACCGGAATTCCCAGCTTTGTTTTAATCACTTCACTAACGCCTTGTTTACGGATAGTCTCCTGAAGAACAACGGCTTCCTGATCCTTGGTATCGTCGAAGAAAAGCGCATAGGAAATAGCAAGCACCAGATATGTTGTCTCCAAGCCCAATTCATTAGCAAGCATAGCGGGTTTAACCAGTCTTTCTGATGGAGAAAGCTTTCGAAGCGGGGAACGGGCAACACGATTAACGCTGTCTGTAAAGTTAGGATTCGAAAAGCGGCCCATCATTTTCTGTATATACCTTTCATGAACTTCGGGATCGAATCCATACATATGAATTAACAAGCTTCCAGTCTCACGCAGAACCCCTTGAACCCGGTCTCTGATACCCGGATCTGACATGGCCTCTTGAATACTGTGATAACCTTCCATGTATCCAAAGTAAGCTGCACTGCAATGGCCGGTGTTTACAGTAAAAAGCTTGCGCTCGAGGTAGGGATCCAGTGAATCCACATAATGTGCGCCTTTAATTTCGTTATAGTCACCAATCATATCACTGCGGGGAATGACCCATTCACTGAATGGTTCTACTAGAATCTCAAGCGGATCTTTATTTTTTTGAACGGGGACGATCCGGTCAACCATCACATTTGGAAAAGCGACAAAACGATCTGCAAGCTCCTTGCAGGATTGCTTCAAATGCCGGTAAACAGCCTCCTTCAATTGCTGGCTGCTTTTCATTCCGTTCTCACAGGCAAACACATGAAGCGGTTTGGATTGCTCACCGTTACTCAATCTCAGCTCAATTCCCCGCGCAAGTGTACTGGCAATATCTTTTAAAGCCGTTATCCCCACTGCTGTTGTCACGATTTCGGCTTTAGCGATTTCCTTCGCTACCTCTGCAGTATCCCCCAGGTTGACTGCAGTCACGTTATCGACAATATAACGGTCCCGATTCTCATTGGCAAACGTTACAGAATACTGGCCCCGCCCTTGCAGCTGGGCTATTTTACTAGTGCTTCTTCCGACAAAACAAACTCTGTATCCTGAGTTAGACAGCATGGGTCCGATAAATCCTCTGCCAATATTGCCTGCACCAAAATGAACGGCTCTCAATACGTTGTCCCCCTTGGAATGAATTTTTAAGGTTAATTAATTGCTGAAGTAGCTCCGGGAGGTTGCCTGCTCAAAATCCAGCTGGCTTAGGCATTCTATTTTAGAAGACACGTCATCAAACTCCAGGAATGAGGTAATAGCATTCGGGATAATTACGCAGTTCATTCCGGCAGCTGCCGCTGCCCTCGCTCCATTTGGTGAATCTTCAATGGCCACTGCCTCTTCTGGAGCAATATTCAGATACGCTAAGGTTTGATTATAAAGTTCAGGGTCAGGCTTCACATTTTTAACATGATCAGAAGTCCGGATGCATTCAAAATAATCGCTAATCCCCAGTTGATCCAGGTATCTGCCGACCCATTCCATGGATGAGCTTGAAGCTAATCCCATGCGCAGTCCGGCATCCTTTGCTGAATCAAGGTAATGCTGAATCCCCGGACGCATCTCTTCGAGCTCCATCAGTTTGCTGTGTCTCAGCTGAACATCCGTTCTAAATTTATCCCGGTCTATATCCAGCTTCAAATCCGTTATCAGATACTCATAAGGATTAAAGCTATTCAAGCTAGTGCCAATACAGGTTGAATACTTCTCAAGCGTCAGTTCCACTCCATGTTCTTCATAGGCCTCACTAAAGGCAGTGTACCAAGCGGTCTCTGTGTCGATAATAGTTCCGTCGAAGTCAAAAATAATACCCTTGATCAAATCAATCATCTCCTCAGGCTTAATTGGGTCAGACTAGCTTACGCAGGAAAGAATAATGCGCTACAAAAAAATTGTTTTGTTTGCGTTTGTCTAAAAAAACCATAACAAAGGCTTTCAGATTACGTCAAGCACGTCAGCTAACATATCACGTAATGATTGCGGTTACATTTGTGGAGAGACAAGCATATAACCAGTGCTATTTTATCGATGTACTCTTCGGCTGCCCACATTGGCAATACAACCCGAATCCCTTGATACACCAGGTTTTTTCCCTCACATTAACAACATTTTCCTGAATGATTAACTCTTTTTTCCTCCCTGCCTTTTTTACGAGCAAAAATCAACTCCTTCAGATTCCAGGGGTTGAACGTTTCGTCTACAACATGCAATTGTAAGATCTTCAGAAAAGCCTTTTGACTTCTGAAAGCATCATAGGTATAATGCAAATACGCTTAGTTTCCGGTTCTTCAGCCGGAAAGCGGGGGAACCAGTTTATTGGGGCGAATCATTCCATAGGAGTGTAGGGTACCATCTTACCCGAGTCCGTCAGCTAACCTCGTCAGCAGTGGATGGGTCTGCTTTATGTACTTTAATCAACCAGTGACCCTTGCTAAGGGTCTCTTTTTGTGTTCTTTTGACCCGCCTGCTATTGAAACTGGCTGATATTTGCAGCTTGCCCCAAAGATTCGTTGACAACAGGAACATTATGGTCCCCCGTTAGAATAGTCAGATAATCTCCTGCTCTTAATATTAAATCGCCGTAAGGAATCATATCCTGTGAACCGCGTTTGACCGAAACAATCAGGCATTGGGCTGGCCATGAGAACTCTTTGATAGAGAGACCATCAAGGAGAGCGCCGTGATGAATGGGAATTTCCAGAATAATTTTTGACGAAGATTCCGAAGATTCAGGTGAGCGTGTTCCTCTGCCCTGGTGCAGGAAACGCTCAAGAAGCACCTCGTAAACAGGATAAGAGCGGAATAACTCTGCTGTCATGTATGCCGCCAGACAAACCACGCCAGTGGAGAGTAGATTGGTAAATGAGCCTGTCATTTCGGTAATTAGAATAATGCCTGTAATCGGAGCTTTTAAGCTGGCAGTGAGCAATCCGGCCATGGCCAAGATCAGAAAACTGCTTTCACTAAGTACAGGCGCCCCAATCAGACCATTCATCAGTTTGCTGTATATTACACCGATTAATGCGCCAATGACCAGCATCGGCAGGAATATGCCGCCTGGAGCAGACGAACCATAACTAAACATAGTGAATAAGTATTTGACTGCCAGGATAATGAGCAGAAGCTTTATTTGAAATGCACCGGCTACCAGATCATTGACCAGATTGTTCCCGCCCCCAAGAACTGAAGGCAGGCATAACCCGAGAATGCCAGCCATCACAAAAGGAATGACCGGTCTGTAATGAGCAGGCAGCCACGTTATTTTCCGGTACAAATCCTGAAAGGCATATATGCCTTTATTAAACCCGATTCCTGCTGCACCTACGATAAACCCTAAGAGGATCAAATGGAAATACTGACTAAGCGGAATCGCGCCAATACTGGAAAAGTGAAAAACCGGATTTAGTCCAAAAAACTCTTTCGATACAAAATCCGCCATAAGTGAGGAAGCCAGCGCGGCAATCATAACCAGAGGAGAAAAATTCATATGCACTTCCTCTAATGCAAATATCACGCCCGCAATAGGCGCATTAAATGCCGCGGCCAATCCAGCGCTTGCTCCACAGGTAATCAGCATATGTTCTTCCGTTTTTGTTTTTCGCATTAACCTGCTGAAGCCTTGGGCCACCAATGCGCCAATCTGAATGGATGGGCCTTCTCTTCCGAGGGATAATCCCGCGCCGATACTAACGGTTCCTCCAATGAATTTGGCAGATACTGCTTTCCACCAGTTCACCTCTAATTTATTCTGGAGTACCGCTTTAACTTGAGGAATCCCGCTACCTGAAATCGCAGGCTGTTTTTTTACAAGCATACCCGTTGCCCATCCGGATACAATCAGAACGATGAACCACAAGGGTATGATCCATGAATGATTAAGCTGATAACGATAAAAAATAAGTACCTGTTCCAGTACATACTCCAGGACAAACCGGAAAAACACGACGACTACACCGGACAACACGCCTACAGCTATTCCGCCGGCCAGCAGCCGGAACTTAAAATCAAACCAGATGTTCAGCGATTTCCGGGTATCATTTTCATTCAATTGCAGGACCTTCTTTGCTAATTTTTTGACACGGTTACTATCTTACAGCTTTCATAAAGACTTTTCCATAACATTATCCCCGGTCAATTTCATTTTCTTCACCAGCGGTTTGATGGACAGCCCTTGAACAAGAAGGGAAAACAGGACAATACTGAAGGTTAAGACCAGAATATCTTCCCTGCCTTCAAAAGTTGCAGGCAGACTTAATGCGAGTGCAATGGAGAGACTTCCCTTCAATCCGCCCCAGTTCAATACAACTTTCCAAGAGGCCGGGAAATTCTTCAGAAAGCTAAGACTGGCATACAATGCGAGAGTCCGACCTGCCAGCACAATAAGAATCGAAGCTATAATAAGCAGCCATTTATCGGTAAAATTAATATTTCTGATCTCAAGTCCAATCATCAGGAAGATCAATGAGTTAGCTACCAGGGTGATAACATCCCAAAAAGAATTGATATTTACCTTTGTAGTCTCTGACATGCCTATCCGCGAACCGTAATTCCCAAAGATCAGTCCACTTACCGCGACAGCAATAACTCCGGATACATGAAAATGTTCCGCTATAAAGTAACTCCCGAAGAACAGCAGCATGGAGAAGCCGATTTCCAACGGATAATCATCATACAGACGGATTAATTGCGAGAACAAATAGCCCATTACCGCTCCGATAAGGATTCCGCCTAAAGAAAATTTCAGGAACAGCAAAATGCCGCTGCCAACCCCTGCCCAGCCCATTTCCATATAAGACAGCAGGTATACCGAAGATATTTGAAATAGTACTACAGCAATTCCATCATTAAAAAGAGATTCTCCTTCAATAATAGTAACAATGTTCTTCGGGACACCCAAAGATTTAAAAATCGAAATCACACTAATGGGGTCTGTCGCACTCATCAGCGCAGCAAAAGTAAAGGAAACAATAAGCGGAAGGCCGAGTCCCCAATAAACAGCCAGGCCGATGATGAGAAATGACAGCAGGGTTCCTCCAAAAGCTAAGGCCAGCACCGGCTTATGTTGTTCCCGGAGATGAGCGAAAGGAAGCTTTAAGGTGGCATCCCCCAAGAGGATCGGCAGGAATAAGGAGATGATTATGGCCTGAAACACATGCGACTGGGTGATAAAAGCCTCTGCCTCCACCAAAACAGGAACATGCAGAAATCCCAGCAGAAGCCCTACCACTACAAGCGCGATGGAATAGGGCTGATTCAATTTTTTTGCAATTGCAATGACCGCCATGGATATGGCAAGCAGAATTAAAATCTGAATAAATACATCATTAAAATGATTCATAGTACACCCCTATTTAATTTTATATTTCGTACCTGTATCAAGCAGCTTAATATACAGCAGTGAATGAATAATCGCTATTTAGGCTATTCCGCAGCAGATGTCCCCTTATTCATTTCCCGTCCTCCCTGTCGATATTCAATAACCCATTATATCCATGAGTTTATCATTAGAGCCCGCTGTTGGCAGGCTCCTTCGGTATATAACCAGAATCGCGTCTTCCCGCACTAACTTTATTGATTTAAGATATATCTATGAACACAAGATGGGGAGGCGGATCATGTCGAGATTATCTAAGTTTTTTCAATTAAAGAATGGATCAAGAATAGAATATACTCTTGTAGGATCAGGGAAGCCGATATTGCTTTTTCATGGAGGACACTCTGATTGCCACGAGGAGCTTGGATACAGTAATCTATTGGAACAAGGCTACAGTATCCTTACTCCCTCTCGGGCAGGCTACGGAAAGACAAGCAAGGAGTTGGGACTCTCTCTGGATTCAGCCTGTGAAGCTTATTATCAATTATTGAATGCTCTCCAGATTAGCAAGGTCCATGTCATAGCTGTGTCTGCCGGCGGCCCAACCGGTATTACATTTGCTGCGAAGTATCCAACACGTGTCAGCAGTCTCATACTCCAGTCTGCAGTAGCCCAAAAGTGGCACGATCAAAATGACACAACCTATAAAGCAGCCCGAATACTATTTCATCCCTCCAGAGAAAAATACACATGGAGACTGCTTTCTTATCTCAGTGGCCGCGTTCCTAAAGTTGTCGTGAAGCAAATGCTCCCATCCTTCAGCAAACTTCCGGCAGATGAAATTATGCTTCAATGGAATGAAGATGACATCGACCAATTTTCTGCCATGATTCAGCGTCAGCGTTCACATCATGGCTTCATGTTTGACCTAAGGCAAACGGCCTCTTCTCTTGTACCTGAAATGAAAAGCATTTTATGTCCAACCTTAATCATGCACAGCAAATATGATAATGCTGTTTTACCTGAGCATGCATATGCTGCACAATATCATATCTCAGGGTCACAACTTTGTCTTCTTGAAAGCTGGGGACATCTAATCTGGCTGGGAAGAGGAGCAGATTCTGTTCATAAGAAGTTGAATTCTTTCCTGACTGCTGTAGATTCGTAACCTCATACTTGCTTTATCATTCATCCATCATACTTTATGGGTTAGTCATGGTTGTAGCATGCAGCGGTGTGAGAACGAGGCAAAACTGAATGGGATTTAACTTAAATAAAGTCAATAGTTTCCAGTAGGATAACAGCACAGGAGCATTGCTGCAATCCGCACTTTCAACATTACTTGTACCGTTGCACCTAGAATCAGCCTATCAGTAATTTATCTTCAGGGTAACGATATTTTTGTTTTACACTCTTTTGAGCAAGGGCAAGAGCCAAGGTTAAGGGTCCAAGTCTTCCAATAAACATCGTAATGATGATGATACATTTTCCTGCATCGGATAAACCAGCTGTCAGGTTCATGGACATTCCGACCGTGCCAAAAGCAGAGGTTGCTTCAAACAGCAGTGCAAGGAAATCATTATGCTCCGGATATTCTGTAATTGTTAAAAGAAATGTAGCTGTAAGCACCACGCCCATTGAGATTGTCATTACAGCCAACGCCCTGAATACAATTTCTTGTGGTATGCGCTTTTTCCAAAATTGTACATCCGTGCTCCCTTTTACCGTTGCAATGATACTCAAAAGAAGTACAGTAAAGGTAGTTGTTTTAATACCGCCGCCTGTTGATCCAGAAGAGGCTCCAATGAACATAAGAAAGATCATGAAAAACTGGGAGGCTGGTAGCATCGCTCCAATATCAATAGAGTTGAAACGGGCAGTCCGTGTAACGACTCCTTGAAAATATCCAGCCCATATTTTTTCCTTCCACGAAAGCATGCCAAAGGTCCGGCTATTAAAGAGTTCAATCATAAATACAATCAAAAAACCAGCTAAACAAAGAAACCCGGAAGTAATGAGTACAATTTTGGTATGCAACGAGAGATCCCGCCATCTTCTTTTCCGGTATAAATCAAGGATGACAATGAACCCAATCCCACCAATGATAAACAACAGTGAGATAACAATATTAATCAACGGGTCCCCAACAAATCGACTTAAGCTGTCCGGCCATAAAGCGAATCCTGCATTATTAAAGGCTGAAATAGAATGGAACACCCGTAGTAAATAGCTCTTGCCGGTCCCATTTCACCTGCCCACCGCAGTGCAAGTATAACGGCTCCGACAGCCTCAACAATTATTGAAATCAGAAAGATATTAGTGACAACCTAACAACCCCTTGAGGCGTAACTGCATTAGCAGATTGCTGAATGAGCATGCGTTCCTTTAATCCTATCTTCCGGCCCATAATTACGGCAATCAAGACACCATATGTCATAAAACCTAAACCGCCAAGTTGAATCAGGAACAGGATCACTATCTGCCCGAAATGGGAAAAATCACTTCCGGTGTCAATGACAACCAATCCAGTGACACAGATCGCCGAGGTAGAAGTAAAGAGTGCATTCAACCAGCCCACACTCTCCCCTGTTGAAGAAGAAAACGGCAAATTCAATAATATAGCTCCTACGATTAAAGGCACTGCAAAGCCCAGGAAAATGATTCTTGATGATGTTAAATTTAAGTTCCTAACAAATAAGGGGATCTTTATTTTTGGCATCGTGTTAGCTCCTGACTGGCTAATAATAATAATTACAGAAGGAGCCTGCTGTACGCAGGCTCCTACATTTTTGTGGTCACAATTAGAGCAATTATATATTTACCTGAGTAAGAAGTAAAGGGAACACAATAAACATTGGAGATCTACGTGGTCGAATAAATCTGCTAGGCCATGAGCTCAAATAGGGGTACCGCCAACAAAACGCGGAAAACGTACGCTAAGGTTATTTATAAGATTCTATAGCCATATTTGCGCAAAAACAGGCTGCCTGGGCAGCCTAGTTTATTGAAATCGTTCTCCCCAACCATGTGAATTACCCCAAATAATATACCTTATCCAGCGCAACAGGATAATTTGGATACATCTTTATTAAACGTAAGAGCCACCAGTTTTAATCCTTCAGCTATCGTTAAATAGGGAGCTAGGCTGTCGCGTAAATCTTCAACCGTTAAACCGAATTTTACAGCAAGTGTGGCGGCGTAAATCACATCTCCAGCATTTTCGGCGACAATATGAACGCCGAGCACCTTTAACGACTTGGAGTCAGCAACTAATTTAAAAATGCCTGTTGTTTCGCGATTTACAAGTGCTCTAGGCACCGAATCCAAAGGAAGAACAGAAGTCTTCACCTCATATCCTTTTGCCTTGGCTTGCTCTTCCGTAAGTCCTACTGTCGCCACCGCCGGTGAAGTGAACGTGACCCCCGGAACAGTTTCAAGGTTTACTTTTTTCTCTAACCCACCTACTGCATTATCCGCCGCGATGCGTCCTTCATAGGCAGCCACGTACACAAACTGCGGACCCATCGTCACATCGCCTGCGGCGTAAATCCTAGGATTTGAGGTTTTTAAAAAATCATCGACCACGATTTCGCCTTTGGAACCAATAATAACGTTCGCGGCACGAAAATTCAGTGCTTCGGTATTTGGTTTTCTGCCGGTTGCAATAAGTAGCTGCTCGGCTTCGATGACTTTCTTTTCGCCGTTTACTGAAATATGAATTTGTTTCAAATCCCCATTATCTTCAACGTGCTCATACGTGACACCGGTAATCAGATTCATCCCTTGCTCGGTGACTGCTTTTGTCACAGATTCGGAAATTTCAGGGTCATACTCTTTTAACAACCGAGGACTTCTTTGTAACAGCGTAACTTCTGACCCTAAATTATGAAACAACTGACCTAATTCCAGTGCAATATAACCTGAGCCAATCACAGCAAGTCTTTTTGGCAATTCTTTAAGGTCAAGCAGTGACGTACTTGTTAAATAGTTAGCGTCTTTTAAACCTGGAATATCCGGAATCGATGGTGAAGCTCCTGTCGCGATTAAAAATCTTTTCGCGGTAAGCTTTCGTCCACTCACCTCGATGGTTTTTTCATCAACGAATTTTGCCTCTCCGCGAATGAGTTCAAATCCGTACTCACCAATCAAATGTTCATACTTTTGTTCACGCATTTCGGTTACAAGTTCATTTTTTTGTTTCACTAGCTCTGCCAAATCCACCGTTCCTGCAGATGTAGTTAGCCCCAAGAAAGGGTTGTTTTTGGCTAAGTGATTGATTTCACCGGCACGTATCAGGGTTTTCGATGGCACGCAGCCCACATTTACGCAGGTTCCGCCTACCGTTCCTCGCTCGATGATCGCCACTTTTGCACCATGTTCAACCGCTTGAATCGCGGCGGAAAACGCTGCCCCACCGGAACCTATGATAAGAAAATCATAGTCGCCCTCATCGCCGAGAACCGGAGCATCATGGGATTCGATAACTTCCGCATCTCCGGATTGATATTTTGCCTCGTTGATGGCTTTTTGGGCTGTTTTGATCGCAACGTCATCCGGTAATTCAAACGTGGCTTCATTGCGTCGAAAGCTCGCCTCAATATTCGCAGCTCCAATGCTTTCAAGTGCCGTTGCAACGTGCTCTTCGCAGCCGGTACAAGTCATGCCTTGCACATGTATACGGTACTTTTTCATTTTTTATCCTCCTATTACGCCAAATCCATATTTTGTAACCGATGTTTGAATCTGCTTTAAATCAGTTCTTTTATCATCGAAGGAAACCGTAACTTTCCCTTTGTTTCCCATGGGTTCAATGTCTACTTTGCTAACCCCATCGACCTTTGAAATTAAATCTTGAATCACTGAAGGCGGGCAGCAATCAAGTCCCGTCACCGTGAACGTCGCTGATCCATTTGCAACGGAAGTACTTTGCGCAGCTGCAGCTTCCACCGTTTTTTCATTGTTACCACAAGCAGTACCCAATAATAAAAGAGTTAATAACATCATAATTCCCATTGTTGCTCTCACGTAACACACCTCTTTCTTATAACAGTCCACTTTCAGCCAACCATAAATATAAAAATGCTCCTAAAACCAAAACGGTCGATATCCATAATGTGATGACCGTACTTTTCTTTTTGCACTTTCGTCCATAAACCAAATAAAACGATACACCAAGAAATAATAACGTCATGATCATAAGAAACAGTTGGTACTTGATTGAAAAAATTGCAAGCGTTCCTGCAAAACCTGATAACCCAAGTGGAATGAGAATTAAGGGTCCGAGGCAACAGCCGGACATAAGAAAAGCTGAAAATACCGTTGCCAAGCTTGTCATTTTTTCTCTCAAAATCATTCACCTCATTTTCGCTCCGGAACTGAGCAGCAATCGTATGATTCATCGGTTTTTGCTTGTTTGTAGGCTCGTTTAAACATCATGACAAGAGAAATCACAAATACGATTCCCAAAATAACACTAACGGCTGTTTGATGGACAGCAAAATATACTCCAAGCGTAGTTCCCGCAAGTAAAGGGAGAATCAAAACGAGATGGCAAGGACAGGAAAGCAGAGCTAAAAAGCCCCAACCTATTTTTTTGCATTTTCTTTCATTGGACTTCCTCCTTTTCCTTTTGATTATTGTCAATGAGCGCTTCGATGATTGGGCACTCGTGTATTGCTTTTTCATCTGGACAGCGGTCTTTTAAATCTTTTAGCATCGTTTCGATTCGTTGAAAGTCTCTAATTTTCGACTGAACATCTTCCAGCTTTTGAACAACGAAATCATTCATATTCGCACATCTCACATCGTCTTTATCCACAACACCAAGCAATTTATCAATTTCAGACAATGTAAAACCAAGCTCCTGTATCCGTTTAATGAACATGATTCGGTTTATCGTATCTTCCGGATAAAGCCTGTAGCCAGCATCCGATCTTACTGGTTCATGAATCAAACCTTTTCGTTCGTAATATCTTAATGTTTCTTTGTTAACGTTACACAATTTAGAAATATCTCCGGAGCGATAATTCATTTTCATCACCTCTAAATAAAGTATAAACCATGTACCATGGTACATGGTCAAGGAGCATTATTTCCCTTCAAGAAGTTGAATATGCTACCCTCTAATTAAATCACAAAAACCACGATGTGCCGCCGCGTCTGCGTTTTATTATATATCAGCCTGTTGAATCTATTATCGGTCTACAAAACGATCGTTTTGTAGACTTTTTGCGCATAGCTTAAAATACAGTAAGAAATAGCATTGTTATTGTCTATTAAGTCGTATAAAATTCAAAGTGTATAAATTATCATAAATATATGTTTAATAGACAAAAAGGAGATATTCATGTGGCCAAAATTGGTTATGCTCGTGTCTCGACAGCTGATCAATCACTGAACCTACAGATCGACACGTTAAAAGCTGCTGGCTGCGAGCGAATATTTGAGGAGAAGGCTTCTGGGAAGAAAAGTGATCGAGTGGAGCTGACCCGTTGCCTAGATTAT
Source organism: Paenibacillus sp. DMB5 (assembly GCF_001517085.1). Classification (GTDB taxonomy): domain Bacteria; phylum Bacillota; class Bacilli; order Paenibacillales; family Paenibacillaceae; genus Paenibacillus_AQ. The sequence continues at coordinate 27,777 of NZ_LRAC01000120.1, forward strand.
TTGAGACCAGGTGATACGCTTGTCATTTGGAAGCTGGATCGTTTGGGAAGAACCACGCGGCAACTAATCGAATTATCGCATGGCCTTCAGGAAAGAGGGATTGGACTGCAGATCATTACTCTTGGTGTTGATACGAGTACGCCTGCCGGAAAACTTTTCTTTGCTATCATGGCTGGACTGGCGGAAATGGAAGCAGAGACAATCCGAGAGCGAACCATTGCTGGATTACAGGCTGCACGTGCGAGAGGCAGGAAAGGCGGTCGTCCTCCAATGGATAAAAACAAAATTGACATGGCTCTTACACTTTACGATAGTGAAAAGTACACCATTAAGGAAATAACAGAACGAACCGGTGTATCTAAAGCAAAAATCTATCAAACACTTAAAAACCGGAATAAGACTACACAAAGTCTTCAGGTGACCTGAAAATCTCCTATTGACTGAACTTCTGATTTTAGTGAAAGGTGTGTAACCGTTGAGAGGAAAGGAATTATTAACATTAGACCAGCGCGCAGAATTTATGCAAATCCCTTCAGACGACGATTGGGATTTAGGTACGTACTATACATTTTCGCAACACGATCTCGATATCATCAATAAACATCGCCGTGATCATAACCGATTAGGCTTTGCCGTTCAATTGGCCATCCTGCGTTATCCAGGATGGTCTTTATCTGATTTGAAACACATACCGGATTCAGTAATAAGCTACATTGCCAAGCAGGTTGGCGTGGCGCCTGATGTATTTCCCCTTTATGCCCAACGGGAACCGACTAGACGAGAACATATGGAGGAGATTCGGCAAACTTATGGGTACCGGAATTTCACGCTCCGTGAATATCGGTTCTTATCCAATATCATGCTGAATTTTTCGTTTGAAAATGGTAACTCCATGTATTTAATCCGTGTAGCCCTTGATGAATTGCGAAAACAGAAAATCATTATACCTGGGATGACTACAATCGAACGGGTTGTGTGGGAAGTGAGGCAACGGGCCGAGGAGAAAATATATAAAATGCTTATTTCTTCCTTATCAGTGGAACAGATCGATAAACTTGAAAACATCCTATCCCCAATGCCGGAGAGCAACAAAACGTATCTGGCATGGCTAAGAGAAGTACCAGGCACCTGTTCCCCAGATGCTTTCCTTAAGATCATTGAAAAACTGGAATATATTCGAAAAGTCCAGCTTCAAATCGATACAAAAGGAATCCATCCAAACCGATTACGTCAGCTCTCCAAAATCGGGGCAAGGTATGAACCGCAGTCCTTCCGTCGTTTCGATGACCCCAAGAAATATGCTACTTTAGTTGCTTATTTACTCGATCTAACACAAGATTTAACGGATCAAGCATTTGAAATTCACGACCGTCAGATATTACAGCTACATTCCAAAGGGCGTAAGGCTCAAGAAGAAATCCAAAAACAAAATGGAAAATCGATTAACGAAAAGGTGGTTCATTATGCTGATCTTGGCGCAGCACTCATAAAAGCTAGGGACGAAGGCATAGACCCATTTATTGCGCTGGAGACGGTAATGCCCTGGGATCAGCTCGTCGCATCTATAGAGGAAGCAAAGCGACTGGCCCGTCCCATTGATTACGACTATTTGGATTTGCTGGAGAAGAAGTTTTACACGCTGCGCAAATATACACCAACACTTCTGAAAACGTTGGAATTCCGTTCTACTAAATCCGCAGAGCCACTTATGAAGGCTATTGATGTTATAAGGGACATTAATGAAACGGGTAAACGTAAAGTACCAAAAGACGCGCCCTTAAATTTTGTAACAAATCGTTGGCAAAAGCATGTCTACGATGATGACGGAACGATTAACCGTCATTATTACGAAATGGCTGTAATAACTGAGCTGCGTAATTATGTTCGCTCCGGTGATGTGTCCATTGTCGGGAGCCGGCAGCATAAAGATTTTGATGAGTATCTTGTCTCCAAAGATGAATGGAGCCGTATTCAGCCGGATGCAACAAAATTGGTAGTTAGCATGACTGCGAGCGATTACCTAGCCGAACGTACCGCATCTCTGATACAGCGCTTAGAATGGGTTTCGAATAACATTGAGGATCTAGAAGGTATTAACGTTGAGCAAGGAAAACTTCACATTAGCCGCCTAGAGAAAGATACCCCGGAGGATGCCAGAAATTTTAGCTCATCCTTGTACGAACTACTTCCACGTATTAAATTGACTGAGGTCTTAATGGAGGTAGCACATTGGACTGGTTTTCATGAACAATTTATCCATGCTTCAACAAATCGGATTCCCAATGAAGAAGAAACGTTAATTCTCATGGCAACACTGATGGCGATGGGAACGAACATTGGATTGACCAAGATGGGGGATGCCACGCCAGATATTTCATACCGGCAAATGGCCAATACGGCACAATGGCGGCTATATGAGGATGCAATGAATAAAGCTCAAGCTGTCCTCGTCAACTTCCACCACAAATTATCTTTGCCTTCATATTGGGGCGATGGCACCACGTCTTCGTCAGACGGAATGAGAGTGCCGATTGGCGTAGCTGCGCTTCATGCGGATGCTAATCCGCACTACGGAACTGGCAAGGGCGCAACCATTTATCGTTTTGTCAGTGATCAATTTTCAAGCTTCTATTCTAAAGTGATTAACACGAATGCTAGGGATGCTGTTCATGTGATCGATGGACTACTTCATCATGAAACTGACTTGACCATCGAAGAACATTATACGGACACTGCAGGATATACAGATCAAGTTTTTGGTTTAACTCAACTACTCGGGTTCAGATTTGCGCCGCGCTTACGAGATCTTTCAGATTCTAAGCTTTACACCATCGGGAAGCCTGCTGATTTCCCAAAACTGGAGAAACTGCTGCGTGGTCAAATCAATACGAAGGTCATTCAGGAAAATTATGATGATGTGCTGCGGCTAGCCCATTCTATTCGAGAAGGGACAGTATCTGCATCACTTATCATGGGGAAGATCGGTTCCTACTCGCGGCAGAATCGCTTAGCAACCGCTCTACGTGAAATGGGGCGCATTGAAAAGACAATCTTTATTTTGGATTACATATCAAGCGAAGCCCTGCGCCGGAAGATTCATAGGGGGCTGAACAAAGGTGAGGCTATGAACGCACTGGCCAGAGCGATTTTCTTCGGTAAACACGGGGAGTTACGGGAGCGCGCACTGCAAGATCAACTCCAACGAGCCAGCGCCTTGAACATTTTGATTAATGCAATCAGCGTATGGAATACTGTCTATTTGTCTCAAGCAACAGAATATAAAAAGACCCAAGGAACGTTTAAAGAAGAACTAATGCAACATACCTCACCTTTAGGATGGGAGCATATTAATTTTCTAGGGGAGTACAAGTTTGATCTAAAACAAGCAACTACTCTAACGTCGTTACGGCCATTAAAGAAACCTCTTTACTGACAATTAACACGTTGTGAATTTCGAAGCCGATTCCCCTTAACGTACGGGGAAAACCGGCTTATTACTCAATCAATGGGCTTAGCGTACGTTTTCCGCGTTTTGTTGGCGGTACCCCAAATATATAAGGTGAAAATCATCCGGTAAAACATGACGATAAACCAAATTACCGTTACAGTTGTTTCAATCCGTTCGTAAAACCCTCCCACTGTCACTGTCTTTACTGTGAATTGGCTGGCTCATGAAATATTAGGCGGGATATTTTCTCCGAGCACAACGGTGACCATTATTGTCAGGAAAATCAGGCCAAGGCCTCTCAATATACTGCTCTGCCATAAATCCTTTCGATACATTTGTTTGGATTTCAAATTTGGAGCCAAAAACAAACTTAGTGCGATTTCACTGTTAGGATAACCAACAATCATCATCGTACCGTGTAGTATCGGCCCGCCCCGTTTTCCATAAACGGGAGAAGCCGATTCCACTCTGCACCGTGTAAAAGAGATATCAGCAGAATTGCCAGTAATAATCCTGCGATTGGAAAGATAAGCTCAGTGGACTTAGCCACAGCAGGGACACCTTTATGCATGCGGCTACACCCATGAAGAGAAACCGTTTAATCCGGAAGGCAATCGACATAATATAAGCTGCTGGAATGACAAAGCTGGATATCCCGATAATTGCAACCACCATACTCTTGGCCGCTGTTACAAATCCCGCATCTACAGCTGCCTGTCCTACTACTATTGTTCCAACAATGGAGACCGGCTGTCCGATATTACGCGGCATCTGGATTCCAGCTTTCCGAATAATTTCAATGGTAATCTCCATTAGTACGGCCTCCACAAAAGCTGGAAACGGAACCCCTTCCCGATGAAACATTAAACTTAACAGTAGCTGTGTTGGGAGGAAATCCTGATGACAGGTGGTTATGGCAATATAAATGGCAGGCGCAATCATTGCAAAGGGAGATCCGTCCACAAGCAGGGTGTCCTTTCCTTCAGCTAATGCGGCAGTTACACTATCCGGTCTCTCTGTATTCAAAAAAGAAAGAAAAATGGATACTTTATTGCTTTGCAAATATTCTTCAATATATTCCCGAGGATATGTGGGGGTCCGCGAGTCAAATCCGTAGAAATCCTTAACGCTTCCCTATTCCTCCAGCAATCGTTTCAACTGCTGGCGTTGACGTTTTTCCCTTTGCCGGCGCTCTTTGTCCTCAGCCTGAAGCGCTCTGAGCAGGGAGAAGCACATTCCCATAAGGACTATGGCAAAAGGTAACGCTGCTACTATAGAGGCAGTCTGAAGGCCGCTTAGTCCTCCGCTAATCAGCAGCACCACAGCGATGGCGGATTGCAGAATCCCCCAGGTTAACTTCACTCTTGAGCTGGGATTAAGCTTGCCGTCCGAGGTCAGCATACCCAGCACAAAGGTAGCCGAATCTGCTGAAGTGATAAAAAAGGTCATAATCAGGAGCGTAGCTATAAACGCGATGATGGTACCTAAGGGCAGCTGCTCCAGTGTGATAAAAAGAGCGGTAGTCGTATCCACTTTAACGGCTGCTGCCAAGCGGGCGCCATCAAACAATTCCAGATGAAGGCCTGTACCGCCAAATACAGAAAACCAGACAAAACCGAATAGGCTCGGTGCTATCATGACGTAAATTACGAACTCCTTGATCGTCCTTCCCTTGGATACCCGTGCAATAAAAGTGCCGACAAATGGAGCCCAAGCGATCCACCAAGCCCAATAGAACAACGTCCACGCTCCGACCCAGGTTCCCCTCGAAAATGGAGTTAATCGCAAACTCATATTAACGATGTTCTGCAGGTAGCTGCCTAATGTGGTTGTGAATGTATCAAATATAAAAGAGGTCGGTCCTGTCGCCCATACGAACAGCATTAAGAGAACGGCTATTATTAGGTTTGTGTTGCTTAGGAGTTTAATTCCTTTGTCCAGACCTGTAGTAGCGGAGATGAGAAACAGTACGGTCACTACAGAGATAATCACAATCTGGGATGCTGCCGTGTTAGGAACCCCGAATAAATAATGCAAACCTCCGTTAATCTGAAGAGCCCCGAGTCCAAGCGAAGTAGCTACCCCAAAAATAGTGGCAATCACCGCCAGAATATCGATTACTTTTCCCAGCCAGCCGGCCGCCAGCCGTTCTCCCAATAAAGGGATAAAGGTGGAGCTGATCAAGCCTTTATATCCTTTGCGAAACTGGAAATAAGCAAGCGTCAAGCCGATGACGGCATAAATAGCCCAGGGATGCAGTCCCCAGTGGAAAAAGGAATACCGCATGGAGATTCTCGCTGCTTCTGTCGTACCTCCCTCTACGCTCTCCGGGGGTGATAAATAGTGGGACAGCGGTTCAGCAACTCCCCAGAATACAAGCCCGATTCCCATCCCTGCGCTAAATAACATCGACAGCCAAGATAACGTGGAATATTCCGGCTCGTCATCGTCATCTCCAAGTCGGATTCCGCCAAACCTGCTGAAGGCTAAATAAAAAGTGAAGATTAAGAAAAACAGGGTAGCCAGCAAATAAAACCAGCCGAAGTTTTGGATGGAGAAATTGTATGCGATATCGGCTGCATTAGACAACTGGCCAGGGGCTACAGCTCCCCATAATGCAAAAATCGCCACAATGGCAATTGAAATTACAAAAACCATAAATAAACCTCCATTGGTATTCAATATGTACAGGCTTCTCTTCAGTATGTGTACCTTTAGCCTGTTATATTTCGGGAAATGTGATCAGCTATCCCTGTCTGCGTATATCTCAATCTCATGGGAAATCTGAGTTTGCATAAGATACAGCATTTCTTTTAAGCCAATGATTTGTTCCACAGACAATTCCCTGCAGACCTTCTTGTTCACAAGGTCCGGAATCGGCTGGACTTCCCGGATTAGTTCCCTGCCTGTATCAGTAAGGAAAATGCGGAAAGAACGGCGGTCATCCGGATTCATCTCCTTGGTTACGGTCCCCCTCTCCACCAATGTTTCAATAATCCGGGTAATCGTTGTTTTATCCTTATCCGCCATATAGGTAAGGTCTTTTGGGGTGAGTCCATCCTGTTCCTGCAGATATTTCAAGACATTCCACTGCTCCGGTGTGATCTGAAACGGCTTAAGGTGAAGCGCCATAAGATACTGATAGTTTCGGTTGACCCGGTAAAAAATAACGGATAATTTCTCTGATGGATGATTTTCCACAAGTAACATCTCCTAAATTAAGATTTTAAGGTTTTAATGCTAAAAAATGCTCATATTGCTGTTTGTTTTGTTTCTTTTTTAATTTAAATGTTTAAAAAATGGTTGGCAAGCTTACTAATTCTTTAAACACGATCTTTACCTGTTAAGCAAATGTATTAGGACACAAAGGAGGAGTACTTATGAAAATGTATGCGCGTTTTGGAATCATGATTGCAGTCTCTACCGTAATCATGTACGGTCTGATGTTTCTCAATGTATTCCAACTGGATCACATCTACAGCAGTCAGACCCGAATGTATATGGCCTTGATTATGGGCTCAGCGATGGCAATCGTCATGCTTCTCTTTATGTGGAAGATGTATACAAAGCGAATAGTCAATGCTGTAATTCTTGGAGTCAGTGTTGTGGTCTTTACCCTTTCGCTCTGGCTGGTCCGAAGCCAAACGACGGTTGGTGACGTTGCCTGGATGAAAGCGATGATTCCCCACCATTCAATTGCTATTCTGACAAGCGAACGGGCAAATATTTCTGACCCTCGTGTAAGGGAACTAGCAGATCAAATTATTGAGGCTCAACGGAAAGAAATCGCGGAGATGAAAGAACTGATTAAAGAATTAGAAGATAAGAAGTGACAGCAAGGCACCCTAACTTAAGATGCAAAAGCGGCCGTTCAAGGGGGTTATCCTTGGTCGGCCTTTTTTCAAGTCCTCGAAATAGGACTCCTGCTCTATTCTGCTCGAATGCTGCATGCTCGCTCTGTTGATAGCCGTTATCCCAATCCAAACCTCATCCAATATCATCCTATTGCGTCTTAGATTCACCTTCTTCGTTCACGTCCGAGAATCCAGTCGGCGAACGTCCGATAATGATTCGTTTGTCTACTTGAAATTACAGGGTTCATTTTTTTCTTATTATTGATATCCATTGCTAGCAGTATGGTCCAAAGCACACTCACTCCTATAGCTGCCAATGTATAGGAAAGCCAGGGTACCACCGTTTGAATTCCTGAACTGATTAACCGTCCCCCTATCCATTTTCCTGCTCCCTCACCAATCCCCGATACGAAATTAGCAATCCCGAACATAATTCCGATCATTTTGGCGCTGCCCAGCCGCGCTATGGCACTATCCATAGTAGGTACAATAAGCATCTCGCCTACAATGAAAACCGCACCGCACAAGATAAGCCCGTAAAAATTAACGGACCAATACAACATGCCGAGCCCACCCCCAATAAATAACATGCCTAATGCTAAAGCTGCAAAAGTATGGACTTTGTTAATGATCCATCTGGATATGGGAGTCTGCAGTATGATTACAATAACACTGTTTATCGTCCAGACCAAGCTTACTTTGCTTGGATCAGGGAGAATGGAAGCTGCTCTCAAGGGGAGGCTTAAGCTAAATTGGGTATACACTGCCCAAACAAGAATACTGACGAGGGAAAAGCGCATATAGTATTTATTCTTAAAAACCTCGAGGTAGGATCGAACAGATACTTTCTCGCATGGAATATTATCCCCGCATTCCTTTGGCAGAAAAAACCAGCTTCCCAGTCCCAACACCGCGAATATCACGGCGGCTATCAAGAAGACGAATGGTGACATCCCCCCTACTACGTAAAACGTTAATAATCCCGCAGCAGCCGTTCCGATATTCGCTGCGATTCCACGTAATGAGAATGCCGTTGTTTGATTGCTGGCTGTGGAAGCAATGGTGGCGATTGCTGCTTTGGTTGCTGGAGCATTTAGTCCGAGCCCCAGTCCGCTTAATAAACTCATGCCCAAAAATAACGAAAATGAATGAAAATAAGCAAAGCCTGCTAAAGCTAAAGCGTTGATCCATGCTCCTACGCTAATAATGGTTCGGCGTCCCAATCGATCGGATAATAGCCCCCCTAACAGGCTGCCGGCTTGGAAGGCTATAGGTGAAACAGCGAGAATAAGTCCAATTTTAGCGATGGCTATTCCCTTTTCCAGATTGAGGAATATAGGCAACAGAGGCAGCACCATATAGCTGCCCAAATGAAGAAGAAGAATGCTTGTCAGCAAAATGCGAAGGGTTACAACCGGGCTCTTAGCTATGGGCATAGTCTTGCTCCTTTCCAGCCGCTTGACAAGGCCAGCTGCTTACGGAGGTAGTATGCTGCAAACATAACGATTTCATGAATAAAGCACCTCAGAATTTGCAAAGCTACAATCAGAGGAAGATCAACTACAGGAGGGCTTCGGGTGCAGAATGATCACCAAGATGGACGTCACTCATTTTCACACGATAATATGAAGCGCGATTATCCGCTTGCCATGGAAACCATTTGGAATTTTGCCGGAGGACGGCCTGTAAGCAATCGACCGGAAGAGCTCGTTATCTCGATTACGGATCCAAAGAGCGATCCTGTTGAACGATTTTTAGTCAGTCATGAAAAGCTCATGCACTTAGTTCTCGTTAGGAAGGATTTATCCTATTTCAACCATTACCATCCGGAGTATAAAGGCGGAGGAACGTTTACTTGTGAAATCGAATTCCCAGCCGGCGGTGAGTATAAATTATTCGCTGAATTCTATCCGGAGGATGGTGAAGCACAATTAAAAACATATGAGATCGATGTTGAAGGTCAAAGGATGTCTCCTCCGCCTGAAGATCTTTCGTCTATCCGCTCCGTCGATGGATTGGAAATTGAGCTTCAAACGACATTTTCGGAGAGCGAAGGATTGCTGCGTTTTACATTTAAAGATGACCAAACCAAGCAGCCCTTTTATGGATTACAACCTTATTTAGGTGCTATGGGCCATGTTGTTATTCTAAGTGAACATGCGGCGCACTATTTACATTCACACCCGCTAGAGCAGCTTCCATCTAAAGATGAAGTTCAATTTATAACAAATTATCCTTCCACCGGATTATACAAGATTTGGGGGCAATTTAAGCATGACGGAAAGGTAACCACTGTTCCATACTTGGTTCACTTTGGACATTAGTATTCGCAGGTATTAAACATAACCATTGATCTAGCGGAACCCCTTCAGTGAAATCCTCATCCAGATGTTAAATTGGAATTTCAAAAATGACTTTGTCTGCACCGGATTTGCCAACCGCTTTTTTTCCATGAAGAAATCGTTCCAGCAGCACTTCATAGACGGGCCGGGAGTGAAACACTTCAGCCACCATATAAGCCGTAAGGCTTACGATCCCGATAGATAGAAGATTCGTGAAGGAACCTGTCATCTCCGTTATGAGAATAATGCCCGAAATGTAAGCTTTCAGGCTCGCAGTCAGATATCCGGCCATCGCAACAATTAGGAAGTAAGCTTCATTTAGAGAGTTTCCTCCAAGAAAGCCATTAACCAATTTGCAAATAAGTGTACGAATATCCAATGTATGTTTACTATACAAAAGCAGGATGATCCCTTAAGAAAGGATAATCCTGCTCTTTTCGTTTAAGCCGTTACAGCTCCTGCCATTTCCCGACAAGCTTTTGCACATTCGCGGCAGAACTTTGCGCAGTCCTGGCAATGCGCATCCTTAAAGGTTTCGCAATCTTTGGCGCATGCTTCGCAAATAAGTGCGCACAGCTCGCAGTTTGCTTTCGCAAACATGCTGTCTCTGCTCATGAATTGAACGGCCTGAAGGCAGATTTCCGCGCAGTCATTCAGCATTTTAATCATCGAGGTTCTGGCTTGCACATCAGACTCTCGAAGGCAAGCTGCAAAGCACTCTTCACAAGCTTGAGCGCATTTTACACAAGCTTCAATACAGTTGTCGTAATGTTTTGGAGTTACCGAGTTGGAAATGATCATTTATTTACTTCCCCGTTCACTTATTAATTCCTTAAGCACGCTTATTATTCGATAAGAAAGCCCGATTTATCAACGTGATTGAGGACCATTATTTTACAGTCTTACGGTATAATTCTGCAGGCATGGAGAAATGTTAAGAATAACAACATCTATGGGGGGATTTTAATGAGTGCTTTTGATATTATTATCCGGTCAGCACTTGTGTTTATTATCTTGCTTGTGTGGGCACGAATCCTTGGGCGAAAGCTGGTCTCTCAAATGAAGTTTTTTGATTTTGTTGCTGGCGTAACGATTGGCTCAATGGGGGGAAGCTTAATTTTCAGTAAAAATATAGGCTTGGGCAATGGGATTTCCGCTTTAAGCGTGTTTTGTTTGCTGGCACTTGTCTCCGGTTTTTTATCATTAAGGAGCTTCTCTTTAAGGAGAGTCATCGATTCGGGACCCGTGATCCTCATGAGACAAGGCCAGATCCTTGACCAAGAGATGTCGAAACTCCGGATGACCTATAATGATTTGTTGATGCTGCTGCGAAAGAAAGATGTGTTTTATCCTGACGAAGTGGAGCTCGCCGTCTTTGAAACCGATGGAACACTTTCTGTCCAACGTAAAACAGATGCTATGCCGGTTTCAAAGCTGGATTTGAACATCTCCCAGAAGACCAGGGGTGTTCCCAGCACATTTATTATGGACGGGGAGATCCTGCAGGAGGGGTTGGATGCGATTGAGAAAGACATCAACTGGGTATCGGAACTCCTGAACAACAGGAACATAAAAAGTATAGAGGAGGTGACTTTGGCCCAAATCGATCAGGCGGGTACCGTATACCTGGATACGAGAAAGGATCAGACAGGTACGTTGCATTAAGTAACCTTTAGTCACTCAAGCAGGCCCAATAATATTTTTGACTCTCATAAAAAATTTGGGTTATACTGGAACTACGCTTAGTTTTCAACCAATTGTTGAAAAGCGGGGGAACCAGTTTTTTTGGGGCGAATCATTTTCCTTTGGGAATGTAGGGTACCATCTTACCCGAGTCCGTCAGCTAACCTCGTCAGCAGTGGATGGGTCTGTTTTATGCTGGAATACCAGAGACCCTTACAGGGGTCTCTTTTTTCATCCTCTGGTTTGACGGTTGCAGTCGCCACTGCATGGTTCTCCCTCAAGCAAATCTCTGAATAAAAGGAGTGTTTGAGGTGCAAAAAGTGAAGTACATAACAGATATCAAGAAAATGGATAGGTTGACCGATTCCGAAAAAAATGAGTTGCGAGAGATTTCAAATACTTTTGCTTTCCGGGTGAATGATTATTATCTCTCTTTAATCGACTGGAATAACCCGGATGACCCCCTTCGGAAGCTGGTCATCCCCAGTAAAAACGAACTTCAGGAATACGGCCGCTGGGATGCTTCGGACGAAGAGGATAATTATGTAGTTCCCGGATGCCAACACAAGTACTCAACAACCGCTCTGATATTGGTTTCAGAAGTCTGCGGAGCATACTGCCGGTATTGTTTCCGAAAACGCTTGTTCCGTAATGATGTGAGTGAAGCTGCGGCTGATCTCTCCCCCGCATTCGATTATATTTCTGCCCATACCGAAATCAATAACGTCCTGTTGACGGGCGGCGACAGTCTTATCCTCTCGACAACAAAACTTACAGCGATTATTGAACGTCTAAGGAGTATCGAGCATGTCAAAGTGATTCGACTGGGCTCCAAAATGCCTGTATTTAACCCCATGCGCATCTACGAAGATGAAGAGTTGCTGAAGTTAATTCGCCTATATTCGACTGAAGAGAAGCGTATTTATATAATGGCTCATATTAATCACCCTAAAGAAATCACTGCCGAAGCTCAAAGAGGGTTTAAGGCGCTTCATGATGCCGGTGCCATTGTCGTCAATCAAACCCCCATCTTAAAAGGCATTAACGATGACCCCGCCGTGCTAGGCGAACTTTTAAACCGACTCTCCTGGGCAGGAGTCACTCCGTATTATTTCTTTGTGAATCGTCCGGTTGCCGGTAACCGGGACTTTACCCTCCCTCTTGAACAAGTTTACAACATCGTTGAAGAAGCTAAAGCGAGAACCTCCGGGTTAGGTAAAAGAGTTCGCTTGTCAATGAGCCATGCGACTGGCAAAATTGAAATACTTGCGATACAGGACGGAAAAGCCTACTTAAAGTACCATCAGTCAAAATACAATGAATATGGCAGATTTATGATAATGGATTGTCCAAAAGACGCCGAATGGTTCGATGATCTTCCAGGAGGCGAAGAAATCCTGGCTCGACGCAAATCACTTATCCATTAATTGCTTTAGCCCTCTAGAAATTTTGTTCATTAGCAGACAGTTTGTTCGAATTAAGTAGTCTTACAAAAATAAGACATCGAAACCGATATCTAAACGGTTTCGATGTCTTCTAACCAACCTTTTGTGTGAAGCCCCGAGTCTAGCAAGTTAATCATCTATACGGGTTAAGAAGGATGTTAGCCTTCGTAAGGCTCCAATTATTTTAATAACTTATACGCTTCTGACACTTTTCTGGCAAAGTAAAGTGGATCTTCAACAGAAGCATAATGCGCATATATTAAATGAGGGTTGTCCATTAACCAATGGTTGTGCAGAGCCGACAGCAAAATGCCATTCCGTTGTAAATGCCAAGTAAATGGAAATACTTCTTCTTGAAAAAGTGCTGTTTCGCCTAAGTTTAGGGTCTTGCCTTCAGAATCGATTGATTCAAATGACCACATGGAATGAAGAGTAAGTCCGGATTGACTTGGTCTTCCCAAGATACTGACTCTATTGTGATGATTGCGACCTCTATTCACCATACATACTCCATGCTCCACCTTATGTTCACCGCCAAGAATTTGTGCAAATTGGCGGCACAGCCCACTGATATCCTGCATACCCGGTCCTCCTTTTGCCCTTTGTTTAAGATTATGCATTAACGAAAGGCCTTATGTTTGGAGGTGCGGGGGATAAACGTGTTATTAAGAAGGATTAGGTGATGGTGTCACGGATTCCTGACTAACGTTTGATTTCTTATGGGCTCCCCTCCTGTAGTTGCCATAAACTAGACGTTCTAGTCCGTTTACAATTGGTCACGAAGGATGCTTTTCATCCGGAAATATTCTTCTTCCGTGATTTCTCCTCTTGCAAACCGCTCATCCAAAATCCGCTCCGGATTATTATCGTTATACCGGGTATTCCAGTTTCCCTCTCCCCCAATCAACAAGGTGTCAGAACCGCTATTGAGGATGAATTAGAATCGGCTGATGGTTATGATTTTCGTAGCAGTTCAAGATTTTAGTTCATAAAAGCTATTAAATACTTACGCTATGCCCGGGGATATCTGTCTTATGGTTACGCTGCATCATTTCGTCCATTGTGGTACCTTCCATCATGTTCAACATATCTGAGTCTGTCATCATTTCCCTCATACCATTATCATTCATTTTTTCGCTCATGTTGGCCTTATGGTGAAAATCCTTCTCCTGCTTCGATACCTCGTGCTTGGAAGAAACGACACCTTTGGATATCTCGGAATCAATTCCAGCCGCGTATACTGCGGAACCGATTCCCAAGGTTAATATAAAAGCGCCCACGCCAGTTAATAATTTCGCGTTCATTTCTTTTCGCCTCCTGTAACCTCATAGTACAAGAGATCCTTGTGGAATTGATGAAGCATTTATGGGCTTTATATGGAGAATACAATTCAATCCAATCTCATCTTACTGTTTGTGGGTACAGAACATGCTTTACAAGAAGCTTGTCGCCAAGAACTTACATTACGGACAGAAGGAGGGTTAAAATCATTCGAAGGGTTTGCAGTCGTTTTTTATATCTGTATTTTTGTCTGGTCGTTCGGTTATCATTCTCCTGCGATTTATAGAGTCACCAAGTTTGTACCCTGCTTCTACTTCTATTTAGACATTCATCAAATCGGCAATAGTACCATGTTCTTGTCCATTTTCGGCAATGGGATCAAGTTCTTGTCCTGAGCAAAGGACAAGATATTCATCCATAAACAGAAAACCCGCGCTGGGCGCGGGCTCTTATGGGACTATGTTCTTGTCTTCCGACAAGAACTTAGACCCTTTGCCGGCAAATCCCCTGTTTGGCCATAAAAAAACAACTCGTTAGGAGTTGTTTTAATAATCATGCTTCTTAATGGTTTGTCTTGCTTGTGCTCATCACGTGAACTAAATCTGACCTGCGTTATAGGAGCATTTCAGCCTTTGTGTTTATCATTTTTGTTCAACGGTTTCGTTATAGAGACCAGCACAAGTCCAATGAGCAATACAATTGCCCAAACACTAAAAGAAATCCAGCCATTCTCCACTCCGGGGAATCGATAGATCAACTCTTTGCCAAATAATAAGCGGATTAACGGCTGTAAGACTGTTGCAAGACCGATTAGACTCAAAACAATTCCGGTCATTTGCAATGCGTCATTTTGAAGCTTCTTCATTATCATCACACCTCGTAGCTAAAATAAATGAATTAACGGTTTCCTCAATGGTGCGGTTGATATCCGGAATTCCACCTTTTGCTATTCGACCACTCAAAGTGTCGATCGCACTTCTTACCAGCACAGCCATTAATTCAGGCTGGAAGGCTCTAAAGCTTTTTTCTTCCTTTTGTCCGTACTCAAAAATCTCAATAAGAGGCTGGAGAATCTGATCATCTTGATCCGCGAACACTAGCCTCCCCTCTTTATCTCTATGGTTTCCTATGATCTGGCTTATCGCCAAAGTCCGAATTGGATTGTTCACAACGAAGTTTAAGTTAGTCTTGATATATGAAGCCAGGGCTTCAGGCGCCGATCGATCCAAGACCATATGAGCCTCCATGTACTCGGCTGCATCTAGGAAGTAATGTTGCACTATCTCATTGATAATCAAATCCTTCTGGGGAAAATGGTAAGTCACCACTCCCTTGCTAATTTTCAAACGTTCGGCAATCTGTCCAAGCGAAAAGCTAGCATAACCTATTTGGGCAAGCAATTCCTCCGAAGCAAGTAATACAGTGTCCCTGGTCTTACGCATCCAATTCACATCACTTTGCCTGTTTATAATTTATAACTTAAATTTAGCACGATCGAGCTAATTATTCAAGATATATTAGTACGATCGTGCTAATGTAATAATCGACCACCAATTCCGGCTGATTGTCCTGAGCAAAGGACAAGAACTTGATCCCTTAAAAAAGAAAACCCGCGCTGGGCGCGGACTCAAATGGGGACCTAATGAAACGGTCAGCAGGAATCCTTTATCGAAATGGGTTACCTTTGTGCTACCGGAAACAACTTCTTATAAATGATATAAATCGCGCCTAAAAAAATGCAATAAAATATTATAACAGGCAGCCAATAAGTCGATTCTGAAACTACAGACAGCCCCATATAAGCAAAGACAAACATCGTAGGAACCTTTCCTAAGATTGTAGCAACTATAAATGTTTTGAATGGAAGCTTATACAGTCCTGCATATCCGTTAATAACGGCAGCCGGAACAAAAGGCAGCATCCTTCCAATCAGTACAAATAAAAATGCTCGATTACGAATCTGTGTATGCAAATAATTAAACTTGCTTATAGAAGAATTAGTCTGGATTCGTCCCTTCCCGGTGATGAAAATCAGGTAGGTCATAATGGCTGCAATTGTCGAGGCAACCACACTCATGGCCCCTCCTGCCCATAATCCGAACTTAATTCCCAATATACCAGACACAATAGCGTAAGGAATTATAGGAACCATGCCGATCATTGAAGCTACAGCCAGTATAGCTGGCCAGTTATCTGTATGCATAGCTTCCATCAGCTGTATCAGATCTTTCCTCCAAAGGATAACGATCATCAGGATCATTAAATAAAAAATACCGCCTGAAATTTTCTGGATTTTCATAAGCTGTTGTGCTCAACCTTCCGCAGTATTTCAAATATTTGGAGCGTTGTTCTACAGTGTAGTTTAGCATTTGGATACGGGGGTTTCAATTTTCGAATCATTATGATTAGGAAGATTAACTTGCATCACTATACCGATCGTATATACTAATACAAACGGTATAGAAAGTGAGGAAATGTAATGACTAATTTAACTCCCCCATTCACTCGTGAAACGGCAATTCAAAAAACCCGTATGGCAGAAGACAGCTGGAATAGTCGAGACCCCCAGCGCGTCTCACTTGTATATACTGAGGATTGTTATTGGAGAAATCGGAGTGAATTCATAACAGGCCGTCAAGAAATTGTCTCTTTACTAACTAGGAAATGGGCCAAAGAGCTTGACTACCGGCTTATCAAGGAACTTTGGTCATTTACGGATAACCGTATTGCTGTAAGATTCGCATATGAATGGCATGACGATAGCGGCAATTGGTTCAGATCTTATGGGAACGAGAATTGGGAATTCGCTGATGACGGCTTGATGAAACGCAGATTTGCTTCGATTAATGACATGCCGATTAAAGAAGAGGAACGTAAATTTCATTGGCCTCTCGGCACGCGTCCCGCTGATCATCCTAGCCTAAGTGAGTTAAACCTATGACTCGTACCGTTTTTGAAAAATCTGACGTAACTTCTCTCGTTACTGAGGTATTTCGTGAGCTGGGTTATGAGGGTGCGTCCATGAGTAAAATAACAGCCCGAACAGGTCTATCTAAAGGAAGCTTATATCATTTCTTCCCCGGAGGAAAAGATCAGATGGCCGCTGAAATTCTAGCTCATATTGATCAATGGTTTATCAGTAACATTTTTGAACCGCTCGAAAAGCATGAACCCCGGGCAGCCATCGATAATATGTGGCAAGAGGTCGATACTTATTTTCAGTCTGGTCAGCGTATCTGTCTTATTGGTGCATTTGCTTTAGACGAAACCAGGGATCGATTTGCTACGGTTATTCGGCAGTATTTTGTAAGATGGATTGAAGCATTAAGTGCGGCACTAGTTCGAACAGGCATCTCCCAAGAAGCTGCTGACCAAGTTTCAGAGGAAACGATTGCTGGTATTCAGGGGGGATTAATTCTGAGCAGAGCACTTAATGATGAATCCTTTTTTGAACGTACGTTGGCAAACCTGGCACAGCGAATCTCAAAAACGATAGCGGATTAGCAGTAGTAATATTCTGATCTATTCAACGTTCGTCAGTGACTTTAAGGGAGGTTCACAATAATGAGTAATTTTGTCGTGGATCAATTGGGATTTGTTCGCCGTCAGACAGTTGATTATGTGCGGAGCATAAGTGATTTTGATGCGGAAATCATTCCGGCAGGATTGAAAAACAATATGATATGGAATCTAGGCCACATGTATGTTGTATTTGAGAAGTTTGCTTTTCAGCTTACCGGGGAAGAAACGAAATATCCTGCTAATTTTAACACGATGTTTAATCCGGGAACTAAACCTTCCGACTGGGATATAAAGCCTCCAACGAAGTCTCAAATCATTAATTTGTTAACCGAACAAATGGATAGGGTTGAATCGGTGCTTTCAAGTAAATTGAAAGAGGAAATCAATCCCCACTACAAGTCGTCTACAGGATTTACCTACACAACGGTAGAACAGTTACTGGGTTTTCTAATTTACCATGAAGCCATGCACTTTGCGACGATTAAGAATATCAAGAGCATAGTTAACAGTTAGGATTAGCAAGGGGTTCTCTTTTCTTCTTCAATTAAATTGAGACAAACAACAAGCTTACGAATTTGTTTCTATTGAAGATTTGGTTCCCCAAGATCACTTACTTCGCAAAGTAGATAGCGCCAGCAAGAACGTTTTGGATTTGAAGTAGAAGCCATTGCACTAGATTCAGGGTATTAACAACGCCGATTTGCCACGTTCAGCAGGACCGAAAGATCTTTGCCGTTATTGCTCACCGGAGATTTCATTCCAAGCAAGGGCTGTTCCCGAAATGGAAGGTTACTTTTGACGCTGGATCGCTGGGAAAAACGGGGGTGACCCCTCGTTTTCCCGTTCGCGGGCCGTCAGTGAAATGCAAAAGAAACCCAAGGTCTTTTTATGACCTGGGTTTCTCGACAATCTGACCCGCGCTCAGCGCGGGTTCTAATGAAACATGTTCTTGTCCGATGACAAAATAAAATGAAGTGGATAATAGTAATTTAGTGGCCCATGCCATGGGTATTGGTTGTTACTGTGCCGCTATAAACAACACTGGACACCCCATCAGCACTTGCCGCAGTCAGAATGGCGAATGAACTAATCAGTAATACGGTGGTCAATAACAAAAGCTTCTTTTTCATCATTGAACTCCCTCTCTATGATTTTTTTCATTATGTAGTGATACTCCTGCTGCTGGGAAGCATTGGCGTCAGTTCTAACAAGTTCATAAAAGGCAGTTGCTTTTCTAAAACCCGCCTCATCTCTTAGTCTACCACTAAATTCAATATTTTCAATTATCAGGTTTATTGCATATTCTATTTTGCCTCTTTTAAATAAGTAAATAGATAATAGATGGATGTATTCTATGTAGTAATGAACATCTACATCAGGTGAGGAAGCATCGGCTATTTCAACATAACCTTGTAATTCGTCCAATGCCCAATCCACTGAGTAATTGTATTTTAACGCTGAGTCTAAGATGTTTAGCAAGCCGGCAGTAAACTCTTTTTTGTCGCATGTCTTAAGGAATTCCACGTATTCAGGCAGGACGCTATTGTTCCCCTCAAGCAAATCGATTACAAAAGCATTTGCTACGGCAATACTTTTGTAATATTCAATTTCCGACAATGAATCTTCATCATAAAGCTTTACCCAGCTCAGATTTGAATACCTTTTAATATGTTCCCTTGTAATGTTATATTCTCCTAATTTCTGATGAGCAATCCCCTTTGCACAAAGGCTAAAACCAAAATAGTAAACCAGCGAACGCTTGAGCATTTGGGCTTCTAATCCATAGGGATTAGTTGCATGTATGACTGAAACCACTTCAATAAGCTTGTCTGATATTTCTATCATTGCTGTCCAGTTATCTAAGGAGAATGAAGCTTTTAGCATGTCTATTAACGAATCAGCATTCATGCCATTAAGTTCCAACAAATACTATTTCACCCCTTTATGTGCCATTAATTAACAATTATAAGATCATATTGTCCTATGGTCAATTGTTTTGCAGTTTCGTGAAATCTATGATCTAAAACGACAAATTATGATATTATCCCCATAACATAGCTAATGCATTTTTATATTATTTAAGGAGATTATCTGATGAGGTATTTCTATACATATACCGCTGCGCCGCTATCCTTTTTAACTTGCGGAAATCTCATGAGCAAGGATGGTTCTCTTCATCACAGACGGAATTGCGGGAACTCGACATGTGTCATTCCTGTCTTCTAATGACCTTGGAGGCTTTGTACAGTCATGTTCTCCCCCCTCCTCCCACTCGTCTAATGAAACTTCAAGTTTTAAAAAAAAGACTGCCCGGAGGCAGCCTTTCAAGTTTCTGTATTCAGCATCACGATGGTCAAGCGGTTTATATACTGCCTGCCAAAACTTATGGGGTGCGTAAATCCTGTAAAATCCGGCTTAGGATGACAGCAGCTTGTGCCCGGGTCAAGGTGCGGCCGGGTTAAAGAGCAAGCCTTCCCCTCGCATATATCCTTGTTCGAACATATAAGCTACTGCAGCTATGTTATCCGGGGCAATTGCATGACTGTCAGCAAAAGGCAAGCTGACTTTAGACCCGTCATCTCCGTTCTTCAGTGCAGCAGCTGCCAGCGCTGCCGTTTCCTGGCGGGTAAGCGGGCGGCGGGCATCCTGTTCGCGAATATGCGTCAGCCATGTATCGCCTTTACCCTGCAGCCGGTCCAGCAGAGTCAGCAGCTCCGCGCGGTTAACCGTGTCATTCGGACTGAACATGCCTGCCGCGCCTTTTCCCGCCACCAGCTGATGAGCGGCCAGCACTTCGATGTCGTCCTTGGCCCAGTGCCCCGCCAGATCGCTGAACGTTCCGGTCCCGGCTGCGGCGGTATACGTTCCGTCACTCTTCACTTCAAGCTCCAAGCTGCCGTCTTTATCCAGCTTGCCGGACTGCAGGTATGTCCATGAACCGTCCGCTGCTTTCTTATAGGCACCGATTTTACGTTCATCACCGGCATTGGCGTTTAACGGAAGGCGGAGAATGACAGGTGTACCTGATGTCCACCCATTCTTCACGCTAACTGCGGGTGCGCTCGATACAGCGGCCGTGCCTCTTGTCGTCAGGACGCCAGGACTGTGATTCAGCGAGAGCTCTACACTCAGCCCCTGCGTTTTGGTGAAGTCTGACAAAGCTTCTGCCGGGATGGATAAAGTGAATTCACGGCCTTCCAGCATAAGGCCAATACCGGAAGATTTCAGCTTATCCGCCTGTGCAGAGGTCAGAGACAACCGGACGGACGAATAATTTGCGAAGAGCACATCGCTTAACGAAAGCATCGCATACGAAGACTGTGCCTGCAGCATTGCCTCATTCAGCGCCTTGTCTGATACGGCAAGAACGGCTGACGGAAGAGCAGAAGCACCGGTTGCGTTCGCCGTAAGTATTCCTGAACGGACGGAGAAAGTATTCCCCGTCACAGGTACCGGCGTTCCAGGCGCTGGATTAGGCTGACTGCCAGGCTGCTCGGGCTGCTGCGGTTCCGGCTCATCAGGATCCGTTACCGTTAACTGGGCTCTTGCAAGTCCGGCTGCAGCAGTAGAGGTCCGCCCCTCGTTCCAGAACAGCAGGTCTCCCAGCTCAAACGTATAGCTTCCCGCCTCGGCAGGCACAAAGGTAAAGGAAGCAACGCTGCCTTCGCCGGAGTAGACGCTGTTCGTCAGCTGAACACCGTACCGCACCACCTGTCGGCCGTCGGAGATTTCGAACGAATCAGTGTATTCCGTTAGCGGTACCCCCGGATCATGCTCCTCCTGATAAGTAGCCAGCTGGACGCTCGGCTGAATGACAGGAGTCTGCAGCCTGCCGTCATAAGCGAGACTCATCATCGCACCGTAGACCGACTCGGCTGCTGTGAACCGGACTTCAACCGTTACCGGCTGTCCGGTCTTCACGCTTGCTGCGCTCAGAGCCGGCGTTACCGTAATAGCATCAGCGCCGGTGCTGTATTTCAGCAGCTGGGCGTAGTCTTCGTCCGCCGCGCCATTCCCGGCGATGTCGTAGGCGTAAATATAGAAATCATTCATCCCTTCGCGGAGCGGGACCTCGATTTCAAAATAACCGTCCGGGTACAGAACGCCGTCCGCCTGCTGTGTGGCCCCGTCCTCCGCTTCGTAAACGGCGCTTATTCCGATCAGATCCTCCATCACATACTCGTCCGTTCCGGAAATCAGCTCAAGCAGCAGGTCGTCCACAATATCTCCATACAGCACCGCCTGCCGCTCTCCATCACGGGGCTCCACTTCATCCAGCATAACGGAAGAAAGAAGGGGCGCGCCGGTGTCAACGGCAACGCTGAACCGTTGTTCGTCGAGCCGGAACCGGTCTTCCCCGTACACCGGTGTAACGATGTAGAAACCATCCTCGAGCGGTTCTAGCTTTCCGGTCCCGCTGTCATAGACCCTGCCGTTCCAGTCGTCTTCATACCGGCCTTTGGCATAATCGCCGCCATTCGCATAAATGTCGCCGACAACCTCTCCGTCTCCCGTATTGAAGTCAAAGCGCGAGACCTCAAAATTCAGGTCCGTTACCCTTTCATTCACCGAGAAATACAGTCCGTTCATATCCGACAAGCCGTCGCCGTTCGGCGAAAAGACCAGATCATTAACATTCGCTGAATCAACGGCATCAAGCTTCATTTGATCCCCTAATATTGCGGCCAAAGGAAGAAACAGCGTCTGACCCTCCATTCCTGTCAGCTTGACCGCACCCTCATAGAACCCGTCCCTGGCGTCATCGCCAATCGACAGGGTAACTTCAAAAGAGGAGCCTTCAGCCGGAAGCTCAAGTGATTCGGCACTTGTATACGCGTTTATTCCTGCATGTTTGGTGTACCATTCAATTTCAGCCTTGTAATCAAGCGGAGCACCAGACAAATTATCCAGATAGACGGTTTTGGTAACCGTGCTGTTCCGGTTCTGGATTCCGAATGACAATGACCCTGTATAATAAGGATCCGGCTCCAGGCCGGAAATTCCAAGATCCAGCTGTTCGAACACCTTGGCTATAACCGGACTTTGTATTACACGATCCAGATGCGGAAGACCTGCACCTTGTTCGAAGTAGCCGTACTCAAATCCATTGCGGTCGGTCAGCGGCTCTGCGCTGTTCATGAGCATGGATTTGATCTGTTCCGGATCCAGCGGTTTCTGAAGCATATCCTCACCCGCCTGCAGCAGCAGCGCGGCGGCACCGGCTATATGAGGCGCAGCCATGCTTGTCCCTTCCTCTTCGGCATAGGCCGTATCGTAGGTGCCGTCCATACCAGCCCACACAGGTACGGAAGATAAGATGTCAACGCCAGGCGCAATGATCTCAGGTTTAATGATGAAGTCGGGCAGCCCCGGTCCCTTCGAGCTGAAGTCCGCCAGTCTCTCCGGTTCATTAATCAACTCGTAACTCAGCGTACCTTCACCGTTCACAAGCTCCTGCTTCAGAGCCTTCCCTTCGGCCAGCGTAATTCCATAGGTCGGAATATAATCCCCGGCCCGGGTTAGGGAAGGGCGTACAGGTTCAGTCTCGTTGTTTGCGATAAGCAGTGCAGCTGCACCGGCTTTCTTGGCGTTCAAAGACTTGGCTGCAAAATCCAGTCCGCCCCCGCGGTCCACCAGCACGAAGTCTCCCTGAACATTAACCTTGTCAAAATCCGCTGCGGATCCTGCTCCTGCGTAGACTATCCGCACTCCTGACTCCTCTTCCGTAAGCTCAGGAGACAAGAATGCCCGCAGCCCGTAAACGGGCTCAGCGTCTCCGATATGAATGACAGGAGTCACGACCGGCTTGGTTGAGGCGCCGACTGTGATTGCGCGATGTGCGCCGCCGGGAGTAGTAAGCGTATAAGAGCCGTTTTCTCCGGTATTCCCGGCAGCGATGACGACTGTAATGCCTGCCTTCACCGCGTTATCAGCTGCAATGGCATCTGGGGCGTAGGACTGGTTAAAGCCCGACCCGAGCGACATGTTAATGACATCGGCGCCGTCTGCAGCAGCCCTTTCGATTCCCGCCAGCGTCTGCTCCGTCGATCCGTTGCCGTAGGGGCCTAGTACACGGTACGCATAAATCTCCGCACCGGGAGCAACGCCTGCTACAATGCCTGCCACATGTGTACCGTGCGCGGTTTCATAAGGAGTGCCGTCGGCATCCGGAGGGATTTGATCCGGGTTGTCCGTTTCATAAGGATCATCATCCTCATCGACCAGATCATATCCGCCGGCATACCGGTCCTTTAAAAGCGGATGGTTATAGTCGATCCCCGTGTCGAGAACGGCTACCTTTACCCCCTCCCCTGTAATTCCCTGGCCAATCAGACTGTCTGCACCGATCAAGTCGCCGCTTGCAATATCAGGGATGGGACCGGCCAGCGGTTCCGCACTTATCGGCGCCCCCTGTACGGCCTCGTCCGGATACACCGCCTTGACGCCCGGCAGATCAAGCAGCTTGTCCACCTGATTCCCCGGCAGCGTCAGTGCATACCCGTTAAACACCTCGGTGAATTCGCTGCCTGCCGCAGCACCCAGGCGGGCGCCGCCTGTCTAAAAGCGGCATGCTCGGCGCGGAGCTTGTTGCGTTGGAGCGATGGTGAGAAGGACTTCCCCGCACTTTGTTCTACAACCCTGGCAGGTTCGCTTCTCAGCTCGACGATGACCTTGATCGGAGATGAAGAGTCGGTGTGCGGAACATAATTTTTGGGTGCCGGCATTTCAGCGAGCATCGCCTTGAAGGCCGTCCCGAGATCTCCGGCAGCACCTCCCCATTTCGGAGTTACGCCCGGAGCTTCCGCAAATCCACCAGGAAGCGGAGGCAGGAATGGCGCTGATGACGCAGCTCCAGCCGGGAGCAGCAGCGCAGCAGCCAAAGTAAGGCTGACAGCGCCTGCACCGATCCTGCGGTAATCATTTTTTGACATTAGGAACCCCCTGTTCGTTGAATCATTCATTCCGGCATTTCATAAAATCCTTACTTTCTGATATGTATGCGTAAAGGAATATGTAATAGGTAATCTGCCGGATAATCCCTTCAATTTTACAGTTATTTAGGTATTTCGGATATCATGCTTAAGTACTATGTTCTATGGCGCTGACTCAGGGGTTTAGCGCATGTAAATAAACAAACAAGCTGCCCTTGGTCAGGACAAGAACTTGTTCCCGTAAAACAGAAAACCCGCGCACAGCGCGGGTTCCATTGAGACTATGTACTTGTCCTCCGGCTTCTAGTCGAAATGCTGCAGGCCAGGCCACACAAGCCATTGTGCAACTTTGAGTATTTTGACACAAAAAATAAGCCGATCCTTTGGGGGATCGGCTTATTCCTGGGCGTCGCTAAATTCAATCTTGTCTGTTCTCAACCGATTTCATACGGTTTTGATCATCAGACAGCCGGTCGTTACTGAATTCCTGGCCTGCTTCTACCTCACCATGCTCACTGACACTGCGTGCAAAATTGGTGAACTGTCTTTTTTGCTCATCCATTTCGTGCTTTTTCTTTAGAAGCTCCTTCGGATCCTGAGTAGTCATATCTTAACCTCCTGGAAAATCAGATCATACTGCTTTTGTTCTTTTGAAGTTTTCCATTATATCCAAGTGCTTATTCAAGTAATTTAATGTTACTTCAATGGGACTGTGCCTGTTCCTCCAGCAGTTGTTTCAGCTTTTGGCGTTGGCGTTTTTCCCTTTGACGGCGCTCTTTATCCTCAGCCTGCAGAGCCTTGAGCAGGGAGAAGCACATCCCGATCAGGACAATCGCAAAAGGTAAGGCTGCTACAATCGAGGCGGTCTGAAGGCCGCTTAATCCGCCGCTGATCATCAGAACCACAGCTATGGCGGATTGCAGGATACCCCAGGTTAATTTCACTCTTGCACTGGGATTGAGCCTGCCGTCTGAGGTCAGCATGCCCAGCACAAAGGTAGCCGAGTCAGCTGAAGTTACAAAAAAGATTATGATCAGAAGCGTAGCAATAAACGCGATTAGGGTACCTAAGGGCAACTGCTCCAAAGTGATAAAAAGAGCGGTAGTAGTATCTTCTTTAACGGATAACGCTAAATGGGCAGCATCGAACATTTCCAGGTGAAGACCTGTACCGCCAAAAACCGAAAACCAGATAAAACCAAACAGACTCGGAATGATCATGACGCATATCACAAATTCCTTAATGGTCCTCCCCTTGGAGACTCTTGCAATAAAAGTTCCAACGAAGGGAGCCCAGGCGATCCACCAGGCCCAATAGAATAACGTCCAGGCTCCGACCCAGGTTCCCCTTGAAAATGGAGTCAGCCTCAAGCTCATATTAATGATATTTTGCAGGTAGCTGCCTAACGTGGTTGTAAAGGTATCAAATATAAAAGAGGTCGGGCCTGTGGCCCACACGAATAGCATTAACAGCACCGCTATAATTAAATTTGTGTTGCTGAGGATTTTAATGCCTTTGTCGAGACCCGTCGTTGCGGAGATGAGGTACAATACGGTCATTACCGCGATAATGACGATCTGTGCTGTTATCGTGTTAGAAACTCCAAATAAATAATGTAATCCTCCGCTGATCTGAAGAGCACCGAGTCCAAGCGAAGTAGCCACGCCAAATACGGTGCAAATAACCGCCAGAATGTCGATAACCTTGCCGAGCCAGACAGCAGCCAGCCGTTCTCCGATTAAGGGAATAAAGGTTGAACTGATCAAGCCTTTATAACCTTTGCGGAACTGGAAGTATGCAAGCGCCAATCCGATAACCGTATAAATAGCCCACGGATGAAGTCCCCAGTGAAAAAAGGAATAGCGCATTGAAATCCTTGCAGCTTCTGCCGTACCTCCCTCTACGCCCTCCGGCGGAGATAAGTAGTGGGACAAAGGCTCAGCCACGCCCCAGAATACAAGTCCAATCCCCATACCTGCGCTAAAAAGCATCGACAGCCAGGATAGTGTGGAGTATTCCGGTTCATCATCGTCATCTCCAAGCCGGACGCCGCCAAACCTGCTGAAGGCTAAATAGAACGTAAAGATCAGGAAGAACAGTGTGGCCAGCAAATAAAACCAGCCGAAATTGTGAATGGAGAAGTTGTAGGCGATGTTAGCCGTACTTGCCAGCCGGTCAGGGGCTACTGCTCCCCATATTGCAAAAATCGCAACAATGGTAATTGAAATAGTGAAAACCATAAATAAACCTCCATTGATGTCAAATGAATCAGGTTTTCTTCAGTATGTGTTTATTCAGCCTGTAATATTTGGATAAAGTTAAAATAACCTGTTCTAAGATAAACCTATCAGGTACCAAGCAGATAAAAAGCAAAAAGAGTCTGCTTGGCGCAGACTCCTCCATTGACATGAATATAAAATGTTGATGTACCTATTTGGCGGCTTTATGATTCCTTCCAAGGGTCTTCCTGTAGTCTTCCGGTGGCAGCGCCAAGATTAGAGCCTTCCAATAGGCATGCCTTGATTTTTCTCTGCAGGGAGGTATCTTCCCTAAGTTCGCGTACCGGAATATCAGTTCTTCCGAATACCCATCTGATAAAGCTGTCGTTCGTTTCATCTACATGTACTAATTCGAAAGCCCTTTGAAAACCGAGTATCTTTGAACTCTCCGGCAGCAGCTTTGTAAGGTGTGGAGACAGCAGCCAGGAATCGCACATCATATCCGACTGTCCATAATCCGGGAAGTACCGGGTGAAAAATGCTCTGGCATCCTCATAGGACTCCCGCAAACGTTCTCGCCCCATACTGGCATCAGCGGGGATATGTATGTTAATCCATTTCTTTTTTTCCCTTTCGATCATTTCATATTCAAGAGCACCGATCCGGAATTCGCGAAGTGAAAGCTGTCTTGGGAACCACCATGCCCACTTAAATGCATAGGTCCCGTATAGCTTATGATGTTCCTCTACGAATCGGGTGCAGAACTTCATCGTATCGGTAAAAATGGCATCGCTAATTCCTCTTTTTTTGTATTCTTTATGTGAATCAACTGCACAAAGAAGCATAATAGTAAGCATTTTGCTCCCATCCGGATCCTCTCCGAGGACACCGGCAATTTCTTTGACTCCATTTTCCCATTGTGATGGGTCATCCAGAACAGCAGACAGTGACTCTGTTGATTTTTCATTGTAATCGCTTGCAAATTCTAGTACTGAGCCTGTCATTTGCTCGGGCAAGCAAATCATTTCGCATAAATCAATTAAATTCATATTATATTCCCTCCTTATTTAAATAGTATCAAATTTTTCTGTCCCAAAGTGAGGTTTTGATTAATCAGTCGAATTCTTGTGAAAATAAAAAGACCGCCTCGCTTGAATAGAGACGATCTTCTAAACTCCGGTTGTATATGAACCTTTCATTTAACGGCTCACCATATCAGAATAGCTGTTATCACTGACCAAGTGCCGGAGCAATCAAAGCCTGAAGTTGTGGTTCCTCCATAAAGATAAGGGGTTCCAGATGGTAGGCAGCCTGTCAATCCTTTTAAAATTTAATAGAATCAAAAGTAACGTTTTTGTCATTAATTCAATTTAATGTTTTTTCCTCATAAAAACAGCACACAAAAATACGATAAAAATAATACATGCCAGCATCTTTATGATCCCGCTTATTTGGATTAAGGGATTGCCCTGAAAAGATACTGCGGATATCGTCATGCACGTTAAGCCCATACCGATAAAAAGAGCCGCTATGAGCCATTGAATTTTTTTCATTAGCCTGCCTCCTGACATCATGGCTGCCGGTCAAACTGAATTTCGAATCGCGTGCCTTTACCTAACTGGCTTGATACTGAAATCTGTCCTCCCTGTAACTCCACCAGCTTTTTCACTATTGACAGTCCTAAGCCCGTTCCTCCAAACTGGCGTGATCTGGACTTCTCTACCCGGTAAAAGCGTTCAAAGATATACGGGAGCTCATCATTCGGAATCCCAATTCCAGTATCTTCGATGACTAACACAAACGCACTGCTGTGATAAGATACGGAGACCTCGATTTTTCCTTTTTCGGTATAACGGATTGCATTCTCCAACAGATTGAGGAGGATTTGCTCCATCCGTTTTTTGTCTGCACGAATATCCTTTATCATTCCTTGTTCATGGTATAGCAGGCCGAGATTTTTTTCTCTTGCCTTGAGCTCTACTTTTCGCATTGCTTGCTGCGTCATTTCGGACATATTCACGGAGTCCAGCTCGAGACTGATCTTGCCTTCCTCCATCTTCGCCAGATCAAACAGATCTTCCACCAAATGCTGCAGCCGTAATGCCTCATCATAAATGATTTCCAGGTACTTGTTCTTTTCCTCTTCTGTTTCATAAAGCTCCTGCCGGAGCACTTGAGAATAGCCTTCCAGATAGGTAATCGGTGTTCGCAGCTCATGAGAAATATTGGCGAAAAATTCTTGTCTGGTATCCCTGTACCGCTGAAGATCCACTGCGAGATCGTTGATTGCATAAGCCAGGCTGCCTATTTCATCTTTGCTGTTGATGTCAAGCCGTGTTTCCAGATCACCTGCTGCGATTTTTCGGGTAGCCTGCTGCATTTTGAGTAGTGGCCGTGATAAATATTGAGCGATAATCCATGTGATGCCAAGGGCCAGCAGAAAAGCGCCTATTCCTGACAATATCAAAAGATTACGGACAGACGTTAAGGACTGCTCCATTTTCTCCGTAGAAGACATTACATAAAGTGCAGAGGTAGCCACCCCATTCTCATAAATAGGCTGGCCGGATACAAAGTAACGAATTCCCGAAGGTTCGGTATATAAGAAATTGACTTTTTTTCCTGCAAAAATGTTGTCCAGATCGGTGCTGTGAATAATCTTCTGATCGGAAGAATCATGAGTTCCCGAGTGCAGAACGACTTCCCCATCCGGTTTGACGTTGAAAATACTAACATTTGAGAATTCGGCAAAGGTTTTCATTGTTTCATCAGACGTATTATCCGAATGGGCCATCACTGCAAAGTGGGAAGCCAATTCCTCCGTCTCCGTACGCATCCGGTCGCTATAAAAGCCCGTAAATAAACGGTCTACCGTAAAGCCCAGAAATACCAATACAATCAGAAACAGAGTGATAATAACAAATCCTAATTTAAAACCGATGCGGTTAGTTTTCATTGGTATCACCGGAAATGTTAAATTTATAGCCAACCCCCCAGACCGTTTGGATCGGATTATACTTCAGACCGGAATTATGCATTTTCTCCCGTATGTTTTTGATATGCGTGTCTACTACCCGGATCTCTCCTTCAAAGTCATATCCCCATAAGCGTTCCACCAGTTCCTCTCTTGTATAGGCCCGCTGGATGTTTTGTGCCAGAGTGGCCAGAAGATCGAACTCCTTCTGCGTAAATTCGATTGGATGATCACAAATCCGGACTTCTCTGGCCTCAGGTGAGATGATCAAATCAGGAAAATGGAGTCCACGCGCAGGTTGAGCAGGCGTTGTTTGGTTCATGACCGATCTGCGGATCAAAGAGAATAACCTGGCAAGTAATTCTTCAGAATCAAAGGGCTTGGTTAAGTAATCGTCTGCTCCTATATCCAGACCTTTGATCTTATCCCTGGTTTCTGTACGAGCCGATAAAAATAAAATGGGCGTATTCACTTGTTCTCTGATTTGCTTGCAAATCTGCCAGCCATCCATGTCGGGCATCATCACATCGAGAATAATAACGTCAAACAAATGGGCATGGACCAGAGCGAGTGCTTCGTTCCCGGTGGATGCTTCCTTAATTTCAAAGCCCTCTTTCATTAAGTAGATCCGAAGCAGGTTTCTCATATTCCATTCATCATCTACAATTAAGACCTTAAGTTTAGACACAGGATATCCCCTCCCCTTCTTATCGTTATAATGCCGCAAGCGGATATCGCTTACGGCATTTCCCAGGATCTATTTTTTTAAACCTTGTAATTCCTTACGGATTCGTTCATTTTCAGCTTTCAGATCAAGCAGCTGTTCCTGAATACTGTCAGCAGCAAGCGGCTTGCCGGAGGAACCGTGAGAATGCCCCCCTTTCATCGTAAACATCATTACAATCATCATTATCGGACAAACCAGTACAAGAAGTGTAGACCAATCCATTTGAAATCCTCCTTATATAAATTCTTAAATTAATGACCTGAATGCGGGTTATCTCCGGATGCGGGAGAAATCTCAAGCATATCATCAATTTCACTTTGTGCTTCAGCCGTAATTGCGTTGTTATCCCCTGTGATCCATGCGTGGTTATACGGACCTTCTGCTGGAGAATCCTGAAACTTCGGCTGAATTTCAGCTGTGTATCTCATTACCGCTTCAGGCATATGATCCTTGCTCGTGAAAATCAGAGGAGCATGTTTGCCAAGATGTGAGAACGGGGCCGCTGCAATCGCTAACAGTGTAGAGTCTGCAGGGAGGAAAGACAGGTTATGTCCTGGTGAAGTTATTCCCCATCCGAATCCGGTAACTTCATCTTTGAACTTTGAAAAAGCTATAGCATTAGTAGCCGGATCATTTCCCGAGATTCGGGTAACCGTTCCATAAGATTTAAGCTGCTCTTCGACTCCGGATGAAACCGCTGACTCCGGTCCAAGAAGGTACATCACTGCTTTCCCTCCGCGTTCGTTCAATGCCTGAACGGTCGGCTCAGGAACTTCATCCTTGGTTACGTACAGAAGGGGTTCCGGCATGTGAGCAATCCAGTTTACAGCAGGAAGCGTGTACTCCGGACTATCCAACGATCCAATCACTACGGCTTGCGGGAGTTCACCTGCAACCTTGGCATAGTAAGCATCAATGGCCCCGGCAACTGCAGCCGGCTCGTCCCCTTCAATTTTATCCAGCTTCATATTAAGGTCATCCAATTGTTTCACTACTGCATCGGAAGCCGGGCCCACGATAATGATCTGAATCCCATCATTTCCTTCTGCACCTGCAGGCTTCAAACGTTGTAATTCCTCGAGCGTTGCTTCAGGAACTCTATCCTTCTCAAAGAAAAGGACAGGTCCGTTACTCGGGTGATGGATAAGGTCTGCACTAACCGCAGCAATTTGCCAATTGCTGACGTCTGTAAGCACGACACTTGCAGGCCGGTTACTGCCAGTTACGGCTGTCCAAAGGGTACGGGAAACGAGCACGGCCGCTTCAATGGGGTCAGAGGTGTTAATACGTGTGGTGTTCTTTGTACCTATCCAGGGTGTAGAAACCGCGGCAGTCACAGCAGTATTCTCTGCTCCCTGGTTAGCCTCTTTATTGCCAATCTGGCAGCCTGCAAGGATTGAACTCAGCGCTACTGTTAAGCTGACAATCACTATACCTTTTCTCATAAAGTATCCTCCAAAGGTTATGTTTAGTTTTATTGCTTTGTACTTTACTTCAAATTTATGTGGAATTTGTGTGGTGAGAAATGATGATGAATGCATAAAAAAACCATTTGCAACAAAGATTAACGAATAACAGTAACATGTTTAAGAAGGTGTGGCTCATGTTCAAATGGATTAATCAGCTTATGAAGCCGGCTAGAACTGCGCCAAAAAAGCAAAAGGAGCATCCCGGGCAGGCCCAAGGGAATAATAATTCCCACTCATTGCCCTCATCTTTTGAGCAAAATATCAGAATGTTAAAGTCCATGTTCGGAAATAGTCCGGATTTTGTCCTTAATGAATTAGAGAGCACTAATGGTTTGGCCCTGTCGGCTGCTGTCTGCTATATTGAGGGTTTGGTTGATACTGTCTTGCTTCCTGATTTGATCAGTGCTGTAATTCATGTATTGGATAAAGAAGATAGTATTCATGATGCTGTACAAAGCGCTTCCGAATTCAGATCCATGATACCCATGGGCAATGTTCAATCGCTGTGTACCAAAGAGGAGAGTATGCGGGCGATCCTTGCTGGAAACGTACTGATCCTGCTGAAAAATAATGATTGGATGCTTGGCGTTGCGATTTCCGGAGGTGCCCGCCGTTCTGTTGAAGAACCGACCTCGCAAACGGTTATTCGCGGACCGAAGGAAGGCTTCACAGAAGAGTTGTCCATTAATCTTTCTCTGCTTAGACGCAAGCTGAAAACTCCTGCCTTGAAGTTTGAACAGCATATTATCGGAACCTATACGCAGACACGGGTTGTTGTTGCGTATTTGGATGGGATAGCTAAGCCGGAAGTAATCCAGGAAGTTAATACGCGCTTGAAGGCAATTGATACAGATAGCATTCTGGAGAGTGGTTATATTGAAGAGTTTATACAGGATGCCGCTATAACACCCTTCCCGACAATACTCAATACAGAACGCCCTGACACATTGGCCGGCAGCCTGCTGGACGGTATGGTAGGTATTCTGGTAGATGGTACACCGTTTGTACTAATAGCACCTGTCACCTTCTTTAACTTTTTTCAGTCCAGTGAAGATTATTATGAGCGCTATGATATTTCCACTTTCCTGCGAACCATCCGATTCGTGTCTTTTTTTGTCGCTCTGCTCCTCCCCTCGCTTTTTATAGCGATAACGACTTTCCAGCAGGAAATGATACCCACAACCCTGCTGATTACGCTGGCCGGGCAAAGGGAAGGTACGCCTCTTCCCGCTTTATTTGAGGCCCTGGCAATGGAGCTGATTTTTGAAGTTATCCGCGAAGCAGGGGTTCGGATGCCCCGGGTGATCGGGCCGGCGATTTCAATTGTCGGCGCACTGGTGCTTGGTCAGGCTGCCGTTCAGGCTGGCCTGGTATCCAGCGCTATGGTCATTGTGGTTTCTTTTACGGCAATAGCGAACTTTGTTATTCCAAGCATCAACATGGCCTCTGCTGTACGGCTGATGCGTTTTGTGTTGATGCTTCTAGCAGGCACCTTCGGTCTGTTCGGCATTCTGGCAGGCCTCGTGCCTTTGATGGCTCATCTTGTCTCTTTACGGTCATTTGGAGTTCATTATTTTATGCCGTATGCTCCTTTTTTCAAATCCAATATGAAAGATTTGCTTCTGCGTGTACCTTGGTGGGCAATGAAGACCCGTCCGAACCGCACGGCAGGCCCCAATAAATTCAGGCAGGCTCCAAATCAATACCCGACAAGCTCGGACGAGGCCGGGGTTTATCAAGCGGAGGACAAGCCTCAAAACAAGGGGAATTAATCATGTCACGAACACTTCGTATAAGCTGTATGCTTCTTGCCGTCATGCTGCTGTTGAATGCCTGCGGTAAGGCTAACGAGTTGAACGATCTTAGTATCGTAACGGGAACGGGTGTAGACGGTACGGACGGGAATTTTACGGTCACTTATCAGGTGAGTGTCGCAGCGGCGAGCGCATCGGCAGCCGGAGGAGCGTCAGGCGGGGCACAAAGCGGGGTCCATGTCTTTTCGACAAAAGGAAAAACGATACGGGATACCGTATTTATGAGTGCGGTGGAGCATCCGCGAAAGCTCTATTTTGCACATAATAATGTACTGATTATCAGCAATGAAACGGCTGAGTCCGGAATTAGTCCAATCCTGGACTCCTACTTTCGTAATCCGGAATCCCGGGAGATGGTAAATGTGATGGTGACAAAAGGGAAAGCCCGCGACATTTTAACAAAGAACATCCCTCCTGAGAAGCTGCCCGGCCGCGCCATCGCCGAAATCGTTGAAAAAGAACAGATATTAGTCTCCTTTTATCCGGCCACGACGATATTTGAGCTTGCTCTGGGGGTCACTTCGGAATCACGAGCAGCAAGCGTACCGGAAATCGGGATAGCCGGCGAAACCCGAAATCGCTGGAATCGGCCGAGGCTATCAACAAAACGTCTCAGGATGCCAAGGTTAGAATGACAGGACTTGTCATTTTTAAGGGCGACCGGCTTGCCGGAAGAATGAATTTGAAGGAAAGCCTGGGCCTTTCCTGGTTAAACAATCGTGTTAAGGGTACCGTGCTTTCCTTCCCGAACCCCGAATCGCCTGAAGAGGCAGACCAATCCGCCGTGAGAATCTTCAAGGCCAAAGTCAAAGTCACACCCGTGAAAGGCCCCTTACACTATACCATCAAAGTGAAAGCTGAAGTCAGCGGGGAACTCGTCGAAACCACATCTCAGGAGGACCTGACCGATACAACCGGCATCAATAAAATCAAACGTTCCATAGAAGAGGTTATATTGGAGCAGATGCAAATGGGCTGGGAAGCAGCCAGAGCAATGAAGGTTGACGTTTTGGGGATCGGCAACATGATACATGAACGGAACCCGCAAGAATGGAACAGGCTAAAGCCCAATTGGGAGGATGAATTGGCTCGGATGGATATGCAGGCGGAGGTCAAAATGAGGGTAGTCCGGACACGCATGTTCCTGGACTCCTTCAGAAGTTTGTTAAAGAAGACTGAGCAATAGTCCCACGCTATTGGGTTAGAAGGGAGCCGGAGATGAATAACAAATCCCACACACGTTCCTCCGAGATTGCGGTTACGTTTGCTTTGTTTGAGATCGGAAGCACCAGCTTATTTCTTATCGGCGGTGATGTCAAACAAGACGCATGGCTGGCCATGCTGATTGGTGCTTTGGCGGGTCTTCTGCTCCTTCTATTACACTTAACTATACACCGGATCGAGCCTCATCTGGATTTGTTTCAGATTATCCAGCGTTATACCGGCAAAGTCATCGGCAGTCTCATTAGCCTCGGTTTTATCGGGTATTTCTCTTTGGAGGCGTCAAGAAATCTGCGGGATATCGCTGAAGTAACCATATTAACATTGCTGCCGGGTACCCCGCTCTGGTCGGTAATGCTGATTATTATTCTGGTCGTAAGCAACTCAATTCGTTACGGTTCAGAAACGCTGTTCCTGATGTGCATTGTATTATTTCCGGTCATTTGCATAGGCTATATCATCATTGCCATTCTTCTGGCGGCAACGGGCCTGCTCCATTTCCATTTTATGCTGCCCATACTTGAACATGGATGGAAGCCCGTTTTCAAAGCGGCAATCCCGGGGATTCTTTCTTTTCCCTTTGGTCAGGTTGTGGTCTTCCTGGTGTTTTACCCGTTAGCGGCTACAAGACGCCGGATGAACAGAATGATTCTGTTGACTTATTGTGGAATCAGCCTGTTCCTGATCCTTTTCAACCAAATCAATATTCTGGTTCTTGGTCCCGTTCTGGCCACAAACAGTGCACTTCCTTTGCTTCAAGCCGTTCAGCTGATCCAGATGTCGGAGGTGCTTGAACGAATTGATCCTTTATTTACACTGATCCTGTTTCTGAGTCTCGGGATAAAAATGGCTACCTTCTTGAATGCCGCAGCAATCGGCACCAATAGAATGATTGGAATAACACATCAAAAAGCTTCGGCGCTGATTGGTGCCATAATCTATTTTTTGGCTTTCCAGTCGTCAACGTATACAGAATTCATTAAAGTGGGCAGAGAAGTTGCAGTAAAGTATTGGTGGCCCATTTTTCAGATATTGCTGCCTGTTGTACTTCTGATAGTGATGATTATACGTAAACAAAGGAATAGCGGTAACCGCTGAATGATGGCCTGCATTTGTTGTGCATTGAGTCGCAATAAAATGTCCATACTAAGTGCCTAATATTATTAAGGGAGAGACTTGATATGGATCTGCAAAGCGGCAAATTGTACTGGCCTGCAACGGTGGAGAACCCCCCTTCTTATCCTAAGCTCGAAGAGGACATTACCTGTGATGTACTGATTATTGGGGCCGGCAGCTCCGGTGCCCAATGTGCCAACATTCTTTGCGAACAAGGAATGTCCGTCGTTATAGTCGACAAAAGAAAAGCCGGAGAAGGCAGCACCAGCTCCAATACAGCTCTGATTCAATATGCCGGAGAGAAAAGTTTTGTATCCCTTGCCCACTCTTTTGGTGAAGAAGCTGCTGCGCGTCATCTAAAACTATGTGAGCAAGCCATTAATGATATTGAGCGGGTAAGCCGTCAGATTCCCATCGATCCGGATTTTATCAGACGGGACAGCCTGTATTACGCAAGCGATAAGGCAGATATTCCAGACTTGACTGAGGAACATGCACTCCTTAAGAAATATGGGTTCAAAGTGGATTTGTGGGATGCCCGGCAGATATCCGGACTTTATCCTTTTCAGAAAGACGCTGCACTCTACTATTATGATGACGCCGAGATGAACCCGCTTAAATTTGTTTACGGGCTGCTTGAGAAAGTGAAGTCACGCGGAGGACTGATTTTTGAGAATACAGAAATAACCGGCAGACGCTTCGAAGAGGATTATGCCCTGTTTTATACCAGAGAACACCGCGAAATCCGGGCCAGACACGTTATTATAGCAGCCGGTTATGAAGACAGCGACTTTAAAACCGATAAAAATGCAACGCTGGCAAGCTCGTATGCTGTCATTACAAAGCCGATAGCGGATTTCTCAAGCTGGCATAAACGAACCTTAATTTGGGAAACAGCACGCCCGTATGTCTATATGCGTACGACTCCAGACAACCGGATTATTATTGGGGGCATGGATAAGGATACATCCTACGCCGAAACTAGAGATTCCAAAATCCTTGCCAGCAAGGACAAACTAATTCAAGCATTTAACGAGCTTTTCCCGGAAATTCAGGCTATACCGGAATACTATTTGGGGGCCTTTTACGGAGGAACGCATGACGGGATGCCAATCATCGGCCAGTACGAAGCTTATCCGCATTGTTATATGATTATGGCTTATGGGGATAACGGAACTGTATATAACGGCGTGTTAGCCAAGATTGTTGCAGATCAGATTCTGACGGGCGCAAGCCCTGATTTAAACCTCTACCTGCAGACCAGACCGCTTGCTGCAAAATAATAACACGTAAATAAGCTCCCGCATGGTAAAATGAAGTAGAATTTACTTTTAAGTGAATTTACTTCTAACGGAAAAGAAGGGGTAACATTATGCGGCTATGCAGAGGTATAGCTCCGTGCAAAGTCTGATACGGACGAAACTGCACGGAGCGGATCTATAGTTCGTCCGTTCGGCTTTGCACTTTCATTGAATCATTAAGAATTCAATTGAAAGAGGAGCAAAGTTATGATAACAAATTTCACAACCACCTTCCGGGAGCTTCGTACCTTCCTGATTTTATGGCTGACACAGTCATTTTCGTCACTGGGCAGTGCAATGACTGCCTTCGCACTGGTGATCTGGTCTTATCAGGAGCAGGGCTCAGCGCTTGTCACGTCGCTTTTGGCCATCTGTTCCTATGCCCCCTATGTCCTTCTGAGTATCTTCGCAGGTGCGCTCAGCGACAGATGGGATAAGAAGACCGTTATTCTGCTCAGTGACAGCTTTGCGGCACTTTGTACCATTTCGGTATTTATTTTGCTCAGCACGGATAAGCTCCAGATTTGGCATCTTTATTTGATCAACACCTTCAATGGACTAATGAACACTGTACAGCAGCCAGCCTCGGATGTATCCATCAGCCTGTTAGCTCCGGAAAAGCACTATCAGAAGGTTAGCGGGATGCGTTCCTTATCCAATTCGCTGGTCACTATATCGACGCCTGTACTCGCCACTTCACTGCTTTCTATTACAAGTATCAGAGTTGTTATCCTGTTTGATTTCATTACCTTTGCCACGGCATTCGTTGCGTTGTTATGCTTCGTAAAAATCCCTCAAGTTACGAACCGGAGCACTACCGGAAGTATGGGAATATTACAGTCTGCAAAAAGCGGTCTGCAGTATCTTATGGATAACCGCGGAATTCTGGATCTGATCCTTTTTTTGGCCGTGATCAATTTTACTGCCTCCATCTTCAATGCTGCCCTGCCCGCAATGATCCTTTCACGTGCCGGCGGTGGGGAGTTCGCACTAGGAATGATCAATATGGTTACCGGGTTAGCCATGATGGCAGGAAGTATCCTCGTTGCCATCCTGCCGCCGCCAAAGAGCCGGGTCCGGGTCATATGCAATTGCCTGCTATTTTCCATGAGTACCGAGAATTTTATGCTTGCATTCGGCAGGAGTACACCTGTATGGTGTCTGGGTGCTATTCTTGGCTGGGTTTTTATCCCGGTTATGAGCGCTAATATGGATGTGCTATTTCGAACAAAAATCCCTATTGAGATGCAGGGGCGCGTCTATTCTGCCAGGAATACCTTGCAGTTTTTCACTATTCCTTTGGGGTACCTGTGCGGCGGATTTATGGTAGACAAAGTGTTTGAACCGTTTATGGCTGTACAATCCATGAACAGCGTGTATATAGCACTGGTCGGAGCCGGAAAAGGCTCGGGAGCAGCCCTGCTGTTTCTTGTAATCGGAATTTTTGGTGCGCTATCCTGCCTTCCGTTTCGGGCTGACAGGAATATCTGGAAATTGGAAGAATAGTTGATTTATAAAAAAGCGCCGGGAGCCTGTACAGCTACCCGGTGCTTTTTGGTAATCTTTTGCCGTCCAGTAATGACTTCACTCCCTCCCTGCTACACCTGAAGGCAGGAAGGCAAGAGGTCTCAGTGCCTTAGTGTTATCAAGGTGGATAAACGCGTTGTAACGCCTGGAGATCACTGTCGGCACGTAGTTGCCCCGCTCACGTTCAGGATGATAAACCACACCGATGGCCCGGTGGCCAATTGTTATCTCTCCAAGTACAGGGTCTTCCGGGTCTAATAATAGCAGCTGGTCCTTATTCCCGTTTCGGTGCAGCAGCTCCTCCCAGCTGTTCTTGATAGCAGGCGGAACCTTCATCTCCTCCATTGGTGCTCCCCAGCTCCGGCCGGCTATGACAGTGCCCTCATAAGTCCCGAAACCGATAGCGTATACCTGGCGGCCATGCTTTTCCCGCAGGAGCTGCCCGACGTTAACCATCCCGTCATCCGCCATGTCCGTTGCCCGTGCATCACCGATATGCGTATTGTGCTCCCACACCAGTACACGTGCATTCCCGCCGTGAAATTCCATCAGCTTCTCCAGTGCAGACACCATGTGCCGGTCACGGATATTCCAGGAATCCGAGTCGTGGCGGATCATTGTACGGTAGTATGCCTCCACCCCTTTTACAGCCATCGCATTTAACTCGGCACTGAGCGCACGCTCCTGATCCTTTGGATGAGCCGCCTTCCATTTATCCTGCAGCCTGCCCAGAAGGGCAATCACATGATCCTCGCAGCCCTCTCCATACAACGAAGCTGAAATTCCGTAGGACTGCTCATCTCTGCTGAAAGGCT
This sequence comes from Paenibacillus sp. DMB5, assembly GCF_001517085.1. Lineage (GTDB taxonomy): Bacteria > Bacillota > Bacilli > Paenibacillales > Paenibacillaceae > Paenibacillus_AQ. The sequence continues at coordinate 67,467 of NZ_LRAC01000120.1, forward strand.
CGAAGCATTCAAAAGCCCTGCGGGCTGCCTGAAGATCAGCCTTGTCCTGTGTAGCCAGATACTTCAGAATTTCATCCATGGATTCCCACAGGCTGTATACATCAATCCCGTAGAAACCAACCTTCTCGGAATCAGGCTTGTCCTTATTGAATTCCCTGAGCCACTCGGCAAGCTCCTGAATTTCCTTGTTGGCCCACATCCAGGTTGGCCAGCGGTTGAAATCGTTCATTGCGGCTGCAGCATCGGCTGCGGCATCGGGATAACCTTTAATGTAACGGTTCAGGGTGTAACAGGCAGGCCAATCCCCTTCTACTGCAATGAACCTGAATCCATGCTCCGCAATCAGGCGTTTTGAAAGCTCGGTCCGGACGGTATAGAAATCCGATGTTCCATGCGAGGCTTCCCCCAAAAGCACGTACCGGGCATCATCCATATGCCCGATCAGCTGGTCCATGGTTTCTTTGGTTCCAAAGGGTGCAGCCAGCCGGTGTATGGCTTCCATAATCAACGCTTCTCTCATCGTATACTTCCCCTCACATGATTTAAGATATGATCAAAGTTTGCGCGATCCGGGGTCAAAACATGCAGATTTATGGTGCTTTTTCATTGTGTTTATGTTGCTGGACAAGTATTAACATGTTAGGTTTATATTAATTGAGTAAAATTTGGAGGTTTTATGATTTGAAGAAACTAGCAGTGACAGGTTCACTCCTTCTGCTTATTGCCGTTGCTACCTTTATGATTTTGCGTGACTGGAAAACAACTGATAGGGAGGGCAGCGGGGATATTACAAATATAATTACACCTTATGAGCGTGAAGGTGCCTTCTACACAGCCCAAATTACGGGTAACCGCCTCCAGGTTTACGAGAATAATGCCTGGAAGGATATGCAGATTAAAGGGGTCAATATCGGGATGGCCAAGCCCGGAACGTGGCCCGGAGAAGGCGGAATTACGGAAGAGGAATATTACCGCTGGCTGGAAATGATCTCAGCTATGAACGCCAACGTGATACGGGTCTATACACTGCATCCTCCCGGTTTTTATAACGCCTTGAAACGGTTTAATGACACGCATGAGTCGAAGCTATATGTGATGCAGGGTGTATGGATTGAAGAAGAAACGCTGAGTTCGACAATGGACGCCTTTCAACCGGACAACCGCGAGCCTTTTATGCAGGATATCGAGACCGTTATTAATGTGATTCATGGAAATGCGGAAATCCCGGCCCGGCCCGGTCACGCCAGCGGCAGCTACAAGGCTGATATTTCTCCATATGTAGCCGCCTGGATACTGGGAATCGAGTGGGACCCTGCCATGGTAACCCAGACGAATCTTGTGAATGCAGGAACCGGTGATTATGCGGGAAAATATGTTTTTACGGAGAGTGCAGCCCCTTTTGAAAACTGGCTGGCCTCTATGTTCGACCATACTCTGGATTATGAAATGGCACAATATCAATGGCAGCGTCCTATCAGCTTCACCAACTGGGTGACGACCGATCCCCTGGATCATCCGGCTGAGCCCTCCGAAACAGAGGATCTGGTGTCAGTCAACCCGAATGTGATTCATCTAAAAGAAGACATATATACCGGCCAGTTCGCTTCCTATCACGTGTATCCCTATTATCCGGAATTTATGAATTATGAGCCTGCTTATCTGGAATACAAGGATCAGCGCGGGCAGCCGAATAATTATGCCGCTTACCTGAACGATCTCAAGAACGCCAATAACCTGCCCGTGCTCATTGCCGAGTTTGGTGTGCCCAGCTCCAGAGGGTTAACGCATGAGAACCCCTTTGGTATGAACCAGGGCTTCCATTCCGAAGAAGACCAGGGCAAGATCAATGCCGGCTTATATGAAGATATTGTCTACGCAGGCATGATGGGCGGACTGGTGTTCACTTGGCAGGATGAATGGTTCAAGCGCACCTGGAACACGATGGATTTGGACAACCCGGACAGACGGCCCTATTGGTCCAATGCCCAGACTAACGAGCAGCAGTTCGGCCTGCTGAGCTTCGACAGGCTTAAAATCCGTGTGGACGGCAGCACAGAGGATTGGGAAGAAAGTGAAACTCCTCCTCTTTACGAGAAGGAATCAGGACCGCTACAGTCAGACGCTGACGACCAGGATGAACTGCGGACATTAAACAGGGTATATGCTACACATGATGAGCGTTATCTTTATTTGCGGCTGGACTACAAGAGCATGGATACAAGTAATCCCTTTAAGGCGATGAATACATTAATTGCATTCAATACCCTTCAAGGGCAAGGCAATAGGGATCTGCCGAACCAGACCGGAGTCAAGGCTCAGGAAGGTATAGACTTTGTGGTTCAGCTTCAAGGGGAGGATTCCTCACGGGTCATCGTAGACAGCTACTATGATTTGTTCCAGTTTCAGTACGGGGACCAGCTTGAAGAAGCGCTATCCTACCCAATCGAAAAAAACAGCGGCCGTTTCCACCCTATCCGGCTCGCACTGAATAAAAAAATGACTATTCCCTCTACAGGGGAAGAGTTGCCTTTTACTTTCTACGAGACCGGGAAGCTCATGCACGGCAACGGGAACCCTGAGTCGGAGAATTATAACTCGCTGGCTGATTTCTACGTGAACCCGGATAAGGCTATGATCGAGCTGCGGCTGCCCTGGTCCCTCCTTAATGTGAAGGACCCCAGTACGCTTGAGATTCAAGGAGACGTATGGAACGGAGGCTTGCAGAGCAGCAGCATTATTGATGGCATCGATATCGCGGTGATGACATATAAACCCGGTGCTGACGGTAATGCTGCGCCTCTGGGTACCTCCGGCACCTTGCGGGTAGCAGACTCTTTTCCGGAGACCGGCAATGACGGCACGCTCGGCAGCATGTCCCGTTACAAGTGGGAATCCTGGGATCTCCCGCAGTCCACGGAAAGACTGAAGAAATCATATGATGTCATACAGGAGCTCTTCAAAAAAGAGTAAACAAGAGAGGAGAACGAACCTGCGCATGGACAAGTTTCAACAATTGTTTCTCAAGAAAATGCAAGAAAAACTTGGCGTTTTAGCTACCGCTCCCTCTGTACCTGAGAGTGAAATTTTTCGTCTGATTCATTCCATTAAAGGTACCGCCGGAACAATCGGGCTCTCTGAATGGTCCGCTGCCGCAGAGAGCCTGACCGGACAGCTGCGGGATGGATCAGAACATGAATGGCCAGCTGATGAATTGAAAGTGCTGCTTAAGCCGCTATATAATCTTATTCCCCTTGAAGGGACTGACGGTGTCCTGGAAACAGGAACAGATGAAGAGCAGCCGGAGCCTATACTTCATACTGCAGTCTCCGGCGAACCCTTGAAGAAAAGCCTGATTGTGATTATAGACGACGATCCGGATATGCTTAGAGTTCTAAAAGAAACGCTGGAAACGTATGGCTGGATGGTTATGGCCACCTCCCTGCCCTCCAAAGCACTGGAATGGTGTTATGATCTGGAGCCGGATTGTGTCATTCTGGATATCGTTCTGGAGAACAGCAGCGGCTTTGAACTGCTGGACAACATCCGCAGCCGCTGCGAGGAACGGTTGATTCCTACCGTGCTTATGAGTGCCGGGAACGACAAAGAAACACGGATGCGGAGCTATGCCTCGGGAGCGGATGATTTCATAGCCAAGCCGTTTGAGCTTGATGAGTTCGCTGCACGTATCGGCAGGCAGCTCTCCAGACGCCTAAGGCTGACTTCCATGCTGATGTTTGATGAGCTGACAGGTGCCTATAACAGCCGTTTCTTCAGACAAGAGCTGGAGCGCTGGCGCAGTGCTTCTTCAGCTGCAGGTTCACCCCTTAGCCTGACCGTTCTGGATATAGATCAGTTCCGTAAATGGAATGAGGGGGGGAACTATGATGAAGGCGATAAGCTGCTCCGTTCCTTCTCTTCTTTTATTCGCTCCCGTCTGCGGGACCAGGACATTTGGGCAAGAGAACGCGCAGACCATTTTCTGCTGCTGCAGCCTGGCTTAACCGTTGAAGAGGCCGAGGATGAGGCTCAGCGTCTGATCCAGCAGTTTGCCTCATACCAATATCAAATGAATCCGCAATTGCCGCTTGCAGCGACATACTCAGCCGGTGTAACGGCTGTCAGCAGCGAGGTGCCCGGCGAAAGAATTCTTGAACAGGCCGATATGGCTGTTGCTGCCTCCAAGGCAGCCGGCGGAGGAATCTGCACCCGGTATTCTGAAAATCAATCAGGCCTCGTGCAGGAGCAGCCTTTGCGTCTTGCCGTGATCGATGATGATGATCTGATCCGCAACCTGCTTGCCAAACAGCTCTCCGATCTTTCCGGGAACTACAATATGGAGATTCGCAAGTTCAAGGACGGAGAAGAATTTTTCAGTGATCCGTGGCATTCCATGGGAGGGCGGTATCTTCTGGTTCTGGACCGGATGATGCCGCGGATGAACGGTATGGAGGTTCTGCGCAAGTTACGAAGCGGGGCTGGACGCGGCGAATATACAATTCTGATGCTGACCGGGGTCAATGAGGAACGCGAGATTGCAGAAGCAATTCAGGCCGGTACAGATGATTACCTGACCAAACCCTTCAGTCTTGTAGAGCTTGAAGCCCGTGTTGTCAGGCTTGTGCGGGGGATGAACGGATGAACGGCCGTTTCGTATTTATACTCCAGGTTGTACAAATAACAGGCCTTGTGCTGTTAGTCCTGCTTGTTAGTCTCTTGATGTATTTATCCGCACGCAAAGCTATTCATAACAAGCATACTGACCGTTATAACCGCCGTCTCCAGCGGTTACTGGCTACGGACTCAGCACTACAGGTCTTTCTGGAGACGGGTGAAGCATCCCGTATCCTTAATGTCCGCAAAGACCGCCGTTCACCTGTTTTTGAAGCGCTGCGTATACGCCTGTCCATAAGCAGAACAGAACATGAAAGAGCCCTGATTTACGAATACGCTCGGAATCATTTTCATGATTACTATGCAAGACAGCTGAAGAATCGCCGCTGGAGTACGCGTGTCAATGCACTCCTGGAGCTGGAGCTCTTTCGGATGGATACCATGCGGAAGGAACTATCAGAACTGCTGGGCAAAACGAAGCCCTCAGATACTGAAAGATTTCTGATCCTGCGGATTTTTGCCAGCCTTCAGATGAAGGAGGTTCTGCCCTATCTAAAAGAGGAAGCGTCTTTCTTGTCCGATTCTCAGCTGCTTCAGCTGATATTGCCGCTTCAATCCGCTTTGCAGGAGGTCATTCTGAATGAATTTCATGTTTATCCCTTAAGAGTACAGTGCGCTGTGGTGGATGCCCTTCGGCTGCGCAATGAACGCTCTGCTCTGGTACTGTCCCATCTGGAGTCACTGCTTGGCAGTGAGGAGCCTGACCTTCGGCTACGAGCAGTCAATGCGATAGCTAACTTCGGATACCTCAGTCCTGATGGTGAAGGCAAGCTGCTAACGCTCCTTCAGACACAGACCGGAATTAGCTGGGATGAACGGCAGGCACTGGCCCGGCTGATGGGAAGCATTCGCGAGGAGCATTTTCTTCCGGTCCTGCTGGAATTCCTGGGCGATGAATCGTATCCTGTCCGGCAGACCGCCAGTGATTCACTTTCCCGTTACAAATCAGGAGAAGAACAGCTGCAAAGCGCCGCTCTGCATCACCCGGACCGCTTTGCCAGAGAAATGGCGGAAGAAACGCTGGAAAGGAAACGATATGAAGGTGTCTTCCATTGAAGTTATATATAATGTGCTGAATAGTTTATCTTACGTGCTGGTGTTCTATGTTGCCTTTATAACGCTGGTCTACATCTCACTGTTTATTATAGCCGCTGTTAAGCTGTTCCGGGAGAAGGATGTCAAGCCGATCCAGTATGACAAGATTCTAAGCAGTGAGCTGGCCCCTCCCCTATCCATTCTGGTTCCTGCTTATAACGAAGAATTAAATATAGTCTGGAGTGTACGCTCCCTCCTGGGGATCAATTACAAGCAATTTGAAATTGTTGTCATTAACGATGGGTCCAAGGATTCAACGGCGCAAAGCTTAATAACGGAATTTCAAATGGTGGAAGTCAAAAGCAAGGTACAATGGTCAGGCCTCGGACGGGAAACCAAACCTATTCGCGGCATCTACCGTTCCCTCCAGCATCATAATCTGGTACTCGTCGACAAGGAAAACGGCGGAAAAGCGGATGCCCTCAACGTAGGGATTAATGTATGCCAGTACCCGTACTTCGCTTCGCTGGATGGAGATACGGTGCTCGATACGGATGCCTTTATCAAGGTGATGAAGCCTGTGATGGATGCGCTCCCCGGTGAAGAGATTGTGGCCACCGGAGGCAGCGTCGGCATTGCTAACGGTAGCTATGTAGACAGCGGCCACCTCAGCAGCGAGAATGTCCTGCTCTCCAGAAAACCGCTGGTTATCATGCAGGTTATCGAATATTTGCGGGCTTTTTTAATGGGGCGTGTAGGTTTAAGCCGGTTCAATATTCTGCTTATTGTTTCAGGAGCTTTTGGCGTATTCAAGAAAGACTGGGTCATTGAAGCCGGCGGCTATGAGCCGGGAACGATTGGTGAGGACATGGAGCTGATTGTCAGGCTGCACCGGCGGATCAGGGAGAAAAAAAGTAAGGCGAGAATCGTATATGTACCGGATCCCGTCTGCTGGACGGAAGCGCCTGAGACTGTGAAGGTCCTTCACCGGCAGCGTACACGCTGGCACCGGGGCCTATTTGAAAGCCTGTGGAAGCACAAAGTGATGCTTTTAAATCCGCGCTACGGAAGAATCGGGATGATCGCCATGCCCTACTTTGTATTTGTAGAACTGTTAGGCCCTGTAGTGGAGGTGCTCGGAATACTTACCGTGGTGCTGGGGTTATCACTTCAAGTGGTCAACACGCAGCTCAGTCTGGCTTTGTTTCTGGTGATGGTGATCTACGGTTCGCTGTTGTCCGTCGGGGCTGTATTGTTCGAGCAGTGGTGCGTTGGACGCTATAATAAGGTCGCCGATTTATTCCGGCTGTTCTTTTATGCGCTCTCGGAGGCCTTTTGGTTCCGTCCGCTGATGACAGCCTGGCGTTGTAAAGGACTCTTTCAAGCAGTGCGCGGCAAACAGCATCAGTGGGGAGATATGGTACGCGGAAATGTCATGAACTCCAAGAAGCCGGGTGCTTAAGATTGAACGCAGTAAAGCTTCATGTCAAAAAACGGCTACAGTTCCTTAAAAGGACTGTAGCCGTTTTTTTACCTCAGATATAAAGAATTCAGCATCTGATTCTATTGTATACGCATAGACCCCGTGCTTTGTATGCAAATAGAGTACGCCATGGCCTTGTCCGAGGTCCTTGAATGATATATCAAAAATCTCGTCAATTGGAAACTCGCGGTAAGCCGAAACAATCCGGTTTGAATAAAGACATAACGAGCGCCTGTGGGTGATGGTCTCGAGATTGTCTGCAGTGACGATCCGTTCTACTTTATAATAAGGCTGGCTGGCAATAATCAAGGATCTCCCTCCTAGCTGCCCCCGCAGCTAATTCAAAAGAAATTCAGGGGCATAACATTATTTTGCAGACTTATCCTGGATCGTTTCGACTTTGGGAAGCAACTCATTTTGAACACTGTCCTTCCATAATGGAACGCCCGAACGATAGGCAGCGCGGCCATTTAAATGTCCTGCCACGGGCGAAGTAATGAATACGAATAAGATGGCGAGCAGCAGCTTTATGCTGACCGTTCCGTCTTTAAACCAAAAGTACAGAAAGCCCCCGCCAAGCAGACACAATACGCCGAAGGTTGCACTTTTGGTAGCAGCATGCGAGCGCAGATAAACATCGGGCAGCCGGACTAATCCGAAAGCGCTGATGGCGCAGAAAACAGCACCAATCACCACCAGAATCGAGCTGAATAATTCACCTGTCATGTGCTCTCTCCCCTTCCTCTACAACAACACCCCGTTCAATATATCTGGCGAGAGCAGTTGTTCCAATAAACGTCAGAATACCGATAACCAGTATTACCTCCAGAAAATCCTGAGTATTCAGCAGCATACAAAGGACGGTTATCATGGCCAGTACATCAATCCCGATTGTATCCAGTGCAGCAACCCTGTCAGAACGGGTAGGCCCTTTCAGAAGACGGAACAGGCAGGCCAGCATCGCCAAGCCCAGAATGGCCAATGACGCAGTTAACAGTGCGGATACCATCAGCGGGTCACCTCCATAATCACTTGTTCAAAATTGTCTCTTATCTGTTTGACCATCACCTCTGCATCTTTAACATCAATGGCATGAATGTATAAGGTCTTCCCATCCCCCGATACATCAAGGGTCAGCGTTCCCGGGGTCAGGCAAATCAGGCAGGACAGCAGCGTGACTTCCCATTCCGAGGTTAAGGCAGTCTCATAAGCAAATATACCGGGACGAATGGCCAGCTTCGGACGAAGAATATGACCAATCACTACAAAATTAGAAATGGTCAATTCACGGATAAAGATCAGCAGCAGCTTCGTTATGGACCAGAGGCGACGGATATAGAACGGCCGGGTCTGGGGCCTGGATTTTCTGAATAACAGCAACAGGACTATACCGATCAAATAACCAATAATGAAACTGGAGCCGGTGTTATTGTTATTTATCGCCATCCAGAGAAAAGCAATTAACAGGTTAAACAAGAATTGTAAGGCCATCTCATCTACTCCTTCATCATTACGGCTTGAATGTACTCTGCAGGTGAAGCCAGAACATCACCGGCCTGCGATACAAAGGCATATAGAGGATCTGCGCCGATTCCCATCGCAATGACAAGCACCAGCAGTCCGGCGGCGACAGCCGTAGCCCCTTTTAAGCTGACTGCGGGCCGTTTGTTCCCCGGTTCATTTCCCCAGAATGCCAGCCTGAAGACCTTGATTAAGGAATACAGCACCATAAAGCTTGATCCGAGGCCTACAAGTGCCAGCGTAAGCATACCGGCATCCAAAGCCCCGCGGATAATTAACAGCTTGCCGGCAAAACCGCTTAGCGGCGGAATACCGACCAGGGCAAGAGCTAGTATAAAGAACATCCAGCCAAGGAGCGGATATTTCTTAATCATGCCGCCCATAGCGCTTAACTGGTCTGTTCCCGCTGCGGTTATAATCAGCCCGCCAAGGATGAACATGAGCGCTTTAGCCAGCATGTCGTGCAGCAGATAAAAGACAGCACCGTCCAGTGCATCCTGCGTTCCGGCAGCAAGCCCAAAGGCCACAAAACCTACACTGATAATGACGTTATAATTAAAAATACGCGGGATGTCCTTGTAGGCGACTGCCCCCAAACTGCCCAGAATCATGGTAGCTGCAGCCATCCAGGCTATCAGGTTATGAGTAAGTTCCGTATCGTTTACAAACAGCAGCGTAAAAGTGCGGATGATCGCATACAATCCCACTTTAGTCAGCAGTGCTCCAAATAATGCTCTGATTGCCGGCGGAGGTGCGCTGTACGATCCCGGAAGCCAAAAAAACAGAAACAGACCGGCTTTCAGGGAAAACACAATTAAAAATAATACGGCGATAACATTAATTACGCCGCCTTGGCCCGCTTCGGTAATACGCTGGGACAAATGCGCCATGTTGAGCGTGCCTACAGCAGCATAGAGATAGGCTACTGCCGCTACAAACAAGGTTGAGGATACTATATTGATAAGCAGATATTTGGCCGTTTCTCTTAGCTGAAGCTTGGTCCCTCCCAGTGAAATCAGCGCATATGAGGAAATCAGCATGACCTCAAAGAAGACGAACAAGTTGAAAATATCTCCTGTGAGGAAAGAACCGTAAACCCCCACTAGTAGGAAATGAAAAAACGTATAGTAATAATACTTTTCCCGCTTCTCTCCAATGCTGCTGAAGGAATAGAGCAATATGGCAAAGCTGACAAGCGAAGCCGTCATCACAAGTAATAAAGCGAACATATCCCCTACGAATATAATGCCGTAAGGAGGCGCCCAGCCTCCCATCTGTAAGGTCAGAATGCCGTCAGCATGTACACGAGTAACCAGAAGAATTATAACAAGCATAGTAAGCAGACCGCTAACCACACTAATCCCCCGCTGATGGCGTAACTTATCTTTGAAGAAAATCAGTATAACCGCCGTACTCAAGGGAATAAGGATTGGCAGCACCAGTATATTGTTCATTCCTTTGCCTCCTTGATACTGTCAATATCATCAGTACCCAGGGACTGATAAGAACGGTAAGCAAGTACGAAATAAAAAGCGGTTACCCCAAAGCTGATTACAATAGAAGTCAGAATCAGAGCCTGAGGCAGAGGATCAACATAAGTATCCTCTTTTCCCAGTACGGGAGCTGCCCCCTTTTTGAGTCCGGCCATGGTGAGAAGCAGCAGATGTACACCATGTGTCAGCAGGGAAGTTCCCAGTACGATTCGCAGCAGCGTTTTTGACAAAATCAAATAGACACCTATAGTAAAGAGAATTCCTATGGCCAGTGCCATTACGAGTTCCATCGTTTATCCCCTCCGATCGTTAAGATAATGTTCATCGCCACGCCTACCACTGCCAGATAGACGCCGAGGTCAAATAGCACTGCCGTCGCCAGCTCGACATCCCCAAGAATGGGCAGATGGAAGTGGCCGAAGGCATGACTTAAAAAAGGAGCGCCAAATAGGAATGACCCTGAGGCCGTCAGAATAGCCAGCAGAAGTCCAACTCCAGTAAGAATCCGGTAATTCACAGGAAATGCCTTACGTACCTGATCCATGCCAAAAGCAATCATCATCAGAACAAGCGCAGCCGAAGTCATAAGTGCCCCGATGAAGCCTCCTCCAGGATGGTTATGTCCCGCAAAAAACAGGTAAAAAGAGAAAACCAGAATAATAATGATAATCCCCTTGGACATGGTCTTCAGGATGACATCGTTACTCCTTAAAGGAACAGCCAGACGCGCTTCTCCCTGCCGCGGCTGCGTCTGATCCTCTTCCATTCTCAGATTGATCAAACCGTAGATGCCCAGCGAAGCGATGCCGAGAACCATGATTTCAAACAAAGTATCAAATCCGCGGAAATCTACAAGGATGACATTGACAACATTTTTCCCTCCTGCGAGGTTATAGCTTTCCTTTAAGAAAAACTCAGAGATGGGTTCGAACGGACTGCTGCCCATTGCCGCCAGAGCAACCAGCGTTACGGTGACACCGACACCTAATGCAATAATCAGATTTGGCAGTTTAAAGCTTACTCTTTCCTTCTGCTGTTTCAGCTTAGGCAGATACCGGAAACATAACAGGAACAGGATCACCGACACGGTTTCAATAATCATTTGGGTGAGTGCAAGATCCGGTGCCCGGAAAAGAACGAACAGCAGCGTCACCATGTAACCGACCCCACCGGTAAACAGGATGGCATTAACCCGTGACTTGGCAAAAGGAACGGCAAAGGCAGCCATAAGCATTACTGCTATAACGGCCATTTCGTAAAAGGACAATTCCGCATAATGCTCCATGCCAAAGCTGATTCCCGGTTCCCGCAGGAGGACAGCAAGCAGAGAGACAATAATAAAACTGAAGATATACAGCAGATAATGGCGGTTCGAGCCGGTCATATATGCATCAGTAATGCGTCTTGATCCCCGTTCCAATAGCTTGAGTGAAGCATCATACACTCTGTTAAGGGTATTACGTCCTCTGGCTTCGCGGTCCAGCACCCGCAACCGGGAGTAGCCTTTGTACAGCAGCAAGCCGGCAGCTATCACACCAAGAGTCATGAAGATCTCCGGTGTCCAGCCATGCCAGAAATGAATGGAGACCCCATATGCTTCCTCAGGAGCGAGAAGCCCGGTGTGAATGGATGCCATTGCCGGTTCAATAAGCGTGACAGAGACCAGTTCCGGGAAAAAGGCAAATACCAGCGTAAGAGAAACAAGGATCACCGGAGACAGTAAAAGACCAAGCGGTGCTTCATGCGGAACTTTGTCCAGCTTGTCTTTATGAAGCTTCCCGCCAAAGGTTTTGAATACGAGAATCATACTGTACACAAAGGTGAACACACTGGCGATCCAGGCCATTACGGGAAATAGCTGCAACCAGAACCCGGCATCCAGAATATCAAATTCACGGATATTCAGTACGGAAGTAAAGAACATTTCTTTACTGAGAAATCCGCTGAACGGCGGCAATCCTGCCATCGAGAATGCCCCCATCAGGGCAACTGAGAAGGTAACCGGCATGAGAGACATGAGTCCGCCCAGCTTGCGGAGATCGCGGGTCCCCGTCTCATGGTCAATGATGCCTACCACCATAAACAGGCTGCCTTTGAACACGGCATGATTGATGAGATGAAAAAGGGCGGCTGTAGTCGCCATTGTGTAAAAAAGTGCATCCTGCTTCCCGGCAAAAAAGCCGGCTGCAGAGCCGAGCCCGAGCAATGACATGATCAACCCCAGCTGGCTGATCGTGGAGTATGCAAGCAAGGCTTTAAGATCGGTCTGCCGTATAGCTTTAAATGACCCGTAGATGAGGGTAAGCAATCCTGTTGCAGACACCAGCCAGAACCACTCCGACTGTCCCGCAAAGACAGGAGTAAGCCGGGCCACCAGGTAAATCCCTGCTTTAACCATCGTCGCCGAGTGAAGATATGCACTTACCGGAGTTGGAGCCTCCATCGCATCCGGCAGCCAGATATGAAAAGGAAACTGGGCGGATTTCGTAAAGGCTCCCAGCAGAATAAGCAGCATAGCAGGAATAAACATAGCGTTATCCGTCAAGGTCCCTGCAAGTGCGATAATCTCCCGGATACTGTAAGTGCCAGTCATTACATACAGCAGATTAAACCCGGCAAACATGGCCAGCCCGCCGAATACCGTGATCAGCATAGACTTCACTGCACCATAACCGGAGCGTTCCCGGCCGTACCAGAAGGCAATGAGTAAAAATGATGATATGCTAGTGAGTTCCCAGAACCCGTAGAGGATGATCAGATTATCTGAGAGCACAACCCCCAGCATTGCACCCATAAACATGAGCAGGTACACATAAAATCGCCCGATTCCCTCGGTCTGTTTATCCAGATAATAAATGGAGTACAGCACCACAAGGGCCCCCATCCCGGTAATCAGCAGGACAAATATCAGGCTGAGGCCATCCAGGATCAGGGTAATATCGACTCCAAAGGACGGCATCCAGGCGATCGTCTCTATCATTGGCTCTCCCGCACGAACCGCCGAAATCCTCAACAGGAAATACGTGAACAGGACCACTGGAAGAGGCAGCACAATCCATCCCGGATGGAACCGCCTATTTTGTCTAATGAATAGCATTAATACTGACAGCAAAAATGGAAGCAGAATTACAATATGCAGCACGGCTTAGTACCCCTTTCTATTACTCATCTATTGTTCTCACTGGGGCTTAACCCATTCATTTTGTACGATTTTTAGGTATTGAGCATCACCGTTGTTCACAACTTTAAAAAGACCCGTATTAAAGTCCGTATCAAATTCGCGGAAAAAGGTGCCCTTCGTTGCTTCCTGGCCGGAAGGCTCTTCCATGAGAATATAACGGTCGCCATTCTTGACCAGATACGCAGTAAAGCCACGCTCGTGCGTTTGCTCGAGCAACTCCGGATATCGCTGTACTGCAACAATATGCAGATCAATTGTGCCGACCAGCTCCATCAAATCATTGATGAAGCTGCCGCGCGTAATCTCCTGCCACCGTGTTTGGCTTGACTGTCCCAGCACAATTTGGGTCACCTTGTTCTCCCGGGCGGTTTCTACGATAACCTGTGCTGTCTTTTTACCGTGGCATTTGCGGTACAGGAATAGTCCCCCGGCATCCTTCGTCTGCTTCTCCCAGCCTGAAAGATACAGCTGGTTTTCCGGGTTGTATTCATTATCACCGGTGGAGTCAACAGTAAGGACAACAAGTGGAGCCTGAAGCTTCCTGGCCAGTTCGCTCCCTCTCTGAATTAAACGTTGTCCATGCGGGCCATAATGCACACAGACCATAATACTCTCCTTGATCATCTCCATTCGAAACCCTCCATAAGTAAATTATTTCCAGAAAACAACGCAAAAAGAGCCCGCTGTTGGCAGGCTCCTCCGGTTTAAACGATATACAATTGGCTTTATTATATAGTCCTCATGAGAGAAAGTAAAGAAAACTTATTTACTGCATTAACCAGTCATCCAACGCTTGAACGACACTCTGCAGCTGTTCCTCTTCGCTAATCCCGGGCGTATGATCGCCTTTTTGCATGCCGTATGATCCGAACTGCCCGTGATTGCCTCCTTCAATATTGACAAATGTTGTATCCTCCGGGAGATTGGCTTTAGTCTTCTCCCATTCCTTCCAGTTTAATACGCCGTCATCGGTTCCAGTAATTTGTAATGCGGATAAGCCGGCTGCGTCTAAGCTTCCCCCATCATCGGCGTAAGAAGCCAAGTAGAAAATTCCTTCAAGCTTCCCTGTATGCTCTGATGCATAACGGGATGCAAAAGCGCCGCCCAGTGAGTGGCCGCCAATCACATAAGCTTCATCAGGATGTTCTGCAATGAAGGTATCAGCCCTGTTCTGGCCAAAGATAGCCAAATTCAGGGGCATCTTGGCAATGTATACCCGGTGGCCGCGCTCTGCCATTGCTCTGGCGAGAGGCGAGTAGCTTGCAGGTTCTACCAGCCCCCCGGGATAGAATATGATATTAGGCTCCACAGCCTCTGCCGACTCCGGCTCAAACCGGTACCCCTCTTTGACTTCGGTAACACGGACTTGACTGTCGCTTTGCATGGCCGCTTCAGCGAGTTTGGACGGGCTGTATGTAACTGATGAGAGATAGATCAGCACTCCTGCCACTAGGGCAACGGCGATTACGCTTGTCCATATCAGTATCTTTTTCCATCTGCTCTTGCGTTTCACCGTTTTCAATAGTTAACCACCTTTACTCATAATCATTTTAAATATAAAATTAATTATATTTACCGGTAAGTATAATTACAAGCAGGTTTTGCTTAATGGCGGGTGTTTGTCATAATATATTCATGAAGGAGCGTGTGCAATGCCAGAGAAATCAGCAAAACGCTTGCCTGGGAGACCCAGACAGGCGGACACGGATACAACGATTCATCAGACAATTATTTCGGCTGCTGCCGCATTATTCAAGGAATATGGCTATGAATCGGTCTCGCTGCAGCAAATCGGAAATCAATGCGGCGTGTCGAAACAAACCATCTATTATCATTTTGCGAGTAAACCCGAATTATTCAAGGTTGCCATGACAACCATGCTTCATAATATCCGGACAGTCACTGCCCGGTTGCTGGATGAAGCTGATCATCTTGAACAAGGTTTGTTGCGATTGGCAGAAGCCAGATTGGCTAATCCCCATGCCGAGATTGTAACGATGATGAGAGAAGCTGAGAAGTTTCTTGAAGAGGAGCAAATTCTGGCTATCCGCGAAGCTGAGCAGGATATTCATGATTTGCTGGCAGACTATTTCAGGCTTGGCATGAATCAGCAGCAGCTTCGTGAGGAGGACCCATTGTTTCTGGCGGAGACCTTTTCAACCTTGATGCTGATGGGTAATCGCGATAATGCCTCCCAGAGGTATGAATCTCCTCTCATCTTCGGTCAAAAGCTGGTAGCCCTCTTTCTTCAGGGAGCAAGGGCAACTTGATCTCCTAACTCTAAAAAGACGCTCACGTCCCCGCAATGATCTGCGGATGGAAGCGTCTTTTCCCAATGGAACTTTAGGCAATGCATTCACGGCTTAAATTACGCCTCCTCCAATAGCAGCTGCTGTGAATGATATAGGTCCAAACAGACTTATAGCAGGATGCTGTCATTTTGAATGACCAGTTCATAGTTGTGGATTCCCAGATTGACTCTACTGGAGAAGGAAGCAGGATTAGCCGGAGTAATATTACTTGTGCTGTGGCCAGCCCCGCCCCGGCCCCAATGATTCCAGCAAAAGGAATCGCCATAAAAAAATCAACCCATTTCAGAATGAGCTGATTACTTATTAGACTCTTATTTAGACTATCATTTTAGTAACTTTTCAGGGTCTTTTACTTTAATTGAAACAACCTCTCCGCAGTTTAAACAAATCGTATAAACCTTCTCTGATCCTACCGCCATTTTTTTGTCCAGCGGCCGAAGATTTATGTAATCCGTGGCTTGTACAAATGAACTTCCTCCGCAGCTGGTACAATTCTTTTCAGCAATATCCATATTGACTGTTCCTCCTTATTTATCTTGTTTCCATTCTCAACTTATGTATGGATGCAAAGCTTACCGCTATAAATATGTAACATTATAAGATGTTTTTGAAACAATCTATGACTACTGAACCAGTTGTAAGCAGCATTTGAGCCCGAATCCTGTGGACACAGGCTCAGGATGCTATGGCCTTTTATTACCAATAATATCAGCAATCTTCTGCAATGCATCCGCTGCTTCCGGGAGCGGCATAATCACGAACACGTGGTTCATTTTGGGATAAACATAGGTATCGATCGCAAACCCCTGGCTGGTCAGTTTCTCGTCAAGCTTTATTGCATCGGGATATAAGCCTTCATGTGTACCGACAAAATGCGTGATTCTCGCAAGTCCTCTAAAGTCACTGTTAATTGGACTGATAATGGGGGCGGATAATTGCTGATCTCCTGCCCAGCTGTTTATAATTACGCCTATCCCTCCTGAGGACAGCATAGGGTCAGCCTGTTCATACTCCGGGATCAGCGGATTATCAAAAACCAGGTCAACCGCGGCAGATAATAAAATGATATCTTTCGGCTGGGGCAATTGTTCCTGCTTTAGAAGCTGCGCCAGAGCAAGGGAAATGTTTCCTCCGGATGAATCGCCCATAAGGGTCAGTTGTTCCGGACCATCCATAGTTCCCAGTATTTCTTTATACAGGTTCAATAATTTCGGATAAGCATCTTTGTAGCTGTAATGAGGTACTTTTGGATATAGCGGAGCAATGATTTTGGCATCCATAGACCGGGCAAGCTTATCCATGAACCTCCAGTGGAAAGGCAAAGGCTGTTTCGTCCAGGCCCCGCCATGTAAATACAGAATTACTTTTTGCGCTGCAGAATTCCGGTCATTGATGGTGAACACCTGCATTCCCTCAAACCGCTGCTCTTTTATATCGCTGGTCACGGTAATCTTCCCGATCTCATAGGGCTTGGTATTTTCCGAAGCCTCCCGCTTAACAAACTTCCGGGTATTCTCCACACTGGAGAACATTTTTTTCACACCCAGCAGACGAATGTACTTTTCGATGATAAAGCTGCGGACTGAGCGTCTTTTGTTATGAGTGCGGACTGCCATGGTTCATCTCTCCAATCCTGTTTATACGATGTCTTTGTAATTACACCAAGTTCCTTCGTTTAACTCACCTTTTCCCTGCACAAAAAAGACAACAGGTCATAAGCCCTGCTGCCTTGTATGTTACTGATCCTTTTTTATTAACCCAACTTTTCTACATACATTTCATTCATGATGTGCTGGACACGGTATGCACCGGCGGGTAACTCCGACTCAATAAATGCCGCCACTTTATCCTCGGCAAGTCCATACATCACTTCTATCTCTTTTGAGAAAAGCTTGTGTCCGCCCTCTAGAAGCTGAGACAAGCGTGGTGTCGTCCTTGGTGTAACCGGATGAGGTGTAATTTGCTGAAGCGCCTGTACGTAAGTATCCAAAGGCCTGGCTCCGACAACTTTTACGCCTTTATTCTCTTCATTAACTACAACAATGCTTGGAAATCCCCGTACCCCTAAACGCGCTGACAGCCGGAAGTCCTCATCCAGCAGATCTTGGGCGGAATCAAGCGCAGCTTCATCAACGATTTGCTGTCCGTCCAGCCCCAACTGGTCAACTAGGGTTATCAGCACCTGCTCTTCACCAATGTTCAGGTTGGATACGAATACTGCCTCCCGGGCGATTCTGAGAAAATCACCTTCCCTGCCTTCATGCTTGCTTTGTATCACCTTGAACACTCTTGACGGCGGGTAAGACGAAAGAACAGGATTGGTATGCCACAGCGACCCGTCGATAGGCATACGTGAATGCTCCCCTACTTCTCTCCAGTGCCCGGCAACATCTGCCGGCTTCTGAATACCGTTACCTCCATCGGAAAAACCTTTCCAGCTCGGCAGTAAGCCGCCCATTACGATTTTCAGATCAAAATATTGGCCGTATTCCTGAATAAAGCGGTTGAGTACAGGCTCCAAAGCCCAGCAATGGGAACAAATCGGATCGGTCACATAGTAGAGCGTCACTTTTGTCTCAACTTTATTTAGATCAATGACTTGCATCGGATCTTCACCGGCAACGCCGCAAACTCCTGTCTCCAGGTCACACATCATATTGGAATCAGTCATTCCTGCATCCACACCCTTCATTTACATTTTAGAGGATTTCGTTTACTATCGTTTCCATAGTATGATTATATTTTGTATAAATATTTTAACAAGTACTATTATTAATAATACCTAGTATAAAATATATACTAATGGAGGAAATCCTATGAAATATGAGATGAGTATGGACCAGCTCTGTCCGGCAACCTTTGCTTTTCAGGTAATCGGCGGCAAATGGAATCTGCCCATTCTCGCTTGTTTAAGTGAGGAAGAAAGTATCCGGTACAACGAACTGAAAAGAAGGCTTAACGGGATTACTGGCACGACGCTGACCAACTGTCTCAAAGATCTTATAGATCACGGAATTGTGAACCGTCAGCAATACAATGAAATCCCTCCCCGGGTAGAATACTCCCTTACTTCCTCCGGCAAGGAGTTAGTTCCTCTTATTCAGTCAATCGTGGCCTGGGGTGAAAGGAACATCCATACGCTGAGAAGTGAGTCATAATATCACAGCCTTTATTGCGCAGAAATCTATATACTGTAAAAGGAAATTGTTGTGAGGAGGCTGTTTTTATGGACAAGCAAGCTAATTACAGGACCAATGTTATAGGCGGCGGCGAAGCTGGTGTCGCGGTTACGGTCGAGATGGATAAGGAAGCTATACATCAAACGAACAGCTTATTCTGGGATTCAAAAGGAAACGAGGTTTTAGGAGCAACAGCACTTCCCTTTTATGGAGCCTTTGTCTCTGAAGAGAATCATCAGCTGTTTGGCAAAGTCCGCGGCAAGAAAATTCTGGAGATCGGCTGCGGAAGCGGACAATCCCTGCAATACTTGGGTGAACGCCAGGCAGCAGAGCTGTGGGGTACGGATATTTCTGAGAACCAGATTGATAAGACCCGGCAACTGCTGGCAGCACACGGTCTATCAGTAGAATTGATCTGTGCGCCCATGGAGGCCAAATGTGGCTTGCCCGAGGATTATTTTGACATCATATATTCGGTTTATGCTATTGGCTGGACTACTGATCTTGAAGGAACTTTTGCCCGGATCGCTTCTTACCTGAATAAAGACGGCGTATTCATCTTCAGCTGGTCCCACCCGATACACAAATGTGTTGCTCCAGAGAAGGACATGCTTATCTTCAAAAAGAATTATTTCGACGAATCCTGGTATTCCGTAGAGCTAGGCGGCAACACTTTGGCCTTATCCGACCGCAAAATGTCCACCTATGTAAATGCGCTGGCCAAAGCAGGTTTTATCATTGAGCAGATGATTGAGGAGTCGGATGATCATTTGCTCGAGGCTCAGGGGGATAACAGCGATTTTGCCAAAAAAGCTAGGGTGCTGCCTGTAACGTTTGTGGTAAAGGCAAGAAAGCTGTAGTTAAAATAAGGCTATGCTCTTACCCTTGGCGGGGAGCATAGCCTCTTTAAGCTGTCCGTCTGCTATTCAGTAGCTATTGACTGGTTACAGACCATTTCAAGACCGTCGCCGCAGGAATCTGGCGAATGCTGCACCAAGGCTGCCATTAATCGTGCCGACGACAAACGGGAAGTCCTCCCAGTTTTCAGACTGGATATGGACTTACGCCAGCTCTAATGCGATTTCCATCATTTTGGTGAAGGAAGTCTGGCGTTCTTCAGAGGTTGTTTCCTCTGCGCGGAAAATGTGGTCACTGATCGTTAGGATGCACAGGGCGTTAACGCCGGCTTGAGCAGCATTTAAATACAGCGCTGCTGCTTCCATCTCGATACACAGGACCCCCATCTCCTTCCATTTTGCTGCGGCAGACTTGTCCGCATTATAGAAAGTGTCACTGGTCAGAATATTGCCGATATGAACCTTCTGCCCTTGTGCATCAGCCGTTTTCTTGGCCTTTTCCAGCAGTTCATAGGAAGCAGTAACGGCATATTGTCCCGGCAGATTGAATTGGGAAGCGTAATTCGAGTTGGTCGATGCTCCCATGCCAAAGACGATATCATACAGATTCAGGTTGTCCTGTAACGCACCAGCCGAGCCGATACGGATCAGGTTCTTTACGCCGAATACATTGATTAACTCCCATGAATAAATACCGATACTCGGAACGCCCATCCCTGTACCCATGACAGAGATTTTCTTGCCTTTATAGGTTCCGGTATATCCGAGCATTCCCCGTACTTCGTTGAATTGTACCGGATTCTCCAGATAAGTTTCGGCAATAAACTTTGCACGCAGCGGATCTCCCGGCAGCAGAATCGTCTCGGCAATTTCAGCTCCGTTTGGCTTGATGTGCGGGGTTTCTTTAAATTGGGATGAACTCATTTATACACAGCTCCTTCGATCATTATTGTTTACCGGATTGGCAAAAAATCCTGATTACAAATAAAATGTACGATGTACACCCGCTTGTAATCAGGATTTTACGGTTCCTGGTAGAGACCCTCATACCATATCTACGAGGTTATACGATGAAATTATAAATGGAATATAATTAATTTGCAATAAGTGCTAAGCCAAATAGCGTCTAGCAGGGCTATTCTAGGCATTCACCAACTATCCGTTATCAAACAAATGATTATGTTTTTTAAAAAACTGCTGGAAAAACCGTACATTATCCAGCTCATACCATTCGGCCGTTTGCAGCGGATTGGCATCCAGGTTATAGATTTTGGCCTGCAGCGTGCCCAATACAAAAGGAGAATGTGTAGCAATAATAAATTGGCTGTCCAAATAACGGGCCAGCTCATTAATCTGTTCGGCCAGCTTGATCTGATTGGCGGGAGAAAGGGATGTTTCCGGCTCGTCCAGCAGATACAATTGGCCGGGCAGCAGATATTCCTCAAAAAACTGCATGGAGGTTTCGCCGTTGGAGTATTTTTCCTGGGAGAATTGGATATTCTTCACCTTCTGCCGGAACGCATAAGAATCTTCATATTGCTCTGCCTCCTTCTTGCTCATCCCGTTCTTTTTCTGCTCATGCATTAATCCTTCGCGCAGCACGGAGGCTTGCTGAATCTTCTTAATCTCATATAGAATATCCTCGGATTTCATATACCGGCTTCCTTCCGGAAGCTGCTGCAATTCCCGCTCCTGCTTGTCATAGCCAAGCTGACAGCTGCTCAAATCAAGGAACTGCTTAACAAACAGGCTGAAGCCGTAGCCTGTCATCGGCTCAGCCCCCGAAATTCCCAGCTTGTTGGCAATGATGTTAAGCAGAGTGGATTTACCGCTGCCGTTATTACCGTACAGTACTGTTATCCGGTCAAACAATAAGACCTCCCCGGCCTTATGCTTAAAGACATGATCGGGGTAGATGTTAGGATTTCGGCTGATATGATCAGATAGCTTGAAGCTCCTCAGATAGATCATGGGTGCACTCCTTTTGCATGTTGAATCAGCTCACGGTCCTATCATGCTTTCCGAACCCGCTCTCACAGGTGATATCTGTTTGAAGGAGTCCGTAGAGCGTTTGTTTGGCATTCTCCAGATTCAGCTGGGCTGCTTCTATCTCTTCTATTTTTTCTTTGATAATGCGTGCTTGCTCTTCCTTTGTTATTCCGTTTAAAGAGATCATAGATTTAATGTCACTGATAGTAAATCCGACCGCTAAACAATTTTTCACAACCTGCAGATAGTCAATAATGTCGGAGGTATAATTTCGGTAATTGTTCTGTTCCCGCAATATGTACTCATCCGTGATAATACCCATCTTCTCATAATAACGGATAGTGGATATAGGCAGATCCATCCTTTTTGCCACTTCACTGATTTTCATCAAAATCACCTCACACTAAACTCTTGCTATAAAGTATACTTCATAGTTTACAATCCTTCTAGTGAGCATAAGCAACATTTACACACCTCACAAATACTATCCTGAAGGAGCCTGTTTATATGAGTACAATTACCGGGAAATACCGTGAGACAAATGATTTTAATGAAATCGTCCTGGAGCGCAAGTCCGTTAAAGTCTATGATCCTGAAGTGAAAATCAGCCGGGAGGAAATGACCGAAATACTGGCAGAAGCATCCCGTGCTCCTTCCGCAATAAACATGCAGCCATGGCGTTTTCTTGTCATTGACACACCTGAAGGTAAAGAGAAGCTTGCACCGCTGGCCTCATTCAACCAGACGCAAGCACTGACTTCCTCAGCTGTAATTGCAGTATTTTACGATGCTAACAATACCGAATACATGGAAGAAATTTTCAGCAAATCCGTAGAGCTTGGATATATGCCTCAGGAAGTTATGGATATGCAGCTGCAGCAAGTGAAGCCTTATTATGCTAATATGTCTGCAGCCGAGCTGCGTGATGTGAACCTCATTGACACTGGCCTTATCTCAATGCAGCTAATGCTTGTTGCCCGTGCGCACGGTTATGATACGAACGCAATGGCTGGTTATGCCAAGGATCAGATTGCCGAAGCATTTGGCCTGGACAAGGCCCGCTTTCAGCCGGTAATGCTGATCTCAATAGGTAAAGCAGCCAAAGCAGGCTATCCGTCCTACCGTTTGCCGGTTGATACCATTACAACCTGGGCATAACCAGCAGTTGTGCCTAAACAGAAAGACTCGTAATGAATACGGGTCTTTTAAAATAATTATAGAATCACTCTGCGGGCGCAGCAGACATCTTTTTACCTGCTGTTTCATTTAATCAAATGAAAAAACGGATTATCTGCCCTTGAGTAAGGAAGACATCCGTTTTTGGGATACTGATATTTAATTAATACAATTAAATTTTAATTAGCTTAAAATACCCGATCCATAGGCAAAAGCTCCAACCGTTACCGGAAGTGCACCGCGGGTGAAGCTTTGTCCAGCCAGAACCTTGGCTACAGACTGCATCGCCAGTGGTTTGTTCTCATATGAAGCAATATAGGTACGTATACCGGGTACAGCGGTTAAATCATACGGATTACGCACTGCCACAACGATAAGCCTGCATCCTGTCCGCGCAGTAAGCTCCTGCAGAATCTGGCGTTGACCGGGCGAAAAATCGGCGTTATAGGTCGCTGCCACAATTTGAGTAAAAGTGCGGGTCTCCTCCAGCACCAACGCGATCTCCTCAGCCGAAGGGTCAACGTCAATGATCCGCTCACTGACATCATTGCCAAAATAGGGCTTAAGCGCGTTGCCGAGGGTCATCTCCTCCTGCAGTGCTTCGATCACTTCATGATTGATTCGAACCTCCGGCCAGATCACGTAGATGCCTTCATGTTTAACAAGTGGAAGCTGCCCGTCGTCACATAATAAGGTAATGCTCTGCTCGCTGAGTAAACGCGCTGTCTTCAGAGATTCTTCGGAAGCCAGAAGCGGCTGTATCTCTGCAAAGGCTTTCGGCTCAGCCTTGGTAATACCCCGCTTTGCTTTGAGCCGGGCCAGCCGTTGCACTGAGGCATCGATTCTCTCCTCGGAAATCTCTCCCCGCATAACCGCCTGAATTACAGCTTCGATAGCTTCTACCTGCCAGTTGAAGGTATGACTGACCAGGATCAGATCGGCTCCGGCTTTAACCGCCTGAACCGCTCCCGGACCCACTCCGACTGTCTGTGAAATAGCGTTCATTTCCAGACAGTCGGTTACAATAACGCCATCGAAGTTAAGCTCCCCGCGCAGGAGTCCTGTTAGAATATTCTCTGAAAGCGTGGCTGGTATAGCCTCATCTTCATAAGCCTTGAACACGACATGCGCAGTCATGACTGCATCGACACCTGCTTCAATGATCTGCTGAAAGGGAAGCAATTCGATCGCTGCCAGGCGTTCACGGTTGTGGCTGATTGCAGGAAGCGCCAGATGGGAATCCGTATCCGTATCCCCGTGTCCCGGAAAATGCTTAATTGTCGCCGCCACGCCCGCTTCCTGATAACCGGCTGCAGCCGCACTCCCCAGCTCACTGACTAATAACGGCGATTCCCCATAGGAGCGCACTCCAATGACGGGGTTAGCCGGGTTATTATTCACATCTACGCACGGTGCAAAATTCATGTTAATGCCCAAATGACGCAGCTCTGCCCCTGCAATTGAAGCAGCCTGCCGCACGCCTTCAGGATTGCGGGTAGCCCCGAGTGCCATATTGCCCGGCATCAGGGTGATGCCTTCCTCAATTCTGGCGACCATGCCTCCTTCCTGGTCAATTGCAATCAGCAGCGGCTCTGCGGCAGCCCGCTGGAGCGCGGCCGAACAGTCATAAACCTGCTCAACAGTTCCTATATTGCGCCGGAAATAGATAATGCCGCCAATGTGATATTCCTGAATCAGCGTCAGAATATCGTGATTGGGTGCCGTGTCCATAAAGCCGCACATGAACATCTGTCCGACCTTTTGACGTAGGCGGATTCCCCGGTCTGTTGCTGCTTCCATGTGATCTTCAACCCCCTTGATCTTGAGTTATGACTCTGTTACTCCGGTAACCAGGATATCAGCCAGTGCCTCCAGCGAATAGGCTGAGGTTCCGCATACCAGTATGACCGACGCTGCGTCCGGCAGCTGTCCGGCATCATAAGGATTACGCAGTACGGCGGCAATAAGCGGCTTGGTCCTGGTAATGACTTCCGCCAGATTCAGCTGCCCGCAGAAGATGTGGGCGTTCCACGTGCCCATGATAACCGCATCATATTCCTCAAGCCCGGCTGTGACTTCCTGGATGGCTCCGGAATCAGGGTTGTTCGGGATGGTTTTGGCTGTAAGCTCTATCCCCCGCCCGCTTAGAAGTACATCCAGCCCCAGTCTGCCGCTGTCGGTGTTGTCCGCCAAAGTCAGCTTCTCCGGCCGGGGCAGCAGCAGCAGATAACGGAGGCCCGCTGTCAGCGGCAGCAGCTGCCGGGGATCGCGCTGCAGCTTCACGGTTCTGCGGGTTAGCTCTGCTGTCCTGTCCTCCCACTCTCCCCGCGGCAAAGGTGAAGCATGGCGGCTGTAGTGGAGCATGCGCTGCTCAAGCCGGGCAATCCGCTGCAGGGATTCATCTATTCTATCTTCGGTTATCCGGCCTGCATGCACCGCGTCAGCAATCCCGCGGATCACGCGGTCCTGGAACTCCATCAGAATCAGGTCATTCCCGGCAGCGACTGCAAGCTCACCAATCATTTCCGGCTCAAATGTGTCCCGGATGGCTCCCATTTCAACATCATCGGTGCAGATTACGCCCTGAAACCCAAGCTCATTACGCAGCAGCTGTGTGACGAAATAGCGGCTAAGAGAAGCAGGCAACCCCTCTGCCTGAGGAATATCCGGGAAGACAATATGCGCCATCATAATGGCATCGCATCCTGCGGTAATGGCGGCAGTGAACGGTTGCATCGGACCGTCCCTCAGCTCCTCAAGGGTCAGTCCGCATACGGGCAGCTCAATATGCGAATCGCCATCGACCTGTCCATGGCCGGGAAAATGCTTGGCGGTAACGGCGATTCCCGATTCATGCATCCCCCTGATATATGAAGCACCCAGCTCCGCTACAGCCGCAGGCTCTTCCCCGTAGGAGCGGACGCCGACCACGGGATTCGCGATGTTGGTATTCACATCCAGCACCGGCGCCCAGTTCATCGGGAGGCCTAGCGCAGCCAGCTGGCTGCCGATGAGCTTGCCCTGCAGGAAGGCTGCTTCGGGATCACCGCTCAAGCCGATTGCCCGGTTGCCCGGCACATGCGGATAAAATGCCTTGAGGTTGGCCAGGCTTCCCCCCTCTTCATCTATGGAGAGATAATAGGGGGAACTAAGCCCCAGCCTGCCGGCAGTGTCTTTCACACCCCGGATAAGACCGCGCAGCTGGTCTTCGTGCTCTATGTTGTGCGGAAATAACCCCAATCCGCCCGCAGGGAAGGCTTTAAGCCTTGCCTCGAACTGCGGGTCTGCTTGCCGTGCAGGCAGACCGGTGACACACATCCGGGCAATTTTTTGTTCCAGGGTCAGCGCAGCTGTTCCGGCAGCCTTCATAAATTGAACCCTGGAAGATAAGCCTTGTTCTGCTCCAGCATCTCATCCAGCATCGCCTCGGCAGCATTGACTGAAGGAACGAGCGGATGATGGGCAAGCGCCAGCAAGGCAGTGGCCCGGCTTCCGCTGACAGCAGCTTCTATTGCCAAGCCTTCATAGGTTTTGACCGCATGAATCAGGCCTTTGGCCGCTTCCGGTACAACAGTAACCGGCATGGCGACAGGTCCATCCTTGTGCACTTTGCAATTGACCTCAATACAGGCATCATCCGGCAGAAAATCAAGAATGCCCCGGTTTGGAACATTAAGTGTCTGAATATCACCTGAATCATTATAAAGCGAATTCATTAGCCTTACTGCAGCCTCAGAGTAATAAGCGCCTCCGCGAAGCTCCAGCTGCTTGGGCTTTTCAGCCAGTTCCACGTCCTTATACAGCTCGAACAGCTCATCCTCCAGGCGCTGCACTGTTTCTGCCCGTGTCTCTCCCCGGGCTGCTGCGTCCTGCTGCTCCGCCAGAATCTCACGGTGCAGATAGAAATACTTCAGATAATAGGAAGGTATCGCTCCGAGTGCTGACAGCAGCGTCGCATTCCAGTCATACTGCGGAACATTGCGGGCAGAATAGCCGTCCCGGTTCGCCAGCAGCTCAGGCAGCTTGGATTCACCGTCAATAGTAATCGTGCTGATCCAGTGCAAATGGTTCAGGCCGGCAAATTCACAGTAAATCCGCTCAATCGGCACCTGGTACAGCTCCGACAGCCACTTATAGGCGGCTATCGGAGAATTGCACAGGCCGATGGATTTGATGCGGGAATGCTTGTGAATAGCCTCGGTCACCATGCCTGCAGGATTTGTAAAGTTCAGCAGCCACGCGTCCGGGCAAAGCTCCTCCATATCCCTGGCGACCTCCAGCAGAACCGGAATGGTGCGCAGCGCCTTCATCATCCCTCCCGGGCCGGTCGTTTCCTGACCGATCATCCCGTATTTCAGCGGAATGGTCTCATCCCAGCCGCGGGCTTCCAGCCTGCCCACACGCATCTGTGTAGTGACAAAGCTGGCATCCGTAAGTGCCGAGCGCCGGTCAAGTGTGAGACTGAGCTCAATCGGCAGCCCGGATCTGGCAATCATCCGCCGGGCTAGCTCCCCGACGATGGACAGCTTGTGGAAGCCCTCCTGTATATCAACGAGAACAATTTCTGTTACCGGAAAAGTAGCGTAGTTCAGGATGAAGCCCTCAATTAATTCCGGAGTATAGGAGGAGCCTCCCCCGATTACCGCCACTTTCAGTCGTTCTGCCATACTGCATTCGCCGCCTTTACGGATAAGGTATGTTGTAACTGCTCATAGACTGCTTCCTCCACCTGGATCCCCGTCTTCTCCATCGCCATTAGCAGCGCTCCTGCTACCGGCTCTTGTGTCAGCATTTGCAGGGTACAGCCGGGAGCAATAAGGGATACTGTCTCGGCAATATAAGGGACTACATACCTGCTCTCCCCGCGGGTCAAAATGCTGCCGGCCAGCACAAGATCGAAGGTGTCCTGCTGCATGCCGAGCCTGCGGATCACCGCACTGGCCGCAAGGCCCAGCTCCTCTCCTTGCTTTTGCAGAATATTACGCGCGGTTTCATCCTCTGCAGCGACCTCGAAGATCAGCTTGGCGACCTCATGCGGTACCCGCAGCCCGTGATCGAGATAATAATGAAACATCGCTTCTTCAGAAGTGTAGCCGAGCTTGCCCAAGACCGCCTGGGCCAGCCGGGTAGGCCGGCCGCGTCCCTCCCAGGCGCGGATCACGCTGCGGAAGGCTTCCACTGCCAGATCAGAACCTCCGCCGAAATCGCCGAAGGTATACCCGAAGCCGCCAACCTGCAGCTCCTGTCCGTTGCGGTTGATACCGTAGCAGTTGGTTCCGGTCCCGCAGATCACCACGGCGCCGTAGGACTGCCGCGTCCCGGCCCGAAGGCCGATAACGGTATCACATACAATAGAATGGGGTTCCATGCCCATTCCCGCTATCATCGGACGCAGAATCTTAAAGTCAGCTTCCCGGTCAGCACCAGCCAGTCCGAATACTGAATAGGTGACCTGCTCTTTGCGGAGGCCCGCGTGGAGGAGAGCTTCCTCCACCGCCTCCCGGATGTTGATCTCGGCCCTTGCGGCTCCTGTCTGATGGTTACCGCATCCGCTTGCGCCGCGTCCGGCAATCCTGCCCGCGGCATCGGATATGACGGCCAGTGTTTTGCTGCCTCCGCCGTCAACGCCCAAGTAATAGTTCACAGTCTCCCGCTCCCGTAGATCAGTTTATCTTCCTAATTTGCTGCGGTTCTCCTGCCATTTTTCCGTCTTGTATTTGAGCAGCTCACTGTATCCGACCTGCTGGGCATCCGCTTCAGCCTTATCCAGAATGGCCAGCACCTCAGCCTCATTTTTGGCATTGAGCACAGCCTGCGCTCTGGCTTTTTCGTAAATTTCGCCCACGCTTTGCGAGATGATCCCTTCCTGGGAGTCGCCTGCCGGAGCCAGGTTTACGAATTCGGTTGTATCATATTGCGTTTTCCAAGTAATCTCGGACTGCCATTTAGTCTCCCAGCTCTTCTTGTCTTCCGGCAGCGTAGATTCAAATTTCATCTTGGATTTGTCCACATACACCGTGTTGCCGTTCCATTGCAGATTGACAGTAGCGTTCATCAGCTCATCACGGCCTTTTGTATCCGTTGTGAAAGCCTCAGTGAACAGCGGAGCCCCTTCTTCATCTGTTCCTTCCCAGTACTTGCCTTCAGGTCCCCACATAATAATCCGCTGGCCTTCCGGTCCGGTGAACCAGTCGAGGAAAGCAAAGACAGCTTCCGGATCCTTGGCGGCGGTGGTAATGACACTCACGTTCCAGCCAAGCTGATTATAGGCACCCGGGAAGATCTTGTTCTTATCCAGGCCTGCCTTATGAATCGGCCAGACCATAATGTAGCCGGCTTCCGGATCCTGCTCCTTCAGCAGAGAATTGCCGATTGCACCGTATTCAGTCGGACTGGAAGCGGCGTATACCGCAATGTTACCGGTAATGATCTTCTGCTCCACCTGTTCAAGATTCTGGGTGAATGCATCCTGGCTGATCAGCTTATCCCGGTACAGCTGATTCGCATACACCAGCGAGGAACGGAACGCATCGTCTTTAAAGACGGAGGTCATTTCATTGCCGTTTGGAATCGCCATCATACTGAGGGCGCTGTACACATAAGGGCGGTTCTCGGCAAAAGCGGACGACAGGACATCAATGCCTTCCGCGCCCTGTCCGACCTCAAACGGAACCACGTCCGGATACTTTTCCTTGACCAGCTTCAGGTAAGCATACAGGTCGTCGGTCGTCTCCAGCGGCGGCGTGCCCAGCTCGTTATAGATCTTTTTGTTAACCAGATATCCGGAGTTGCCGTTCGGCTGAGTCGTATACCAGTTCGGGAACTGATAGAGCTTGCCGTCGGAGGAGCGCAGCATATCGAGGGTCTCTTCGCCTGCCCATTTCTTCAGGTTCGGGTATTTGTCGAGATAATCATCAAACGGCACCAATGCTCCGGCAGCCCGCAGCTGCTCGACATCCGCACCGCGTTCCATCCAGATCACATCGGGAAGCTCACCTGAGACAATCATCGTGCTGAGCTTTTGCTTGGCATTGCCTCCAGAGCTGACAGGCAAGACATTTACCTTTTTATTATCTTTAATCCATTTGGAGGAGAGATCCTCGCCCCAGTTAGGCATTGTATACCAGTCATAATGGCCGTAGAAGGAGAATTCCAGCGGCTGCTCACCAAGCACATATCCCCCGCCTCCGGCAGCATCCGGACTGTTATTTCCTGCTGCATTAGCGTTGTTTGCGGAATTTGCAGAATTGGAAGGAGCATTGTTGCCGCCTGTACAGCCCGTTAAACCAATCATAAGACTAAGAACAGCCGCCACAGCGGACACCTTTGTTTTGCCTGAGATCATTGGTTAATTCCCCCTTGAGTTCCTTTATTCTTTTAGTGAACCGACCATAACGCCCTTAACGAAGTACTTTTGCAGGAAAGGATACACGCATAAAATCGGAATCGTAGCGACCATCATGGTAGCCATGGACAGGGATTTGGTTGTGACGGCGCGCATTTTGTTCATTCGTCCCTGTGCAGCCGCGTCCAGCTGGGCCATCTGTTCGGACATGATGTTAGAATTGAGGATCTGCTGCAGCTTGGTCTGAATCGGCATTAAATCGACATTGCTGAGGTAGATGCTGGGTGTGAACCAGTCATTCCAGTGATAGACAGCGGTAAACAGCGACAAGGTAGCCAGTACCGGCCCTGACAGCGGAAGCACAATACGAATCAGTACTCCCCAGTTGGAGCAGCCGTCGATTCTCGCGGATTCCTCCAGCCCTGCCGGTATTCCTTTGAAGAAGGTCCGGAAAATAATCATGTTCCACACACTGATCAGACCCGGGATGACCATAACCCAGAAGGAGTTGAACATGCCCAGCTCGCGGATCAGAAGAAAGCTCGGAATCAGTCCGCCGCTGAAATACATCGTGATGATACAGAAAACCATATAAAACCTGCGCCCCATCAGCTCCGATTTACTCATGCCGTAAGCAAAAATTGCCGTGGCGGCAATCGAGGCGAAGGTGCCGATTACGGTCCGTAATACTGAGATCACGAAGCCGTTAATCAGACGGCTATCCTGGAATACCACCGAATAATTCTCAAGAGAGAACTTTCTCGGCCAAAAAGTGACTCCGCCGCGCATCGTATCTGTACCGTTGTTAAATGAAATAACAGCAGCGTTCCAGAAAGGATAAAAGGACAGAAAGGCTAGTATTGCTAGTAAAATGTATATCACCGTTAC
The DNA here is from genome assembly GCF_001517085.1 of Paenibacillus sp. DMB5. Lineage (GTDB taxonomy): Bacteria > Bacillota > Bacilli > Paenibacillales > Paenibacillaceae > Paenibacillus_AQ. Next base: position 98,597 of record NZ_LRAC01000120.1, read on the forward strand.
GAGTACCCGGTCCCCGGCTGACAGCTTCATCTATATCTGCCCCCTTTCATGCTTCACCATAGGCTGTTTCCGGATTTGCGTGCAGCATAGTTCGCCCCGACCAGGAGGAACACGCCGATCAGCGATTTGAACAGGCCGGCTGCAGTAGCGTAAGAGTAACGGTTATTCTGGATACCGATCCGGTATACATAGGTGTCGAGGACATCACCCACGTCGCGCAGCACGGGGTTAGAGCCGAGGAGCAGGATGTCCTCAAAGCCTGCGCTGAGCAGATTGCCGATTGCAAGAATCAGAAAGACAATAATAACCGGTAATATGGACGGCAGTGTAATGGAAAACATCTGTCTCAGCTTGCCTGCACCGTCTATTGAAGCCGCCTCGTGCATATGCGGGTCAATTCCGGCAATCGCTGCAAGGTAGACGATGGAGGAAAAGCCAATTTCCTTCCACACTCCGGTTGTGACAAGGATGGTCCAGAAATATTCCGGCAGCGACAGGAAGTTAATCGGGTCTTTGATCAGGTTGAGCTGCTGAAGCAGCATATTCACGCTTCCGTTCTCTGTGGAGAGCATGGACATTACGAAGCCGGAGACAATGACCCAGGACAGAAAATGCGGCAGATAGCTGATGGTCTGCACGGTTCTTTTGAACACTCTGCTGCGAACCTCATTCAGCATCAGCGCCAGCAGAATCGGTGCCGGAAAGCCGACCAGCAGCTTAAGCAGACTGATTACAATCGTATTGCGCATGACCGTCCAGAATTCAGGTGTGGCAAAAAACATCTCGAAATGCTTGAGCCCCACCCAGGGACTGCCTGTAAACCCCTTGAACAGGTTGTAATCCTGAAATGCCATCAGCACACCGTACATCGGAATGTAACTGAATACAAGAATAAAGAATAAGGCCGGCAGCACCATCAGCTGAAGATCCCACTGCCGGGCAAAGCGTTTGAAGGCATTTGGCTTCCGGGTCTCCTCTTTTGTCTCAATGTGATAGGCGATCTTCTGCATTTTAACCTCCTTTTCCATATACTTCTTGTTAATCCTAATAACTAATGTTGTTATATTTACTGACTTGATCATAACCCTATTCTGTTTCAGGCACTCCGCCTAATCGCTCAAATACTGATACTATCTTACTGTCCAATAGAGTTTTCTGTGTGCGGACGTTCCGCGGCTCTGTTCCAATATGCCGTTTGAACAGCCGGTTGAAATTGGACAGGGTGCGGAAACCGCACTCCATGGCGATATCGAGGATTTTACGGTCCGTAGTTTGTAACAGGGTATAGGCATTCTCCAGGCGTAACTGGATTAAATACAGCAGCGGGGACATGCCGGCTGTGCGGCGGAAGATATCACTGAAGCGTGAAGGGCTCAAATAGACCAGGGCCGCGAGCTCTTCAAGCGTCCATGGGTAAGCGGGATGCTCCTCCATGATGCGGGTAACCTGCCAGATTTTTTCGAGCTGGGTGGTAGTTACTGTGGATTTGCCCGGCTGCAGGGAGTCCATGCGGAAGTAGCGGTTCACATAAACAAAAAATTGCAGCAGAAGGGCATATACAACCGACGTGTAAGACCTGCTTTCTGTCTCATGCTCCTCCTGCATCTGCAGCAGCAGCGCGCGGAGCGAGCCGATCTGCTCGTTCTCCCGGTCAAGCAGATTGCTGAAATGTAAGCCCATGTCCTTAAAGGGGGCCAGCACATCCGGATCACAGCGCACCATGCCCATGAACCAGGCGGCATCGAATGTAATGACCTGCATAATCAGATTGTCGGTTTCAAAAGCACAATGCAGATCATTGGAGTTAATTAGCAGAATGTCCCCCTCCCGGAAATCATACCGCTCCCCGTTAATCATGTAATACCCGGTCCCTGATTTAATCATATTGATCTCAAGCGCATCATGGGCGTGCAGTCTTTGATAAGTCGACGTGACTCCGACCGTATCGCCCAGGATGACGGGATATTGCCGGGAAAATACAACCTTTTCCCTGAGACTGTTCTGAACGCGCGGCTGCATAAGCTGGCCCCCTCTTATATAAGCTGTGTGAATCTTGTAAAAACTTACTGTATCTTGCTGAAATATTGCCGGAATTAACTTATATTTATCCTAGTAGAAGCGGATTTATGTGTCAATAATACTAACATTAATACTCTGATTTACATAAAAAAAGTGCAGTTCAGGCTGACATGCCCGGACTGCACCTTCCGTTCGATTAAAGCATTTATGCCAAAAGGCTTCACCAATCTTAAAGCTTAAGCTCGCGCCTACCGTACAAGAAATAAGCCGATGCCGCCAATGCTGCGGCCAGCAGGACTGACAGGAGCAGAATCACGGCGTTAAGCCCGTCCCCCTCCACAATCCGGTTATAGCTGAAATATTTGAAGGGTGACAGTACATTCAGCACAGACAGCTGCTCCGCCAGATCAGTTATTTTGGATATGACAAAGGAGCCGACCAATATACCCGCAGCGGCAGCACCCGAGGATTTCGGATTGCTTATTCCGGCTGCAAGCAAAGCGCCAAGCATGAGAAAGAGCAGCTGCACGATAAACATGCTGATCAGGAACAGGACAATTTCACCTGATATGTCCTTGCCCTTGTTATACGCAGAAACCATTACGATTGAGGATATCAAAGTTACAAGATTAAGGACTACAATCTGAACCAGGGCCGCAAGAAGCTTGGTTGTCACAATGGCTGACCGGGAGACCGGCTTGGCAATCAGGAACTCGGCGGTCTTCTCCTTCTCCTCCTTGGCGATGATGCTGCTACCCAGCAGAACGGCGTGTATAGCGGCAGTCAGCTCGATATACAGAAACAGCATGGCATAAAATCCGCTCATGACCGTAACATCCAGTGTGCCGATTCCCAGCAGTGCCTTTACGGAAGACGGCATCTGGTTAAAGATGTCACTGCCTGCTCCCCCTGAGGAATAGGCGGTGTATTTGCCCATACCGCTGACGACCAGCAAAAGCATACATATACTCCAAATGATTAATGCTTTACGGCCCGCTGTAAGCTCTCTCCAGAACATATTCATATACTGGCCTCCTTGGCTTTGAATCCGTTTTTCGCCCAACTACACTGCATGGACATCTTTTTTGATATACACCCGGTAGCTTACGGATACCGCAGCTGCAACAATAAGCGCACCGGCAATCAGGTACTGCACTTCAAATGTGTGATGCTCAATAATATAGATGCTGTCAAAATACTGAAACGGTGAGAGATAACGTACTATATCCCCCTCTGGTCCCGCAGCAAGCAGGGCACCTGTCATGTATAGTCCGAAAACGACGCCTAGCGTAAGAGGCAGCACATTTTTTAGCCTGCTGAAAAACACGGAAGCAACCAGGCCCACCGCCAGAAAAATAAGCTGAATAAACAGCAAGGGCAGGTTGAGCATGAGGAACAGAGAAAGACTGTAATTCGCAGTCGCCACGGCACCGGCTATAATCGCTGTTACTAAGAAGAATACAAGATCGGTGACAAGTATCGCCGTTGAGGCTGCGAGCAGCTTGGCGCTGACGATCCTTGTCCGTGAGACAGGCTTGACGAGGAGAAAATCTGCAGTACGCTCCCGAGCTTCCTTGGAAAGTATAGAAGCTCCAAGATGCATGGCCTGAATACCTCCGCATAGTGCAATATAAACGAACACCATTGAATAGAAGCCCAGAATGGATGAAATATACTCCAGATTAATGCCAAGCATAGCTCTTACGGAGGCGGGATAGCCCTCCAGCAGGCTGGTGAAATCGGCCGACTCGCTCATCATACTGGGATAAAGGGACAGAAACAGCGCGGCGAGTGCAATCATGGCACAGGCCCAGCTTCCGCCTGATTTGCGGAGGGCTTTTAGCTCATGCAGATACATATTCATGCCGCTAATCCTCCTTCACATAATAGTGCATGAAGATTTCCTCCAGATCAGGTTCCTCAATGGAGATGTTACGCAGCTCTGTTTCTGATAGCCTCTGCAGGATTGTGTTAATGTTTCCTTTGAAAATGAAGGATGCCGAAGTTCCATTAACATCCAGCTTGCTCACACCGCTGATGTCGAAAGCCTCCTTGCTGATGGTTGAGACCCCTTCGATGCTGATCCGTTTGTAATTATTCTCCTGCAGTGTGCTCATTTTTTCCAGCTTGATGATTTCACCTTCTTTGATGAAGGCTACCCGGCTGCACATTTTCTGAACCTCGCTGAGGATGTGTGAGGAGAAGAAGACGGTGGCGCCTTTACGGTTCTCTTCCCTCAACAGATCAAAGAACTTCTGCTGCATCAGCGGGTCAAGCCCGCTGGTAGGCTCATCCAGGATGATCAGCTTCGGTTCATGGAGCAGCCCCTGCACAATTCCCACCTTCTTTTTGTTACCGAAGGACAGATCGTCGATTTTCTTCTTCAGGTCAAGGTCCATGATCTCGGCCAGCTCCCGGATCCGCTTTGTACAGTCCTTTTTGTAGAAGCTGGCTGAATATTTGAGCAGGTCAATCACCTTCATATTGTCGTAATAGAATACCTCCGACGGCAGATAGCCAAGCTCCTTGCGGATTTCGGGATGCTCCGTGCAGTTCCGGCCAAAAATAGCGGCACTTCCGCTTGTCGGATAGATCAGTCCAAGCAGTGTGCGGATGGCTGTTGATTTCCCGGCACCGTTAGGTCCGATGAACCCGAAGATCTCCCCCTCCTCCACACTCAAGTTAATGTTCTTAATGCCGCGTGAATTGCCGTACTGTTTAGTCAGATTATTCATTTCAATGACACTCATAGTGGCACCCTCCCCAAGGTAGCAAATCAGAGATATTCCTCTTTATAAAGATTATTTTTGAGCAGACGGATACACGCTTGAAACTCATTGTTAATTGCTTCCACGTCTACCGCAGCATGATTCGGCAGCTCATTGATATGTCCTTCCGTATACCTCTGCAGCAGCTTCATGACCAGCTTCGGATCAACGCCCTCCTTGAACTTATACAAGTCTATTCCGTCATAAGCCAGACTGCTTCTGAAGCTTTCTCCTGTTGCCAGAGCAGCTTTGATTTCCTGCTTCACCTCAGGGTCCTGTTCAAAATATACGCCGCTCAAAAAAGACAGGCTTGCCGGATGCTTCTCCATCGCTGATATTTTGATGCCGGCAGTCATGGTGATCCGGTCAAAAAAGTCAGTGATACTGCGGTCGAATTTCTCCTCGATTTGGTTCATAATCAGACTGGTGCAGTAACCGATAAGATAAACATACAATTCCTTTTTGGTGCCAAAATAATGAAATACCATCGCTTTAGAAATGCCGGCCGAGACTGCAATGTCACTAACCGATGTTTTCTTATAACCGTTCAGGCTGAAGGATGCCAATGCACCATCAATAATCTTGCTCTGCTTCTCCTCCGGCAGGCCCGTGAACTTTTCCAAACCATCACCTCCATCCTTTCGCGTCAACCGAATCGGTTTATGCCACCAGTATATTCCTGTAAACCGAATCGGTCAATAATAAAAAACACCTTCAAGAGAGAAGGTGCCTGCTCTGCGGCAAGGCCTCTTCAATTGAAGGTGTTATGGGATAAGCTGATTATTTATTCCTGGTTCATTGTGCTGATGTCAATTACGAAACGGTAGCGGACATCAGAAGCAAGCACACGCTCCCAGGCTTCATCGATCTGGCTGGCGGAAATAACCTCAATCTCGGAGGCAATGTTGTGTTCTGCACAGAAATCGAGCATTTCCTGCGTTTCACGGATACCGCCGATCATAGATCCGGCGAACGAACGGCGTTGGCCGATCAGCGAGAATGCGTTAACAGCCAATGGATCTGCAGGCGCACCGACATTGACCAGTGTACCGTCCAGCGCCAAAAGCGAAAGATAAGCATCAATGTTAATCTGTGCACTTACGGTATTGATGATCAGGTCGAACGATCCGGCGAGCTGCTTGAAGGTTTCCTCATCGCTTGTAGCGTAATAGTGATCCGCTCCCAGCTGCAGGCCGTCCTCTTTTTTCTTCAAGGATTGTGAAAGTACGGTAACCTCAGCGCCCATAGCGTGGGCAATCTTTACTGCCATATGGCCAAGCCCGCCTAGTCCGACTACGGCTACTTTTTTGTCCGGGCCTGCTTCCCAGTGGCGCAGCGGGGAGTAGGTGGTGATCCCGGCACACAGCAGCGGTGCTGCAGCATCCAGCGGAATGCTGTCCGGAATGCGGACTACAAAGTTTTCTGTTACGACGATATGCGTGGAATATCCGCCTTGGGTATAGTGTCCATAACGGTCAGTAGCTCCATAAGTGCCTGTATTTCCGTGCAGGCAATATTGCTCTTCCCCTTTATGGCAGCTGCTGCATTCTCCGCAGGAGTCAACCATACAGCCTACGCCTACACGGTCACCAACTGCATATTTGGTTACTTCTGCTCCAACCTGGCTTACAATCCCGGCAATTTCATGACCTGGTACGAGCGGATATTTGACTGGTCCCCACTCCCCGCGGGCAGTGTGAATGTCAGAGTGGCAGATCCCGGCATATTTGATTTCAATCAGCACATCATGCGGCTGAAGCTCGCGGCGCTCGATCGCTGTCAGCTTGAACGGGCCCTCCGGATTAAATGTGGCGCGTGCATTTACTTGAATCATAAGTGTGAACCTCCTGAAATGTTTAGGTTGTGATCCTTGGCTATAATCGTTTGTAAAAAGCTTCCGGCTTGTGCGGCCTTTACAAAACCAATGTTATTACTTAAAGTTAACTCTAAGTCAAGAAGTAATTTGAACATAGGAGACAGAATATGAAGACCTATACCATTAACGAAGCAGCGAAACATTTCAATCTGACCCCGCATACCCTGCGGTATTATGATAAAGAAGGTCTTATGCCACATTTAGAGCGCACTGCCGGCGGCAAACGAATTTTTAAAGATTCCGATCTCGAGGCGATGAAGGTCATTGAATGCCTGAAGGCATCCGGAATGCCGATCAAGGAAATCAAACATTTCATAGAGTGGTGCTCAGAAGGTGATACAACACTGCAGCTAAGATATGATATGTTCCTGGAACGTAAAGCTTCTGTAGAAGCGCAGATGGAAGAATTGAAGAAAACCATGGAAGTTATTGAGCATAAGTGCCACTACTATAAGACAGCCCTTGAGTGCGGTACAGAGGATATTCACAAAAAGAAAAAACTACAATAACTCAATATATCCATCTGTTCCGTTAATACGGATCATCTGCCCGTCTATAATCCGCTTGGTAGCCTGATCTACACCGACAACGGCGGGCAAGCCGTATTCACGGGCAATTACGGCTCCATGAGTCATCAGTCCGCCGACTTCGGTAACAAGGCCTTTAATGGATACAAATAAGGGTGTCCAGCTGGGGTCCGTGAACAGCGTGACCAGAATATCCCCCTCTTCGAGCGCCGCCTGCTCCATATTGAAGATAACGCGTGCCCGGCCTTCAATTACCCCGGAGGAAACAGGGAGGCCGACAAGGGAATCGGCCGGAAGATCATCGCGCTTGTAGTCACCGTTAATCCGTTCACCGTCAGAGGTAATAACACGCGGCGGAGTAAGCTTTTCATACAGCCTGTAGTCTTCCCTCCGTTTCTCAATTATCCCGTAATCCAGCCGGCATGTGCTGACAGCTTCGCGGAGCTCTTCAAAGGTAAGGTAGTAGATGTCTCCGGGATGCTCAATAATGCCTGCATCAACGAGCAGTACGGCTTCCCGAAGCAGGGCCTGCTTATAAATATAGTAGCGGCTGATCATACCGTATTTCGGATACTCCCGGTAACCGATGAAGCCGCGGAGCAGGCCGATGACCCGTTTCGTTTCTGCGGCTTTCTGCACGCCATCAGGAAGCTGCTTCAGGCGGTCCAGGAGCTCCCGCTCCTTATTTATGGCTTCCTGCCGGCCCTGCTCGAATTTCTGTCTGCTGGCGCCCCGGCTGAAATGCTTGATATTGTTCAGAATCATCGGGACAAGGATTTGTGGATTTTCGCTCCAGCGGGTTCTGGTCAGATCAATTTCTCCGCTGCAGCGCATTCCGTACTGCTCCAGATAGGAACGGATAGCGTCACTGGCTTCCTGTCCCCCTTCCATTTTCGTTAGCTCATCCAGAAAGTCATCCTGTGTGACATGCTGCAAATACCGGATAACTTTAGGATAAGGCCGGATAACATCTGCAACATCAAGCAGCGCCAGACCCATTTCAGAAGTAATGTTGTCCGCTACCGATTGTGAAAGCACATCTGCAGCATTTTTATCACCTAACCATTCATTCATTCGGTCATTGATCCAGGAGGATGCATCCATAGCAGACATAATGACAGCCGAGCTCTGCGGATCAAAGAGCAGCTTCTTCAATTCCTGCATATCCTCGATAATAAAATCAAACAGAGCTGGTCCGGATTGCGTACGGATACGCAGTTTTAGTTCTTCAACGGATGCCTGATTACGCTTGATTAATGCAGGTACAATTGCCGGGTCGAATTCGATCCGTGCGTTGAACACTCCGGGATCGGCATTTTCATTGTTTTTAAGCGAATAGGGAACTTTCGGGTTCTCTAGTGAAGGCTGGATGAAATCTCCGCGTTCTACAAGGGACATAAGAGCGTTTTTAATTAGCGGATCCGATTTTCCGAGGGCGTTAATGACTGCTGCTCCGGTGTCCGGTGATGCCAGAAGGGGCGTCACATCGACAAACAGTCTTCCGCCGGCGGTACGCATAGGTGCAGGTGTCGTCAGCAGGTAAAAGGACAAGCCGAGCGGCTTCATGGCATCCGTCATCATCTGCTGGTGGCCGACGGATAAATAGACACGGTTCACCTGGTCTCCCGCTTCAGGGGCCGGAAATAAGGTAGTGATTGGACGGCTCTGGACAATATAAAAGACGCCGTCAGCCAGACACCATTCAATGTCCTGAGGGTAGCCGAAATAAGCTTCGATCTGTCTTCCGAGAGAGGACAAAGCTATAATCTGGGCATCGCCAAGCGTCTGTGTGGTCTGCTGTTCCGGGTCAAGCTCGCGTGTAAACGTCCCGCCTTCCTGGCGGCCATACATAGCCAGCTGTTTAGCGGCTATTTGCTTACTGATGATTACCCCGTCCTGGACTTTATAGCTGTCGGGAGTTACCAGACCGGAGACCAGCGCTTCGCCCAGGCCAAAGCCGGCATCGATGGATACCACCTTCCGGCTGCCGGTAACCGGATCTGCAGTGAACATGATTCCGGAAGCCCGCGGGATAACCATGCGTTGGATGATAACGGACAGAAGCACCTGAGTTTGGTCAAAGCCATTTTGCATCCGGTAGATTACCGCTCGTTCTGTAAAGAGCGAAGCCCAGCATTTGCTGATGTGCTCCAGAATGGATTTCGTCCCGCTAATATTCAGATAAGTGTCCTGCTGTCCGGCAAAGGAGGCATGCGGCAGGTCTTCAGCGGTTGCACTGGAGCGGACGGCATAGGTATGCTCCTCCCCCAGCATGGAGATATTTTGAGTGACAGCCGAGGTAATGTCCACAGGGATGTTCACGGCCAGAATGTGCCGGCGGATTTTTCCGCTGATCTCAGCGATCTGTTGCCGGTCTTCAGCTGACAGTGTTTTTAACTGTTCAAGTAAAGCCTGATACGTCCCGCTGCTTGCTACAACCTGGCGGTAAACGTTTGTAGTCACGCAGAAGCCATCGGGCACCTGTATCCCTTCAACTCTGGATAATCGGGCCAGATTCAATGCTTTTCCGCCAACGAGACTAAGCTGTGTAACATCCATTTCCGCAAAGCCGAGAACCAAAGAAGGCATTCCATATCTCCCCTAACATTTGATTTGAGAAAAAAACATTTGACAAGAGCATTCCAGCGTGGTAAATTTAGAGTATAAGATGAGATTTCTTTGACTAACTTTGTGGTTAAAAATAGAGGTAGGCTGATTATATCACCGCTCCTGTACATATGCAACAAGAAAAAACCTGGCCCTTTGGTCAGGTTTTTTCTTGTTTTCCTTCTATAAATAAGTTTAGAGCTTCATGTTGACGACTGTTTTGCCCTTCACCGAACCTTCTCCAATATCACGGACTGCCTGGGCAGCTTCCCTTAACGGGTACTGCCGGTCTATCACCGGGAGTATCTTACCAGCCTCAGCATACTCCTTCCAGAGCAGTTGGTCGTTATGGTTCGGCTTATGGATCAGAACGGCAATTTTTTTCTTTTCAAACAGAGAAATAAGCGGTGAACATAGCAGATTCAGGAGGATGCGCGGGGTCGGTCCGCCGATCATCACATAGGTGCCGTTATTCCTGAGCGCACGCTTCAGGGCGAATATGGAGCGGCTCCCCACAACGTCGAGGATCAGATCGTATTTCTTCCCGGTTTTGGTGAAATCATCTTGTGTATAATCAAGTACATAATCTGCCCCGACAGCCTGCAACATCTCCAGCTTTCCGGCGTTATCGACTCCAGTCACTTCAGCCCCGTGCAGCTTGGCATATTGGATAGCGAATGTTCCGACTCCTCCCCCGGCGCCATTGATCAGAACCTGCTGACCCTGCTGTAAATGCCCATTGTCACGCAGGCCCTGCAAGGCCAGAACAGCCGCCTGGGGGATAGCCGCCGCCTCCACAAAGCTGAGTGTTGCGGGTTTGGGGGTCAGGGAAGTCTCGGCCGCGCATACATACTCGGCAAAACCTCCCCAGCCGCAGCCGGACAGATCACCGAACACCTCGTCTCCGAGCTTGAATTTTGTGGCAGCTGCCCCGACCTTAACTACCTTGCCGGCGATATCTGCACCAAGTATCCGGTAACGGGGAGAACGGAATGCGCCAATCCTGTTTATATAAGGCTTACCCCGCAGGAGATCCCAGTCCCAGGAATTAACTGAAGCTGCATGCACCTCGATCAACACTTCCTGGTCCTTGGGTTCAGGGATCTCCACCTGTTCAATCCGGAGGACCTCTGGTGTCCCATAGGTATCATAAACCATCGCCATCATTGACCCGCCGCCTCTTTTGCCCGGTGCTCCTGAATTGCTCCGTATTTCTCCCATGTTCATCTCCATTCCATAACCATCTTATATAGCCTGACTCTAACTATAACGCCGGGTTCGTTATTTGGTTTCAAGCAAATTCACGGCTACATAAAAACAGCCTAATAGACCGGCTGAGCCGTTCCATTAGGCTGTTTCGTGATATACCCTGCGCGAGCGATCAAGAGCTTTATTTTTTCACCACGGGAATCCACATTTCACCATAAATCAGGCCGTTTGTCCGCCCCATCTCTACAGTAGTGTTGGGTCCGCCGACATAAGCGTAATCTGCCGCCTCGGGCAAAGCTTGGCCAAACGCAATACCGGAAAGCGTATGATTCAGTTCCTCTGCCGTCTCCGCTTCCCCTTTAATGACTACATAATCTCCTGCGGGGAACTCGATTACTCTGGCTTCTTCCGGGGCTGCCTGATCCGAAATAACACCGGCATAATGCATCATTTTGTTGTTCACCGCTTCGTTGACGGCAAAAATGTAGTCATTTGAGGCAATTTCTTTTAAATAATCAAGTCTTCCATCCTGGCTGACCTGCTGCCAAAAGTCCGCTTTTTCCTGATTGATGCCAGCATAGTCTGTATAATGGCTCTTGAGCTCAGTTCCCAGACCAATAACGGTGAAGCCTTCTTTTTGTTCCAGTGTAAATTGTGCCATGTTTGAAAAACTCCTCTTCTATGGATTTGGTCAAATGATTTGTCTTCTTCATCTGATAGGTTTATGGTAACCTTTAATCATGTCAAAATATGATACTGTTTAGGAGCCCTATGAAAAAAGTTGAACGCATCAATATCATCATGCGTTATATTAACAACCGTGCCCACTTTACCATTTCAGAAATTATGCGGGAGTTCCAGATCTCCCGGTCCACTGCAATCAGAGATATACGGGAAATTGAGGCGTTCGGGATGCCGCTTGTGGCTGAGGTTGGACGGGATGGGGGCTATTTTGTCATGCGTAACTCTGTCCTTCCGGTTGTCCGCTTTACTGATAGTGAAGTCAAAGCCCTATTTATTGCTTTCATGGCCACCCGGAATCAGCAGCTTCCTTACCTTAAGAGCCGCCAGTCTTTATCCGAAAAATTACTCGGGCTTATCTCCGAGAACCAGCAGGATGACCTGTTTCTTTTGAATCAGATTCTGCTGTTTGAAGGTACCAACCCGAGCAATCCGGATTTGCTCGATCTGGCTGACCTCCCCCACCCCATGTTGGAAAAGCTGATTCAGCTTCTGCTTACAGACTGCTACTTATACATTTCTATCAATGGAGAAACTTATCCCGTTTATCTATTGCACCTCTACCGCGAAAAAAGTGTCTGGTTAATTGAAGGCTTTGATCTGCAGGAAGAGAAGTTGCGGATTTATCCTGTCGACCAGCTTACAGATGTCATGCCCTATCCGGTAAAACACAGACTAAGCCGAAAAAAGATATTAGAAAAACTAAATAAGCAGAAAGAAGCAGTCAATGTCGTCCTTGAACTGGGTCCGGATGCAATTGCCCAATTCAGAAAATACCATCCTGTAAAAGCATCGCTCTCCTATACCAATCCCTATCAGACAACAGCGATCTACGAGACTTTTATCCATGCTGATAATCCTGATGAAGTGAGCGGGATTACGAACTGGCTGCTTTTCTTGGGAGAAGATATCAAGATTAGGGAAATGCCCGCCGAAGTGTTAAAAAGCATTCAATGTAGACTGAACGTATACGGCCCGTAATTCTGTTTTAACACCTGCACCTGTAAAAATAGCCCGATGAAACGGTTAAACCGTCTCCTCGGGCTGTTCAACGTAAATTCAGTTTAGCTCCGCCATGCTGTCTTCCGTACTTATTTCCGTACCTTTACAGTCATCTTCACGGTCCGGGTCTCACCCGCGGCGTTGCTCAGCACCGCTTCGTATTCGTAAGTGCCCGCCGCTTTGCCGGATATTGCTGTTACTGCCGATTGGGCACCAGGTGTACGGGCCTGAAGCGATTGCGTGTCTACCAGCTTTCCGTTCTCATAAAGCTTGTATTCGGTAGCGTTGGTACCCCACCACAGGTTCATCGTGACGTTAAAGCTGCCGTCTCCATCCCAGTTGTCGTTAGACAATACCGCTTGACCGGGAGCTGCATCGGTAACAGTCACAGTCAGTGGTGCACTCTTCGTGGTCCCCAGAGAGTTGATCAGTTCACCGGTATAAACGTAAGTTCCGTTCTGCTTGCCGGTAATGTCAATCTTCACAGATTGGGCAGACGGGGACTGGTCGGGCAGTGATACTTCTTTGACCAGCTTGCCGTCCTCATACAGTCTGAACTTGGTGCCGTTATTGCCCCACCAGAGATTCATTGTAATCGTATAGTCTCCGTCTCTCAGGCCAGTGTCATGACCGTTATTATCGGACAACACCGGCGTGCCTGGGGCACTGCTCGCCAGCGGGGTCGCCTGGCTCAGCCATGCTGACCACTTCACCAGCGCATCTGCCTGTTCAGCGGTAAATACTGTGTTTCTGGCTGCGTTGACATCATTGCTGTAAGCATTAAGGAGCTGGCGGGCCTTTGCACCATTATGTGCGGCAGCTGCCTGTTCTGCCTGCTGCAGCTTATCCGTAAGCTGACCGGAAACTGTTCCTGCACCAGGGTCCTCCGATCCTGCTGCGAAGGTGCGGGTAAGCTCTGACAGACTTGTAAAAGTAGCAGTAACACCAAAGCTGTAGTCCAAAGTGGTTGTTTGGCCTGCGCGGTCATAGACCACTGCAGTTACTGTATTCAATCCCGGTTCCAGCGTATAGGCCTGAGTGTTCACTACCTCTCCGGCCGGCTGTTCGACACCAGAAACGGTATCGGCAGCGGAATAGCCAATGACAACCTGCTGGTCAATGGTGTATTCGGTCTGTCCTTGAATTTCAATGACCGGAGGAGCCAGATCGACCGGCACGGAAAGGGTCTGTTCCGCCTCTTTGTTGCCGTCAACGTCAACGCTCCAGTAAGTAACGGTATGGTTGCCCTCTTCACTAAGGGTCAGCTGCGTTCCGCTGACTGCCTCGCCGCCATCGACCTTGAAGTAGGTTGCTTCCACTTCCGAATCTTCATCTGTTGCGGTAAAAGTAACTTTTACAGCTGAAGTATACCAGCCGTTATGCTGTTCTCCTTCCACCACCGCTGTTGTGTGCGGCGCTTTCTGGTCGGACGGCTCCTCTTCCAGTGTGACGAGTTCAGACAGAGGGATATTCAGCTCCTGTACCAGCTTAGCCACCATGCCGGATACCTTGATCGCACCGTTCATCTGCAGATGGGTGTTGTCTTCGGTTGTCCCCACCCACATAAAGATGGATTTGGTACCTTCCGGACCGAGCTCCTGGAAATACTCCCAGCTTGCTTGGTTCAGATCAATCAGCAGCGTTCCGGTTTCCTGTGCGGTTTCTTTCATGGCCTGCACATATTCCGGGAAGCTCTTATTGAGGACTGCTCCGCTAAAGTCACGGCGGTTAACCGGTGTAACCAGAACCGGAGTTGCGCCTCTTTGTACTGTGCCGTTAATGTAATCCTTCAGGTACACCTTGAACTGCTCCGGTGTCAGATAACGTTCCGGCCGCGAAGGTGTGGAATCGTTGTGGGACCACTGCATGAACAGGTAATCGCCTTCGTGAATGTTCAGCAGGATATTGTTCAGATATCCGCCTACCAGGAAGGTTTTGCTGCTGAGACCGCTAACCGCCCGGTTGTCAATGCTGATCTTATCCAGATCAAAGTAGCTGCCCAGCTGTTCGCCCCAACCGGCCTGCGGACGATAGCTTTCTGCATAATTGGCCACTGTGGAATCGCTCGCCAGATAAATGACCGGCTGTGTGCCTGCGCCGTTGTCAGGCAGGCGTTCGATAGTCAGTGCATTAATCTTTGGTGTGCTGCCAGAGAACTCAAAGTTAAATACACCATCAATCAGGGCGATATCATAGGAGACCTCTTTGAATTCGCCTTTGGCTACAGTCGTAACCGGAAGCTTCGGCATCTGCTCTACAACCACGCCGGCATTGGTCGATTCCTGAGCATCACCGATGGTCATGGTTACTCTGTAATTGGCAGGCTCCATTTCCACCAGGAAGGAGGTGCCGTTCATGCGGATGAAGTCTTCCTTCAGGAGATCTCCGGTCTGCCGGTTTTCATTCTGAACCAGAGCGGTGTCGGCAAAGCCGTAGCCATTGCCTTCGATATAAGCTCTCTTGGAATTTACACCGATGAATCCTTCTGCGGCAGTGCCGGAGCCGAAATCAAAGGAGTAGCTGCTGAGTACACCTGACGGTTCCGCAGATAATGAATCCTTGGCAACCGTCAGCATGTTAAACACATGATCGACCTGAGCCTGTGTCGCTTCCGTACCGAGGATTGCTTCAACAGCCACCATTGCTTTGTTCAGCACAGCTTTGGAAGCTTCGGTGTAAGCTGACAGGTCCAGTGCTTTTACTTCATTATGCAAGGCAATTAACGCCTTCTGATCACCGGCTACCGGCGGCAGCTTCATGCCTTCAATCTTCACGTTATCAATCTGGGTAGTCCAGCTGAGTGTACCGCCTCCGCCCTTTCTTGTTCCAAGGAAACGCAGTGCCCTTACATTATTGGTATAGGCCCCTGGATTCATCGGGATATCCTCAATGGTCTGCGTAAGGCTCGGGTCCGCCTTGCTCGTCAAAGTCATGGCCATTGTCTTTTCGGCAAAATTGATGTTTACGTCCACATTGACCCACTGGTTCTTCAGCAGATTGGTGGCGATGCCGCCATCCGGTACCGCTGTAGTGCCTGTTCCGTAATCCGGTGTATACGGTCCTACAAAATAATGGATTTTGTTGCCCGGACTTGCAGTACCGGTCTTGGTCAGCAGTGTGAGAATAATATTCTCGTTCGCATCCAGGATGGACAGATGTCCTTCCGACGGAGAAGCGCTGACATTACCGGAATGCCAGTCAAAGTTCACGTTGACAATATCGCCGTTCACGGCATCGAACAACCGGAAGGTCTTGGCACGGTTACCCGAGCCTGATCCGGTAATGGACAGCACTTTGTTTCCGTTCTGGTCGACAACGGTTCCCGTCATTGTACCGGCAATTCCTGTAGAATTGACCATCGCATACTGGACGGCTGCAGGGTCGCCATCAAAGTTCTCCTCATACACTTGGATTTCCGGTTCCGGTTCAGGTTCGGTAATGTCCGGGTCAATCACATAAGAAGAGATGCCTATTTCCATTTCTTTTACCGCTCCTGCAACCAATGCGGCAATGACCTGTGCGCCGTAGCTGCTGAAATGGGTGTTATCGTTTACCCCGTTAGGGTACTTCGGATATTCGCCAGGATTGGCATACAGGAAGACCTTTTCCGAAGCAGTAAGGCCGATTTTATCGTAATAAGCAATACTTAACTGACTGAGATCAATCAGCTTCACATTCAGCTCTTCCGCTACCTCTTTGGCAGCCTTCACATATTCCGGGAAGCTTACATTAAATTCCTGAGTGATAGTGTTAAAATCTCTGCGGCCTACCGGAGTAAGCAGTACAGGCTCGGCTCCCCGCTGTCTTGCCCCATTGATGTAACGGGCCAGATAGGTTTTGTAATCCGCCGGCGACGCATACCGGTCCGGTATACCAATGCTGGCATCGTTATGGCCGAAGGAGATAAAGAAATAGTCTCCCGGCTTGATCCGCTGCAGGATAGAATCCAGGCGGCCGTCCACCATAAACGATTTGCTGCTTCTACCGCCGATCGCATCATTCTGGACTGTGACGCCATTAGCGAAGTAACGGCCGAACTGCTGGCCCCAGCCTTCCTGCGGCGCCTGCTGTGCACTGTAAGATTGCATAGTGGAGTCGCCGGCCATGTAGATCGTCGTGTGGTCGCCCGCTGTCTTCTCCGGGTATTTCGAAATCGTAATTTCCTGAACGTCAATGGCTGTTCCGGTGAAAATGAACTCCAGTTGACCGTCAACCAGTGCAACATCATAGGAGTATTCACGGGATTCTCCGGCATTAACGCTGGTGACAGCCAGCTTTTGTACAAATTCGGATTTGACGCCAACATTTGAATTGTGGGCATCACTCCCGGCCTTGATCGTAACCTGATAGTTGGCATTAGGCAGATCGACTGCAAACTTGGTGTTTTCCGATAGAGCCACATGGTTTGTGCCTACCGTAATTCCGGTTGCTGCTTCAAAGCCGTAGCCTGATTCCTGCGAATAAGGAGTGTCCTGAACAGCAGTTGCTCCCGCAGCAGGCTCCGTACCGAATGCAAAGCGGTACACCTGCTCCGGCAGCTGCTGTGAGCCGGTCAGCGCCAAGTTAGCTTTCGGGAATGAAGTGGCTTCAGTCCCAAGGTAGAAGCCGGTGTGAGGCGGCTGATTGTAGCTTACATTCTGCCAGGCAATACCCAAGCGGTATACAGGGTCTTGCATGAGTGTTGGGATTTTGTAAGCTGTTGGTATAGTAGTCGTGTAGAGTCTGAACTCACTGCTGTCCTCACTGCGCAGCAGCAGCTCCTCGCGCCAGTCACCCAGTATATCCGCCTGAAGCGCCGGATTCCCTTTGGTGTGGTTATTCGTCAGGGAACCGGTGGCACGGAAGATTTCCTTCAGCTGCTTATTGTCGTAATCCCATTTGTAAACAAGCGGAGTGCCTTTTGCGGCAGTGTTATTCCATTCATGGTCGAACAGTTCGCGCTGCAGATCCCCGTCCCACCAGATTGCAAAGTTGGCACTCTTAGGCACTTCGTTCTGTTCATAAATGACGTCGCCGTTTGCTGCATAACCCTTGGAGAGAGGATCCATCTGTCCGTCCACGATGGTGGAGGCCCAGGATTCATACCCTGGATAGTTCGGATCAATATCTGCAGACATTCCGCGGCCGGTATCTTTACCTGTGTATTGGCCCCAGAGAATTTCGCCTGTAGCGGCGTTGCGCATCTCCAGTCCATACTCTGCATTTGTATGCTCATGCACACTTACAACCTGATAACCGTCCCGGTTCGGATCAAGCTTGCCGGCATGAATCGCATCGCCGTGGCCGAGTCCGGTACTGTACATCAAGGTGCCGTCGTCATCGATGGCCAGAGCACCGTACATAATCTCATCTTTGCCGTCACCATCGGCGTCAAGCACGCTGAGATTATGGTTACCCTGTCCTTCGTACTGTTTGCCGGCTTCGTTGGTATCAAAGGTCCAGCGCTGTACCAGCTGGCCGCCGGTGAAATCGTAAGCTGTCAGCACAGTACGTGTATAGTAACCGCGGGCCATCACCACGCTAGGTTTCACTCCGTCGAGATAGGCAATGCCTCCGAGGAAACGGTCCACGCGGTTGCCGTATCCGTCACCCCATGCGGCTACATCGCCTCTAGGCGGGATGTAATCCACGGTGGATACAGCCGCTCCGGTCTCACCGTTGAACAAGGTTAGATATTCCGGACCTGTCAGGATATATCCGCCGTCGTTGCGGTAATCCTTGGTGCCGTCACCGATTACGGTGCCTTGACCATCCTTGGTGCCGTCTGCTGTCTTGACCACGACCTCTGCTTTGCCGTTGCCGTCCAGGTCATAGACCATCAGCTGGGTATAGTGGGCTCCGGCCCGGATGTTCACGCCAAGGTCGATCCGCCACAGCTTCGTGCCGTCAAGCTTAACGGCATCAATATAGACATTGCCGGTATAACCGGCCTGGGAATTATCCTTCGAATTGCTCGGGCTCCACAAGAAAACGATTTCATATTCTCCGTCGCCATCGAGGTCTCCTACTGAAGCATCCCCTGCATAGTAGGAATAGGTTCCCCCATCCTTCGTCCGGCCGTCAGCCGGCTTATCCAGCGGGATCGGCAGGTAATTGTTATGCCATACTGATACCGTCTCCGGCTGGATTACTTCCTTACCGGCAATAACAGTAGAAATCTGGTACTGGGAGCTGTCTGCTCCTGTTGTGTCCAAATAATTCGTAGAAGTGCTAATAGGTGCGCTATTTACTTTATATCCGTTTTTATATACATTGAAAGCGATTTCATCTGAATCCGTATTTAAATATCTCCAGCTCAAGTACACACCGCTGCTGGTCAGAACCGCTACCAGACCCCGGTCGAGATATTCTGCCTGCCGGGCAAGCGGACTGTCCGCTCTTGCTGTTGCAGCATACCCCGGAGATGGAGGAACAACTAACGAAATGATCATGAGAAATGACATAACGAATGCAAGCACCGATTTCCTGACGGAAACTCTTTTACCCATGTACTTAACTCCTCCTATTTGTCTAAAATCAATTTTTAGAAACCAGGGGAAATCTAAACATGAACCCGGTATACCTGTACAGCTTCAATCCTCAAATCATGAGCCTTACCGGCTAAGTCTGGATCAACACTCCCTTCAATACGACGTTTATATTAGCGGGTTCTCCTATTGGAATCCAAATCTGCTGCAATACTCGATCCCGCCACTAAATATGCACAAGTGTATCAAATAATGGGAGCGCATTCTTAGCAAAAAAATGCATATTAAGCTTAAAATCGACTATTTTACTTTTTTGATATATTTATTTGCATTATTAATGTGTGTATACCAAAAAGCCCTGCAACAGATTGCAGAGCTTCCCTTCAATGCTGCCTACAGCCCCAGTCCGCTTTTAACTGCAATAAAGATTACAGGGATCAATAGCGCCGGAATCAGATTGATAGTTTTAAAGCTTCGTATGCCAAGGATGCTCAGACCAGCGCAAAAGATCAGCACCCCGCCGACAATCGAGGTTTCGGTCAGCAAGGTCGGTGTAATATAGTCAGATAAAACATGAGCCAGCAGATATAAAGTCCCCTGCCAGCAGAAAAGCACCGCCGCAGCCCAGATGATCCCGATTCCAAATGTGGAAGCCAGTACCACGGAGGTTACCCCGTCGAGGATAGCATTCGTATACAGGTAGGTATTGTTACCGTTCAAAGCACTTTCCATAGGACCAATAATTGACATAGTTCCGACGCAGAACAGCAGGATCGCTGTAGATAACCCCTCTGCTAGATTGCCGGCGGTAAATTTAGCAACTACATGCTTAAACCGCTGCTCCAGATCAAGCATCTGGCCGATAATACCGCCGAGAGCCAGGCTGACGATAAATAAAACAGGGTATTCGCTGTCCGGCAGATATTTTGCAATGGCATTAACACCCAGTGCCGCTGCGGCTAAACCCATTGCCTGCATCAGAATGTCCTGATACTCTTCCTTCAGACCTTTTTTAAATACACTTCCGGTAACACTCCCGATAATAATGGCAGCTGTGTTCACTAGCGTTCCAATCATTTGTTCTCTCTCCTACTCTTCATTTGTAACAAGAATAAACCCTCCAGCAGCTGGAGGGTCAAATTTTTTGCACAGGTATTTGGATTTCGGTAACGAACCTGGAGGCATCCTGCGTAAGCCCGTAGTCGATGTAAGTGATTTCCAGCGCATCATCTGTTATAACATAACCTCTTTCTTCTGCATGCCTCAGCAACTTTTCATAATGTTCTGCTGCGTCTGCATGGGTTCCAACAAAGCGGATGGTCAGATAGGACTGCCGGGGAAGTGTTTTCAAGTTTGTATCTGAGGATATATGCTTATCCGGCTCTGCGAACAGAAAGATCGCGTCATACTCATCGAAATTGTGCTTTAGCAGACTTGCAGCTGAGAGTATCAAGCCTACTTGCCCGAGAAAAACACTGGATCTGTGCGGACTGCTGTTCTCCAGTTGCCGGATCCATATTTCCAGATTATTGCTGCGGTGGATGCTTTGCTTCAGCATGATCATCGTCCGTTCAGGAAGCTCTGTAAGCCGCACTGTATAAAGCTCCTCCGTATTGGCGGCATCTTCAATCTGGTGGATCCGCTGGTCTATTTTCTTTTGGATCTGTTCAAATTCCCTTATTTTGTCTTCCGTCCGGCTCCGCTGCTCTTTGAGCAGAAGCAGAATATCATCAAGATTCCGGTTATGTACGAATTGTCTGATTTCTTTTAACGGAATATTCAGTGCCTTCAAATAAAGAATGGTATTCAGGCTCTCGAATTGCTCAATGGAGTAATAACGGTAACCTGTCTGCCCGTCTACTGATGCCGGTGTGAACAGACCGATTTCATCGTAATAGCGCAGCGTCCGGATATCGATTTGAAAGAGCCTGGAAATTTCCCCTATTAAGAACATGCTGCTCATTGTTGTCCGTCTATCCTCTCATTGTTTAGTACTCCCCGTGATCATCTTTCAGTATAACTGATGTTGCTGTAGACCGGTATGCAGCCAGCGAAAAGAACCGCAGCCTCTTATGAGCACGAGGCTGCGGTTCTTGATCAAAACACTCATGAATGAGTGTCGGCTAACTTCGGGAACGGCCGCGGAACAGGTTGACCAGAAAGAGAACCGCGGCGACAATGAGCAGCAAATGAATAAGATTGCCGACGACATTAAAGATAAAGCCGAACAGCCACAATAGTACCACTAGACCGATTAAACCCCATAGCATAATAATTACCGCCCTTCTCCTCAGGTGTATTTGTCTCTTCTTACCCGAATGGAAGGAGAGTTAAACGTTCTATATAGTCGAGCGTTCATCAGACACTGCAGCCTGCCGGACATCTCGAGCAGTTCATCCGAAGAGGAGCTAAGTTTCTTTATTTGGGTAATGAACTACGAGAAAGATAGTGAAAGGAGCAGCTTATGTACAAAACCTACTGGAAAGAAAGCGTAGTATACGAAGTTTATTTGCGGAGCTTTAAAGACAGCGACGGGGACGGCATCGGTGATTTAAACGGCCTGATCTCCAAAGCGGACTACTTCTCTGAGCTTGGAGTCGATACTATCTGGCTGTCTCCTGTCTATGTGTCGCCAAATGTGGACAATGGTTATGATATAAAAGATTACTGCGCGATCCAGCATGAATACGGAACGATGGAACAATGGGAACAGCTGCTGGACGAGCTGCATAAACGGAATATCAGGCTGATTATGGATCTGGTGCTCAATCACACATCGGATGAGCATCCATGGTTCGTAGAGGCCAAGTCCTCCAGAGACAGCAGGTACCGTGATTTTTATATTTGGCGTCCGGCTGGGGATGACGGGGGCCCGCCCAACAACTGGACCTCCTATCTGGGTAAGCCGGCCTGGACCTATGATGAAGACAGTGGTGAGTATTACCTGCATTTATATAACGCCAAGCAGCCGGACCTGAATTGGGATAACCCGGAGCTGCGGGCAGAAATGTACAAAATCATGACCTTCTGGCTGGATAAGGGCATTGACGGTTTTCGTATGGACGCCATTAATTCCATCTCCAAGGATCAGCGTTTTCCGGATACCAGCAAGACTAAATTACAGGCTAACGGCGAGCCTTATACGAAAAATGGACCTCGCATTCATGAATTTTTGCGCGAAATGAATGATAAAGTATTCTCGGGCTATCAGATATTTACTGCAGGTGAGACTTCTAAAGTCACCGAGAATGATGTGCTTATGTACACTAAGCCGGAGCGGCGCGAGCTGAGCATGGTGTTGTCGGCTGAGGCATCCAAGCTGGCCGATTGTGAGGAAGACCAGTGGCAGAGCAAGGAATGGGGCCTGGACGATCTGCGTGAGGTCATGAAGATGTGGCAAAAGGACGTCGGTGAACCGGGCGGCTGGTTCGGACTCTACCTTAGCAACCACGACCAGCCCCGCATGGTCGCAACCTTCGGGGACCAGGGACAATACAGGGTGCAATCCGCCAAGATGCTGGCGATTCTGCTGCATACGTTAAAAGGTACGCCATTCATCCTGCAGGGCGAGGAGCTTGGAATGACTAACCATCCGGGCCTGATCCGGATCGAAGATTTTAACGAACAGCAGGCTCACTCGTATTATGATGTTATGGTTAAGGAACGCGGTGAGCCGGAAGAGCTCATTATGGAGCGGATCAGACAGAAGTCGCGGGATCATGCCCGGACCCCTATGCAGTGGGACGGCAGTCCGAATGCCGGTTTCACGGAAGGCCGGCCCTGGTTACCCGTGCACCCTGATTATAAAGAGGTCAACTTAAAAGCACAGCTGGATGATCCGGATTCCGTCTTTCATTTCTACAAAAAGCTGATACGCCTGCGCAAGGAGCATCCGGTTATGGTTTACGGCGATTTTGATCTCATGCTTGAAGATCATCAGCAAATCTTCGCCTACACACGCCATGATAAAGCTGAGGAATGGCTGATTCTGCTTAACTTCTCTAATGAAGAAGCTCATTGGAAGCTGCCGGAGCTGGAGGCTGAGCGGCTTCTGGGCGCAGACTTTCTCTTCGGCAATTATCCGGGTGAGACTGAGCCGAAATGTCACCGTCAGGGTACGCTTAAGCCTTATGAAGGGCTGGTGTACCGGAGGTATCAGGAGAAAAGTACGGTATAAAACACCAAAACTGCGCAGTCAAAAGCCCCTCGACAATTGAGGGGCTTTTTCGGGCATGTCTTACGCTCCAGAAGCGGTACTTCCCTGTCTTATCTTATTAACATTACGGTTCATCAGATGCCTTACAATATGTACGAACACGGCTTCCCGTAGCGGGCCAAGCTTCTGGCGGTGTACCGCAAAATATTCGTCAGGGCTGTCAAAGATTCCGAAATCCTGAACAATGCCCTCTTTTTGAATATACGTATGCCCTTCGTCCCAGTAGACTTCCGGGTTAGACAGATTGTCAGTAGCAGCGCCGTAGCCGCAAAACCCTTCGGGACATGCTGCAAATTTTGCCTGCAGTCTGCTTAAGTATGGCATGTCAAGAATAAAGCCTTCGATATTCAGCCACTTGTCTTGGTACCAGACCTCCACCCAGCTGTGAATAATTTCCTGCGGGGAGAGCCGGTAATACCACCCCTTCATCGCTCCCTTCTGCAGTCCCTTATCAATGGTGAAGCCATGCATCCGGCATGGAATACCAGCTGCCCTGAGCAGTGTCATAAATAGAATGCCTTTGGTGTTGCATTGGCCATAGCCATCCTGCAAGATTTCAGATGCCTGAATGACATCTGAGCGGTTATAACCGAACTGAATTTCATCACGGACAAAGTTGTAGATTTGCAGAATTTGCTCCTTAACGGGAAGCTGCGCCCACTGCCGGTCACGGAGCAGCTGTTGAATCCCGGGATGAGAGTAATTCAATAATTGCGTCTCTGATATAAGTACAGTCATGGTATGACACCTCCTGTACTTATAGTAAGGTTAATTCAGGCAGGAAACTTTCAAAAAAACGCTATCCTTGCGGATTTCTCTTGCTGTCATTCCCAGCATCCGTTTGCTTGTAGCGGCAAAATGCGATGGGCTGTCAAAGCCGGCGGCCATTGCCGCTTCCGTAATCGGGGTCCCGTTAAAAATCAGATAAACGGCTTTTTGCAGCTTATGCATGACAATGTATCCGCTCAGGGAGGTTCCCGTATTTTGCTTGAACAGATGTGCTAATCTGCTGCCAGAAAGCCCCAGCTGGTTAGCATACCTACCGACTGAGTGCTCTGAATCCCGGCAATCCTTCATAAGCTGAATCAAATCCTGTATTCTGGAATCTGTAACTGCAGCACGCACCTCAAGCCGGAATAGCATCATCAGCTGCATAAAGAAGCTGCGGTAGCTGCTGCTGTCCTTAATGCCGGCGTAGTGCGCCTGAACGAATCCGGTTATGGTTTTAACTTGATCAGGCGGCAGCTGACAGTACCCGGAGTCGCCAATCTGTTGTCTGAAGCCGGCCGCAATATCCGAGGTTCCGTCAATCAGCAGAAGCATCAGCGGCTTCCCCGTCCCGTCCAGGCGGTGACGGGTATTGGAGTCAATTGCGATTCCGCTGCAGTGCATACTCCTGCCTTCCACCTCGATGTCCAGCTCACCATCAAAAGCCAGCGTTATCTGTATAAAGGCATGGGCATGATCATCTGCATCAATGGTATCGGACAGAACAAGCAGGTGGTGCTCCGCCCCGTACAAATTCATCATCATTTTATCTCCCCTTAGGTACCAGTCACTCTCCTATACCGGAACATTATATCAAAAAATAGCAAAAGAGCCTGCACGCGGCAGGCTCCCTGTATTTAAAATGCTCTATTCCAGACCTTTTTTACCGTAATCAGTCATAAATTCAACGGTCTGCGGGTCAGCGTGGGAGAAGAAGGCACTTTCCCCGGTGTCGAGTGCAGCAAGCTTGTCCATATCCCCGGCTGTCAGCTCAAAATCAAATACGTCAAAGTTTTGCTCCATACGGTCCTTGTTAACAGTCTTGGGAATCACCACTACGCCCCGCTGAATCAGATAACGCAAAGCAACCTGTGCAGTAGTTTTATTATATTGTTCACCGACCTCCTGCAGGGTAGGGTTGGTAAAGAAATTGTTTCTGCCTTCCGCGAACGGTCCCCAGGATTCAATCTGTGTATTGTATTTTTTCATAATTTCATGCGCAGCAGTCTGCTGATGGAAGACATGAGTCTCTACCTGGTTGACGGCCGGAACGACCTCGCTGAATTTTACAAGGTCAATGTACCGGTCTGGGAGGAAGTTACTTACGCCGATGGCTCTGATTATACCTGCCTTGTAGAGCTCCTCCATTGCCCGGTAGGTTCCATAGTAATCGTTAAAAGGCTAGTGAATCAGCACCAGATCCAGGTAGTCAAGCTGCAGCTTGCGCAAGGATTCCTTAAGCGAGGCTTTGGCCCGCTCGTAGCCGGCGTTAGAGATCCAGACCTTGGTGGTGATGAAAAATTCCTCTCTGGCTACCCCGCTCTTCTTGATCGCCCGGCCAACGGCCTCTTCATTCCGGTACGCCTGGGCAGTGTCAATCGAGCGGTACCCCACGCTGATTGCATCCAGCACACATCTTTCACATTCCTCATGATCGGGAATCTGGTATACCCCGTATCCCAGTACCGGCATTTGAACGCCATTGTTAAGTGTTACATATTCCATTATTTATTCCTCCTTATTGGGCACCGACTACACGGTGCGGGATGTACAGCTCTTCAAGAAATTCTACCTCTTCCTCTGTCAGTCTAACGGATAGTGCTCCTACAGCATCTTCAAGCTGGGTTAGCTTGGTTGCTCCAATTATCGGAGCAGCTACCGTTTCCTTCTGCAGCAGCCAGGCAAGGGCGATATGAATACGCGGCACACCGCGCTTCTCTGCAAGTGAGGCTACCCGTTCAATGATCAGCCGGTCGGCCTCCGCAGTGGCATCGTATTTGGATTTCTGGATGTGATCGGTTTCTGAGCGCAGCGTCGTCTCGGACCAGTCACGGATCAGTCTTCCGGATGCCAGCGGACTGTATGGAGTAGTCGCGATTCTCTGGTCCTTGCACAGCGGCAGCATTTCACGTTCCTCTTCCCGGTAGATCAGATTCAAGTGATTCTGCATCGAAACGAACCGGGTCCAGCCATTCTTTTCTGCGGTATTCTGCGCCTTCTGAAATTGCCAGGCATACATTGCGGAAGCGCCGATATATCTGGCTTTCCCCGCCTTCACAATATCATGGAGTACCTCCATCGTTTCCTCAATCGGCGTGTCGTAATCCCAGCGGTGGATGATGTAAAGATCGACATAGTCGGTTCCCAGCCGCTTCAGGCTTTTGTCCATTTCACTCAATATAGCTTTCCGGGACAAGCCCCCTCCGTTTGGACCCTTGTGCATGCGTCCCCAGACCTTGGTAGCCAGTACGATTTCATCCCGGTCTGCATAATCCTTGAGAGCCCGTCCGGTGAACTCCTCACTGGTGCCATTCGCATAAATGTTGGCTGTATCAAAAAAGTTAATGCCCAGCTCAAGCGCACGCTTGATCATTTCCCGGCTGCGCTCCTCATTAAGCACCCACTGGTGCCAGTCCGGCAGCGCCTCTCCGAAGCTCATACAGCCCAGACAAATCCGCGAGACATCCATTCCGGTATTGCCGAATTTAACATATTCCACTGTGTAATCCTCCATTTCTGTTAGCGCAGGATTCTTGCTCCTCTCTCTTATTATGCCCTTGTACCAGCGAATAGCGTTATCCTGATCATGCTGAATGCTTGCCTATTTCTGTCACGGAGATTACTATAAGAATTCGTAGGGGTTATAATCGAGTAAAAATATCCGGGGGAATGGTTATGTCAGAAGTCAGTATCAAGCAGCAGCAAGAGCTGAGCGCGCTCATTCAGCAATTCACGCCCAATAACGGAGTATTTGAAACGGCAATTCCCCATTTATTTGTCATCCGCTATTCGAAAGTATCCGAACCGGCTTACAGGGTGTACAAGCCTTCCTTTTGTGTCATTGCCCAAGGCGAAAAAGAGGTTTTTCTTGCGCAGGAACGCTTTGAATACGGGGCGGCTGACTACCTCGTGGCTTCGATGAATCTGCCTGTGGTCGGTCAGATCATCAGAGCTTCGGAGGAGCAGCCCTATCTGAGCATTAAACTGGAATTTACACATGATCAGATTCTGGAAGTCATTAACGATGCGAATGTACGCATTATTCCCAATGAGAACGCTAAACGCGCTATTTTTGTCGGTCAGACAGAGCACACTTTGATAGATGCAACTCTAAGACTATTGGAATTATTGCACCGGCCGGATGATATCCCATTTTTAGCACCTTTGTGTATAAAAGAGATTCTATATACCCTATTAAAGGGTCCATATGGTGTCACATTAAGCCAAATCGCCATGGAGGGCAGCAATACTTACCGGATCAGAGAATCTATTGACCACCTGACTTCCTGTTTTGACCAGACTATCCGTGTGGAACAGCTTGCCGAAGCGGCGAATATGAGCCTTTCTACATTTCACCGGAACTTTAAGGAAGTGACCGGTATGACTCCGATCCAGTTTCAGAAGCAGCTGAGGCTGCATGAAGCCCGGCGGATCCTGTTGTCCGAATCTGCTGAAGCCGCCGAGGTCGCTTTCCGGGTCGGGTACGAGAGTGCTTCCCAGTTCAGCCGCGAATACTCCCGGATGTTTGGTTCTCCGCCGCGTTCTGATGTGAAGCAATTGAAGGAAATGTATGATCCCGCTAGAAGCATCGTTTTTCTGGGAGATTGAAAGGAAATCGGCAATGCCCTTCTATTCCGCCAGCTTGAGTGCCGCGATTGCCTAATTTGAAATATGACAGGCATTCACAAAGGCCGAAAATAGCTTTCTGCTGTTGCTGTCCGCTGTATAACTGAATTCCGGATGCCACTGTACAGCGAGAATAAATCTTTTATTCTCCATCGTTACCGCCTCAACCAGCCCGTCCTCCGCAGCTGCCGCGGCTGTCAATGATGCCGGCAGTGTTTTGATCCCCTGATGATGATAACTGTTCACTTCTATATGTTCTGTCTGTAATATGCTATGCAGCAGCGTGTCCTTGCAGATATGTACAGAATGGGACGGATCGGCATACGGCGGTTTCTGTTTATGGCTGACGGTAATCTCTGCTACCATCTGGGCTGGTATATCCTGATAAAGGCTGCCTCCGCTTAACACGTTAAACAATTGTAACCCGCGGCAGATTCCAAAAGCAGGCTTATCCAATTCTATTACCCGGTCAAACAGCAGCTTCTCCATTTCATCGCGTTCATCACACCATTCCCCGCAGACCTCTTCCGCTGTCTCCTTATAAATTTTAGGATTGATATCATGGCCGCCGGTGAACAGGAATCCGTCAAACCTGTCTGCCAAGGCCGTAATGATCTCCTTACCGGTTGTCAGGGGCAGCATTACCGGAATTCCGCCTTCATTTTCTATTGCTTTCATGTATGCCGGGAGCATCCAGTAGCTGTCTTTTCCGGAATCGTATAAAGGCAGGACTCCTATCATCGGTTTCTTCATTACTGCACCTCCATCAATTATTGTCGTTTATTATAATAGGCGATTTATAATAATACCAGAGAATACCTGACACATTATGTAAGAAGATTGGATTCTTTTTCATTTCTTTAGCATGATATTACAAAAAAAAGCAGGACACTATGGTGTCCCTGCTCTTTCGGGGGTGTTTTTCAGCGAGTTTTCCTTTTGCGCCACTGGTAGACTTTGCGGACAATCTCCAGCATTACCCGGGGAACCGGAAATATCCACCGCGAGGCGATCGGCCTGTACAGACGGTAATAGGCTTTCTTGTAATCCTCCCACATGCTGCAGTCTTCCTGCTTGAGGAAGTCTGATACATCCACAATCAAGCCGCGGCCGTCCTTGATCATCACATTTTTGGCATGAACATCGTGCGGGTAGAGTCCCCGGGAACGGGCATAGTCCAGTGCACTGTCAATATCGCGGATCGCCTGTTCTGTAATAAGGATCCCCTGCTTCATTGAGTCGTAAAAGGTAACCCCGCGCAGCCGGTCAAGGATAAGAAAGGTACTGCCGATATAATAGCACTGTGCGTATGCCGGATGGTGTCCAAGAAGCTTGTATACCTCCGCTTCCTCCTCCAGACCGGGTCTTCCCGGGGCGTATATTTTTACCGCATAAGCTTCATAGTCAGGATGGCAAAAAACAGCGGCATAATTACCGCAGCCCAGCACCCTCCAGGGATACGGTACATTGCTGACTTTTACAGGCTCCTGGGGATCAATACTTTCTATACTGGCTTTTAACATTAAATCATCAGTGATCAGTTCCCGCAGCTTCTCCATACCTGCTTCTCCCTGCAGCCTGTCCGGCATATTGTTTCTATTAATATATCATATGTTCCCTGGAATAATGCTACCACTGCCCATTCTCCCTGTTGGTGTCAATGACCTCCTGAAAACGGTCCGGGTAATTCGTATAAACCCCATCCACGCCCCACGAATACGCTTTATCCATGTTGACCTGGTAATTTACCGTATAAGGCATTACCTTGAGGCCGGCATTTTTCACCTGAGCCACATAAGCTGCTCCGATTCCCTGGAAGTTAGGGCTGATTCCGACCGCATAGGTCTTCACATTCTCAAGATAAGACGCGGGGGGAGTCTCGCAGCAGCATAGTCATTCCATACGAGCTGGTACAGCGGGATCTCCGGGTTAAGCGCATGAAGCTTGCGTAAGCTGGCACTGCTGAAGGAATGAACAGATACAGCGTCCTCCAGCTTATATTTTTCAATCGCTTCGTTTAGTAAGGCTTCGATCTGGCTGTTCGCCCCAGGCTCCTTAATTTCAATCATATAACGGGTCTTGTCGCCGAACATCTCAAAAACCTCATCCAGCGTAGGTATGGTAATACCGGCATACTGTTCTCTGGCAAACATCGGATAAGCCTCATTAAACCATGTGCCGGCATCAAGCTGCTTGATCTGCTCCAGGGTCAAATTTCTCACATATCCTCTGCCGCCTGTAGTCCGGTTCACCGTCTCATCATGGATAACGACCGGAATCTTGTCCTTGGTCAAATGAATGTCGAGTTCAATATAATCCGCCTGCATTTCAATCGCCAGCTCTATTGCCGGGATGGTGTTCTCGGGAGCATATCCCGAAGCACCGCGGTGAGCAATCGTTATTACCTTATCCGCCGGATCAATGATCTCTTTGACCTTCACCTGTATCCATGGAAAATAAGCATATAGTGCTGAAAACAAGAAAATAAACATTAAAACATGTACGCCAATAAAATAAGCTTTGTGTCTAAAAAATTTCGTCATCCATCTGCCCTCTTTTTTCTGGTCCTTAACAGCATAAATAATATATTAACATGCATGACGGGGTAACCGTTACTTATTCCTTGGGGACGCTGATATTTTTTTATTATATTCCGGTGAGAACCATATGCGAATATAAAAATAAGCAAATTCTCGCAGAAGCCTGCCACAGCAAAACTACTATACAAGCTTCATAAAAGCGCTTAATATTTGATTAGTCAGGTGGTTAACATTCAATAGACTCAGAGAAAATGATTATAGAGGAGACAGACAACCCATGCTGGAATCAGGCACAACCTCACAGCTGAAAAAAACACTCAGTACCAGTATTGCAAACAAAGAAATCGCCGGGGCTAACTTTATGGTGATAAAAAACGGGGAAGAAGTCTTTTATCACGAGGACGGTCTGGCTGATATGGAGACGGGGATTCCCATTGCAAGGAACTCAATCTTCAGACTGTACTCGATGAGCAAGCCGGTAACAGCAACAGCCGTTATGATGCTTCTGGAACGCGGAGAAATAGATCTGTTCGACCCTGTAAGCCGTTACATACCCGGATTCCGTAACCAGATGGTTGAAAAAGACGGCGGGCTGGTTGCCCCCGAACGCGAAGTTAACATCCATGATCTGCTCAATATGACATCAGGACTTGTATATGGCGGTCCCGGCCTGGCTGGACAGCATACCGAAAGCCTGCTCCAGGAGCTCGGTACCCGTCTTCATGGACCAAATCCGATGACCACTATGGAATTTGCCGGCCGTCTGGGGCAAGGTCCGCTTGCTTTTGAGCCGGGAGCATCATGGGAATATGGTACATCGGCTGATGTACTTGGCGCTGTTGTGGAAGCAGTAAGCGGCATGCGGTTTGGGGAATTCCTGAAGACAGAAATTTTCGGGCCGCTCGGCATGGAGAATACCGGATTCTGGCTGACTAGAGAACAGAGAGGCCGGCTCGCCAAAACATATCAGGATGACAGTGAAGCCGGCCTGAAGCTGTATGCGGACAGCCATCTGGGCATTAACCATCAGCTGGACCGCGAACCGGCCTTCGAGTCTGGCGGAGCAGGACTGGCATCCACTATTGACGATGCCGCCAGATTTACGACAATGCTCATGAAGGGCGGCACTTTGAACGGCGTTCAGCTGCTCAAGTCGAGAACTGTTCAGTATATGACCTCGGCTGGTCTGACGCCACCCCAGCAGCAAAGCTTTGCCATGTGGCAATCCCTGTGCGGACACAGCTACGGCAACCAGATGCGGATTATGACTGAGCCTGGCCAGACCGGACATATCGGCAGCAAAGGCGAATACGGCTGGGACGGCTGGCTGGGCGCCTATTTCATGAACAGCCCGCAGGATGAACTGACGATACTGTTTATGGTTCAGAAAAAGGACGCGGGTACCCTCCCTGTCACCCGCAAGCTGCGGAATATTGTGTTTAGTAGTTTGTAAGGTTTGAGATTGATAAAAACGGCAGTCAAAGACCTTTTTTTTAAAAGTCTTGACTGCCGTTGTTTTTATTCTTTATCTTCAGTTAGATTGAGCTCCTTCATATAATCTTCATATGCTTCGCTAACTTTTTTTCTACAAAGATTCTCCCATGATTCCTTTAGTTGTGACACCATCTTTTTGTTATAAGAGTCAGGAAGGATCCATATCGCCGCCAAAACCTATCCATGCATTAGGGGCAATAAACGATCATGACACAAGCCCTACAAAACGCCTTGGTGTCTGATTTATGTTATCATAAATCCCAACTCCAAAATCCAAATACATAATATTAAAATGACATTGTGTATCATTCATGTCGTGAAGTTAACTGCGATAGAATCTTGTTAATCTATAGTTACCAGCTGGCTCAACGGCTAATACTTATTGGGGTGCTCGTTTTGTATTACACATAAGTCTTCGCTTTGTAATGATTGGATTGAGCTATCTATATCCGATAGAGTCTAATGTATCTTACTCGGGCACCGTGAACCTATAGCGGATCGGGACTTTTACGGGCATTGCGTACATGCCGGTTTCCAACTCGAACAAATATGGTCATGTCTCTCACCTCAAACCATTAGGTTATAAGTTATTTACCCGTATTCCCAAGTGCGATCTCAGAAGGGGCACTAAGCGCATATACGAAGGCCCGCATTTCTGCGGGCCAATTACTTTCAATTCTTGACTTTGATAATTTTTTTGGCATTCACTTGTGCCGGAAACAAATCATCACTTGATTCATAAGACACTTCAATTTCATCTCCTTTTTCATATTCAGAAGGTGCAACTTTATTGACCCAAATAACCTGAGAGTACTCACCAGAATTGAGAAGTTCCTTGTAATCCTTGTTCAAATCACTATCTTTCAACTGAGAAATCACCAAAATTCTCTTATTCTCAAAATCTACTGTGTGTACGATCCCATTAAATACCTCAACATCCTTACTGCATGCAGTTAGCAGGAAGAAACATGAAAACAAGATAAGAGAAGTCCTTATAATAAAAGAACCGAGATTTTGAATCATGATTTTCTCCTTTGAATATCCCGTCATTAATTTAAAATGGGTTGAACAGGTAAAGCATTTAGGACATTTCCGATATACGAATAAACTGCGTTCCCATTATGACGACCTTTATTAACTCCCATTAATACAGTACTATAATAGGTCGGCGCACCACTGTCCCCAGGGGCAGATGTATAACTGGCAGATCTTAGGCCACTAAAAGCTACTCCATCAATACTGTATGATACAGATTTACTCAATACAGTTCCACACGATACTGGATTAGTGGCCGATGAAGCTCCGGACATGCAAACCATATTTCCTACGAAGTCGTTTGCTTGAACAGCATCAAAATACCCTGCTCTACTTGAAGATGTATAGAGATCATTCGAATACGATAAGCTTGTTGTACCTATTGTTGCTGCATCAACATTTCCACCATAGACTCTTGCACCCATTCCACCAACATTATTGGTACCTTGACTAAAGGAGTTTCTATCAAGATCATCGGAAACGATAGCAGGTTCTCTTATAGACAACATATCTGAGTTAAAAGCCTTTTCTAAAATCACCTTCTTTTTTTCATCCAAGTCGTTTACGCCTACCTGAATTTTCTGCTCTGTTAAATCTACTAAAGTATCTGTAATTGTCACACCGTTAAAGTTTTTACCTATCAAAGATATTAATTTTTCATTAAGCTCGTTTAAATCCTTTTCAGAATATTTATACCAAACTTAAGTAATGTGGAGAGCTCATCTGATTTAATACTTCTAATGCAGCCAGTTTTTGATACTTCATTCCCGTTCTCCAAGATTCCAGCGCACATTGTTCTGCATATTTTGATTTTAAAATTCCTAGTGCCAACAGTGCTCTTCTTCTTACATATTCGTTCTGGTCTTCAAAATACTTAAGAATGATCTCTTCTGTCTCGGGCTGAAGAGATTTCGCATGAGTTAGGTAATGGGCTAATTGCCATTTAGTATCAGCATCAGAGCAGGATAAGCCTTCTTTTCCGAGAAAAAGAATACTCTTTGGGTACTCAGCTACTTTTTGGATCAATAATTCACTTTCATTGTCTCTTCCAATTATAAAAAGCAAGTTATTTATGGTTCTCTGATCCCAATCAACATAAGATGTTGTATCTATTAGTGAATTAAATATTGTATTGAGCAGCTCCCAGTTAGGGTACAGGGTTTCCCATTCGAATTCTTGCTTTACTGTTTTCGACCAACGCCAGAATGTATCAACCTGTTCATCAAATTTCTGATAAATATCCTTATTCGGGTCGTGAATAATGTTATGCCAATCCTCCATAGTGCACCTCTTTTAATCGGTTCAGTCGCTCAAATGTCGCCCATTGAATGTCATGCAATTTTCTTTTTCGTCGAAGGTTACCTCATTACCTCTTTTTATAAGTATTAAAGCAGCCAGTTGAGAATCTCTCAACTGGCTGCTTGTCGTACTCTGGCTTACTATGTTATTCCGATTGCCCCAGCAGCCGGTAAATTACAACCGCTGCCTGTGCACGTGTAGCCTTACCTTGCGGATCAAAGCGGCCGTCCGGCAATCCGTTAATCAGTCCGGCGCTGCCTACTGCTTCTACTGCCTGCAGAGCATCCGGCTGAAGCTGCTTCGTATCGGTAAACGTAGCTGGCTGAGTCCCGGCATCGGCAGTTAACGGAACCT
Source organism: Paenibacillus sp. DMB5 (assembly GCF_001517085.1). Lineage (GTDB taxonomy): Bacteria > Bacillota > Bacilli > Paenibacillales > Paenibacillaceae > Paenibacillus_AQ. The sequence goes on from NZ_LRAC01000120.1 coordinate 133,365, forward strand.
TCAACAGATTCGCAAGCCGGTAGATCATTACAGTGATTTCCTGGCGGGTAATCTGGTCATTGGCCCCGAAGCTGCCGTCCCCTTTTCCGTTCACAATCCCCAGCTTCTGTGCACTGGCCACAGATTGGCTGTACCAGACATTTGGACTTACATCACTGAAGGTGGACACCGCTGTCTTATCCAGAAGATCAAAGGCGTTCATCAGAATCTTGATAAACTCTCCGCGTGTCACATTGGCTCCAGGCTTAAAGGTGCCTTCAGCCGTACCCGCAATAGCCCCTCTCGCTGCCAGAGCTTCTATACCTTCAGTAGCCCAGGCTGCATTCACCAAATCAGTAAAGGCAATGTTGGAGCTGTGAACGGTATAGGTTCCATTATGCTTCATGCTCAATTCCAGCATTCCCGCTGCCGCATCGTATTTACCGCCGGCAACGGTATGGGTTGATCCGTCTTCAAGCAAGCTGTAAGCCACGACCTGATGGGCTTTATCACCTGCTTTGATCACATACGGCAGCGCCAAGCGGATACCTTGTGTCTGCAACACTTCTGCCGGAACAGCCACGCCGTCAATGCTTAGTGTAACTGTGCTGATTACCCCGGCTTCATTCTCAGTAGATCCGGTACTATCTCCGGCTTGAACCAGCAGTGTGAGACTGCTGCCAGCTGAAGATTTCCAAATGCTCTGCGGGAGGATCACGACAGCAGACCCGGTGTCCACCTTCACTCTAGTTACCGTTGCAGCTCCTGCCAATGCCTTAATGGGAAGCTCTACAGCCACCTGCTTCCCAGCAGCAGTATCAAAATTCACTAAAACAGTCAGTGTACCGTTTATAAGCTCCTTCGCAGCAGCTTCGATCTCATTTGCTGCCACTTTGACAGCAACCTTACCATCCACCGGTCTCGAAGGCTGCAGCTGGATAGTCCCCTTATTCACCGCAGGAGCTGCACTCGGCGATGGTTTTGGGCTGGCCGTATTATAGCCCGTGCCACCGGGTATAGCTACAACCGGTGTAGCTGTTGGCGACGGAGTCGGAGATGGTGTTGGCGTCGGTGTCGGTGTTGCTGAAGGTACCAGCTGCAATCCCGCGATGGCTGACTTCAGCCTGCCGAGGGCCTCGTCGATCTCCGCCTGCCGGGCAGTCCCGCTCTCCAGCAGCTGTACGGCATGACTGACAGCTTCAGCAAGCGGCTTCCAGCTTGCTTCCGTATACAGCTCCTGCTTCAAAGCTTTGGCCACAGCCAGCTGCTCTTCGAGGAGAACGGTGTTAACCGGAGTCTGAACAGTGGTCAGCGCCAGCGTATAGGTTGCCGTTGTTACTTGATCTGTTCCCGTTACTTTAACCTTATAGCCTGTTTTCAGTTTCGTTGCCAGAGTAAGCAGATCACTTTCATAAACCGCAAAGGTAACTCCAGCCCGTACGGTTAATCCCTCTTTCAGCTGATCCAGGGTCGTCGTTTCAGGCACCACAATTTCTTTAGCTACCTGATCCAGTGAACCGCCTGGAATTGTAATGCCAGTAATAGCTGCACCATGGTCAGCTACAGGTGTCAAAGCTTCAAAAGCATTTTTAAGGGCTTTATATGCGGTGTCAATATCCCCTTCGGTTGAAGCATCGTTACCGTAAACGGCTTGTGCGGCCGCAAGGGCGGCTGCCAGTGCCTCCCACTGCTCTGCGGTCCCGTCGTAATGCTCTTCATTTACCGCCGGGTCGGCAGCTGTATCAATGGCTGTCTTCAGACGGGACTTGTCGTATTTGACATAGATCCGGCAGCTTGCCCGCACATCGCTGCCTTCAAGCTTGCCAAAGATCACAAAATCCGTCGCAATCGTCAGCTTGTTCTCCGGAATTTCATCCCAGACCACATCTGCCTGCCCTTTTGTATTGTCTGCATAGGTTACAGTCACTTTGCCGGGAAGAACCGGCATAACATTGACCGTAGTGCTGACGGATACAGGCTCAACAGCAGTGATAGCGCCGTGATCGGACGGCAGCGGCTCCTCTCCTCCGGCTTTGGCGGAAATCGCCCGCCATTCCTTGAGTCCTGTGAATGAGCCGCCCTGCTTATCCATGGTCAGCCGCAGTCTGTCGGTGGTGATTTCATTAAACGTAACGTCGTTGAATGCGTTTTTGGCCATTTTCTTCTCGCTCAGGCCGCTGACCGGTACGAATGCACCAGCAGCGCTGTCCCAATATTCGAAGCGGTAGTCAGACGGAACGATTACCCCGCCTCCGTCATCGAAGAAGTACAGTGAGCTTCCTGACAGGGTAACCGGACGCTGCCAGGTGTACTGAACCCAGTGGCTGTTACCCGGACCGCCCCAGTTTCCGTACTGGGTCTCGATGGACTTGTCATTAAGGTTATTGGAATTTCGCGGAATATAACCGTCGTTAATGGCATAGACCGACTCCCAGGCTGAAGTATAGGAGGCGCTTGGGACTGCCAGCAGCGCAGCATTTCTATAGCGCAGATTGTTAATGGCCGTCCGCAGCCGGCCTGTCATATCCTGAATATCCTGCAGGCTATACTCTGCAGAAGCCAGCAGCGCTTTGGCATCGGTCAGCACGGTCTGCAGCTGCTGCCAGGATTCAGGCGTATAGTCATCCTGATTGCGTACAAGCGGGCCGAGCGGAGAATTTTTGGCCGCAAATTGGGTGATCATCGCCGACAGATCCGCTGTCGCCACGAATACCGTTACCGGCACTTCAATCGTAGTCGCCAGCTCCCCGTCACTGACAGTCAGCTCATATTTGTATTCTCCAGTTGCCTTGAATTTCGCCTTCAGGACGGCCTGATTCAGCACCGGCGCTTCAACCGCGCCTTCACCGGAAATCAGCTTCCACTCATAAGTGAGCTTGCCGCTTGGCATGCCGTCATCCTGTATGACAGGCACAAGGGTCAGCTGCGCATCCTGTTCCACTTTCACTGGTGTCTCCAGAATGACCTTAGGGGCACGGTTAGCCGCGGGTGTTACGGTCAAATTATTGTTGTAGATCTGAATTTCTTTAATCCCGGTCGAGTAACCGGAAGCATGTGTGAAGCTTACACGGAGGGCAGCAGTCTCTACCGCTTTAAACTCAACATTGTTGTAGTTGTCCGTAACATAATCCGGGTAACGGAACTGATCCTCTACTGGTCTCCAGGTCGTTCCATCCTTATCCAGATATTCCACACCGAACGTTTGTGGAGCACTATAGCCGTTAGGACGGCGGTCATTATAGAAGTAGACCTTTACATTATCCACTATCTTGCTGTTTCCCAGATCAAAGGTTACGCTATCTGATGGATTGGGTGAGCTGCCGAACAGTGCCGTATTCGATGTATGCGTAATGGAAGCAATGGTCGAGCCGTCAGCGAGCTTTTTCACATCCGAACCGTTTCTGATATAGCTTGCTTCAATCTTTGTATCAGCGGCAAGCGCAAGATTTGTGCCGTTATGCACGACATCAACGCCCGCTTTATTGAACATGTCTACCGCTTTGCATTATTAGCAAGTGTTGTCTCGTCAGCCGATGCCAGCCGGACTGCACTGCTTTTTTCAAAAAGAACCTTAGTATTCGTGTTATCCCCTACAGCACCTGGAATATCTCCCGTTGGTTTGGTTACTTTGCCGGTAGCTGTATCAAACAGGATATGGGACATCTCGTTAGTGGTCAGCACGCGCTCACCATTAATGAACAAGGAGTAACCGGCCGGGATACCTGCATAATAAGGGTTGCTGTCGCTGTATTTAGCCGGGTCCTGCCAGACAATCGTCAGGTCAGCATCATGGTAGCGTACATTGTCTACCGCAAAATGGTCATAATCCACATTGATCGGCCACAGCTCGATAATATCATCGGTTCGCGGCTGCAGTCCGGCCATGTCCTCCAGTACGGTGTAATTCATCATGCCGAGTGTATCGTGGTGAATCCAGGCACGCACCATTTTGCCGCTCGGGTTCGGAGGGTTGTCCTTGGTCCATGGTGTGCCGAAGAAATAATCCTCCAGCCAGAAAAACTCATTAGAATCCAGATGATCCGTATTGCCCGGCTCAACGGTATGCAGCCATGCGCCCCAGTCAAACAAGGTTTTATAAGTGCTGCTGTCAATATTATTGACCGGATAATAGCGCAGGGACGCGCGGACGGTATTGATATAATTGCCGAAGTTGCACCAGGCGAACTGGTCTGTGCCGAAGGCGCTGGTTTCACCGTTTTTGAACGCTTCAACACGCTTCATAATACTGTTCTGATCCGCTGTAAAGAACGGGAAGATTGGATAATAGTCAGGATCGGCATAATCGTAGAGCTGGGTCAGATATTTGGGATCGTAGCCGCTCTCGCCTGCTTTAGGCACAACGCCAAAATTGAAGACAAACATGTTGTTGTCACGCCACGGGTTAAAAACATCCTTGGTGCCTTCTACTTTTTTGTGTAAAAAGCTGCCCTCCCCGTTTGTATCGGCTACACCGTCACCGTCAAAATCACTCTCGTCATACCACATGCCTGTAAGCACGGCCTGCTGGATTTTACCGGCAATGTCCTTCATCTGTGCGGCCTTTGCCGTATCGCCAAGCTGTTCGTACATCTGCTGTGCAGCCACTGCGTTGGCATATGCTGTTGCTGATCCGTCCAGTCGGGCATAATTGCCGCCGCCTTTCCAATGCATGGAGACGGTGTCGCCGTCATTGCCTGTAATCGGGCCATGGTTGTAATAGACCAGATTAGGATCATTGCCTTTAAAATGGGCCAGCGTGCCTGTCACATCATTCGCAGAGAAATCGGCAAACTTCTTCAGCACCTTATCGCCGCCGCCGTAGATTTTATAAGCCTCCCAGCCAACCTGCGACGAGTTCTGCATCATATCCCAGGTCCAGATGTTAGGCCGTCCGGGGTTATTCTTATAGTTGGCGTTCTCGGAATATTCGCCCTGCGCCAGCCAGGTGCCGTAAGCATAGGACGGATCACGCAGCCACTTCAGATCCTGCATCGCCCAGGGCACGCTGACTGTGATGCCGTTGTTGTAGCCGAGCACCCCTTCCATGTTCATCGGAAACTGCCAGTCGTTCCCGGGAATGTTGGCCTCGAGCAGATTAAAGCGGTTACACCACCAGCGGTAGTAAAGCACCTTTTTCACATTTTCATCAGGAATATCGATGTAAGGGATATTCTGTGCCCACCACTCGTTGTACTGCTTGACCTGATCGGCAAACGCCTGATCGTTACCGGCTTCCTTGAAGGCGGCATACTGCGTTTTGGAAGCGGGAATCTCTTCGGCCAGCCAGCCCATCACGACCTTCTCATCCACCGAGCCGCCGGCCGGAACGGTAATTTCTTTGACCAGCTCACTGCCGGAAGCGCTCATGCCGTCCCCGCTGAGATGGACATCAACATATGACATGGCCTCCACATACTGCTCACCGGCTCGTCCAACCATTAATGGAGCAGCAACCCTTGTACCGATTAACTCATTACCTTCCGCCTTGGTCACAAAAGGGGATTTCACCGTCATTTTGACCGTAACCGGCTGACTGCCCTTATTGGTCAGCTTCAGAAGTGTTACAGCGCTGTTGTACGCGGATATGAATTTGCGCTGGTTGATTTCCAGCCCGCCGCTGCTGTACGTCTGATCGCCGTGGCTGGGATAATTTTTGCGTTTGCTCTTATCCTCATTCACGGCTCCGGTTGACAGTGAGATACTGTACATCGTGTCTTTATTCAGCGTATCGGCATAATGCACTGTACCTACGAACCCGAGCTTGGAGTTATCCTGGGTCTTCATATATAGCGCACTGCCGCGGCTGTACAGCGTGTTCGCTCCGCCCTCGTCACCGGCATCGTCCGGAATTACACCTGTATTGACCAGTAAAGAATCAATCCATGGAAGATCACTGTTGTCCTGTGCGAACTTGGCAAAATCAAAATCCTCGATCGCCTGCATCATCTGCCCGATCGTCTCCCGGCTGAAATCGACCGGCTGTGCTGTAATCTGGTTGCCTTGCTTCCACTTGGCCTCACCGTAATCCGTTCCTACCCCTTCATGCACAAAATCCGTTGTATAATTCGCCGATGCCGGGACAATCCCGGCGTTCAGGGTAACGGCTGTACATAAGGCCGCTACCCACATTTTGCGGGACCACTTCTTTTTCTTTGCCATAGTTGCTTAGTCTCCTCTCTAACCTTTAATTCCTGTCAACGTAATACCTTCCACAAAATATTTGTTGCCGATCAGGAAAAACACCAGGCAGGGAGCGGTGACGACCAGTGCAAGGGCCATGACCTGCTCATAGTTCGAATCCGCATTCCGTTGACGATATAAAGACCCATCGGCAGCGTGTAATCGGCTTCCGTCTTCAGATAAATCATCGTGTAGAAAAACTCGTTCCAGCAGTTGATGAAGCTGAATAATGCGACCACAATCATTGCCGGGCGGATGAGCGGCAGCATAATCCTGGAGTAGATGCGAAAATGGCCGGCTCCGTCAATTTTGGCCGCTTCGCTTAATTCCACAGGGATCGTCATAAAAAATTGCCGCAGCAGAAAGACAAAATATGCGTTACCGCCGGCGCAGAAAAATGCAGGAATGATCAGCGCGGGCTTACCGGCAAGGCCAAGCGAGGTGTAGAGTGAAAATTGCGGGAGCAGTGTAACGGCGCTCGGCAGCATCATACTGCTGATGACCAGCACGAACCACATTCCGCGCAGCGGAAATCTCAGCTTGGCAAAGGCATAACCGGCAAAGCTGGTTGTGAGCACGGTGCCGATGACGTAAGGAACTACAATGGATACCGAGTTCCAGAGCTGGCGCAGGAACTGGATCCGCTCCAGGCCCAGCCGGAAGTTTTCAATCCCGGGCTCCTTGGGGAAAAAGACTGGCGGACGTGCCAGAATCTCCGAATGGCTGACGAAGGCGCCGCGCAGCAGCCAATAGAGCGGAAAAGCGAAGACTACGGCAAGCAGGCAGGAGACGGCAATTAGCGCTACGTGGATAGCTTTGCTTCTGCTTTTAGCCCGCTTGATGCTGGAATATTTCATTGCTGTGGCAGTCGTCATCTTCTCACCCTCTTCCTTTTGCCCATGGAATCGTCCCGCTTCAGGGCACCCTGGAAATAGAATAGTACAACTGTAATAACAAGCGTAATCAGGAATACGATCCATGCTTCAGCAGAAGCCAGCCCGCGCATGCCGACCTGTACAAAGGAATGATCATAGATCATAACATTGATGAAATAGGTCATCCGGTCAGGGGCACCGTTTCTCGACAGCACGACGCTCTGGGTGTAAATCTGAATAGAGGTCATCATACACATTATCAGCTGGAAGAACAGCACCGGCTTGATCGTCGGATAGGTGACCTTCAGGAACTTGTGCCAGGCATTGCCCCCGTCCATTTCGATCGCCTCCAGCAGCTCGCCGGGAACATCCTGCAGTGTGGCAATGAAGACAACAATTGTCCCGCCGCAGGTCCATAAGCTCATGATGAACAGAGTGCTGAAAATCTGAACCGGGTCTGTCAGAAACTCAACGGGCGCTATACCCAGCTGCAGCAGAATCCAGTTGACAAGTCCGCCTTTGGCCTGATTTTGCAGCAGCATCTGCCATACAATGGTCGTTGCCAGCATCGGCACCACGGAAGGCAGAAAGAAGACCGCCCGCAGCATATTCCTGCCGATGAACCTGCGGTTCAGCAGCAGTGCAACGATCAGGCAAAATACAATAACGAGCACCACATTGACAAAAGCATAAACGAGGGTAACTGTTATTGATTTTTTAAACTCGGAGCTGGGATTGCTGAAGATATAGATGTAGTTATCCAGACCGATCCATTCCATGATCTGACTGCCGCTCATAATCGTTATTTTATGAAAACTGTAAATGAAGCTGGCCACCATAGGGTACAAGGTCAATACGAGAAAACCGATGATGGCAGGCGCAGCGAACAAATAACCGGCAACGGCTTCCTTGGTGGCACCCTTGGCCTGTTTGGGAACAGGGACGGGCGCCGGACTGGTTTTGCTTTCTGGGTTCATCTGTACAGCCCTCTTTTCACATAAAGGGATTAATAAGTGCTAGGATACTTTGCCGCTCTCCCACAGCGACTTGATGACAGGCATGATGGAGTCGAAGATTTCCTTAACGCTTTTGCTGCCGGACAGTGCCTGGTCGATTGACTTTTCATATTCAGTGTTCATCTTGAGATAGGCAGGAACATAATAGGCAGGCCATTGTACGATAGCATCCTTGGTGGTGCTGTAGCTGAGAATCGTTTCTTTGGCGCTTACAGGAAGCTCAGAACTCCATTTATCAACCAGTGCGGCGTCGGTATACCAGTCTGCCTGGTTCGGCAGCCATGCTCCGCTTTTCAGCAGCTCCAGACTATTCTCCGGATTAACCATATAGGCGTAGAATTTTTTTGCTTCTTCAATGTGTTTGGAGGTGTTGTACACGACAAGCGGAGCGCCGGCGTTCATTGTTACCGCTTTCTTCATTTTCGGCAGGACGCCTACCCCGATGTCTTCATTCCCCTTGATGTTCGCAAGATCCCAGGATCCGCTGATGGCCATTGCATAGCCGCCGCTGAGAGCGTCGACCGCCGAACCGATTCCTGTGCTCCAGGTATAGGTGAACGGGGATGCTACCTTGTCTTTGTTGACGAGGTCAGCCAGCTTCTGGATGCCTTCGGCACTTTCCGGAGAATCCCACTGGAACTCTTTGCCGTCCGGAGAGACAATTCCCCCGCCGTTCGCATTTGCAGCCCAGAAATGGTGGAATTCACGCCCTGCGGTGAAGCCCAGCCCGTAATTCTCGGTCAGATCAGCATTGAAGCCTTCCTCTGCGGCTGTTTTGCCTTTGGAATCCTTGGTCAGCTTCTTGGCATTGGCAACAAAGGTATCCCAGTCCCAGGCCTCTTCCACTTTGGTCGGAGGATAGGCAATTCCTGCTTCATCGAATTTTGCTTTGCTATAGAAGAGCAGCTCCAGCTGATTGGACAGGCCCACTCCAATTACTTTTTGCTCAGGAGAATGAATCGTAATGGCAGGCAGCTTCTCAGGAATACTTCCGTCCGTCAAAAGATCTGAAATATCGGCCAGAATGCCCATTTCGTTATACTTCTGGATATCCCCTTCCCCCATGTAGCTGATGTCCGGCAGCTCGCCGGATTGCAGCCGGGTCTGGATAAAGGTGTCAAAGGTCCCGTCCGCCGGCAGCACCTGCGCGTTGATCTTGATTCCGGTATCGGCTGTATATTTCTCTGTAGCCGCTTCAACCAGCTTTTTCTGTACATCATCCCCCCAATACAGCAGTTCCAGTGTAATGTCTTTTGCAGCGTTATCTTTGCTGTTCCCGGCAGAATCCGGGGCATTGGTGCCCTCCTGTGCCGCATTGCTGCTGTTGCCCTGGTTGTCCGAATTGCCTGTGCAGCCTGTCAGCGCTGAAAGTGCCATGGTTATGGCCAGAGACAGCACCAGCGTACGCTTGCCAACCTTCATCTTTTGTTCCTCCTTTTGATAGAGCTATATAGTTTAAGAAAAACGAGTTTAATCGTTTAACTTAAAAACGGGATTTGTGCAGCAGAGCTTCAGTGTCCCGCGCTGCTGCGCTTCAATTACTTGGACTCTTATGCTAAACAGTGAATTGTCCATGGATAAGCCGGATTGTCGGCTGCAGCGTGCCTTCAGGCGCACGGAATTCCAGATTATCCTCCAGCAACATATATCTGGAAGGATAGGCCGCGTAGCTTGTAATGGACAGGCCATCCTGCTCCTCGGTAATGAATCCGTTGACACATTTCAGCCGGCCGCTGCTGTCCCGGTACAGGTAAGCGGTGGTTCCGAAGCCCAGCAGATACGCTGCCAGTTCTTCCCCCATGTCCCAGTCGTCACCTGACACGTCAGCGAAAAGTGCAGCGAATAATGGATCACTGGCACCTACAAACACCGACTGTCCGAAGCGGTTCCGCGAGAGATCGGGCATGTTCAGGTTCGGAGCTGCCACGCTGTAGGTCGAAGCTGCTTCACCGGGTGACAGGCGGCGCGGCGTTGAGCGCACATTCCAGTCGTAGCAGTTAAATACAGCCATTGTAGCGCGGTAAGCTGCCTCCAGGTAGGCGGGATCTCCTAAATGCTCATAAGCAAACAGTGCAGAAGAAGCTACCAGACCGCCCCATAAGGAATGAATCATCGGGGACAAGGCTTCCCACCAGCGGTCAGGATTCTGCAGCCGGTAATCGTTGCTGAAGCCGATGTTGGCGAGAATCAGCTGGCCATAGCGCGCAGCTTCGGCGGTATTACCCAGCAGGCATAATGCCTGGCACGTCGGGCCAAAACCGGCATTATCATAAAAATGCTCGGTAACCGCCCCGCTGTAATGCCGCACACCTACATTCATGGAGCGGCCGAAGGCTTCCCAAAGCTGCTGCAGCCGGGATTGCCAAATTGTCAGGCCCGCTGTCTGCAGGGCGGACATGAGTTCCTCTATATAGAGGATAAACACACCGTTTAACCGGGATTCGTCCTTTTCGCGCTGCCGGGATGAGCGTCAGGATCAAGCCGCATACACATAACCTCGGCAGCCCATTGCAGATATTCCTCTGCAGGATGCAGCTGTAGCAGGTCATCCTCCATTTGCGACAGCAGATAATATACATGTGCGATATAGTCAAAATCGTATATCCGGTAAAAGTCTCCGTACAGCGCCCGTGGCCGTGAGAAATCCCCGCCCTCGAACCAATGGGTGCGCATATCCAGTGCCGCTGCCTTTTCGGCTATGGCCACTTGCCCCGGGACAGGGCCGGTCATCCTGTTGTTCATTAGCAGAAAGGCCAGCTTCCCCAGGGATTCCCCCTGATTCGACAGCGGACGGAAGGCGTAGGGGCGTTCTGCTGCATCTGAGCCTGCATAGCTGTTGGCGCACATCCACTCCGCCCGTTTTCCGAGCAATGTGCTTACCGGTTCCAATACGTTCCAGATCAGCACATCGCTGCGGCCGTCATCAAGCACCAGCTCCAGCTTGTGCTCACCCGGGATGTTCCGCCGGAGGGAGACGTTATAAGAGGTTCCTCCGCTGCTTCTCCCGGCAGGTCCGGTTCCGGCAGATTCCGGAATCAGCGCTGCTGTAACATCCTCCAGAATGATATCTTGTGAATCACCCGGCGCGCTGTATAACCGCATTTCCTTCACCGTCACACCCTCCGGCATATGTAGGGAAGCCTGAAATACTCCGCCGGCAGGCAGTACAGGTGTATAGCTCCAGCGGGGATGTCCGAGCGTTTCGCCCCGGCGGTAAAAATCCTCCATGTCACTAAACGGGAGAAAACTGTAATCCCATCCTTTCAGTTCTCCGGGAGCCAGACTTAACATTTCGTAAGCAGAACCATAAATCCAGTCTGCAGCAGCTGAAGCGTTCATAGATGTTCCGTCTTCAACCAGGGACAGCCGGTGATAGAGCAGACCGTCAAGGGAGGGTGACACCTGCTCAAGAAAGCGGTTACTATAACGGCAATAAGAGCCAGACGTCACAGTCCTGCCCGCCAGGCCGTATATTCCGAGATGGGGACCTTCATTGCTGCGCCGCACAGCTGCAAATTTGGCGAAATCACCGCCAAGATGGGGATGCACAGCGCAGGATTCGCGCATGTTGCGCAATACATTTACATCCCGAAACATAATATAGGCGAGCGATAACCAGACATGGAAACCTTCTACATGAACAGGCTGAGCAGAGGTGTTGGTTAACATAATTCTCCAAAGCAGCTGCTCACCTTTCAAACTATATACCATAGAAAGTTTAATACGTGAAGTATTAAATTCTACAGCAGCCTGGCCGGGACCTTCCTGAGTGATCTGCGGGATAAAGCTGCTGCTGTTCAGCACCTCCCCATCCGCTTTCAGCTCCCACTCCCCGAACTGCTTATCTTCATCATCCCCGTATCCCGTCTCCTGTAAATATTGCGGATTCATGACCCAGTTCATCAGATAGGGATCTTCCTGCAGGACAAGCAACTCTACCGCTCCCCTCCTGTTTAGGGCGATTCTGTACTTTTCATTGCCCAGTATAGCCGTCACGTCATCACCTCTTTCGTATCTGCTGCTAATTTAAACGTTTAAATTGATTAAAAAGAAAAAATGATGTGAGATCACAACTTTATTTAAAAAGATAAGAAAAATTTAGATTTCACCAATCCTCTGTCCTTATCTTTCCTACAGAACCGGATACCGTCCTGTTAAGGACGGCGTAACCGTTTCTGCTTGTGTTCACATCATTCATTGTTCAGATCTTTCACGGAGCTGCGCTCAATCAGGCGGCATTCAGGCATCTTCAGCTGCTGCACCTGATTTCCGTTAATCAGCTGGTACAGTGATTCCATTGCCTGAAAGCCCATCTCATGCAGCGGCAGGCCCATCGTCGTAATACTCGGCTGAAGATAGTCGCTGAATTCGCGGTTATCGAAGCCGATGACCGAGAGGTTCCCGGGGATGCTGACGCCGCGCTCGCCTGCCATCTGCAGAACACCGACCACCATCACATCATTCATCGACAGGATGGCTGTCGGCGGCTCGGGCAGGTCAAGCAGCTCGCCGGTCAGCCGGTAGCCGGATTCCCGCTCCCAATCCCCCATCTTGATCAGCACGGGATCGAACGGCAGCTCAAATTCAGTGACAGCTCTATAGTATCCCTTCAGCCGGTGTCTGGATGGAATAGAATCCATTAGTCCGCTGATAATGGCAATCCGCCGGTGTCCTTTGCTGACCAGATAAGCCATCGCTTCAAAAGAGGCCTGTTCATCGTTAAACTGGATGGATAAATTGTCCTGCGTATACCCATAGGTATAAACAATAGGCTTGCCTTCAACATCAATAAGTCCGGTCAGATCACGGGTGTGTACACCGATATAAATGATTCCGTCCACTTGCTTGCGGAGCAGCTCAGATACGGCGTTCAAGGCATACTTGCGGTAAACCTCCGTATCTCCGAAATTACGGCCAATCCGCTTATCCAGCCGGAGATTGACGAGCAGGATTTGCAGATCATGCCGGTCTCCGAAATCATTGATACCGTCGATAATCTCCGGTGCGTTAAACACCGTGATATCCTCGGCAATGACCCCAATTGTATTTGTCCGGTTGCGTTTCAGGCTCTTGGCAATATCATTAGGCTTGTAATTCAGTTCCTCTATGGCCTCGGTCACCCGCCTGTGGGTTTCAGGACGCACATTCCGGGTACCGTTAAGCACATAAGAGACGGTAGCAATGGAAACATTGGCCTTGAGTGCAATGTCCTTGATGCTGGTTTTCCTCATAGGCTACTCCTGTCTAAGCATCCGAACCATCGTCCATAAGCTATTTAAACGTTTAGATTTCTTGTTACTCCTAAAACTTACCATAACATTGGTATTTCCGCAAGCCCTTTCATTACAGTAATTCCGGTTTTATAGCGACTTTTCCATAATAAAATCGGTCTGCGCTTCATCGCCCATCTGGAAGATATGTGTGCCAGTCTGTACAAACCCCATTTTTTGATAAAAACCGATGGCCGGCCCGTTCTTCTCCCATACTCCCAGCCAGATACGGGTTTTGTTGTGCGTGACCGCGTTATTAAGCGCATGGATGATCAGGTTTTTTCCAAGCCCCATTCCATGATATCTGCTGCTGATGTAGATCCTCTCAATTTCGAGCGTGTCCGGGCCCATAGCTTCGGATTGGGCTTCATCTATGTTTAGCTTAAGATAGCCGGCAGGTTCCCCGTTCACCATGACAAAAAAGAATTCCGAGCCCGGCCGTGTCAGCTCCTGCTCCAGCTTCTCAGCAGAAAAAGCCTTGTCCAGATAATCCTTCATAACCTCCGGCGAATTCTGATCTTTGAAGGTCTCATCGAAGGTTTCAATACTAAGGGCTTGAAGTTCCTTCAGATCGTCCATGGTGCATTGTTTGATCGTGATATTCATTTCGTTAGCGGCTCCTTTACTTTATGCAATCAATATTCGCGTTTAATGCCCTTCTTTACCGATTCCCAGTCCATTTCCACATTCTTTCTGACCCGCTGCAAAAGCTGGAACAAGATATCTGTCTCTGATTCGGATAATCCCGCCAGAGCCACGTTGTCCGAATGCGCATGTTCTCTCATAATAAAAGGAAAAACCTGCTCTCCCTTGGCAGTGGGAAAAAGCCGGTTAATCTTCCGGTTATGCGGATCATCCCTCTTCTCGACCAGTCCGTTATGTTCAAGCTTCTGGATTGCCCGGGCAGCAGTAGTTCGGTCAACCTTGAGCATTTCAGCCACCTTCTCCTGTATAATACCCGGGTGCTCACAGATGCGCACAAGGTAGAGGTATTGACCTTTTGTCAGGTCGAACTCTTTAAATTCTATATTGCTGATCGAATCAAGGGCTCTGGCAATCATCCCGATTTCGCGCAGAATTTCCTTCATGGCGGCCGCTCCCATCCTTTTAATAGTATTAATAATATCTCTTATTTGTTGTAAATACAACAATTATCCTGTGCCTACTGATTAGTTAAGCATATTAAATCCTTTTCACCTGAAAAAAAGTGCACCTGCTTGTCAGCCAATCGCCAACAATACAAATGCACCTTGCAGCAGGACTGCTATTTCCGGATTTTTTACCGGTAATCCTCAACATCGAATTCCCTGTCCTTGAAATAATATTTCCGGTCCTCTTCCGTAATCTCACGGATCACTCGACAAGGATTTCCTGCGGCAATCACATTGTCCGGAATATCCTTCGTTACCACACTGCCTGCCCCGATTACAGCATTGCGGCCTATTGTAACTCCCGGAGTGACGACCACATTTCCGCCTATCCAGACGTTATCTCCAATCGTAATAGCAATGCCATACTCATAGCCGGAATTTCGCGAATCAGGGTGAATAGGATGGCCTGCTGTATAGAGAGATACATTAGGGGCGAACATTACATTGTTGCCGATCTTAACCTTGCCGACATCGAGAATTGTACAATTGAAATTGGCATAGAAATTGTCGCCCGCCTCAATATTCAAGCCGTAATCACAATAAAAAGGCGGCTCTATGTGTACTCCCTTGCCGGCCTTTCCCAGAATGCTGCGGATAAGCTCCTCCTGTCTGGCCCGTTCATCCGGGCGCAGCTGATTGTACTGCTGAACCTTACGCTTATTCTCGGTACGCTCTTCCATCAGACCATCCAGCCACGCTTTATAAGGCAGTCCGGCCAGCATGCGTTCTTTTTGATTCATTGCTTTCAGCGTCCTTTCCTTTTTAAATTCCGGTCCGTTTGGTGCGGATTACCCGATTAACATTTTCGGCACTCATAAACATCAGGCTCAGGAACAGCAGAACCGTGAACGGGAAAATGGCTACAGTAGTCTTAGCGGCAATAAAACCGAATAACGGCGGCAGCAGCGTCGTTCCCGTATAGGCAACAGCCATCTGATAGCCCATGAGACGGGTGGAATTTTCTTTGCCGAAGCGTGCCGGTGTCTCATGCAGCAGCCCGGGGTAAATTGGTGCCAGCCCGAGGCCGATCAGGATCAGGCCAACCAGCAGAAAAGAATCCGGGAGAGGCAGCAGCAATAGTATGCCTCCAGCCATAGCAACAAGCTGTCCCGAGCGGATCAGTATTTTATTGTTCACCTTTAACGTAATGAAGCCCGAGAGAAGACGTCCGACGGTAATCCCCCCATAATACATGGAGATCCACGCGGCGGCAGTCTGTGCATCCAGTTCCCGAGTTCCTACAAGGAAGCTGGCTCCCCATAAGCCGACGGTCATCTCTACCCCGCAATAGAACAGAAAAGCGATCAGGGTCGTTTTTACCCCTTTAATCCCGAAAATATTAGTCTTGGCGGATGCTCCAGTTGTACCTTTGTCATCCCTGTAATGTTCCGCTTCCGGCTCCTCTCCCGCCTTGTTCCGCTCATGAACAGCGGCGATCCTGGACCATAGCGGCAGCGTTACGAGTAAAATAACGACCAGCGCAAACTGGATTACAGCAACTGCTGCATAACCGCCGCGCCAGGAGCCCTGATCCGCCATATAGAAGGACATAATGATAGGCCCCATCGTTGCCCCTACTCCCCAGAAGCAGTGCAGCCAGTTCATATGATGCGCTTTGTAGTGGGCTGCAACATAATTGTTGAGTGCCGCATCAACCGAGCCTGCTCCGAGGCCTAAGGGAATCGCCAGCAGCAGCAGCCACAATAGCGAAGGAGCGGCCGAGAAGCCGAGCAGCGCAGCTGCTGTCATCAAGCAGCTGATCAAGGTGACTTTACCGGTGCCCAGCCATTCAATCATTTTCCCGCTGGCCAGGCTGGATACAATGGTTCCGGCTGCGATAATCATGGCGATTACACCTGCTGAATCTAATGATGCATTCAATTCAGGCTGCATAACCGGCCAGGCGGAGCCAAGCAGGGAATCCGGGAGCCCCAGGCTGATAAAGGCCAGATAAATAATGACAAGAAACCAGGTTGCCATACAATCCCTCTTTCAACACATAAATTTAGATAAGATGTTAAACCGTGATTTCGATCTGATTATCCTCAAATCCGAGAATGCAGCTCTCATAATAGCCGTCTCCTGTTGTACGGGGACCGCTCAAAATGGTATAGCCGGCTTGCTTCAGCTCCTGTGTTAACGCGTCAACCCTGGTTTTGCTGCCAACACTGAACGCCAGATGGATGAGCCCTGTGCGCTTCAGCCCATTTTCCTGCTCCATACCAGGTCTGTTCATAATTTCTAGGCGTGCACCGCCCTCGAAGGCTAAAAAGTAGGTACGTAAGCCGGTGACTGGATTATGGTATAATTCACCGGGTATAGCCTGAAAGAAAGTAACGAAAAACGTTTTGGCTGATTCCAGATCCTGGACATACATGGCGACATGTTCTATTTTCATATCCTAAGCTCCTTCGTTATTACAACTACTTTATAAAGTGTCTTTACTTAATATGCGCTACCATTCACTCTTTGTCAATACATTACTAAAATTGTACCGGCATAGGATTAAGCTTTTGCAAAGTCAACATGCGCATCCCAGCTTCGTAATCAGCCTGAAACGTATTGCTCAGAATCACTTCAGGATAATGCGGCATCGGTTCCCGGACCTGATAGCCTTTCCAGAATTCATTCCAGCGTTCAGCATCTGTCATCTCCTGATAGATCACGATTTGATCCGGGGCAAGAACGGCGTTAACGCTCTGAATAATACGGCAGGCCGCCTCCAGTAATACATTCTCACTGATTTCAGCGTACCAGTCGATCTTTTGCGGGAGGAATTTAATCTCTCCGGCCATGCCGTTTTTGCCTCTGATGATATTGGCGTTAAGATAAATGCCCATACCGGGCGGATACTTCTGCGGAAAGTAGATCCCCGTTATACATTGCCCGTCTGCTTCTCCCCGTGAGGCCTGGTAGCCAAACACCGCTGCGTTGACATCATTCTCCACCATAACCGGCAGTTTAAACTGCTGCTCCAGTTCTTCAATCAACGTAGCGCCCTGCAGCTCGTGGTGACTGGCTACAACGATTCTGCCGTTAACAATCTGCCCCGGAATACCCATGCCGATTACTTTCACCTGCGGACAGGCAATTAAAAAGCCATGGATGATGTCAGCAAAATACTGCTGTTCAAAGGCAGGCAGCACATATTCCTTTTGGCTCACGATCCGGTTTTCCAGATTGATTACAGCTGCAGAAGCAACGCGCTGCCCTTGATTCTCCTTCAAATAAATAACCAGCGCCTGGCTATGATCATAGTTGAACCGGTAGGTCAGGGCCGGTCGGCCTCCTCCGGATGCAGCTGTCTGGTCTTCAAAGAGTTCCTTTGAATCCAGCAGCTCCTTGACGAGCGAGTTGACCGTAACCACGCTAAGCTTTGTCAGCGCGGCCAGCTGCGGCTTGGTTGCAGTCCCGGCACGCTTCATCACCTGGCGCACATTATTCAGATTGATTTCCTTCATCAGATTGGCATTTGCGTTCTTCATAATAACCTCTTCCTGGGTCGTAATAACAAGATCATAGCATATAAGCGCCTATCAAGTCTTGATCCTCCATAAAAGGAAAAAGCCCGGGTCGAGAGACCCGGACTTCTTACATCTATCAGATTATTCGCCCTGGCTCATCCACTGGAAATGGAAGCTGCCTGGCTTGTCAACACGTTCAAAGGTATGTGCACCGAAGTAGTCACGCTGAGCCTGCAGCAGGTTGGCAGGGAGTCTTTCGGAACGGTAGCTGTCATAGTAGGCAAGACCGGAAGCAAACGCCGGAACCGGAATACCGCGTTTAACAGCCAATGCCACAACTTCTCTCCAAGCATCCTGGTAGTTATGGACAACATTGCTGAAATACTCATCCAGGAACAGGTTCTTCAGCTCAGGATCACGGTCATAGGCATCCTTGATATTCTGCAGGAAGCCGGCACGGATGATGCAGCCGCCGCGGAAGATCATAGCGATGCTGCCGTAGTTCAGGTTCCAGTTGTATTCGTCCGATGCTACGCGCATCTGGGCGAAGCCCTGGGCGTAGGAGGCGATTTTGCTGGCGTACAGCGCTTTGCGGACAGCTTCAATGAATTCCTTGGCATCCCCTTCAAAGCTCTTGACCTCAGGTCCCTGCAGGCGCTTGCTGGCCGCTACACGCTCTTCCTTCATCGCAGACAGGAAGCGGGCAAAGACGGATTCGGTGATGATGGACAGCGGTACGCCAAGATCCAGTGCGTTCTGGCTGGTCCATTTCCCCGTGCCCTTCTGGCCGGCGGAATCAAGGATGACATCGACCATCGGCTTGCCGGTTTCCGGGTCAGCTTTGGCAAAGATGTCGGCAGTAATCTCGATCAGGTAGCTGCTCAGCTCGCCGCGGTTCCACTCGGCAAAAATCTCATGCAGTTCAGCGGTATCAAGACCCAGCACATCCTTCAGCAGCTGGTAAGCTTCACCGATCAGCTGCATATCACCGTACTCGATGCCGTTATGGACCATTTTGACATAGTGTCCGGCACCGTCCGGTCCAATGTAGGTCGAGCACGGATCGCCGTCCACTTTAGCGGAGATAGCTGTCAGAATCGGTTCAACAAGCTCGTAAGCATCCTGCTGGCCGCCCGGCATAATCGCCGGCCCTTTCAGTGCGCCTTCTTCACCGCCGGATACACCTGCACCGATGAAGCGGAAGCCCTGAGCCTGCAGCTCTTTGTTGCGGCGCTGTGTGTCAGGGAAAAAGGCGTTGCCGCCGTCAATCAGAATGTCGCCCGGCGAAAGAAACGGAACCAGCTGCTGAATTGTATCATCAGTCGGCTTGCCTGCTTTAACCATAATCATGATTTTGCGCGGCAGCTCCAGCGATTGTACGAACTCCTCAATGCTGTATGCTCCAACGAAGTTTTTACCGGCTGCTTCAGCCAGCAGTTCATCCGTCTTTTCAGAAGAACGGTTATATACGGCTACCGAAAATCCCTTGCTCTCCATATTCATGGCCAGGTTCTTACCCATTACGGCCAGTCCGACCACGCCAATTTGCTGTTTACCCATCCTCAATAAGCCTCCCTTTGTATATTCCGGATTATTAAACCTGCGGAGCCTTCTTCCAGTCAGCTGCGAACTTTTCCAGGCCCTGATCAGTCAGAGGATGCTTGGAGATCTGTTCAATTACGCTGAACGGAATTGTGGCGATATGCGCACCAGCCATGGCTACACGGGTAACGTGGTCCGGATGGCGGACGGAAGCGGCGATAATCTGGGCATCCAGCTTGTGAATGCGGAACAGCTCAGCAACTTTTACAATCAGCTGAACGCCATCCTCGGAAATATCATCAAGACGGCCGAGGAACGGAGATACATAAGTGGCTCCGGCACGGGCAGCCAGCAGCGCCTGGTTCACGGTGAAGATCAGGGTCACGTTGGTTTTTACACCTTTTTGGGTCAGGTAACGGCAGGCTTCCAGACCGGCAATGGTCATAGGCAGCTTGATCGTAATATTTTTATCATAATTGTTGATCTTGATCAGCTCATCGGCTTCGGCAATCATCTGCTCTGCAGTTACAGCGTCAGGCGTTACTTCAGCGGATACGGATTCCACTTCAGGTACAGTCTGGAGAATCTCAGCAATGCGGTCTTCAAATTTCACGCCCTCTTTGGCAACGAGTGACGGATTGGTGGTAACCCCGGACAGGACTCCGATTTTGTATGCTTTTTTGATGTCTTCTACATTTGCTGTGTCGATAAAAAATTTCATTGTGGTAACCTCCAGTTTTTAGTTGAACTATATAAAATGAACTTTGGCAATCTATAGGAGCACTCTTCCCTAATTTGGTATACTTCAAGTTCATTTTTATCAATATTTGATTTAAAAATTTGAAGCATCCGGCAGAGCAATCTCGCTTTCCTCGTCAACCGGGGCATCCAGCCACCAATGATGGCCGTCCTGCGCCAGCAGCTGGTCAGACTCAGCCGGTCCGTGTGAACCTGCGGCATAGGAATATAACGGTACGGAATTGCCGGCAAAAGCGTTCAGGATCGGCTGCACCCATTTCCAGGACAGCTCTACCTCATTCCAGTGGGCAAAGAACGACGGGTCCCCGTTCAGCGCATCATGGATCAGGTTCTCGTACGCCTCCGGCACCTCGATGGAGCTTGTATGGAAGTCGATGTGCACGGCCTTGAACTTGCCTTTGTTCCGCGGATCTCTGGCCTTGAGCTGCAAAGTAATGCCTTCATTCGGGCTGATCTCGAATACCAGCAGATTAGGAATATCATCCTCTTCTAGGGTTGAGCTTTGCTTCAGCGGCTCTTTGAATTCGATGACGATCCGTGTCGACTTCTCCTTCATGCGTTTGCCTGTCCGGATATAGAAGGGAACGCCCTTCCAGAACGGATCATCAATCTGCAGTCTGGCGGCGATAAACGTATCGTTCATCGATCCGGCGGAAATTCCTGGTTCAGAACGGTAGCCGGGAACCGGTATGCCTTTAATTGCACCTGCGGTATATTGGCCTCTGATAACACTGGCTTCTATATTCGCTTCATCCAGCGGCTCGAGTGCTTCCATCACTTCTCTTTTCTTAAAGCGGACTTCGTCAGCAGAGCTGTCCTTAGGCAGGCGGATCGCCAGCATCATCAGCAGCTGCAGCATATGATTTTGGAACATGTCTCTTAGTGCTCCGACATGATCATAGTATCCGGCTCTTTCCTCGACTCCAACCGTTTCAGCAGCGGTGATCTGGACATTGGCAATATAACGGTTGTTCCAGAGTGCATGCAGCACCGGGTTGGTCTGCTGGAATACGTCCAGCTCCTGCACCATCGGTTTGCCCAGGTAATGGTCAATCCGGTAAATTTCTTCCTCGGTAAAAGCTTTGCTGAGCGTCAGATTCAGCTCCTGCGCAGACTGCAGATCATGCCCGAAGGGCTTCTCAATGACCAGCCGCTTCCAGCCTTTCGCTGCTCCGAGGCCGCTGGCCTCAATGTTCAGGGCAATCGGCTCAAAAAACTCCGGCCCCACCGACAAGTAAAACATCCGGTTAGGTGTGCTGCCCATGCCTGTTTCAACATGCTCTACCCGTTCCAGCAGCTTCACGTAATCTTCGGTGTGCCCGACATCCAGCACATTATATCGGAAGGCCTTCAGGAAGCTGCGTACGGACGCTGTGTCCTTCACTTCACGCCGGGAGAAATCCCGGAGCGAACGCTCCACCATAGCCTGGTAAGCTTCATCAGTGACTTCTCTTCTGCCAAGACCAATTACAGCGAAGGAATCATGCAGCTTGTGGTCGAGAAACAGGTTGTAGAGTGCAGGATAAATTTTTCTGCGGGCCAGGTCTCCTGTTGCTCCGAATAAAACAAATGTGGTCGCCTCCATCTCGATTCTCCTTCTGCTCTGGTTTATCTTTCCTTGTTACACTATAATACAAATACGAGCTATACAAGTAATTAATATATCGTACAGGAGCTATAGACTGTGTCTATGAACAACTTCGAATTATACAAGGTTTTTTACTGGGCAGCCAAGACCGGAAGCCTGTCACAGGCTGCAAAAGTGCTGTTTATCACCCAGCCGAGCGTCAGCCATGCCATCAAGCAGCTGGAGGACAGCTTTGGTCTTACCCTGTTCAACCGCAATTCCAAAGGCGTTGCCTTTACCCCGGAGGGAGCCACACTCTACTCCTACATTGAACAGTCCCACATCCTCATCACCCAGGCGGAGAAGAAGATGGCCGAGCTTAAAAATCTTGACAACGGTGAGCTACGTATCGGCGGCAGTGACTCCCTGTTCAAGCATTATCTGTTGCCTTTTATAGAGACCTTTCATCAGCGCTATCCCGGCATCCGGCTGCATCTCATCCATGGAACCACCCCGGAAGTCATCTCTTATCTAAAAGAGGGCCAGGTCGATCTGGGTGTCGTCCGCATTCCGATCGCCGATCCCCAGCTGGAGGTGTGGCAGGGGCTCCAGCTGCAGGACTGCTTCATTGCCGGGAGCAGCCATTACCCGGAGCTTAAGGATAAGGTGCTTACCATCGAAGAGCTGCTTCGCCATCCGATCATTCTTTTCTCCCGCAGAAGCCGCGCCCGTACAGCCGTAAGCGACCTGTTCCGGGGCTACGGCTATGAGCTGAAGCCGGAAATAGAGGTCGGCAGCGTAGGACTGCTGATCGAATTCGCCCGCAAAGGGCTCGGTATCTCCTTCGTCACCCGCGAGTTCGTCTCCAAGGAACTGGAGGAAGGCTCGCTGTTCGAGATTAAGCTGGATGTTCAGCTGCCACCGGCACAGGTGGGTATCATGACCATGCGCAACATGCCGCTGACCACGGCGGCGAGCAAGTTCATTGAGATTACGGGGACAGTGTGAGGCTTTAGTTGCTTGAGGAAATCAAAAAAGACTCAGCTTGGTTTGGCTGAGTCTTTTTTGTGATTTAATATGGAATGAAGTGCTGGCACAAATCAAATAACATCAGTGGTCAGCTTCCCCTACAGCCACGGCACTGACACTTAGCATCTGTCTATAATCCATCAAATCCTCATCCCTATGCCTGTTGTTCTTGTTCTGCTCTGCTGCGGCCCTGACGCGGCTAATATTCCACAATGTCCAGCTTTAGAGTATTACTTCCTTCTATTATATAAGATTTCCGTGTATCCTTACGCAGCGCGTGGAATCTGATTCCGTCCAAGGTAAGCCGCTCCACATTCCGGATATCCATGAAGGTGGTGCGGCTCCAGTCAGGATAGTAATTCTCTGCAGCTGCCTCCGGATGCTCCAGCCGCATATCATGGACCTGCGGGTAAGCAGCAGGAATCTCTGCTTTTTTTACACCACCGGCGCAAGTATACATTATATTTCTAAGGGTCAGATCGCGGATCGGATGCTCCCTGCACGCATCAACACGGATACCGTTAAAGGACGGGCTGCCCATAATGTCATCTGTGAAACGGTAATGGGTCTTGTACATCTCTTCATCATCTGTGGCGATGATATCTGACAGCATAATCCGTTCAAGCGAGCCAATCTCCGGCATGCTCTCAAGGCCGATGGAGGAGCCGATATCATCCAGCCTGTTATTCAGCAGGATAAAGACGGGACGGGAAACATTGCGCATGACAAGACCGGAAACGACAATATCGCTGATGCTGCCGCCTTCCGTGCATTCGATCTTGATGCCTTCCCGCCAGACATTTTCGAAGGTGCAGTTATGGATGGTGACATTCGAAATGTTCCCGATGGATTTCAGCCCGATCCGGATGCCGGCACAGATCGAGGTAAAATGGCAGTTCACGATATGCACATTTTTCATCGGGTAGTCCTTGCTGCCGGCCTGAAGACAGAGATTATCATCGGTACCGAGGATTTTGCAGCCCGAGATGAACACATTCCGGCAGCCGTCATAGTCCAGTCCGTCACCGTTGTATTTTTTATCGTTCCTGATATCGAGATTTTCACACCAGATGTTCTCACTATCCAGAAAGGCGGTCGTCCAGGCAGTCGAGTTATAGAGTCTCAGTCCGGTGACATGAATGTTGCTGCAGCGCAGAAAACGCATCATCATCGGCCGGTAGATACTGCCCTCATTAGGGAATTTCTCAGCGTTGCCGTTAATCTCGCCCTGGCCGGTAATGCTGACATTGACAGCATCCACTGCATAGATGAAGCATCTGTCCATATCCTTCTCATTAATATAGCGGTTATAATGCGTGTCCTCCGCAAAATCGCGGATGTCCGGGCTGGCAAGCAGCACTGCGGAAGGATTAAGCTGCAGGTTCACATTCGATTTGAGGAAAATCGTCCCCGAAACAAACGTTCCGCCGCTTAGCACGACATTCCCGCCGCCGGATTTATGGCATTCATCAATAGCCTGCTGGATCGCACGGGTGTCCACCGTTACCCCATCGCCAGTGGCGCCGTACCGCTTCACATCAAAAATATCATTCGTGGTCATTCGCAGAGCCCGCCTGCTCCCTGTTATAGTACTCAAAATAATCAAAATCTGCCGGCTGGCGGAAGCCGGTTAAATCCTGGCAGCAGATGCCGGCAAAAGATCCGGTGAACCAGCCCTCCTGACAGGCTTCGTCAGACAATGTACTCGCATCAAGAACCGGACCGAAGTTTACATATTCTTCTTCACCGTTTACAGAGTAAGAGAATTGCAGCTTGTCATAATCCACCTCAGCCCGCAATAGCACCTGCTTCGCATTATCCGGCAGCGGCACATAGCCAGCCGGCTCGGAATAGCTGTTGTTAACGGCGGAGAGAATGCTGATGCACCGGCCCAGATCCTCGTGATGCGTGACATGGAGGTAGTAATAATTCTGGGTATCATAGATCAGTATAAGGCCGGCCATTTGCTTGAAGCTGGAAGGTTCGAATTCAAGTGCTGCCGCAGCGGTGAAGCGGTGCTCCTCCCACCGTCTCGCAATCAGGCTCTGCCGGAATTTTGAGCCTAGCCCTTCGCGGCCATACAGCCGCAGGTAACCGGGCCGTTCGCTCAGAGAATAAAAGGAGGCGTCAAGTGGTACCCGCAGGGACTGGAAGCTGATATCCAGCTCAGCACCGTCAAAATCATCTCTTGCCGGCTTCGCCGTAAACGGATACGGCGGCAGGTCAGGAGCTTCTACCTCGCTATCCGGCAGTACTGAACCGTTTGCTAAGCGTAGCCAGCCGTCTTCGGTCCACTCTACCTTCTGCAGCGCCGTTTCACGCCCGAGTGTATATTTCCGCTCTCCTTTTTCTGTCCGGTTCTCTAAGGGACGGCCGCATAGATGCACCATGTACCATTCCCCGTTCTGGGTTTCAACCAGATCGCCGTGGCCCGCCTTCTGCAGCGGCAGCCCGGGATTGTCTCTGGAGGTCATAAGGGAATTGCCTTCATATGCTTCGTAGGGACCTAACAGCTCTTTGGATCTCAGCATGCTCTGGCCGTGGCCTTCCCCTGTTCCGGTATCTGCTGCAAACAGGTAATAATAGCCGCCCCGCTTATAAATATGCGGCCCCTCCAGGTATGTATCATGGCTCGCATAGATTGTTACAGGCTCACCAATCATTTTCTGCTCCTCAGCAGAATACTCCTGGATGACAAGATGCCCTCTATAGCGTTTCGTTACCCGGTGATCGGTTACCATGCTTACGATGTACTTACGGCCGTCCTCATCATGAAACAGCGACGGATCGAACCCGTAGCTGTTCAGGTAGACCGGCTCAGACCACTCCCCGCGGATATCCGTCGCCGTTACGAGATAATTGGGTGTGTCGTACATTTTGACATAAAAGGAATTCACTACAGTGTATATGAGATAGAACGTGCCGTTATCATAAGTCAGGCATGGCGCCCAGATTCCCTGGGAAGCGCCGATGCCGCGCAGGTCCAGCTGGGAGACCCGGTTAAGCGGACGGGTAATCAGCTCCCAGTTGACCAGATCCCGGGAATGATGAATCTGCACACCCGGGAACCATTCGAAGGTGGAGGTGGCGATATAATAATCATCCCCGACCCTCAGGATGGACGGATCGGGATTGAAGCCCCGCAGGACCGGATTCTTGATCATGTGGCTCATAGTATAGATATCCTCGCTTTGCATTAGAGTCGGGTCAGCCCACTTTGTCTGCTTTTCTACCACAAATACAGGTCATTCCCCTTCAGCTTGAATATGGCTTCCATGAAATAATAGTCCCCGTAAATAATCGCATGATGATGCTGGTTGCGCGGCTTGTGGTAAGCCTCAGATCCTCTTTGAATGATACAGTCATTCTCGTCCGACCAGTCGGAACGTTCATCAAGTACCCGCAGCAGCTTAAGCGCAGCATTCAGATACAGCTCACGCTCCAGTTCGCCGACAGCCTTGGCGATCTCAATCAATCCGCAGGCGGCAATGGCCGCAGCCGTATCATCCTCAAGCTTAGGCTCAGCCGGCTGGCGGAAATCGAGCGGAATGACACCGTCCTCCGGGATATTGGCCATGAAATAGTGGGCAATCCGCTTCGCAGTCTGGAGATATTCTTCTTTGCCTGTATGGATATAGCTCATCATGAAGCCGTATAGTGCCCAGGTCTGCCCTCTGGTCCAGGAGGAGCCGTCCGCATAGCCTTGTCCGCCGTAGGTCCGAACCACACCGCCGTTGAACGGATCAAGTTCTACAATATGGTGTACCGAGCCGTCCGGCCGTACGAAGGTGGACATCACTGTATCGGCATGCCGCATGGCAATCTGTTTAAACCGGGGATCACCGGTCTCCTCTGTCGCCCAGTACAGCAGCGGAATGTTGAACATGCAGTCGATGATGGCCCAGCCTCTGGTATCGCCTTCGTCCAGGTCATTCCAGGCACGGATAAAGCCTCCCGCCAGATTAAACCGCCGGCCAGCAGATTGGCGGCATGCAGCGCTCTTTTGCGGGAATCCGGATTCTTGGTCACCTTATAGTTGGCAACACTGGTAGGCAGCCACATGAAGCCCACATCATGATGCAGACCGTAGAAATCCTGAAAACACTTGTCGAGCAGCTCCTCGGATATATTTGCGATTTCCTTGTATTTGTCATTGCCGGTCTCATGGTACATCAGCCACAGCATGCCGCCCCAGAAGCCGTTCGTCCACCAGCAGATGCCGTCGGCATCGAAGCCGCTTACATTTTTCGTCGCCTTGTCGTCATGCGTGCCGTCCACGGTGGTGTACGGGATTTTGTGGCGTGATTTTTCGCTGACGGTATCCAGCTTGGCTGTTATTTTTCCGATAACGGAATCCACCCAATTGCGGTCTTTACTCTGTAGCATGTCTCTTTTCCTACTTTCTCTGTTTAGTATGCGGATTTGACTTCATTGTAGGATACCTGTGCAGGGATTGGTATGCGACTTTTTCAGGTTTTCCCGCTATTTTTTAAGGAGTTTTATGATGAACAGGTGCAAAAGCATTTATACTGAGAATAGCGAACCGGATAGCCAATCAGAGCGGTTATGATATGTTATAGTTAGTCAGAAGGAGTGAGCACACTTGAACATTGTAGAATTAGACGCCGTACACAATCAGCGGGAAATAACGAGGTTACTGGAAGAGCACCGTCATGGTGCTGATAGCAGCATTCCTGCCTATGAGCGGAAAATGCTCTCCTTTGCAGCTTACGAGAATGACTGCTTTGTGGGCGGGGTTACAGGAGATGTGGCCTGGTACATCCTGAATGTGAACCTGCTGGCAGTCGATCCTTCCTGCAGAGGGACCGGTCTAGGGGCTGCCTTGCTAGCAGAGATTGAAAACCGGGCCCGGCAGCTCGGCTGCAAGGTAAGTGAGCTGACCACCATGAGCTGGCAGGCGCCGCATTTCTATCAAAAGCAAGGCTACGAGATTTTTGGCGAGATCAAGGATTGTCCGAATGAAGGGCATACGAAGTATTATCTGAAAAAGCGGCTTTAACGGGGGGATGGCGCTGAGTAGATTACATTGCCCTTTTTGCCCTTGGTTTGGTTGATTTGCCTGATTGAGGCGAAATCAAGGGCATTTTTGCCCTTGATTTGGCTGAATCACTTGCAATGGGTAGAATCAAGTTCGCACGCTGGTGCTCAAAGTAAAGTGTAGTTTCATCTAACCTCTATCTTCTAACCTCCTATTTACTTCACTTCTATCAGCTTCACTTCTATCAACTTCACTTCTATTTACTTCACTTCTATCTACTATCTACTCCCTACTATCTACTCCCTACCATTTACTCTCTTCCACCATCAACCACTCCCTACCTTCTTCTATAGCCTTCCCATATCACCCCTGATATGCCTAAACGAAAAACAGGCCCCCGGAAAGTTCGGAGCCTGTGGCTATAATTAGATTAGTGCACATCTATTTTCACTTTGGAATTCCTCAGTTAACCGACTTATCATACTGCAGGTACACAACCTGAGTCTGCAGATACTCATTCAAGCCGTGTTTGCCGTCGGCACCGCCGATGCCGGATTTGCGCCAGCCGGCGTGGAAGCCCTGCATCGCTTCGAAATTCTCGCGGTTGATGTAGGTTTCCCCGTACTTCAGCCGTTTGATTACCTTCATCGCCACATTCAGGTTCTGCGTATACAGGGAAGAAGTCAGGCCAAATTCGCTGTCATTGGCCAGCTCGATCGCTTCATCCAGGGTTGCGAATGTTACAATCGGGATAACCGGCCCAAAGATCTCTTCCTGCACGATCTCCATCTTGTTAGTAGCATCGGCAATGACGGTCGGCTCAAAGAAGCTGCCGGTGCCTTCGACTTTTTTACCGCCTAACAGAACCTTTGCGCCTTCTTCGACAGCCCGGTCTACCTTCTGCTGAACAGAATCCTGGGCGGCCTTGTTAATCAGCGGTCCCATCTGGATGCCGGTATCGACCAGAGGATTGCCGTATTTCACTGCCTTCATGGCCTCAACCAGCCGGGCGGTGAATTCGTCCTTAATCGATTCGTGCACATACACGCGCTCGGCACAGTTACATACCTGGCCAGTATTGATGACGCGGGAATCGACGATCGCTTTAACTGCCAGATCCAGATCCGCATCCGCCATGACAATCGCCGGCGCTTTGCCGCCAAGCTCAAGGCTGACCTTGATAATGTTCTCGGCTGCGGCCTCCATTACCTTTTGTCCGGCCGGAACGCTGCCTGTCAGGCTGACCATGCCGACTTTAGGGTTGCTGGCCAGCTCATTGCCGACCTCGCCGCCTCTGCCGGTAACCAGGTTGTATACACCCTTTGGCAGACCGACTTTATCTACAATTTTGGTAAAAGCTATCGCATTATTAGGTGACTCCACACTTGGCTTAACTACGATCGTATTGCCCGTAATCAGCGCCGGTGCCATTTTTCTGGCAATCAGGAAGAACGGGAAGTTCCAGGGCAGAATCCCTGTAGTAACCCCGATGGCCCGTTTAAACACAAAAATATTCTCGTTATCGCGGTCACTCTGGACAATTTCACCCTCGTAGCGGCGTGCCCATTCGGCCATGTAATCCAGGTAGTCTGCCGTAAAATGGACTTCAACCGTGGACAACTCCAGCGTTTTGCCTACTTCCTCAGAAATAAGTCTGGCAATACTGTCCGCCTCGGCACGGATTCCGTCTGCAATCGCATGCAGATACTTTCCTCTTTCTACAGCAGGGGTTTCTTCCCAGGCTGACTGTGCTGCATCGGCAGCGTCAATGGCACGCACGACATCATTTTTGGTCGCTTTGGGTACCTGTGAAATGACTTCATCGGTTGACGGGTTGGTGACATCCATCCACTCTTGGGTTTCTGATTCGGTAAATTGGCCGTTGATGTACATCAAATGCTTTTCCACTGTTACTCCCCCTCAAGATAAATTATTCCATCACTTCCTCTCTAGTGTAAACGCTAACAACATTTTATGTCAACAACATACACATTTTTCGTGTGTTTTTATGTTGTTTTTCATTGACTTCTTGAGTTAAGCTATAATTACCAAGTTGCGATTGGAGGAACAGGAATGAAAGTAAGCATCTTTTCGACTTGTTTAGTAGACCTTATGACCCCCTCAGCGGGAAAAGCAATGGTTGAAGTCCTTGAAAGGCTTGGCTGTGAGCTTGATTTTCCGGCTTCGCAGGTCTGCTGCGGCCAGCCCACGTATAACAGCGGGTATCTGGAGGATTCCAAGCTGGCTATGAAAAATATGATGCTCGCCTTTGAGCATTCTGATTATGTTGTCGGTCCCTCCGGCTCCTGCATAGCCATGTTCCATGAGTACCCGAAGATTTTTAAAGGTGATCCGGACTGGGAATTGAAAGCGGTTGCCTTAAAAGAGAAATCGTATGAATTCACCCAATTTATCGTCAGAGTGCTGGGGATTACGGATGTCGGAGCAAGGCTTGAGGGTACTGCGACCTATCACCGTTCCTGCCACATGACGAGGCTGCTTGGTGAAAAGGAAACCCCTTATCTGCTGCTGGAGCAGGTCCGCGGATTACAGCTTGAGCCGCTGAAGAACAGTGACAACTGCTGCGGCTTTGGCGGCACCTTTTCAGTGAAAATGCCGGACATCTCCAGCCAGATGGTGGATGAAAAATGCGAAAGTGTGGTTGAAACCGGAGCGGATATACTGATCAGCGCGGATATGGGCTGCCTGCTCAATATCGGCGGCCGTCTGTCCCGTAAAGGAGTTCCAGTAAAAATTATGCATATTGCTGAGGTGCTGAACCATACCGGTGAGACAGCCGCAGTCAAAGGAGGCATCCCCTCATGAGCCTGAAGACAGATAAAAGGGAGTTCGGCGAGCGGACAGCGGACGGCATCGGAAACACTTTTATGCGCAGCGCCGTAAGCTCCGCGCAGGACAGTCTCAAGACCAGACGTCTTACTGCGGCTACTGCGCTCGGTGACTGGGAGGCATGGCGGCTTGTCGGCCAGACCATCCGCCAGCATACACTTAAGAACCTGGATTTTTATCTGAACCAGCTGGCTGATAATATTGAGGCCAGAGGCGGCCATATCTATTTTGCCGCAACCAAGGAAGAGGCCAGCAGCTATATCCGTGATGTTGTCGTCTCGAAGCAGGCCCGAAAAATCGTCAAATCAAAGTCCATGGTCACTGAGGAAATTGAAATGAACAAGGTGCTGATTGAAGCCGGCTGTGACCTGATCGAGACTGATCTTGGCGAATATATACTGCAGATTGATGACTGGGACCCGCCATCGCATATTGTGGCCCCTGCCCTTCATAAGGACCGGAATCAGATTAAGCGGGTATTCACAGAAAAGCTTGGTTATACAGGAGATGAAAGCCCGGAGAAGCTGGCCCGTCATGCCCGCGCCGTACTGCGCCAGAAGTTTCTGGAGGCGGATGTCGGGATTACCGGCTGCAACTTCGCCGTAGCCAATATGGGCGCGATCAATCTGGTCACCAATGAAGGCAACGGTGACCTGACAGCCGCTATTCCCAAGACGCAGATCGCTGTAATGGGGATGGAACGGATTGTACCGACCATGGAGGAAATGGAGGTGCTGGACAATCTGCTCTGCCGGAGTGCTGTCGGACAGAAGCTGACCAGCTACATCACCGTCATGGGTCCCAAGGCACCCGGTGAAAGCGATGGCCCAGATGAATTCCACCTCGTTGTCGTCGATAACGGCCGGTCCGAGATTCTGGGAAGCGAATTTAACGAAGCCCTGCAGTGCATCCGCTGCGGCGCCTGCCTGAACGTCTGCCCTATCTACCGGCATATCGGCGGTCATGCTTACGGCTCCATCTATCCGGGCCCGATCGGAGCGGTCATTACGCCGCTGCTCGGCGGTTACGATGATTATAAGGAGCTGCCCTTTGCCTCCAGTCTATGCGGGGCTTGTACAGATGTATGTCCGGTCAAAATCCCGCTGCACGAGCAGCTAATCATGCACCGGCAGAATATCGTGAAGGAGAAGCGGACCGGCGCTGCTGAACGCATCCAGATGAAAGCGGCAAGCCGCCTGCTCTCCTCCCCCTCTTTGTTCGGGAAGGTGCTGCGTCTGGCCAATCCGGGCAGCCGGATGATGAGCAAGCATGGCCGGATTGTCAGAGGACCGGGTCTGATCCAGGGCTGGGTCGGCGTCCGTGATCTTAATCAGCCGGTCAGGCAGGCGGACAGTTTCCGCACCTGGATGAAGGAACGTCAGGGAGGTACAAAACAATGACTGTCATAAACAAAAACAACAACAGGGAATCCTTTCTGAACCGGGTGGCTTCCAGTCTTGGCCGGGAGCGCTCATACAACGTCCAGCGTCCGGATATCAAGGGAATGATTCCCGACAGCTATGGGACGCTTACCAATGCCGATCTGATTGATATTCTTAAGGAGCAGTGCTTCTTCATCCATACCCAGCTGATTGAATCCACACCTGAGATTTTGCAGCAGACGCTTGATGATCTGATTGCCGCCAACGGCGGCGGACCGGTAATAACTTCGGGTGATCCGAGGTTTGCCCGCTATAATCTAAGCTTTCCGGGTTCAACGGAATGGTCGGAAGCTGCCGGCCGCGAGGATAATATCAGCCGTTCAGAAGCGGCCAATACCGTACTCGTATTCGCAGATTATGTACTGGCTGAATCGGGAACTATAGTCGTGGAAAGCCGGCCGGATCAGGGGCGTGCCCTTCACTTTCTGCCTGAGCATTATATCGCCATAATTGAAAGAGAACGGATCGTGCTGCGTTCCACACAGGCAGCGGCAGCATTAAACCGGCGGATTGAAGCAGGCGAGCCGGTCGGCTCCTCCATCAACTTCATCTCCGGACCTTCCAATTCGGCGGACATAGAAATGCAGCTTGTTGTCGGTGTCCACGGCCCGTTGAGAGCCACCTATGTCCTTATTTAACGATACTTAAAAAGAAATTACAGAGCAGAGTTCCTCCATAAGCGGAAGAATCTCTGCTCTGCTTTATTTTTACTGAAGCCGATTGTTGGGAATGCTTCCTGTCATGGCCGGCTGAATGGGAGCAGGAGCATAACCGTTCGCCATTTGCTGCATATCCTGCTGGGCCAGCTGCGGCACCTGGTAATAGCCGTTTTTATTCTGATAAATGGAAATCTCATAAGCCATCTCGATACAGTTCGGCAAGGAATCTGCTAATACGCGGCGCACAACCGGATTCGTTGTTTCGAGCGCTGCTGTCGTTTTGACTACTGCACCCTGCTTCAGCGCATTC
The DNA here is from genome assembly GCF_001517085.1 of Paenibacillus sp. DMB5. Classification (GTDB taxonomy): domain Bacteria; phylum Bacillota; class Bacilli; order Paenibacillales; family Paenibacillaceae; genus Paenibacillus_AQ. The sequence continues at coordinate 166,457 of NZ_LRAC01000120.1, forward strand.
AGCATACTGAGCGAGATGGTTTGATCATTAATCTCCGCAGCCGTTTGCATAGGCTTCATTGGAGAGCTGGGTTTCATGCCGTACGTAAAATCATTTCCTTGTGTCATGGTATATCTTTCCGTATGTTTGGATGGATTCTGCCCTGTTTTGAAGCACTCCAGCGTGAGGTTGTATTCATCTGTAATGAACTGCTTCTGTCTCTGCAGAATGGCTTGGAGCTCCTGATCCTGCACATGTTGACTCAACATCGTATACAAATTCAATGTATTGATTGCTCCGGCTAAAACCTCATGCACATCGAACATTTCATGTCCGCCATGGTTCAGCTGCGGCGGAATAATGCCTGTTTCCACGTTTACATGATTTTGCACCTGCATCATTTATTCCTCCTAGTGGGTTATATTGTGTAACTGGCTTTTTCAGGGCCTCATTTAAAGCCCGGTTTAGTATGGATACGAAGTGCCCGATCTATTCTGAATATTTCTGCCAGAAAGGCTTCAATTGCGTAAACTCGCAAACCATAACGTGCAACTGGATGGTTTGTGTTGAAATATGCTATACTCTTTCGTATATCTTATGGAGGGGGGCGAACAATAATGGGAAGGCGATATTGCAAATGGATTGTGCTCCTACATTGATCCGCTTCTACTGCTGTATGAGTATCCTGGTGCTTACGTTTGAATCACAAATACGTCCTTAATTCAACTTGGAGGTGAATCCCTCTTTTGAGGGAAAGGATTGGATTTAATAACCTTAACTAACCTAATTATCCTTGCAATATTAATTGTAATGACGGCTTTTTTTGTAGCTTCAGAATTTGCAGCCGTAAAAATGCGGATGTCACGGATTGAACAGCTGATTGATGAGGGCAACAAAAAGGCAGTAATTGCTAAAAAAGTGGTTGGAGACCTGGACTACTACCTGTCCGCCTGCCAGCTCGGGATTACAGTAACTGCACTCGGTCTCGGTGCCATCGGTAAGCCGGCGGTAGAACGTATTCTCTACCCTGTTTTTGATTATTTCAATGTATCTGAATCTTCTGCTTCTGTAGCGTCTTATGCAATTGCATTTATATTTGTAACCTTTCTGCACGTAGTTGTCGGAGAGATGGCACCGAAGACACTGGCGATCCAGTTTTCAGAAAAGCTTACGCTTCTCCTCTCCCCGCCCCTGTACTGGTTCGGCAAAATCATGCACCCGTTTATCGTGGCGCTGAACGGAACCTCCCGGGTCATCCTGCGCATGTTCGGCGTCAAGCCTGCAGGCCATGAAGAGCATTACTCGGAAGAAGAACTCCGGATCATTATGGCCCAGAGCTTTGAGGGCGGCGAGATTAATGAACAGAAGCTGGAGTATCTGGAAAATGTATTTTCCTTCGATGAACGTATAGCCAAGGATATTATGATTCCGCGGACCGGAATGGTCGCCCTGGATTATGACATGTCGAATGAAGATATCGTCAGCATACTCGACACCAATAACTATACCCGCTATCCGGTCATCGAGACCGGCAATAAAGACCGTGTGCTTGGCGTGGTTAACGTGAAGAAAATGCTTCCGCACATTATCGCGGGCCGGGATCCTCATCTAAAGGAATTTGTACGGAGTCTCCCTACCGTATCTTCTGTAACGCCTATTAAGGAAGCCATGCTCAAAATGCAGCAGGAACAGATGCATATGGCGCTGGTTATTGACGAATACGGCGGTACCGCCGGAATTCTCACTTTGGAGGATATCCTGGAGGAGCTGGTCGGAGAGATCCGCGATGAATTCGATGCTGATGAGGTATCGGAGATCCAGCAGATTGATGAACAGACTTACGTTATCAACGGACGTGTACTGCTGGAGGATATTGAGGAGCAGTTCGGCTTTACGTTTGAGGACAGTGATGAAATCGACACGATCGGCGGCTGGATTCAATTCCGTGAAGGTACATCGGTTGAAGAGGGATATGAATTCAAGGCCGGCGGACAAAGCTGGACGATTATGGAAATGGATAACTTCCAGATCAAGCAGGTCATTCTTCACTATAACCAGCCGCAGTTACAGCAATAAGAATGTCTTATCTATTACTTTGGAGGTGAATCCCTCACGCTGAGGGAAAACTTTGGACGGAGTTATTACGATAAATTTAATTATGGTTGCGATCTTTATCGGTCTTACCGCTTTTTTTGTCGGAGCCGAGTTTGCGATTCTAAAAGTACGTATGTCACGGATTGATCAATTAATCAGTGAAGGCAACAAAAAAGCGGTCATCGCCAAAAAAGTGGCACATGATCTAGATTACTATTTATCCGCCTGTCAGCTTGGTATTACGATTACTGCCCTCGTACTGGGGGCGCTCGGTGAGCCGACGGTCGAACGGATTCTGCATCCGCTGTTTGACCAGATGGGTGTACCGGCCGCGTTGTCGACGCTGCTCTCCTATCTGATTGCCCTGTCGATCATTACCTTCCTGCATGTGGTTATCGGTGAGCTTGCACCAAAGACACTGGCCATCCAATTCGCTGAGCGGATGACCCTGCTGCTTGCCCCTCCGCTGTATTGGTTCGGTAAAATCACGTACCCGTTTATTGTAGCCCTGAACGGTTCCGCCCGCCTGCTGCTCCGCATCTTCGGAGTTAAGCCTGCCGGGCACGAAACGGTCCATTCCGAAGAAGAGCTGAAATGGATCGTTGACCAGAGCTACGAGAGCGGAGAAATCAACAAGACAGAGCTCGTCTACCTGAACAACATCTTTGCCTTTGATGAGCGCACACTTGGTGAGATCATCGTACCGGTATCGAATGTAGTTACATTACAGCATGATATGCCTGTAACAAAGCTTATTGAAATTCTGGGCAGACATGATTATACACGTTATCCTGTTGTAGCTGCCGACGGCAGCGGCCGGTATACCGGTTATGTAAACACCAAAGAGATGCTTACGAGCATCGCCGCCGGCCGGACAGCCAGCTGGCAGACATTTATCCACGATATTCCGAAGTTTGCGGCCGGGAAGAATCTGCGCGATGTTCTGCTGCGGATGCAGCAGACCCGGGTTCACATGGCTGCCGTTACGGATACGTCAGGAGCTATCATCGGGATTGTCACGATGGAAGACCTTTTGGAGGAGATCGTCGGCGACATCAGGGATGAGAGCCTTAACGTGAATCTGAACGTTTCCCCGAATTAAATGAACCCTGCTACTATAGAGCATAAAAGGAGCCTGCACATTACGTGCAGGCTCTTTTTATGCTGAAGCCGTTCAGTCATCCGGCATGGTAATTATCAGGACTGGCGGTCAGCCCTCCCTGCCTTCACATGCTTAAGCTGGGCAACGATAATGACACTGATGATAACCAACAGAAACCATGAGCTGATTTTGCCGAACCCGACCATCTGCCACGTCTGATGCTGGTCCGGATACTTCCAGGCGTTAAAGAATGTCGCGATGTTCTCGGCAAGCCAGATAAAAAAGCCGACAATTACAAACGCCAGCGTCAGCGGCATCCGATATGTAGCATTCCGGACATGGTAGATGATCCAGGTACGCCAGAATACGATGAGCACGAGCCCGGTCAGCCACCAGCGGAAATCCGGAATGAAATGATGGGTAAAAAAGTTCAGGTAGATGGCTCCGCCCAGGAGCCCTGCAGGTAGCAGCCCCGGCCAGCCGGTCATATCCATTCTCAGCCTGCGCCAGATCTGGCACATAAAGCTTGCGACACTGGCATACATAAAACCGCTGTACAGCGGTACGCCGAATATTTTGCTGAAGCCTGGTTCAGGGTAAGCCCATGACCCCATGCTTACTTTATAAATCTCAAGCAGCAGGCCAATAATGTGAAATACACAGATCACTTTGATTTCGTCCAGTGTCTCCAGTCGGCTGCGGTACATCAGGTACTGGACAGTGAGTAGTACAAGCAGAATGGCATCATAACGGTGGATAAAAGGGAGATTCACCGCTCCGGACAAAGCAAGCGTGCCAAAGATAGCTACGGGGAAAATACAGCTCATCGCCTGATGATAACCGAAATGCAGCAGCTGGGTAAAAGCGGTTCTCACCTTTCTGTTCATTGCGGAGTTCACCCCGGATAATGAGTTCATGCGTAACACCTCGTTTAATTGTTGTTGCCAGTATCATATCATGGTATTTATCGATATTCAATAAATATATATTCTATATAAACATATTATTATTGTAATAAAATTATGCATATAAAAAACCGCCATACAGGCGGCTTGAAGTGGCTGTTTCTTACCGGGCCATTCCGGTCTCCGACAATCGCGTTGCTTTGACTACATACCTGGCCAGACCCGGGAAAACCCTCGCCAGACCGGGGTACAGCCTGTTGGTTCTGGAGAAAGCCAACCTTTGAATTCTCCGTGCCCGCCTTAGAAGCCGGGTAAAGGTCTGGTCTGCTTCCGCCGAATATCCGTTCTGCCACTCCTCATAGCTGATCATTCCTTTAAGGTAACGGTCGGTCCAGCCTGAGCAGATCAGCGCGGAACGCAAGGCAATCGACATTCCGTCTCCACAGAGCGGCGGGATCATCAGCATGGCATCACCGATATGCGGAAATTCCGACCAAGGCTCGGGGGTGTCCGATAAACGGACTGGTGCGATGGATACCTGGGTGCCAGTCACAGGCGTTCCTTCCGCCAGTCTGTCAGCCAGCCGGAGGTTACTCCGGGCGGCTGTCTGCAGAATCTCCTGCACAGATTTTCCGCTGCCTTGAACGGAATCCAGGGTCAGCAGCGCTGCAATATTCACTTTCCCCTCTTCAATGGGGGAAATCCCGATGTACCCCCCTTCACAGAAATACAGCTCTACCTGATCCGGTATGGCGATACCGCTGTAATGGGATTTAATTCCGATATAGACGGTATCATCTCTTGTATCTTTTGCTGAGGCAGCCACGCCCCGAGGTTTCTTGGTTCCGTAGGCGCCGATGACAGCGCGGGCCAGGTATGAAACCTTGCTGTCCCCCTGTCTGGTTTCCACCTCATAACGGTTATCATCCAGCTTGCGGATTCCCGTAACCACAGCTTTGGTTACAATTTCTGCCCCTGCCGACTGTGCTTTCTCATGGAGAATCCGGTCGAGCTCATACCGGCTTATTCCGGCTGCATTCCCAGGCAGCGGCGCCCCGATTTCCCCGCCATGGGGCATGATAATGCGGGCTTTGTCCATCCTCCCCGGGGCTAGAGTATGCTCCGCAAGATTAATGCCCAGTACCTCCAGCATTTCCTTCGTCTCGGGGGACATGAACTCCCCGCAGGTTTTGTGCCGGGGGAATTCCTGACGGTCCAGCAGAATCGTCCGGTGACCCAGACGGGCCAACTGAAGGGCACTGCTGCTCCCGGCAATTCCGGCACCGGCTACTATGACATCCGCCTGCTTCATCATCGGCTGATCACCTGCTTCGGGATTACTACGGAATAACGGAACAGCGGCTTCCAGGTATAGGTCATGGCATCGGCCTGCAGCTTACGCTTTAACTCCTGCCAGTCCCTCCCCTTAAAGCCTTTCGCAACCGACAACGGGCCATCGTGCCTAATATACCGGTTGCGCGAAATCACCCGGGTCACCACCCATACTGCGGTATACGATACCGGATGACGGTGTATATCATTGATCACCACACCGTACCTTGACGCTCTCCGCATATGGTCCACCATATCCACCAGCTGCTGGCCGTCAAAATGATGTACAAACTGGGAACCGGTTACAATATCAGCCGAAGCATCGTCAAGCTCCTGCAGATCAGCCCGCATCACACTCACTCTCGGCTCGTGCCGGAACAGGTGCCTGGCTTCTTCACAGGCTTCCTCGGTCATATCAACCAGAATGATATCAAGCTCAATCCCTTTCCGGTCGGCCCATTCCAGGAGCTTCACATTGACATCACCAGAACCGGCGCCGACATCGAGGATACTTAGCTTCTGCGGCTGTCCGATCGCCTGCCAGAGCTTCTCTACCCCATCCCTTGTTGGGCCGGGTGCAGCGAAAATCCGGTTCAGCCGCCGCAGATGCTTCAGGGCTTCACTGAGCTCTTCCCCGCCCATGGAGAAATCGTCCATCAGCTCATCCTCTTTGGCACGCACCGATAAGGCTCTAAAAAATGGCATGGCCTGCCTCCTGATAGGAAGGTGAATACGCCGGAACATAGGCGAAGGACATCAGCTCGGCGGTCAAGCCCGGTCCAAAGGCCATTGCCACTCCTTCCTTCGTCTTTTCGTTACGGGCTTCCATCTCCCGGCGCATGGACTCAAGCACAAACAGAATGGTGACGGAGGACAGATTGCCTGCGGTTCTCAGAATTTCCCTGCTGTACCGCGTCTGCTCATCACTTAGCTTCATAACCTCCTGTACGGAATCGACAATACCCCGTCCTCCCGGATGAATGGCCCACAGCTCCGGAAGCGGGCTGTCTCCCAGCAGCTGGCCAAGCTCTGCTTCCAGGTGGGTTCCCAGCAGCTTCGGAATCCGCGGAGATAAATATAGATCGAACCCGGTATTGCCTACCTCCCAGGTCATGTCCTCTGTGGAATCCGGGAGCAATACAGAGTAACCCTTGCCCAGGCTGAGGCAATGCTTATGGCTTATCCCAGGTTCACCTATCACACAGGCAGCAGAAGCATCACCGAAAAAGGAGGCTGCAAACAAGGCTTCGCGTTCTTTTACCGGCTGAAAATGGAGCGTACACAGCTCAACGCAGACAACAAGCACCTTCGAGCCTGGCGCACCAAGCACCACATCCCGGGCCATCTGGATTGCTTTTAATCCGGCCGCGCAGCCCTGAAACATTAACGGAAGCCGGTTCACACGCGGGGACAACCCAAGCTCTTTAATCAGCATGACATCCAGGCCAGGCAGATACTGCCCGGTACAGCTGACAGTAATCAGGTGTGTGATTTCACCGGGAGCCTGATTCGCATCCTGCAGGGATCTTTTGGCAGCTTCCAAAGCCAGCGGAGGTGCTTCCTGCTGATATTTCTTCATCCGCTCCTCTGTTGTAGGAATATCCGTCCGGTCACCCGAGGGGAGGTAACGGCAGGTATCTGCTGTCCCAAGGTAGCTGTCATCACAGGTATAACGGTTCTCGACTCCGCAGGATTTGAAGATTCTCCTGGCAAAACGGGCCAGATCCGGCTTGTCCTGCAGCGATGAGGCGATCAGCTCGGCTACATCTGCCTGCGCTATCGAATACAGCGGCAGGGCGGTACCCATTCCGAGAATCGCTGCTCCGGTATTACTGTTCAGTTGTGTCATATTTCAGCCTCCGTTAATGAATTTTGGGTTGCATTTGAATTAACAATGTTTACCCTGATCAGGCCTTTTGTAATCCGGAATCGTGCCGGACACCTGAATAAGGCTTGTAAGTTTTCAGGTTTTCGCTTATTATGGTTTACACTGTGTTATTGTTATCACTGTGTAAACCATGAAGGAGGCAACCCTATGAGCGGTTTGTCCAAGTCTGCCAAATTTCACTTATTCATTCTTATGCTGAATCTGTTTATCGCTTTGCTTGGTCAAGGCATGGTTATACCCATACTCCCTGAATACCTGAAGCAGTTCAACGCAGCCGGAGCCGCGGCCGGATACCTCATAGCCGCATTCGGGGCTGCGCAATTTATTTTCTCTCCTGTCGGCGGACAGCTCTCAGACCGTCTGGGCCGGAAGCCGATGCTGATTGCCGGTCTGCTGCTGACCGTCATTTCCGACCTTATGTTTGCTGTCGGAGATACACTCACGATTCTGTACATAGCCCGGTTTATCGGGGGAATCGGGGTCGGGATCATGGTTCCGGCCAATATGGCTTACGTAGCTGATATGACCACTCCGGATACCCGGGCCAAGGGCATGGGTTATCTGGGGGCGTCAATGAACCTCGGGATGGTGCTGGGCCCCGGGTTAGGCGGGCTGATTGCGGAACTGGGTATCCGTGTTCCCTATTTTTTGCCGGAGGACTGGGTTTTATCGCCATGCTGCTGTGCTTCTTTATGCCTGAAACGCTTCCGCGGGAGATGCGTGCTGCTGCAGGGCAGCCGGATCGGCGGGAATCGGTTACCGGCATGATCCGCAATTCCTTCCGCACCTCCTACTTCCAGTACCTGCTGCTTATCTTAATCATTACCTTCGGGCTGATGAATTATGAAACCGTGTATGCCCTTTTTGTAGAACAGAAATATGGCTATGATGCCGCGCAAATCTCAGTGCTGATTACGGTCGGCGCGGTGATTGGAATCATAGTACAGGTGTGGCTGCTGGACCGCTTTATCAAAAGACTCGGCGAAATGAAGCTGATCCGCATCTCACTGGTAATGACCGCCGCAGCCCTGTTGTTAATGCTCGTTACGGTTAATCTCGGGTATCTGCTGCTGGTGTCGGGGTTATTCTTTGCTTTTAATGCTTTTTTGAGGCCAACACTAAGCACGATTATTGCCAACGCTGCCGGTGACCGTCAGGGTTATGCAGCCGGTTTAAGCACAACCTACACCAGTATAGGAAGCATCCTTGGACCGGTTATTGCAGGTCAGCTGTTTGACTGGCATATCCATATGCCTTACATTTTAGGGGCAGGCATTCTTGCCTCTGCACTCTTCTTAACGGTTCATACTTCGAATAACCAACAGAAACGGACGGCGGCCCATGACTGAAACCTGGCATAACAACCTCAAAACCAGAAACCGTGAAGACCTGATAGCTGCCGCAAAAGAGCTGTTTATCAGGGAAAGCTTCCTCAAAGTAAATGTAAAGGAAATATGCAGTCTGGCAGGAATAAGCCGGGTGACCTTCTATAAGCATTTTCAGTCCATTGACGAGCTGGTCTTTGAAGTGCAGGTAGAAATTCTGGAGAACATGACCGGATACGTCAAAAAAGCATCATCAGCCGGTATGAGCGGCAGGGAAATGCTTGTCTCTATGCTGAATGCATGGATTGAGTATGGTGCTGCCCATCCGGGCTGCATCCGGTTCATTCTTCTGTTTGACCTGCATTACGAGGCTTATGAAGCGGGAACAGCACTAAAAACAGAATATGAGGCTTTTATCGGGCGCGAAAAGGAACAGCATTTCTTAATGAATGCGCTGGAAGCCGGTATGAAGGACGGATCTCTGCTGCAGGACCCGGAGCCGCTTGAGACCGCCCATTTTATATTCACCTCGATGATGGCCCTGCTTCAGAAAATGTGCATGAGTGCAGGACAAGACGGCCAGAAGGGAAAGCCGGAAATAAGGATTGCCCGCCGTTTTGCAGGGATATTGATTGAGCACTTGAGTGCAGACTTTTAAAGTAAGATCATCTAGCAAAACAGCTGCATCCCGGACCTGTTCCCCGTCCTGGTCTGCAGCTGTTTTTTAGGAGTTTTAGTACATCCGCTCTTCACCGGTAACCGGATTTTTGAAGGCAGATTCGATATCACTGCTTGTAAGCTCGTCTGCAAACTCCGTTTCCTTCTTATTGGACGGAATGGCTAAGGCAGAAGCTGTCTTGTTCGGATTATCCTTGGTTACGGGTGTCGCTTTCGTCTGTTTTCCCATAGTATGCACATCTCCTTTGAGGCATCATTTTGCCCTTATAGGGTACTGCGGTTTCAGGGTTTTTATACAGCCGCTTGTTCAAAGCAAAATAAAGATGATACTATGGCTCTGAACCTTTTAATCAGCTTAATCCCGATATGGAGTGAACCTGTGACATGATCAGTATTCTTGTAGTGGAAGATGACAAGCATGTCAGAAGACTGCTTGAAGCCGTGTTGAAGCGTGAAGGCTATGACGTTTTTACGGCTGAGGACGGGCATAAAGCCCTGGATGTGCTTGATGCACAGCATATTGATCTTATCATTCTGGATATTATGATGCCCGGTATGGACGGCTACGAATTTGCCGCAGAAGTCAGAGCTGCGAACAGCCAGATTCCAATCCTGATGGCGACGGCCAAGCATCTTCCGGAGGATAAGAAAAAAGGCTTCCGGCTGGGAACTGATGATTATATGACCAAGCCGGTCGACACGGAAGAAATGCTGCTGCGGATTCAGGCCCTGCTGAGGCGTTCTCAGATTGCCACTGCCCGAAAGCTGGTGATCGGCAAGGTTATTCTCGATTACGAGGCTCTTACAGTAACCCGGGAGCATGAACGGCAGACGTTGCCCCAAAAGGAATTTTATCTGCTGTACAAGCTGCTGTCCTACCCGGACCGGATTTTTACGCGCATCCAGCTGATGGATGAAATCTGGGGAATGGATAATGAGAGTGCAGACACCACAGTAAATGTGCATATTAACCGGCTGCGGAAGCGCTTTGAAGCCTATCCTGAATTTGAGCTGGTATCGGTGCGCGGTCTCGGGTACAAGGCGGTGAAGAAGACTTGATCAAATTAGGCAGCAAAATAGGCAAAAAGCTAGGCAGCAGGCTCAGCCTCCCGCTCATCTTCTCTCTTGCGGTTTTTTCTATCTTTCTGATAACGGTAATTGTTACCGGCCTTCTGTTCTATCTGGCAGATGTCTTTGGCCTGATCAATGAGGAGATTATCAAGGACGGTTCCGTTGTCCCCCTGCTCATCCTGATCGCATGCACTATCATCGGCACGGCTATATCGGCTGTAACCAGCCGCCGGATGGTAAAATCGATCCGTACCTTTATTGATGCAACAGACCGGCTGGCCGGCGGCGACTTCTCCATGCGGCTGCAGCTTACAAGGCCGCCGGAATTCCGGATTCTCTCCGAGAATTTCAACCGGATGGCTGAGGAACTGGGCGGAATCGAGATTCTGCGCACTGATTTTATAAACAATTTCTCGCATGAATTTAAAACCCCGATTGTCTCGATCAAGGGCTTTGCCGAAATGCTCAAGCATGACGACCTTCCCAAAGAGGAACGGGACGAATACCTGGATATCGTCATTGAGGAATCCGCCCGGCTGGCCTCGCTCGCCTCAAACGTTCTGGAGCTGTCCAAGATCGAGACCCAAACGATTCTGACCGACAAAAAAAGCTTCAATGCCGGGGAGCAGCTCCGCCAGTGCGTGCTGCTGCTGACGGCCAAATTTGAGAAAAAGCAACTTGCCCTGAATGTGGACCTGCATGACTATGAGCTCGAAGGCAATAAGGAGCTGCTCAATCAGGTCTGGCTGAATCTGCTGGATAATGCCATCAAGTTCACGCCGGAGGGCGGCGAAATCGGAATAAGCATGAACAGGCAAAATGGCGGTATAGCTTTTAAATTCCGAGATAATGGACCCGGCATTTCACCCGAGGCTCTGCCCAAAATATTCGATAAATTTTATCAACAGGATACTTCCCACTCCACTGCTGGCAACGGCCTCGGCTTAACTATCGTCAGCAAGATAGTACAGCTGCACGGCGGAACCATTACATGTGAAAGTCTACCCTTCCAGGGAACAGAGTTTATCGTAACCTTGCCTGCAGGACACCTTCAGCCCTGAAACAACCCCATGTTGTTTCAGGGTTTTTTGCTGTTTTCAGAAAAGTTAATGTTCAGTTTATCTTCCTCCGCTATGCTACAAGCAACATCCCATATCACTTAAAGGAGTCACGCTTATGATTAAACTGCTTAAACATCTTGAGCCAAAGGAATGGGTCTTATTCGCATTCAGCGTCCTGTTCATCGTCGCTCAAGTCTGGCTCGATCTGGAGCTGCCTGATTATATGAGCGATATCACCCGGCTAATCCAGACACCCGGAAGTGAGATGTCCGAGATTGCCGCCACCGGGGGCTGGATGCTTCTCTGTGCGCTGGGAAGTCTGGCTACTTCCATCATTGTCGCGGGGATTGCGGCGAAAATTGCAGCCAACTTCTCTGCCAGAGTGCGTTCCAGACTGTTTAACAAGGTACAATCCTTCTCGATGGAGGAAATCAACAGCTTCTCAACCGCAAGTCTGATCACCCGTTCAACCAATGACATTACCCAGGTGCAAATGCTGATTGTTATCGGCCTGCAGCTGCTGATCAAAGCTCCCCTCCTTGCCGTTTGGGCGATTCTCAAAATTACCGGAAAAAGCTGGCAGTGGTCGCTGGCCACAGGCACAGCCGTCGGAGTCCTGATCGTCATTGTCGGCATCTGTGTGGTACTGGTGATGCCGAAATTCCAGAAGCTGCAGGTGCTGACGGATAATCTGAACCGTGTAGCCAGAGAGAATCTTACAGGAATGCGGGTAATCCGTGCTTATAATGCTGAAAAATATCAAGAGGACAAATTTGGCACAGCGAACGATGAGCTGACCCGGACCAATCTGTTCGCAAACAATGTATTATCTGCCATGATGCCGAGCATTACCCTGATTATGAGCGGCCTCAGTCTGGCGATTTACTGGATCGGCGCAGTGATGATCCAATCTGCCGATGCCGGCGCCAAGATGGGCCTGTTCTCCGATATGATTGTTTTTTCATCCTATGCGATGCAGGTCGTTATGGCCTTTATGATGCTGATCATCATCTTTATTCTCATGCCCCGTGCCCATGTCTCGGCCAAGCGGATTAACGAGGTGCTGGAGACCCGGCCGAGCCTGACTGACGGTTCACTTACGGCAGCTCCTTCCAGTCACGCCGGCGAGGTGGAATTCCGGAATGTCAGCTTCAAATACCCAGATGCCGAAGATTATGTACTCAAGAACATCAGCTTTACAGCCAAGAAGGGCGAAACGGTAGCGTTTATTGGTTCAACCGGGTGCGGCAAAAGCACTGTAGTCAACCTGATTCCACGCTTCTACGATGTTACATCCGGTGAAGTGCTTGTCGGCGGTATCAACGTAAATCAGTATGAACAGAGTGCATTGCGCAACAAAATGGGCTATGTCTCGCAAAAAGCAGTGTTGTTCGGCGGCACGGTAACCTCGAACATCGCCTTCGGTGATAACGGACGTGATCTGAATTCCGATGTGGTGGATGCCGTCTATACCTCACAGGCCGCAGATTTCGTAGAGAAAATGGACGGCAGCTACGATGCCCATATCGCCCAGGGCGGAACCAATCTGTCCGGCGGCCAGAAGCAGCGGCTGTCCATCGCCCGGGCCATCGCCCGCCGTCCGGAAATTCTGATCTTCGACGACTCCTTCTCCGCGCTGGATTACAAGACTGACCGTAAACTGCGCAGCGAACTGAAAAAGGAATCCCGCGGTACAACCATGCTGATCGTTGCACAGCGGATCGGTACGATCAAGGATGCGGATAAGATCATCGTCCTGGAAGCCGGGCAGATCGCCGGTATGGGAACACATGATGAGCTGATGGAATCCTGCAGCATTTATCAGGAAATCGCTTATTCACAGCTGTCTAAGGAGGAGCTTGCCTAATGAAAAAGAACTCGGAACAGCCCGGCACCTGGAGCCGGCTTCTCCAATATTGCCGGTCGCATATTCCTGTCATTCTGATTGCGGTCGTAAGCGCAGCTGCGGGTACCATCCTCACACTGCTTGGGCCGGACCAGCTCTCGGAGCTGACCGATCTGATCACCGCAGGCATCGCTACAGGCATTGATCTGGATGCTGTTGCTTCAATCGGATTTTTCCTTATCTTCATTTATGCGCTTAGCGCTGTGCTGTCACTGGGCCAAGGCCTTATCATGTCAATGGTCACGCAAAAAGTGTCCAGGAGCCTGAGAGGCGACCTGTCCCGCAAAATGAACCGTCTGCCGATCTCCTACTATAATAAGTCTGCGACCGGCGATATTCTGTCCCGGGTTACGAACGACGTGGATACCATCGGCCAGGCGCTGAACCAGAGTGTCGGTACCCTGGTCACCGCAATCGCCCTGTTCGCCGGCTCCATGATCATGATGTTCAAGACCAATGTGATAATGACTCTCACGGGAATCGCAGCTACATTGATCGGCTTTGGCCTGATGTCCGTCATTATGAAGAAATCACAGAAATATTTTCAGAGCCAGCAGGAATTCCTGGGTAAAATCAACGGGCATGTCGAGGAGGTCTATACCGGACATACCGTTGTAAAAGCCTACAATGGGGAAGCTCAGATGCGTGAAACTTTTGACTCCCTGAACCAGTCGCTGAAGCAGAGCGCCTTCAAAGCGCAATTTCTTTCCGGTCTGATGATGCCGCTGATGACCTTCATCGGGAATCTCGGGTATGTGGCTGTCTGTGTTGTCGGCGCTGTACTGGCGATTAACGGATCCATTTCCTTCGGCGTCATTGTCGCTTTCATTATGTACGTCCGTTTCTTTACCCAGCCGCTAGCCCAGATGGCACAGGCCGCACAGAATCTGCAGGCCGCTTCCGCTGCAAGCCGGCGCGTATTTGAATTTCTCGATGCAGCGGAAATGGATAATGAAGATCACAAGAAAACCAGGCTGGTCACCGCTGAGGGCCATGTTACCTTTGAGCATGTGCAGTTTGCATATGAAGAAACAGACAATCTGGTTATTAAGGATTTCTCAACCGAGGTACTGCCCGGCCAGAAGATTGCCATCGTCGGCCCGACCGGTGCAGGCAAAACTACACTGATTAACCTGTTGATCCGCTTCAACGAGCTGACCGGCGGGGAAATTTACATCGACGGTTCTCCGATCAGCAGCCTGACCCGGGAGAACATTCACGATCTCTTCTGTATGGTGCTGCAGGATACCTGGATGTTTGAAGGAACGGTGAGAGAGAATCTGGTGTATAACAAAACAGGCGTAACCGATGCCGAAATCGAGGCAGCCTGCCGCTCTGTCGGCCTGCATCATTTCATTCAGACCCTGAGCCACGGCTACGATACGGTGCTGAGTGATAAGGTCAATCTCTCTGCCGGCCAGAAGCAGCAGCTGACGATTGCCCGGGCGATGCTGAAAAACGCGCCGATGCTCATTCTGGATGAGGCTACCAGCTCGGTCGATACGCGGACAGAGCTGCTGATCCAGCAGGCAATGGATAAGCTGATGGAAGGCAGAACCTCCTTCGTTATCGCCCATCGCCTGTCTACGATCAAGAATGCCGACGTCATTCTGGTGCTGAAGGACGGCGATATACTGGAGAGCGGCAGCCACAGCGAGCTGCTTGCGAAGAACGGCTTCTACGCGGAGCTGTATAACAGCCAGTTTGAACAAGCCTCTTAATTCTTGGATTAACGTACAAATAAAGGGTGTCCCCGGATGGGACACCCTTTATTTGTGCTACAGAATCGGAGACAGCAGCCTCGCTACAGCCTCTTTAAACTTCAGCAGCTTCGGACGGGCCTCATACCGCTCAAGCGTCAGCTCCGTACAGGACATGCTGTCCTTCAGGAACAGCTCATGGAGCTCGCTGGCAATCCTGTCATCGCAGACAAGCGCGTTAACCTCGAAATTCAGACGGAAGCTGCGGGTATCAATGTTCGTAGTACCGACCGAGGCAATTTCCTGGTCCACAACGATAGTTTTGGCGTGCATGAACCCCTTCTCATACTGAAGGATTTTGACCCCGTACGGCAGCAGCTCACCGGCATGCGACAGCGTGGCCGGATACACAAACATATGGTCAGGCTTGTTCGGGATCATGATGCGCACATCTACCCCGGAGAGCAGGGCTATTTTGCAGGCATCCATAAAGCTGGCATCAGGTATGAAATAGGGAGTCTGGATGTAGATGCTCTTTTTGGCTGAGGCAATTAGCTTGAGGTACATATTCTTGAGATGCTCTGTCTGGGAGTTGGGTCCGCTGGAGATAATCTGTACCACACTGCTGCCTGTGTGCTTCTCCATAGGAAGCGGGAGCTGCTCGGATTCTTCCTCTCCCCGGGGAGCTGCCTTGTTCCAGTCCAGCAGAAACCTGCCGAGAATCTGATTGACCGCACTGCCCTTCATCCGGAAGTGGGTATCGCGCCAATACCCCATTTTCTTGTCCAGTCCAAGATATTCATCCCCGACATTAAATCCGCCGATATAGGCAATCTCTCCGTCAATGATACATAGCTTGCGGTGATTACGGTTGTTGATCCGCAGATTGATCAGCCGGAACAGTGACGGGAAGAACACCTCTACCTTGCCCCCATGTGCGATCAGGTCTTTGAAAAAAGCGCGTGAAGTCTGCCGCGAGCCGATCTCATCATACAGCAGCCTTACCGTAACGCCTGCTTTGGCCTTGGCGGTCAGCTCGTCCCGCAGTCTGCGGCCCAGCGCATCCGGCTGAATGATATAATACTGCACATTGATTTCCTTAGTCGCATTGCGGATATCCTGGAACATGGCATTGAACTTGGCTTCCCCGTCATCAAAAATCTCAATCTCATTGTCGGACGTAATAAGGGCGTTGGAGGAGCGCAAGTTCATTTTGAGCAAATCTGCATATTTGGCAGTAAGCCCCCCTGGTAATCCACCGTCATGACCTGCTCATCAATGGCCGCCTGCAGATAAATCCGTTCTTCTGCACTCAGCGCGTAGAAGTTGCGCTTCTTGAGCTGTCTTCCGAAAAACACATAGAAGAGAAAGCCGCCTACCGGGATGAAAAACAAGACCATGAGCCAGGCCCAGGTAGACCCGATGTCCCTGCGCTCGATAAAGACGACGACTCCGGCCAGAATAATATTAAGTATGGTGATAATAGATACAATTAGAGTGAAGATGCTGCTCCAGTCCATTGCCGCCTGAACCCCTTTCTGCTGTATGTTGTGTCATTTCAAATTGTAGATATCATTGCTTTGCGGGTCAATAACATTTTGTGATAGCTATTAATAACCAAACAGCCCCCTGCTCTAAGCATCGGCCTATGCAGGGGGTTCTATAATGAGGGTTTGCTTTTTCGTTCTAACGGGTCCCCGCCTTGGCGGCAAGTGTCCTGTACATCTTCAGGAATCTGGATACGTACAGCTCCGGGCTGAGGTTGCGGCGGATATGCTGCTCCCCCTTCTTGCGGATTGAAGCCCTCAGAGGCTGGTCGAACATTAAGGAAGCCGCAGCGGATACAGCGTCAGGAATTTGGCCTACCCTGTATATCTTCCCGGTCATATTATGGATAACCATTCTGCGGATGCCGTCGGAGTCGCTGGACAGCACCGGGCAGCGGCACAGCATCGCTTCCGCAACGGCATAGCCGAAGCCCTCAAGAATCGAGGTCGAGCATAACAGTCCTCCCGAATCTCCGATAATGCTCATATAATCCGCCATATGTTCATGAGGGATATTGGAATACAGAATCAGCCTGGAAGCCAGACCTGTCTCGGCGACAAATTGCTCGAATGCTGCTTTTTCCTCCGGATCGTACAAGGTATCATCCTGGAACATCCAGAGGTACAGCTGAGGCTGAATATGCAGCAGCTGGAGGCCAATCTGCAGAAATTCCTTCCAGTTCTTGTTCTTCTGCAGGCGGCCAACCCAGGCTAACACCGGGTATTTCCTTGCAGGGTAAGCCGTATATTCAAAATTGGCAAGACCCACAGGGTCATCGAAGCAGAAGTGCGGCATCTCCGGCAGATGCTCCATCAGGAGCTGCTGTAAATGTGCAGTCTCCGGATACAGCAGCGCATTTGTATATTGCCTGATCCGTGCCGAGAAGTCGGCGATGACCAACCTTGCTTCCTCTATCTGTCCTAGTCCCTGAAGTTCAAAAACAAGGAGTCCGGAATATCCATGCTGCCGGATTCTCACCGCCAGATCAATATCTGTACATACCACAATCAGATCGAAGGTATGGACAGCCAGCAGATTCATGAGTGCTCCATCATTGCGGATGATATGAACTGGAATATTCCGGATATTCTTCTGCCCTTCCCCCGGATGAGTATACAGCAGATGACATTCGATCCCCCTGGCAGCCAAGGCTTCACAGCGGATCCGGTTCAAGGTTTCCATCCCTCCGCTAGGGTTATAGAACGTAAACAGTATTTTCATCGCAACCACTCATTTTCGGGATGATTTTGAACCATCTTCTGTTGATATAATTCAAGCAGTGCCTCAGTTTTGAACAGCTCATTACTCAGCGTCTGTTTTACCGAGGGAACACCTCTGCTGCGGTAACCGATCCGGGAGTGGTCCTCCGTATAGTAATTGGAGATGGAGGTCTCCCCATGCTTGATAAGTCCGGTCATCAGATATTCTATATCCATGTAGGCGATAAACAGCTTCGGACCGAAAAGCAGTGTATAAGGCGTTTCAATTCCCAGCAGCATCCGGTAAAGCGCGTGTTTGACCGAGGCTCCCGGCAGCCAGACAAACTCGGTAATGGGGTGACTGATGCTTGCCAATCCGGCAGAAGCCTGGTTGTCAGGAGACAAGTCTATAATCCGGAAAATGTAGTTGCTGAACGTCTGTTCATATATGTTCTCGATTGCATAAACATGATGCGGGTCAGGTGCCGCCACAGGGTATAGTATCGTGAGGGCTGGCGGGATCCCGCGGCGGCTGCGGGCCTGAAGCCGGGTCAGATGATAGGTATATCTCCATTTGCGGTGGTTCTCCTTGCTGGTTAACTGGGCAGAGACGCTGTGGGACGAATGAACCCGGTAATCCATCAGCTCCACCGGCAGGAACCGGATATCACAATGCTCCTCCAGCCGCAGCCAGTAATCGTAATCCTCAACCGGCTGCATACGGTAGCCGCCTGTTTTTTTGGCGGCTTCTGCTTTATACAT
Organism: Paenibacillus sp. DMB5; assembly: GCF_001517085.1. Classification (GTDB taxonomy): domain Bacteria; phylum Bacillota; class Bacilli; order Paenibacillales; family Paenibacillaceae; genus Paenibacillus_AQ. The sequence continues at coordinate 185,007 of NZ_LRAC01000120.1, forward strand.
GAACGATACGCCAATGATTGAAGAGTCAAGCAGCTTTTTCTTGGGCTGCCCCTGATACTGCCGCAGAGCAGCCAGTTTGTGCTCGTCATCCAGCTGCTTACCGTCATTATCAATAGTTCTGAAAGAGCTGTAGACAAGCCCCAGCTCAGGCGATCCCTTAACAAGTGCTCTGCGCAGCACCTCCAGAAAGAGCGGATCATAAATATTGTCACTGGAAACCCAGGTCAGATACCTGATCTGCGGATCTTCAAACAGCACATCAAATCCGGTGTTCAGGGCGTGGGCAACACCTTCATTTACCGGATAAGAGATGATGGATACCCGCGGGTCGCCGGCAGTAAAACGGCTCACCAGCGGCTGCATGTCCATAGCTCCGTCAATGACAACGACAAGCCGGAACCCGGTGAACGTTTGCTTTAATACAGACTCCAGCGCCAGCCGCAGGAAATCCGGATTCTGGATATAAACCGGCATCACAATCCCAACATCCGTCAATCCTTCCTCCCCCTTTAAACAGCTTTGTCATTAGTTTATTGGAAAATCAGCGGATTGCCTGTGTGAATCGCCCTAAACATGATAAATAACCCCACAAAGTGAGGTCTCTTATGTATACCGGCCCAGGGATTTGGTCTGGGGAAACCCGGAAACTGCCCAACAAAGCGGATCTGTCTCGGGTTCAAGACAGATCCGCTGTTGCAGCTGCCCTAAGCATTACTAAATCGGCAGTGAAAAGGCAGATATTTCTGTAAATTCGGACTGCAGCACCCGCTGCTCGACAACCAGATTACCGGACTCGTCGAGGCCGTAGGAAGAGAAGGCAACGACCGATAAAGGATCGGTGTTGTCAATCTGCACTTCATATGCAACGTTACCGGCGATAAAGAATTCTCTGATATCGGCAGTAAATGCCGGCACCGTATAGCTGGAGACATAGATCGGGGTCAGTGTAAGGGTAGACGTCGGTACGGCAAATATTTCAACCACAACCGTAGCCGCCGCACTGCTCAGGTTACGGGAACTGACTGCGATAAAACTGGCAGCTGTGCCGGTTACCCGGGTATTCGTGATCATTCCTGATGAATAAGGCATGCTGTTCACTCCCTTCCTGTTTTCTATCATTCTATTCGCGCCTGCAGCAGATGAATTGAGACAGAAGACTCGGGGCAATCATGGATTATGCTCCACCTGTTCGAATGCACACTCTTAATCTGCGAATGACCATATTATGTAACAACAAGCATGTATAAGTATGGAGAGGAGTGATTGGATGACGAATTTTAACTTTGAGGTCACAAGCGGGGTATTTGCAAAGTTCGAGCCTGCCATCGCCGTGAATCTCCTGCTTCCCCAGGTAATGGTTGCGGTTGCTGTGGATACTACTTCGGGCACTCCCCAGACCGGAGTATACCGGTCTCTGGACGGCGGGGCTAACTGGACATCGACCACTCTGCCGCTGCCGCCGGGGTTCACTGGAGCTGAAGCCCCCTATGTTGCTTACGGCTTCCCGAATATCTTTGTAATAACTGCCCATGTTTTTCCGGGTGCCTCGGATGGAACAACGGTTATCTACACTTCAACCGATAACGGGGTCACCTTCAGTCCGCCTGTTATTGTCAACAGGGGCTTCGGAACCTACATTAATAATGATGAGACCAATGTGCTTGTTGATGTCGGACAGTCCAGCCCTTATCTGGGCAATATCTATGTCACTTATAATCATCAGTTTAATGTTGCCAACGGCGGGAATTCAACAGCCTTCCTCAGCTGTTCCCAGGATGGAGGAGCGACCTGGAATCAGCCGGTATTACTGTCAAGCGATGCTGAACAGGTGGAGCGTCCGGATGTGGCGGTAGATCTGGTCGGCAATGTCTACGCCGCCTGGATCACGGTGAATCCGACCTTCCGGTTCGTTATCAGAGTCTCGCGGGATGGAGCCACAACCTTTGGCCCTCCTGTTCTGGTCTCTCCTATTGTTCCGGTGCCGACAGTACTGCCTGTTCCAGGCTATGCATTCCGGGTATTGACCTTCGCCAATGTATCGACCGACCGTTCTGTCGGCCCGTTCAGAGGCCGGGCGTATGCCGTCTGGCAGGATTACCGGCAGGGCTATTCCGATATCCTGATGTCCTTCTCGGATAGTACCGGAATAAACTGGTCTGAGCCGGTCAGCATCACGGGGGCACCCGCCGGATCGCAGAATTTCTTCCCGGCTATCGATGTTGACCCCTTGCTCGGTGTAGTAAATATCATCTATTACAGCAACCAGGTGAACGGATTCCTGCTCGATGTATATGTAGCCCGGTCGATCAACGGCGGCCAGACCTTTACCAATACAAGAATCACGAATACTTCCTTTAACCCCAACGGCGCCAGTCCAACCCCGGTACCGCTCATCGGCGATTACATCGACATTATGTCTGTACCGCCCGGAGGATATATCGGAATCTGGGCTGATACCAATTCAGGATCACTGAACATTACAGCCGGCTATTCGGATATTGTGATCACATGAGGACATAACAACAAGACCGCACATGCATCAGGAGCGGTCTTGTTTATTTTTAATACACAGGTTATTGCCCTGACAATCCTTCAACGACCTTGTCGATATTCCACTGCATCATCCCAAGGTAAGTGTCTCCCTCCTCACCTTCCTTGGCAATGGAATCGGTGAAGATTTTGGAATGGATCGGCACCCCAGTCTCCGCAGATACCGTCTCCATCGTCTTAGGGTTTACACTCGTCTCGAGGAACAGCGCCGGAATGCTGTTATCTTCAATAATTCCGATAATCCGGCTCATCTGCTCCGGTGTTCCCTGGCTGTCGGTATTGATCTCCCAGATAAATGCAGATTCCAGTCCATAGGCCTTCGAAAAGTATTTAAAAGCCCCTTCACTCGTTACCAGAATGCGTTTATCCTGCGGAAGCTGCTGCACGGCATCCTTGGCATACTGATCCAGTTCGTTCAGCTCGCCGACGTATTTCTCCTGATTGCTGCGATAGTAAGCTTCGTTGTCAGGGTCCGCCGCAATTACTTGTTCAGTGATGATATCTACATATTTAACAGCATTTTGGATGTCAAGCCACGCGTGGGGATCCACCTGGGATTCCTTGCCCTTTTCGGTCAGATAGATCGGGGCTACCCCTTCAGTAAGTGCAAATGCAGCTTCTGTCTTGTTCGTCACATCGAGCAGATCCTGGAACCACCCTTTTCCAGTCTCCAGGTTCATACCGTTATAAAAGATCAGGTCTGCCCCGGAAACCTTGCTTGTATCCGCAGGCAGCGGATCATACATATGCGGATCTGTTCCGACAGGGACAAGGCTGTACACCTCCGCCTTATCGCCGGCAATATTCTCAGCCATATCCGCGATGATGGAATAGGTTGCTACAATCTGCAGCTTATCCTTCTCCCCTCCTCCGGCGGTTGTATTTGAGCAGGCGGCAAGCAGCAGGAGCAGCAGAGAAAGCGGCAGCAGCATTATTTTTTTCATCGTGTCTTCAATCCTTTCCCGAGGAAATTGTTTTTGGGCGATAAAATGAAGGAAACAGCAAACAGGGTCATGCCCACCAGTACAATTGTGGCACTTGTCGGCAGATTATACCGGAAGCTCACGATGACACCGGCTATTCCGGATACTGCACCAACCGCCGAGGCCAGTATAATCATGTGAAACAGCGTCTTGGTCCACAAATACGATGTAGCTGCCGGTATAACCAGCATTGCAATAACCAGAACGATGCCGACCTGTGACAACGAGGATACGGTAACTACAGAGAGCAGCATCATCAACAGATAATGATAGAAGCCTGTCTTCAGCCCGTAAGCCTTGGCCACCACCGGATCAAATGAGCTGATCAGCAGCTCCTTGTATAACAAAGTGATAATAGCAATGACAACCAGCATGATGATAAAAGACTGGGTCAGCTCAGACTTCGGAACCGCCAGAATATTGCCGAAAAGAATATGCGTCAGGTCAAGACCGCTGCGCGCAAAGGTAATCAGAACGATGCCAAGTGCGAAAAAAGAGCTGAGAATGATGCCGATGGACGTATCGCTTTTGATATTGCTGCGGCTGGTGATAAATTGAATCAGTATGGCTGCTAGCAGTCCGAACAGGGATGCACCCAGCAGAATGTTGATGCCCAGTATATACGATAGCGCGACCCCGGGCAGAACGGCATGGGATAAGGCATCGCCCATCAGCGACATTTTGCGGAGTACGATAAAGCTGCCCAGCGCACCTGACACAATGCCAAGGATAACCGCCGACAGTCCGGCGTTAAGGGCATACACGGGAATGTCCAGCAAGTCGGATAAAAGATTAATCATGCGCCTCACCCCCCGCCCCTCGGATGATCACATTGCCCAAGGAAGCTCCATACGCTTTGCGGATATTATCGGTAGTGAACGTATCGCCTACATCGCCGAAGGCAATCAGCTTCTTATTGAGAATGATGATTTTGTCAAAATAGTCCTCGACCTCATGCAGGTCATGATGAACGACAAGGATGGTCTTGCCCTCTGCCCGCAGCTGCTTGAGCAGCTTGACGATAATCGTCTCACTGACCAAATCAATGCCGACAAACGGTTCATCCAGGAAAAAACCTCCGCCTGCTGGGCCAGCGCCCTGGCTATAAACACACGCTGCAGTTGTCCGCCCGACAGATTACTGATCTGCCTGTTAGCCAAATCTGCGATATCCACCATCGCCATGCAGCGCTCAGCGGTCTCCTGCTCCTTTTTACCGGGACGCCGGAACAGCTTCAGACCAGGATAAGTACCGGTTAGCACCGTATCCCGCACGGTTATCGGGAATGAAAGGTCGATGTCGTTCTTTTGCGGTACATATGCGATGTTGCGCCTGTAGCCCGATATCGTTCTGCCCTCCACTTTGACAGTACCGCTGCGCTTTTTGACAACCTCCAGCAGCGCCTTGATAAAGGTTGATTTGCCGGCTCCATTGGGCCCGATAATCCCGACCGAATGGCCAAGGGGGATGTCAAGATTGATATTTTCCAGTACCGGGTTGCCGAAATAGTCAACATTCAGGTCTTTAATTTCGATCACAGTATTCTCTCCTGTCCGATGAACTTTTTCATGCACAACTATTTTATAGTCGGATAAAATTATTTCTCTGTACAACCTTTGTTTCCTATGGGAAACAATTATTCTTAGGTACAATATATTTAACCCAGAGAAAATTGTCAATAATATTTTAAATTTTTCGGAATCTCTAACAATACCGTTATGGTTGCAGCGTGAAAAAAGCCCGGCCCGTCAATTTGACGGACTGGGCTTACAGATGTATCAAAAAATTATCAGTGCAGAGTTATCCCATCTTAATGACTGCCTTAACAACCTCTTCTTTGTTGTCGATGACGTAATCGAAAGCTCTTTGGGACTCCTCGAAGCTGAACTCGTGCGTAACGATGCCTTTGACGTCGATTTTGCCGTCTGAAATTGCGCCGATTGCGGCTGGATACAGGTTGCGGTAACGGAAGACCGACTTGATGTCAGCCTCTTTGAACATAATCTGCATGAAATCAAAGTCAATGATATCCTTGGCCGCCAAGCCTACAAGTACAATGCTGCCGCCCCGTTTGACCAGATAAGGGGTCTGTTTCACTGTATGCTCACTGCCGGCCGTTTCGATCACTTTATCCATGCCTGCTCCATCCGTCAGTGCAGCGATTACCTCGAGCACATCTTCCTGTCTGGCATTGATAACCTGTGTAGCACCGAGGCGCTTGGCTGCTTCCAGCCGCTTCTCTATAATGTCGACTACAACGATGTCCGTAGCACCAAAGGCTTTGCAGGCCAGCAGCGTAACAAGCCCGATACAGCCTGCGCCCAGAATCACGACACGATCGCCCAGCTTGATGCCGCCTTGCGCTGCTGCATGCAATCCCACAGACAGCGGCTCAACCAGCGCTCCTTCTTCTGAGGAGACGTTGTCCGGCAGCTTAAATGCCATATTTTCCGGGAATGCAATATAATCCATAAGACAGCCGTGATAAGGCGGAGTGGCCAGGAATTTGACATCAGGACACAGATTATACTTTCCGCTCTTGCAGAACTCGCATTGGCCGCAGGTAATTCCCGGCTCCAGCGCTACCCGGTCACCGACCTGCAGATGCTTCACCCCGGAGCCAAGCTGAACCACCTTACCCGCACACTCATGACCCAGGATAAAATCCCCCTCGACCACAAAATCACCGATCCGGCCATGCTCCAGATAATGCACATCCGAGCCGCAGATCCCCACATATTCAAGCTTGACGATAACCTCGCCTTCAGCAGGAACCGGCATTTCGATTTCTCTCATTTCCATCTTCTTGAGTTCGGTCATGTAATAAGCTCTGTTCTTCATTATGGTTTCTCCTTCCGTAATTAGCCTGTTACTTCAAGGCCTCGGCTTTCTCAAGCAATGCGATATATTCCTCAACGTTGTCCTTGGTAATGAGCGGATTGCCGATATCCGTATCCACCTGCTTTTCCGCTCCGGTCAGGAGCTTGCTGCTGGTGTCCAGAAGCTTCTCGGCCAATTCAAAAGCATTCTGCAGGCATGTAGAGGTCATCCGGCCTTCTTTAATAAGCTGGAAAGCTTCAAGGGTTCCATCCACCCCGTACGCCAGCATACCGTCAAATTTGGAATTATCCTTAACGGCTTCGATTGCGCCCGCCGCCATGTTATCGTTCATGGATATCACCGCATCAATCTTGTCGTTCGCCTGGACCCAGTCCTCCATGTATTTCATCGCCTCGTCCTTGTTCCAATTGGCAATCTGTTCGCCGACGATTTGTACATCAGGACGTTTGTCAAAAAACTCCTTCTGCCAGCTTTCTCTGCGCTTGTCGGCATGGAAGTTGCCGGATGGGCCGTTCAGGACAACAACCTTGGCATTTTGCGGGATCTGATCCAGTGCGGCGCGGGCGTTCACGCCGGCTTGCTCGTACGGATCGGCATCCACGGAGGAAGCGCCTTCAATTCCGCTAATCCGGGCGTTCGTGGTGATGGCGAATTTACCGGCTTTGATAACTTTTTCAACATAAGGCCGCTGTGCCTCACCATTGTTCGGCTGCACGATCACAAGGTCAAATTTATTGGTGATGGCATTTTCAATCATGGATTTTTCTTTGTCATCATTGGCCTGGCCGTCGAAGACCTCGAGCTTGATATCCGGATATTTCTTCGCTTCCTCCTTCACCGCATTGGCCAGCCAGGCAGCGAACGAATCGGACTGGGCACGTGCGATATAAGCAATCTTATAGACCTTATCGCCGCTGTTTGCCTTCTCTCCGCCGTTCGCTGAATTTGCCTTATCCGAATTTCCGCAGCCTGCCAGCATTCCCGTTACAAGCAGCATTGAAACCAGGGTTACCAGTGTTTTTTTCATATGACTTCCCCTTTTATTTATTTTAAACAGCATTGCTGTTTAATCCGGTCATCCTTTATGGCTTGGCGTAATACCCTTGCCTTTCTTGCGTATGCTCTTGTCTTCGATCCGGCCCAGTGTGCTTTTGGTTCTGCGGTTTTTGGAGCGGATGTCGTAGATAACCGCCAAGGCGATGATGGCGCCGCGGATAATCTGCTGCATATAGGAATCGACATTGGTCAGGTTCATGATGTTATCGAGAAAGCCGACGATAAACGCCCCGGCCAGTGTACCGCCCGCGGAGCCGATGCCCCCTGAGAAGCTGGTGCCTCCGATGATCGCTGCGGTCAGCGCTGTAAATTCATAGTTGATTGCTCCGTTGGGAAGACCGGCATTGACCCGGGACATAAAGAGGATTCCGGCCATGCCTACAAAAATCCCGTTGATGATAAAGGCGGTATACTTGACTCTGTGCACGTTAATGCCTGAAGCGACCGCTGCCTCTTCATTGCCGCCTACGGCGAAAAGTGAACGGCCGAATCTGGTGTGCCGCAGGATATACCAGGTAATAACGGCAAAGACAATCAGGAACAGGACCGGGATCGGAACAAAGCCGATGGAGCCTTGGCCGAGTACAGTGAAATCACCAAGCTGCAGAATATTCTGGCCTTTCGTGAACAGGAGGGCTACCCCGCGGGCCATCGTCAGCATGGCAAGTGTAGCGATAAACGGAGGTGTCTTAAAGGTGCTGATCATAACCGCATTAATGAGGTTGCACACGATGCCGGTTACGATGCCGGTAATAATAGCGACAGTGAAAGAACCCGTAGCTTTATAGGCCGATACTGCAAAAACACCGGAAAGCGCCAGCACGGAGCCCTGTGATAAGTCAAGCATCCCGCTGATAATCAGCAGCGTCTGGCCGAAGGCCAGAATCGTAGTTACCGCAAGCTGGGTGGAGATATTGGTCAGATTGTTAACCGATAAAAAGTTCGGATTGGCAAAAGAACAGACAATAAACAAGGCCAGCAGCACCAGATAAATGCTGTAGGTTTTTTTAAACGTGCTCCAGAATTGGCTCCAATTGATCTCTTTCAATTCCCTTCACCTCGTTAAGATGTAGTTGTTCCTGTGGCGAACTTCATGATTTGCTCCTGGGTGAACTCATGCCTGCTGAGCTCCCCGGTTATGGTCCCTTTGGCCATTACGTAGATCCGGTCGCACATGCCGATTAGCTCGGGGAGCTCGGAGGAGACCATGATGACCACTTTGCCTTCCTTCACCAATTCGGTCATCAGCTTGTAGATTTCGTATTTGGCACCTACATCGATGCCGCGGGTAGGCTCATCCAGGATCAGGATGTCGGGATTGAGCAGCATCCATTTGGCGAGCACCACCTTCTGCTGGTTGCCTCCGCTGAGCGACGCGATAACGGTCTCCGTGGACGGCGTCTTAACCCGCATCTTGCTGAACATTTCCGACACAAGATCATGTTCGTTCTTCCGTTGATAGCGGAAGCGAAAGAACACTTTTTGCAGTGAAGATATCGTGGTGTTCTCTCTGACTGAACGCATTGGTATGATTCCGTACCGCCGCCTGTCCTCGGATAACATGACCATCCCGTTTCTGATACTCTGCTCTACACTCCGGATATTGACCTCTTGCCCTTTTATGTAGACCTGCCCGGATACAATGGGATCAAGGCCGAACAATGAGCGCATGACCTCGGTTCTTCCCGCTCCGACCAGTCCCGCGAAGCCGACCATTTCCCCTTTACGCACATGGAAGCTGACATCCTTGTATCCACCGGCACCGCACAGGTTCTCCACCTTCAGCAGCGTATCACCGATCTCTATGTCTTCCTTCGGGTACGTATTTGTAAGCTTGCGTCCTACCATGAGCGAGATGACTGTCTCAATGTCCAGTTCCTCTTTGGGATGGCTTTCGACAACGGTCCCGTCACGGAACACCGTAATCTCATCGGCAATCTGAAATATTTCGTCCAGCTTGTGGGAGATATAGATGATGCAGACGCCGCGGGCTTTCAGCTCCCTGATCTTGATGAACAGCTTCTCTACTTCCTCGTGGGTAATTGCAGAGGTCGGTTCATCCATAATGATAATGTCGGATTTGTTCGAAATCGCTTTCATAATCTCCAGCATTTGAATATCCGATACCGTCAGGTCCTTGAGCAGTGTTGTGGGTAAATACGGCAGATTTTCGGATTTCAGCAGCTCCGTGGTCCGCCGTCTGACTTCCTTCCAGTCCACGTTGCCGAACCTCTTGCCCGGCAGGTTTCCAAGGAACAGATTCTCCTCGACCGTCATTTCAGGCACATAATTCAATTCCTGAAAAATCATCGAGATACCAAGGCTGCGCGCCTGTATTGGACTCCCAATCTTGACGGGCTGTTCGTCTATGAAGATCTGTCCGCCGTCCGGCTGGTGAATGCCGTTGATGATCTTCATCAGGGTGGATTTGCCTGCACCGTTCTCGCCGCACAGCACATGCACCGACCCTTTTTTCACCGTAAAGTCGATCTTGTCTAATGCCTTGACCCCCGGAAAGGACTTTTCAATCTGTGACACCCTAAGCTTGATCTCTTGTTCCATTCCCTTCCCTCCATCATTAAGATACGTGTTGAGATACGGTTTTCATTTGCCCTAATCTTTATTAATACACTTTTATAAAACGTCCTAAAGAAGATTATAACCAGAATTGTTTTGCTGTCAACAGAAATCAGTAAGAACTGTAAGCGGATTCATTTTTGTCATTAAAACTGACACAAAAAAGCCCCAACCGATAGCGGACCGCACCGTTATTCCGGCGCATTTCCGCTATGACCTGGGACTTGATTAAGACAATTTATACTGTAAACGATGCTTGTTCCCGCGAATCAGATGCTGTCGATGAATCCGGCAACAAGCTCCAGGGCTGCGCCTACCGCAGTTGCCTCCAGCTTGTATTTGCAGACACGCAGATAGGAGCCGTCTGCTTCGAAGGTGTTTTTACTTGCTACGCGTTCTTGAAGAAGGTCGATGTATTCCTCCATGTACGCTCCGGCGTATCCGCCTAGGATCACATCGCAATCATAGAGCATCCGCAAATTATTGATCGTTACCACAAGATAAACAAGATACTCTTCCCAGAGCGATTTCTGCGGCTCTTGACTGGTGCGCAGCAGCCGGAAGAATTCAGAGATGCTGCCCTGTGTGCTGTCCGAGAGGATGCGGGCCGAGCAATAAGCATCGACACAGCCCTTCTGTCCGCAGTAGCAGGTATGGCCGCCGGGAACGATGGTCATATGGCCAAATTCCCCGCTGCGGTGATTCTGGCCGGTGTAAATCTGGTTATCGACGATAATGGAGCCGCCTACACTGTTGTTCAGCGAGAGGTAGACGACATTATTCAGGTCCTGCTCCCCCCATAATTCGGCGAATCCTGCTGCATTGGCATCGTTGCTTAAAACGCATTCGTAAGGAATATGCTCGGCGAACTGACGGACATTTCCGCCTTTAAAATCTATGACCGTAGCATAGCTGACCGTCTGGCGGTCAGCCTCGAGAATTGCGGGCAGTGCTATGCCTACACCGAGAATTTTGCTGCTGTCTATGGCGCATTCAGCGACAAATTCGTCTACCAGCCTGCCCACTCCCTGAAAATAAGTCTCTGAATTGGCAAAAGGAAACTGATGACGGACATTCTTCACTATTTTTCCGCTGAGATCTATGGCCACTATTCCGACGTGATTCCGAGTTACATCCAGACCGATGCTGTATTTTGCCACACTGTTGCAAGCCATGGCCTTTGCCTTCCGTCCTCCTGTAGATTCAAACAACCCGGTCTCTATAATCAGATCACGTTCCTGCAGTTCTTTGAGATTCTGGGTAACCGTCGGAAGGCTCAGGTTAACTGCCGAAGCTATCTCCTGAATGGAAGTCGATGGATGGTAGTTCAGGTAACGGTAGATCGCGTTCCGGTTCATTTTTTTGACATCCATGCTGTTTAAGCGTTGTGCTGCCATTGTACAAATCCTCCGACTTTTATAAATGTATTTCTATAATGTGCTATACTCATCATAATCTATGTACATCCGGATTTGCAATGATTTGGGGCTTATTTTGTGAATAATTTCACTATATTAATCTGCAAGATTCACTTACAATTCAATTAACCTTAATTCCACTCAAATAACAGCCCGGTCTAAGCCGCCAGCAGAAACAGGCGGTTCAGATCGGGCTATCCAATCCATCTTAACTCAAGTATTTACCGGTAATGGATTCTGCGGCTTCCCTAATCCGGTCTGGCGTACCTTCGTACACGACCTGTCCGCCCCGGCTGCCGCCGTCCGGCCCCATGTCAATAATCCAGTCGGCCTGGCTGATAACCTCCAGATTATGCTCGATGACGATCACGGTGTTACCGGCGTCTACGAGCCGGTCCATGATTTCCAGCAGATGGCCGATATCGGACATGTGCAGGCCAGTCGTCGGCTCGTCCATCACATAGATGCTGCCCTGCTTGTGCAGCTCGCTGGCCAGCTTGATCCGCTGGCACTCCCCGCCTGACAGGGTGCTGAGCGGCTGGCCGAGCGTAATGTAGGTCAGCCCGACATCGCTCAGCGCCTGCAGCTTACGCCGGACCTCCTTCAGCTCGAAGAATTCCAGTGCCTGCTCCACGGTCATCTCAAGTACTTCAGCAATCGATTTGCCGTTCAGCTTGTAAGCCAGTACCTCTTCCTTGAAGCGTCTTCCGCCGCACACCTCACACGGCAACTTTATCGTATCCAGAATCGCCATTTCGGCATAGACCACACCAAGACCCTGACAGTTCTCGCAGGCTCCTTTGGAGTTGAAGCTGAACAAGCCGGGACTGACCTTGTTGGCACTGGCAAACGCCTTCCGCACATCATCCATGATGCCGGTATAGGTTGCCGGATTGGACCGGGTGGATACGCCGATTGCCGACTGGTCAATTACGATAGCCTCCGGGTGGGTGCTGAGAAAGATATCATTTATCAGTGTACTTTTACCTGAACCGGCAACCCCGGTCACTACCGTCAAAACCCCTGCCGGGATATCAACGGACACCTTGTGCAGATTATGCAGGGAAGCCTCTCTCACCGGCAGCTTGCCGGTAGCCTGCCTGTACTTTTGCTTCAATTGCAGCCGGCGTTTCAGATACGTACCCGTTAACGTTCCTGACTCCAGCAGACCCTTGTAGCTTCCTTCGTAGACAATGCTGCCGCCGCGGCTTCCGGCATTTGGCCCGACATCCACAATATGATCTGCCACCTTGATGACATCCGGATCATGCTCGACGACGATGACCGTATTTCCTTTATCGCGCAGCTTCTGCAGCAGCCCGTTCAGGCGGTGTACGTCACGGGGATGCAATCCGACACTCGGCTCGTCAAAGATATAGGTAACATCCACCAGACTTCCGCTGAGATGCTTCACCATCTTGACCCGCTGGGATTCGCCTCCGGATAAGGTATCTGTCTCCCGGTCCAGTGTCAGATAATCAAGTCCGATATCCACCAGATGCTGCAGCCGTCCGGTCAGCGATTTGACAGCCGGAGCTGCAGCAGGATCGCTGATCTCCTGTATGGTACGGATCAGCCCGCCAACCTCCATCGAAGACAGCTCGGCAATGTTGTAGCCGTTAATCCGGCAGCCGAGTGCCGCCTGGCTCAGTCTTGCCCCGTGACAGCTTGGACACGGGCCTTCGGTAATAAAGGGGGCGACCATCTTCTGGGTGCGCTCGGATTTCATTTTGACGTCCTGTCTGATGTATTTGCCCGTAAATTTCTCGATGACGCCTTCTACGGTAATGTTGGTCGCTTTACCCGCGAAATCCATCTTTACTTTTCTGGCTTTGGCGTACAGCAGCTGGTCAAGCTCCGCTTCCGTATAGTCGCAGAGCCGCTTATCCAGATCAAAATCTCCGGCCTGGACGATCATATTCCACTCCCAGCCGCCTACAGAATAGTCCGGCAACAGAATAGCGCCCTCGTTCAGTGATTTTGACAAATCCAGGGCCTTGTCCATATCGACCCCAAGCCTGCGTCCGATGCCGCTGCATTCAAGGCACATTCCCTGAGGATCATTGAAGGAGAACATATTTGCCCCTCCGATATGCGGCTGGCCCACCCGGGAGAACAGCAGACGCAGAATTGGAGAAATATCAGTGATTGTGCCCATGGTGGAATGAGAGCCTCCGCCCAGCCGTTTCTGATCGACAATGACAGCCATGCTCAGGTTTTCAATAGCATCGGTATCCGGCTGCGGAAACTTCGGCAGGAAGGTACGCACGAACATACTGAAGTTCTCATTCAGCAGACGCGAAGATTCCGCAGCAATCGTATCAAAGACAATTGAGGACTTACCCGATCCGGAGACCCCTGTGAAGATAGTGATCTTCCGCTTGGGTATGCGCAATGAAACATTTTTGAGGTTGTTTTCCCTCGCACCTGATATGACGATATACTCCTGGTTAGACCCGCTCATGTTAAGCATCCCTCCGGTTGATGTTCGTTATAGCTGACAAAGCTATTGTATCATCTGCAGCCAGACAAAACCCGGTCACATTCAGTCCGCGGGATTTAATATAGCGAGCACCTGATGATCCTCCCACACGCCGTTGATTTTTACATTACGGAGGGCAATGCCTTCCTTGTGAAAGCCGGCCTTTTCCAGGACCCGGATCGAGCCGGGGTTCTTGGGTGAGGCCTCACCCGTAATCCGGTGAAACTTCAGCTCCTCGAAGGCATATTGCACGACTATTTTAACCGCTTCAGTCATGTATCCCCGGCCGTTAAACTCCTGATCCAGGCTGTAGCCGATCATGCAGCTCTGCAGCGCCCCTCTTACCACAAATGACAGGCCAACACTGCCAATAATCCGGCCGTCCTCCCGGTGGCATACTACAAAATCATATCTCCGGTCCGTTTCACGGTCTGACCTGCTGTTCGCTATCAGCTGACGCTGATATTCCTCTGTATAGAAATCGTCAATGGCATTAGGTGAATATTTCTCAAAAAATGCCCGGTTACGCTTGTAAATATCTGTTAATGCCGCGGCATCTGTCTCCTCGGGGAATCGGACGTAAATCCGCTTATCCGCTTGCTCTGTCTTGTCCATTGTGTGCACCACCTGCAAAAAATTAATAAAGTTAATTTGACTCATTCACATATACCTGCTCTAATCCGGTAAAATACCCGATCACAACCTCACGGAATTCGCAGGCGGCCGGTGATAGATAACGACCCTTGTTCCACAGCAGGGCAATTTCCCGCACCAGCTTATCGTTATTCACCTGTAAATAGCTGACCATTCCGCGTGAATCCATCGCGGTACCGGGAATAAACGCAATGCCGATTTCAGCTTCCACAAGCTGGATCAGCCTTGAAGGCTCATCCCCCTCATACACATAATGCGGTACAAATCCCTCTGCACTGCATACGGAATCAGCCAGATCCCGGGTCCCGTAGCCTTTTTTGACACCCACAAACCATTCATTCTTCAGTTCAGACAATGCAATAGCTGAGCGGTTTGCCAGCCTGTGCCCTTTCGGCACCGCAACCATAAGCGGGTCATTATATACAATCCGGGTTTCAATCTCCTCAGCTTCAAAGGATGGCGAAGACAGACAAAAGTCTACTTCTCCCCTTAGCAGGCAGTCAGTCATCTCTCTGGTTGTAAGCATCTGTACATGAAAGTGAATATCCGGCCGCTTTTGGCGGAAGGCCCGCAGAATATTGGGAAGTGCGCTTGCGGCTGTTACCGCGAGCTCCAGCGTTGCGGGCTCCTGACCGGCAAGGTACTGCAGCTCCTGCCTGCCCTGGGCTAACTCGAACAATACGCGCTCCGCTCGCAGCAGAAATCTGCTGCCGTAATCATTCAGCTTCAGACGCCTGCCGTTCCGGTCAAAGAGCGGGACACCAAGATCCTCCTCAAGCCGGGCAATGGTTCTGCTCAGAGAGGATTGCGTAACATGTAGGCTCTGCGCAGCTTCCGTTACATGCTCAAGCCGGGCTACCGTTACGAAATATTGTAGTTGCAGAAGCTCCATAGCGCCTCCCTTCATTCCTTATAGTCAATGAAATCATAACATAAAATGCATTGGAGTAAATATCGGATTTCCTTTACGATAACATTACTTGCATAACAAGGAGGACACTGAAATGAAAAACCGTAACAGATGGTTATTAATAGCGGTAGGGTTGGGGGTCCTGCTGAATCCATTGAATTCTTCCATGATTTCAATTGCTTTAGCCAGACTTCAGGAAGTCTACCGGCTGGATTATACAGCTGTATCCTGGGTCGTTTTTGCTTTTTATATCGCCAGCAGTGTCGCCCAGCCGGTTATGGGTAAAGCCAGCGACCTGTTCGGCCGGCGGCGCATTTTTCTTGCCGGACTGGTGGTTGCCTTCGCAGCCTCCATGCTGGCTCCCTTCTCGCCGGGATTTGGCTGGCTGATCGTTTGCCGTATTATCCAGTCCATCGGGACAAGCATGATGGTTGCGGTCGGTATGGCCATTGTACGGATACATATCAAGGAGAACCAGGCTGCTGCCCTGTCTGTACTGTCCGTCTTTTTATCTGGCGCTGCGGCAGTCGGACCTTTTATCGGAGGAGTTATTATTGGGCGGTGGGATTGGGAGGCGGTTTTTTGGGTCAATATTCCATTCACGGCTGCCGGCTTTGCGCTGGCCTGGAGGAGCATTCCTTCGGATCGCCCGGAAGAATCTGAGGCGAATGGCAGAACGCTCTCAAAATGGCTGGAAATCCTGGACATCAAAGGGATTGTACTGTTTGCAGCCGGTCTGACATCCCTGCTCCTTGGCGTGCTGTCCCTTGAGTCCTCCGGAGCCGCAGCGTCGTGGCAGATCCTTACGGCTTTAGGCGGACTTACTCTGCTTGCCGGATTTGTAATGCACGAGCTGAGAACAGCTTCGCCCTTTATTCCCCTGCGCACCTTTGCCCGCCACCCGGCAATGACCCGGGTCAATGTAGAATACATGCTGGTTAACGTGCTGTATTATGCGCTCTTCTTCGGTCTGCCCTCTTATCTGCAGTCAGTACGGCAAGTCAGTGTCTTTCAGACAGGCATTCTTATGCTGAGTCTCGGCCTGTGCTCACTCGCAGCAGCCCCGTTTGCAGGACGCTGGGTAGACCGCTCGGGACCGGGGCCGGCCCTCATGCTGTCTGCCCTGCTGATGACGTTCGGCTCACTGTGGCTGGTAATGCTGAACGGAAGCTGGCCGGTTGCCAGCATATGTATAGCTTTGGCTGCATTCGGAATAAGCAACGGCCTAAGCGGTGTCGGTCTGCAGGCCGCCCTGTTTCAAAGCTCTCCCAAGGAAATCATCGGTGTTGCTTCAGGTGTGTTCAATACCTCAAGATATTTCGGGACCATCCTGTCCTCTCTGCTGACAGGTCTTATTATGGGCGGACAGCTCAGCTCAGGCGGCTTACGGCGGCTTGCCTTTGTTCTTACTGCAATCGCGCTTCTGCTGATATTCCTGAACCGGCAGCGCCTGCGCGCAAGGTTCCGATAAAGTTCACCGCAGCTTTGCTGAGGAACGGCTGCTTCAGCCAGATTACGGCTGAGCTGGATACAGCATAGGGATCATCGATCCTGGAATAACGGATGCTCCGTCCGGTATGTCTGCCAAGTGAAGTCTCAGGAAGGATCGACGCACCGAACCCGGAAGATACCAGCTCGATAAGCATTCCGATGTCAGAACATTCTCCAATAATAACCGGGGATAATCCGCGGGAGCGGAAATGCTCAAGAATCAGGTTATACAGCCCCAGCCCTTCCGTACTTGGAAGAAGCAGCGGGTATCCGGCGATTGCTTCGTAAGAAACGCTTTCCTCCGTGCGGGTCAGCGTGCCGGGTGCTGCATCACCGGTAACAAAATAGAGCGGCTCATCACCCAGCATCAGGCAGTCAAAATCCTCCAGATCTATCGGCAGGCGGACAATAGCCAGATCGAGCGTCTTCTCACGGACCAGCTGGATCAGCGTGTTCGTTTCATTCTGCTGGATTTTGAACGTTACCTTCGGGTACTTTTCCCGAAACAGGCTGAGCGCGCCGGCAGCCGGGAATCGGACAAGGTATTAACCCCGATTGACAGCTTGCCGCGGATACCAAGTCCGCTCTCACGGGTTTCAGCCTTCGCTTCATCCATCAGGCGGGTTATCGTCAGGGCATGCTCATATAGCGTCCTGCCGGAAGCGGTCAATTCCAGCTGCCGGCCGTTACGGTGAAACAATTGCACGCCAAGCTCCGTCTCCATCAGTTTAAGCTGCTGGCTTAGCGGAGGCTGGGACATGTGCAGCTTCATCGCGGCAGAGGTAACCTGCCGTTCCTCCGCAAGGGCAATAAAATAACGCAGCTGCCTGATATCCATAAGCTCAGCTCCTTTAACATTCAAGTATATGATAATCATATACTTTTGCTACGAACTTAATATTATTCATATAGTTCACTTCATGTTACCATGCTTATGTAAGATTAACGCAGAAAGCTGGTAATGAAATTATGGTATGGAATAAGTACAAAGATCACCTGAGCCTACTGCCCGCAGGCGTGCAGTGGCTTATCTTTTTGTTTACCAACACCGTGCTTGTCCCGCTGTCAGTGGGCCATGCACTGGGAATGACTGCCGCGGACATTACCGCTTCCATGCAGCGTTCCTTCATCCTGACCGGACTATTATGTATCGTTCAAGCCTTATGGGGTCACCGTTATGCCCTAATGGACGGTCCTGCCGGGATTTGGTGGGGACTGGTGCTCGGAATCATCTCCTCCGCTCCTGCGATGGGCGTGAATCCCGTGTCCGTAGCAGCGAGTCTGACCGGCGGTTTTCTGCTGGCCGGCATTATCGGAAGCCTTCTGGCTCTGCTAGGCTTCCTTAAGCTGCTGCAGCGCATATTTACACCGGTTGTAATGGGCATTTACCTTCTGCTGCTTACCTTTCAGCTGGCCAATACGTTCTTCAAAGGCATGATCGGCTATAGCGCCGGCGGCACATGGGATTTAAAGCTTGCCGGCCTGTCTCTCGTAATCATCCTGTTTGTTTCCTTTATTCATTTGAAGGCGAAAGGCAAGCTCAGCCAGTTCTCTCTGCTGCTTGGCATCATAGCAGGCTGGATCGCCTACGTAATCTGCTTCGGCAGCTCCGGAAGCATGGGAGCAGCATCAGCTGATAACACTGCTGTCTGGCAATGGATGCCATGGGGCAGGCCAACCTTTGTGCCGGGCATCGTCATGGTCGGCCTGCTTGCCGGGCTGGTTAATATGACCAACACCTTAACCAGCCTGCTAGCTGCAGATAAGCTGTATCAGCAGCAGGCTACAGAGAAACAGTATATCCGCTCGCTGCTGTTCACCAATCTGTTCTCGGTTGCCGGCGCATGCTTCGGGCTGATTCCGTTTGGCACGTTCGCCTCCTCAATAGGATTTCTTGAGAACACGAAGGTGCTGCGACGGTCTGCCCTGATGACCGGTGCCGCACTTCTAATGCTGGTCGGCCTCATTCCGGCCTTGAGCAGCTGGCTGGCGCTGCTCCCGATGTCTGTCGGCAGCGCAGTGCTGTTTGTCGCCTACCTGCAAATGTTCGGCACGGCGCTGAATACCCTGGGCCGCACATCACTTAATTCCAAAACGATTTACCGTGTAGCACTCCCGGTATTGACCGGAATCGGAATTATGAATATTCCCGCCTCCGCCTTTGCCGACTTTCCGCCGCTGCTGACTCCGCTCGCTTCCAACGGGCTGGTCGTTGGTGTCATACTGGCCTTGGTGATGGAGAACCTTGTCCCATGGAGTCAATTCGAGCCCAAGGCTTCCAGCCTGCCGGCATCCAAATAAGCTTAACTAAACCGGTAAGTCCAAAACTGTTCCGTGCCGTAACGGCTGATGATTTCTTCCTCGGTAAGAACCCGGCTGCCCACAAGCTCCGCTGCCTGGAACTGTGAACGGTGCGACTGAATGGATGCCATTTTGGAAGACAGGAATGCGGTAACATCTATGGTAACGTCCGCTTTTCCGATCATCTGCTCATGATTGCTGGAGAAGGCACTGCACAGGACAACCGGCCGTTCTTCCGCAGGAAGCCGCCCGATGGTTCTTACGACAGCAGCTCCGGTCGCATCATGATCGGGGTGCACGCTGTAGCCGGGATAGAATGTAATCACGATCGAAGGTTTCAGCTCCTGCAGCATTTCCAGAATGGTTCCATCCAGCAGCTCCTGATCCTCGAACTCTATCATCTTGTCATGGAAGCCAAGCATTCTGAGGTCCTGGATGCCGATTGCCCGGCAGGAGTCTTCCAGCTCCCGCTTACGGATACCCGGAAGAGTAACCCGGTTAGCGAAGGGCGGGATGCCCATATTCCGGCCCATTTCGCCAAGAGTAAGGCAGGCAAAGGTCACCTGGGCGCCTCCTGCTATGTATTTGGCCAAAGTGCCCGCTGCAACAAAGGACTCGTCATCCGGATGTGGGAACACGGCCAGAATGCGCAAAGCATCAGTTTGATTATTGCTCATGTTCGTAACTTCCTCCATATTCATCAGAACGCCTCCAGACTCAGCTGCAGGGCGACAACCAGCTTGCCCATGCTGTCATGTCCCGCCAGAATGAGACGCTCAGTATCCTGCTCATCTATATGGGTAAGCCCTTCGGCGTAAATCCAGCCCTGAGCGGTCTTAAGCCCGACCCGGTACGGGCCGGTACCGGAGATGGAGCCCTGGGTGTAACGGATAACCGCATTGCTGATAAAAGCGGAGGCCGGATGACGGCAGCTGTCCAGATGATTGGCATATGCGCCTGAAGTAAGCTCAAGATGAAGATATAAATCCCGGCCGGATAATTCATTTATCCGTGACTGTATATGTTGTGGTTGTATCGGCTGCATAGTATACTCCTTCATTAGTTATAATGCCTGGGTCACTGCACTGCATTTATTATCCTTCTACAATATCCGCCTGAAGATCAGTGGCAATCTCAATCATTAAAGGAACGACTGCCTCTGCGGATACCGCCACATAGAGATCTCCGGAATACAGCCGGAAAGGAATTTCCGTTTCACCGTAAGTCCACATGAAGAAATCCCCTTCAATGGTCATAATGCTCTCTGGCCCTTTAACGGTAAAAGTCTGCGAATAAGCAAAATCAGCACGCTGTGCGAAGTACTGCTTGCATTCCTCCAGAGTGATCGCCTGTGCCGCGTTGTCCTCCTGCATGGAACGGGTAATACGAAAACGCTGATTCATGTTATGCCTCCAAAAGAACAAATTTCTGCAGCGGAAGAAGGCCTTTTTATGCCTTCCATCCCGCTGTCCCGAAATCCCATTTTCTCATTCTCTGTGCCCCCTGTCAAAACTATGCATGTTCATTCATGCAGATAATGACAAATTAACCCCACAAAATTCCTACCTGAATATCAAAAAAGTGCATAGCCGCCGCTACACACTCTTTCAAATCTTCTTCTGTTTACTCCTGATTCAAAAAAGTCCGGGTCCGCTCCAGCTGCGGATTGCCGAAGATTTGCTCCGGTGTTCCGGATTCGGCGATCTCCCCGTTGTCCATAAAGAATACCCGGTCTGCCACATCACGGGCAAAGTTCATTTCATGGGTCACGATGATCATCGTCATGTTCTCCTCGGCCAGCTGGCGGATGACCCGTAGCACCTCGCCGGTCAGCTCAGGATCGAGTGCCGATGTCGGCTCGTCAAACAGCAGAATGTCCGGATTCAGCATCAGTGCTCTGGCGATAGCCACCCGCTGCTTCTGCCCGCCGGACAGCATGGACGGATATACATCCGCCTTGTCAGCCAGACCAACCTTGGTCAGCAGCTCCATGCTTCTCGCAGCAATTACCTGGCTGCTCTCCCGCTTCAGCGTTCTGGGGGCCAGCTCCAGATTCCCCCGTACCGTCAGGTGCGGGAACAGGTTGAAGTGCTGGAATACCATGCCCATTGTGGCGGTAATGTCCCTGATCGCTGCGCTGCCGGCGTATTTCCCGTTCTCGGCCAGCGTTTTACCGTGGATGAAGATGCTCCCGCCGGTGATCTCCTCCAGATGCACAAGACTGCGCAGCATAGTGCTTTTTCCGGAGCCGGAAGGTCCGATTACTGCCACAACCTCGCCGGGATTCACTTCAAAGGTAATTTGCTTCAGCACATCCAGGCTGCCAAAGGATTTCTGTAGTTTTTTTACTTCTATAATACTGCTCATAATCGGACAGCCCTTCTACTCAAATTTGAAACGTTTTTCCAGCAGTTTGAAGAACAGCGTCAGCACAAGTGTCATCAGCAGATAGATGATGCCTGCCACAACAAACGGTGTCACCGTAAAGTCACGGTTCACTGCGGTCTTGGCGTAATTCAGCAGTTCCGGTACGGCTACGGCATAGAGCAGTGCAGTGTCTTTGACCAGGGTGATCGACTCATTCGCTACCGCCGGCAGCGCCACCCGGAACATCTGGGCGAGAATAACCTTGCGCAGTGTCTGCCATTTGCTGAGTCCCAGCACCTTGGCAGCCTCATGCTGTCCTTTGTCAATGGACAGCAGGCCTCCGCGGAATATTTCCGCGAAGTAGGCTCCATAGTTCAGGATAAAGCCTAGACAAGCGGCAGCAAAACGGTCCATGACCAGATACTCTCCGATGACCGGAATCTGCGGCAGCCCAAAGCAGAAGAACAGCAGCTGCAGCAGCAGCGGAGTGCCGCGCATCACGTAGATATAGGTGTGGGCCAGCCAGGCTAACGGCTTAATCCGGCTTTTGGCCATCAGGGTGACCAGCATCCCGAGCGGGATGGACAGGACGATAACGATCAGGAACAGCAGCACCGTTGTGCGTGCCCCCTCCAGCATCGGCCCGGCAATCTGGATAATATAATCAATACTCATTTCTGTAACCGACTCCTAAAGGAAGCTATCTAGTTCAATACTTTATTTTCGCCAAACCATTTGGTAGAAATTTCGGCTGCTGTTCCGTCACTGCTGAGCTCATCCAGCGCTTTCTGCAGCTCATCGAGCAAAGCCTGATTGTCCTTCTTGATGCCAACACCATATTGCTCAGGGGCAAGGGATTCATCCAGCAGCTTGTATGTGTTCTGCTCAATGGACATATAGTATCTGGCTACTACTTCATCAATAACTACGCCGTCAAGACGGCCCGATTTCAGGTCAGTCAGGGCCAGCACGTTATCCGGGAACTCGGATACACCGGCAACCTCAGCCTTGATTGGGCTTGCATCCAGTGCGTCAGCGGCGGACGACAGGCTCTGAAGTCCCAGCTCTTTGCCGGCAAGATCCGCAAGTTTGGCCAGCGGGGAATCGGCAAGCACGACTACCACCTGGCTGTTTTCCAGATAGGGTCTGGTGAACAGCACCTTTTCCTTACGCTCATCAGTAATCGTGTATCCGTTCCAGATCATATCGATGCGTCCGCTGTTCAGCTCGGACTCTTTAGCTGACCAGTCGATTGGCTGGAAAGTAACCTCTTTGCCCATTTTTTCGCAGCTGCCTTGGCATAGTCAATATCGAAGCCGACGATTTCATTGTTCTCGTCCCGGAAGCCCATTGGCGCGAACTTGTCATCAATCCCGATAACCAGCTTGTTATCATCATTTCCTGATCCGGAGCAGCCTGCAATCACTGCAATAATCATTACCGTTAAAAGAACCCATACTCCCTTGCGTCTCATCTCTCTAATCCCCCTAGTAAAATTAAAATGTCCACACGCGCTTTAGTTCGTTAACACGTTATCAGGCTATCATAATAACATAGGATGTGAATTGCGTCGATAAAGGAGTGATCGGTTTCGTTGTCAATGGATAAATTGCAAACAATTAATTACAGCAAAATACAGCTGTGTGCCGGGTCACTATAGCGCTGTCATTTCAGCAGGTATAATGGAATAAGGCTGATATTACATACCCATGTCACGATACCTTGTTGTAGGAGGAGAAAATGCTATGAGGAAGTATATACCCAACCAGCACGGCGCCTGGGCCATGCTGATCCTTCCCTTTCTGTTCGGAATTGCTTCATCGGCGGGAAAAGCCATACATATCCCGCTGTTTATCTGCTGGCTGCTGATCTATCTGTTCAGCTTCCCGCTGCTGCAGGGAGTCAAGACCGGAAAATTCCAGCGATATGCCAAGCCTCTCAAGCTGTACGGGCTTCTGCTGGTGCCGTTTGTTATCTATCTGATTATCGCCGAGCCTGATCTGATCTGGTTTGTGCTTCCGCTGCTGCCGCTCTTTGCTGTCAATCTCTATTTTGCCAAAACAAAAAATGAACGCGCGTTGGTGAACGATATTTCAGCGATCATTGCTTTTTCCCTGATTATATATCCGGTCTTCTACGTCGGACAGGGAGAGAGCTGGCGGACAGCCACAGAGCTGTTCCTCTTGTCGGCCCTTTACTTTACCGGCACTGCCCTGTATGTCAAAACAATCATCCGCGAGCGGAACAATGCCCGGTATTATTACATATCCGTCGCTTATCATCTGCTGTTTGCGGCAGCAGGCCTGCTTCTGTTCCCTCCTCTGTTTGTGCCTCTGCTGATCCTGCTGATCCGGGCAGCCATCCTGCCCAAGACGGGAATTTCAGCCAAACGAACCGGCATCACGGAAATCGGTTTTTCGGTCATGTTATACGCTGCAGTGCTAATTTTTTACTTTTAGAGAGTACAAGAGAACAAGAAAGAGGATGCTTCCCTATCGGCCATTCGATAGAAAAGCATCCTTTTTTAATGTAAGTATTCAATGTCTATTCCACAATCATATCCTGATTGCTCGAACCCGGCGGAACGATCGGATATACATTTGTCTCCTCGGTAATATCGAATTCCATAATTACGAGGCCGTCTGTATGCAGCGCCAGATCAATCATCTGCTCCGCTTCATCCATTGTACGTGCCCGGAAGCCGTGAGCGCCGAAGGATTTGGCCAGGGCAACAAAGTCCGGTGAGCTGATCTTAACTGATGAATAGCGCTTGCCGAGGAACAGCTGCTGCCATTGTCTTACCATCCCCAGATAGCCGTTTTTGAAAATGGCCACCTTGACATTCAGGCCCAGATCAACTGCTGTCATCATTTCCTGCATGTTCATCTGAATGCTTCCGTCTCCTGTAATACAGACGACAGGGCGGTCAGGATACGCAACCGCTGCGCCGATTGCAGCCGGCAGGCCGAACCCCATCGTGCCCAGCCCGCCCGAGGTCAGGAAGGAACGCGGCCGGGTGAACTGATAATGCGTCGCTGTCCAGATCTGATGCTGGCCAACATCTGTAGCAATAATGGCGTCTCCTGCAGAGGCATTTTGAAGGCAAGCTATCACATCCTGCGGGGCCAGCTTCTGCTCAGCTTTGCGTCTCACCTTCGCAGAACGGCTGCGCCAGTCCTGGATTTGACGCTCCCAGTCCATCCGCTCTGCTGTATGTACATAACCTGTTAACCGTTCAAGCATTTCGCCGCATGAACCGGTAATGGCAAGGTCAATATGTATGTTTTTGTTCAGCTCGGATGTATCAATATCGACCTGGATTTTGAAGGAGTATGGCGAGAAGGCTTTGCGGTTGCCGGTTACACGGTCACTGAACCGAACACCAAGGCACAGCACCACATCTGCGCTCTGCAGCGCACGGTTGGCAGCTACACTGCCGTGCATCCCGACCATGCCCAAATGCAGGGGATGTCCGGAAGGGAAAGCCCCCAGACCCATCAAGGTGCTGGCCACAGGCAGGTGGTAACGCTCGGCAAATACACGTACCAGCTCCGGTGTATTATCGGGAATACATCCGCCGCCAATCAGTATAAGCGGGCGCTTCGCCCTGCTGAGCTGCTCCGCGGCCAGCTGAATATCAGCCTGGGCAATGGAATGGTCGGGCTGATATCCGCGGATATAGGGGAGGTTCATCGCTTCAGCGGTATACAGGCTATCCGGAACTTCCGCACTCATCACGTTCTTGGGAAGGTCTATCAGTACCGGACCGGGCCGTCCTGTTGCCGCCACATAGAAGGCTTCATGTATAATCCTCGGCAGGTCAGCGATTTCCCTTACAATATAATTATGTTTGGTGATCGGCATCGTCATCCCATAAATATCCACTTCCTGAAAGCTGTCGAGACCGATGAGCTCCGTCGAAACCTGGCCGGTAAAGACAACAAGCGGAACAGAGTCCATAAAAGCCGTTGCGATCCCAGTCACAGCATTTGTAGCACCCGGTCCGCTGGTGACCAGCGCTACACCTGTCAGTCCGGTTGCCCGGGCGTAACCATCTGCGGCATGCACAGCCGCTTGCTCGTGCCGGACCAGTATATGCTGTATCCTGTCACAATCATATAACCCATCATACAAGGGCAATACGGCTCCGCCCGGGTATCCGAATATCGTCTCCACATCTTTTTCGATCAGCATTTGAATCAGCAGCTGGGCTCCGTTCATAGGTACAATTCGTCTCCTGTCTCATTAATATGTTTTACGGATATCAGATTATGGGTAACATGTTGTGATAGATTATTGTGAAAGATTATACTGAGAGGATGATCTCCATTGGCAAAAGATAGCGAACAACAGGTCCATCTCACGCGTGAAGAACGCGAGCAAATCGGCCGCAGAACGAATGCCGGCTTCGCCAGAGTCGAGCGGGCAGCAGTGGATGAAGGCACGGAAGCCATCCCGACCGGATCCATCGGCCAGCCGCTCACCGAAGAAGAAATCCGCCGCCGGGTTGGTTCGGGTAATTTCGAATCAGCGAAAAATGATCTCCAGTCCGGTTCCATTAACAGCTGATCTCGTAGCCTATCGCCTAGCCTCCGATATAGGACATGCCAATCTTCGTTCTGCTGCGGGCAGTCTGCTCTGTCCGCTCATCGGAGTAACGGTCGCTCCGCTGCTCCCATACCGCCCGGATTGCCTTCAGCAGGCTGGCATCATCTGCGCCGCCCCGGAGCAAAGCTCTGAGATCCAGTCCGCTGGAAGCAAACAGACAGGTGTAGAATTTCCCGTCGGAGGACAGCCTTGCCCGCGTACAAGAGGAACAAAACGATTCTGAGACAGAGGTAATAAAGCCCACCTCTGCCCCGTTGTCCTTATATCTGTAACGTTCGGCAACTTCTCCGAAGTAACTATGGCCAAGTGCCTCCATTTCAAAGCTGCTTTGGAGGCGCTCCAGAATTTCTTTTTTGGTGACAACCTTTTTAAAGCTCCAGCCGTTGTCATTACCCACATCCATGAACTCAATGAACCGCAGGGTGATCCGCTTTTCCTTAAAATACCGGGCCATCGGCTCAATCTCCGATTCATTGACTCCCCGCTGCACCACCATATTCACCTTAACCTCAAAGCCTGTGTTTACGGCATGGTCAATGTTCTGCAGAATAATCCCTGATTTTAAGCCGCGCCCGTTCATTTTTCCGAATAATTCCGGGTCCAGTGCATCCAGGCTGACATTGAGTCTGCGCAGTCCGGCAGCATATAACGGCTCCGCCTGCTGTCCCAGCAGCACTCCGTTTGTGGTCAACCCCATATCCTCTACCCCGTCCATTGCACCTATACCCTCAACAAGTACTGGAAGCTCACGCCTCAGAAGCGGTTCTCCGCCGGTAAGACGGATTTTGGTTACGCCTAAGGAGACGAACAGCCGGGTAAGCCGGCGAATTTCATCAAAGGTCAGCAGCTCACTGCCGGGAAGAAACGCATAATCATCCCCGAACAGCTCTTTGGGCATGCAGTAGGAGCACCTGAAATTGCACCGGTCGGTTACGGATATCCGCAAATCGCGCATTGGACGATGCAATTGATCTTGTATGGGTAATGCTGTCATCGGTCTGGTCCTCCCCTTTCTGCAGGCTTACAGCAGCCATTCATCCGTTCCTTCCTCAACGCCCAGAAGCAGCACATCTACAGCAGTACCTGCCGAATATCCCCTGGTCCCTCCCGGCAGCACAATCAGGGAATTCCCCCGTGCGATCGAGGATACGGCGTTGGATTTGTTAAATCCGGCCGGCCGCACCGAGAATCCGTCGTACACCGCCCGGATAAACCGGGTGAACGGATTGGCTTTGGAGAAATCCTCAGCAAGAACTGCCTTGGTGTAAGGCAGATATACCTTATCCGCTCCGGTCATTTGCAGGATTGCCGGCCGGACAAACAGCTCGAAGCCGGTAAAGCAGGCTGATGGATTGCCGGAGAGGCCGAACAGGTATTTGTTACCCGAGACGGCAACCGTAGTTACGCTGCCCGGACGCATCGCGACCTTGTTGAACAGCACCTCAGCGCCCATCCGGGTATAGATTTCAGGGAGGTAATCATAATCTCCGACGGATACCCCGCCTGTTGTAATGAGGCAATCCGTTTCCGAGAGCGCGTGCTCTACAGTCCGTAGGCTTTCCTCCAGCTGATCTGCGGCTGTTTCGTACATTCTGAACGGAATGCCCATCCGGGCTAACTGGGCAGCGATCATTGGACCGTTACTGTTGCGGATCTTGCCGGGTTCGAGCGGAGAAGCAACGTCAAGCAGCTCTGTTCCGGTGGACAGGATGCCGACAACCGGCCGCCTTGCCACCTTGACCTGCGCATAACCAAATGTGGCCAGCAGTGCTATCGTACCGGGCTGGATAAAGCTCCCCGCCGGGATAATCTGCTCCCCGGCCTGCATATCCTCACCCTGCAGGGACAGATTCTCTCCGGCTGCAAAGGCTTTGCGGATCGTGAATTCCAGCGGACCGGCCTCAGCCGTCTGCTCGAACATCACCACCGCATCCGCACCTGCCGGAAGCGCTGCTCCCGTCATCAGCCGGACTGCTTCATAAGCGCCTACTGTCACACCTGAGACCTGGCCTGCACCGATATGATCCACGACAGTGAATGTTACACGGTTGCCGCCGGATGCTTCAGCAGAATCAGCCGATCGGATCGCGTAGCCGTCATAGGGTGAACGCGTGAAATGCGGCACATCATGAGTCGCAGTCAGCGGCTCCGCCAGAATGCGGCCATAGCTTTCGGCAAGCGGTACACTTTCCGTGCCTGTGCGGACGGCTTTTGCAATAACTCTGGCCACTGCTTCTGCCACACTGACCGGATTTCTCGTCTTCTCCACCTTCATCTGCTCCTTACTTCGTTATACTTGAACCCGGCACTTCCGCCGGAGAATTATTTATTCGTAATATCGCTGAATGTGCCTACATAACGCACATCCTCACCGGTCTCATCCTTCACAGCGCTGATGTTGAGCCACTGCAGGTACTCCTGACCATTCTTGCGCTTATTCCAGATTTCGCCCTGCCACATCCCTTTAGCCTTGATTTCACTCCACATGAAACTATAGAAGTCCTTCGATTGTCTACCAGATTTCAGGATGCTCGGCTGCTTGCCGAGGACTTCCTCCTCTGTATAGCCCGTAAGCTTGGAGAAGGCCGGATTCACCGACTTGATCAGTCCGGTTACATCTGTGACCATAATCCCTTGCCCGGTTGAATTGAATACTTCTAAAGTAAGAGCGAGCTTATCATTAAAATACAGCCACACCACCAGCACCAGACTGGCCAGCGCAACCTGGGAGAGCAGCATGAAGCCGATCGAATACTGGCCGGTTGCTGCATGGATGATAGACAGCATTATTGGGGGGAAGAATCCGCCCAGGCCGCCCATCATCGACACGATCCCGTTGGCAATCCCCGCCTGCTTGTTGAAATACAGCGGAACTAATTTGAAAATGACCCCGTTGCCGATCCCCGCACTTACAGCAATGGCAAGGCAGCCGACGGTATAAAGCCCCATGGAAGGCATGAATGCAAGGATGATTGCTGCCACTGTATAGATGCTGAACGTGCCGATCAGCAGAAACAGCGGCTGGAATTTGTCGGCAAGCCATCCGCCTACCGGACGGAAAAACGTTGCTACCGCGATGAAACCGGCGGTACGCATCCCTGCATCCACCTTTTCCAGTCCAAAGTTGGAAACCAGGAAGTTAGGAAGGTAGATCGTAAATGCTACAAAGGAACCAAACGTAATGAAGTAGAACATTGAGAACAGCCAGAGCTTCTCATTTTTTGCTACCCCTTTAATCTGTTCAATGATCGGTGTCTTCAGCTTGGGCTCATGACGATCCCCGAAGAAGAAATTCAGGGCAATGAAGATAAGCAGCAGAATCAGATACAGCTTTACCGCAGGTCCCCAGCCGATCTGAGCTGCGATCATCGGAGCCGAAAAAGTGGTGACCGCTGTTCCGAGATTGCCGATCCCGTAGATCCCGTTCACCAGCCCGTGCTTATCCTTGGTGTAATATTTAGGCAGCGAGGTTACCCCTACCGAGAATACCGCGCCCCCTATTCCAAGGAACGTTCCTCCGATAATCAGGTGCGCCATCGTGGTTGCTTCACTGATGAAGTAGACGGGGAACAGGAGCAGAATGAAGCTGCACATAAATATGATGCGTGCCCCTAAAATGTTGGCATAATAGCCAAGCGGTATCCGCAGGATCGAGCCGAGTACAACCGGTATGGCAGTGACCATGGCCAGTTTGCCTGACGGGATACTGATGTCCTCGGAAATAAAAGGCATCAGTGAAGAGATAATCACCCATACCATAAATCCGGTAACCAGGTTTAGTGTTTGAAGCGGTAACTGCATTTTTTTGATCATTTAATTCTCACCTTTTTCGCCAATTATTCTCCTGATTGTCTATGTGAATATTTCCTGTTCTCATTGTATCTGCCGATCCCCCGGCTCAGATATAGGGGAGTACCCTGTCCCTGACAGGGTAAACCCTGAAATTAAAGTAAGGCTGCATTTCTGTTGCCTCCTGGCAATAAAACAGCCCCGCAAGTTAAGGGATTCCACTATTTAGTACTTTCAGAGCAAAAGCAAAACAGCTGCTCTTATTGGAGCAGCTGCCTGGTTCAGGAGATCAGTGTATTCAGTTTACCGGACAGCCGCTCCCGGTCACGGGGGCTCAGCAGGGTCTCTGCCATCGGGAACACTACCGTTTCCTCTTTGACAAAATGCACGGTCAATACCTCAAATGCCTCCCCCGCATCCCTTGCAGCAGCACGGATATCCTCTACTGAGTTCAGCTGAGTACCCTCGGCAGTGTGATGTAGGAAATGCCCGATATACCCGTCAATCTCGCGGTGCTCCTCCTGAATGCCAACGAGCGGACCCTGCTCAAAGCCGATATACTGTCCCAGCAGCGGGAAGAAATGCTCCTCTTCCTTGGCGGTATGCTTATTGAGCGGAATAATAAAATCCATGATTGCCCTGCGCAGCTCTTGAAGCCTGGCCCTGCCTTCATCCAGATTAATGTTGTCCTGTTCAAACCAGAGCACGGCAGTATGCCATTGCCCCATCAGATAGGATAAATAGCGGTGCTCATTCTCAAGAATACGCATGGCAGGTGTTGAAAACTGCAGGCCTGTATCATTAGACACGGGCTCCCCCTCCATTCGCCGTTCAGAAATCCAGCATTTTTTTACGCAACGCATATTCAACCAGCTCGGGCCGGCTCTTCAGGTTCAGCTTCTCCATGATCTTGGCCTTATGCGCTTCGACTGTCTTTACGGAAATAAACAGCTTCTCGGCAATTTCCTTGTTTCCGTAGCCTTTAGCAATCAGCGGCAGAATCTCCAGCTCCCGCTTGGATAACAGCTCAAACAGATCCTCTGTTGTGACAGTCTTATCCTTCTTAATGAATTCACGGACAAGTGAGGTCGCCATCTTGGGATGAATATACGTCCCGCCTTCATAGATCGTCCGGATCGCCAGCAGCAGCTCCTCATCCGGAGCGCTTTTGAGCACATAGCCGGATGCCCCGTTCTTCAGAACATGAAACAGATATTCCTCGTCATCATGCATGGTCAGGATCAGAATTCTCGTATCGGGATAATCCTCCTTGATCTTCCCGGTCGCGATTAGCCCGCTCTCCCCCGGAGGCATGCTCAGATCCATAATCAGAATATCCGGCCGTGTTTGGCAACCAGAGAATACGCCTCTCTGCCGTCTGCCGCCGTTCCGATTACTTCAATATCATCCTGAAAATTAAGGATCATCGCAAACCCGCTGCGTACAATGGCATGATCGTCTGCAATAACAATCTTCATTCAGCCGCTCATTCCTTCCCTTGTAACTTTTCTGCAGGAACCAGCAGCAGAATTCTTGTCCCTCTGCCCTTCTGTGATTCCACGCTGAACGTGCCGCCGACCAGCTCTGCGCGTTCCTGCATACCAAAGAGGCCCAGCCCGGTTCCCCCGGGTTCGTCCCCAGGATGGAAGCCTACGCCTTCATCTTCGACCTGCAGGCGCAGGATGCCGTCCTTTTCGGTCAGCGTAACCTTGACCATATCCACCTGGGCATATTTCAGCGCATTCAGCACTGCCTCCTGGCACACCCGGTAGACGACTGTTTCAATCTCGCTGCCGTAGCGCTTCTCGGATAGCCGGGATTCGAAGTCAATTACAAGACCATAGCTCTGCTCCATCCGCTTGAAGTGGGAACGGAAGGCTGCCTCCAGGCCGAAATCATCAAGCGCAGCCGGCCTCAGCTCCACCGAGAGATTGCGGATATCGCTGAGCAGCCGGGTCATGGATACCTCGGTCTGCTTCACCTTCCGCAGCAGCTTCTCGTCATCGGTCATATATTTGAGTACACGCAGGTCAATGACTGCACTCATCAATTCCTGGGCTACACTGTCATGCAGCTCGCGGGAGATCCGTTTGCGCTCCTTCTCTTGAGCTTCAATAACATGCTTCATCATTTTATTCTGATAGAATTTCTCCTGGGTCTTGAACTGCCTGGTCAAATCCCTCAGCATGAAAACACGGATTCCCTGCTCGGCATCAATCGTATGAAAGGTGGCTGCATAAGGGACGATTCCTTTATCCCTTGTTTCAAGGTAAACCTGATAGGAAGTGAAGTCCTCAGTGCCCGGTGTATTGAAATAGCAGTTCAGACAGGTCCGCAGCTCCGTCTCGCTTGTATATCCCCGGCAGGTTCCGCATAGTGCCAGGGGATTTCCCTGATACAGCTGGTTCAGAATATTCTGGTCAACAATATTTTCAGCAGCCGGGTTCATCGCGAGTGCCTTGCCTTCCCGGTCAAAAAAGAACATGGCCTCGGTGCTGTTCTCGAACAGCCTGCTCATCAGAAGATTTGTCAGATCTTTTCCGCGTGTAATCAACTCAGCAACAATTCCTTCCCGTTCAAGTCTCCAATCCCGTTTCGCGCCGTTGCTTCCAGAGCCTGCACCATCTCAAGGGTAACCTGCCGTTCACCTCTGAATCCTCCCAGCAGCACACCGGCTACACGGGCATCATTCCAGATAGGTACAGCGGCGATGCTGCGCAGATTCTCCATTTTGGTTATTGGATAAGTAAATAAGGAATCAGGCTGTACGTCTTTCTCTACAGAAGGCAGCAGAAACGGTTTTCCGGTCTTGAACACGATTCCGGCTATCCCTCTGCCTGATTGCAGAACGATCCGTTTGTACCGTTCATTCGTGTTCCCCGAGGCGTACTTCCAGCGGATCACATAATCATATTCCGCTGGTTCAGCAAGCGCCAGTGAGATGAAGTCATAACCGAGCGCCATGCGGATCCGGTCAAGCTCCCCCTGGTAATCCACCTTCTTTTTCATCGTTCCCACTCCTATTTGAACAGGGAAAGAACCAGCGGCTTCTTTCCATTAATTCGTTTTATTTCTTCTGTATAGAATATAACTTCTGCCTATATAATTCAACGGAACACTCCAGACATGGACCAGCCGCGTAAACGGCCAGAAGGCAAAGATAGCAAAGCCCGACAGGATATGCAGCTTGAACGAAAACGGCACATCCGCCATCAGCGAAGGATCGGGACGGAACATGAACAGTCCGCGGAACCAGACGGAAATCGTATCCCGGTAGTCAAACTCCGGCTGTACAGCATTCGTTACAATAGTGGAGTACATCCCCATGAATACTATAAATAGAAGCAACGAGTTGACAATCAGGTCAGATGCGCTGCTGAGCCTGCGGACATTCTTGATCGTAAAGCGCCGCGAAGTGAGAATCAGCATACCGGCCAGTGTAGCAAAACCGAAGATTCCGCCGATATACACCGCCCCGATATGGTACATGTGATCGCTCACACCAACGGCCTCCAGCCACGATTTGGGGACGGCAAGACCCCCGATATGGCCGAGAATAACCGGCATAATCCCGAGGTGGAACAGGATGCTGCCGAATTTCAGCTGCTTTTTCTCAATAAACTCACTGGATTTGGCTGTCCAGTTGAACTGGTCCTTGCGGTACCGGAAAATATGTCCGAATATAAAGACCACCAGACACATATAGGGGAAAATGACCCATAAAAACTGACCGTACATATTCATTGACTCAGGGCCTCCTGTTCAGCACAAGCTTTAAATGTTTCGCGCAGCCCCTTCACCAGATGGAAATAGGGACTGTTGTTTTTCTCAAGCGCCTTGAGCAGATGGTACGTGCCATCCTCCAGGATCGCGATCAGCATCCGGAAGTTCTCCGGGGCATCCGGGTTATCCAGCCACTCTGCAGCATACAGAAATTCACACATCAGCGGCAGGAAATCAGGCAGCTCCCCTTCCGGCATTTCCAGCCCGAACATTTCATAGAGGAGCTTCAGCTTAGCGAGCATTTGTCCGCGTTCTTGGCATCCTCAAACTTGAAATAAGTCATATATAAGGCACAATCCTTCTGAAAATCAAAGGTCGCCGCATAGCTCTCCTGAATTTCTTCCAGACTGAAGCTCTGCATCTGTGTCCAGTAGGTATGCACATGGCCGTAACCGGGATGATCCGGGCTGAACGCCTCCTCCAGAAAAGCCGGATGAAAATCCAGCTTCTCGGGATACATGAGCTGCAGGGCGAAATATCCGAAGGATTCCTTATAGCTGTGCAATTTGGTCAGATCAATCACGCCAAATCCCCCCGTAGAAATTCTCCTCGTACATGTCTTTACCGGTCTTCAGGCTTTCGGAGATCGAGCTGGCGGCACCACAGCCGTCACAGCCGGAGCCGGTGCCCATATCGCCCATTCCATTGCCATAACCGGCTGAGCCTTGGGCGCGGTATGGATTCATATGCTGCTCTTTGTGTGAGGTCGGGATGACGAACCGGTCCTCGTATTTGGCGATCGCCAGCAGCCGGTACATCTGCTCCATCTGCTGGGCAGTCATTCCGACACGGTCCAGACGGCTATGATCAAATTCCTGGCCGGAGGATTGGGCACGCATGTAAGAGCGCATCATCGCCATCCGCTGCAGGGCTTCTTTGACAGTCTGTGTATCTCCGGCGGTCAGCATATTGGCCAGGTATTGGATCGGTGTGCGCATTTCTTCAATCGCCGGGAAAATCATATCCGGATTCTTCAGAGAATCCTTGCCCTCGAAATAGTTCATGATCGGGCTGAGCGGCGGTACATACCAGACCATCGGCAGCGTCCGGTATTCCGGATGCAGCGGGAACGCCAGCTTGTGCTCAATCGCCAGCTTGTATACCGGTGAATTCTGGGCAGCTTCCAGCCAGTCCTCTGAAATGCCGTCTTTTCTGGCCTGGGCAATGACCTCCGGATCATGCGGATTCATAAACAAATCGCATTGCGCCTTGTACAGATCCTGCACATCAGGTGTAGAAGCTGCTTCAAGCACCTTGTCGGCGTCGTACAGCAGAACACCCAGATAGCGGATACGGCCGGTACAGGTCTCCGAGCAGACTGTCGGCAGTCCTGCCTCCACGCGCGGGAAGCAGAAGGTGCATTTCTCCGCCTTGTTGGTCTGCCAGTTGAAGTAGACCTTCTTGTACGGACAGCCGGTCATACAGTATCTCCAGCCGCGGCAGGCTTCCTGGTCAACCAGAACGATGCCGTCCTCTTCCCGTTTGTACATCGCTCCTGAAGGACAGGAGGCGACGCAGCTCGGGTTCAGACAGTGCTCGCAGAGGCGGGGCAGATAGACCATAAACGATTTCTCGAAGTTGAATTTAATCTCTTCCTCGATTTTCTGGATGTTCGGGTCGAGCGGACCGGTGACATGCGCACCGGCCAGATCGTCCTCCCAGTTCGGGCCCCACTCCAGGTCCATTTTTTCACCGGTTACTGCAGAATGGGCCCGTGCTACCGGTGAATGCTTCTGCTCCCCTGCATTAGTCAGATGCTCATAGTTGTATGTCCACGGCTCATAGTAATCCTTCATTTCCGGCATGTCCGGGTTATAAAAGATTTTACCGAGCGCGATCTTGGACAGCTTGTTGCCGGACTTCAGCTCCAGCTTGCCTTTGCGCAGCTGCCAGCCGCCCTTGTAAAGCTCCTGGTCCTCCCAGCGCTTCGGATAGCCGATTCCGGGCTTCGTTTCCACGTTGTTGAACCACATGTATTCCGCACCCTTGCGGTTCGTCCAGGTTGTCTTGCAGGTGACGCTGCAGGTATGACAGCCGATGCATTTATCCAGATTCATTACCATTGCAACTTGCGCTTTAATTTTCAAGCCAGTTAACCTCCTTCATTTTGCGTACGGCTACGTAGACATCACGCTGGTTGCCGATCGGGCCATAGTAGTTGAAACCGTAGCTGAGCTGTGCGTATCCGCCGACCATCTGGGTAGGCTTCAGATGAATCCGTGTAGGCGCATTATGGCTTCCGCCGCGGGTATCGGTAATCTCCGACCCCGGAACCTGAATATGTTTGTCCTGGGCATGGTACATGAACATGGTGCCTCTCGGCATCCGGTGGCTGACTACCGCCCGTGCAGTAACAACCCCGTTACGGTTGTATACTTCCAGCCAGTCATTATCCGCAATGTTATGGGCTGCAGCATCCTCATTGTTAATCCATACGGTCGGACCTCCGCGGAACAGGGTCAGCATATGCTGGTTATCCTGATAGGTGGAGTGAATGTTCCATTTGCCGTGCGGCGTCAAATATCTCAGCACCAGCGAATCCTGGCCGCCCTTGACTGCCTTGTCACGCGGTCCGAAGACCATCGGCGGCAATGTCGGCTTAAATACCGGCAGGGATTCCCCGTACTGCAGGAAAATTTCATGGTCAATATAGAAATGCTGTCTTCCGGTCAGCGTACGGAACGGCACAAGACGTTCGATATTCGTAGTGAACGGCGAATACCGGCGTCCCTGCTTGTTCGAGCCGCTGAACACCGGGGTCGGAATGACCTCCCGCGGCTGTGCAGTGATGCTCTGGAACGTAATTTTCTCTGCTGCACGGTCTGCCGAAATGTCCTTCAGCGGAACCCCGTGATCCTTCTCGGCCGATTCATAGGCCTTCTGGGATACACGTCCGTTGGTCGCGGAGGACAGATGCAGAATCGTATCTGCAGCCTGGCGGGCGGTTTGCAGCTTCGGCAGGCCGTTCTTGATCGATTCGTCAAAGTAGACGCCGCTAAGCTTCTTTAATTCCTCATATTCCTCAGCAACCGAGAAGCTGACGCCGTGTGCGCCGGCTTTGCCGACTGCCAGATTTGGTCCGAGGGAAATGTATTTATCATGAATTTTGGTGTAGTCACGTTCCACAATGCTCAGGTTCGGCATCGTTTTGCCCGGAATGGCCTCCACTTCGCCCTTGGCCCAGTCTTTAACCAGACCCATCGGCTGGGAGATTTCACTGATCGAATCATGACCGAGCGGTGAAGCAACGATGTCCTTGTATACGCCCGGCAGATGGGTTTTAGCCATCTCGGAGAATACTTCCGACAGCTGGCGGTAAATATCCCAGTCCGAACGCGATTCCCACAGCGGATTGACCGCCGGATTGAACGGGTGAACGAACGGATGCATGTCGGTCGATGAAAGATCTGTTTTCTCGTACCAGGTTGCCGCCGGCAGTACAATATCTGCATAGAGCGGAGTTGTGGTCATCCGGAAATCCATCGCAACCATCAGATCCAGCTTGCCTTCCACACCCTCGCGCCAGATGATTTCCTCCGGCTTCTGCTCCTCATTCGGCTCGGCAAGCAGGCCGTCCGAAGCGCCGAGCAGATGCTTCATGAAGTATTCCTGGCCTTTAGCCGAGCTCGAGATCAGATTGGAACGCCAGATAAAGAGCGAACGCGGGAAGTTCTCCGGTGCGCCCGGATCTTCCACCGCAAAGCGGGTTTTGCGCGATTTGATCTCCTCCAGCGCATGGCCGATGATCTCGCTGTTGGATTTCTTGCCTTCCCGGGCCGCTTCTTCCGCGAACAGCAGGCTGTTCTTGTTGAACTGCGGGAAGGACGGCAGCCAGCCGAGGCGTGCAGCCAGCACGTTGTAATCGGCCGGATGCTGGTAAGCAAGCTCGCCGCCGGTCGGCGATTTCAGCGAATCGGTTCCGCTCTCTTCATACCGCCACTGCTCGGTAGCGAAATAGAAGAAGGAGGTCGCATTCTGCTGCCGCGCCGGGCCCTGCCAGTCCTTCGCGAAAGCCACAGTAGACCAGCCTTCGATCGGACGGCATTTCTCCTGGCCGACATAGTGCGCCCAGCCGCCGCCGTTAACGCCCTGCGAAGCAGTCAGGACCACCAGGTTCAGAATCGAACGGTAGATGGTATCACTGTTGAACCAGTGATTAATCCCGGCGCCCATGATAATCATGGAACGGCCGCCCGTATCAATGGCATTTTGGGCGAATTCGCGGGCAATCTGCACCACGACGCTGGCTTTAACTGTCGTAATTTTCTCCTGCCATGCCGGAGTATAATGAGAAGCTTCGTCATAGTAATCTTTGGCGTTAAGCGGGCTGTTGGTACGGGCAATCCCGTACTGGCTAAGCATCAGATCGTAGACAGTAGCTATATAGCGCTCCGTTCCGTCAGCCAGCCGCATTTTGCGGGCCGGAATCATCCGCCGGAATGTGCCGTTGCCCGAGTTGTCAAAGAACGGGAATACGATTTCCGTCCATTCTTCGCCATGGCCTTCAATACTCAGCGCCGGTTCAATCTTGCTGCCGTCTTCATTCTCAAGAATCAGGTTCCACTTCTTGCCTTCTTCCCAGCGCTGGCCCATCGT
The DNA here is from genome assembly GCF_001517085.1 of Paenibacillus sp. DMB5. GTDB lineage: Bacteria > Bacillota > Bacilli > Paenibacillales > Paenibacillaceae > Paenibacillus_AQ. The sequence continues at coordinate 223,413 of NZ_LRAC01000120.1, forward strand.
GCCGTTAGGGACAATAACCTTACCGGCTGCCTCATCATAGATGACCGGCTTCCAGTCGGAATGCGGCGTGCTGTCCCCGAGGTCGCTTGCCCGCAGGAAGCGTCCGCCCTTCCAGACGTCCTCATGCGGATCGAGCAGTATCAGGAACGGCATATCTGTATATTGCTTGGCATAGTTCAGGAACATCGGCTCCTGCCGCTCCTGGTAGAATTCATTCAGTATCACATGCGTCATGGCCTGGGCCACTGCCGCATCTGTTCCCGGGTTCGGAGCCAGCCAGTTGTCGGCGAATTTCACATTCTCTGCAAGGTCAGGCGCGACTGAGACAACCTTGGTTCCCTTGTAGCGGACTTCAGTCATAAAGTGCGCATCCGGTGTCCGTGTCAGCGGGACATTCGAGCCCCACATGATCAGATAGCCGGAATTGTACCAGTCAGAGGACTCCGGCACATCGGTCTGCTCACCCCAAATTTGCGGGGAAGCCGGCGGCAGATCGGCATACCAGTCATAGAAGCTCAGCATCTGGCCGCCAAGCAGGGAGATAAAGCGTGCGCCGGAAGCATAGCTGACCATCGACATAGCCGGAATCGGCGTAAAGCCGGCGATCCGGTCCGGTCCGTATTTACGGATCGTATAGATCAGCTGTGCCGAGATCAGATGAAGCGCATCGTCCCAGTTAACGCGGATATGTCCGCCTTTGCCACGGGCTTTTTTATACTGGCTGGCTTTCTCAGGATCTTCCACAATACTGGCCCAGGCATCGACATAATTGCCGTGCTCCTGCAGGGCCGCCTGCCACAGCCTCCACAGCTTGCCGCGTACATAGGGATATTTCACACGCAGCGGGCTGTACTCATACCACGAAAAGGTCGCACCGCGCGGACAGCCGCGGGGTTCAAACTCCGGCATGTCCGGTCCGCAGGAAGGGTAGTCAATCTGCTGGTTCTCCCAGGTGATAATTCCGTTCTTCACGAATACCTTCCAGCTGCAGGAGCCGGTACAGTTAACGCCGTGAGTAGTGCGGACGACTTTATCGTGAGACCAGCGCTGGCGGTACATATTTTCCCAATCTCTATTTTTCTCTTCAAGAATGGACCATTTTCCGGAATAGCTCTCAATCGGTTTAAAAAAGTTAAGGCCGAATTTCTTCTTCATCGGTTACGAACACTCCTTTGCAGAATGAAGGACATGGTAGCGCAAATCTATTCAATCATTCAATTAATACCATTATGGATCTGGAGGCCGGCAGTCCCATTAGGGAAACACCTATTGCGCCGCGGGAAATCCCTTGATCTGCTTAAACGGCAAATACGCCTTCCCCAAAACCGGGAAAAGCGCTGCTATAGCCCTCTTTCTTCACTGCCGGAAGCCCGCATAGGGAGTTCCCTCTTTGTTGTACGGGGAATACCTTACCGGGGATTTCACTACCAGCTGATATGCTATACTGATCAAAAATACGGAGAGGATGAACGACATGGGAGGACCTTCATTACGCCAGCTGCATGCCCATCATGCCATTCATGAGGGCGGTCTGTCCGGTGCAATCGGCAAAACTGAAGAAGTTGAGGAGCTGCTTGAGGCAAAAGAATTCGAGGTGGCCCGCCAGGCGGCCGAGCATCTGCTTGAATACTGGGAGACGCGGATTCTAAGTCACGCCGATGCGGAGGAAGACGGCTTCTATCAGGAAATGGAAGCGAAGCAGCCGGACCTGCATAACGCAGTAATCCGGCTGACCCGTGATCATGAAATATTGAGGATTATTGTCAGGGACACCAAAGCCCGGCTGGCCCGGGAAGGGCTCACACCGGAGGTGCTTCATCAGTTTCACGCTCTGCTGGTTGTTAATGCTGTTCATAGCCGGGATGAGGAACGTCTGCTGTTCGGGGAGGCATAACCTGCTCCGGCTGCACCAGAAGAGCCCGCAAATCATCTTTGTTTATAAGCAAATCCTGCAGCGTATATTCATCCAGTACCTGCAGGTAAGCTTTGAGCGCCTTGCCCAGCACGCCTTTCAGCCCGCACACCGGAGAGATCGGACAATGACCGCCTGAAGGATGGAAGCATTCGACGAGATACAGATCGTCTTCCATCCTCCGGACGACCTCCCCGATGTTAATGTCTCCGGGTGCCAGTGCGAGGCGGATCCCGCCTCCCCTTCCCCTAACCGTTTCGATGAAACCTGCCTTGCCCAGTTCATGGGAAACCTTCATCAGATGATTCTTCGAGATTTGATAAGCATCCGAAATCCCTTGAATCTTTGACAGCTCTTTCCGCTCCTTCGCTCCAAGATACAAAAGTATCCGCAAAGAGTAATCTGTATATAAAGTCAGCCTCATAACCAGCCTCCAAACCACATGCATAGTAAGTGATATTTATTACAAATAATTTTAATAAAATTGTCTATTTTGTTAAAGTGGTATTTTAAATATATCTTTTAATTAAAATTCGGTATATATTAATTTTGGATTAATTGAGAGGGGATGAACATTATTTTATCACAACACACACGTGACATTGTTAAGTCGACAGCGCCGGTATTGGCAGAGCACGGGACAACCATAACAACCGTTTTTTACCGGAATTTGTTCGAAGCCCACCCGGAACTATTGAATGTATTTAACCATGCCAACCAGGCACAGGGCCGTCAGCAGGCCGCACTCGCGAACGCAGTGTATGCCGCAGCCGTACACATTGATAACCTGGAGAACATTCTGCCGGCGGTAGTCCAAATCGCCCACAAGCATGTCAGTCTCGGCATCAAGCCGGAGCATTATCCGATCGTCGGTGAATTTTTGCTGAAAGCGATCAAGGAAGTGCTTGGCGATGCCGCTACACCTGAAATTCTGCAGGCCTGGGAAGAAGCATATGGCGTTATCGCAGATGCTTTCATCGGTGTTGAGGACAGCATGTATAAAGAAGCCCGCGAGCAGGAAAACGGCTGGAATTTCTTCAAACCCTTCACCGTTGCCCGTAAAGTGCAGGAGAGCGGCAATATTACCTCCTTCTATCTGAAGCCTGCGGACGGCTCGAATGTTCCGGACTACAAGCCGGGCCAGTATATTTCTGTTCGCGTGTTAATTCCAGGCGAGAAATACACCATGATCCGTCAGTACAGTCTGTCCCAGGCTCCAAAAGCGGACGAATTCCGCATCTCCGTAAAACGCGAGGAAGCGAACGATCCGAATGGGGTTGTGTCCGTCTACCTGCACAATCAGGTCAACGAAGGCGACACTGTTGAGCTCAGCGCCCCTGCAGGTGAATTCATGCTCGATGTCTCCAAAACCACACCTGTAGCGTTCATCTCCGGCGGCGTAGGCATCACTCCGATGATGAGCATGTTGGAAACGGTTGCTAATACCACACCGGACCGGCCGGTAGTCTTCCTGCATTCTGCTCGCAATGAAGCCCTCGCAGCTTTCCGCCAGGATGTTGAGAAATACGCAGCCGCTATGAGCAACGCCAAGACCAAGACCTTCCTCTCCGGTGGGCCTGACGGTGTAATTACAGGCGAAATCCTGAAAAGCTATGTGGATGTGACCGGTGAAGCCTATGTGTGCGGCCCTGTTCCTTTCATGGAAGCCATGATCCGCGAGCTGATTAAGCTTGGAATGAAGGAAGAGCAGATTCATTACGAGTTCTTTGGTCCGGCTCTACAATTACAGAACAGCTAAGTTTGTGCGTCTGGTCACCCTTGCACCTTTCCGGCTTGCGCTATCCTTTGGTATAGAAGCCGCATTGTGCGGTATACATATTCAGGAGGATTGCACAAATGGAAAAGGTAGCTGTTGATTATGAGAAAATGTACTACGGGTTCCCGGTTATTCTGGTCAGCTTTTATGATGCGGATGGCAAACCGAATGTGACGCCTATCTCCTCTTCCTATTCACTGAAGGACATGATGATGCTGGGCTTCAGCAGCAAAGGCTATGCCGTTAACCAGATCAAGGCGGTGCGGGATTTCGTAATCAATATTCCCGGCCGTTCGCTGTTGGATGCCATCACTTACTGCGGCGCACATTCCGGACAAGAGCTCAGCAAATTTGACCACGTGGATCTGACGCATGAGCAGGCGCACACGGTCAATGCACCCGTTATCCGGGAATGCATGATTGCCATTGAATGCACTTTGATCCATGTTATTGAGCATGACCAGTTTAAGGGAATTACCAACATTCTGGCCAAGATCAAGGGCCGTTATGTTGCAGGAAATGTACTGAATGAGGAAGGCGGGCTGCAGGCTTCGGAGCTCGACAACATTCTCTATTTCGGAGACGGCCGGCAAAAGAGCTTCCGGTTTATGCAATAGGCTGCCCATATGCGTTACTTACAGCAGCAGCACCATACTTAAATGTAACGTTCCAGCGCACAGCAGCGCCTCCCCGGATGCCGGAGAAGCGCTGCTTGTTTGTTTTATTTATCTAAAAATAATCCGGTCCAGCCTCACTGCCCCTGACTTAACAGCAATTTTTAACTTGGAAGTGCCGGCAGCCGCCAAGCCTACCGCCGGAGCAGTCTGCTTATGTTCACCTGACTGCAGCGTCAATGATGCTATTTCCCGCCCATCCTGAAAAAGAGCTACAGCCGCAGGCTCAGTGCAGCTGTAGACGAAGGAGACATTGCTGTCGTCCCGCGTATCGTTAATCGTATAAGCGGCGAACTCTCCTGCCTCCAGCTCAAGCAGGAACCGGTACCACAAAATATCGAAGAAGAAACGTTTGGTCAAGTCTCCCCTTTGTATCCCCTCTACTATATGCATGCCGGTTCCTGACCTGTATTTGAATGGGTTTCCTTGATCGCGCAGTCCGCTGTAAGACTCTCCTTGGCCCGGCAGCTGATCAAAATCCGTTGCCCGGACGGTACAGCCCGGCGTCCTGAATACTGCGTCCGTTACTTCAGCATTATACCGGCAGTTTTCAACCCTGATGTTCTCCAAATACTGCTCCAGAATTGCACAAGCCTGCTCATAACCTGGATGGGTGCCCCCTCTGGTGTAGTCCATCAGAAGATTCCAGCCTTGCGGCAGATTCACAGAATACGGAGAGTTGGTGTTGTCCATCTTTTTCCACGGCCATAGGTTGTAGCCGATATTTAGTTCAGCAGCCAGCGGATAGATGGCGGTGTACCATTCATTCAGATTCTCACCGCTCTCCCCCAGCCACAGCGGCGCATCCAATCTCGCGGACACTTCAAGGAATTCCTTGAAGGAGCTAAGATCCGGGTAGCAGGCATATCTGTGGAAATGAATGATCATATTGTCATCATATTTTTTGTGGAAAATACTTGTATCCGTCGCCCAGTGATGCCCTTCAATAGACAGCAGATGCTTATCATCCACAGCCCGGATGGCTGCAACCGACTCCTCGTAGAACTGGACCAGCTTGGGAACCAGATAGTCAAAATCCTGTCCGACAGAAGGTGTCTTGATCGGTTCGTTCAGCAGATCATAGCCGCCGACAATCCAGCGGTCCTTGTACCGTTCAGCGAGCTGTCTCCACAGCGCAAGCCCCTTATTCCAGCTGTCCTCATCTGTGAACAACCGCGGCACATCATCAACAGAATCATCGATATTAGCACCCGTCTGGCCTCCCGGAGCACCGTGCAGATCCAGAAAGGCATATATCTTAAACTCCTCACACCAGTCCAGGCAGCGGTCAATGAGCCGAAACCCGTCCTCCTTCCAGACAATTCCCGGCTCATCCTCCATCAGAATACGCCAGTTGATCGGAATCCGCACGGAATTGTATCCCTGCTCTGCCATCAGCCTGATGTCTTCCCTGGTAATGTAGCTGTTACGAAATTCCGTCCAGAACTGCTCCGCGTATTTCGTTCCCGTTAATTCACGGATCACAGCCTCGATCCGCGACGGCCGGTCAAACCGGCTGTTGCCGTCGGTTGTCCACATATACCCTTCCGGCAGCAGCCAGTTGCCAAGCCCCCAGCCGGTGAGCAATATCTCTTCACCCTCGCCGTTTACCACCGTTCTGCCTTCAGCCTTTAGAAATCCGTTAACTCGCGATCTGCTCATTTTCTCATTCATCTGTCCCGGCCGTCCTCCTGCAGCATTATTTGAAGCGGTTACAATAAATACACCTGCGGTTTAGTTTTCTATGTAATAGGCGAATACTGTCTCAACAGGCTTAAAGTACAAATAACCGTCGTCCTCCCAGGGCTGGAAATGCAGATCCATCCGCGAATCCTCCCACGGCACCGGGGTCCCTTTCGTGCTAAGCCGCCCCGGAACTACAGGCTCCTCGACTACGGACGGAAATTCCTGATAGCCGAACAGCAGATTCTCATGCATGGCGATAATATCGTATTTATTGCCGTGGAACGCCCGCTCCTCCTGCAGCTGGTAGTGATAGTAAATATAGCTTGCGACCTTTTCCCGTTTCAGGTGAGCTACTCTTCCGCCGCGCCGCTCAACTGCCGCTTTACGCAGCCAATGCTCATAACCCGCCGGTTCATTGAAGTGAAAGACATCAATCATCTCGATCCACTTCCGCGGAGCCGCTTCACCTTCCCAGTCAATCAGATATTGCCCGGCAGCGCCGGCCACATCCACCGGTTCAACCGGTTCGCTGATGCACTCATAATACAGAAAGACATTATTTTGCCAGGAAAAAGCTGCTGCCGTCATAAGCACCCCGTCCTGTACAAGCTGTTTAGCCCGGATGTCTTCCTGCAATGCCTGCAGACCTGCTGCTGCCTGCCCCTCTTTCCAGATTCCCCTGTAAATCTTGCGTAAAATCGTCAACGAAACTCACCTCTGTTTTGAAAGTAGCTAATTCTGTGCCTGAAGGTCCCCAACCTTTACTATAACATAGCCCGATGACTAGAAGGGGACCTATTGCATGCAGCTTCAGCCTCTTTAGGCTTTAATCAGCCCTGATCAATCTGACAGCCATATAGGATCTGCCAGGAAGGTCGATCCGGAATGAGCCTTCATATGTGCCGGGCAGCCGTTCAACTGACATATTCCACGTGTCAATCACTTCGGCGGCATAGCGTACACCGGGCTCAAGCTCGAAATTGCGGAATCTCGGACGGTTAAAACCGAAATAATATAAATAATACCGGTGCTCAACACCTGCACAGGGCACATCCCAGGCGGATGGAAGCGGATCAAGCCTGCTGCCCGGACTTTCTTCTATAATCTTTCGCAAAAACCCTATCCGCTCCGGACTGGTCCCGTTCAGTCTGCCGCCTTTTGACCACCACAATATCTCCTCAGGATCCAGGTATGTCTCCCCATGCCCCACATACCCGCCGCGGACAGCCCCTTCCCAGAAGCGCCGGGTCAGCTCTTCCCCGTTAATATTGCCCCAGCCCTGATCCACATCCCCTTCATATGCACATTCATCAATAACAACCGGCTTATTCCACCGGTTACGCCATTCTGTTGTCGATTCGGCGGTTTTATAAACATCCACCCGCTGGATACTGCAATGAGTGACCCAGGGTTTGCTGTAATCATAAAAGGCTCCGCAGTTATGGTTGGAGATCAGGTGGCCGGCCGGATCACCGGCTGTAATGATTGCCGCGTAGCGTTCCCAGTCTTCCGGCTGCTTGCTCCGCATCAGATCGTATTCGTTGGCAAGGGACCACCAGACATTGTGAAAAGCCGACAAACGAGCCGTAACATACCGGAGATACAAGTCATCAGTTTCCGGCGGCATTTCAGCATAACCCCAGCGGTCATAAGGATGGAACAGGATCATATCCGCCTCAATGCCCAGCCGGCCGAGATCGGCAATACGCTCTTCAAGATGGCGGAAGAACAACGGATTCAGGCTGTCATAATCCCAGCCTTCCTGTAATGAGCCTGCGAACGGATACAGCTCGGGTTCATTACTGTTGTACAGATACGATTTCGGAAAGACGCACATGCGTATTTTATTGAACGGGGCAGACTTTAGCGTATCCAGCGTCTGTTCTTCCAGCTCTCTCCCCTGGTGAGTCCAGGCATAACAGGTTGTTCCTACGGGGACATAAGGGGTACCGTCCGCATAGCTGAAATGAAAGGTGTCCTTTACCGAAACTGGCCCGCGGTTACCCGGAACAGGTTCAACACACAGAAACGAGCCTGTAATTCCATCCATTTCCTTCACGTTGCTGAAAGTCCTAAAGCTCCATTGCCCCTGCATATCCGGCATAAAACGGATGTAATAACCCCCGCCGCCATCATAGAAGCCGGCCATGCTCACAGTTCGTTCGGCAGACATAAACTCTGCACCAAGCGAAATTTCGGTAAACGGATTTCCGGATGAGGGCCCCTGAAGACTAATCTCAAACAATCCCCATTGTCCGGTCTCTCCAGATACCTTAAAATCTGCCTTTGCGTTGTCATTGAATGTCATAATGCCATTCCTCCCCTAGAGAATCTTCAACCCGCACAATTTCATTGCTGATAAATTTAGTTTAGGTTAGTTTATATAAACTTTCCCAAATACATTCAAACTAAGCGCTTACAAGTGGATATTAGCACTGATATTTCAATAGGTCAACGAAAATATAATAGGATTTTCAACTAAACTAATACTTTAATTTAGTTTAGTTTTAGTGAACTTTTTCTATATACATGCTATACTTTAGCCAATCCCTTAGTTGGAGTGATCCCTATGAAAATTGACGATATCGCCAGGCTTGCCGGTGTATCCAAATCAGCCGTATCTCTGGCCTTTAATAATAAACCGGGAATCAGCGAAGCAACCCGCCGGCATATTCTCGACATCTCACGCAGCCATGGATATATGCCAAGAACCTTGACAGGGAATAAATCCCCTCAGCCAAAAAACAATAACGTACTGCGGTTTGTCGCCTGCAAAAACACCGGCATTGTAACGGAACACTACGAATCCCAGCCATTCTTCAATGAACTGATTCATCATGTTACGGATGCCGCGATACAAGCAGGGTACAGCCTTGTCATCTCCGCCCTGGAAATGCAGCAGCTGCAGCCGGAAATTGAAAACATGGAAAAGGAGCAGCCCTCCGCGGGACTGATGCTGCTTGGAACCAATCTGCCTGCCAGCCTCATAGATAGACTCAAATCTATTCATCCCTGCACTGTAGTTTTGGATACCAGCTTCAGGCAGATTAATGCCAGCTTCGTCTCCATTAACAATTTTATGGGCGGCTATCAGGCTGCCAGGCACCTGCTTGCTTCGGGCCATCGCCATATAGGATATGTGGAGTCAATAATCCGGGTAGTGAACTTTGAGCAGCGTAAGGAAGGGTTTCTGGCTGGACTGCAGGAAGGTGGGCTTTCCCTCGGGGACATGCCGACAGTGGCAGTTGATCCGACTCTGGTTGTCTCCCAGGAGCTGTTCATGGAGGCGGTATCCGCGATGCCCGCTGTGCCGACTGCACTGTTTTGCGAGAATGACTATATTGCGATCAGTGTCATTAAGTCGCTTCAGGAATTGCAGATCCGGGTTCCGGAGCAGGTAGCGGTTATCGGGTTTGATGATATCACAGAAGCGAGAATCATTAGTCCTGAGCTGACAACCATTCATGTTAGAAAGGATGTACTCGCCAAATCAGCGATTGATCTGCTGCTGAAGAAAATAAGCGGTGACGGGCTTGAACATGTTCAGATTCAGGTCAATACCGAGCTGGTCGTCCGTAAATCCTGCTGAACACCATACAAAAACGGCTGCATTATCCTGTATTTAGGATTAATGCAGCCGATTGTGTTAAACCCTGACCTGCAGGATCGCCTGACGCATATCGCTTGTACTCACACTGATTACTCTTGAGGCTTCGTATACCTCCCTTATCTTCTCCAGCTGAAGATCGGTAAGCTCGCGGATCTGGCGGGTCTGCTCGGTAACCCCGCCGGCAATCATAGCCATGCTGCCAACAGTGGCGGCTACCTCCTCTGAACCAGCAGACAGCTCTTCTGCTGTTGCAGATACATCTACGATCTGTTCCGCCACTTCCCGGAATGCGGCTGCTGCAAGCACCAGGGCTTCCTCTGCACCAGCGGACATTCGAACACCCTCACCTACTTCTCTTGAAGCCTCCGTCATCTGCGTGCTTATGCCGGAGGACACTGTTCCGATATGTATCAGCAAGTCTGCAACACGCTCCACTGCCGAGGCAGAGCCTTCCGCAAGCTTGCGCACCTCGCCGGCAACGACGGTGAATCCCCGTCCGTGTTCTCCCGCCCGGGCTGCTTCTATCGAAGCATTGAGAGCCAGAAGCTTCGTCTGGTCGGCGAACTGTCTGATTGCCGCCAGAGCACCTTCAATTTCAGCAGTATAGCCCTGAAGAAGTACAGCCATATTCATCGTCTCGTCTGTTGATTCAGCAATGGATTCCATTTGCCGGCTCATCCGGGACATGGCGGTCTGGGAGGTATTTACCTTATCCAGGGCCTGGACGGCAGTCTCCGATACAGAAGCGGAAGCTGCAGAAATCCGGGAGATTCCCTGAGCCATCTCATCCATTGCCAGCGCACTGCTCTGCGCTCCTTCCGTCTGCGTGCTTGCTCCGGAGTATATCTCTCCGATCTTTACGTTCACCGTTTCACTCATCCGCAGCACATCATCAGCATTCTTGGCGAAGGTCTCTGAGGTACCGTACAGGTTATCAGAGGCTGTTGATACATTTGAGACCATACCTTTAACCCGGATATTCAATTCACCTGACATTTTGAGCATCGCCTGATAGGCGGTTCCGATCTCATCCCGGGATTTGACCGGCCGTCCGTGCAGAATCCGGGAAGCCTCCGCCAGATCCCCGCCGGCCATCGCCCCCGCACCTGCAGTTATCGTATGCAGCGGACGCAAGGAACGGGTGATGAACCAGGCGATAACGCCAAGTGCAACCAGGGAGACAGCAAGAATAATAAGGTAGAGCGGCAAACTCTGGAGCAGCACATCCCGGGTCAGTGAACTGACCACAGTGACATCCGTATCGATTCCCAGCGCCCCGATGAGCGCACCCTGTTCATTTTTGACCGGGACAAAGGCGGATATGTAATCTCCGTATTCAGGATTCTTGATCAGCTCAGAGCTGGCATTATTCCCTGCAAGAACGGACTTGACTGCAGTATCCGGCATATCCGTTTCTTCATTGATCGGGGATGCCAGCGGGTCGCCAGGCGGTCTGCCGTCAATCATCAGCAGCGGCTGACCGGCTTCATCAATTTTCACGAAATAGACATACCGGGCTCCGATGGATGTCCGGAACTGGTCCAGTTCATCCCGCAGCGACCAGTAGAGTTCCGACTCCTGCGGGTCGGCCAGAAAATCACTGTAGCGTCCGGCATCGAGCTGTGTTACATAATGGCTGGCGATGTTCATGTTGTAGCTGCTGATGGTTCCTTGAACGGCTGTCCCGGTATTCACCCATTGGATGGCGAGATTACCTGCCGTGATCCCCAGAATAACTGCTGTTGTCACACAGAGAATCCGGGCAATCAGACTTTTTCGGATAAAAGCAAACATAGAAGCCTTCCCTTTCGCGCATGTCAGTTGCGTTTGTTGTAGTGGGGATTTGCCGAGTTGGCAATGACAAAAGTCCCTCTAACGGAAATTTTCGACAACTTTTATGAAAATCCTTTTTTCCATACAGAAATTACCGCATCTACTCTGGAAAAAACGGAATGCTGCCGCTATACTTAAAATAACCCGACTATTCGACTTGGAAATGGAGAATGAATACATATGATTACTCATTCAGCTCCTTCTATAAAAAAACAGGTATATGACCGGATTTTCGAGCATGGTACCGTTTCGAAGGCTGATTTATTACAGCATTTTGCCGTGGCCAGCAGCAGTCTGACCCGGCTGCTGGAAGACATGATTTCACAGGGACTGATTATCGCCTCCGGCTTCGGCAGCTCTACCGGCGGAAGGAAGCCGGTTCTGTTCCAGACTAACCCCGGACACCGCTATCTGCTCGGGCTTGAAATATCCAGACTGTACTCCAAGCTTGGACTATATGATCTTCATCTCAAGACTTTATCTCTGGCACGCTGGGAAATGGATGCCGGGATGACGCCTGAACGCCTGGTGGATCTTGTCGGTAAAGCTGCGGATGTCTTTATGGCCAAGGAGGGGATTTCATCACAGCAGGTGCTGGGGATCGGCGTTGGTGCGGTGGGTCCGCTGGATCAGAAGAACGGGGTGATTCTGGAGCCGGAGCTCTTCCCCTCCCCTTCCTGGAAGAACGTACCGGTATGTGAGATGCTGACTGCGCGACTGGGAATTCCGGCCAAGCTGGACAATGGCGCCAACACGGCGTTAATCGGCGAACATTGGGCCTTCCGGGGGGAAAATGTCGAGCACGCGCTCTATGTGCATGCCGGAGCCAACATCCGTTCCGGACTGATGTCCGGCGGCAAAATCATCCGCGGTGCCGTCGACACAGAAGGAGCGGTGGGACAGATGATCATCCGGACCGGAGGTCCACGGCTGAGGGATAAGGGGAACTATGGTGCTCTTGAAGCCTTTGTATCGGTACCTTCGCTTGAGGAGCGGGTCCGCAGCCAGCTAAGCAGCGGCCGGAGCAGCCTCCTGTCGGCACTCCCTCCGGAGCGAGTTAATTTCACCGTACTGCTCGATGCCCTGTCACAGGGTGATCCGCTCGTTAAGGAGCAGTTTACCGAAACGGCCCGTTATCTCGGCATCGGACTGGCCAACCTGATCAATACCTTCCATCCCGAATATGTCATTCTCGGCGGTCCGCTGATCAGTGCTGACCCGCTGGTGTTTCAGACAGCCGTAGAAGTTGCTAAGAAGAATACGTACCGCTATCCCGAGTACAGTCCCGTCTTCACGCAGGGTGCACTTACGGATGAAGCAGTGGCAACAGGTGCGGCAATTATGCTGCTTCACGAATGGGAACTGAATTAAAAGCTGCTATGACCTCCTCGACTACATCATAAATGGATTTATGATTTCACTAGTCGGTGACGCTACACAATGAAACAGCCTGTACCGGATCAATAATCCGGTACAGGCTGTTTTGCATAAATTCAGGCAGTTAAACTATAAATCATCCACTATTTAGTGAGTTTTTGCCTGATCAGTACAGCCAGCTCATCTGCCGTATCCCAGACCAGCGGACGGATGTCGTGCAGCTGGACATCAAGCTGGGCAGCTCCGCTGCTGTGTACGGTCCAGATTACCGGTATGCCCAGCCCAAGCGCATAGCCTGCTGCGAAATAGACACCGGCTGAGCGGCCTGTTAAATCAGCAATGATCAATTTGCTATCGGCAAGCTGCTCCAGAGGATACTGCCCGCTGACATTCGCCGCCGGATGATTGAGCACAGACGGCAGATAACCGTATTGGCCTATTGTGGTCAGTAAATTTTCCTGCCACATGGCAGTAAGCTCATCATTAGCGGGAAGAAGCACGGAGCAGGGCTTTAATTTCTTGCCGCCCGCACTTGCGGCGGCTTCATTCCAGCCCTGCTGCGTGAGTCGAAAATTCATCCCTTCCCGGATGAGCAGCTGCTCGCTTCCAAGCTTGTCTATGATATATACCAATTCCTGCAGGTTAGGGGAATAGGTCAGGTTATAGCTGGCAGACAGCGGATGAATCGTAACCGGGTCTCCCGGAGATTCAGAGTTCCGGTACAGGAACTGCAGCAGCCGGTTTCCTTTATCCTCAATCGTTACCGGGGTTTTGGGACTGCCCGCTATTGAATCCAGATCACCGGAAGAAAGATAGACTTGCTCGCCACAATCGGTCTTTTCCCTGATGTAGCCTGAGACAACATGCAGCAGATCCCGCTTGGCAGCGTGCGGCAGCGCATTAATCACATCATAGCTGTCCTTGTGGAGGAAATAGAACCCGGCCGGAGAGCAGGAGCAATCCAGATAACGGTCATATTCCCCTTCCCGTTCGATCGGAACAATAGCATCACAGAACAAACAGTGTTTCTTAGTCATACAACTTATCACCTCGTATCCATTGCTACCCTCTACCATAACATTATTTTGCCGGCAGAAGACTGGTAAATGGCACCAGGTCAATGAGAGCGGACTACAACACCTTTTCGGACCTGCCTCTGAGGAAGCTTAGGACGCTTATTGAATAATCCGCTGCAGCTCGTCAATGGTTACCTCTGCCTCCGGATTAAATGCCTCAGAGCGCATATAGCTGGTAAGACTGGACAGGAATTGTCTGCCCTCCGGAGTCTCAGCAGCCTTAGCTGCATTCAGCGGACAAATCAGCAGCCTGCTTTCACCAACACGGCATTCCAGCAGGAAGCCCAGCTTGTGATTACGCTCGAAGTTGTCGATGGTCTGGACAATCGGACTCCAGCTGTGATCCGTACCATCCAGAATGAGTGATTTTGAATGTTCGATAATGTTCCACCAAGGATAAGTGGAGTGCTCTTCACTCGGGAAGCCCCCGAGCGCAGGATGAGCATTGTCAATCAGCAGCCCCATCGTGCCGACCGGCACAGGACGGTTCATACTCTCGGAGATAGAACGGAACATCGGATAACACCAGAAATCGGTGCTATAAAAGCCTTGAACCGCATTCTTCAGCGAATCCGGATCCGGCATCAGCAGGATGTCTGCCCCCTGCTCCAGCAGCGCCCGTGCTTCATCATCAAGCTCATGGTAAACATGCACTTCTTCAAGTCCGGTGCTGCTTAGTTCAGGATAGATCCAAAGATCATAGCTCTTGCGGATATCCGTGCCGGTGATCTGCAGACTCAGCTTAATGGAGGTCATTGCCTTAACATCCGGAAGGTCGAGCTTAAGCTGGTATAGTTCAAAATAATTAGCACCTGCCGGAATCTCTGCTGCCGCTGTTCCTTCGCTTAGTGTTCCGCTTTCAGCGGTCAAGGACCAGCTGAGCTCAAGCGTATCCGGAGTGCTGCTGCGGAACCAGCTGAGCTCAATGTCTGCCTGGAACGGTTCCCCGGAAACGTAGTTATATTTCGGGAAACGCGCGAGCAGCACTGCATCATTACAGAAGGTGCGCCATTCCTCCGGTGTAATCATGCCTTTGGAGTCCATAAAAGCATCCAAAACGCCAACCAGTGCGGTGCCCTGACCGCTGAAATCCTGAAGATCCAGCAGCTGGAACCCGGCAAGCCGCTTGGTCCGGAAGCAGCCTCCAGCTCTTCCTTGTAGCAGGCAGCCGCAAGCTTGCCGGAAGCTGCAAAGTATTTGGCGGCAAGATGGCCGAGGCCGTTCTTTTCCAGGCGTTCACGGAAGACCTCGAAATTTTTGGCTTTGAGCGGTCCGCTGTATTTGGCAATTTCCTCAAAATCAGGGTAGGTCGCATATTGGCCGATCTCATGCGAGATGACCGGGATGTGCGGAATCCATTCTCCGGACGCATCATCAGCCTGTACGGTTTTGGCTTCGGTGCCGTACTGGATCTGAATTTCTCCTCCGGTTCCAGTTCCTACGTCCGCACCCGTTGCCATTGCAGGAGGTACGAACTGGTCGTCGTAATCCTTCAGCGTTCCCGGCACAGCAGTCTGAACATGGCCCAGCGGCGCATCACACATTGCATAAGAGCCTCTGAACAGCCGGCTTCTGGAGAACCGTACCCCGCAGAAAAAGTCCTCGTGCTCCAGAATTTCCGGCACCCACTGGTGATTATTGGAGCCCTGTGTATAAAGCGGTCTGCTGTCAAATTCCTTGTATTCCTTCAGAATGGAATCTATTTTGGCTCTGCTGCCCCACAGCTCATTGCCGAGCGACATCATAACAAAGGACGGATGGTTGCCGAAAGCCTGCAGAATGGCATAACCTTCGCTCACCAGATAATCCTGCTCCGCCTGATTATGGTTATCGTCTGACGGTTCAGTGACGGTACCCCAGAAGGGCAGTTCCGGTTCCATATAGATGCCCAGCAAATCTGCTGCTGTAAAAGCCGCCTCCGGCGGACAGCAGGTGTGGAACCGGTAGTGGTTAATGCCGTAGGATTTGGAAATGCCGAGAATTCTGACCCATTCTTCCACATCGGTCGGCGCATATCCGGTCAGCGGAAAGATCAGTCCGTCATGCTTGCCGCGCAGAAAGGTCTTCTGTCCGTTAATGGCAAATTTATCGCCGTCCGCCTTGAACTCACGCAAGCCGAAGACCAGCTCATTGCGGTCTGCCGCAACGCCTTCCCCGGTACTGAGAGCCAGGCTCACATTGTACAGATTGGGTGCGAATTCACTCCACAGCAGCGCGTCAGGGCCAAGGCTGTATTCTACGTCAAAATCCCCCGGTGTGAGCACATACGTCTGTGCAGCCGCCACATGTCCGGCTGCATTCACAGCATCTCCGTTGAAGCTTGCAGCGGATACGGTCAGCACCCCTTCTGCACTGCCTTCAAGCTTGGCTGAGATGCGGAGCGAACGGGTTGCTACATCCGGAGTAAGCCGGATTCCGCTCAAATACGATTCAGCGAAGAACTGCAGCTCCATCCGGCCGGTGATGCCATTCCAGTTCGTCTGGGTATCCGGAGAGGTCATATGTCCGCCTTTGGTAGGGTATCCGGTGTTGCTGACACAGACCGTAACGGTATGGCTCCCTGCCGGCAGGCGGCCCAAATCGTACACATGTGCAGTGTTCAGGCTGTCCCGGCTGCCGATTTCCTTCCCGTCAATATAAAGCGTTGTCATCCGTGTGCGCTCCAGATATAACCGGCATGACAAACCGGCCAGTTCCTCAGGAATTTCAATCTCTCTGGAATACCAGGCTTGTCCTTCGAACAAATATTCATCAGTCAGCGCGCTGATCAGAACCTCCTCGTTCTTGGGTCCTTTTCGGGCGTAAGAGGTCGTGCCCGGTAATTGGATAGTATCAGTGTAAGGCAATACAAGCCCCTTTTTGTCTCCATCCAGCTGCAGCTTCCATTCGCCTTCCAGCTTGATCATTGTCTGCAAGAATCCCACTCCCAATCGAATATTTCTGCTAATTTAATATAAATGATGAATAGTATAGTCCTGCATTAATTATAGTCCTATATTTACATGTTATCAATTTATATAATATTTATAATAACAACAATAACAGATGCAGAAGATTGCTAATAAGCCGTACGGTGATCCGTACGGCTTATAGGCAAATGTTTTTCATTTAGTTCTTGCCTTAATATCTCATTTAAAATCACAAGATATAGCGGACTACGCACCACGCCGGTCAGCACCAAACACCAGGCCGGCCGATTGCTTCGCCTGTTCAACGATCTGCATAACCCGGCCGCTATGCTCCAGCATCTTGTTCACTGTATCCAGGTCTCCTTCACGGATAATCCTTTCAAAAGCCTTGAATTCATCATACATCCGGTGAGGATGATTCTTCCGGTCTATAGTCACGGACGGCTGTTTGCCCTGTACATATTCGAAGCTGTCAATCCCGTTAGCGGGCCCGGACATATGGATATATCCACGGGTCCCTTGAATGTTCACTCCATTCTGCCCGGTGCTGTCTTTGGCCCCGATACAGACGCATTTGAATTCACCGTAGTCAAGCAGCAGGATGCCGGAGGTATCAATGCCGCGGTCCATATTAGCATGATAGAGCACCTTCTCCGGACTCCCGAAACAGCCGACTGCAAAATGGATATTATAAATATTGATATCCATCAGTGCCCCTCCGGACAGCTCCGGATTAAAGGCAGGCAGCACCTCTCCGGCCAAAAAGGCATCGTACCTGGACGAATATTGGGAGTAATTGCATTCTACGATTTTGAGTTTGCCCAGCTTGGGCAAGTGCTCCTTCAGCAGCAGGTAATTGTTAAGATACTGATTGGAAATGGCCTCGGCCAGAACCAGCCTGTTCTGAAGGGCTAATTGCTGCAGCTCAAGGAATTCTTCCAGATTCGAGGTGAACGGCTTCTCGCAGATCACGTGTTTGCCTCCCAGCAATGCCTCCTTGGCGTATGTGAAGTGCAGATGATTCGGAAGTCCGATGTAGACTGTATCGACATCCGTATCCGCCAGCATCGCTTCATAGCTGTGGTAAATCTGCGGAATCCTGTGTTTCTTTTGCAGCAAAAGCAGCTTCTCCTGATGTTCGGACTTGGAACAGATCGCCTGTATAGCAACCCCCGGTATATCCTGCACAAAGCTGAGCAGGTCCAGGACAATATTCCCCGCTCCGGCAATTCCGAGCTTCATCAGCTGCACCCCTCGATCCCGCGTTCCATAATTTCCATGACGGCAACCGTTTCATCATCCCTGATTGTTTTTTCCCGGCCGTTCACAATCGCCTCATAGATGTCGTCATAGACCCGGGCATAATCCCCTCTGGCGGAAACAACCTTTTCTTCATGGTAGTTGCCCTCATCATCCAGATAAGTCAGCGTCCCGTAATGTTCAGGCGTATCCACCCCGAAATCGGCATGTCCCTGCGGCAGGTAAAATAATTTGAGGTGCTCTTCCTGGCGGTCTATCGAATGCTTGACGAATACCCCTTTTTTACCGTAGACCACAAAGCTCGGACGTGCCTTCAGACGGAAAAAGCTCGATTTGACCGATACCTTAAGCGTGGAATAATAAAAGTCCAGATCAAAATAATCATTCATCCTGCCTGGCCCGAGCAGCTGCCGCACATCATAATGCACCCGGTCCGGCGTTCCGAAATAAGAGATCACCTGGTCAATGGTATGAACGCCATGTCCGAACAGGTAGCTGCTATACCGGGAAAACTGCTTAACCGAATTCGGAGTCTCCGGCCGGTAATAGTCATAATTCATCTCAACCTCCAGCAGCTCGCCAAGCTTGCCCGATTCGATTACCGCTCTCGTGGTGAGGAAGTCTGAATCATAGCGTCTGTTCTGGTAACACTGGATAATCAGCTTCTTTTCCCGGGCATACTCAAAGATCGATTTTGCCTCCTCCGCGCTCATCATAAAAGGCTTCTCTACCAGCACATGTTTGCCGTGGTCAAGCGCCAGCTTGGCATACGAATAATGCGAATCAATATGTGTGCATATCACGACCAGCTGGATCTCGGCATCGTTCATTACTGCTTGGATATCATCTGTATACAGAACGCCGGGAAGCTTGTCCCATTCTGCTTTGTGCGGATTGCGGGCATAAATGGTTTTTACCTTCAGGCAGTCCCGGTTCAGGGCAAACGGCAGGTGATAGCGGTTGGTGCTTTTGCCGTTTCCGATATAAGCGATTGTCAGCATGTGCATTCCCCCTGTGGTCTTTTTCGTTTATTATAAAGGAACTTATTCAGGCGTAAAGAATCTGGAGGCAAAACGGTACAAACGACCAAATCAATGTACCATGCCCCCTTCATGATTGAACAAAATGTTTATCGAGGTGAAAAGCATTGAAGCTGCTGCGGCAATTATCAGAAATGCCCCATTTTACAACTAACGAGCAGAGCATCGCAGCCTATATCCTGCGCCACAGGGAAAATATGCTGCAGCTTAACATACAGGAGCTTGCCAAAGCTACCTATACGTCCCACTCGGCAATCAACAGGCTGACCCGTAAGCTCGGTTTATCGGGGTTTAAGGAGTTCACTCTCCAGCTTGCCCGCGAATTTCAGCAGCAAACCCAGATCCCCTCCAGTGTCGATCCGAATTATCCGTTTGGCTATGGGGAAACCGCGCTCCAGGTAGCAGGGGAAATAGCCGGACTAATGAAAGAAACGGTCAGCAGGGCTTATTCCTATCTGGACGATGAAGTCCTTGCACAGACAGCGGGTATGCTGGATCAGGCGAAAAGAATCTTTATGTATGCCTTGGGGGATTCCCAGATCCGGGCCAGGAGCTTTCAGAACAAGCTGATCAAAATCAACAAATATGCCGTAATTGCAACAGAACTGCATGAATGGGCATACCATACCGTTAATCTGACGCCGGAGGACTGCGCAGTCTTTGTTACATACCACGGGAATTCACCGGTTTATTTAAAGGCAGCCCGCCACCTCAGGCAGCAGGGGGTCCCTGTTATTACAATTACCGCTGCTGGTAACAGTGAACTGGCACAGCTTAGTACGCATTGTATCTGTGTACCTGATGACGAAGTCAAGCATGCCAAAATTGGAACCTTCTCCTCGCAGATGGCGTTTGAATATGTGCTGAATGTAATCTTTTCCTGTATCTATAAGATATCCTACAAGCATAACAAAGAGTCTGCCGAGCAGTCCCTAAACAGCCTTTACATCAATGAGCTAATGGACGGTCAGTAGCACGATCCCCGGCATCTGCGCTATCAAAGAAAACAGCAGCTTAGCGGCTGCTGTTTCTGTATTACAGATACTCAGCCTTAGGCAAGCCGGGTAACACTTAACCCTCATCCAATGCGGACAGGGAGACGCGGTAAAGCTTGTCATCCTCCTCCTGAGGACTACCCCGCCCGTCAGTATTATTGCTGACGAAATAAAGCATGCCATCTGCAATCAGCACATCACGGACCCGGCCATATCCGGTTACAACTTTCCGTTCCCCGCCAGTTTCCAGATCAAATGCCAGTATGGCACTGCCCCGTAAAGCCGCTGCATACAGCCTGCCATCAGCATAAGCCATGCCGGACGGTGCCCAGGTCGTATCACTGCCTGATGTGAATAACGGCGTCACCATACCATTCCTTTGTTCTTCCCCTTCGATAACCGGCCAGCCATAGTTCAGGCCCGGTTCAATTTCATTAATCTCATCATGGCTGCGGTTGCCATGCTCACTTGCATACAATACACCGTCATCCGTCCAGGCCAGCCCCTGGGCATTCCTGTGACCGTAGCTGTAGACATAGGAATCTGCAAATGGATTATCCTCCGGCACTGACCCATCAAGTTCAGCCGCAGAATTTTGCCGCCCGGATTTCCGCGGTCCTGGGCAATCTCCGCTTCACCGGCATCACCTGCTGTGGCATACAGCTTGCCGTCGGGTCCGAGGGCAAGCCTTCCCCCGTGATGGACAGAGCCGCTTGGAAGCTTATCCAGCAGCAGCGCTTCCTCTTTCCAGATTCCGTTGTCGTGTCTAAGCGTAACAATCCGGTTGAACTGTCCTGAACTGTCAGTATAGGTGTAATAGGCATACGCCAGTCCCGATCCGGCAAAATCCGGATCAAGCGCAAGTCCCAGGAGACCGGCCTCAGAAGCGTCCGCCAGCTTCTTCTTCAGCTCAACCCGCTGCTTAACCGCAATCCCGTTGTCGATTTTCACGATGCCTCCTGTCCGTTCTGTTATATACAAGACAGCGCCGGATTTGGTGATTGACCAGGGAACTTCAAGATTAGCGGCAAGACCCTCCGGTTCAGATACTGAAACCGAAGGCGATTCCTGAACCGGATTCTCCTGCGCTGACGGCAGTGACAGTTGCGGTTCAACTGCTGCGGACGAGCAACCGGCGGTTATAAAGGCGGTCAGCAACGATAACAAACACATTTTTTTCAATACAATGCACCTCAGCTCTCCAGTTTGTGGGCTTCCTCCTGTCTGCTGACTGTATATGTATTTATAAACGAATGCATGAGCCCTAACTCAAGGACCATTGCAGTGCTGCCGGCATTCTATTGTTCGTGCAGTTTGTCACGCTGGCTTCTGGGAAGCTTGGCGACAACGAGACTATAGGAATGGTCGATCATGTCATAGATCTCAGCAAGTGATAAGGAACCGTCGACGATAACGGTATTCCAGTGCTTTTTGTTCATATGATAGCCCGGCTTGACAGCCTCGAGCTGTTCACGCAGGTTCCCGGCAATGACAGGGTCGCATTTCAGATTGATCCGGCATGCTTCCTCCGTTCCCTCATAAAGAAACGCGAACATTTTACCGCCCACCTTAAAAACCTCCGGTTCCGGACCAAAGGGATATTCCTTGACCGCCCCGTGCTTGCCCAGGCAATACTCAATAATACTGTTTTTCATCCCGGCACCTCTCCTGCTTTATTAATAAAATCCCTGTTTTGCATAAAATTCACTTCCCATGCGCAGTATAAATGATCAAAATGCTCTACCCGCAGGGAGGTTGTTTATGGCTTGTGCAGCTGTCATTGTTATTTCAATTCTCAGCCTGATATTGCTCGCGTTTTTAGACTCCTTAGTGTATCACGAAACTTTTCTTAATGCATTTTCCCTTTTGTTCAGCCGAAATCTTACAGATATACCTTTGGTATTAATGGGAGCTGCCATCGCCCTGTCCCTGTGGAGCGATATCAGAAACAGGCAGAGCAGGAGGCGGAACTAAGTGGCGATCCATTCAAAAGTTTCTCCTGGTCATACCTACTGCCTTATATTGGTCTATCTGCTGGGCACTTCAATCCTATTCGGCACTCCTCAGCTCGTTCCTGACACCTGGCTGGTGGAAATTGTAACACTTTTCTTCGCCAGCTTTCTATTTATCTTGTATACAGGTTTGATAGGTACAGGCAGAAATATAAGCTATTACGCTCTGCTGGAAAAAGCCTGGGGAAAAGCCGCAGGTAAGGCTTTGGTTCTCAGTTATACAGTGTATTTCATTTATATTGCTGCGAGAAACCTTCGTGACATGATTGAGCTGGTAATGACTTCCCTTTTACGCTCCACTCCAGAGGATCTGCTTGTAATTCCGTTTGTCATACTGGTGGCTTATGCCTCGGCCGGGAGTCTGGCTGTGCTTGGGCGGTTATCCGTCCTTATTGCAGCTCTGATCATTCTGTTCTTCACTGCCTTAGGCATACTCCTCATTCTCAGCCATTCGGTTGACTTGGAACGCCTGCTGCCTTTATTTACGGGAGACTTCCGGAAAATAGCAAGTACAGTACTGGAAAATACAATATGGTTTCCATACGGTGAAATGATTGTATTTCTTGTCTTTTTCCCGGCTATGGGACAAAAGCCTGAATTCCGCCGGACCGGTCTGGCAGCACTGCTGAGCGCCGGAGTGCTCCTCATTGCGGCTGATGTTTTACAGACGGCCACCTTAGGCAAGGAGAATATCAAATTCTCTTCCTTTCCGTTGCTGGACGCTGCAAGAATGATAAATATCTATAACTTTATCACCCGGATGGATGCACTGGTGGCGTTAATTATTATTTTTGGCGTTTTGCTGAAGTGCGCAATTTTCCTGGCAGCTGCGGTTAAGGGCGCCGGATATGTCTTCAAGAGTTCAAAACAAAAGGTACTGCTTCCCCTGTCCTTACTCATCGGAGCGCTATCCCTTCTGGTTACTCAGAACAGCGCAGAGCATATAAGCGAAGGATTGAATATTGTTATCTTTTGTCTCCATATCCCTGCACAATGTGCCATTCCGGCTGCTACTGCCCTATTAATCATGCTCCGTAAAAGAAAGGGGAAACTTCATGACTGATACAGCCTCAGATAGCCTTTGGAAGTACACCAGCCTCGCTGATCTTAAGAGCTGGCTTGTGGACGTTTTTGGCAACAGCGATGATCTGGCAGCCGTATCACAGGAAATTTACGGTACCGAAGCCCTGCTGTGTTACCTGTCTACTCTGACAAATTCAAGCTATATGATGGACAACATTATCAAGCCTGTCACACTTCTTAACCGGCTAATGCCGGATACCATGGCTGAGGCTCTTCCTGATATTCTGCGTTCACAGGTATTCGCCGGTATGACTACACGCATGGAAGATCATCTGCCGGAGATACCAAAGCTGATCAGTCAGGGATATGCTGCGCTATTCATTACGGGAGTGAACAAAGCACTTCTTATTGATGTTAAAGCTTTGGAGCAAAGAAGCATTACCGAACCAACCAGTCAAAATGTAATCCAGGGTCCAAAGGATGGTTTTACAGAATCGGCAGCAACCAATATAAGCCTTATCCGCCGGCGATTATGAACGAGCGGCTGCATTTTGAACGATATGAAAAGGGCAACGGTACACGGACAGCTATTTACTTGTGCTATCTGGAAGGCACAGTATATACGGATGTGCTTGAACAGCTGAGAAATCAGCTGCAGGCGATTGAACTGGAAAGCCTGTTTGATTCTAGTGCTATAGAAAAGAAGCTTCAGCCGCGTGATCAGTTTCTCATGTTTCCGGCAATGCTCAGCAGTGAAAAACCCGATACTGTTTGTTCGAATCTTCTGGCTGGCAGAGTAGCTGTAATTGTGGACGGAAGTCCGTTCATCCTTGTGGCACCGGCGATTTTTGCTGATTTTTTTGAATCCCCTGAGGATAAATATCAATGGGCGGTATTTGGCGTATTCTCCCGCTTTATCCGGTACATCGCATTTCTCTTCTCTCTATGTGTCCCTTCCCTGTACGTTGCCGTTATCAGCTATCATCAGGAGCTTATCCCAACCATCCTGCTTACAAGTATTGCAGGTCAGCGGGAAGGCATTCCATTTCCTTCAGTAATCGAGATTCTGATCATGGAAATTACGTTTGAAATTCTCAGGGAAGCCAGTACAAGAATGCCTCGCATAGTTGGACAGTCCATTGCCATAGCCGGTGCGCTCGTTCTGGGTGAGGCATCCGTGCAAGCCGGGATTGTCTCCAACATAACCGTTATTGTTGTCGCATTGACCGTGATTTCCAGTTATGTGGCTCCCTTCTATACTTTTGGCGCAAACATCCGGCTTTTCCGTTATGCTTTGATTGCCGCAGGCTCCATTTTCGGGCTTTACGGGGTAATTTTGGGATGTGCATTTTTAATGATTCATCTTTCGCGCATTCAGCTGTTTGGTGTGCCTTACCTGTCATCTCCAGCGGCTTTAAGGAGACGTTCCCTATGAGAAAACTGCGGATTACGTCTGGTATCGCGGCATTCACATCCTTATGTGTGCTTCTGTCCGGATGCTGGGATCTGGTTGAAATTAACCGATCCTCCCTGTTAACCGGGGTTGCTATAGAACAGGGCAAGGAGCACAGGCTGAAGCAGACCTTTGAAGTATTAAATGCAGCAGAAGCTCAGGCTATTGAGGGCGGTAAAGGGATGTCACCCACGACATTATATACATCTGAAGGAGACACTCTTGCAGATACAGTCGCCAGGCTGAATGATCAATTCGATCGTCTGCTGCTGCTCTCCCATATTCGGGTGCTCCTGATTGATGAACAGATGGCCAGGAAAGGACTGAATCAGCTTCTTGATGCAGTAAGAAGATCCCGGTATGTCCGTGAGGATGTTCTGATCCTTATTACCAAAGATGTTCCAGCTGGACAGGTATTACAAATCTTGAATCCCGGAGGTGAATATGGCAGCCTCAAAATCCGTAACCAGATTGAAAATTTTCAGTCCACGTGGGGAGGCGTGCCGGAGACCCGGCTGTTTGATATTACGCAGGCAACACTAGCCCATGGCAGAGAGCTAATGCTTGGAGCCCTGACGGTTCAAGGCAACGCCTCTGACAGCAGCAATATGGACAGTCTGAAATCAACTGTGCCCCAATCGATAGTCAAGGTTTCCGGGGCCGGTATATTCAGGAATGATAAGCTGGTCGGTTTTCTCTCTGAATACGATACACGTATCGTAAATCTGATTCGAAATCAATTAAAGGTAACATCGCTGTCTGTTCCGCTTGAAGATAAAGACACCTTTACTTCGATCCGGTATCAGCATTCCAAGACCAGGCTTAAGGTTGAACTAAAAGAAAAAAAAGCGTTAATCCGCGTACAGATTGAAGGAGAGGGGCACATCGGTGGTATTCCCCCGAGCATCCCTATAGATAAGATTAAGGGATATGAGGTACTTGAACAGAAGACTGCTGAATATATCACTGAACAAATGAAGGAGGTCATCGGTAAGATCCAGCGGAATTATCAGGTCGATGTATTCGGATTCGGAGAATACCTGTACCGCCATCACAACCGTGAGTTTATGAAGGTTCAAAAAGACTGGAACCGGTTTTTCTCCGAGGCAGATATAAATGTATCAGTTAAGGTGCATATTGCCCGGTCCGAACTTAAGACAAAATCCTTACAAAGAGAACCGGCTGCTCCATAAAATATCAAAAGCATTGGAGCATCATTCTCAGGGTAGCGGATACCTTCTTTTCTTTTTTCAGCGTAAGTTAGGATAGTTTTCCCCTCTGCAATGCATAATAGATAGTAAAACTACTTCAAGGAGGCCTGTATACATGCCAGAGAACCGGCTTTGGATTGGGGCACTGGGCGGCGTAACGGAGATCGGCAAAAATATGTATTTTATTCAATACGGTGATGATATTATCGTGGTTGACTGCGGCTCCAAGTTCCCCGATGAAAGTCTGCTGGGTATTGACCTGATCATACCGGATATTTCCTATCTGCTGGCTCATCCCGACAAAGTGAAGGCACTGATCGTCACCCACGGTCATGAGGATCATATCGGAGGAATTCCGTATCTGCTGAAACAGCTCAATCTTCCGCTGTATGCCTCCAGTCTCACGCTGGGATTAATTGAAAGCAAGCTTAAAGAACATGGACTGCTCCGCCAGACCAGCCTGCACCGTATAGATTCGGAGTCTATTCTTGACTTTGGCAGCACTAAAGTAAGCTTTTTCAGAACCAACCACAGTATTCCCGATTGCCTTGGTGTTGTGTTCGATACACCGGAAGGCACCGTTGTGCATACAGGCGATTTCAAGTTTGATATGACCCCTGTCAACAGACAGTATCCGGACATACATAAAATGGCCGACATCGGTAAAAAAGGCGTCCGTTTTCTGCTCTCTGAAAGCACCAATGCCGAACGGCCCGGGTTCACTCCCTCTGAGAGACTGGTGGGTACACACATTGAAGAAGCTTTTCAAAAAGCGGACCGCAGAATCTTCATCTCCACCTTCGCCTCCAATGTCCACCGCCTGCAGCAGATCGTTGATGCCGCCAGCCTGACCGGACGCAAGCTTGCCCTGCTTGGCCGGAGCATGGTGAACGTTGTTGGCGTATCCCAGGAGCTGGGGTATTTGAATGTGCCGGAAGGGATGCTGGTCGAACCTGCCGAAGCGGCCAAGCTGCCGCCGCACGAGATTGCCGTCCTGTGCACAGGCAGCCAGGGTGAGCCGATGGCCGCGTTGTCCCGTCTGGCGAATTCCAGCAACCGGCAGATGGAGATCAGCGCCGGGGACACCGTGCTGCTCGCAGCCAATCCGATTCCCGGCAATGAACGCAATGTAGCCCGGATTATTGATAACCTGTACGTTCTGGGCGCCAAAGTCATCTATGGTTCACGAAGCGAGCTTCATGTATCCGGCCATGGCAGCCAGGAGGAGCTGAAGCTGATGCTGACACTGATGAAACCGGAATATTTCATTCCGATTCACGGGGAATACCGGATGCTCCATCATCACCGCCTGCTGGCTGAGGCTGTAGGGGTTGAAGGGGACAAGATCTTCCTGCTGAAAAACGGCGAGCTGGTCGAATCCGCAGGCGGCGTTGTCAGACAATCTGGACGCGTACCCGCCGGGCAAATCTATGTTGACGGGCTTGGCATCGGCGACATCGGCAACGTGGTTCTGCGGGACCGCCGCCAATTATCTGCGGACGGTATTCTGATCACAGTGATCACACTAAGCCAGTCAGACGGACGGCTGCTGAATGAACCGGATACCATTTCCCGCGGATTCATTTACGTCCGCAATTCGGATAAGCTGATCGAGGAGATTAATCAGCTTGTCGTAGCTACCCTCGAGAAATTGAACCAGGCTGACCTGGGACAGTGGAATGTCATCAAACAGACCCTCAAAGAAGCACTCGGGAAATTTCTGTACGAGAAAACCAAGCGCCGCCCAATGATCCTGCCGATTATCATTGAAGTGTAATATACTGAAGGCCCGCGAAATTTCGCGGGCCTTCAAATTGGTTGTCCTACCTCCCACTTTTTGCGAATAGGCTAGTACTGGCTATTACCCTAAAAAGGAGGAGAACAACATTCATTCTTTTGTCTCGTACATGCTTCTGGGTTTATCCCTTTCCGCACCCATCGGACCCATAAATGCAGCTCAGCTGGACAAGGGTCTGCGCGGGGGATTCCTTCACGCCTGGTCACTCGGGCTCGGTGCCGTCAGTGCTGACATCATCTATATGCTGCTCGTCTATTTCGGCATGATCCATCTGCTGGATGCACCGTTTGTCAAAGCCTTTTTGTGGCTGTTCGGTTTTTTTGTCCTTGTCTATACGGGCATTGACGGTATCAGGAGCTCAAGGGAAATTTCAGCAGCCGGTTTAAGAGGCGGCGGTGACACCTCCCTGTTCAGATCCTTCCTGTCCGGCTTCCTTATGTCCCTGTTCAACCCTTTGTCCATCCTCTTCTGGCTCGGAATTTACGGCTCTGTGCTTGCCAAAGCAGCCAGCGAATTCCCGATGCAGCAGCTGCTCATTTACAGCGGAGGGATTGTACTCGGCATCCTGCTGTGGGATTTCTCGATGGCTGCCGCTTCAAGCGTATTCCGCAGACTGCTGACCACCCGTGTACTGCAGGCTATTTCAGTCTTGTCAGGCCTGTCGCTTATCGGTTTCGGCCTGTATTTCGGGGTACAGGCTGCCCGGCTGCTGTTCCTTCACTAAACCTTGCTTTTGCGCAGCCGGATGCCCTTGATTCTGAATTCTGAGCCCGGGAGAGTTTGGTGCCCGGCAATTTCAGTGTCCTGCTGCTCCTGCTCCTGTTCCGCTGAGGCTGTCCCATGCTTGCGCTTCACACGCTGAACAATAAAGTCACTTAGCGCGATCAGAGCAATAATCAGCAGGCTGATGAAGAATCCCGGGCGGCTTACTTTATGGAAAAGAGTACCCGTAACCGCAGCTCCGATCAGAATAAGTCCGCTCCAGCGCTTGAGTCCGCTCAGCTTGCCGGATTTAAGCAGCTTTCCGGATGACAGCAGAATCCATGACCAGTTATATAGGATCATGAGGCCGGCAGCGGTCGTGATGTATTCGTATACCCTGTCCGGCAGCCACAGTGACATCATAATGGCTCCGGTTAATCCGGCGGCAATCAGACAGAGCGCAAGAAACGGATACTTGTCCTTCCACTTCTTTGCAAACATCCGGGGGGCATCCCCTTCCTGGGCCAGGGTAATCATCATGGAGGTAATCGCATACAGTGATGCGGTCATGGTCGAGAAGCCGGCAATAATCAGCACCCCGTTGAACAGATGGGGAACGAAAGCCAGCCGGTCGCTGCTCAATGCCAGCATAAACGGACTTTCTTTAGGATTAAACGCACTGAGCGGAACCATAATGACAGCGAGACCGATGGATAGTACATAGACCGTTGCCAGCGACAGCAGCATGACCTTGCCGGCCTTGGGCGCTTCTTCCGGATTCTCCAGCCTGTTTGCCATAATGCCCAGCACTTCGATGCCGCCATAAGCATAGAAGGCAAAAATAAAAGCAGACCACAGGCCAATTCCTCCTGAAGGAAGCCAGCCCTTGAAGCCGTTAGGCATGTCAGGGGTATACTTGGCGCCTCCAATCCATCCGGCCAAAAAAGCCGCTGCCAGTATCAGAAACATCAGAATCGCAGACACTTTGATAACAGCCAGCACATTTTCCACCCGGTCAAACCCCTTGTTGCCGAAAAAGACGATGATCAGACTGAGCACGGCATACCCAGCTGCAAACGTCCACATCGGCACCGCCGGGAACCAGAACCGGGAGAAAATGGACAGCGCCGTAAGCTGGCTGCCCATAATCAGCAGCTCGGAGAACCAGTATACCCAGCCGCTGCCGAATCCTGCCCAGCTTCCGAAAGCCTTTTTGGCATAGGACCGGAACGAGCCCTGTTCAGGATGCTGGGCAGTCATCTGTGCCAGCGCATCAAAGACCACATATGTACCGGCAGCTGCCAGTAAATAGACGAGCAGTACGGCCGGACCGCCAATAGAAATGGCCAGTCCAGAGCCGAGAAAATAACCTGTGCCGATCGTTCCGGCAACCCCGAGCAAACTTAACTGCCACCATTTCAGTTTCTTTTCCTGTGTTTTCTCTTTACCCGAAGCCTGATTCATGAATACCGTCCTCATTCTCTTTAGAATTTGAGCGTCTACTCCATTCTAGAGTTCCCGTTCAGGAGGATATTCATGAAACCAATTATTATCCTTTGGGCGGATAAGGATCATTTCCGTAGCTGACCGAGTCTGAAATCTTCCCGTCTTTATTGTGAACCTTCAGCTCGGTACGGGCTTTCTTCGCTTCCTCACGGCCGGCTGCTCGGCCTCCTCTTTGGTGCGGTGATGGCTGAGCTTCCCGCCGCCGGTCTGATTATCCCAGCCTCCGTCAGGATTCGGTGTAGTATGAATGTTGTGTTTGCGCTGATCTGCCACTTGAAATCCTCCTTTGCTGATTAGTCTGCCAATCATTAACCGTATAAGGTTACCGGCAATCAGCGTCAGCGCAGTTCGAATAGTATCGTTTAACAATACAAAAGCCGCGCTATTGCGCGGCTAATCTTTTATGGACGGTAAGTGATCTTGGAAGTTACAGGCGTTCTCTGCTTGAGCTGCGGGATTTCTTCCGGATAGCCGATACCAAAAACACCGATTACATCGTAATCCTCCGGGACACCTAGAATAAGACGGTTATGAGGCAGTGCACCTAATGAGGCCCAATAGGCCCCCGCGCCTGCCTCATGTGCGGCCAGAAGAAAATTCTGGGCAAAA
Organism: Paenibacillus sp. DMB5; assembly: GCF_001517085.1. GTDB lineage: Bacteria > Bacillota > Bacilli > Paenibacillales > Paenibacillaceae > Paenibacillus_AQ. Next base: position 253,876 of record NZ_LRAC01000120.1, read on the forward strand.
CAGGAAACCGCCATAACGTTCTCGTCACGCTCGAACGGAGTTGCTGCAGATTTGGATAATAGCACAAGGACAACCGGCGCTCCGCCAAAGTCCGTCTTATGCTTCAGCTCTGCCCTTGTTTCCGATCCGATGATTACAATCTCCCACGGTTCATTCATCCGGTGGTTCGGCGCATAGCTCGCAGCCTCAAGCCAGGATAACAGGTCTGCTTCGCTGACAGGATCCGGCTTGAACTGTTTAACACTTCTCCGCGTTTTGATGATATCCATTATGCTCATTAGCTGAATCGCCCTCCTTGATGTTTGTATTAACCCTGCTGCTCTATGGCTTTGCCAAGATCATAATCCAGGAGCTCTATGTCCGGGTTAATTCCCAGTGCCAGCTTCGCCAGCTGGCTTCCGATAAACGGCCCCATCGTTAATCCTGAGGCTCCGAGCCCGTTGGCAGCAAGCAGTCCCTCCCAGCCCGGCACTGCACCGATTACCGGGAGAAAACCCGGGGTAAACGGCCGGAAGCCTACCCGTACCTCTTGAACTGAACTGTCTGCCAGTCCGGGAGCCAGCTCCAGCCCTTTGTTGAGGACCTCCTGTATCCCGGCGGCTGTTACGCTTGTATCATAGCCTTCAATATCGTTTTCGTGTGTTGCTCCAATCACGATCCTGCCCCCGTCAAAGGACAGGAGGTACTGATCCGTAGGCGGAATAACTACGGGCCAGGAGCCTGTATCCGCTTGATCCGCTATCTTCAGGTGCATGATCTGGCCCTTCTGATAGCTCACCTTAAGCCTGATACCGAGCGGCAGCAACAACGGCCCTGCCCACGCACCGGCACATATGATCACTGTATCTGCAGAGAAAATCTGCCCGTCAGCCACCGCTCCGTTAACACGGTTTCCGGTAAATTGCAGCGTCGCATCCCCATTTAGCAGCCGGGCTCCACTGCGCCGGGCAGACCGCAGCAGCGCATCTCGCAGCGCCCGTCCATCGACCCGCGCAGCACCGCTGACCTGCAGGGAATAATAGCCTTCAGCCAGCAGCGGAACCTGTTCACGTGTCTGCTGCCCAGTCAGCATGGTTAATTCGCCAATCTCCGGCGCATCCTCCAGCCGCTTTCTTGCACGTTCTTCCTGCTGCTTGAGTTTGTCCGTGTCCACATGGACACTAAGCGCACCAACCCGGGCATACCCGGTCTCGGTCTCCCCCTCCTGCTCAAGCTCGCTGATCAAACCGGGGTAAAAGCGGGCTCCCGCTTTGGCCAGCCTGTACCAGGCCTGATTACGCCGCTGCGACAGCCAGGGGCAGATGATCCCGGCAGCAGCATCTGTTGCCTGCCCCGGGTCCTTACGGTCGATAATCAGCACCTCTGCGCCCAGCTTCGCCAGCTGATAAGCCGTTGAAGCGCCTAGAATTCCTGCACCGATGACGATGACTTTTCTCATGATGACTTTCCTCTCCCTGGCAGACTTTCTATACAACTGCCGGATTTATTTCAGTTTGTTGATCAGCTGCTCCAGCTTGGGAAATACCCGCAGCGCATTTTTGTAGAAGACATCTTCCCAGTGTACTTCAGGAATGAGGTGCTTCACAAATGTAATATAGGCGTCCAGCGGAATAAGCGGCCAGTCGGTACCGAACACCAGCCGTTCATACTTCTCGGCAAAAACAATGGCGCGGCGGAAATGATCGGTATACGTCTGCTCACCCAACAGCCTGTTAACCTTGGCAGAATCACCGACAATCCAGCCCGACAGGTCGCTGTACAGGTTCGGATTTTTCTCCAGCAGGGCTGCGGTATCCATTACCCAGGGATCTCCAAGATGGCAGAGCATAAAGGTGAGGTCCCGGTGCTTCAGGAAGGTCTCCTCCATCGACAGCGGGTGGGAATATTTCAGCAGCCCTTTATCTGCATAGGTAAGCCCTCCATGAATGACGATGGGCATATTATATTGCGAAGCCAGCCTGTAGACAGGATCATAGATTTCGTCGCCGACATTGAAATGATAGTAGCCTGCGTACAGCTTGATGCCTACAACATGCTCTTCACGCAGAGACTGCTCCAGTGCTTCCAGCTGTCCGGCCAGGTGCAGTGTAAGCGGGTTAATGCCCACACAGGTGTACAGATTGTCCGGCAGTGTATCCGCCAGATCAAGCCGCATCGGATTCAGGGCCTCAGAATCGGGAAAAGCTCCCGGCAGTGTCTCCGTCACGCCCATTCCCACACCTGCTATGACACCGGAGCGCCGGAATTCTTCGAGCAGCCCCTTTTCCGAATAATCAATATTTGCCAGCGTCTGCGCCGTCTCGTGAAAGGCTTCAATATTGGAATAATGGACATGTGCATCGATGATTTTCATAGATAAGATAAGTCCTTTCCTGGAATCTACAGGTTGAATTTAATGTTTAACAGGTCCCGGAAGGCCTCTTCCGGAATATCCAGGTCAGAGAGCAGATAAAACTGCGGTGTGCTGAACCGGCTCTCCCCGTCTTTCAGGTACAGCTGCTCTGCCACATAAGAAGAAATGACATGAGTATTAACCATCAGCTCAGGCGCTGCCTGATCCGGACTGCTCATTAAGCTCAGTCGCTGCTTCCGCTCACTCGAGTGATATTGAATGATCCCGCCTGCGCTGATTGTCTCATTCTGGACTCTGCCGGCCTTGTAGGTGATCTGCTCTCCGTTCGCGTTCTTAAGTGTTCCTCTGCCGTCCTTGAGCTGGCTTCCTGTCTTGTAAAAGGCAGAGGTGTGCAGCTTAAGCGGGTGCAGCGGTGCACCTGTATTCTGCATGATCTGGACTACAGAAGCAAGCACCGGTGAGCCCGGCAGCAGCAGGAAATAGTGATGCAGGGCAAGCCCGCGCATTTTGCGGTTACGGGTTACTTCAATGCTGATCTTTAGGCCTGACCAGCGGTTACCCTGATTATCAGCCAGTTCGGCAAAGGACGCTTCCCGCGGCTCCTCCAGCAGACTGAGCAGCGAAATATCTTCAGGGCCGGCTATTATACCTCCGGTCCACGGATTCCACCAGGACTTGGGCTGCGGTAACGGATAGGACGAGTCGAGCCATTCCTCGCCTTGATATTGCAGGGAAAACAGAGCTGGTGCGAAGCTGCTGTCAGCCTTAATCTGCAGCACGCCGTTGTCGGCGGTAAGAATCTCACCTTGTTCTGTAGGGCTCACCTGCCGCTTCACTTCATCCCCGGATACCGGAATCACCAGAAAGCTTTCAGCCGAATGATAGGTTTCCATATCAACTGCAGCTGCAGCATATCAGCTCCCCCTGTCTGCCGGAAAGAAGCGGAAGACTGGTTTCAGCCAGATGCTCAGAGGCACGAATCACCCGGCTTTGCGGCACAATACTGCCAGATGCAGAAGATAAGGAAATTTCCCCTTCCAGGAAGCTCATTTTCTGCTCCCGCAGCTGCAGCTCAGACGCCCCGCTGATAAACGGATTCCCGCCGTTCAAGCTAATCTTCAGCTGAGAGGATGTATCCGGTTTCCGGGAACGGGAATACCCCTGTTGCAGCGCAAAGGACCGGAAATCCTGCCAATTGCTCCAAGTGCCCAGCGCGATCCGTAGCGGACTTGTCTGTACAGTTCTGCCAGCCGCAATGTTTTTAAACGGATGCTCCACAGCATATAGCCAGTGATCCCTTATTAAGGTGCGGTCAGCCGGCCAGGCAATGCCCCGGGTCATTTTGCCGTCATCTGCATACAGCCAGTTTTCCGTCAGCTTCTGCACATCCCAGTAGTCGGGGCTGGCGGCATGAACGCCCTGATTCAGGTCAATGTATTGACTGCAATAAGGAATGACGGCACCTTCCAGGCTAAAGCCAAAGCTTTCTTTGAGATGGAGCGGTTCTGTAAAATCTGCACCCGACTTGTTATGAAGCTGGTGATACCGTTCAATAATACCGTTCCTGTGAAGCTTGATTACCGTCGTTAAAAGCAGACCTTCCCGAGTGGAATCCAGTTTATAACGGGCTTCCAGCACCATTGCTTCGCCATCCGGGTAAGTTGTCACCTGCTCCGCTGGCGACTTTTTGAATTCGTTAGTATAAGGCAGGCCGAACTTTGGAAACATGAGCCCCAGCGCTTTTTGCCGGTCTTCATACAACTCCAGTGAGTTACTGGATCTGTCCAAATGTGCCGAATAACGTCCGCTGCTGATAAGCCAGCCCTTGTCTGTCTTGCCGCCGAAGGCAGCCTCCGTTCCGGGAAATACCAGGCTGACCTCCTGCTCAATCACGGCAGCTTCCAGACTTCCGGTTTGGGCAGTAATGGCCAGCTTCTGATTCCAGATTCCGCACTCCTTAAGCTGCGCGGATACGGTCAGAGTCTTGCGGGCTTTTGCCGGAACCTTGATCTGGACAACAGGCTGATCAAATGCCAGCACCTCATCCTCCGGCAGACTGAAGCTGAACAATGACTCCGTAGCATATTCATTCTCGGCTGTTATATCCAGCTCAAAGGATTCGCCTTTATAAAGCATAGTACGGTCAGGCAGCGTAAGTCTGAGTTTCACCGGATATTTCGGCTCGATCCCAAGCTTGAACACTGCAGGCTGTCCGTTAATGAGCAGTTCCGCTTCTACAACCGGGTGTGTCTGATACGCATTCTGCTCTTCTTCCACCGGATGCACCCGGAATTGCCCCTCAACCCGCTCAGCTTCTTCAACAGTCCTTGTCTCCTCCAGCTCAAAGCTGATATTCGGATTGCTGACACCCTTGATCTGCAGGGTAAGCGGCTTGCCGCTTTTGTTCACAGCCTCATAGATTACCGGATAGCTGCTTCCAAAGGGAAGTTGATGCTGCAGCGGAATGGAGACCTTAATCAGATAATCTTCGGTTTCAATCAGCCGCAGCCCGCGTCCCGTGCGTTCATATTCCATTTTCAGCTTAAGCCCGTCTTTTTCCCAGGCATATGTAAAATAATCAAACCCGTTTTCCTTACGGCCATCCGGAGCAACGGATATTTCCCGCACACTATCTCTATACCAGTCCAGCTGTTCAAAGAACGGCTTAACCGCACCGGTCTGCAGAACAGACGGGATAAAGTTCATCAGATGCGTGGTATCATCGCGCTTTTCCCAGAAAAAACCGCTTTTCTTATAAGCCGGCACCGCCTTAGTGTTGCCCGGCCATGTATACAGGTCCAGACGGGGCCAGCCCTGTTTAATCGTTTCCTCCAATGCGCGGAGTATGAGCATCTTGCCGATCTTGCGGCCATGGTAATCGGGCCGGACATTCAGCAGAGGGATATATAAAGCCCCGGTGTCTTCCTTGTAATGGGAAAAGCTGCAGTATCCGATAACCTCGCCGCCGGCAACAGCAAGAAACAGCTTGAGGTGGGTTCCGTTCTGATGCTCCTCTATTACACTCTGTTCCGTCTGATACGAATTGTCTCCTCCCCAGCTTTCATAACTTCTGTTCCACATTTCAGCGATAGATTTGGCGTGCCTGCGGGGTTCGTATTCTTCGATCATAATTTCAGGGGCTTGCAGCATGTAGTAATGTACCTCCTTCAATGGCTGTGTACTCCTTGCTTTCCGGCAAGGGAATGGATAATCTTGTATATTCCTTTTCCAGTATATATCAGAGAGATCATCAGGCGAAAGCGCGAGTCTTTTTTATAATGAATATTTACCTTTTAAAATACTCCATAACGATTCACCAAGTGTCATTTAATTTAACATTGACAAAGACAAGTCTGATGATTTAGTATTAATTATATGATAAATGTCATATTAAATAACATTATTATTCTTGTATAAGCCCATTAATTGGAGTGGGCGTCTCGACCAGGCAACCGTAAATTGCCCCAGGCTACAAGAGGATGCATGAGCTGTTGCGGCTTGTATTTTGAACTTCCGAATACTGCCCTCCATCCCTCTGCGCCTCTTTAGCCTGGGGTTTATTGCATTTCCAAAACCTACAACCAAAAGGAGAGAACCTACCATGACAAAAAACAATGCGCTTGCCGAATTTCAGATGCAGCTTCCCCGTGACTGTACTTTTACACCGGGTGACTGGCAGGTTCTGTCTAAGTACTGGTATCCGGTTGCCATTGCAGAAGAAATCAAAGATAAACCGGTATCCGTCAAGCTGCTGGATGTTAAGCTGGTCTGCTACCGCAGTCACGGCAAGGTTGTGATCGCCCGTGATCTTTGCTTCCACCGCGGGGCCCCGCTCAGTCTCGGCTGGGTCGAAAATGAAGAAATCGTCTGTCCGTATCACGGTTTCCGTTATAACTGCGAAGGTGCCTGCACCTCTGTACCGGCGCACCCGAATGCCAAGATTTCCCCCAAGCTCAAGCTCATCATGTACCCTGCCGTTGAACGCTACGGGTTAATCTGGACCTCACTGGCAGGAACGGAAGAGCAGCTTCCGGAATTCAGCGGCTGGGATGATCCGGACTTTATTAATATTTTGCCGCCAAGCTTCGATATTGCCGGCTCTTCCGGCCGCCAGATGGAAGGCTTTCTCGATGTTTCCCATTTTGCCTACGTACATGCAGATTCGTTTGCTGATCCCGACAATACGGAGGTTCCGCAGTACAAGGTCCGGCGGGAAGGCAACGAGCTGTTCGCCGATTACTGGAGCACGGTCAGCAACTACGGTAAAGGCCAGGAGAATCCGGCGCCGGAAGGCTTCATGTGGCTGCGGGCCTTCCGGGTATTCGCACCATTTGCGGCATCGCTCACGGTTCATTTTCCGGAGGACGGCAAGCTGATGATCCTGAACTGCGCTTCTCCGGTGTCTGCCCGTTATACCCGGCTGTTCTGTCCGATCTCGCGGAATTTCGATAAATCTGTACCAGTGGAAGATACGATTAAATTCAATCTTCAGGTATTCTCGGAGGACCGGGAGATGGTTGAAGCCCAGACTCCGGAGGATCTGCCGCTGGATCTGACCGCCGAGGCGCATATTCCGGCTGACCGGACCTCTATCGCCTATAGACAGCTGCTGACTGAACTGGGTCTCGGCCGCGATTATACTTCATAAGACCATATCTGCTTTTCTTAAACGATAAGGGCGGCTGCACATGTTCTTCTTTAACAGAACATGCGCAGCCGCCCTTTAACTTCACTGCCGTTATATTAACTTTCCAGTATAAACCGGTTCCACTTTTGCTGCCAGGCAATATCGTCCCAGAACGGATGATGCGGCGCGCAGTTGGAGCACAGCGTCATGCCCCAGAAGCCGAGTGCCATTCCTTTACGGATTGCGTATTCGGCGATGAATTTGCCTACAGGTCCTTCCTCGAAGCCGGCCAGAAGCGGCGTGTACCCGACATAGCCTTCTCCGATAACAATAGGTAAACCAGCCTGGTCCGCCCATTCATGAATTTCTTCAAAGGACTTGTCGGCCTTCTGGAGCATCGCGATCTTATGTGCCCCGTATCTGTCATACAGGAACAAATCCCACTTGTCCGGGTCCGCCCAGTCATGCAGGTAGATTAGCCGCATGCCTACCGGATTCCCTTCCATCCGCCATTCCTGGCCCGGAGGCAGGCTCCATTCCTCAAAAGGCGGTGCATCCTCCCTTAGCAGAGACTGAACGAATTCTCCCGGGAAAGGTACATTGTCATCATCAATTCCTGCATTGTGCATCAGCTCATTCAGCACGCCTTTGATATACAGGTGATAGTGGCCTACCTGCATATTGCGGGCGACATAAGCTTTCGGATATTCTTCATTCACGGTATAGCTTGCTGTCATCAGAGTATCCGGATGCTGTTCGCGCAGATAAGCAACCGCTTCTTCAATATACGGCTGCATAATTCTGACGTTGGCTGGCACATTCTCGAACGCCACTCCCTGGGCTGCCCCAACGGCTGTCAGCTGACCGAATTCTACTTCGTTGTGCAGCTCCGCGTAAACAATCTGCTTACCGTAGCCGGCTTCTTTTACGTAACGGATCAGCTGGTTCATCGATTTGGCAAGCGCCATGAACCGGTCCTCAGGCGCAATGGCTGCCAGCTCGTCGCGCAGCTGCGGATGTGCCAGAAAGCTCGGGCTCTGCTGATATTCCCAGGAGGACAGCATGATGTAACAGTTATGCGCTTCAGCCTGTCTGAACAGCTCCAGCAGATGGGCATGTCCGTCGAGCTCGGCACCGCCGATGCAATTGTACCATCTGGTGCGCTGCCCGACCTTGCCCAGGCTGCCGAACTTCAGCGGACCGGCCGCGGCCCTTCAGCGGTAAACAGCAGGAACGGCATGGCGCAGATGCGAATCGTATTGTAACCGCGCTCTACCGCTTCCGCGAACCGCGCAGCCAGATCATGGTAAGGTTCTCCCGGCAGTGTCATCGTGTACCAGGAGAAATCCCACATTGTAATCGTAAGTTTGTTAGGATGAAGGCTGTGTATATCGTTCATAGTAAGATCCTTTCCTTCAGCAAGATAGATCAGCGGGAAATCAGCCCCGAAGGTCATTCAGCTGAAGTGTACATGAAATATACAGCAGCAGCAATTGATAATAAGCGGTTAATGATGGACGATATTCTTATATTAGGCGAAGTATCGTTAAGCAACAAAAAAAGCCGCAGCGTGTGCGGCTTTCCATTTTTTAAAGCACGATAGTCTTGGTGGCAATATTCCGGCAAAACTCCCGGTCATGCTCCACAAACAGCAGCGTCGGGGCGGATTCAAGCAGCAGCTCCTCGATCTGCATGCGGGAAAGGATATCAATGAAATTCAGCGGCTCATCCCAGATATACAAATGGGCCTGCTCACTGAGCTCCGGGCAATCAGCACTTTTTTCTTCTGCCCTCCGCTGAAGGAGGCCATATCCTTTTCAAACTGTACCCTGGAAAAATCAAGCTTGCGCAAAATCGCCTTAAACAGGCTTTCATCCACCTCATGTTCCCGGGCATATTCCGTTAAGCTGCCTTGCAGAAACGAGGTGTCCTGCGATACATAGGATATTTTCAGCTGGCTTCCGGTCCGCAGCGTTCCGGTATAGCTGATGTCCTCACCGGTAAGCAGCTTGAGCAGACTGGACTTACCCGAACCGTTTTTACCCGAGATGGCGATCCGCTCCCCCTGTCCGATAACAAAGCTGACGTCACTGCACACCGTCCGTTCCCCGTACTTGATTGAAATATGATCAAATTCAGCAAGCTGGTTTTTGTGATACGGAAGAGCAGTGATTTTCAGGCTGTCTGAGCTCTCGATATTCTTCAGCAGCTTCGATTTGTCTTCGATCGCACTATGCTGCCGCTGCTCAATGGATTTGGAGCGCTTCATCATCTTGGCAGCCTTGTGTCCGACATAACCCTTGTCAAGCTTGGAGCCGGAGTTCCGTGTACCGTTTTTCGACTTTTCCACTTCATCCGACCAGTTACTTGTGCGCTTGGCAGCGTCTGACAACCGCCGGATATCTGCTTTCAGCCTGTCATTCTCCGCGAGCTCATAGGCATCCTGCCGCTGTTTATTTTCCCACCATTCGGAGAAGCTGCCCTTTTGAATATCGATTCCGGTTTTATTGATTGACAGGATATGATCAACACAGTTATCCAGAAATGCACGGTCATGGGATACCAGAATGAATCCCTTTTTAGTGTTGAGATACTCGCTGACGAGCTGCCTCGCCTCCATATCGAGATGATTGGTAGGTTCATCGATCAGCAGAAAGCGGTCTTCCTTCAAAAATAAAGCTGCCAGCAGAACCTTTGTCTGCTCTCCGCTAGACAACGACTCAAACGGCCGGTAGAGCACCTCATCCGCTTCAACCTTCAGCAGGGATAATTCACGAACGAACTGCCACTGCTCCGCACCCGGACAGACCTCCTCCAGGACATCCATGGTTAGATATTCCGGATGCTCAACCCTGAACGGGAAATATTCAAAGCCAACCTTTGCCGAAATGGTTCCGCTGTATTCATATTTGCCCAGCAGCAGATTCAGAAAGGTTGTCTTGCCCCGGCCGTTCCTCCCTGTAAAGCCCAGCTTCCAGTCCGTATCCAGCTGAAAGCTTGCTTTCTCAAATATATTATCGTAGCTGCCGTCGTAGGCAAATGTAAGATTCGACACATTGATTAATGACATACAAGTAACCCCCTGTACCAAATAAAATGAGCTGCAAGAAGGCAGGCCTCCGCAGCTCAAATAAATACAGCAAACCCGGACCCTTGTATAAGGGGCGGATCAGGCTATTATTCTGAGTGAAAGGATGCAGAACCTTCTTGCACATAAAGCATAAAACACGCAAAGCCAAGGCGGCCCTGCGAAAAGCTGTTTTATTGATTTATATAAGCGCAAGAAATCCTACATTATCCTGTCAGCTCCTGTCATTAGTATAGTCTTGTTTATTATACACATTACCTTCAGCCTTGACCACCCTCCCGGCTCAGCGCCCGGACACAGCCCCCTCCGCATCATAATCTGCTACGATCAGCATATCCATATGGCGGGCCCGCCGCAGCAGAAAATGTACAAGGCTTTCCTTGAGCAACATACGCCAGATGGGTCTTCGTGATTGTCCGATGATCAGCTGGGTTGTATTCACCTCGTTCATCCGGGCCAGCAGCTGCTCATGCTTGTGAATGCCTCTGCCGGCTTCAGCGGTTTCCAGCTTGCCGCCCAGCCGTTCGGTCAGTCTCCGCAGCATATCCAGCCGCTTCTGTCCTGCCTCATCCAGCGGGGTGCCGCAGTGCACATAATGTACGTACCATTTAGCCTTGAGCCGGTGGGCAATCCGGAAGCCCCGGCGGATCAGACGCTCCGCCAGCTCTCCCAGGTCCACACATACAAAGATTACCTCTTGTCTGCTCCAAGGGCCGCGCAGGGAGGTGTCACGGTCCCAAGCCTCCAGCCGCTCATCCACATCATCGGCAATCTCACGCAGGGCCAGCTCGCGCAGAGCAATCAGATTCCCGATCTTAAAAAAAGATTCCAGCGCCTGTGTCACCTTTTCGGAGGCATAAATTTTGCCTTCCCGCATCCGCTGCTGGAGCATTTGCGGGGTAACATCAATCAGCTCGACCTCTCCTGCCATTCTCAGCAGGGCATCCGGTATAGTCTCCCGCACCCGCACCCCGGTCAGCTGGGCTACAGCATCATTTAAACTTTCAAGATGCTGCACATTGACTGTAGTAATGACGGAAATTCCATTCTCCAGCATCCGGATAACATCTTCGTAACGTTTTGCCGTGCGGCTGCCGGGCACATTGGTATGGGCCAGCTCATCCACCAGCACCACCTCCGGATGCGTTCGATGATCGCAGCAGTATCCATTTCTTCCAGCCGGGTTGACTGATACAGGATTTGGGCTCTCGGAATCTGCGGCAGCCCCCCGGTTTGTGCCTGGGTGTCTTTTCTGCCATGCGTTTCCAGCAGCCCGATAACCACATCAATTCCCCGGCTCAGCAGCAGGTTGCCCTCCTGCAGCATTTTGTAGGTTTTACCTACGCCGGGCGCGGCACCAATATAGACCTTCAGCGTCCCGCGCTTTATGGTTTCGATTCTGCGTTCCAGCTCAGGCCCGCTCAGGCGGTGAAACGGTTCACGGCCGGAACAGGCTGTGATTTCACCGGCAGTATCCGCTCGCCGTCCTGCTCCGCCCGGTCGGCCATCAGAAACACATCTATATTCCGTGTCCTGCGCAATACACGGTTGGCAATGGAGCCCTGCCAGCGCTCCTGCCAGCGGCTTTTGGCGGAGTGCCCCATGACAATCCGGGTCACCTTGTTCTGCACCGCATACCTGACCAGCTCCGACGGCAGCTGGCGGAGCTGCTTCAGCGGGAGCTCCTCAAAGCTGCCGTCTACCCGCTCAACCAGTTGAATAATGGAGCGTTTGAAGGCCTGCTGTTCCCGGCTAAGCTTACGTCCAGGCAGGACAAAGGTCACCACCTTCAGGTCACCGTTCAGGCGTTTGGCGATCTGCTGTCCCCGCCTGACATACAGCGAGCCGTTCCAGTGGTATTGGCTGGAGACCAGAATCCGTTCGCTGGCCCCCGACGGACCGGTGAGCCCGTGGGCTTCACGGTGCTTTTCCAGCGTTTCATTGACCCCCTCCGCAACCAGACGCAGTGACAACTCCCGGAGCACACCTAGATTTCCCCGGCGGGACATGGCCGGATGGGCGGCATCCCCCAGGATCCCATCCTCCATCCGCTTCAGGATCGTTTCCGGAGATACATCGATCAGCCTGACTTCATCAGCCAGCTCCAGGGTATCCAGCGGAACCGTCTCCTCAGCACGGATACCCGTCTTTTCATAAACAATCTCTCCAACACCGCCAAGCTCGTATACATTAACGGTCGTAATCACACTGATGCCATTGTCCATGAGATAGCGGATATCATCCAACCTTGCCGGAAAAGCAGCCCCGCTGCGGTTGCGGTGCGCCAGTCCATCAACCAGCACCACCTCTGGATTGCGCTCTATCAGTGCCTCCAGCGGCAGATCCTTATACTCCCTGCCGTCCTGGTGCCAGTGAATACTCGGTATCCTTTCCAGATCCGCTATCTGCTGCATCGTTTCCGGCCGTCCCATCGTGGACACTGCGCTGATAACCACATCAATGCCCTGCTGCTTCAGCAGCTTGCCTTCCTCCAGCATATGATAGGTTTTCCCTGAACCGCTAACAGAGCCGATGATGATCTTTAATCTGCCCCGGTGAAGCTTATAGATGGAATACAGAATTTCCTCCGGGGTTTTGCGTTTGTAAGGCGCCATTGCTGCGTCTCCTTTCGCCAAACCGGCAAATGCCCTGCCCGCAGCTTGCTCGGACAAGGCAATATATGCGGAATTATCTCTTTGTTAACTCAGATAAAGCAAGGTTGAGCTTCAATACATTGACCCGCTCTTCCCCGAACAGGCCGAGATCGCGCCCCTCGGTTACCTCCGTGACAAGCTGTCCGAGCTGTTCTGCTGAAATGCCGGTCAGGCCGCTGATCCGCGGAATCTGAACACGTGCTGCCGCGGGTGAAATATGCGGGTCCAGGCCGGACCCGGAATTGGTAATCAGGTCCACCGGCAGTTCGCTTACAGGAACATCCGGATTATCCTTTTGCCACTGAAGAATACTGTCCTTGGTCCGCTGCAGCATATCGGGATTGGATGGGCCGTAGTTATTGGAACCGGAAGCCTCAGCTTTATAGTCAATGCTCGATACCCTACCATGGAATAACGCCGGATTGCTGAAAGACTGCCCGATCAGCTCCGAGCCGACCGTCTGACCGCTGCTGTTCTTCAGCAGGCTGCCGTTAGCCTGGGAAGGCAGGAGCACCTGGGCCAGCGCTGTCGAAGCCAGCGGATACAGAATTCCGCAGAGAATAATCATTACGGCACTGAGCCGGAGTATGCCGAATAAAGCGGAAGCTTTGGATACAGCCGTTTCACGGCTGGCGTAGTCTGTTGTTCGCTCCATTTTCACAATACATCCTTTCGTATGATCCTTATTCGTATTTAGATCCAGATGCTCACAATCAAGTCAATCAGTTTAATGCCAAGGAAAGGTACTATAACCCCGCCGAGCCCGTAGACCAGAATATTGCGGCGCAGCAGCCGGGTAGAGCTCATCGGCTTGTAGGAGACACCTTTCATCGCCAGCGGTATCAGCAGCGGAATGATAATGGCATTAAAGATAAGAGCGGATATAATAGCCGAGCCCGGAGAACCCAGCCCCATGACGTTCAGAACTTCCATCTCCGGGATCGCCAGTGTAAACATTGCCGGAATAATGGCAAAATATTTGGCAATGTCATTGGCAATGCTGAAGGTGGTCAGTGCACCGCGCGTCATCAGCAGCTGCTTGCCGATGGCTACGACTTCGATAATCTTGGACGGATCAGAGTCCAGATCGACCATGTTCGCTGCTTCCTTGGCGGCAGACGTTCCGCTATTCATTGCCAGTCCTACATCCGCCTGGGCCAGTGCCGGAGCGTCGTTGGTGCGTCGCCGGTCATCGCTACCAGCTTGCCCTCCTGCTGCTCGCGGCGGATCACTTCGATTTTGTTCTCCGGTGTGCTCTCGGCAATAAAGCCGTCCACGCCGGCTTCAGCGGCGATTGTAGCGGCGGTAAGCGGGTTGTCACCGGTACACATAATCGTTTTAATGCCCATTTTGCGCAGCTCCTCGAACCGCTCCTTCATCCCCGGCTTCACCGTATCCTTCAGGTAGATAAGCCCGTAGATCCGGTCGTCCACAGCTACAGCCAGCGGCGTTCCGCCTTTACCGGCAATGCTGTTCGCGCTCTGATCCAGATTATCCGGGAGTATGCCTCCCTGGGCAGCAACCCAGCGCTTGATGGAATCGACAGCACCCTTGCGCACCTTCCTGCCGTCAGGCAGATCCATGCCGCTCATCCTTGTCTCCGCACGGAATTCAATAAATTCCGCATCTGCTGCCAGCCCGGCATCATAACGGGAGCCCAGCTTTTTGACAAGCTCAATAACGGACCGGCCTTCGGGCGTTTCATCCTTGAGGGAGCTGACTGCAGCCCACACGGCCAAGTCCCCGGCAGTTTCCTGGCCAACCGGAATGAACTCGCTCGCCATCCGGTTCCCGAAGGTGATGGTTCCGGTCTTGTCGAGGATCATGGTGTTAATATCCCCTGCCGCCTCCACCGCCTTGCCTGACATGGCCAGCACGTTAAACTGGGTTACACGGTCCATTCCGGCAATCCCGATGGCTGACAGCAACCCTCCGATTGTTGTCGGAATCAGGCAGACCAGCAGCGCAATCAGAACAGGTATTTCCAGATCCACCTCCAGATAGGCGGCGATAGGGCGAAGAGTCACCACAACAATCAGAAAGATAATCGTCAGGCTGATCAAAAGCGTATTCAGCGCAATTTCATTCGGCGTTTTCTGCCGCTTCGCTCCTTCTACCAGCGAGATCATCCGGTCCAGAAAAGACTCCCCCGGATCGCTGATTATGCGGACTTTAATTTCATCACTGACTACTCTCGTCCCGCCGGTAACGGAGTTGAAATCCCCGCCTGCTTCCTTGATGACAGGAGCGGACTCTCCTGTTATCGCCGATTCATCAACTGAAGCGAGCCCTTCAATGACTTCACCGTCGCCGGGAATCAGCTCGCCCTGGCGGACTACAACGATGTCACCTTTACGCAGCTCGGAGGAAGCAACGACCTTGATGCTGCTGCCGGACAGCCTGTTCGCAGCGATGTCCTGCTTGGTTTTTTTCAGCGTGTCCGCCTGTGCCTTGCCCCGCCCTTCGGCCAGTGCTTCAGCAAAGTTGGCGAACAGCACTGTAACCAGCAGAATGAAAAAGACAGTGATATTGAAGCCGATGGAATCAGCAGCGTTAAAATATCCCGGAAACAGAACCATTAGCAGGACGATAAATGTCCCAATTTCGACGACAAACATTACCGGATTTTTAATAAGGGTGACCGGATTCAGCTTCACCAGACTATCTTTGGCTGCCTCCCGGACCATCGGACCGGTCAGCAGCTTTTTTTTCTGTACAGTACTCATGTATGTTCTTCCTCTCCCCTAGCGTAGAGTCAAATACTCGGCGACCGGCCCGAGCACGATTACCGGCAGGAATGTCAAGGCACCGATAATCAGCACAGTGACAATCAGAATACCTGTAAACAGGCTGTTGTCAGTGCGGAATGTCCCGATGGTTTCCGGAACAGGCTGCTTCCTGAGCAGCGAGCCGGCCACCGCCAGCAGGGCAATAATCGAAACATATCGCCCGAGCAGCATGACAGCCCCAGTCATTACGTTCCAGAAGGTGCTGTTATCGGCAAGCCCTTCAAAGCCCGAGCCGTTATTCGCTGCTGAGGAGACATACTCATACAGCACCTGCGTCATTCCATGGTAGCCTGGATTACTGATTGCCCCATGGCCAAGCTCCGTCAGGAATGAAGCAGCTGTCGGAACCAGTATGATCAGGGGGTGAATCAGGATGGCGACGGCAATCAGCTTCATTTCCCTGGCTTCAATTTTGCGGCCAAGGAACTCTGGTGTCCGGCCGACCATCAGTCCGCAGAGGAAGACTGCAAGGATGGCATACATCAGCATATTGATCAGGCCGACCCCCTTGCCGCCGAACACATTGTTCAGCATCATCAGCGCCAGCGGCGTAATACTGCCGAGCGGGGTCTGGGTATCATGCATGTTGTTCACACTTCCGGTTGTCGCTGCAGTTGTAACTGTCGTGAACAGGGCAGACTGCGGGATGCCGAAGCGGACCTCTTTTCCTTCCATGCTGCCCTGTGAAGCATCGACTCCCAGTGCATTAACAGCAGGATTTCCGCTGCTCTCCGCATATAAGTTAAGGGAGAGCAGCAGCACGAACAGCGTCATCATGGCAGCAAAAATACCCCAGCCCTGCCGTTTGTTTTTGGCGAACAAGCCATACATATAAGGAAGCGCTGCAGGCAGCATCCACATGGACAGGATTTCAATCACATTTGTAAGCGGTGAGGGGTTCTCGAACGGATGTGCCGAGTTGGCTCCGAAAAAGCCGCCGCCGTTCGTTCCCAGATGCTTGATCGATTCCAGCGACGCTACAGGTCCGATTGCAATTTGCTGTACATGACCCTCTAGCGTTGTTACCTGCAGTGTTGGATGAAGCGTCTGCGGTACTTGCAGAGCAACCAGAACCAGCGTCACCAGCAGAGCTAGCGGCAAAAACACCCGGATATGCGCTTTAACGAAGTCCTCAAAAAAGTTCCCCAGCGATGCTCTGCCGGTAATCCCCCTTACAAAAGCAACGGCAACCGAAAAGCCGCTGGCTGCGGAGGTGAACATCAGCATCGTTATAACCGCCATCTGCGAGAAGTAGGAAAGCCCGGTTTCCCCGCTGTAATGCTGTAGATTCGTATTGGTGATAAAGCTGATTACCGTATTGAACGTTAGCGATTGTTCCATTCCGGCGATGCCGTTCGGGTTCAACGGCAGTAAGGATTGCAGCCGGAGAATGAGATACCCGAAGGCAACCAGCACAACATTGGTAGTAAGAAAGCTTAACGCATAGGTTTTCCAGGACATCCCCGGACGTTTTTTCAATCCGCTTAATGCAAAAATTCCCCGTTCCACTCCGCCGAAAACCCGGTCTGTCCGGTTCGGTTCATTAGAAAACACATGATATAAATAAGTGCCTGCCGGTTTGACCAGCAGCAGCAGAATCGCTATGACTACAATAATCTGAACAATGCCCACAAATGACCCTCCTTCATATCGCACATCTGTAATTTAGAATTTCTCGGGATGTATCAAGGCGTACACCAGATAGAGGAATAACAAAAGGACCGCTATCAGCACCACAGTCATGACCGAGCCCCCTCCTTATCTTCTGCAACATGGCCGCACCACTGCGCAAAGGCGTAGAACACACCGAAAATGACAGCCAGCGCCCCGGCCATATACAAGTCCATCATTGCCTCCGCTCCTCTCCATAATGTTTTCTCTTTCTGTTCTGCTTACAGCGTAACATTTCTGCCATTAGGCCTGGGTTAGGGTTTCATGCGGCACAATTAATATGGCATTAAGATTTACCTGAAGTGAAGGCCTGGACCGCTTCCTCGGCTTTCCGGACAGCCTCATCGTCCTCCGCTTCCACCAGCTTCCGCAGCTCATGCACCTTAAAAAAACGTTCGGCAGAAATAAGCAGTACCAGGATCATCGCTGTCACACCAACTGTTTGAAATACCTCATTCATCGTTATTAGCTCCCTTTAGCGTTTGTAATGTGAAGTAGACTTCATGTATCCAGCGTACTACTCCTGCCGTTAGTTCTGGGTTAGAGTAGCCGCAGGAAAATATAGATTCCATTAAAAAATGAAACGGAGTCTCCCATTAGTGTGCCCCGCCTGTCCCGGTCAATAACAAAAAAACCATACTCATATGAGTATGGTCTTGTTGCCCATTATCGTGGAAATGATTAAGTTCGTTATATTCTCAGCCCGATTTAATGTCCTCACCGCTCTGCAGCATCCTGTAGCCTACACCGATATGAGTCTGTATGATTTTGGACTGCGCGGTCTGCGGCTTTTCGATCTTTTTGCGCAGGGTTGCCATAAACACACGCAGCGCCGGTACATCGTAGGTCAGACTGCCCCAGATTTCCCGCAAAATATAATTATGTGTCAGGACCTTCCCTGCATTCTTGGCGAGCAGGCAGAGCAGCTTGTATTCAATCGGTGTCAGATGAATTTCTTCCTGGCCCATCCATACGCAGCCGGCGGCATAATCAATCTTCAGGTTGCCGTTGATAAAAACGGACGCATCCTTCTGCAGCTTCTCACTGTCATAGCGGATCCGGCGCAGGCTGACTCGCAATCTGGCCAGCAGCTCTTCGACACTGAACGGCTTGGTCAGATAATCATCGGCCCCGGCATCCAGAGCATCGATCTTGTCTCTGTCCTCGCTGCGGGCGCTTACTACGATGATCGGCAGGTTGGACCATGACCGTACTTTGCGGATAATGTCCACACCGTCCATATCCGGCAGCCCAAGATCCAGAATCATCAAATCAGGCTGATTGGAAACGGCCTCCAGGATAGATGACTCCCCGGTTTCCGCCGTGTGGTATTTATAGCCCTGTGTTTCCAGTGTAGTTGTAATCAGCTTGCGGATCGGCTTGTCATCCTCAACGACAAGTATTAAAGGTTTATTCATGAACATTCACCTCCTCTGCCTGCAGGGTAAAGCTGAAAACAGCCCCTTGCGGAATATTGTCCCTAACCTCAATTGTCCCTCCGTGGGCATGCACGATGGATTTGCATAAAGATAACCCGAGACCCAAGCCACGGCGTCCGTCACCGCGCAGATTATCAGCTGTATAGAACATATCGAACAGCTTAGTCTTGGCCTCCTCCGGTATGCCGGGGCCGTCGTCGGATACAGTGACCCGTACCAAATCCCGCTCCCGCTTCGCAGCTACTGTAATGGTGGAACCGGCTTGGGTATACTTGATCGCATTGTCCACCAGGTTGATCAGCACCTGCATAATCAGCCGGGAATCCATCCGGGCCATCAGAAGCTCCTCCTCAAGAATCGTCCGGATATTATGCTCTGCGCTGCTGCGGTTTACATGGAGCAGGGCTTCAGCAATGACCTCCTCCAGCAGCTCGGCCTGAAAATACAAATTCAGGCTGCCGTTATCGATCCTAGTAATGGACAGCAGATTCTCTACCAGATTGATCAGCCACATCGAATCATCGTAGATATCGGTGTAGAGCCCGATCTTCTGAGCTTCACTGAGGACACCCGGGTTCGCCAGCAGGATACCGGCATTTCCGGAGATGCTGGTGAGCGGTGTCCGCAGATCATGAGAGATGCCGCGAAGCAGATTCGCGCGCAGCTGCTCCTGCCTGATCTGGATTGAAATTTCCTTCTGCCTGCTGCTGAGCAGCTCCTTCTCCAGTGCAAGGGCACATTCGCCGAGCATGGCTATCATCAGGCTTTTCTCGAAGATGCCGAGCGGCTCTTCCCGGTCCATTACGATGCCGGCGACCGCGAACACCGTATCGCCTGCACGAACTGCGTGGTACAGGCAGCTGGCTGCAGAGAAGGTATCCGTAGTGGCTCCGGCCCGCTTGTTATTTTTGTACACCCAGTCGGCGACAGCCCATTCGTTCACTCCGGTATATTCTGATGCAGCGACAGCGGCTTCAGGCTTGGAGTAGATCAGCGGATCTTCAAGCCCCTCCGGACCGGCCGGATAAAAAATCACAGTCCGGTCTACCAGCTTGACCATATGGACAGCTGTATCCTTGATAATAGCCTCCACCCCTTCCGCCTGCTGCAATTTGCGGCTGGTTTCCAGCAGAACTTCTGTACGGTAGGCCTTTTGCGCAGACTGGCGGGCCTGCTCTTTAATCCTCATCGTAAGTGTACTGCTGATGAATGAAGCTATCAACATAACCAGAAACGTCACCGGATAACCCGTGTCCGCTGTAATCAGCGAGTAGTACGGCTCTGTGAACAGATAATTAAAGACGAGTACGCTTAGGATGGAATTCGCCGCGCTGTACAGCCTCCCGCTTGTAACTATGGCATTCAGCAGAACGCCCAGAATATATACGGTGATAATATTCGCTTCACGAAAACCGAGATGTTGGAACCAGAGCCCGATCAGCGTACAACCTGCCAAAATGATAAGTGATTTCAAGGCATCTGCCGTTGAGAAGCCCTTGGGCTTCAAATAAGAAGGAAACCTGTTATACCGTGCCGGCTGGGTATCCGGAATAATATGAACATCAATATTCGGGGCCAGCTCTGTCAGTTTATCCACGATATTGGTTTTGGCTATCCATCTTTTTTTGCCGCTTCGCGGACGGCCAATGACGATCTTGGTTACCCGGCTGGAGACGGCATATTCGGCAATCTGTCCCGGTATATCGTCGCCGTAGACTGTCGCCGGCTGGGCACCCAGCTGTTCGGCCAGCCGCAGATTTTCCCGGAGCTCAGCCTTGCTCTTGTGAGTCAGCTCTTTGCTTCTAGGCGTTTCCACGTATAATGCTGTAAAAGCCCCCCGGAACGCCTCGGCCATTCTTGCGGCTGTACGGATCACTTTTTTGCTGGAGGCAGCAGAGGAGATACAGACTAAAATATGGTCTTCCGTATGATAGGCCTCCTCAGCAGCCCTGTCACCGGATCGCCGGATAGTCCGCCCCAGCTGATCCGCGGTATAACGCAGGGCGATTTCCCGCAGGGCAATCAGCCTGCTTTTGACAAACATCTGTGAAAGGCTTTCATGCTGCTCCTGCCCGTCTGTGACAAGCTTCCCCTTGTTCAGACGGTCCAACAGATCATCCGGCGGAATATCAACCAGTTCAATCTGGTCGGCCCCCTCAAATACACTGTCGGGAATCCGCTCCTGCACAGTCAGGCCGGTGATGGCTGCGACAATGTCATGCAGACTTTCAAGGTGCTGTACATTTACTGTTGTATATACATTGATTCCTGCACGCAGCAGCTCCTCAATATCCTGATACCGTTTCTTGTGCCGGCAGCCATTACCATTATGGTGGGCCAGCTCATCCACCAGAATCAGGTCAGGCCGCCTGTTCAGGGCTTTATCCAGATCAAATTCCCGGGAGGGAAACGCAAGCCTCGGCAGCAGCTCCAGTCCCTCCAACAGCGCATCCGTCTCAGGACGCTCGTGCGTTTCAATGTAACCCGCAACTACGTCCTTCCCGTCTCTTTGCTCATCATGCGCTGCATTCAGCATGGCGCATGTCTTGCCGACCCCTTCCGCGTATCCAAAAAAGATTTTCAGCGTGCCGCGTTTTTTCCGCTGAGAGCTGTCTAAACCCTGCTCTTGGATTGGAACAGCGCTGTTCCGGTGATGTGCCATATCGATTCCCTTTCCGGCATGTAGTTGCTGTTAGCTAGTATAGCATGTGCAAAATCAGCATAGTATTACAACTTCGGCCCCTGCATTAAGATTGCATTAAGATTGCATTAAGATTGGGGCCATACACAAAAAAAGGATACCTCCTGCCGGCCTTTAATCGGCCCAGGGGTACCCCTTAATCTTATTCTTTTATTGAATAATAGAGGAAATAAATCGGGTCATTTCACCGCTGGTTTCGTTCAATCTTTCAATGACATCGCTAAACTGCGTGACGAGCTCAGCCTGCGCAGCGGAGGAAGCAGCGATAGCTTCAATCTCCTGCTCCATGTGACGGATCGAGCGCTGCACCAGGGCCAGTGAATCCTCAATCGTTTTGGTCGCTTCTCTGGTGTTGACGGACAGCTTGCGCACTTCGGTAGCCACTACGCCAAAGCCTGCTCCCTGCTCGCCGACCCGGGCGGCTTCAATGGCCGCATTCAATCCCAGCAGATTGGTCTGCTCGGAGATTTCCCGGATGAAGCCGGCGACCTTGTTCACCTGCTTCGATTCCTCTACGGTCTGCCGTGAATTATCCAGAATCTGCGCCGTTGTTGCCGACAGCTCCTCAGACTGGGCTGCCACATTCTGGACCATGTCGACCAGCTGGCCGCTGATTCTGTTAATGCTCTCTGTCAGCTGCTCCATCTTATCTTCATTTTCCAGTGTGTACGCAATCGCAAATGCGCCGATAATCTCGCCTTCCGGTCCATACACCGGTATAGCCGAGGAGATGACTGTCGCTCCGTAAAGCTCGGCGGGCAGGCGGTTCGTTGTGGCACGTCCGGCAAGCGCGTTGCCGAGTGACGGGTCATCCGGCGGAACGGGACTTCCTTTGGTCAGGCCGAAATCCAGTGCCTTGCTTGGTGCGTAGTAATGAAAAATCTCTCTGTCTGTAACGCCAATCATAATATCCTGTGCATGAATCTGTTTGAACAGTGGTGCTGCCAATACTAATGCGGTAAGGTTATCCATGGCTCTCTCCTAATTGTGTATGATCTGTGTCTATCTATGTATCGTCACTTTCGCCGGGATTCATAAATAGATTTGATCAGGAAATCACCAACAACCGCAATCAGGCTGCCGCAGCCTGGGCTTTACGGGATACAGATTTCTGCTTTAGCCGGTAGCTGATTGCTGTAACTGCGAATGCAGCCACCGCTATACCTGCTGCAGTCCAGGACAAAGCGCCCAGTCCGCCCGTTCCCACAACCAGGCCGCCAAGAGCTGATCCGCCGGCGATACCGGTATTGGCAGCGACCGGATTCAGTGAAGCGGCGAAATCCCTGGAGCCCGGCGAATGCTCAACCGCCAATTCGATCAGATACAGCTGGGCTGTTACGTTCAGAATATTGGATACACATGCACTTAAAATCAGGAAGATAAGTCCCATAACCGGGACAGGCGCCGCGAAGAAAAAGAGCACATAGATTGCTGCCTGGACCAGAAATACCACTCTTAGTCTGCCCAGCGCATTGCCTGAAGCGACAATCCCGCCCAGCCAGGTGCTGAAAATGGTGGCCAGGCCATAGGCGAGCAGTACCCAGCTTACCGAAGCGGCAGGGATATTCATTACCTGATCCATTAGCGGTCTAATATAAGTGTAGATGCTGAATACAGCCCCCGTCCCGGATACCGGTATAAGAAAAGCCAATATTATGCGCCGGTTAGCGAGCAGGCTGAGCTGGTCCTTGAGTGAAGCCTTGGTGTTAGTCAGATTAGAGGGAATAACAATCAGGTTAAGCACAAAGGCTGCGGCTCCCATCACAGCTGTCAGGACAAAGGCTGCCTGCCACTCGAAATGCTGACCTACAAAAGTGCCGATCGGTACGCCCAGGACATTCGCGATACCAAACCCGCCCAGAATGTAAGAGACAGATTTCCCCTGCCTGGCAGGAGTAACAACCTCACTGACCGCTGAGAGCGACAGCGAAATAGCCAGCCCGCACAAGACTGCTGTGACAATCCTCGTAAATAACATCAATCCGTATGTGCCTGACACGGCACTGAACAGGTTAAACACCACAATCAGGGCAATTGTACCCAGAATCGTCTGCTTTTTGGGCAGCCTGCTGACCAGTGTCATGAGTACCGGTGTCCCAAGCGCATAAGCTATCGCAAAACCGGAGACAAGACTGCCCGCAGCTGCAAGCGTAATCTGCAGGGAAGCAGTGATTTCCGACAGCAGTCCGACAATAATATACTCCGTTGTTCCCAGCAGAAAGGCCATAAAGGTAAAAGAAAATACCAGGCCGCGTTCATTTACTTTTTTCATAGTTCCCCCCGGCTTCTGTTCAGATCCAAACCATCCAATCCTCACACAAAAATGTTATATATATTGCTGGGCGCTTTCAAACCAGGCTCGGTCTCATTTGGTTCCGCTTTCAGCGGCTACGAAGATTACCCGAACCAGATGCCTGCACATCGTCACATTCATTCACTTGAGCTCTGACCTTCTACTGAGCTTCATTGTACAAATGAACCGGAAATGGAACAATAAAGGTTATTGTTGTTTTTCTCAAAAAGATGATATATCTTGTCATTAGAATAAATGAACGAAAGCAGGATAAGGAATGGATGATAACGCTGGTTTGCTGATGGACATGAACAACGGGGCATTTAACGGTGAATTGATTTATGCCGGCAAAATGAGTGCCAGCCCGGAATGGAAGTTTGCGCTTCACAAGCATGAGGATTTGCATGAGGTCATTTATATCGAGGACGGAGCGGGCTCCTATGTTATTGACGGTAAAGCCTATACGGCCAAAAAAGGCGATGTGCTTGTCTATAACCGGGGTACGCTGCATCAGGAACAGTCTGACCCGGATCAGCCGCTTTCTACCTGCTATTTTAATTTCCGTTTTCTTCCACCTGTTGATAAGCAGCGCGATTGGGTGGTTCCTCCCGGATGGGAGCCGGTTATCCGTTCCAGCCATTACACAGGTGAACTGGCCATGCTGATTCAAGCCCTGGTCAATGAATTTTCACAGCGGGGCAGAGGCTATGAACGGATCTCACAGCATTTGCTGGAAGCGATTCTGCTGCTGATTGAACGGATGATTCTTTTGCAGAACAGGACTTCCAAGGAAGAAAAAGCTTCGCTCGCCAATCAGATCAAAGCTTATCTGGATACGAATTACCGGCGTAAGCTGACCCTTGCCGATCTGGCACAGCTTTTTCACATTGACTCCTATTACCTTGTTCATATGTACAAAAATAATTTCGGCATTTCACCGATCAACTATTTAATCCAGCGCCGGATGGGTGAAGCCATGCGCCTGATGGCCATCACGGACAAAAAGATCTGGGAAATCGCCAAAATGGTCGGATACGACAACGCCAACTATTTCTCCATCCTGTTCACCAGGGTTATCGGCATCTCGCCCCGTAAGTTCCGTGAAGGCAATCAGCGTGATTTTCATAAGGATTGACTTGCCGTAACTTTTGTCAAGAACTTTTTGTTTAAAATTTTGTCATCATTTCTTCATAAAAGCCTGTAAAGCCTTGCGAATACTGGCAAAACACATTTGCTGGTAAATGGTGTTACTTTTATATGTGTTAGAGTGGGTTCAGAAGCTTACCAGACAACAACTAGGAGGTAACTTATGAATACAGCTAACCGTACAAAACGTTTCCGCAGCATGGTCATTGGTGTAAGTCTGGGTACTGCCCTGCTTGCTGCCGGAACAGGCTTCATTGATACCAATAATAAGGCTTATGCCGCAACCGCTGACAGCACTGTAAGTGCAACTGCAGATTCCAGTCTTGCCGACAAGATCATTGCTACCGGCATGAAATATAAAGGCGTCCGTTATGAGTACGGGGCTGAGGCCGGGGATACGAGCAGCTTTGACTGTTCCTCTTTCACCCAGTACATCTTTGGCCAGCATGATATTACCCTCTCACGCTCCTCCAAACAACAATCGACAGACGGAACTTATATTGCAAGAGATCAGCTGCAGCCGGGCGACTTGGTGTTCTTCTATTCCCCCATTCACCATGTCGCAGTCTATATCGGTGACGGTAAAATTCTGCACACCTACGGTGAAGGCGGAGTAACGGTTACTGATCTGGACAGCGGCTGGTGGGATGAGCATTACACATCTGCCCGCCGTGTGCTGCCTGCTAACGGACAAGAGTCCGGATCAGCAGGAACCGGATCAGCAGCAGATGATAATAGCGAGGCTGTCTCAGGTTCAGCAGACGATGCAACAGACACGGCTAAACCGCAAACCGAAACAGAACCTTCCGGACAGACTTCATCAGATAAAACATCAGACACCACTCCTGCTTCTTCCGGTGGTTCTGCCCAGGAACAGCCAGTTGGCTTTGACTGGGGATGGTTCAGCAATTTCCGTTAAGCCTGCTGGCATGACTATATCGGTAATCTAAACAAACCGCTCTGCATAAACAGGCGGTTTGTTACTTTTCGTCACTGTATCTCCGTTGCTTTTATTCAGGAATCAGATTCACCGACTGAGTATCCAGCATCGGATTCCAGTAGCGCTCTATCTCTACAGTCAGCGGCTGCAGATAATGGAAAGCCTGCAGTCCGAAGTTGTAATCGTACTCCTCATCAAATGTTTTGGCACCACGGGACAGTGATTGTGTAAAGACCCCTTCTCCACCCAGCCTCGTATGCATTTTTCCGTCAGCGTCCGTATAATTTTCTGCCAGACGCATCATGAAGCTGTCTTGTGTCTCAATGTCTTCCCGCTTATTCCGGAAAGTAATTACACCCGGTTTTGCTGATTCCCCCTGAGCTTTTATCGAAAAGCCGTCTGGTGCTTCAACAATCCGCCTTTTTTTCAGATCGACAACGATTTTCATCTGATTCTTATCAACCGCCGCAATCCCGAAGGTTTTCAGAGACAGGCTGTTCAGATCGAGATAATCTTTGCTTGTGTATACAAGCGTAAACTGGGACCGGTCCTTCCAGAGCTCTGAATTATCAGCTGTAATAACGGCCGGATAATAGGATTTTATAATCTTATCTCCGCTCTTGCCGATCAGCACAGGATTTATCAGTCCGTTGACCTGCTTGGTATTACGCTCATACGCTTCCACATCCACGTAAGTGCTGAGCGGAGTGAACAGTACCTGATTGACTTTAAGCTTTTGACCGGCTACCGTCAGATCCTGCTTGGCAGTCCAAAGCCGGTTGCGGGCCTTTAACATATCGGTATCCAGTTTAAACGATACATCCAGGCTAGTTCGGTATTTATTGCTGCTTGAGCTTAAGGCTTCATCCGAAGTCTGAGTCAGGACAACGTTATATTGTACGTCCTCCGGATAATCCATATTAGGTGACAGATTATTGGAGTATACAAAGTATAGGGTTTGTCCAGCTCTGATCTGGTTGTCAGTACCCAGCATTTCCAATGTAGCACCGATATCTGCCGCTTCAAACGTTCCGAACTCCAGCCCAAAATCAGCATGAATCACAGTCTGATCTGTGTTGTTTCGCACACTGTATACAATAAACACCTGCCGTCCGTCACTTACTGCGCTCTTGATTTCCACTTTAAACCCTGCTTTTTCCACCCCTTTATTTACTGGCCGGAGCAGATTCTGATCCAGTGCATTCAGCAGGGTCTTGTCTCTGATCAGTGAAGCATCGAACTGGCCAGAAGCCGTCCCGGTGTTAGCCGGACTTGCATTCTGAACCGTGTATTCCACAGCTTTTTCAGGAGTATCTAAAAAAGTATACAGCATCAGGACAGCAGCGGCAGCAGCTACTGTGACCTTCAGGCCTGACATCACCCGTTTTCTCAGGGACTGCTGTTTTCCTTTACGGATACCGGTCCGCATCGCCTGAACAATCCTCATCTCCGGCATGGCTTCCGTCTGTTGCTTCACTTCACCTGCATTTTGGTGCAGAAGTTGCTCTTCTATATCTTTCATTGTGCGTTTCGCCTCCCTTATTTCTGCAGATATGAGCGCATTTGCTTCAGTCCGTCGCGGAGCCAGGTTTTTACTGTACCTTCCGGCTTTTTCAGCACCTCCGCGATTTGCGCCACTGTCATGTCCTGGTAATATTTCAGTACGATGGCATGCCGGTATTTCGGCTTCAGCCGGTGTATCGCACGCTCCAGATCAATACGCTCGTTGCTCTGCATCTCCTGCGCTGTTTCCTCCGCAGGCTTTTCAGCCGGAAAGACCCGTTTTTTGCGCCTGAGCTCGTCCATACAGCAATTGATGGTGATCCTGATCAGCCATGGCGTGAAGGACTGCCCGTCTTTCAGCTTTTTACGCTTGATCCATGCCCGGCAGGACGCCTCCTGCACCACTTCCAGCGCATCCGCTTCATTCCGCATATAACTGTACGCAATAGCATACAATTTGCGGTGCTCGACATACAGCCGTTTAAAAAAAGCCTCTTCATCCAAAAGTGCAACATCCGCAGAACGGACCTCATTCATCGTGTGCTCCATCATATCCCGCTCCCCCTCTCTTTTGGGAATACAGCTTCTATATAGGGCCCCTATATTGTGTATCTATATGTAAGACGCCGTGTGCAGGCAAAACGATTGATTTCTGGTAACTTTTTCATGATATATATTTATGATAAGCTGACATTGACTGATTAAGCTATTCTAATTAGAGTTAAATTTTAGCAAATTGGAGGGATGCGTACGAAAAAAATAGTGTGGAGCACCGCAATCGGATTGACTGCAGTGGTCATAACCAGTTGCTTGCTTATCCGGCCGCAGGTGCTGGCGCGGTCTACGGATCTTTCTGCGGAGTCGGTCGGAGGTGTGAAAATCGGAGGAAATATCGGCAGCAGCAGCTTCAAAAGCAGGTATCAGGAGCCGCTGGACATGCAGGATAACACATTGTACGACTATTATGAATGGGGAAACGGATTACGGACGGCTTCCGTCAGCACAGGTCTAGAAAAGGGTACCATTATGCGGCTAATCATCTCCGGCCCAGATAACACTCTTACTACAGCTAAAGGCATACATATTGGTGATTCCAAAGAAAAAGTGCTGGCTCTCTACGGGCATACATATTACAAATCCGGCGAGCAAGGGGCAGACATCATCGGCTACATCGACCGTAAGCAGAATCTGACGCTGGAATTCTGGTGCGTGAACAGCAGCGGCGAGGTGGCAGAGATCCGGCTGGATGATTCGGGGGTCAGGTGACTTTACCGGCTGAACCATGATAGGCCTGCGCAAAAATAGCATTTTTGCCTCTCATTTTAGCGCATTGGGCCGCGTTAGCTGAAATCAAGGGCAGATTTGCCTCTCATTTCGTGTATCCAGCCGTTTTCGACGAAATCAAATTTTTGCCTCTCATTTCGCGCATCCAGCCGCTTTCGACCAAATCAAAGGCATTTTTGCCTCTCATTTCGCGCATCCAGCCGCTTTCAGCGAAATCAAGGGCATTTTTGCCTCTCATTTCGCGTATCCAGCCGTTTTCGACGAAATCAAGGGCATTTATGCCTCTCATTTCGCGTATCCAGCTGCTTTCGCTGATATTAATGGCATTTTTGTTGTCTGCCCCATCATGAGCTCCAACAAACAAACAAGACCAGCCCCGGGATTTGCGTGCTGGTCTTGTTTAGTTAATTGGCTAGTCGGCCTCACTACTTATCCTTCCATAATAACCCCGCTGGCCGCCGCGCTCTCCTCCTCCCAGGCAAGCCGGGCAAGCAGAAACGGGGAAATCGCCCGTTCCAGTATCCCCTGGACATGGGCAATGGCTACCCCGTAATTCACAATAGGCACCCGGCTGGCTGCCGCCTGCTCCATCCGCCAGAGCATCTGCCTGCGGTTGATCATGCAGCCGCCGCAATGCACGATCAGCGCATAGTCCTGCACATCTTCGGGAAAGGTCATGCCGTTGGCATGATGGAATTCAAGCCTTCTGCCGGTCGCCTGCCTGATCCAGCGGGGCAGCTTGACGCTGCCGATATCATCCGGCTGGGTATGGTGGGTGCAGGGCTCGGCTATCAGCACCTTGTCACCGTCCCGCAGCCGGTCAATCGCCCTTGCTCCCCGGACCAGCTCCTCCAAATCCCCCTTTTGACGGGCAAACAGAATGGAAAAGGAGGTTAGCGGAACATCCGGCGGCGTATCGGCGGCTGCCTTCAGGAACACCTGGGAGTCGGTTACAACCATACGCGGCTTACGCCCGAGGCTCTCCAGCGTCAGCTTCAGCTCATGCTCTTTAGTAACAATAGCTATGGCATCGCTCTCCAGAATATCCCGGATAGTCTGCTGCTGGGGAAGGATCAGTCTGCCTTTGGGTGCCGCCTTATCGATTGGCGTAACCAGCACTACCAAATCTCCCGGCGATAGCAGATCACCGATGATCCGGAATTTGTCATCACTGGCAGGCAGGGCAGTGGACAATGCCTGTCTCAGCGGACTGATCCCCTCCTGCACTGCCGCTGACACCGGCATGAACCGGAAACCAAACTGCTCCCGGCACAAATCTGCCTGTGCCTGGGCATCCCGGCCTATACCTCTATCAGGCAATAGATCGGTTTTATTTAAAATCCCAATGACAGGGATATTCCGTTCCTTAAGCAAGTCGGCAATCTTCTCGTCATACGCTGTAAAGCCTTCAAGTGCGTTAATTACAAGCAGAGCCAGATCCGTTTTGTACAGCACTTCCATCGTCTTCTTCTTCCGCTGCTCGCCAAGCTCGCCTTCATCATCCAGCCCTGCGGTATCAATCAACACCACCGCTCCAAGCGGAAGCAGCTCCATTGATTTATAAACCGGGTCCGTTGTTGTTCCCTGGACCGGCGATACCACAGAGACCTCCTGTCTGGCCAGCGCGTTGATGAGGCTGGATTTGCCGGCGTTGCGCCTGCCGAATACGGCAATATGCAGGCGGCTTGCCCGCGGAGAGTCGTTCAGGCTCACTTTATTCACTCCTTCTTCCGGGCACACCTGGCGTAGTGAGCTGTTCGGGATGTAAAATTCCGTCAATCTGTTCGGCAGTGAGCAGCCCCCTGTCCAGCAGCACCTGCCGGATAGACTTCCCTTCCGTCCGTGCCTGAATGGCAACCTCCGTACTGCGCTCATATCCGATAGGCCCGACAAAAGCGGCAGCGAGTCCCGTGGAATGCTCCAGCAGTTCCTTGCAGCGCTGTTCACAGACCCGGATTCCTTTCACACAACGCTCGTTGAACAAATGGACTGCCTGTTCCAGCAGTTCAAAGGAATCCAGCAGCGCATCTGCTATCAGCGGCATGAAGGCATTAAGCTCCAGCTGCCCGCTGCCTGCAGCCAGTGTAACTGCCGCATCATTGGCAATCACCCGCATTGCCGCTGTACCAAGCATTTCAGCCATCACCGGGTTGACCTTGCCGGGCATAATGGAGGACCGGCCTGCACTGCAGGCAGCTCCAGCTCACCAAAGCCGCCTGCCGGCCCGCTCGCCAGCAGGCGCAGATCGCCTGAGATTTTGAGCAGATTTACTGCCGCTGCCTTCAGCAGACCGGACACTTCTACGAATACATCCATGTTCTGCGTAGGGTCCATCGGATATTCGCTGCGGGCCAGCCCGTATCCGGTCAGCTCCTGCAGCAGTCCGGTGATATAAAAGGTATACCGGAGCGGCGCATTGATCCCCGTACCGATTGCCGTTCCACCGATATTAATCTCCCGGAGCCTTTCCTCCGACTTGTACAGGCGCCAGCGGTCACGCTGAATCGCTTTGGCATAGGCTCCGAAGCTCTGGCCGGCAGTCATCGGAACAGCATCCATCAGCTCCGTACGGCCCAGCTTCAGCACATCTGCGAACTCCAGCTCCTTACTCTGCAGCGATTCCTGCAGGGACGCAAAAGCATCACTAATCCTGCGGATTAGACCCACCGCAGCGATTCGAAGCGCTGTCGGATAGACATCATTGGTAGACTGGCAGCAGTTCACATGGTCCAGCGGGTGAACCAGGGTATATTCACCTCGTATTCCTCCCAGCAACTCTATTGCCCGGTTCGCCAATACTTCATTGATGTTCATATTAGTTGAAGTACCGGCCCCCCCCTGTAGTGCAGACACAGGGAACTGGTCGTCATACCCTCCAGCGTGAATCTCATCACAAGCCTGCACAATCGCCATCGCGATCTCAGGCGGATAGCTGTTCAGCTTAAGGTGGGCCAGTGCTGCCGCTTTTTTCACCGTTATCAGTGCCTTGATCAGATGAGGATTGACCCTCCGGCCGCCCACCGCAAAATTCTCCATCGCCCGGGCCGTATGAATGCCGTAGTAGGCAGACAAAGGTACCTCTACTGTTCCAAGCGCATCCCGTTCAAGGCGGAATCCGCCGCCTGTCTCCACAAAGATCTCCCCTTATGATTTCACTTGCATAATCTCCAGCACACGCGGCAGGATGCCTTTGAAGTATGCAAAGGAAATGCCGTAATTCGTGATCGGCACACCTTGGGCACCGGAATCCGCCAGCCTTGTCATCAGCTGCTTACGGTTAAATATACAGCCGCCGCAGTGCACGACCAGCTTATACGTTGACAAGTCCGCCGGAAAATCTGGCCCGACACTGGATTCGATCTCAAGACCGCCGCCGGCTGTTTCCTGCAGCTTCTTTTTTACCAGATCACGGTCAATTTCACCGTTATGCGGATGATGGATACAGGCTTCTGACAGCAGTACCTTGTCACCTGGCTTCAGCGTGGAAATCGCTTCTGCGCCTTTTACAAAGGTGGTCAGATCCCCCTTAAATCTGGCCATCAGGATTGCGAAGGTAGTCAGCGGAACATTGGCCGGCAGAATCTCGTTCACACTGTCGTATACCTGAGAGTCTGTAATGACCAGATCGGGCATGCCCTTCAGATTCATCAGCAGTGTAGGCAGCTCCACCTCTGTAACGGACAGAGCCATCACATGATGATCGAGCAAATCTCGCAGAATCTGCTGCTGGGAAGCTACCAGCCTGTATTTGGGTGCAGGAATCGTATCCGGCATGACCATTACGACGACTTCTCCCGGATGGACCAGATCACCAAGAATGGTGGGCCGTTCAAATTCGGCCGGGGCAAATTCGCGGATCGCATGGCGCAGACTGCCAAAGTTGATGTTTCGGCGGGAGCTGACCTTAACGAAGGGGATGTTCAGCTCGCTTTTCAACTGATCGAGATCCACATAATGATCATCCACCTTGGCAATAACGCCGATGACCGGAATGTGGCGCTTGGCAAGCTCCCGGTACCACTCCTTCTCCAGCTTGTAATCATCCTCTTCCCCGGAGAAAATCAGGAGGCTGAGATCGGTCAGATCCATAACCTCGCGGGTCTTCTGTACCCGGAAAGGTCCTGTATCTTTATCTTCATCTATGCCAGCCGTATCAATAATGATGACGGAGCCGATTTTGGGCAGCTCATAAGCCTGAAACACCGGTTCTGTCGTTGTGCCCGGCTGATCGCCGACCACCTGATAAGGTATGCCGGTTAGCGCATTGATCAGACTGGACTTCCCGGAGTTGCGCCGGCCGAAGACTGCGATGTGCATCTTGCCCGGCTGCGGTGTAGTTTGCATGGCCAATCTCTCCTTATGGGTCTATTAAAAGCGCAGATCCCGTTCCCCGTTCTCCAGCCGCTGCAGCCGTTCCCTGGTGATTTTGCGTGCAGCTTCCTTGGGAATGTCTTCAAGCCCTTTGCGGATAATTTCTTCACCCAGGGCCCGGGTTTCAGCATCCGCATAATCCAGCAGATACTCCTTGAAGGTCAAAAGCGAATTCGGCTGGCATACGTTATGGATCTGCCCCGATTTGGCCAGCCGCATAAACCGGTCGCCGGTACGCCCTTCCCGGTAACAGGCTGTGCAATAGCTGGGAACATAGCCGTCCCGGCACAGCCCGCGGATAATCTCCTCCGGTGAACGGTGGTCGCCTACCTCGAATTGCGGTTTTTCTTTTGAAAAGCCTGCCGTGCCCTGCTTCGCTTCCATATACCCGCCGACCCCGGTGCTTGATCCGGCGCTGACCTGGGAAATGCCGAGCTGGATGACCTCATCCCGGAATGCCGGCTCTTCCCGGGTGGACAAAATCATGCCCGCATAGGGAACCGCCAGCCGCAGGACGGCAACCAGCTGCTTGAACTCCTCATCCTTCACCAGATATGGATACGTTTTCAGATTAACATTTGCCGCTTCCCGCAGCCGCGGGACAGAGACGGTGTGGGGGCCTACGCCGAACCGCTCTTCCAAATGCTCGGCATGCATCAGCATGGCCACTGTATCGTATTTGTAATCATACAATCCGTACAATACGCCTACACCAACATCATCAATGCCGCCGAGCTGTGCCCGGTCCATCGCGGTAGTATGCCAGTCATAGTCGTGCTTGGGCCCGTTCGGATGGAGCCCGGCATAAGTCGGCCTGTGATAGGTCTCCTGAAAGAGAATGTATGTCCCGATCTCCGCATCCCTCAGCTTCCGGTAATCCTCGACTGAAGTTGCGGCAATATTGATATTGACCCGGCGGATGCTGCCGTTATCCACTTTAACGGAATAGACCGTTTTAATAGCATCAACCACATAATCTATATCACAATGGACCGGATCCTCTCCCGCTTCTATCACCAGCCGTTTGTGACCCAGCTCCTGCAGCACCCTAACTTCATCCGTAAGTTCTTCTTTGCCCAGCTTCCGCCGTACAAAATCCTGATTCGAGTGCTTATAGCCGCAATATTCGCAGTTATTGACACAATAGTTGCTGATATACAGCGGTGCAAACAGGACGATGCGGTTGCCGTAAATCTTCTCTTTTATGACTTTGGCTGACTTATAAATGTCCTGCAGAATATCCTCATCCCTGACCTCCAGCAGCACTGCCGCTTCCCGGTGGGTTAACCCCTTGCAGGCTCTCGCTTTATCTAAAATAGACTGAACAACGCTCCTGCTCCCGGCCATCCGCCTGGCTTCCTGCAGGCTGGCTGTAATCTCCGCGTCGTCGATGAAGTCCGCCGGTTCCCAATCCTTGCGCAAATGTGCCCTCCTCCTTAACATTTACAATTAACGGGGTTCGAAGTGACTCCACTTTTCCCTTTTATATGAATATTAATCAATATTTCGTCCGCACTGTATAATGCGTGTGCAGCAGCTCATGGGCCAGATGGCTGTTCGGCTCGCCGAGGAACTCGGCGTAGAGCTGCTTGATGAACGGATTATGATGGGATTTGCGGACGGTCTGGGCTTCGTCCTCGGAATAAATCGCTTTGGCGCGCAGAGCTTTGACATCCATTTGTCCGCAGTCTGCCGCACTGAGAATCGGCTGGCCTCCGCCTGTAATGCAGCCGCCGGCACAGGCCATGACTTCCATGAAGTCATAGCTATTCTCCCCGCGCTGCATCGCCTCCATCAGCCTGCGGGCATTGCCGAGCCCGTGGACAACAGCTGTCCGGATCTTGCGGCCGTCCGGCAGCTCGACCGTATTCTCCTTAATGCCCTCCATCCCGCGCACAGCGGTATACTCAATGGTATCGAGCGGCTGATTGGAAACCAGCTCGAAGACGGTACGCAAAGCCGCTTCTGACACTCCCCCGGTCGCCCCGAAGATCGTTCCTGCACCGGAACCGACGCCGAGCGGATTATCGAATTCCTCATCCTTCAGGTTAACAAAATCAATCCCCGCCTCCTTAATCATCGCGGCCAGCTCGCGGGTCGTGAGCACCCAGTCCACATCCTGCATGTCTTCATTGGACAGCTCCTCACGTGCACCTTCAAACTTTTTGGCCGTACAAGGCATGATCGATACAACGGTGATCTTCTGCGGATCTAGTCCAAGCTTGCCGGCAAAATAGGATTTAACCATCGCCCCTTCCATCTCATGCGGCGACTTACAGGTGGACAGATTATCAAGCATATCGGGAAAGTTATGCTCCATGAACTTGACCCAGCCCGGACAGCAGGAAGTCATCAGCGGCAGGTTCTGTCCGCTGGACAGCCGGGAGAGCAGCTCGGTGCCCTCCTCCATAATCGTCAGATCCGCCCCGAAGACAGTGTCGAATACTTTATTGAAGCCGAGCCGGCGCAGCGCGGCAACCATTTTGCCGGTTGTACGGGTACCGACCGGCAGGCCGAACTCTTCGCCAAGGGCTACCCTAACAGCCGGGGCCGTCTGCACAACGACATACTGGTCCGGGTCAGCGATGGCATCCCATACATCGCGGATATTCTCATGCTCAGTCAGGGCGCCGACCGGACAGGCCATGATACACTGGCCGCAGTTGACACAGGTTGACTCGGCGAGCGGACGGCCGAAGGCTGTAGAGATAACGGTGTCAAAGCCCCGCTTGGCGAAACCAATCGCACCCACAGTCTGCACTGTACCGCAGGCCCCGACACAACGCCCGCAGAGGATGCATTTGGAAGCATCCCGTACAATTGCCGGAGACGAATAATCCCTTTCCCGGCTCGAATGCTCACCGGTATATGTCACTTCGCGGATGTTAAGCGAATTTGATACACTCTGCAACTCGCAATTGCCGCCGCGCGAGCAGCTGAGGCATTCCCGGTCATGATCGGAGAGCAGCAGCTGGGCCGACGTCCTCCGGGCATCGCGGACCTTCTTCGTATTCGTCTGAATCTTCATGCCTTCCTCGGCGATCAGCGTACAGGAGGCGATAAGCCGCGGTCCGACCTCAACCACACAGACACGGCAGCTGGAGGAATGATTAACTCCCTGCAGATAACAAAGGGAAGGGATATTTATACCTTGATCCCGGGCGGCTTCCAGCACCGTGGTGCCTTTGACGATTTCCGTCTCTACCCCGTCGATCATGATTTTGACCGTGTTCAAGCTGATCACTCCTATCGTCAGACTATCGCTACCGCCTTGAATTTGCATACATCGAAGCAGACGCCGCACTTGATGCAGGCCGCCTTATCAATCACATACGGCTCCTTCACCTTGCCGGAAATGGCATCGCTCGGGCATTTGCGTGCACAGAGGCTGCAGCCTTTGCACAGCTCCGCATCAATTTCATAGGAGATCAGCGCTTTGCATACACCTGCCGGGCATTTGCTGTCCGTAATGTGAGCGAGATATTCCTCACGGAAATATTTTAAAGTCGACAGCACAGGGTTCGGAGTCGTCTGCCCCAGCGCGCACAGGGAAGCATTCTTGATCTGCAGGGACAGCTGCTCCATGTTATCAAGATCCTCCAGCGTACCTTTGCCGGAAGTGACTTTATCCAGCATCTCCAGCAGCCGTTTCGTTCCAATCCGGCAAGGGGTGCATTTGCCGCACGATTCATCTCTGGTGAAATCCAGATAGAACCTTGCAACATCGACCATGCAGGTATCCTCATCCATAATGATCATCCCGCCTGAGCCCATCATCGAGCCAAGGCTGGTCAGCGTATCGAAATCAATCGTACAATCCAGATGCTCCTCAGTCAGACAGCCGCCGGACGGGCCGCCGGTCTGTACAGCCTTGAATTTTTTGCCGCCGGGTATCCCGCCGCCTATTTCAAAAATGACCTCACGCAGCGTAATGCCCATCGGGACCTCAACCAGGCCGGTGTTCACCACCTTGCCGCCAAGCGCGAACACTTTGGTGCCCTTCGACTTTTCCGTGCCGATTGCGGCATACCATTCTGCGCCTTTCAGAATAATCTGGCCGATATTGGCGAGCGTCTCCACATTGTTGATAATGGTCGGCTGGCCCCACAGCCCTTCAACGGCCGGGAACGGCGGCTTCGGCGTCGGCATCCCCCGGTGTCCTTCGATCGAGTGGATCAGCGCCGTTTCTTCCCCGCAGACAAAAGCCCCGGCTCCCAGACGTACATCAATGTTAAAAGCAAATCCCGTCCCGAAAATATCATCGCCCAGCAGTCCGTACTCTTTTGCCTGCTCTAGCGCCTTCGTGAACCGCTGAACAGCAATTGGATATTCTGCCCGCACATAGATAAATCCCTGATTGGCACCTATGGCATATCCGGCTATCGCCATTGCCTCAATAACTGAATGCGGATTGCCCTCCAGAATCGAACGGTCCATGAACGCACCCGGATCGCCCTCATCGGCATTACAGATTACATACTTCTGCGGTTTGTTCTGCCGGGCAGCGAACTCCCACTTCAGTCCGGTCAGGAAGCCGCCGCCCCCACGGCCGCGAAGGCCGGACTTTTTCACTGTATCAATGACCTGCTCAGCACTCATTGTCGTAAGCACTTGGGCAAGCGCCCGGTAGCCGTCACTGGCAATATACTCATCTATCACTTCAGGGTCTATCACACCGCAGTTGTGCAGCGCAATCCGTACCTGTTTTTTGTAGAAATCGGTTTCTTCAAAGTTCAGCAGCTCATCGCCTTGGCGGGTCTTCTCATAAATCTTCTTGTCATACGGCTTGCCGTTGACCAAATGCTGCTCTACCAGCGCCGGAATATCCTGGACCTCCACCCGGCTGTAAAAAATCCCCTCCGGATAGACGATCACGACCGGACCCAGCTCACACAGCCCAAAACAGCCGGTGCGTACGATCTCCACCTGAGTCTGGATGCCGCGGCCGGCGACTTCCTGCTCCAGTGCAGCGATGATTTTATTCGAATCCGATGATGTGCAGCCAGTGCCGCCGCATACCATTACGGATCTGAACGTAACCGATTTTCCTGATGCCCCGCTAATCCTCCGGTTATCCAGCCGTCCCTGGGTAAGCGTGCGGATGGCATCAAGATCCGTTAACAGCTTCATGCCGATACCTCCCGTTAACAATTTGCGTTTACTGCGGGAACTAATTATATTCCTTAAGCATTTTTGGTACGGAGTTCGGCGTCAGGCGTCCATGCACCTTTTCCCCGATGGTCAGGACAGGGGCCAGCCCGCAGGCTCCGAGACAGCGCGTCGCTTCCAGTGTGAATTTATTGTCCTCTGTCGTACCTTGAACGGGAACCTTTAGCTCTGTGCTAAGCCGGTCCAGAATGCCTTGAGCCCCCTTAATGTAACAGGCAGTGCCCATGCAGACGTGGATAACATGCTCTCCCTTCGGAGTAAGCGAAAAGAAATGATAAAACGACGCAACGCCGTAGATTTCGCTCATGGGCAAATCAAGCTCTGCCGACACCACCTGAAGCACAGGCTCAGGCAAAAACCCGTACACATCCTGAACCTCATGCAATATTGGAATTAAAGCACCCTTCATCTGCTTAAACTGGTTAATGGCCAGCTTGATCTGCTCCAGCTTCCGGTCGGCTTCGGCAATGGTACTGCTGCTGCAAGGTTGATGTTGTTCCACCTCAGACTGCTCCCTTCCATTCCGATTTAGAGCAGCTCATGCTCATGTCTAAGCTTCAGGCGGCTCCAGCGTCGTTCAATTTCATTTTCAAAATCCTGCAGCAGCTCCGCGTCCTTCACCAGATGCTTCGTTTTGCCCATACGCTTCAGCCAGTCGACCGCAGGAATGCGTTTTCCTTTATCCTCAGGGTTATAGGTGATGCGGGTGATGCCTTGTTCAATCTCATACAGCGGGAAAAAGCAGGAATCCACCACTGCCTTTACCAGCTCATTTCCCTGGTCATCCGGTGTTTTCCAATTGAGCGGACAGGCGCAGAGTATTTTTCCGTATGCGGTTCCGACATTGTTGGCGTACCACTGGGCTTTCGCCGCTTTTTGCAGCAGGTCCTGGGGATTGCTTTCCGCTCCGGTGAACACATAAGGGATGTTGCAGGCAGCGAGAATTTGGGCGGTATCCTTGTGGTGGCCTTTTTTGCCTTTTTGGGCTACGCCGACGCCTGAAGTACTGGTCATGTGGCCCACCGGTGTGCTGTAGGACAGCTGCGATCCGGTATTCATATAGCCTTCGTTGTCATATTCCAGAATGATCATTTTATGATTGCGCAGCGCTGCACCTACGGTGGCCCCCATCCCGATATCCATGCCTCCGTCCCCGGAGACCATGACAAAGGTGACATCATCCGCAACCTGGATTTCTCCGCGCCGCTTCAGTTCATAGAACGCATCCACCATACCCGCAAGTGTAGCCGCCCCGTTCTGGAACAGATTGTGCACGAAGGTCTGCTTATGCGAGGAATATGGATAGCTTGCAGTGACCACATAAGCGCAGCCGGTCTGGAAGAGCACAACCATATCCCCTTCGATTCCTTTAAAAAAGAGCTCCAGCGCAGACAGTGCGCCACAGCCGGGACATGCACCATGTCCGGGAGCGAGCCGGTGCGGCTTCACGGTCAATTGCCGCAGCGGCGGCAGCTTCACCTTGAGCAGTCCCGTTTCTTCATTCTGAGTGACTTGAATCAGCCCTGTGTTGTAGGCATTTCCGTGCAGCGGCTCCATTACGGGAGCGAGAGCATCCTTTTCCTCGCCCGGATAATAGCCGTAGTAGTCAAAAGGCTTCTCCGCATAGCTTTTTCCGGCCGCATCCATTGCCAGCTGGAAAAAAGCTGCCGCATCATCGGCATAAAAATCCTTGCCGCCCAGTCCAAAGATACGGGAGAGGACAATCGTGCTGTTATCGGGATCAACTTGCAGCGCCGAACGGATTTCATGGGTGAGATTTCCGCCTTGGGCACCGTAGGAATCAGCCCGTTCACCCACAAGCAGTGCTTTGACATTCTTAAGTGCAGCGCGCAGCTGTTCGGCCGGGAACGGACGGATGATGTTCGGCCGGATCAGCCCGGCCTTAATTCCTTTGGCACGGAGCTGGTCAACGGTATCTTTAGCTGTCTCTCCGGCGGAATTCAGCAGGAATACAGCGTATTCAGCATCTTCCATTCGGTACAGATCGAGCATCTTGTATTCCCTGCCGGACAGCAGCGCATAGTCCCTGGCAACTTCACTGTATACACCGCCCGCTTTCTCCAAAGCCTCGGACAGCTGGTAATGGTTGTTCAGCAGATCATCTCCGCCCATATGGGCGCCAATGGTTACCGGGCGGGACGGGTCGGACACATTCGGATAGCTGTGGTTCGGGTTAGGCCCGACAAAGCCTTGAACCACACTGTTGTCTTTAAAATATTTCACCTTGCGTTTCTGATGTGAGGTGAAAAATCCGTCATAAGCCACAATAACCGGCAGCCGTACCTCTGAGTGCTCGGCGATTCTAAGCGCCATAATGTTCATGTCATAGACCGCCTGCGGTGTACTAGCCGTCAGGATAACCCAGCCTGTGTTCAAGCCGTAATACAGGTCGGAATGGTCGCCGCGGATATCCAGCGGACCGCTGACTGCCCGGGTTACAAGGTTGAGCACCATTGGAAAACGGGTTCCCGACTGGGTGGGCAGCTGCTCCAGCATGTACAGGAAGCCTTGCGAGCTGGTTGCGTTGATCACCCGTGCTCCTGCCATCGCAGCTCCATAGCAGATTCCCGCCGAGCCATGCTCCCCGTCTGCGGCAACGAGCTGAATATCATGCTGGCCGCGTGCTTTCATCTGGTCGAGATATTGGGCAACCTCGGTCGAGGGGGTAATTGGAAAATAGCCCATCATATGATAGTTAATTTGAGCAGCAGCGGTTGCCGCCATTTCATTTCCTGATTCGAAGCAGGTGACCTGCTCAGCCGGCACCGCTCCGGATAATTGATTTTCACTAACAGCCATTGGTCGGTTCCTCCCTCTTTAATTAACAGAACACTTGGGCAACACGGTGCTGCTCGGCATATCCCGGCTCTTCACGAAGGCTGGTCAGCGCATCAGTCGGGCACGCTTCAATGCATTTCAGGCAGCCCTTGCAGTACTGGTAGTCGATGCCCTTCAGTACCTGCTGCAGGCGGCCGCGCTTATCGGCTTCCGCTTCCCATACAAAGCAGTAATCGGGACAGACATTATCGCAGGCTGCGCAGCTGATGCATTTCTCCGCATGGAACTCCGGCAGCAGTCCGGCCCGGGACCCGCCCAGATCCTTCAGAATACTGTTGCCCTGGGCCGTGATTACGCCGCCAGGCAGCTGTGTTTGATATCCAAGCAGCGATTGCACCCGCTTAAAGGGTTTGATCTGCGAACCCTCCGGTACCTCATAGGTCCTGAACTGCACTTCATTGTAGCCCCGGTCGAACGTGCGGAGATTGGGCTCCACGAGCTGCGGGTACTTTTTCTCAAAGGTCCGGCGAATCACGGTTCGCATCGCTTCAGGATCAAGGAAGTCACAGATGCGGAACATGGCGCCGAGCATTGCAGTGTTAATCTTGGTCTTCTCCTCCACCGCGATGCCCATCGCATCTATAAGGGCGACAGTACCGGATTCCACATTAAGACTGGTACGGACTTCATCAAAGCTGCGGGTCGTGTTGACCAGAATCACCCCGTCAGGCTGCAGCCCGCTGGCTACATTTACGATTTTGTACAGCGCTTCATGAAAAACAGCGATCAGATGCGGCTCCTCAATCGGGCTGTGATCCCTGATCTCAATCTCCGGATCACAAAACCGGACGAAGGTTTTAACAGGCGAGCCCTTCTTCTCGGAACCGTATGACGAGAAGTTAGCGGCATTGAAGCCCAGCTCCAGCGCTCCGGTCTCGGCCAGCATTTTACCGGCCAGATTGGCGCCAAGCCCTCCGATGGATTCCAGGCGGATCTCAAAGAAGCCGAGTGCATTTTTCTTGGTCAAGGTAGACAACGGATTTCCTCCTTAATAGTGAAAATATTCACTTACTGTTTTATAGTTGTACGTTATATCTGCAGTGATCCCCCCGGCTGAATTCCATCCGGTAACCGGAGACGGCGATCCGCATTTCGAGACAGCTGCGGCAATGCTCCGGTTCATCGCCCATGCAGATTTTTTGCTCATACAGCGCGTATTTGCTGCGGATCTGCAGTGGTGACAGGATGGGCATGACGACATTTGCACCTGACTGGAGCGC
The DNA here is from genome assembly GCF_001517085.1 of Paenibacillus sp. DMB5. GTDB lineage: Bacteria > Bacillota > Bacilli > Paenibacillales > Paenibacillaceae > Paenibacillus_AQ. The sequence goes on from NZ_LRAC01000120.1 coordinate 295,983, forward strand.
TTTTTCCCGGCCTGACGGGTCCAATGTGCCCATAGCAGTAGTTGCAGGCATTAGAGCATCCGGCACCATAAGCCTGGCCATGGCGATCATCACCAGCGTATCTTCCACCGTCCCGCCCGCCGCTCCGTTAAGCGGTGTAGCACTGTGCGGAATAAACGGGCCGATGCCGATCATCTCGGGCTGAAATCTTTTCACAAACAGCAGATCCTCGGCAAGGTGCCGGTGTGTCTGGCCGGGAAGCCCGACCATAAAGCCCGCCCCCACCTGATAGCCAATCTCCCGGAGGATACGCAGGCAGTCCATGCGATTATCAAACGACATTCCGGGATGCAGTGATTCATAGAGCGCACGGGATGCAGTTTCATGACGCAGCAGATAGCGGTCAGCTCCGGCATTATACAGTGCACAGTAAAAGGCTTCACTCCGTTCCCCGACTGACAGGGTGATTGCAGCATCCGGAAAACGCAGCTTCATCTCACGGATAATAGAGGTCAATACCTGCTCCGTATAGATGATATCCTCCCCGCTCTGCAGCACGAACGACCGGTAGCCCAGCTCATAGCCTTCCGCCGCGCAATCAAGAATCTCTTCCTCAGTGAGCCGGTAACGCTCTGCCCTGGAATTGGAGCGGCGAAGTCCGCAATACAGGCAGTCACGCCTGCAATAGCTTGAAAATTCAATAAGCCCGCGAGAGTAAACGCTTACACCATAATGCTGCTTACGGACTTCTGATGCCCGGCTGTACAGCTTCTTCTTCAGCTCAGGAGTCAGATGGCCGAGAAACCAGACTAACTCTTCTTCTGTCAATTCATGCTGTTCAGATAATTTGTCAAGCAATGCTTCCATTGTTCAGTGGCCTCCGTCCTTGCGGCAGGATTAAGCCATAGCAGATTGCTGTGCCCTCTGATTTGCTAAAATAATTTACTTGCTAAGAATACTCTAGACTATGCCGCAGCCGATGCTTAAATGCCGGGTTTTGTCTGCAGGTTATGATCTTTTTGGGAATTGTTGAAAAGTGTATGCATAACGGGTATGCCGACAGGGTTTGTCGGAGATGTGTCATTCTCAGTCCAATTGAGAATCGGGGCGGATTGCTTCTACTTAAATAGAACACAGCTAACGTAATCGAAGATTCCGCTCAGGGAATTGAACTATTTATGCCAAGCGGTATGGTTCCGCTTCAGTTTCGTTCCGCAATGCGGGCATTGCCGCAGTTCACCAGACGTAGAAAAAAAGAGATCGACGACAATCCGCATCACACAATGTTATATTTCCTAACACTTTTACAAAAAACCTCTTTAAAAAAAGCGTAAATACGAATTAATAAAAATTTATATGTCATGATTATTGACATTTTCAGTGTGACTATTTATATTGACAATATAAGATTTCAACGACACAGCATTGTGTCAAAGAAGGAAACAACGAGTTCTCACCACAATGTTGTGGCTGGACGGCTTGTTGAACCGGCAATCTTACATTAGATTATTAAGTCAGCTACGATGACGTGGCTGCAATTGGCAACGGGGCCGATTAACACAATCCGCAGGTATGCGGGTTCTGTCAGTCGGCCCTTTTTTGTCATTTTTATTACTTGGGTTTATTAAAAGGAGGATGTCAGCAATGGAAGCAAAAAGTTTTCGCAAGGCGGGTCATGCCCCGAGTCTGTTATCTGCTTTTTTGTACTTTGACGTAAGTTTTATGATTTGGGTGCTGTGCGGAGCGCTATCGCTCTACATTACCAAGGACTTCGGATTGTCAGATACCCAAAAAGCAGCCATGGTCGCCATACCTATCCTCGGCGGTTCGATCTTCCGGATTCCAATGGGGATCCTGGCAGACCGCATCGGGAGCAAAAAAGCGGGCCTGACCGGGATGTTTCTCACCATTATCCCCCTCCTGTGGGGCTGGCTTGGCGGAAGCAGCCTGCTGCAGATTCATATGATCGGTTTCCTGCTCGGTTTCGCAGGTGCAAGCTTTGCCGTATCGCTGTCCCTTGCAAGCCGCTGGTACCCTCCGCAATATCAGGGACTGGCGATGGGTATTGCCGGTGCAGGAAACAGCGGAACCGCGCTGGCCACCTTTTTCGGACCGCAAATCGCCCAGGCTTACGGATGGCACAGTGTGTTCGGATTCGCGCTGATTCCTCTGGGGATCGTAATGATTGCTTTTGCTATATTGGCTAAAGATGCTCCAAATGCCCCTGCACCCAAACCGCTCAAAGATTACCTCAGCGTCTTCAAGCATGCGGATACCTGGTGGTTCTCGATGTTCTACGCCATTACCTTCGGCGGGTTTGTCGGGTTTGCCAACTATGCGAGCATTTTCTTCTATGATGTATACGGCGACGGCGCACACCCAGGAGGGCTCACCAAAATCCAGGTAGGATACCTGGTCACCATTACAGTCGTCGCGGGCAGCTTCTTCCGGCCTTTAGGCGGATGGATTGCGGACCGGATTGGCGGCATGCGCCTGCTGCTTGTTTTGTACAGTGTAATTTCGGTATGTGCATTTGCGATTGCCTCAATGCCGGGTTCATTCCTGGTAATGCTGCTCTATACCAGCGTGATGATGGCCTGCCTCGGGATGGGGAACGGCTCGGTCTTTCAGATCATCCCTCAGCGCTTCTCCAGTGAGATCGGAGTCATTACCGGCATTGTCGGTGCTGCCGGAGGTCTTGGCGGGTATCTGCTGCCGACTTACGTCCTGGGCCCGTTAAAGCAGTCCACAGGCTCACAAGTTACCGGATTTCTCGTGGTTGGTTCCATTGTGCTTCTCACCACGCTAATCTTCTACGCTGTAACAAGATCCTGGAGAAAATCATGGGCGAAGGCAGAATCCGGGGTTAATTTCTAATCAGCTCGTACAGAAAACTTCGAGGTGGTGAACTCACATGACAACTGGCAAAGTTAAAAGCGTCTGTCCTTACTGCGGGGTTGGCTGCGGGATCATACTCGAAGTATCCGATAACCGCGTAGTCAAAATAACCGGGGATAAGGAGCATCCGGCCAATTTCGGCCGGTTGTGCACCAAAGGCAGCACTGCTGCAGCTGCGATTACAGAATCCGGCCGGATGGAGTATGCCTGCATCCGCCCCTCCCGGGGGACTAAACCTGTAAAAATGGAAATCAGTGCAGCCATCTCCGAGACCGCGAAGCGGCTGCGCAGCATTCTGGAGGAACACGGACCGGATGCACTCTCCGTCTATGTATCGGGGCAAATGTCGCTGGAGGCCCAGTATCTGATTAACAAGCTGGCCAAAGGCTTCATCCGGACGCCGAATATTGAGTCCAATTCACGTCTGTGTATGGCTGGTGCCGGCAACGGCTACAAGCTCTCCCTAGGAGCGGATGGCCCTCCGGGTTCCTATCAGGATATGGATCAGACCGATTTATTCTTCGTTATCGGCGCCAATATGGCCGATTGTCATCCCATTCTGTTCCTGCGGATGATGGACCGGGTGAAGAACGGCGCCAAGCTGATTGTTGTTGACCCCCGGCGGACGGCAACGGCCGAGAAGGCCGACCTGTTCATGCAGATCAGACCCGGAACGGATCTGGCCCTGCTCAACGGGCTGCTGCATCTGCTGGTTAAGAACGGCCATACGGACCCGGCCTTTATCTCCCGGTTCACCTTGGGCTTTGAGAGTATGGAGGAATTCCTGGAGGATTATCCGCCGGATAAAGTCTCCGAAATCACCGGCATCCCGGAAGCGGATATCCGTAAGGCAGCTGAGTGGATTGGTGAGGCTCCGGAGTGGATGTCCTGCTGGACCATGGGTCTCAACCAGAGCATTCACGGCACCTGGCACACCAATGCTATCTGTAATCTGCATCTGGCTACAGGAACTATCTGCCGTCCGGGGAGCGGCCCCTTCTCCCTCACCGGACAGCCCAATGCCATGGGCGGCCGGGAGATGGGCTACATGGGGCCGGGCTTGCCCGGACAGCGTTCTCTGGTGTCTGAGGCTGACCGCAGCTTCATAGAGAAGCTGTGGGAAATTCCCCAAGGTACTCTTCGGACAGATGTCAGCGGCGGTACCATCTCTATGTTCGAAAGCATGATCACAGGCAAGATCAAAGCCTGCTGGATTATCTGCACCAATCCGGTGGCTACCGTTCCGAACCGCAAGAAGGTCATTGCTGCCCTGGAAGCAGCGGAGCTGGTCATTACCCAGGACAGCTTCCTGGATACCGAGACCAACCGGTATGCAGATATCCTGCTGCCCGGAGCCTTATGGGCTGAAGGTGAAGGCGTGATGATTAATTCGGAGCGCAACCTGACCCTGATGCAGCAGGCCGTGAAGCCGCCTGGAGAAGCCATGCCGGACTGGGAGCTTATCGCCCGGGTAGCCGCTGAGATGGGTTATGCCGAGTCTTTTTCCTACTCTTCTTCAGCAGAGGTCTACGCGGAAATCCAGCAAGCCTGGAATCCGAAGACAGGATACGACCTGCGCGGAGCCACCTATGAACGGCTAAGAGAAACACCTGTGCAGTGGCCGAGTGCACCGGATCAGCCGAACGACCGGAATCCCATCCGGTATCTGAACCGTCAAGGCGGCACAGGACAGATTGACCATTCAGATCACATTTCTCCGGATCTCGTGTTCCCGACAGAAAGCGGAAAGGCTGTATTCTGGGCACGACCGTATATGCCGCCTGCAGAGCTGCCGGACAGCGACTATCCCTTTGTGCTGAATTCCGGCCGCTTGCAGCATCAATGGCATACGCTGACCAAAACAGGCAAGGTCCAGAAGCTCAATAAATTGAATCCGGGCCCCTTTGTGGAAATTCACCCGGAAGATGCTGAATCCCTGGGAATAAAAGACCGGGAGGAGGTAGAGCTCCGGTCGCGGCGCGGGCTGGCCATTCTTCCCGCGGTTCTTTCAGACCGCGTACGCCCCGGCAACTGCTTTGCCCCTTTTCACTGGAATGATGTCTTTGGGGTACAGCTGGCTGTCAATGACGTTACTAATGATGCCGTCGACCCTATGTCCTTGCAGCCCGAGTTGAAGTTCTGTTCGGTGTCTCTGGTCAAGGCAGCAGTTCAGCCTGGCGGGGAACTGCATACGCCGGCCAAAGACCAGAGTCCGGCTTCAAAGCCAGCAAGCACTGAGACTGTCCACCCTGAGGAGGCCGTAACGATGAAGCAGATCGACACACTCGCAGGACTGCTAGGGATTGAAGCCCCCGCAGCCCTGATTTTGGGATAGCCGCGAACAGGCATATCTGTCCGGCTTCCTCACCAGCTTGCGCACCGAGGCCGGACGTTCCGCTTCCGGCATCCCGGTTCTGCCGCCCACCGCACCTTTTGAAGTACCAACCCGCTTCTTTGTAGAAGGCCTGCTCGCGGGCATGTTCTCCCGTGCCCCGCTGTCCGGGGCGGAAGCTTACGCTGGAACTAATACTTTATCAGGACCATCCGCTTCGGATGCTGCCCCGTTACCGGAGAGTACCGCTGCAGCCAAGCTGCCGGTAACCATCTTATGGGCTTCACAGACGGGAAATGCGGAGGGTGCAGCCATTGACTGCGCCAGGAAGTTACAGCACGCCGGCTATGATGTAAGGCTCGTAAATATGAACCAATACTCCGTGAGCGACCTGGCCAAGAACCGGTTTGCCCTGTTCGTCGCCAGCACCTTCGGAGCCGGTGACCCTCCGGACAATGGCGAAAGCTTCTTCCAGTCCCTTCAGGCAGAGAATGCCCCGCAGCTTCAGAATCTGCGTTATGCCGTGCTCGCTTTCGGAGATTCCAATTACGATCTTTTTTGCGGCTTCGGGCGGAATCTGGACACCCGTCTAACCGAGCTTGGCGCGCAGCGGCTGCTTGACTGTGCCCATTGTGATACAGACTTTCAAGAGCAGGTGGATGCGTGGACAAATGATATCTCTGAACTATTGAGCGGATTTACAGGCAGCCCGAAGTCCGGTGTACCTGCCAAAGCAAGCAGTAATTCCTCCCCTCAGCTTGCCCTATCCGCTACGGATGCCTCAAGTTCAGAACCGCGCGGATATCACCGGAACCACCCTGTACCGTCCAGGCTGCTGTTCAAGCAGCATCTAAGCAAGGCCGGATCTGAAAAAGAAACCCGCCACTACGCCTTCGACCTTACGTCAGCCGGGGTCCGCTTCGAAGCCGGCGATGCTCTGGGCGTGTGGCCTGCCAACTGCCCGGATCTGGTCCGCGAGCTGCTGCATACGCTGGGCATTGATCCCTCTGCTCCAGTGCTTGTCAATGAGCAGGGAGAGATACCGGTGACCGAGGCACTGCTCCATCATTTCGAGATTGCCCGGGTGACACCGGATATGCTTCGTTTCATCCGTGACCGCTCTCAGGATGCCCGGTTAAGCAAGCTGCTAGACAATGAGAACCCGGCAGAGCTCAAGCAATGGCTGTGGGGCCGTCAGCTGATCGATGTGCTGCAGGAATTTAAGGTTTCGCTTAGCGCACAGGAGCTTGTCGAGCAGCTTAGGCCTTTGCAGCCCCGCCTCTATTCGATTTCTTCCAGCCCGAAAGCCAATCCGGACGAGGTTCATATTACCGTTTCCACTGTCCGCTACGAGAGTAACGGCAGAGCCCGCAAAGGAGTATGCTCCACCTTTCTCGCTGACCTTGCTACAGAGGATACGGACATTCCCATTTTCATTCAAAAGAATGCCCATTTCCGCCCGCCGGCTAATCCTGATGCCCCGATGATTATGGTCGGTCCGGGCACTGGCATTGCACCGTTCCGGGGCTTCCTGCAAGAGCGCAAAGCATCCGGGGCCAAGGGAAGAAACTGGCTGATCTTCGGTGAACAGCGGGAGGAAAGTGATTTCTATTTCCGCGAAGAGCTTGAGGATCTTCAAAAGGAAGGTTTCCTGCACCGGCTGGATACGGCCTTTTCCCGTGATCAGGCTGACAAAGTTTATGTACAGCACCGCATTCTTGAGCATGGAGCCGAGCTCTGGGCATGGCTTCAGGAAGGCGCGCACTTCTACGTATGCGGAGATGCCCAGCAAATGGCCAAAGCGGTAGAGGCCGCGCTGAGGATGGTTATCCAGCAGCACGGCGGCATGACAGCGGATGAAGCGAATCATTATGTAAAAGAAATGTCCTTATCCAAGCGGTATGCACGGGATGTTTATTAAGCAGACAGTGTTAGATCATATGGCAAAAAGATGCATAAAATCGTCCGGTAACGATCACTCTACAGGTTAGCGTCCTTACGGCGCGTTAATCACTGGAGGCGATATACAAATGGCAAAGCCGGATAACCGTGCAGACAATGTTGAACATTTACAGCAAAGCATTCAGCACACCATGCAAAACCTGCATGAAGCTGAAGACTATTTAAACGAGTTTTCTTCTGAAATCAGCGGCAAAGAACGTGAACAAATCGAGGCAAAGAACGAACGACGCCAAGAAAGCATCAAAGGCTTCCGCGAGGAAATTAAGGACGAAGCCGCGCATTCCGAGGAGTAGACAGCTAGTGGCGATGCCCCCCATTTTATTGGGGTGCATCGCCATTTGTTTAGTTCGGCCCTACGCTCATAAGGGCTGTTTCTCTTTACAGCTCTACTCTGCTTGTGAGGACGATAGGCCAAGAAAACCGTTACCTCTGCTGAAGTGTAGAGATCACGGTTTAGCTTGATAAATACATTAAAGTGCCGTCATCGTATTGGTCAAACTGCCGAGCTTTTCAATCTCAACCGTTACAACATCGCCAGCCTGCAGATATACCTGCTTCTCCGGCGGATAACCGAGAACTACACCCTCCGGTGTTCCAGTGAGAATGATGTCTCCCGGCTCCAGCGTCATATGCTGTGAGGCGTAGCTGATGATTTCATCGCAGTGGAAGATCATATCCGACGTGCTGGATGATTGCCGCATCTCACCGTTCACACTGCAGGATATCCGGAGATTGTTCGGCTCCCGTATTTCATCGGCAGTGACCAGATATGGACCCAATGGGGCAAACTTGTCACAGGTTTTGCCAAGCAGCCACTGCTGGGTCTTGAACTGCAGATCGCGGGCAGACAGGTCGTTCGCGCAGCAATAGCCGTAGACGTAATCCAGAGCCTCTTCTTTGCTCACATTGCTGGCTGTCCGGCCGATAACAATTGCCAGCTCCGCTTCGTAGTCCACCTGCTGTGATACTGCAGGCAGCGGCACCTCCTCCTGATGTCCGGCCAGTGCATTGTTAAATTTACTGAATAGAATCGGAGTCTGCGGGATCGGCGATCCAGTCTCTTCCGCATGCTTACGGTAGTTGAGGCCGACGCAGAGGATTTTGCTTGGACGGGTCACTGCCGGCCCGAAAGTTAGTCCATTTTCATCCAGCAGCAGATAGCTGTTGACCGGGTTACCGGTAACGAAACCGGCAAGGCTAGCCAGCCTATCGAGAACTGCATCTCCGCCTGAAATGGCCTGGTGGATATTTAAGCCGGCTAATTCCGCCTGACCGCCCGCTGCGGCAGCACCGGCAACATCCACAACCCCCGCATCCGTATGTATACCGAGCCGGTAACCACCATCTTGCACATAATTGAGCAGTTTCATCTTAATCTCTCCTCTCAGTTTTAGGAACTCTAGCCTGCTTTTAAAAAGAATAGCACAACCGCTGACATATAAATGCATGATTCACAACTAAACCTTTGCTGCTCAACTATGCAATTATTTAAAAAGCCTTCATTTATGCTCCTTCAGCGTTTCAATATTAATAGACTAATAGATGATACCATGAACAAGAACCCATGCATGGCATAATTTGTCTAAGTCCAGCACGTATCCTACAAAGCTACGATCAGGGTGGATAAATCTACCCGCTTTGCCTCATGCATTGACAGTGGCGAAAAAGGGTCGTTAAACTGGTCTTACAGGTCAAAAATGCGGAGGATTGCCGGTATGAGGAAGCTGCTGCTTTTTATGCACAAAATCCGCTTTAAAATGTTCGTCATCATTCTCGCCTGCATGCTGACGGTTGCGCTGTCCATCAGCCTGATTGCCTACCGGTATATAACCGATCTGCTGACCGAAAAACAGATGAGCCAGATGAAATCCTATTCTGACCGTCAATCCGAGCAGCTGGAGCGGATTCTGTCGGATATAAAAGCCCCGCTGGGCCAGCTGGCCGGAAAGCTGTCGGAGACCGACCAGTCGCGTGAAGGCGTTACCAATGTACTCCGTATGTACCAGTATTCCGTGTATCCATTTTCGAGAGGCATGTATTTCATTGCTCCGGACTACTCGATTTATGAAACTATACAGACCACTGTACTGCCGGAGTCCCTTATGGATAAGTTTTTTACCTCTGCCCGGACCTCCTGGACCTCTTTGCAGACTGCCGGTCCTTACCAGTCGGAGAATAAAGGACTTGTGCTGACGATTGCCGTAACCGTTTACAGAGGCATGGACATACAGGGCATTTTGGCTGCTGATATCGACCTGCTGGCCCTGAATGAGCTGATTGCGGGTATGAATCCGTCCCCCACCACCTCCACCCTGCTGTTCAACCCGGAGATCCAGCCGATCCTCAGCTCTGTTAAAGTACGGCAGGACGAATACAGCGGTCTTTTTCCCCAGATCAAAAGCTATCTTCAGCAGGAAGCCGACGGCGTTCTCCCCTTATATACGGAGGATGAGGAATTTGTGGCTCTGTTTGGCAGCCCTAACTCCCAGAATTGGCGGCTGGTCAGCTTTGTTGACAAGCAGGACATTCTCGCTCCAGTCACTCAGCTGCGGGTTTATGCCATCTATCTGGTGCTCTTTTTTATCCTGCTGTCGCTGATTATCTCCTTCTTCCTTGCCCGTTACATCGACGGACCGATCTCTGGCCTGATTCTGCAGATGCGCCGCATTCAAAAAGGAAATCTCGGGCTAAGGGTCCAGTTAAAGCGCAAGGACGAGTTCCGCACGCTGGCGGACTCCTTTAACGTCATGCTTGATCATATCGGCGAGCTGATTGACGACAAGCTGAGGATCGAAAAGATGAAAAAGCAATATGAGTTCCGGGCGCTGCAGGCCCAGATCAACCCCCATTTTCTATACAACACCCTTAATTCCATCAATGCCCTGGTGGACCTGAAGCGGACGGACGAAATCGCCAAGGTGCTGCATGCACTCGTCAATCTGCTGAATTATTCGATGGGTAAAGGGGAAGCACTGACCACGCTGGACAATGAGCTGCAGGGACTGAAGCATTACGTGTATCTGCAGCAGATACGCTACCAGAATAAATTTAATGTAACCTTCAAGATGGATGAGGACATACTGGATTGCCACATTCTGAAGCTGACCCTGCAGCCGATTGTGGAAAATGCCATTTTTCACGGAATTAAGGAAAAACGGCGCGGAGACGGGCAGATCATGGTAGGCGGCAGTTTGTACAAATCCAAGATTGTGCAGCTCTACGTTGAAGACAACGGCACCGGTATTCCAGCCGGGCGGCTTGCCGGTCTATTGGAGCCTTCTGACAATGATATTCATGCTGCTGAAGAGCTTCCCCGCTATTCATCAATGGGGCTTAGGAATGTTCATGAGCGGCTGCAGCTGCAGTTCGGAGAGGCTTACGGTCTGAAAATTGAAAGTACGGAAGGGCTGGGAACCAAAATCATCATTTCCTTCCCGGCGCTGAGAGGAGAACAGGCAGATGAGCATTAATCCGGTTGTACTCGACAAAATCCGCTGTATCGTTGTGGATGACGAGGCGCTGATCCGCGAGAGATTCCGTTATGCTTTTCCGCTGGAGGAGCACGGGTTTGAGATAATAGGCGAAGCAGAGGATGGTGAAGAAGCGCTGGAGCTGTGCAGACAGCTTAGTCCTGACATTGTTATTACCGATGTCGTTATGCCCCGGATGAACGGGCTGGAGCTGACGGAGGAGCTGAGACGGCTCATGCCTCGGGTTAAAGTGATTATTTTGTCGAGCTTTCAGGAGTTTGAATTTGCCCGTAAGGCAGTTATGCTTGGAGCGCTAGGCTATTTGCTGAAGGTGACCTCGGGTTATCAGGAGCTGTTGGAGATTCTGATTCAAGCGCGCTCTGAAATCGAAGCCGACCGGGAAAAGATGCTGCTATCGATTGAGGAACGCAAGCATCTGCAGGACAGCCAGCCGCTGCTGCGCAAACAGCTCATCCTCGATATCCGTTCCGGCGCCGTGCAGTCCCTCTCCAGGCTAAACAGTACCTGTGATTTCGTGAATTGGCATCGGCCAGAGGCGGCTTTTGTAATGGGAATGGTGAGCATCGACCGTTATAGCGCACTGTCCCGGACCTTTCATCCCAAGGATCTCTCCCTGTTTAAGTACGTGATGATGCGGCTTATTGAGGAGCTTGCTGACGGGAAGCTTTGCTGTAATGTTTTTGATTGGGAGCAGCAGAGTATCGGACTGTGGATTCAACTTTCTAAATCATGTGCTGATCCTGAGGAGAATAAGCTGTTCTATGAAAATATTTTGCATCATGCTAGAAAATATTTGCCGTTCACTGTTTCTGTCCGCATAAGCACTGAACACCGCATGGAGGCCTATCCGGAAGCTTGGCCGGCATCGTTCGGGTCCGCCTTTGGCGAGTTAGAGGAGTTGAAGGCTGAGTTGTTCTATCAAGGGCACGGTGGGCTGCATGTTTACGGTGCCGGGTTATTTGCGGGACAGGAGCCTTTACAAAGGGAACAAGCTGCTGCACGCCGCACTTATAACCCCGTTTTGCCTGAGCTTCCCGACTCTGCTGAACGGCTTGCCGGCTGGAGTGATCCGTCACAGCTTCAGCGGCTGGTGTATGACGAATACATACGTCCGGTTACCCGGATGCATCTCCGGCCTGCTGAACTGCTGCGCTGGATGGAGGAACTGGCCGTGCGCTGGACTACGGCAGATGCTGATTCCCGCAGCCGGTTTCACTCTGAGCTCGGCGGGATCGAAACGATCTTCGACGCCGAAGAATTTCTGCTGCGCCTGTTCCTGTGGAAGCAAAGCACCAGTCAGCTGTCCTTCGACCAGCCTGTGCAGCGCAGCGAAATTCAGAAGGCGCTGGATTACGTCGCCAGGCATTTCCGGGAGCCCGTCAGTGTGGCGGATATCAGTGAATATACAGCCATCAGCCCGAACTATTTCAGCCATTTGTTCAAGGCACAGACCGGTATTAATTTCTCCGATTACGTGACCCGCTACCGGATTGAGAAATCCAAGCAGCTGCTGCGTGAAACAGATAAGCAGATTGGCGAAATCGCCGAACAGGTCGGCATTCCCGACTACAAATACTTCGCCCGGATCTTCCGCAGACTGGTCGGCAAGACGCCCAGCCAATATCGGGAGGAGGAAGGCTTCCATAAGGGCAAATCATAGTGTGAAGATAAAAGGAGCACTCCCTCTGTGTATTGGGGAGTACTCCTTTTTGACGGTTACCCGTGCTGCCACGCCGAGCCAAATCAAGGGCATTTTTGACCTTGATTTTGACCCCGGCCGCAACATTTGGCCGAAGTCAAGGGCATTTTTGCCCTTTGATTTGCCCCCGGCCGCTGCATTGGCTGATCAAGGGATTTTTGTCCTTGATTTGATCCCGGCCGCCACATTTGGCTGAATCAAGTGCATTTTTGCCCTTGATTTGACCCCGGCCGCCACATTTGGCCGGATCAAGGGATTTTTGTCCTTGATTTGACCGCGGCTCGCCCTAAATTCGCCTAAAGTGCATCATCAGCAACAATCAGCTCAAAGACAGAGCCGGCGGCGAACAGCGTCCCGGCCTTGGGCTTGAAGGTCACCGAGGTTACGGCTGCGTTGCTCTTCCAGCGTCCGCCGTATAAGGCTATCCGGCTGCCACATGTGCCGGCAAGCGACAGGATATGCTTATGGCGGTCGGTCTCGGCATGCCGGATAATGGAAAGTGTTCCGAAACCAAATTGGCCAGTTTCTGCACCCGCGCCCGGAATCACACCGATCTCATTGTCTGGCAGCAGTGCAGTTTCGTTATCGCCCTCGTTTTTTATTTCCCCATAAGCGGATGCCCGGCGGATAGCATAGCCGGCTGCCGAGTGGTCACCGTTCAGCCCGAGCAGGAGGCCGTCTTCCTTGTCTCCGTAATTACTTCTCGCCACAACGACCGCGCGAAGGCCTGCAGCTCCCGCAGGAACCTGGAGTGTGACCGAGGCTTCACCGGCGGCAGCGACTACGTGCCTGGCTGCTGGAGACTCTGCTTTATAGGCGCTGATGATGGAGCCGGACATATAATATTCCCCGCCCATTCCTGGGAAATAGTGCAGCCGGGTTAACGCTGCTGTATTTCTTCTGCGGCCGTTCTCCTGACTGACCGGGTAGAAGATATCCTCATATGCAGCATGCTGGCTCATCCACGGCTTATGAAAATCAGTGCTGCGGTATTCCGGATACATCACCACCAGATTGCCGAAAGAATCCGCCGGAGCTGTAGCCGCCGTTGACCAGCCTACCCGCTTCTCTTCGAAGTACTCATCAATAACCTTGGGATCCGCAATTCCCTCCCCTCCTAATCGGTGGAGCGGGTAATTGGCAGCTGTAGTATCATTATTGAGCTCCTGATAGACCCGGTCGCCTTGACGGGTGGACTGAATATGGCTGGACCGCAAATACATCAGCAGGATCAGATGATTGGCATCCGTTGGCAGGGTGCCAAAGGTGAATTTCCGGGTCTGCGTGTCCGGCAGCCGGTCTGCGGCCAGTAGCGCTTCATTGACTGCATACAGAGTGATGATTGAGCCCGTAGCCCACTGGTTAACCCCTCCGGGCACATTTTGCCACGGACGCAGAGTGATAGCGTCAATTGCTGCCGTATTCTCCCAGGCTCCGGCATGACGCTGCAGCCTGGTCTCCAGCGAAGATCCCATGGAATGCCACAGCTTCAGATTATCCGTGCGGAAGGCAAACGGAAACAGCAGATACCCGCCCCCGTATCCTGCTGTTAAAGGAGGAATGTCCACGCCCTGAGCAACATTGGTATTCGTTGTGCTGGTCGTCGTTACCGCAGAGCCTGTAGCCACGAACTCTCTGCGGTTATAATGGGCGGCAGTATCACCGTTCAGAATAACCTCACAGAATCTGCGCTCGGTGTAGGTCTGGGCAGCATTTACCTCAATAAGCAGATGGCGGGTGCCCTCAGGCACAAGTGCAGACAGGGAGCTGAACGTAATCTCAGTCCCCGGCGAAGCTTCCACTTTAATTTCAGCTATACGCATTAACGGCAAAGAAGATAGAATACTCATGAATAATCGCTCCTTTTTAATTGGAATAGACATTCTATGAACATAAATCCTGCTATTTCCGATAATCAGGCTTAACCGATTGCGGCGGCTGCTCCGGCTGTAATTCTCCCCGCAATCCATAATTGTTCAGCCTTGTCCCCGTCACCTGCCTCCAGCCTGCGAGACAGCCCTTCTGGCCATGGTTCATCCGCGATATAGGCAAGCGCAGCATGCTCCGGTATAAGTCCTTGGTGTCGAAGATGCTCAACTGCCGGCAGCATAAGCAGCTCCCCGATGCCTGCCGTTTCGGCAGCTTCCCAAGGCAACCGGACATCCAGATAAGCCTCCTCCGGATAATAACCAGTCCGAAGCCGCATAGACAGCCTGTTGCCGCTATGGCTCCATTCCATCCAGGTACAGTCTGCTGTCTCTCCAAATGGCCCGGAGCCAATCAAAACCGCAGTCAGTGTACATGGAACAGCCTGCCCTTTAACTCCCGTCCGATCAGCCTGACCAATAATCCTGCCGGCGGTAAGCAACCCTCTGCCGTTCTTATAGGCAATTTCAATTAAACTCCGCCCTTCTGCATCCTGCAGATCCAGACAGCGCACCTCGTATAGAACACTTACCCCTACATTTTGCAAAAACCGGTCTGCCGCCAGCTGTACCAGTACCGGCTCCAGCTGATCCCCGTTCCAAGCTCCTTCTTCCCGCAGCAGGCCAATCAGCTCATGCGCAACATCACTGTCAGCATGAATTCCACTAAAGAAGGTCACTCTAGACTTCGTAACCTCCGTCATCAAAGCACTTCCGTCCGCGATCAGCACCACCCTCTTGCCTTGACGGCCCAATGCTGCCGCACAGATAACCTCTGCGGTCCCCGCACCAATCACTGCAGCATCAAACTCACCGAGCAGCGGGACAGCCCCGTCTTCAGGCACACTCTCTCTAAAACTCCAAGGAAGCAGCCGCACTGCCGCATTGCGGACATACCCCCGCGGATCAGCCGACCCGGCAGCAGCCGCACTTCCAATGACCCTCCCTTGCTCCGCGCTCAATTCTGCCAGCAAGGCTGCTGCTCTCAGCCCGAGGCTCCAGCCGAGCGATTCCGGCCGGTCCCCGTGCATCCGGTAATCCGTTCCAAGTTCACCAGCTGATAACCACGCCTCAACTGCACCGCAGCCTCAGCACGTTCCCCGGCGCTCAGCAATGGACAAACAGCAGACAAGTAATCCAGCAGAAAGGTGCTGTTAACGGCACCCGGCTGCTCTATAAATGCAGCCGCCGCCTGACTCACTCCAGCGGTGCTTTTCAGCATACGCAGCAGAACAAAAGAAGCAATCCAGAACGGTACACATTTGGGATGATTGCTGAGCTTATTCATATCCTTTGCAGCAATACGTTCCAGCAGGTATGGAACCGCTGCCTCCCTTCCAAGCATGGCGAGTGTGATCGCAGCACAGAACCTTGCCTCCGGTGTTCCTTCATATAGTTTTTTTTCCAGCAAAAGAGTAATCTGACTGTCCTTTAAAGCTTCAGCTGAGCTGCCCAGCAGCCAGACTGCCTTCCACCGCTCGTCCGTCCCGAAATAAGATGCAAGCTGTTCTGCGTACGAAGCGGCGTTTTTCCTCCCCAGTTCAACACCAGCCAGCTCACCGCGCTTAAAGCGCAGATTCCGGCCATGAGTCCGCTTTAGGTCCTCAGCCTCCAGTACTCCCCGTTCCACCAGCCGGTTCTGCAGCCCGGATCGATCCAGCTCCCGCGGTGCACGGCCGGAACGGCTACTCATTGCAGCGGCAACCCCTGCCGCCTCGCCAACTTTATGCATGTCCTTTTGCATCCGTACACCCATTCCCACATCCCGGTCTACTGACAAAGCCCGCCCGGCCACCAGCAGATTTCCGATACCGGCAGGCAAAAGCGCCCCGTATGGAATATCGCACCACAAGCCTTTGACGAACAAGCCCATGACCGCAATCCACAGCTGGCTAAATTCACTTTCATTCCCAGTATCGAAGCCGTGATTATCCAGATGGGAATAGCTGCGGCAGATCACCTCCGGTGAAGGCCGGTCTTCAATGTACTCCTCAAGGGTAATGGTAGCGTCTCCCTCGATCAGTCCGCCTTCCCGCACCCCGAGCATGGACGAGAGCGCAAAATAATGCGCACCCTCTGCATATCCTTGCCTAACCCATTCCCGGCCGCGGTTAAAAGCCCGCGACACATCCCAGGGATCATATGGATCTACCCATCCGGCATCCAGATTGTCGTACCCGATCTCACCGTCCAACACTCTGCGAGGAATGAGCGAGTAATTATGATACACGCCGTCCAGCTCGCGGCCGTACCTCAGCCTGCCGCCGGCCATACGCACCAGATGGGCATTCCCGGTGCTGTCAATCGTTACCTTGGCACGGATTTCGAACCGGCCTGCCGGAGTCAGCAAACGCACGCCTGCGACATCCGTCTCCTCTTTAATCACGTCATACACAACGGAATTCAGGTAGACCTCAATTCCCTTTTCCCGGCAAAGGGCGGCAAGCACCACCCGCTTGGCATCCGGATGAAAGCCCTTGGTCTTCCCCCCAAAAACGGAGGCCGCTTCTGCGGTCCTGCGGTCAATCTCCTCCTGTAGACCTCCCGGAGAACCGTAATAGTAACGGTGGATACCGCCGCGGGTTGCCACTCCGCCGAGTGCGGCATCATTTTCAACCAGGATCACCTTAGCACCTTCCTCAGCAGCCGCAAGGGCTGCCACGCAGCCTGCTGTCCCGCCTCCAACAACAAGAACCTCCGTCCGGACGATTTTAACTGGCCCAACTCTTACACCTCCTGCCTGATTAGCCTTTAATGGAACCGGCCAGACCTTCGATGAAATACCGCTGCAGGAACAGGAATACGATGATAATCGGCACCACCGACATAACCGCCCCCGCCGCCAGCCCGGTCCAGTCCACACTGTTCGTTCCAAAGAAGTTGTACATCCCGACACCCAGCGTCCGCAGCGACGGCTTGCTTAAAGTGAACGTCAGCGGAACAAAAAACGCATTCCACGCCCCGATAAAGCTAAAAATCGTTACCGTGCCCAGAATCGGCTTGGACAGCGGCAGCATAATGCTGAAGAACATCCGGAAATAACCGGCCCCGTCAATCGTTGCGGACTCCTCCATCTCTTTGGGCAGCGAGGCAAAATATCCGACAAACAGCAGGATGGATACGATTTTGGACGGACCCGATTCAGCCAGGATAACTCCCATCAGCGTGTTGTTGAAGCCCAGTCCGACAATCAGCTCGAACAGCGGAAGAATGGTGAAGCCTTTGGGCAGGAACATCGAGACGACCAGCATAGTCATGATCAGCTTTTTACCGGGCATGCTGCCTCTTCCCAGCGCATAACCAGCCATGGAGGTAATAACAAGCACAAGCAGAACAACCGAAGCGGTAACGATGACCGAATTGAAAAAGTATTGATAAAAGTTTGCCAGATCCCAGGCCCTTGCAAAATTGTCGAGCGTCGGCTCCTTGGGGATGATGTTGATGCCGCCCAGGAACATTTCACTCTGCGATTTGAAGGATGAGGAGATGATCCAGATGAACGGATAACTCCAGATAAGCGTGAAGGCAAGCAGCAGGACCTGGGCCGGCAGCTGTCTAAGAAATCGGTTTAGGCGGTACATAGGCTTAGGCTCCTTTCGTGCCGGATTTGCGGGCAGCTTTGCCGGTCAGCGCCTGAATGATGACGACAACTAGAACGGCCAGACTGAACAGGATGCCTGCTGCCGAGGCGAAGCCGTAACGGGAAGAGCCGCTTTCGGGCTCGAATGCATAACGGAAAATGTAAGTCTGCACCACATCGGTCGCTTTTACCGGACCGCCTTCAGTCATCGTACGGACCAGGTCAAACGGATCGAGGTTGTTGATAAAAGTGAGCAGGGTAATGACAAGGCCAATCGGCGCCAGCATCGGAACGGTAATCCGGAAAAAGCTCTGCACCTTGCTCGCCCCGTCGATTTTGGCTGCCTCATACAGCTCTCCAGGAATGGTCTGCAGCCCGGCGAGCCAATAGATCATGGGAGTGCCAAAGCTTTTCCAGACAGAAACAGCCAGCAGTGTCGGCAGCGCAAGTGCGGTTGACCCGAGAAAGTTAATCGGCTCATTGATAAGCCCTGTGCCCAGCAGCATTTCGTTGATCGCACCGCCCAGCGGGTTCAGCAGAATCGAGAAAATAACACCGATAACCGCTGTAGTAGAAATAACCGGCACGAACAGCAGCAGCCTGTATACATTTCTCCCCGCAAGAAACTGGTTGTTGAGAATGACCGCAACGATCAGCGCCAGCGGCATCTGGATCAGCACATGCGTCAGGGCGAACAGGAACGTGTTCATAAAAGCATTCCAGAAGCCCGGATCGGACGCGACCTCCCTGAAGTTGCCAAGCCCAACAAAATCCGTCGGCCAGCCGATGCCGTCCCAGTTAAAGAACGAATAATACCAGCTTGCAATCATCGGCCACAAGGTAAAAGCGGCAAAGAACACCAGCATCGGCAGCACGAACAGGTAATGGTAGCGGTGCTTCTTGATCTGTTTGAACAGCTCCGCTCTTTTGGAGAGCGGAGCCTTGCCGGCGGAAGCAGTCATGCTCTGCTGCGGTGTGCCGTAGCCCATTGTGAATTCACTCCTGTCTGTTTCTGTATGGTTTCCGGGTTCTAAAGGTCAGCGTTTACTCGATAATATAATTCTCCATCGGGTTCCAATCGGGATATTTCAGGTCCTCTCGGCTAAAATCAATGCCTCCGTCGTTCGCAATCTTGATCTGCTCATCGATGACCTTATTGGCCTTGGCATCATAATCCTCTGCCAGCGGGACTGGATCCTCGTTGCTGACCACTGCCTTCAGGAATACCTCCTGAATCTTCGGCTTCGGCATGGCATCGCTGATGCTCTTCGAGAACTGGTCATAGTTCTGGTTATTCGTATTGACAGCCGGAGCATCCGGATGGTCTCATCCATTACCGTCACAATCTGCTCCATATCTGCGGACATTGCTATACCTTCCATTGCTGCAGGCATTAGCACGAGCTCTTTTGCATATTCGTAATTGGCCCGTTCAAACTCTACCGACCCGAGGAAGTCCAATACCTTCCAGGCAGCTTCTTTCACCTTTGACTGTGAGCTCATCGCATAACGCGGCTCAGCAATCGTCGGAGTATCCCGGTATCCGCTCCGTCCGGCATCAGGGACCGGTGCGGCTGCAATGCCCATATCCATGCCCGCATTCAGCTTGCGGATTTCTTCTGCCTGCCACGCTGCCCCGATGAACATCGCTACCCGTCCGGCTGCGAACTGCTGGTGCATCTGTGCAGTATCCCAGTTTTCCCAGCCAGGCGCCACAATCTTCTGGGCGTTCAGCTGTCGCAGGATTTCCACGACCGGTGTCGCCGACTTCGACGAGAACTGCCCTGTTTTCAGGTTGATGATCGTGTTGCCCTCATACCCGATTACACCGCCTTCAAGCCCTGAGCCGAGTCCCGATACACTCAGTCCGAACACCGCAGGCGCTTTCCCCATCATGGCGAAGCCGTACACCTGGCCTTTGCCTTCTTTGGTTATCCTGGTGGCTGCTTCCACGAACTCGCTGTGTGTCTTAGGCGGCTCACTGTAGCCGTACTGCTCCAGAATCGTCTTGTTGTAGTACAGTGGTCTTACCTTGTCGAAGCGCGGGTCGCGGACCGGAATCCCGATGACTTCCCCGTTCACCCGGGTCTGACTGGTCCGGCTGAAGGCCCCTTCCGGGAAGCGGGCCACAAAAGCCTCATCCATATAGCTGTCCAGCGGCTCCACCCATTTATTGTCGTACACCGTTCTCGCCTGCGGCTGACCGCCTTCAATAAAGAAGATATCCGGGCCTTCGTTAGCGGCAAAAGACAGCTGAAGCGCATTGTTATACTGCTCCGTCGGATTGGCGATGACCGTCACCTTCACCTCTGGATTCGCTTTCATAAAAATGTCCATTTGTTCCTTGTAAAAAGCTTCATCACCCGGTCTGGCCGAGACAATTGAGAAATTCACCTTCTGCACTTCAGCGGCTGTAGCCGCAGGTGCCGTTGTAGCCGCCGAACCGGAAGGCGGTGTTGTTGCATCGCTGCTTCCGGCATTGTTATTGCCGCCGCAGCCGGCCAGTATCCCGGTAAGGGCAAACACCGCAGTCAGAGATCCGATCAGTGAACGTTTTCTTGTCACTTACATGCACTCCCCTTTGTTTAGGATCGATCATCGCTGGAACCTGTTCCTCTAGCTTACAGTGTTATTGTAGCAAGTGCGCACCATTTAACGTATCCCATGGAACTACGAACCGGGTGGAAATATCTATCCGCTTGTGCCGCCAAAATAAAAAGCAGCTCCTCCCAAGGGAAAAGCTGCTTAAAACCATACTATCAGAGAAATGCTGCTTTGAGTGTTACCACTTCATAAGGTGTAAGCGTGCGGGTTACCGACCCGCCGTTCACTGACAGCTGCGGGTTCTCCACCAGCTGTTCCATCAGGTTAGTCTCTGTCACCTTGATCAGACCGTCCGGACTGTTAGCCGTGGCTTCACCGCTTGTCTGCTTCCGTCCCTCCGGCCCGGCGGAGAAGGCCAGCTCTACCTGCTCCCTGCCGCCGCCGGATTCATATAGCCGGATTACAGCTCCGCAGGAGTCCTCAGCTATTTTGATTGCATCGACAATACCTTGCCGGCTCTGCACCTCCAGTAGTGAAGCCGTAGAAGGGCGTATGCCATCATGCGCTTCTGCGGCGTATACCGTCAGTGGCTGATTGAGTTCAAAACCTTGCCGTACTACCTCCCCTTCCCTCCAACCGCCTTCATGCGGATACAGGGAATACGTGAACTCATGCACACCGATATCAGCGGTGTTGTCCGGCCAGCGCGGGGAGCGCAGCAAGGACAGGCGCATGACGCTACCTTTGATGTCGTAGCCGTATTTGCAGTCGTTCAGCAGGCTTACCCCGTAGCCACCTTCCGACAGATCCGCCCAGCGGTGTCCGCACACCTCAAACTGGGCCTGCTCCCAGCTTGTATTGTTATGGGTCGGACGTTCAATGCTGCCGAACGGGATTTCATAGACCGCCTTGGCCGAGCGGATATCTACCGGAAAAGCAACTTTGAGCAGCTTGTGCTCCTCATGCCAGTCTACCCTGGTTTCGAAATCCACACGGCGGGATTGATGATGCAGAATCAGACGCTGTTCGATCAGCGAATCATTCAGCTGCCATGAGAACTTCAAGATGTCCCTGGTCTTTCCTTGTAGCAGGACCTCACTGGAGAGCTGAACGGCTTCCGCCGCCGGCTGCTCCGCAAAATGAGGATCAATATCCCAGGCATCCCAGACCGTCGGGCGGTCATGGAACAGCTGCAGATGATTGGCGGCAGCGCCAGGAGTAATCAGCTCCCGGCCGGCTGCTTTATCAACCCAGGAGACGATCCGCCCGGAATCGTCAAATAACAAGCTGTAGAACACCGTTTCCCAGCTTTTCAGCTTTGCAGTTCCGGCATTCTCACAGCTGGCCGCAGCTACTTCAGTCCCGCACATAACTTTCTCCGCATCTGCATCCGTCTTATCCCGCAGCCATACCGTAGTATAGCCCAGCGATGGTACCTCCCCCGGACAAAAACTCATCTGGTATTTGTCCTTTGATTGCAGCAGATCGTATGGCAGCGGGTTTCCGCCGGCGTCATACGGGGCTTTATTCAGCAGCTCGGCTCCTCCGGTAAGTACGGCGACATCACTGCGGTTCCACGAAAGGCTGTTAAACAGAAGCAGAGGGGTTCCTGTTCCCCGGGTATCTGCAGCTGCAGCCAGTGCCTCAAGCCCCCTGCTGAGCGCTTTTTTCCCCCGGCTGAATATTTTCTCATAATGCTCAGCCGATTTAACATACACCTCCGGGATGGACGTGCCGGGAATAATATCATGGAACTGATTCAGCAGCAGCAGCTCCCAGCCTTCCTGGAGTCCGCCCTGCTGCAGCTCCGTACATTCTTCAAGTGTTGCCGCACCTGACAGATAGGACAGGGAGTTCCAGATTTCGGCTTCACGGTACAGCGATTCCGCTTTTCGGTTCCAGCGCTTGTTGCTACCGTGTGTCGTGTAGGTTCCCCTGTGCAGCTCCAGGTACATGTCGCCCGACCAGACGGGAAGCTTGGGATCAGCCTCGCTGACGCCGTCAAAGAAATCATGAGCCGTGCTGAACCGGCTCACCGGAAGTCCGGGCAGTGCCGCAGAACGGCTAATGACCTCCAGCATCTCCCGGGTCACGCCGCCTCCGCCGTCCCCGAAGCCGTAGAGCAGCATCTGCTCCGGATGGGCTTTTTTCTGCTTGTAGCTGTCCCAGTGCTCACCCACATCTCCCGGCAGTGTGTTCTCGTTAAGCCCATGATTCAGAAAAGATAGAATTTTCGTTCCGTCAATACCTTCCCAGTAGAACAGATCGTACGGAAAAGCGTTCGTGTCGTTCCAGTTCATTTTGGTAGTCATGAAATAGTCTACCCCGGACTTTTTCAGCAGCTGAGGAAGAGAAGCGCAATACCCGAACGTATCAGGCAGCCACTCCACCCGGGAGGTTTTGCCGAATTCCCGTTCATAGAAAGCCCCGCCGTACAGCAGCTGCCGGACCAGCGATTCCCCGGAAGGAATGTTCAGATCCGGCTCAACCCACATTCCGCCGACAAGCTCCCAGCGCCCTTCTGCGACACGCTTTTTGATCTGCTCATACAAATCGGGAAAATGCTTCTTCACATAAGCGTACAGCTGCGGCTGGCTTTGCGAATACAGGTAGTCCTCATAATGCTCCATAAGCGTAATAACGGTTGAGAAGGTACGGCCGGTTTTGCGGACGGTTTCTTTCAGCGGCCACAGCCAGGCCAGGTCGATATGCGACTGGCCGACCATATGCATCGTTCCGGCGTCCCCCGGATTCCGGCTGCCCGCAGCAGCCTGAAGCTTGCTGACCAGTCCCTCCTCAGCCTGCCGGAAGCGTTTCTCGTCCGCCTCCGCCGGGTCTCCGATCAGCAGAATGGTATCCTCAAGCGCATGCTCCAGCTGAAGACGTTCCACCGACCGCTCCGCCAGCCGGTTCAGGCTGTCCAGACAGACGGTCAACGTAAAATACAGGCTTTCAGCAGCCGGGTTTACACTCACCAGCCGGGCTTCCTGAAAATGCACTGGCGGAGCATCATTATCCTTCTGGCCGTTTAAAGGGTCGTCGGGAATCAGCGGCACATGATATAGCTCTATGCTCAGCTTCAGCTCACCGCTTGCCGCAAGCGCCTTGGACAGAGGGACAAAGCTTCTGTTCTTGTCGAGTCCGTGATAGGGCAACCCGTTAATGGACAGCAGTCCCTCTCCTCCAGCCCTGAATATAATTCCGGTTTTTTCGTCCGCCCAATCCTCCGGTATTTGGACTGCCGTTTCCAGAAACAGCGTCTCTCTAACCTGGCTCTGCAGCCGGCCGGGAGCAGCAGTTTCCCGTTCAGCCTCATACCGGTACTCTCCCTCATCCGCATAAAACGCCCTTTGCAGGGACCATTCTCCAATGTCGCGGCTTTCCTTAATCCAGCGCAGCTGCAGCTCTTTCAGCAGCCGGTTCACTCTTCTGATCAGCGGCATGTTCAATCCTCCCGGATAATGAGTTAGCAGAGCTATTCAAAGAATTTTATAAGCAGGGTATGAATTTCATAAGGCTTGAATTCAAGCCTGATTTCACCGCCGCTATGAAGTTCTCCCAGAGGGCGCTCCATGAGATCGCACAGCTGCCAGGAATGAACGGGGTATCCGCTGCCCAGCTTAACTTTCAGGCGGCCGCCGAAGAATTCATGCAGCCGGATTACACAACTGTCACCCTGTTCAGACAATTTGACGGCATCGATTGCGACTCCTGCAACATCCGTTCGGAACAGTGATTTACCTGTTTCTCCGTTGAGTCTTCCTTGGACCGTCCGCAGCGGGTTATTAAGCATCCAGGCTTCCTCTGCCGTACCTCCCTCGGCCCAGTCCCCCTCATGCGGCAGCAAGCTGTACGTGAACCGGTGTTCACCCTGGTCGGCCTGCCAGTCCGGTGCGGTTGCTGACTTTATCAGCGACAGGCGCATCACATGATCCTTGATGTCATAGCCGTACTTGCAGTCATTAAGCAGGCTTACCCCGTAGCCCCGCTCTGACAGATCCGCCCATTGATGCCCCACACTCTCAAAACGCGCATAATCCCAGCTTGTATTCCAGTGGGTCGGACGCTTCACATTACCATATTGGATATCATAGGTTGCTTCTGTCGAACGGACGGCCACCGGAAAAGCAACCTTAAGCAGCTGGTGCTGCTCCTGCCAGTCAACCAGCGTCTCGAAATCAATCCGGCGGCTGCCGGCATACACCTTCACTTTCTGGATGACTGTGGAGTCCATGTACTTCCAGGAGAACTGTAAAACTGCTGCCAGCGGACCTGATTCAAGCAGCTCGATGGAGACGAGTCCGGTGATTTCCCGTTTTTTCTCCTGATAATACAGATCAATGTCCCAGGCATCGTACTGCTTCGGCTTATCCTCGAACACCTGCAGCACATTACCGTATTCGTCCGGAGCGAGCACCTCACGGTCTGCATCACGGTCATACAGGCGGCATAGCTGTCCAGAGGCATTCCATTCCATAATATAGTGAGGCGTTGTCAGGGTGGAGTTTTCCCATACAAAAGAGTCCGTTTGAGCTTCCGGTTCAACAGTGTCAGTAAAATGTGCACTGATGACTGCTGCTGCCAGCATCGGGATCTCAGGCGCTTCGATCATCCATTTGTTGTCCAGCTGCTGTGCACGCAGCATTGCCCCGTGTTCATCCCGCCATTGTCTGTATTCAGAATCTTCGGCATACACGGTGATCAGTCCGGCCTGGTCAAAGGAAGCACCGTTAAATACCGTATACACTTTTTTGTCCGTATCCTGTACGGAGGAACTTGTTAAAGCTTCAGCAGCTGCATGGGATACCTGATAACCAGTCTCCTCAGCTTCCGCATACTCGGCGCGCGAATCCTCGTAGACCTCACGGATTGAGGAGCCCGGGATAATATCATGGAACTGGTTGCGCAGGATGATTTTCCAGCCCTCATCCAATTCCTGCTTTGGATACTTCTCGTAGCTGCCCGACTCGGCAGCCAGTAACACCTGAAGCCATTCCGCTTCACGGTACAGCAGCTCCAGCCTGCGGTTCATTTTTTTATTGTAAGCCTGACTGGTGTAGGTTCCTCTATGGTACTCAAGGTATAGCTCACCGTCCCAGGTATGAACATACTGGTCTGTGCTGCGGATCGTCTCATTCAGACGCTCAAAATAATCATCCGCCCGGCCCGGCTTCACATTCGGCACCCCCGGTATTGCATCGAGCCTCCGCCGCAGCTCCAGATGCTCCCGGTTAACCCCGCCACCGCCGTCCCCGTATCCATAGGCAAGCAGCAGCTCCCGGTTCAGATTCTTGTCCCGGTAGGAGTCCCAGATGCCCTGGACAGCAAACGGTTCCATTAAACCGTTGTAGGTATAGTACCAGGCGCTGGATTCCGGTCCTTCCGGTGTCGTAATAAAGTGGGCGAGTACCTCGCTCCCGTCCATCCCCCGCCAGTGGAACGTATCATGCGGCATGCGGTTGTACTGGCTCCAGCTGATCTTTGTTGTCATAAACGTATCTATTCCGGATTTGCGCAAAATCTGCGGCAGCGCCCAGCTATAGCCAAAGACATCCGGCAGCCACAAATACTTACATTCCACACCGAACTCTTCCCTGAAAAATTTGGTCCCGTACAAAATCTGACGTACCAGCGATTCGCCGCTCGTCAGGTTACAGTCCGCCTCCAGCCACATTGCACCGCCAGCTTCCCAGCGGCCTTCTTTGACCCGACCGGCAATTTCGGCATACAGCTCAGGGTAATCCTTCTTGATGTAATCGTACAATTGCGGCTGTGTCTGCAGAAAAATATATTCCGGATACTGCTTCATCAGCCTCAGCACAGTGGAAAAAGAGCGCGCCGCCTTCTCCCGCGTATGGGTCAGCCGCCACAGCCAGGCAACGTCGATATGGGTGTGCCCTAGTGCCGTTACTGTTACCGGATGCTTCTGTTCCATCGCCGTAAGCCGCGCTGCCAGCTGTTCATCCGCTTCCCGTACTGAAGCGTAAAAAGCCTCACTGCCCGGCCTCGACCAGTCCAGCAGGCGGAAGGCCCGGTCCAGGACGGTCTGCAGCTCCTGCTTCAGCGGATCACTGCCGCCAAGCGATTTATATACGGCCAGCATCGCCCGGCCGGTGTAGTACAAATTGTCGGCCGCCTCATCAAGCCATGCAAGCTCCACCCGTTTGATTCTGTGCTCCTGTGGCACCGGCAGACCGCCGCCTTCAAGGCCCGACCATAGCCGGAAGGTAAAGCTGACTGCCGTACCCGCCGTCTCCGGCTCCAGAAAAACCTCCTGGTGATTGGAGTCCACCCCCTGGTAAGGCTTCCCGTTCAGAAACAGCAGCGACTCAAAGCCGCTGTTATTTCCGCCGCCCGTACGGCCGAAATCGAACAGGCCGACGATACGTTTGTCCTGCCAGTGTACCGGTATCTCTACCGTTCTGTGCAGCCAGAGGTACATGTCCCTTCCGGTCCAGTAATCACCAACACGGTAGGGATCTCCCTGCTTCAAATCCGGCGGGTATACACCGTTGGCTCCTTCCTTGTCTTCAAGTCCAAGCCATTCTGTCAAGAAAATAGTCTCACGGTACCGGTAGCGTTCCAATTCAGCAATTCGCGCACCAAGCTTCTCATCTGTCCAAAACAACGCTTTCAGCCTCCTTTTAATAACACGTGTTATATACTAAAAAGAAAAGGCAATCCACTTTGTGATTATGCCATTTAGAAGGCAGACCGGCAGATGGCCGGGTCCGCTTTTTGACGAGGTATTCCGTAAATAATCAGCTACATTAAGCCTAACCAGCACTCTCTCATTCGCTTCATAAACCAAATTCTAAGCACTCTCTCCCGGTCTCAACACTGCCGGCAGCCACAGTTTGCCCGGTTCGCCAGCGCCCCCCTGCTCCAGTTGCTTAAGGATACAGCGCACTGCCTCTTCTCCCATTCTTACATACGGAATTTCTACACAGCTAAGCCGCGGAACACTAAGGCGGTCACCCTGGATAGTATTATCCGCGGCCATAACCTTCAGCGTATCACCTATGATGAGATCAAGCTGACGGGCTGCACGGTAGAGGTCGGGAATTGTACTTGACCAGTTCACCAGCACCGGCGGCAATGTGTTGCCGGCCTGCGCCTGAAGCTCAGTCAGCCAGCTAATCCAGCCTTGGGCGCCCTCTAATTCATCCATCCGCCGGATCTGCGGCTGATAGCCGTGCCCGCTGCACCAATCTTTATAGGCGTTGCGTCGGTTTTTCTCGGACCAGTTGATCCGTCTTCCGTCTGTTCCGTGATGTACCTCCGCATAGACCGGCCCCGCCTGACACTCTGCTTCATCCCTGCAGAGATAATCCAGTGCTGTTAGAACACTGCCTCTATAGTCTGCCAGCACAGAGTAGACTCCTTCTGTCTCTGCGTATCCTTCCACGGAGACGTAGGGAACACCGGCGTCATGCACTTTGGCGGCCCAGTCAGCACTGCGGTAGCTGGTATTGTCCAGCGTTACAATCCCGTCTATCTTGCGCTGGTGATACAGGTCCAGCAGCGCGCTTCTGGCTTCACCCGGCCTCCGCTCCCCCGGAGAGCAGAGCAGAATGTGGTATCTTGCCGCTTCGCATTCCCGCTGCATCCCTTCAAGCAGCCGCATAAACAGCGGATGTCCGGTATCACCGAACGCGGCCAGCGTCATACTGCGGCCGGTCTTCATACTGCGCGCCTGGGCATCCACATGATAGTTCAGCTCTGCGATCGCGTGCAGTACCGCCTCCCGGGTCTGGGCGCTTACCCCGATGCCCGGTGTATCATTCAGCACAGCGGATACAACGCTGCGGGATACACCCGCCAGCTTGGCTACATCGTGGCTGGTCACTCTTTTTTTGCTCATATCAGCACCTCGGCAAAAGTATAACACGTGTTATTAGATGTGCATAGACCCATTTATGGAGCTGTAGGAATGCACATAGGTGGCGGTGAGCCCGCCGTCTAAATGCCTGGGAAGGAATCAAAGGGATAAATCCCTTTGATTCAGCTCCTTCACCCCAGGGTGGGCCCCATCAAAGGGAAAAATCCCTTTGATTCTGCATTTTCACCCATGGTGAGTCCCATCAAAGGGAATAATCCCTTTGATTTATCATTTTCACCCCAAGGTGAGCCTGTCAAAGGGAAAAATCCCTTTGATTTATCATTTTCACTCCAAGGTGAGCCTGTCAAAGGGAAAAATCCCCTTATTCCACCTCACTCACCCCACAAAAGGCCTCATTAACGGAAAAATCCCTTTATATCAGCATTTTCTCCCCAGGCAAGCCAATATAAAGGGATTTTTCCCACTATGTCTCCAAGCAGGTGTGGAGGCTCACAATTATAGAGCTCCACCAACACTTACCCTGCCCAAAACTATATTTACTCCTCTGTCTTTCCATCCACCGCAGCTGTCTTTGCATCCACCGCAACTGTCTTTCCGTCCACCGCAGCTGACCGCCGCTCCATCACCGGATGCTCTGATAAAGCCAGCGGCTCCGCAAACTGTACGCCATCAAAGATCTTATCGCTCTGAAGCTGCTGCGCGGCTCTGTCAGCAGAAATGTCTGCTGACCATTGTCCTGCCAGCTGCCCGTTCCCGTCCAGCAGCTCAGCCATCAGCTTTTCCCCGTTAAGCATGATCCGCAGCTCATTTCCGTCTGCCACTGGTATTTCCAGCAGCTCAAATGGTGAAACATCAACGATTGCGGCAAGCTCTACTCCCGCAAAACAAAAAACAAACACTTGCTCACCGCCAGAAGCAGAAGAATAATCCGCCTCAATGCTTCCTTCCCCTGCCTTAACCCGAACCTGCACATCGGTCAGCTCCTGCGGCATCCGAGGGGCGAGAGTAACCTTCCCCAGGATCAGATCAGGGCGGATGCCCAGGAAATACTGATACCATACCCTCAGCTGCTCCGAGTTCGACCAGGCCTGCAGGTAAGCGCCAGTCAGCTTCGCGCGGCTTGCTCCTTCCTGCGGATAAGCATCCTGGTTTTCACTGAGTCCGCCAACTACACCAAGCTCCAGCGCCTGCCGGTTCATATTGCTGAACAGCTCATAGGCCGTCTCCTCCTGCCCGGCTTCAATCATCCGCTGCATGGCAATGCCGTTCAGCCAGGTCCATACGGTACCGTTATGATAGGCTTCGTCCTTATGATACTGCTCTGTCAGATGGAACGGATGAAAAAACGGGTGCCTCCGGTCCAGCGAGGCCGTGCCCCAAGGATAAACCAGCTCCTCCCATGCTGTGCGGACAGCTGTATCCTTGAACGCCCGGTCATCAAACAGGTCAAAGGCAAACAGCTGATTCGGGCGCAGCGTGAACTCCGGCACGCCGTCCGCATCCAACCGGTCGGCCAGATACGGATAGGCCGGATCATGGAAATCGGCCGCAAAATTCTTTTGCAACCTGTCAGCCACACGGCCCCACCGCTCCGCTTTCTCCTGATCCTGCATATAATCGGCAAAATATACACCTGCCCGCAGCTGGCCGTACCATAACGCCTGAATATCATTGGCCCGGGTATCACGCGGAGAGTATGATTTCAGCTCAGCATCCCGCGCATCCATCCACGTCTCATTGTCATCGTGGGTAAGATAGCCCTTTTCGTCCACCCAATACCGGAGCGAGCCTTCGATGCTGCTGCACACGGCGGGATACAGCTGTTCAATAAGTGCAGTGTCGCCGGAATATTTTACATAGTCCTGCAGCTGAATGATAAACCGCGGTGTGCCGTCGGTAGTGTGGTAATCGATGTTTTCAGGAGCCAGAATGTTCGGGACCCGCCCATAATATTTAGAAGCCGCATCCCTGTTCTGGTATTCCGCAAAAGACAGCAGAATCTGCCTTGCCGTTTCAAACTGGCCGCTGACCAGCACTGCACCAGGCATTGCTATAAACTGGTCGCGTCCCCAATACTCGTTGAACCACGGAAGTCCGGCATAGATCCCCTCACCCTGCTGTCTGGTCACCAGCTGATCCATCGTCAGGCTGATCCAGTTCAAAGCGAGGGTTAGCTCCTCATTGCTGCTGCTCAGGTAAACATTATTCTGCAAAAATTCCGCCAAACGCCGGACACGCTCTCCTTTTAATGCGTCAGCCTGCCGCTCTGTATCCTCAATCAGCTTGACTGCTTCTTCAGCCGTCCGTGCACAGGCTATGAAAAAGCCTCCGGCCGCAGCCATTGTCAGAAAGACTCCGTCCTTTTCACTAAGCGGCTGCTCTTTTCCGGGACGCAGTGCAACGATCCATTCCCCCTCCATTGCTTTGAACAATGCCGTGTTTCCTTCAAGCTTCAGATATTCCAGCGCTTCTCCCTTTAAGGAGATGCCTATCTCAGTACTAGCCCCTGAAACAATGACCTCCAGTACATTCCGGTAATCGAACAGCCACAGCTCCTCAGTCAATCTGCCATGGGTCCGGACCAGCGAATAGGGACTAACCGTAACTTCAGCCAGCTCATTATCCAGCTCCTGCCCGTCTGCATATAAGGTGTATCCGCCGAAAATCCGGTTTTTCGCGACATTCATCCCCTCAAAATAAGCATGCTCGGGATGATCATTCAGATGTGATTGTGTGTAATAATAGGCGGCTTCTTTATTGGTAAAAGAGACGGCACGGTTGTTCTCACGGCTGACCCTTATCTTCATTTGATCCAAAAGCTCTGGTACATTATCGACTGTCATAACATCTGCCTCCTGCTGATATTCAAGTTGTCTATTCCCCGTCTGCCAGCAGCAGGAAGGAATAAGGCTCCATGCGGATTTCCGAAGCGGCTGCCAGCTCCATTCCGTTATACAAATCTCTTAAGCTCCGGTTTTGCAGCTGATCAGGCAGCTTAACAACAGCAGCATCGGCCGAGTTGTGAAGCAGCACGTACAGGGCAGCGCCGCCGGCGGATTTTTTATAAACCACTGTTTCTTCACTTCCCCCGGCAGACAGCCATTCCAGATCAATCTCTTTGAAAAGCGGGTTCTGTCGCCGGAGTCCGATCAGTCTGCGTACAGTGTCATACAGATCATGATTTTGCTCCTCCGGGTTCCAGGGCATACACTGCCGGTTGTGATGCTCGTCGCCGCTAAGCCCGACTTCCCCGCCATAGTAAATACTCGGTGAACCGCCGTACGTCAGCAGAAAAACATAAGTAAGCTTAACCAGCTCCGTGTTGTCACCGCAAAAATGCAGAATCCGTGCCGTGTCATGACTGTCCAGCGGATTGAACATATTACGGGCTACATGCTTGGGATAGCTGATGAGCAGCTGGTTAATGGCATACTTGAAATCCTGTGAAGTGTACTGCTCCTCCACCGGGAGATTTGTCCCGAAGAAACGGGTAACAGGCCAGGTAAATTCATAGTTCATCACCGCATCGAACTGGTCGCCCTGCAGCCACGGATTGGAGTAGAGCCAGTTTTCCCCGAGGATATAGATATCACTGCGGATGGCCTTGATTCTTTTGCGGAATTCCCGCCAGAAATCATGGGATACCTCATTAGCGACATCGAGCCTCCAGCCGTCAATGTTATAACGCTCCGTCCAGTAGACGGCTGCACTGATCAGATATTCCCGCGCGGCCGGATTGCCGGTATTCCATTTGGGCATCATCTCTGTATAGGCAAACGTGCGGTAATTCAGGTGCTCCCCGAAATAATAGCCTTCCCTGGCGGCCAGCTCCGTGTCCGGAACAATCTCCTTATCTCCATCCAGAATATAAAAATAGTCATAATATGGCGAACGTCTGCCATGCTTCAGCACATCCTGCCAGAACGGATGCTCATAACCGCAGTGATTGAACACCGCATCCAGCATCACACGAATGCCTCGCTTGTGCGCTTCCTCCACCATTCTACCGAAAGCCTCATTGTCGCCGAAGCTCGGATCAATCTTGAAATAATCCCTTGTATCATACTTGTGGGAGCTCGGTGAATCAAACAGCGGGGTAAAGTAGATTCCGGTGCAGCCGAGATCACGGATATAGTCAAGCTTTTCGCTGATTCCCTGCAGATTCCCGCCAAACTTTTTCCCGTTACCGTCAAGCTGGTCACTGCCCCATTCCAGAATTTCTTCAGAAGGAGCAGCTGTGGCACTTCGATTAAAACGGTCAGGGAAAATCTGGTACCACACTGTATCCGGAACCCATGCCGGCGCTGTATATAGGTCTTCTTCCAAAATGTACGGATAATTATAGTAGTTCGTATAGTCCTTAGGTGGTGTCCAGTCCCGTTCTAACGTTGTAAAACGCTGGCAGCCTGCGAAGCAGCACTCAATGCCGTCATCCAGCACAAAAGCGTATTTAATTCTTCTCCAGTTAAACCCGGTAAGCTCGGCAAACCAGCAGTCATGGTATCGGGTCACATATTCCTTTTTCATCTCAACCCGCTGCATCTGATCCACAGCAAATTCATAGACATGCGAATCTTTGGAGACCGGCTTCCAGTTGAACGGGTCCATCGCCAGTACAGTGACTGACTTCAAGTCATCTTTTTTGGTTTTGATGCGGATATGCAGTGTTTCAGTATCGTAGGCGTACGAAAAAGGCCCCTTAGGCTCATGATAAAAGGATGCTAAATCCATAATATAACACTCCTTAAAATGGAATAACAAGCTTAACTTATACGTTTAAGTGATGTTAGTATATCGCTCTCTCAAAGAGTCTGTCAATCCGGATTCTGTTCTAGGAAAATAATAAGCAGTGACGTCCTTTCGGGCTAAGGGGGCTGGATGTGGTCACTCGCTTCTCAGCCGGAGCGTCAATATGGTGTTATCCGAAGGAAATTCTGGAAGCAGCTATTGCATTTAAGGCGTTCTCAAAATAGCTATATACTTGATCTGCAATTCCCAGAAACTCTTCAACAAGTACATTACTATCCAAGTAACAAGCATACAGATAATCAACTAAAGTGGAGTCAATCTCACAATAGTTTAATATGTCATTCTTCATCTTAATAATGTCATCTTGCCATACACCTGCATCTTCTAAAACCAAAGAGTATAATGCACGAATTAATCTCTTGGAGTAGCCTTTAATATATCTAGTTTTCATTGTGTTATCACTAGCATTAGAAAGTAAACTATGTATACGATCAACTTCCTCCTTGGTCTCGGTATTTAAGTCTAAAATGAACTCTGGAGAAATAATTATCGGTGGTACTTTTTCACCAACGTCATGACCATATATGCAAACACAAATGATCTTTACCCAAAAACCCCACTCATTTGGTTTACTTAATACATCGTCAATCGAGCAAATTATCGTATCAATCTTAGTTACAACTGGATATTCTTCCAAAAGCCTGTCTTTAATATTTGACAATCTTTTATAATCAATATCATTCGGATTTACACATACAATAGTAAAGTCTGCATCTGACTTAAAAGGTTTAGCAGTTCCTTTTGGAATCGAGCCACACATATAAATGCTATGAATCTTGCCTTGAAATTCGGTAAGTATAGTATTTGTATACTTATCAACGAAATCCTTATATTCACTTTGTATTACAATTCTGTTTATAACTTTTTCTAATATCATATAGACTCCTCCTAAACTAGTAGCTTCTTTCGGCTAACGTCTTTTTGCGAACTTCGTAAATTCGTGATGACTTAAGTTATACGCGAAAACATTCAACTACTCCTTTAGTAGGTTTAACGTTACCTCTGTGACATCGAGATTGCCTAGCTCCATCACTAACATCTTGTGTTGTAAGGCGTATGCTTTTAATGTTTTTGGACTGAATCCTTGTATTCGCTTGTCTGCCTCATACAAACTCCACAACTCTTATAATTTCATATCAAAACCTCCCCTTAGAAGCTATTAAATCTGGTTTGCTTCTAAGGGGAGGTTTTAATCTATAAGCTATATAAAACTAGCGTTTCCCGTTAGCGCAATAGATATTGCCTGCTGTTGGCAAGGCGGAAGGCTGAATTTACATTGACTTTCTTTCCATTCCATCACTTACACTTGTTTTAATACTATTGGCAATATTATTTTATCAACAATTCGTTCAACATAATGAACACTAGTAGACTGGTTTCTATAGTTATACATAGCTAAAGCGGGTCCAATATCTGTAATTAGCTCTAAATCGTCGTCAGTAATAAGATGTTCTTTTACATAAGGTTCGAGAATCGATTCGAAAACGTTTCTATACCGCTTGTAAAAAGCCTCACGCATACCTTTGTCTAATTGTTCATTAACAGCATTACATATCGCATTCATGGCTTTCTGATATTTCATATTATCTTGCAAAAATATAACAGAAAGCAGGTCAATCAACTGTCCACGTAAGTTTTGATTTGTATTCAATTTCATTAGTGATATTTCGAGAGGACTCATTACAGTTGCGGCCTCAATTACAAGTTCCATTTTTGAAGACCAACGCCTATAAATTGTACCCTTCCCCACTTTAGCCTTTATTGCAACCGCTTCTATTGTTAATGAATCATATCCGTTTTCTGCTAGCAAATCTAAAGTTGTTTCAAGAATTACTTTATTCCGTGACAAATCTATAGGGCGCCCTCTTTTTTCTTCTGTTTCGTGCTGTTTATCATATGACATAATACCTTAGCCACCTTCCTTGACTTATAATATCATACAATTTTCACCCCAACAATTCGGTACTATTGCGTTCTATAATTGCTTCTGTTATTATTTCATTACGGAACTACATTGTTCCATATATATAACTTCTGGAGGAACTTCTATATGACAACACCAAGAGTATTGATTATCGGTGCGTCCGGTACCGTAGGTTCAAAAGTAGTCAAAGAATTCGATAAAAACGGCGAGGGCATTGTACTTCGTCTGGCGACAAGTCGTCGGGAAATTGCTGAGAAGTGGCAAACTGAGGGCCGTGAAGCCGTTGTACTTGACCTAAATGAGCCGACAACCTTCGCTTCAGCATTAGCGGGCGTCGATCGGGTATTTTTACTAACTGGTTACACGGCTGATATGCTGATCCAAAGTAAACAACTGGTCGACGCAGCGGTCGATGCAGGCATAAGTCACATCGTTCATCTAGGTGTCTTCACCTCGCGTCGTGATATTATCCCCCATTTTATCTGGCATGACCTTATAGAAACGTATATTGAAGCAAGTAAAATTGCTTGGACGCATCTGCACCCTAATGTCATTACGGACACGGTCTTCGCTAATATAACGGAAACGGGTTCTTTCACAGTCAACTGGAGAGACATGCCGCAAGGATGGGTATTCGCAGCAGATATTGCCGCTGTCGCTGCTACCGTGTTGCGAGAGGGTCCTGAGAAACATGGTGGTGCTAATTACTGGTTGAGCACGGAAGTGCTAACGGGTCCAGAGGTCGCTAACATTCTAACTGAAGCCTCAGGGAAAGAGATCAAGTGTATTACACTCGATCCTGCAAGCCTGGAAGCGTATGTTGCTCAGATTTCAACAGTTCCCGAACGTGCTTACATGGAGAGCGCAGTGATTACGATGAAATTAGCAGCGGCAGGTCAAATGACTGCTCAAACTGTTGTTCGTGATGACGTCTTAACGGTTTTGGGACGTCCTGGAACCACCATGACAGAATGGGCGCGTCAGAATCTAAATTGACTAACCTTTCAGTGCGTGATTACAAAGACATAATTTTAGGTTTCGACCGTTCCTCGGTATTTAACCGGGGACGGTCATTTAATTTTTAGAACGATTGGAACTATCCTATCCGCTAGCTTAATGCAGCATTGGAAGTCTAAACCTTTATTTGCATAGTCTAACACTTTATTTTCTTTTGACCTTTCTCCGTAGCAGTGACCGCGTCATCCCTACTACCTTGCCAATCCAATTACACCACAATATAATTAATTAGATGAGCACCAAACTACTCGCATGACGGAGGCGCTATGAAACTTCATATTCATGAACAGCTGGACCCGGTCTTTGAAACGATGGGATTATTGTATGTAAGCTATCAAGCCTCTTACCGAAAAATAATGGTTGAAGACCTTGAACAATTTGGCCTGGATGGTGAAGCTTTTTACAACAAGCATCTGAAAATCATGGAAAAATACATCGGCAGCTTCGCCAAACACAGGAAAACGGACGATACCGCCGTATTCTTTTTTAATGATGATACTACAGACTTTTTCTTACTTTTGCAGGTATTGCTTAGTGAAAATCCGGAGTGGCTTACTTCACTGGAAGGTATAGCTGAGACGGCCGTTCAGGATAAAATATTGAAAACAATAAATGAAATGCAAGCGATGCAGAGTCATTCTCCCCGAGAACTGGAACTGTCGTCCATTCAGTCTCTGGAGGAAATGATCCGCTTTCTTAACGGAAGTCCGCTGAAGGAAGCTACAAAATGGAAGCTGATGACACTGCTGCACCAGCCGCGTGAACACCTCCTTTCCCTTATAGAAATTGTAAAAATGAATCTGCCGGCTTTTGAAAAAGCCCGCCGGGAGAATGAGAAGCAGATCAATAAGCTGATTCCTGCATACGTTCAGTCCATTAAGCGGCAACAGGATGAGCAGTTTATTAAGTTTGTGAACATGTTAGATCATGAGAATCCGGAGGTTTATCCTACCCTCATCCTGCCGCTCGGTCAGATGGTTTTATCCGGCAAGCACTATTACGGGTTATATGTAGATATGCTGCCGATTGCCAGCAAGCAGCATTCTGATTCCAGAGAGCTTTTGCTGCTGCGGATGAAGGCGCTGGCCGATAACAGTAAATTACAAATTCTTGCCTCACTTAAGGTAAGCCCCAAATACAATCTGGAGATTGCCGACCAGCTGGGACTGACAGCAGCAACGATGTCTCATCATATGAACGTCCTGCTTGCCTGCGGAATGGTCCGGGTCGAAAAAAACAACGGCAGAGTATACTATCATCTCCACACAGAGAACATGCAGGAGCTGATCGCAGATTTGCAGCAGTTTCTTTTATAATTGATAATGACTTCCCGTAACCATGGTTCGGGGAGTTTTTTTATAAGTTTATATTCGATGTTGATCTAATTTATTTGACTTAATTAATATTTGTATGTTATCTTCATCTTACAAATTATACCGAAATCTAATTATGGAGCTGATCTAGAGATGAAACACGCTTTAACCCGCAACAAGCTGCTGTTGGCTGTAACTCTGCTGTTCAGTATGATTGCCGCTGCCGCCGGTGTGCTGATTGCTCTTGTTTTGCAAGAAGTAATTGATGCTGCGCTCCAGGGGGATATGCAGCTTTTCCAGCGTATTCTCCTGGTGTCCATCGTCTACCTGTTGATGCTTTGCCTGACCGGATTCATCCATTCTTTATGCAGTAAGGCCCTTGTCCGCAATGTTACTGTGTCGATCAGGGAACGGATATTCCGCGGTGTTCTCTACAAAAATACAGCTGACTTCAAAGCGGCCAATACAGCAGATTATCTGTCA
Organism: Paenibacillus sp. DMB5; assembly: GCF_001517085.1. Lineage (GTDB taxonomy): Bacteria > Bacillota > Bacilli > Paenibacillales > Paenibacillaceae > Paenibacillus_AQ. The sequence continues at coordinate 333,781 of NZ_LRAC01000120.1, forward strand.
GCACTGACCAATGATATCAAGCTGGTTATCGAAAATGTTCTTCAGCCTTTCCTGCAAACCTTTCAAAACGCAGTTATTTTTATAGCCTCTCTTATTGTGCTCCTCTCGTTAAGCCCGCTGATTACACTGATTCTCGCGATCGGCATGATACTGATGTTCACGATCCCTTCGCTGTTCGGAAGACTGCTGCAGAGCAGGCTCAATGCCGTATCTTCTGAGATGTCCCGCTTCACTGCACTTATTAAAGATCTTTTGGCCGGATATGAAGTGATCAGATCCTTTGGCCTTAAAAAGCAAAGTGAACAGGGATTTCAGCAGGCCAATCAAAATGCCGCCAATGTCAGCTTTGCTGCCGACCGGCTGTTTGCTGCGAATGAAAGCATATCGGAGGCACTGGCTATATTCAGTCAGCTGACCGTCATGTTCGTTGCCGCCTATCTGATCATCACCGGTCACATTTCCGCCGGCAGCCTGGTTGCACTGGTCCAGCTAAGCGGCGGACTGGTCGGCCCTGTGCTCGTTATCATGCAGAATGTTCCCAAGATCAGAAGCATGCAACCAATCCTTCAGCGCATTGAACAGCTTGCCGGCGAAGCGGAGCAGCCCTCAGTATCAGAACAGCCTAAACCTGTGTTTGAACATTCTTTGGAGGTGCGGCAGCTCAGCTTTGGTTACCAGCAGGGCCAGCCCGTCCTCAAGGATATAAATTTCAGGCTGCACAAAGGAAAAAAAATCGCCCTAATCGGACCGAGCGGCTGCGGGAAATCAACGCTTGTTAAGCTTCTCAGCGGGTATTACGAAGACTATGACGGTTCTGTCTTATTGGACGGTATTGAACTATCAGCGCTGGACAGCGAATCCATGCTTCTTTTAACATCTATGATTCATCAGAATGTATTTCTATTCGACTCAGACATTAAGCACAACATCTGTTTGGATGAACCGTTTCCGGAAAAGGTACTGGAAGCGGCACTCCGCAGCAGCAGCCTGTATTCCTATGTCCGGCAGCTGCCGGAAGGACTATCTACTGCTGTCGGAGAAAATGGCTCCCGGCTCTCAGGCGGCCAGCGTCAGCGGGTTGCAGTGGCCCGGGCTCTGATCCGCAGCAAGCCGATCCTGATTCTGGATGAAGGAACATCTGCGGTTGACAGGCAGACTGCCTTTGAGATTGAGAGCAGCCTGCTGGCTTTGCCGGATCTTACACTAATCACAATTACGCACAATCTGAATGATGAGCTGCTTGAGCAGTATGACGAAATTTGGTTTATGGAGGACGGCAGAATTACCGAGAGTGGCAGTCTAAGCGAGATGCGGGATTACGGGGGCAGCTTCAGCCGCTTTTACCAGAGAAAAGAACCTGATCTTCAAATGGCTGACAGCTTGCCAGTCTCGTAATTCTCTGTATGTAAAAAACTCCTCCGTATGGCTGCCCGTTGGATACAGGCAGTCAGACGGAGGAGTTCTTTAGATTTTGGGTCAGCGGATTAACGCTCCAGCAGCAGCAGCTCATCAATCCGCTCCTTCGCACCCTTCCAGGAGGTCATCAGCGGAAACGCATACTCCTCCCTTGCCCTTAGATTCCACGGATGCGGGATGCACAGCACCTTTTTACCTTCCTGAACAGCAGGCAGCAGATTATGCGGCCCGTCGTCGATCAGCAGATCAAAATTAATCAGATGCTTCCGTTTAGCTGTGAAGAAGTTTTCAGCAGGAATAAATGGCATATGCTTCTGCAGCCAGTTCCACTTTTCGGTGACAGACTTGGGTGCAGCCGCAGTAACGATAATGACATCATAGGCGTTATGCAGCTTTTCCATTTCCTCCACCACATGCTCGTCAAACAGCTCCAGCTCCTCATAAAGCCCCGGTCTCCCAAAAAAGAGCTCCTGTGTACTGTCGGGATGGCGCAAATGATCCGTGTTCCAGTCAATCATATCCTCATAGCGGAGGAGATGCGTCGGGAAATCATTGTTGTTATGGTAAATAGCCCGTTTAACCAGATGACAGATGGTATCATCCATATCGACTGCGATAACCGGTTTTCTCATAGGCAGCTCCTATTCATGCTCTGCTTGTTATGCTTTTCAAGCGCTTTTATATACCAGGCATCACACGCAAAATGCTCTGATCCGGCCAGCGGCTCATCAAGAATAGTGAAACCGTGCTTCTGATAGAATCTGTTCGCTGCACCCATCGTCTGCAGGGTTTCCAGATAACATTGCTTATAATGGTGAGCTGCAAAATCCAGCGCAGTCTTCAGCAGCTCAGCCGCAATACCGGTGCCTCTGGTTGCGCTGGCAAGATACATCTTTTGCAGCTCACACACCTCATCCGACTCTGCAAAAGGTGCAATTCCGCAGCCGCCCAGCACCTGGCCGTCCTCCTCAACAATCCAGTATGCCCGGTTATCAGCAGAGTTGTAATAGCTGTAGAGATCATGCATGCTGTCATCAGCCCAGGCGAGGCCTTCACGGTTGCCGCCAAATTCGATCAGACATTCTCTGATGATTTGCTCAATGAAACGGTTGTCCGTATGTTCTATCTGTCTAATCTTCATTTGCCCCTGCCTCCATCTTGTACGATTTACTTTTGTAATTATACAAGATAACCGGGCAATGAACTATACTGGTAAAAGGCCAGAAACCGGTTACTATACACTTATGACAATAATAAAGGAGATTTGATGATGAACAAGCTCGTCTTTTTTCTCGGTCCTGGCGGCGCCGGCAAAACAAGTTTGGCCAAAGCTGTGGCTTCCCGCCGTAAGGCGGCGGTACTGGATATGGATATCCTGTTACGCCCTGCCGCCACGGCAATAATGACTATGCACGGACTTGACCCTGATGACCGGGATTCGGACGAATATAAAAGGCTCTGCCGTGATTTGGGTTACCGGATTACTATGGATACCGCACTTGATAACATCGGCCTCTCCGCCGATCTTTATGTCGTCGGACCCTTCACCAAGGAGGCTGCTGATCCGGCTTGGATTGAGACTGAGCTGCAGCGGATCGGCATGACTTTGCAGGAGGTTGAAGTGAAGGTGGTGCTGGTCACCTTGAAGGACGAAGAGCTGTTTCGTGAACGGATTGCCGGCCGCAACTCTCCGCTTGACGGCTGGAAGTTCCGGAACTGGGAGCTGTTCCGCTCCGCATTCAGCCCCCGAACGGTCGCCTGGCCGCTGCCGGAAGTAAATGTAGCGGTCATTGACAATTCGAGTCCTGAGCTTGATGTGACTGCGGGCAAAGTGGAACAGTTTATCTACGGGGAATAAGCCTGGGTTAACGCAGTGCCGCCTATTTATTCCGTCTTCGTGCCCGTTAAGCCCGGACCGCATAAAATAGCTTCAAGATAACAAGGGGATGGCGGGATGAATAATGGAAGAAATGAGCGGAAAGGCTAACCCTGCAGGCACAAATCTATGTGCATCCGGGTTTTACCAAGACGTATGGGAATGGGAAGCTTCGGCTTCCTCTGGAGACGGGATCAGGCTTAGTCCTTTTGATTTTGGCGAAACCGCTGAATATGAGGCCCCCAAAACGGTTGAAACGGAAGTTCACCCGTATTTGAAATCCTATACTCTACATCCCGAAGGCGGATATATTGCATACATTCCAAATGGGCGTGTCTGGGGACCCTCTGGTTCAGTCCTGACATCGGAAGATAAACTGATCTACGACCTTTCTCCGGAATACGATGGACAACTTAACAGAATGCTGACAGCGGAGGAACACCCGGCTTTACACCGCCAGAAGGCCCGGGAGCATTACGACCTTCAGGGGACGGCTGCCGTGTTGACCTTTTGCGGGAGCCATAATTATTTTCATTGGTTATATGATGTGCTGCCGCGTCTGGGTATGCTTAGAATACTAAATATCCCTTTTCAAACCCTTATCATGAACCCGAATCCTTATGGAAATTTCGTACAGGATACGTTAACTATGTTTGGCATAGCGGAATCGTCTGTGATCCGCACGGGCGAAGACCGGCAAATTCAGGCCGAACTGCTGGTGGCACCTTCACTGATGATGAATTCCCATTACCCGCCTTGGTCCACTTCTGTCCTGCGTAAGTTTATGCTGCCGGGACGCGACACCACGCTCCGTGCTCCGGGCCGTATTTTTATCTCCCGGAGTAAAGCCTCTTCCCGCCGGATCACCAATGAGAATGAAGTAATCCGTTGTTTGGAGCCATATGGCTTCGTTCCTGTCTGTCTGGAGGATTGGACCGTAGCCCAGCAAATTCAGCTGTTTGCTTCCGCAAAAGTGATTGTTTCGCCGCATGGTGCAGGCTTGTCCAATCTTGCTTTTTGCATGATGGGAACCGTTGTTGTCGAAATTTTTCATAGACGGCATGTAGTGCCTACTTATTGGATGATCAGCAACCACAACAAACTCGATTACTATATGATGTACGGGCAGGCTGACGAAACGCTGCAGGACCGTTTTTCGGGATTTGCGGACTTATCGGTGGATCTGGATCTGCTGAAGCAAACTCTTGGTTTAGCCGGACTGAACAAGCAAAAAATATGAAAAAACCATTCGATAGCGCAGATGTAATATCATTCCTATTGCATTCAAAGCGAATCTGAAATATATTGAATATATAAATAGTTGACCCCTCAATCATTGATGGATCAAATAAAAATATAAACTTCAAGGAGAGAACCAGCATGAAAGAATTTCAGCAAACCAATGATTTTAATGAGATTGTATATGGACGCCGTTCCATCAAAACCTATGATCCCTCTGTGAAAATCAGCAGAGAAGAAATGACGGAAATTCTGAAGGAAGCCAGTACGGCTCCTTCGTCTATCAATATGCAGCCATGGCGCTTCCTGGTAATTGACAGTGAAGAAGGAAAGCAAAAGCTCGCTCCCCTCTCGCGTTTCAATAAGGAGAAAGTTCTTCAGGCCTCTGCTGTCATTGCAATCTTTGGCGACATGAACAATTTCGATTACGCAGAGGAAATCTATGGTAAAGCTGTAGAGCTCGGCTATATGCCGCAAGAAGTAAAAGATTATCAGCTGAATGCCTTCAAGCCCCTGTATTCGCAGATTAGCGATAAAGATATGCGCGATATTATTCTGCTCGATGCCGGGCTGGTGTCCATGCAGCTGATGCTGGTTGCACGTGCGCACGGGTACGACACGAATCCGATCGGCGGCTATGAGAAGGACCAGATCGCTGAAGCCTTCGGATTGGACAAAGAGCGCTATCTGCCGGTCATGCTGCTGACCATCGGTAAGGCTGCCAGTGAAGGCTTCACTTCTTACCGTCTGCCAGTTGACCAAACGACAGTTTGGGCTTAAGGTAAACATTATCTGCTTACTTGAATAACTATTGCAGAAGACGGAGAACAGCTCCGTCTTCTTTTAACATCACATCAAGGAGGGAACACCATGAATTGTTCAATGGAACAAGAAGCTGTATTGTACCTGCTCAAAAAAATGAGTAATGAGCTCAGCCCGAAATTCGAGCGCTGCACAGGCATCGGCTCTTCGAGGTACGATCTGCTATATCAGCTATATATCGCGGATGAGGTAACCCAGAGTAACCTGCAGAAGGCCATTCACATCGACAGTGCTGCTATTACACGTCACCTGAAGCAGCTTGAGGCGGAAGGCATGGTGACCAGAAGACGCAACCCGGAAGATCAGCGGGTGACTTTTGTGCGGCTGACCGAGGAATGCCGGAGTCGCATTGTGAATCTTAACAAGGAACGGACCGAATTCGTCCGGCAGCTGCTTAACGGCTTCAGTGAGCAGGAGATGAGTCTGCTGACAGACATGCTAACCCGGTTGCATCACAATCTGAAGGATCTTTAAGGTGTCGTATAAGGCGGATTTTGCGTCCGCCGCCGCGGAACCCGGCTCCAGTCTGAGTCATCATGCTTCATGCATGAGATAGGTTAGCCGCGTTTGGCAGCTTGCATCAGCTCTTCAAGAACCTGCTTCTTATCCCCTTCAGCCTTGTCAGCAAGCTTCTTCAGCTTGTCCTTACCGCCCCAAATAAGGTACACAAGATGTTCCACCTGGTAGTACTGGAGACCGCGGACCTGATTGAGCAGCAGTGTGAGCAGCTGATCATCCTCGATCTCTTTAATCATCTTTAGCTTTAATGAATCCGTACTGTACAGCATACACGTAACCAGAATAGAAAGAGTCTCCGTGCTAATGCCGTAATGACCATATAATGCTGCTGTGAACCCGTTCTGGACCGACTGATGTTCAACGTCTACCTTTTCCATGTATTCTCTGACCAATGGGAAGTATGCCCGGTCTGTGAGACCAAGGCCAAAGACCGCATAGCTGCCCGGCATGCAGCACTTCTCCCCTTCCGCATCCGTATACCATTCGAAGGTTTCCATGGCAGCCCTTGCGTACTCTTCCAGCAACGGGTGGACCTCAGGGTACTCAAGCGCATTCGCAAAAAAACGGTGCGTGCCCGACTTGGCTAGTCCCTTGATCGGCAGCCAGCTTTTAACTGAAGATTTCAGCTTAATCTGATAGCTTTTGGGAAAGCCACGTTCAAGCAGCGTAATCAGGAACCGGAGCGCCTGACCGTAGCTCTCCCCTGACTCCTGCTTCATATGGATACTTACCTCAGCAAACACATCATTAGCTATACAATCCACCAGTTCAGCCTTAAGTCTGGTAACATCCTCAGCCAAGGCTCCGCTGCCCTCCCGGATTAGCCGGTCAGCCCGGGTGCTGCCGAGTGCGGTCACGCAATTCAGGAAGGTGAGCCCGGTGCTTCTGCTGTAGGAAGGCTCATATCTGAGGATGCTTACTGCACTATAGATCACCAGCTCTACAGCTTCTTGTCCGCTCCCGCTCTTCTCCAGCACGGCACCGTTCTTCTTCGTATATTCCTTCTGCCATTCGCTGCCTGTGTTCTCGAAGTATCGGGGCAGCCACTGCTCCTCAACCCAATTCCTTAGGGCCACGGTCAGTGTATTGCGGTGCTCTGCAAGCTGCTTGCTTCCCTTATTCAGCTCTTGTATCCGCTCATACAGTCCAATGATTCTGCCGGAATCCAAGACAGGAAACAATTCTTCATCCAGCAGATGCCGGGCTAAGAAAAAAGTTTCTAATGGTTTGGTCGGATATTTGCCGGCTTCAAGCTTGCTGGAGATATAGGAGCTGATCCGGTCCAGCAGCAGCTGCTTCTTCGCGTCGTCCATATATTTGAGAATAGGCACTTTGACAGTGCTGCCGTTTATTACTTGGAAGTTCCCTTCAAAATTAAACCGGTAATCCAGCACTGCAGAAGGGAGTGAATTTAATCTATGCTGCATATAACGGGCAAGCTCAGGAACAATCTGCTCCCGCACCTGCTCCTCTGTAAGCCCGCCGCTGGTACTCAGCCTGCTTTTGCCCGGCACAGATAAATCCAGTGGGTAATCCGTCACATCCACTCTGCCACCCTCATATTTAAGGAGTGCGTACCCGTGAATGCCGACCTGAAGCGTAGTGCGTTTTACAATTTTCTCTGCATCCTTATCGTTGATGTATGCGATCCACTTGTCTATTTCCTGCTTCATTTCTTCAAGAATAGCTTCCATTGAATAATCCATGGCCATTACAAGCTCCTTTACACAGCAATATCGGAAGTGAGGTTATGAAATCTACTCTATTATTAATTACATTAGATATTACAGTATCTTTATATACTGTTCAAATTTGCTCCAAAACAGGAATGGCCAGCTCTGTTATCCGCTGATAACCTATCTGGTTAGGTGATTTATCTACGGTGAATGAGTCAAAGAGCAGCCGGGGGCTGCTCTTTTTTTAATGACAATCATATAGTTACTTTTACGATTCCGTAGTAATGCTTATCATCGTATACTCCAGTATCGCTATAATAGTAACTTTCTTTATGTGTACCTTCATATTGCATATGAGCTTTCTGCATCACCTTTCCAGATACCGCATTCTGCCCGCGGTGATATGCCTGCAGCCGGTGCAGTGAAGTATGGGTAAAGGTATACTGTATTACTGCTGTTAAAGCCTCAGTGGCATACCCATTATTTTGATACGACCGGCCGATGCAGTATTCAATTTCAGCAAGATGATGGTCCTCGTCAACCTGACAAAAGGCGATTTGTCCAATACATTCCTCATGATCTTTAAGTATGATCGCCCACCGGTAAAAATCATTTCTATTATAGGACAGCACCCATTGCTGCAGTAACTCTTCTACTAAAGCTATACTACTATAGACAGGTTCACCGTAATTGCTTTGGACATCTATGTCATTGATCCAGTTAGCATGCATACTCGGTGCATCTTCCACTCTAAATGGTCTTAGCTTCAACCTTACAGTATTTATGGTTTCAGTTGCCGCCCGCAATGATTTCCCTCCATCATCACATGATTATTCTGAAGATACATTCAGTTTACCGGCAGATTATAAAAGCGGCCATACACTAAACCACAGTAAATTTAGACTTCCACACTGCACTATTCCACTGACACACTTGCATCCCATGCCTCTCCGTTCAGCTCAGAATTGATGGTAATGGCAGTCAACGCGCCGGAAGCTGCCGCTGCAATCGCCTGATACTTTTCAGAGGCGGCATCTCCTGCTGAGAAGACTCCGGGGATATTGGTTTTGCCAAAATCATCAGTGAGTACACTGCCCCCATCATTCATTTCACAGCCTAATGCTTGCGGGAGATCCGAGCCTCTTGTCAGCTTGGGAGCGAAAAAAATCCCCTCGCAAGGAAGTCTGGTTTCATCCTCTAAAACCACCTGCTGCACCATTCCTCCCTCCGATTCAATTGTTCTTATTGCTGCTTCATGCACCAGCACCCCATGCCGCGCCAGCTCCCCGCGTTCTTCACCGGTCAATTCCGCCGGCCCGTTAGTACAAATACTGTAATCTTTCGTCCAGCCGGAGATTACTTTTGCCAGGTGCAGTGCGTGGGCTCCACTGACAATCAGGATGAGCTTCTTGTCCCGGAGCTCCCAGCCGTCACAATACGGGCAGACAAAGGCGCTTGTGCCATAGACCTCAGCCAGTCCGTCAACGGTCAGCGGAAGATCTTTTTTTCCAACAGCAAAAAGCAGCTTCTTACAATGATATACCGCGCCTGAGACTGTTGTAATTTCAAAAGCGCCATCTTTCCCTGAAACGGCTGAAGCAGTGTCACTGACACAGCTAACAGACGGATATGCCGCCAGCTCCTCATGCGCCGTCTTCCGGAATTCCCTTGGACTTGCCCCATCTCTTGTAAGAAAGCCATGTGTCTCACGTGTAACGATATTCCTCGGCTGCAGATCGTCAATCACAATGACAGATTTTCGGCCCGGCCCAGAACTAACGCTGCATTTAGACCCGCCGGTCCTCCGCCGATAATAACTACATCTGATTTTCCACTCATCCAAAGCACCCTTTCAAGAGTTATAATATCCGTAATTATAAAAAGCTATTACAGACTCCTTATATCTACGATAGCCGGAACAGGTGCATAAAGCAAGTCTTTTTCTTGCATCGTAGTGCATCATATAACCGTATTACCGTTAAAATTTGGCCTTCACCAGTTTCTTTAAGACCTAAGGCACGCTCTGCTGTCCACCCCGGACTATGCGGAACGTGCCTTTTCCTATTATCATGTATCCAGCCCGTGCAGCTGTTTGAACTGCTCCGGCTGCATACCGGTCAACCGTTTGAATACAGCACAGAAGTAGCTGGCATTCTCGAAGCCGGTCAGCTGGGCAATCTCATACAGCTTTTTCTCCCGCTGCTGGAACATCAGCTGCTTGCTGCGGTTAATGCGCTGCTTGTTGATATAGGTCACCGGCCGGTCATGAACCGTCCGCTGAAACAGCCGGCACAGGTATTGCGGCGAAACAGAAATCACCTCTGCCAGCTCCTTCAAGGGCAGTGCCCGATGCAGATGCTGCTCAATATGTTCCAGCACCGGCTTGATCCGCACCAGCTCATCCTCCTCGCTGGCAGGCGGGAGATTCCGCTTCAGGTCGAGCAGCATCGCATACAGCAGCTTGGAGCGCTCCAGATTATTGTCCAGATCATTGGCATCCGGCAGCTGAAGCAGCTCATGAAACGGAACCAGAAGCTCAATATCCCTCAATCTCCGGACTCCTGATTCCCGGATACCAGCATATGATAGCATTCCCCCTGCCTCTCTCCCGTTAAACGATATCCATGCCAGCTCCCATTCCCGGCTAATGGGTGTGTAGGAATGAGGTATATCAGGGAAGGTGAAGAATATCTCTCCGGGTCCAACTACATACCGCTTCTCCCCGACTGTCAGTTCCCCTTTACCGCTCAGCACCTGATGCAGCTGGTAATCGGGAAATCCGGCAGGACGTGCGGTTTCTTCCTGATGCTCCCAATATCCAATCGTTGTAGAATACAGCGGCAGCTGAATCGTATCATCCACCGCGCAGAACACCATCATGCTCTTCATAGTTATCCACCTGTTTCATATTTTATTATAAGACACTAATATCCTTTTATATCCTATAGCCTTTTGGCGTTCTATAATATGAATATAACAATACAAGGAGATGTTAATGTGCGCAAGAAGCTAGACTACCAACCACCAGCCAACGGTTATCCCGAATGGAATAACAATCCCGAAATCTTTCAGCTGAACCGCCTGCCGGCTCATGCCTCCATGATCTCCTATACAACTGTAGAGCAGGCACTTCAGGGCGAGTTCGCAGCGTCCCCGAACTATCATTCCCTTAACGGCAGCTGGAAGTTTGCTTTTGCAGAGACTCCGGAGCAGCGGATTAAGGATTTCTATACCTTGGAATACGACAACAGCAGCTGGGCCGAAATTCCGGTGCCTTCGCATTGGCAGTTCCAGGGCTATGACTACCCTCAGTATACCAATGTCCGTTACCCGTGGGCCGTTTCCGAGCCTGACTTGAAGCCGCCTTTTGCACCTACAAAGTACAATCCGGTCGGCTCTTATACACGAACCTTTACGGTGCCTGAAGGCTGGGCAGGACAGCCAGTATTCATCAGCTTCCAGGGGGTCGAAGCGGCCTTTTATGTATGGGTGAACGGCGAACTGGTCGGATACGGCGAGGATACCTTTACTCCATCGGAATATGATATTACCGCTTATCTGCGGGAAGGCGAGAACAAGCTGGCTGTAGAAGTCTACCGCTGGTGTGATGCAAGCTGGCTGGAGGATCAGGATTTCTGGCGTCTGAGCGGGATTTTCCGCGACGTCTACTTGTATACAGCTCCGCAGGTTCATCTTACTGACTTCTCTGTAGTAACCGAGCTTGACGAAGAATATACCGATGCCGAGCTGAAGGTGAAGATCCAGCTGGAGAATTATTTTAACAGCGGAATGAAGCCTTATTCGGTTGAAGTACAGCTCTATGACGCACAAAAGCAGGCGCTCTGGGAGCAGCCGCTGTCTGCCGCTGTTGCTTTTAATGGAACGGATGTGCAGGAGATCCAGCTTAGCCGGCATATCGCAAATCCGGAGAAGTGGAGCGCAGAGAAGCCATACCTGTACACGGCAGTTATTAGCGTTATTGACGATCAGCAGCAGGTACAGGAATTTGTCAGCACCAGAGTCGGCTTCCGCACCTTCGAGATTAAAGACGGCCTGATGAAAATCAACGGCAAGCGCATTGTCATGAAGGGCACCAACCGCCATGAATTCTCCTGTGACACCGGACGCGCGCTCTCCAAAGCGGATATGATCCGTGACGTGCAGCTGATGAAGTCCCATAATATCAATGCCGTACGTACCTCCCACTATCCGAACCAGTCTATCTGGTATGAGCTATGCGATGAATACGGCTTATATGTAATCGACGAGACCAATTTGGAGACCCATGGCTCCTGGAAATACGGCCAGGAAGAGCTCGTCGAGACGAACGTTCCGGCAAGCAGACCGGAGTGGCTGGCCAACGTTATCGACCGCTGTAATTCCATGATGCAACGCGATAAGAACCATCCGTCGGTCATCATCTGGTCACTGGGCAATGAGTCCTTCGGCGGCGACAACTTTATTGCCATGCACGATTATCTGAGAGAAGAGGATCCGACCCGTCCGGTGCATTATGAAGGGATTTTCCATTACAGACCTTCCGAGGCTGCCAGCGATATCGAGTCCACAATGTACATCAGACCGCATGAGGTTGAGCACTATGCCAAAAACAACCCGAAAAAGCCGTACATTCTCTGCGAGTACAGCCATGCAATGGGTAACTCCTGCGGCGGGCTGCACCTCTACACAGAGCTGTTCGATCAATTCGACATCATCCAGGGCGGATTCATCTGGGACTGGGTGGATCAGGCGATCCGGACCAAAACCGCAGATGGAGTGGAATATCTGGCCTACGGCGGCGATTTCGGTGAAAACCCGCATGACGGAAACTTTAGCGGAAACGGACTGCTGTTTGCTGACCGTGCCGTGACTCCGAAGCTGCTTGAGGTCAAAAAATGCTATCAGTACATCAAGCTCACAGCCCTTGACCTGCAAAAAGGCAGCTTCCAGATCAAGAACAACTACCTGTTCACCGACCTGAGCGAATATCAGCTGCATTGGAATGTATCTCTGAACGGTGAAACTGCGCAGGAAGGCTCTCTGCAGGTATCTGCAGCGCCGGGTGAAACGGTTGAAGTCGCCATTCCTTATGAAGCCAGCGATCTGCTGAACGATAAGGAAGCTGTACTGACCCTCTCCTTCACCCAGCCTGAAGCTACAGAATGGTCAGAAGCCGGTCATGTTATTGCCTGGGAGCAGTTCGTTCTGGTGCCATGGATTGCCGCCAGCCGCCCTGCCGCTGGCAGCGGATCGCTTCAGGTAACCGAGCAGGAAGACAATGTTACGGTTTCCGGAGAAGCGTTCTCCGTCTCGTTTAATACAACAAACGGTGAGCTTTACTCTTATGTGGCAAATGGCAAAGAACAGCTCCTGCTGCCGGCCAGAACCAATTTCTGGAGAGCGGTGACCGATAACGATCTGGGTAACGGTCTCGACAAGCGCAGCGCTGTATGGAAAGAAGCTTCAAGCAGCCAAAGCCTGATCAGCTTCAGCTTTGAGGCTCTAGACAACCGCTGCACGATCTCTGCAGACTATGTATTATTCACTGGTCCGGATTCCATCCTGCGCGTGAAATACGATGTCCGCAGTAACGGCTCCGTTGAGATCAGCCAGGAGCTGAATCCGGGCAGCAGCAGTCTGCCTGAGCTTCCGGAATTCGGCATGATGTTTGTGCTGGACAGCGGGCTTGATACAATCTCCTGGTATGGCCGCGGCCCGCATGAGAACCATTGGGACCGGAACACCAGTGCAGCTGTCGGCAGCTACAGCGGTAAGGTCAGTGACCAATTCACCCCTTACCTGCGACCGCAGGAATCTGGCAACAAGACCGATGTCAGATTCGCCTCACTGACAAACGGTGCAGACGGCCATGGCTTCAAGATTGATGCTCCATCCCTGTTCGAGCTTAATGCAATGCCATGGACACCGGATGAGCTTGAAGCAAGCGACCATGTATATAAGCTGCCCACCTCAGACAAAACCGTACTGCGCGTGAACTACAAGCAGATGGGTGTCGGCGGCGATGACAGCTGGGGAGCGCCGATTCACAAGGAATTTATGCTGCCTGCTAACCGGCCGTACTTCTTCCGGTTTACCATTTCACCTAAATAGGACGTATCGTTAGTTATAAGGAGAGTCCGCGTTATGCGGACTCTCCTTTTATTTTACCCAGACGTCCTTATAGTTGATCTTCCCCCACGCATTTAGAGATATGCCGTGAAGAGAACGGTCATAGCCGACTTCCTGGACACTATGGTATATAAACAGCACATTCAGCTGCTGCTTTAGCTCCTCCTCAGCCTCTCTAAGCACATTCAGCTGCTCGTCCTCACCCGTTTCAATCAAGGCATCAGCGACTATAGCATCTATTTTTGCCCTTAGCGGGGCTTGCAGATGATTGCGGATATACCCGTGTATAGAGCGGTACATTTCAATTAGAGTGATGGCAGGCTGATCTCCCAGCACCTCTCCAGCATAGATCATATCCGCCTGCAGGATCACCTCTGCCTGTGACAGCTCTCGGATCGGCAGAATAGTGAGTTCTATCTGGACTCCTATTTGGCTGCATGCTGCCATAATCCAGCGGGTATCCTCCTCATTGCTGAAATATTCATAGGTATAGAGCTGCAGCGTTTCTCCGTTATAAGAGGATTGTTCCAGGCTTTTTCTTGCAGCTTCTATTGATATATCCCTTCCATAATCAGCATTATAATAGCCGGGATGAAATCCTGATGAGGGCTTATTTCTTCTTCCTTTCAGCTCACGAATCATATACTCTCGGCTGAGAGCAAAATGTATAGCCTGGCGCAAACTATAATCCTGAAGTACACCCGGCTTGGAGAGGTTAAAGGTAAGAACAGTGCTGCCCAATTCCAGCTGGTTCAATTTTTGTTGGGCTTCCCCCTTATCAATCGCTTCAAAATACAGCAGCTGCGCTTGTCCGGAAGGCTGTGTATGCCGCAGCTCCTCCTCATAATCAGGCCAGACCCACATTTCAATAACATCTAAAAACGGACGTCGGCAAAGTAATGCTCATTAGCGTCCATGATTAGCATCGACTCTGTATTATTCCGCATACAAAATGGTCCCGTGCCTGCCGGCAACCGTGCAAAGTTACGTCTGGCATCCAGCTGCTCCAGATCATCCGGTACAATGGAGAAACGTTCAGTAGCGATAAAATGTGCAAAAAGCGCATTCCTTTCCCTCAGCTCAAAGCAGACACTGTATGTATTGGCAACTTCTATGGCCTGCACACTATTAATCAGCCAGTCCTCCCCGTTCCACTGCCGGATCCTATTAAATGTGTACTGCACGTCCTTAGCCTTAAAGGGTTTGCCGTGATGAAACAGCACACCTTTGCGGAGATAAAAGGTCCAGCGTCTGAACGTCCCGTCATGCTCCCAGTGATGAGCCAGTCCAGGCTTCAGCTTTTTGCTGAACGGATCATATCGGGTCAAAGTGTCGAACAGCTGGCTGATTAAATGCGCTTCTGTGCGCCGCACGACCTTCATCGGGTCAAGATCTAGGACAGGCCTGTAAAACGGATAACGCAGGACATCCTCCTCAGTCCGCTCCTTCTGCACACCGAACCAGTTGCCCAGCCATGTATGAAATTCAGCTCGAACCGATTCCCGTTCACTTGCCTGTATGCATGCAAAGGCTTCACTTAGCTGTCCATTCAGACTTAAGGTTTGAGCTCTGGCGAGAATTAATTCATCTTTATTGCGCAGCAGGGCCAGCTGGGACGAATTGCCCCTGCCCAGTCCGGATTTCCAGCCGATGAAATGCTGCTCTTTCAGCTTTTGAATCAGAAATTGCGCATTACGGCGGGTGCAGTCAAAGACTAACGCCAGTTCGTTTATTGTGACCGGAAACCACTCGCCGTCAGCTTGTGCAGGGTAATGGTTTTTTAGCTGCAAATAATATTCCTCTATGTCCACTACTACTCCTCCTCTAAAAGGCGAAAGGTTGCAAATGATCTTTCTATTTTTGTTCTACTTTTGTAAAAGTATAATTTGAGGCAACCCGTTAGTAAAGAGGAGTGTGTGATTAAAATGA
The DNA here is from genome assembly GCF_001517085.1 of Paenibacillus sp. DMB5. Taxonomy (GTDB): domain Bacteria; phylum Bacillota; class Bacilli; order Paenibacillales; family Paenibacillaceae; genus Paenibacillus_AQ. The sequence goes on from NZ_LRAC01000120.1 coordinate 349,387, forward strand.
TTAAAACAACAATACAGACAGAACCGGCAGTCCCTTCAATCTGGCGCAGCCCGGCCTTTATGGTTCTGCTTGGCGCCGGAGCCGTTATGGCGTTGGGAAACAAAATTTACGAGCTTGCGCTCCCCCTCATACTCTATGACTTCACGAAATCCTCCGTGGTTATGTCCGCGATGCGCGGGATTGAGTTTCTGCCGAACCTGCTGCTGGCGATGTTCATCGGTGTAATCGTGGACAGGGTACATAAGAAAAGATGGTCTTTAACAGCTATTCTGCTGCAGATTGTCATTCTGGCTGTATTATATCTGGCGATTGAGCACGGGCACCATTCTGCTCCAATGTTCTATGTGGCCGGCTTTACGCTAATGACTTTCGGCTATGCTTATTCCAACGCCCGGGTAGCTATGGTCAAGCATTCCCTTCCTCTCCCGATGTTAACACCCGCGAATGCATCCTATAACTTCGTCACCACCTTTATCAGCATTGCCGGTCCGGTATTGGGCGGGCTGCTGCTTATGCTGCCGAAAATGCATGAAGCCCTGCTGCTTACAGCAGTTGCCTTCAGTCTTGCGTTCGTAACCTTAAGCTTTATCAGAACTAATGAGCCTGTAAGGGCTGCAGCCGTGAGCAGAGAGGGTTTCTGGAAAGAACTGCAGGCTGGCTGGGCCGAGCTGCGCAGCAATCGTCTGCTGCTGTCTATGAGCATTGCCGTGGTGTTCCTGAACAGTACATCGGGCATGGTGGATACTACTATTATTTTCTTTGCCAAGGATGAGCTTATGCTGAACAACCTTGAACTCGGGATTGTATTCTCGGCCGCCGGGCTCGGCGGACTGGCCGGAAGCCTGCTGATCGTTAAATTGCGGAAGCTGTTTCCGGTTGGACGCTTAATCACGCTGTCGTGCTTATTTACCGGACTGACAGGGATTCTGTTTTATATGTCACATTCAGCATATCTGCTCGCCGGAGGCCTGTTTCTGTATGGCTGCTTCGAGACCATAAGCACAGTCAGCATCTGGACATTCCGTCAGGAGACAACACCTTATCATCTGATTGGCCGGGTAAGCGGCATTACCGGTTCTATATTTAAGCTGGGTATGCCGGTTGCGATCATAGCTTCCGGCTGGATCTCAGAGCTGTCAGGCCCGCGAACTGTGTTCCTGATCACCATTGCTGCTAATCTGCTGATTTTCACCGGCTGCCTGTTGAGTCCGCTATGGAGACAACGCCAATCCTGTTAAAAGGAAACGACGTCCATTCTGTTTCTTAGAATGAACGCCGTTTTTTTCCACACATTTTATTTAGCTGTTGATTACTAACTACTTTAATTTCACCTGCGTCTTGCCTGTAGCCCGGCAGCTCCGGTCCACCTTTTAACCACTGCTATAAGAACGATACCGGCTACGATCCCTGCAGAGTCATTCACCATGTCGTATATTCTTCCGTCCCGCCCGAAATAAAGCTGGAATATTTCTGTAGACACAGCGAAAGCTATGGACCAAACGATACTTTTTATGTAACTGCGGTTAATCCGGTAGAGCAGCATTCCGAAGATTGCAAAGCCTATAAAGTGGCCGATTTTGCGGGTGATGAAGAGTTCAGTATACCTTATGTCCATCTGGAGCAGGTTATGAAAATCCGGGCCGGGGTCAGGTGAAAATAAGGCATTACCCCCTTGCTCCAAAAGCTTGAATCTGCGGCGCAGGTGAAGATAAACAGGACAATTCCCCAAAGTAACAACATTACGGCTTTCATAGTAATCCTACTTTCTGGCGCGGGTTGGAAAAGATATAGTAGCTATTATAGCCTTCCGCCCCGTACGATTGCAATTAAGCTGCATTCTGCTTACAAACATGACAGAAGGTAGTCAACTTTCCCCTTGTATACTTAAGATTATAGAGAGGATGTTGATTAACATGAAAACTTATACGATTATGAAACCAAAAATGATGGTAACAGGAGTTTCCGTAAGGACTACAAATGCAGAAGAAGCCGGCCCGGATGGAAGACTGCCCAAGCTATGGGAAAGCTACTTCAACAGCAATCTGGCAGCAAGGTCTGAGATCAAGAATCCGAATTATATTTACGCACTCTATACCGATTATGAAAGTGATGCAAACGGAGCTTATACTACCTTAATCGGACACGAAACTGCCGATGCTCCAGTGCAGGACGGCAACCTGTTCGAGATAAAGTCCATTCCTGAGAGCAAGTACCTCGTATTCCAGACACAATCGGGTCCTGCATATGAAGTGGTTGCACAAGCCTGGCAAGAAATCTGGTCGTATTTCGAAGAATCGCCGGAGGTTAGAACGTACACGGGAGATTTTGAATTGTACGATACCAGAAGCTACGATCCGGCCAATACACAAATTGAAATTTATATCGCTATTGAATAACCGCATTGCCATTGCCCGTAAATAAAGGCCGTCCATAGAGGATGGCCTTTATTTTTCGATTCAAATCATTCCGGCTGATCCACCCCGATGTATTGACCGGCTTCCCGGAAGCCGGTTATGAACCCTCCCCCTGCTGCAGCATTTAATGCCGCCCCTACAGCAGCTTCCTCAATGGATAAACTGAATGCAAGCGGCAACCCAAAAGCTTTGCCAACCTTATCACACAAAACAGGATTAAGCCGGAGCGCATTGCCTGATCCGATGATGAATGTGTATGGATTACCGGTTACGGAGATCAGTGCCTCATAAAAAGTATAAAGCTCGTCCACCATCCCCTGAAGAAACCCGTGCGTAAGATTAGCCGGTGTGAAGTTGGCCAGCGAAATCTGGTTGATGCTGCCGCGCAGCTCCGGTTGAGCCCGGGTCCCAAGAAACCGGGTACTTACCGTAAGATCCTGTACTGAAGGTTCTGCGCTATGCAGCAGCCGCTCCATGAAGCTGTACATTTCCCCCGGTTCCTCACCGGTATAACAGCGGATCACATCCCGGTAAAATTGCTCCAGCAGCGCATACGTTTTCCCTCCGCTGAGCGCTGCACCGACAGCCAGTCTGCCGCCGCCGGGAAAAGGCCGCGTCTCAATCCCTTCTATGTTGTATTCACCGTCCGGTAACAATGCGGACAGCTGACTTCCGGTACCAATGTTAATCAGCACCGATCGCTCAGGAGACGGAACACTTCCAAGGAAGCTGGCCTGATTATCCCCCAGCGAGCAGTAAACCGGCAATCCGCCTGGAGTATGTCCAACAAGCGTTCCGGAAGGTACAACCTTGGGCAGCATTTCCGTCGCGATTCCCGCCCGTCCAATTGCAGCATAATCAAAGTCTTCCAGTGAAAAGCTGTAGCCCCCGATGGCTGCAGCCTGAGTGGCATCGACAACAGGCATTATGCCGCCAGTCATCCGGAGGGCAACATAATCGGCAATGGTGCAGAAGCTGACGGCCCGGCCGGAACCAGATCCTGCTGCAGATTATAGTAATGGGTGGCTAACCCGTATCCGGGAGGAATAGAATAGCCTGTCAAAATTCTAAGTTTTTCAGCATATGTAATCCCGCCGTCACATGGTAACGCTGCCCTGCCATCCTGCCATGTATACAGCGGACTGACATGCTGCCCATTGCCATCTGTATAGACGATGCCGTGCATCTGCCCAGTCAGGCCGATTCCCATAACATCCTCCTCCGTTTTAAGCAGCTCCTCCAGCATACGGACGATACTTTCACAGATCACTTCAGGGTCCTGGAGTCTTTCCCATTCCTGGTGGTCTACGGTAACAGCTGTGTCGCATTCTTCTGTAATACTGCAGAGTACCATTTTATGCTCCAGCGAATACACGAGCCCCGTAATGGAGGTAGTCCCGATATCGAGTCCGATAAACTTCATCTGCGATCCTCTTCTCCTCAAAAGTAACTCTAGTATATACAACAAAGGGAAGACGGTTCAATTTTGCCGGAATCCGCTGCATAGTTTAGCTTAAATGAAGGATACTAACCGACTGATGCGCAGATTAAAGGATATGGGGGCTTGTTGAACATGAGACTTCAGAACAAAGTTGCTATAGTAACAGGAGCCGCCTCAGGAATGGGCAAGGCGATTGCGATTGTATATGCCAAAGAAGGCGCCAAGGTAGTAGTCTCTGATATTAATGCAGACGCGGCAAAAGAAACCGTGGACCAGATCAAAGCCGGCGGCGGTGAAGCCATAGTGGTCAAAACCAATGTGGCGGCTGAGGAAGATATCCAAAACTTGATCGACACCACTGTCAAGACGTATGGTACTGTAGATATTCTGGTGAACAATGCCGGGATTATGGATAATTTCGAGCCTGCAGGTGACATAAAGGATGAACAGTGGGAGCGGATTTTTGCCGTAAACACTACTTCAGTCATGCGCGCCACCCGTAAAGTACTGCCTGTTTTTCTGGAAAAGAAAGCCGGAGTCATTATCAACGTTGCTTCGGCCGGCGGTCTGTTCGGAGCACGGGCTGGCGCTTCTTATACAGCCACAAAACATGCAGTTGTTGGCTTCACCAAGAACACCGGCTTCATGTATGCCAAAGAAGGCATTCGCTGCAATGCAATTGCGCCTGGCGGAGTCGAAACGAATATCGGTTCAACCATGACGCACATTAACGAATTCGGAATGGGCCGTATTCAAGCTGGGCTGGCGCTTAATCCGCGCAACGGCAAGCCGGAGGAAATCGCAGCACTAGCCCTGTTCCTGGCATCCGATGAAGCCAGCTTTGTGAATGGGGCAGTCGTTACGGCGGACGGCGGGTGGACGGCTTACTAGGCTTTATCAGAGCATATCGATATAAAAGAAAAATTCATGCAACAAAAAACAGCAGCTCCTCTTCAATTGAGGGCTGCTGTTTGGGTGTTCGTTTATTGTACCGCTTGCTGACGCTTATCCCGTATTCTGACATTGCTGCCGTACAGCGTGGAGTCACTGGTCACCTTATAAGAAGGATAGTTCACCTCCGCCTGAATCCGCATAACCTTATCGAATAACGATTCCTGCTGGCGGTCAACGATAAAGGTGAACGGCTCCTGTTCATAAACAATGTCTGTCGCGTTCGGCCCGTCTACAATCTGCAGGACCAGAACTCCGTTACAGCCGCAGTCCTCAGTATCATAAAACATCTTGAACGCGCCGGGCTGTCCCGCCAGGCTTGCTTGCAGCCGCTCTGTAGTGAGTGCATCCAGTTGAACTTGCATAAGTGATTACCTCCTTGGTGCTGTGCAAAATGTATATAGAGTATATCACAAGTTGAAACGACTACGCAGTCCTTATAAGGACGGTATCCGTTTCTGAGAGAAAGATAAGGATATAGTATGGCGTGAAACATATACTTTCTTATCTTTCAAAACAACCCCGAAAACATATGTCCTGCTGCATCAGCTTCCCGTGTGACCGCACTCACCATCTAATGGTTAGCCCGTGCCGAAACGTGCTTCATGCTGCAGACCAAGCACCTGCTCTCTTATATTAACCACTTCCCCGATGATAATCATCGCCGGGTTGCTGATCTTCATCACAGCTGCAAGCTTTACGATGTTCGCGAGCGTTCCTGTAACGGTCCGTTCTTGAGCCGTCGTGCCTTTTTCAATCAAGGCCACCGGGGTCTGCGGGTCTTTGCCATGCCTGATCAGCTGCTCCGTAATCTCCCCCAGCTGGCTCATTCCCATGTAAATGGCCAAGGTATCGACACTGTGAGCCAGGGCATCCCAACGGACCGGCTCGGCTGCATCATTACAGCGGCTCCCGGTGACTACAGCGAAGGAGGTAGCCACTCCGCGGTGAGTCAGCGGAATTCCGGCTGAGGCGGCTGCGCCGACCGCCGACGTGATCCCCGGAATGACCTCGAAGGGAATTCCGGCGTCAGCGGCAGCAAGCAGCTCTTCACCACCTCTGCCAAAGACAAAAGGATCTCCGCCCTTCAGACGGACTACCCTGCTACCAGCAGCAGCGTGCATAATCATCAGCCGCTCGATGGACTCCTGCGGCATGGAATGCTGGCCTGGTGCTTTGCCGCAATAAATGCGGAGGGCCTTTACCGGTGCATAATCCAGCAGCTCCTCGTTCACCAGCCGGTCATAGAGAATAACGTCCGCCGCCTGGATGCAGCGCATAGCCTTTACTGTAATCAGCTCCGGATCTCCCGGCCCTGCACCTACAATTGAGATGATCCCTTCTCTGCCCTCTCTCATAGGCTTTTCTCCTGAATAGCTGTCTTGGCAATGGCGCCTTCGCCATGACGGGATGGCATTGCAACTATTGTTGCGGAGCGGCCTGACCGGAAGCCGTTATGGGCGAGATAAATCAGCAGACCGGTGAACAGTACGCCGCCTACCAAATTGCCCAGCAGTACAGGGATTCCGTTCCAGATCCACCAATCAGCGAAGCTGACATTGGCCCCCAGCATCATTCCCGCCGGAATGACAAACATATTGACGACGGTATGCTCAAAGCCCTGGGCAAAAAAGGTCAGAATCGGCAGCCACATTGCGGCTATTTTGCCTGCGGTAGATTTGGAGGTCATCGCCAGTACAGCGCCGAGGGTAACCATCCAGTTACAGAGGATCGCCTTGATAAAAGCCAGACCCATGCCGTCTGCGCCCATGTTTTTATAGGCAGTGGTCTTGGCTTCACTTGTGGTTATCAGTGTCTGGATCATCGGATTCGACATGTCCGTGCCCATCTTGGTGATTGTAAGTCCATACAACGCAGCATACACTGCACAGCCGATCAGATGACCGATGATGACCCAGAAGAAATTGTTCAGCATGCGTGCAGCCTTTGTCTTTTTCTCCAGAACCGCCAGGGGGATTAAGCCGAAGCTGCCGGTAACCAGCTCGAAGCCGAGCAGAATAATCATCACAAAGCCCACCGGGAACAAAAGCGCACCGATCACCGGAAGCTTGGTCTGCGCTGCGGCCGTATAAGCAAGGGTTGTCGCACAGGCAAGGATTGCCCCGCCGAGTCCGCCGCGCACAATCAGCTGCAGGATGGTGAGCTCTGCTTTCGTTTTTCCGGCTTCAATCATGGAAGACAGCACTTCATTCGGTTTCACATAATCCATAACGGATCCCCCTGTATTATATAATCAGCATCAGATTGTCAGATAAATTTGTCCGCTGGCCGGATCCACTTCAACTTCATAGGTCTTCACATGTCCGGTATCCGGAGCAAGCACATTTCCGCTGTGCAGATCAATCCGGGAATCATGAAGCGGACAGTGCACCTTGGAGCCGCACACCATACCTTCCGATAAGGCTCCTCCTTTATGGGGGCATTTATTCTCAATAGCAAACACTTCCCCGCTTGTTAGGCGAAACAGAGCGATTTCAGTACCCGCCATTTGCAGCTTACGTGAGCCTTTAATGTCGATATCCTTTACATTGCCTACGAGCACTTTGGTCATTGTCATGGATAGGACCTCCTTATACCGTTTCAGGTTCTGTGATCGGGGTGAAGTTTTTGCGCAGCTCCGGCTCATTGACAATCTGCTTCCACGGGTCGGTTGTCAGAGCCAGCGTTGCTTCAATCCGCTCCTTCAGGGCCAGCCGCTCTTCGCGATTTTCAAGCGCCTGCTTGATGCTTTCAAGTCCAACCCGCTCTACCCAGGTGGAGGTCCGCTCATTCCAGATGGCATTTTCCCGGTAATATTGCAGGAAAGCACTTGCCCACTCCAGTACCTCGTCATCGGTTTTCACTACACAGAGCAGATCCGTTGCACGGACATGCACCCCGCCGTTACCGCCGATATGCAGCTCCCAGCCTCCATCAATCGCCACAACGCCAAAATCTTTAATAGTTGCTTCAGCACAATTACGAGGGCAGCCGGATACAGCAAGCTTTACCTTGGAAGGTGTGTTCAGCCGCTCAAAAGCTTTTTCCAGCCGGATTCCCATTCCGATCGAATCCTGTGTACCAAAACGGCAAAAGGTTGAGCCGACACAGGTCTTAACCGTACGCAGTGTCTTGCCGTAAGCATGGCCGGAAGGCATATCCAGCTCCTCCCACATCTTCGGGAGATCCTCTTTTTTGACACCCAGCAGATCCAGTCTCTGGCCGCCGGTGAACTTGACCATCGGAACATCGAACTTGACAGCGACCTCGGCAATTTTGATCAGATCCGCCGGAGTTGTTATTCCGCCGTAAATGCGCGGTACAACGGAATAGGTTCCGTCCTTCTGAATGTTGGCGTGGTATCGCTCGTTGGTAAACCGGGACTCTTTTTCATCCACATACTCATCCGGCCACAGCATCCCCAGATAATAGTTCAGGGAAGGACGGCATTTGGTGCATCCTTCTTCGTTGTTCCAGTTCAGTACATGCATAACTTCCTTGACTGTCATCAGCTTCATCCGTTTGATTTCGGCCACAATCTCATCGCGTCCAAGGGTAGTGCAGCCGCAAATACCTTCTTTTACCTTAACGGCTTTATCTCCGGCGTACAGCTGGAGCAGACCTTCCACCATCGGCTTACAGCCGCCGCAGGAGGCAGAAGCTTTCGTGCACGCTTTAATATCGCCCACGCTGGTGCAGCCGCCCGACTGAATCGCCTCGGCAATTGTTCCTTTGGAGACCCCGTTGCAGCCGCAGATAATCTCATCGTCAGCCATCGCTTCCAGGCGGTTAGGTCCTTTCGTTGAACCCAGTGCATCAGAGGAAATGCCGAGCAGCAGCTCTTTTTCCTTGCCTCTGATATTCTCGCCGTTCTTGATAAGCGAGAACAGCGGTGCGCCGTCACTGGTATCTCCGAACAAAACCGCGCCGATCAGCTTATCTTCCTGTATCACCAGCTTTTTATAGACTCCCTCGATCTCGTCCTGATACCTGAGTGATCTGGAGCCGGGCTGCTCAATGAACTGTCCTGCCGAGAATACGTCAACCCCGGATACCTTTAGCTTGGTTGAGGTAACTGAACCGGCATAGCCTTCTGTCTGTGCTCCGCCCAGTCTTTTAGCGAGAACGGCTCCCTGCTCATACAGCGGGGCGACCAGACCGTAGGCAATTCCCCGATGCTCGGCACATTCCCCCACAGCATAAATGCCGGGAATGTTCGTTTCCATGTAATCATTGACGATAATTCCGCGGTTCACATGTATGCCGCTTCCACGGGCCAGCTCCACATTCGGCTTGATGCCGACAGCCATGACGATCAGATCCGTTTCAGCGACCTCACCGTCTGCGAACAGCAGGCCTTTGACTCTTTTTTTGCCGAGAATGGCTTCGGATTGCTTCTTCAGCAGGAACTTCATGCCTTGCGCTTCGAGCTCCTTCTGCAGCATGACTGCAGCAGCCTCATCCAGCTGGCGTTCCATTATATATTCGTTGATATGGACAACCGAGACTTCCATACCCAGATGCAGCAGCCCCCTGGCCGCCTCCAGACCCAGCAGACCTCCGCCGATAACCAGCGCTTTGCGGTGAGTCTTGGCTGTTTCCTGCATAATCTGCGTGTCCTTGATGTCGCGGAAGGCAATTACACCCTCTTTGTCTGCACCAGGCAGGGGAAGCATAAACGGATTGGACCCGGTTGCCAGAATCAGCTCATCATAGCCGGCTTCCACTCCCTTATCGGTGTGAACTTTCCGGTTCACCGTATCAATAGAAGTTACAGTATGTCCGGTATAGAGCCTGATGCCGTTACTGCGATACCATTCCAGGTCATTAATGATGATGTCGTTCATGTCCGCTCCACCCGCCAGGACAGATGACAGCATGATCCGGTTGTAGTTGGGGTGAGGCTCAGAACCAAAAATCGTAATTTCATAAGCATCCGGTGCCAGCTTGAGCAAATGCTCAATGGCTCTGACCCCCGCCATCCCGTTTCCGACTAATACCAGTTTTTTGCGTACATCTGACATATGCCTCTCTCCTCTCTATATACACACCAGAAATCAACAGAAATAGCCCGCTACACTCCGCCCGGAAACATTACATTCCCGTTGCGATAAAAGTGATAGCAGGCGCCGTTGCCGCTAAAGCCGGATACACCGTTGTATCCGTTCAATTGTTAAATTTGTTAAATCGACTATACTACAGCCGATCCCAAAACGTCAACAATTATGACATATAAATTTTAAATAATTTAATTCATCGACAAAACAGCCTGATCCGTGTTATATAATATTACATATTATTTAATGTGGCAGTTCCTTGTTTTTAATATGAATGAGATCTTGAAGATCCTGTAAAGGAGCGTCTGGCTATGCATTCCCTGCTCTTGATTCAGAACGGCAGAACAGAGAACGACACAGAGGCGCGCTCCGAGCATAGTCCCGGGCGTATTCTTGAAGCTTGCGGATATGTGACCTGGACGGCAACCGGTGAGGAGCAGGCTTCTATATTAATCCGGGACGCCGATGCTACCCTTCTATGTATGCCGGTCACCGAAATTGAGCTCTGGAGACGAAAGCTGCTCAAGCACAAAACCGCCCCAGTCCTCTGGTGGTGTACCTCAGCTACTGCTGACCTGTCTGTCTCCGCCTGCGGTGACAATATTATTGTGGACGGAATCCTCTCCCCTTACATGCATGAGCAGGAGATCCACTGGATTCTTCATTTCAGCTCCAGACAATGCTTCGAGCGCCAGCAGTGGCACAAAGAAAAGGAGCAGCTGCTCGCACGGATTGAGGAACGCAAATGGATTGATATGGCCAAGGGGATTCTGTCCAAGGCCAAAAACATCAGTGAATCCGAAGCCTATGACCTCCTGCGCAAGCAGGCAATGAATGAACGCAAACGGATGGTGGATGTAGCCACCTCGATCGTTAAGGTCTACCAGCTGCTCCAGGATCAAACTTAAGGAGAATCCGATATGATCAACCTGTTAAAAGAAGTAGCCAGAGGCAAGCGCGGCGCCAGGGACTTGAGTTATGACGAAGCAGTAGCGGCAGCTGAGGCAATTCTCTGCCAGACCGCCTCTCCCGTGCAGATCGGAGCTTTTCTGATCGCCGAGCGGATCAAGCTGGAGAGTATCGAGGAGCTAGAGGCGTTTGTCGCGGTCTGCCGCAAGTACGCCCGCCGTGAGCCTGTACTGCAGGGGCTGGACTGTGCCGGTCCGTATGACGGCCGGAGGAACTCATTCATTGCTACCTTCCCGACAGCATTTGTGCTTGCAGCAGCAGGTATTCCTGTTACGCTGCATGGTGCAGCGCCGCTTCCGCCGAAATGGGGTATTACGCTGCAGGATATTATAGAGGCCTCCGGCGTTCGTGTTGCCGGGCTTTCACGTGATGAGGCTATTGCAGCCGCGGAGACAAGCGGTGTGTTATTCGCTCAGGCGGACCAGTGGTGTCCGCCGCTCGGCGCCCTGCGGCCGTTAAGAGAAGACATCGGCATGCGGACGATTCTGAATACTGCCGAGAAGCTGATCGACTACTCCTGCTCCCCGTACATTGTATTTGGTATCTACCATAATACCGTCTTCGACCGGATTTCCAGGCTGATCATTAAGCTTGGTTATAGTAAAGGTCTGGTTGTGCAAGGAGCGGAGGGGTCCGAGGATCTGTTCATCGACCGACCAAACCGCGTGTACACAGTGGCTGAGGGCCAGGCTCAGCTCGATATTATCGACCCGGAGCTGCTGGGCTTGGAGACGGAGGTGCCGGAGCTGGATTGGACTGCCCGTCTGCAGCTGCAGACTGCAGAAGAAGTGCTGCAGGGCGGCGGCCACATGGCCTTTTACAACCAGACCCTGCTGAACGGCGCGGCCCGGCTGCATCTGGCCGGCAAAGCCGGTTCGCTGGAGGAAGGTGTATATATCTGCAAGCATCTGCTCGACAACGGCAGAGCCTGGAGGGTGTATGAGCAATGGCGGAGTGCGCTGCTTGGCAGCAGAACGCCTGCACTGGAGCAGTTTAAGCTCTAGGCCAGCTATAAATGCCCTACACCCCATACTTTCTCTTACGGAATAATTATGTATAAAGCTTTAAAGCCAGCTTAAGGAGATAAAGGGCGAGCAAATGCAGCGGATAAAACAGGTAAAAAAAGGTCTGCATTCCTCTTCCCCTTTCTCCGTTATAACGGGACAGCAGCGGAACGGCAATAATAGCTGCTCCCCCAACCGCAAAAGGATACAAATATCTGTTCATTGTACTGTCATGCATGCCCATTATGGCCAGAGAATCAGGTACCGCCCATATTATGGCTACCCCGAAGACAAACATAAACCCAATGAGCGCAAGTATCCATCCGTTGTAAACCTTCTGTTGCTTACGTGCCGCGTAAAAGGCCAGAATCATAACCACTCCGGTTACACTCCAGTCCCCCAGAAGCGAAATCCCGCATAGTATTGAAATTAATGAATATCTGAGTATATGGTTTGCAGTATTTTCATAGACCCGAATGGCCAACAAGCCCAACAGTAGCGTCAACATAATATTACCCGAGCCATACCAGTCATTGAAAACCAGTCCGTAAGGCACAATACTGATCAGCCCGGTTACAGCAAGACGCAGTGCATATTTTATAAAGCTTCTCGTATGGAGATAACCCTCGGCAATAAAAAAAGCCATAATAGGCAGTGTAATTCTGCCTACCACCTGAAATCCCAGAAAATCAGGAAAAAATAATGCTCCGGTATGATCGGCCAGCATTGCCATGATCGCTATAAGCTTTAAGCTGGCTGCATCAAAGCCTCTTACTTCTGCCCGAACGGCAGTCCCTTGTCCCATGTCCCTCCCCCTTCTTTCTTTTAACTCCTATCCCTTGGTACTCAAAAATTCGACTGATGCAGGAGGCCCCGGTCCCCTATCTTCTCCAAGAGCTGCTTCAACAGCTGGCGCGAAGCGGGAATCATCCGCTTAGGCTCACCGGAATTCAGATTGCCTTGAAAGATGATCTCCTTCTTGGTTTTATCAATGGATTCCACCTTCATCAGGTTTACGATAAATGCCCGGTGACACCGGAACAGCCGCGGATCTTTGGCCTCGATATCCTTTAAATCCCCGTAGAATTCAAGTGTTCTGTTCTCGGAAACTAGACGGATTTTGTGGGGAATATCAGTTGTTTCAAAGTAATAAATGCTGTTAAAGGGGATTTGAAATTTCGTGAACTTGTTATCAAATACGAACCAGTCATTATCATCAACCACTGTTTTTCTTTCATCGGCAATGGTCAGAATTTCTCTAATCTTTAACTCCAGCTCATCCTGATCAGCAACTTTAACAATAAAATCAAGAGCAGCCACCTTATATTTAAATGTGACTGGAGATAAATGGCTATGTGTTGTCACAAAAACAATATGGCCGTGAGCGTCGTATTTCCGGATTTCCCGGGCAACCTCCAGTCCTTTGGTTTCGCAGCCTGAAATTTCAATATCCAGAAAATACAAATTATTCGCACAGGCTTTGGATTCGAGAAGAAGCAAATCCGGCTTGGCGGTGACAACGAGATTTCTGCAGCGGATACCCAGCTCCTCACAGGCTTTGCGGACTAACTTTTCCATGATACGCTGTTGAATGAACTGATCCTCCAGAATAAAAATATTCATGATATCGCTCTCTTTAATATTAATGTCTGCATAAAAAATTCCGATTCCTTTCTGGTATCCAGAGCAGCATACCTGTTACTGTGCAGCACTCTGGATATGTTATATAAGCCAAGCCCCCGGTTGGCTGCTTTCGTGGAAAAGTTCCGCTTGTAAAGATCATCGACAGAAATCCCTTCAAGCGCGGCTTGACTGTATGAGTTTCTGATCATTATCGTCTGAATATCAGCTTCATGAATCAAAACAATGCTTATCATCGGGTTACCGGATTCCAGCGCAGCATCAATGGCATTATCCAGAAAACAGGATACCACTCTGCAGAGATCAATAATATCCATATATACTTCGCTGATTCTGCCCTCTATCTCCAGTCTGATATCGATTCCGCGTTTCTGTGCTATCAGCATTTTTGAGGCTATGATGCTCTTCAGCTCGCTTACATCCAGATTTATGAGATTGTCCAGCCTGTACGAGTATCCGTTTAACTGTGACGCTGTCGGCTGAATCGAATGCTCGTATATCCGCTTGATCATACCCAGATCTCCAGTTCTGATCCCCTCATCCAGCATTAGCAGAATGTTGGCATAGTCATGCCTGAAGCTGCGGATGTCTTCGTACATTTTTTCAATCTCCATAATATAAGCCTGCAGCTGCATATATTGATCAGTCTTATTCTTCTCCAGCTCACGTTCCCGCAGGAATCGATATAGCCAGTTAATGATCATCAGAAAAATAACAGTAACCCCAACCAGCAGCAGCACAATCTTAAACCGCTCGGATACGGATGGTTGCTTGCAGATTCCGAATAAATGATGAAGCCGAGCCCGATTTTACCCACGACCAGGAATAGCGAAGCTCCGGCTATAAGCTTATTCCGGTAAAGCTTCAAAAGTTTGACCGCCGGAGCAGGGAACCAGTAGAATACCAGTTTGCAGAACGCCAGATAGATCAGCGGCGGTGAAACGGCTGCCAGAAGAGGAGCCGACCATCCAAAGCTAAATTCATAAGGAACCGCATAACTGATGACTGTAGTGAAATAACCTAGCAGTGTAGTTATAAAGAGCGTCAATATGGCATGGAAGCCAATTACCCACAAGGACTCATATTTGTCGATTAGCCACCCGTATACGGTCAGTAGCACAAACAAAACAGGATAAACTATCAGCCCGAATTGATCCAGGGCGGTTATCCCGATAAAGTAATACAGCAGTAAAAAGAGCAGCATTTTATAATTCATGCGGAAAAGTCCCGGACCATTGCTGCTCACCATATGATAAATTACAAGATAACTGGTGTACTGCAAAAAATAAATTCCGGCAGTCATCATTTTTTAATCAGTTTCTCCAGCTTTGGATTGACCGGTTCATAAAATAATCCGAAGCAGATTCCCCCGCCTCCGCCTTTTTTACTCATATACTCGACCAGCTTCGCCTTGAGTCCGCTCTGGACATTGTTACCTTCGTGTACTTCAACACTCTTGATATTGTTCATAGTTGGCATAACTCCTTCTCATAATGGAATAAAATAGTGGTGTTATAACAATCGCTTCAAGAAACGGCCCGAATATGAACCATTGGTTAAAGCCGAGCACGACAGATATTAAAAGGAATACTGCATTAAGAAGGACAGCCTTTATTTTACAGGCTCTTCTAAACTTCCTGTTCACCAGCGGGTTATACTCTGTATCGGCCGGAGCATACCTGGCAGACAAAGTGAGAGAAAGCAGGCCTATTCCGACCAGCAAAAACCGGTTCCATTCCACTTCCTGCAGCAGCAGCGGGACAAACACAAAGCATAGCAGACTCACCAGGGTACAATGCAGAGATTTGCGGGCATGCCAGCCGAATGCTTTTTGCCGGACAACCGTATAAGACAGCAGCATGGCTGCCGTTTCGGTAAATATACCGAAGAGCGCTGCAGTAATCAGGACAAGCAGGATCTTTCCTGCTCCGGCCAGCATATTCTCTATGTAGTACAGCACACAGGAGCGTTTCTCCTCTTCCATATCGTTATCCTGCAAGTATGTATCTGTCAGCCATACAGACAATCGATGATACAACGGCACAGCCCTTCTCAACTCCGTTCTACGGGAAACTGAAATTGTACATATTCACGATATTTACTGTGCCTATGCATAAGTTCGTGATGAGTACCTATCCCCGTTACTTCTCCCCTGTCCAAAAAAATGATCTGGTCGGCTTTGTAAATCGTAGACAGGCGGTGAGCGATAATAATCGTCATTTTGCTTTTGGAAATCATTCTGATGGCATCATGCACAAGCTGCTCTGAATCACTATCCAGATTAGCTGTCGCCTCATCAAACAGTAGAATGTCATGATCTGCAAGCAGGCATCTGGCGATTTGAATCCGCTGCTTTTGCCCGCCCGATAATTTAACTCCTCTTTCACCGACAAAGGTATCTAGTCCTTCCGGCAACTGCTTAATCACCTCCTTCAACCCTACACGGTCAAGCGCTTCATAAATCTCCTGGTCGTCCGCTCTTCTGTTCAGCCCATATATCAGATTGTCCTTAACCGATCCTACCAGCAGATCACTGTCCTGCATGACATAAGAAATTTTACGCCGCCATTCATCCGTCCTGATATTATCCAAAGATACACTATTATAAGATATATTCCCATTATATTCCTCATAAAACTTCTCAAGCAATGAAAAAAGTGTGGTTTTTCCTGAACCCGACGGACCTACAATTGCAGTCGTTGTACAGCCGCTAAGAGAGAAGCTTACATTGGATAACACAGGCTGATCCTGTCTGTAAGCAAAAGAGACATTATCAAAATTCAGGCAGTCATACGCTGTCTCCTCTGATTTTCCAGGTACCGAAGCTGCCTGAAGCCTCTGCTTCTCATCCTGCTGGCCATAAATAGCGTAAATTTCCTTGCTTGCCCCTTTAGCCTTCTGAAACTCTGTGAAAAAACTGCTCAGCTGGGTTAATGGTGAGACCATTGTAAATAAATAAAAGATCATGGATACTAGAATTCCAGTAGTAATTCTACCGCCGGCAATCCCAGAGCTTCCATACCAGAACATCCCCGCCAAAGCCATCATAATAACAATTGTAACAATAGGCTCTATAACGGCGGACAAAACCCCTTCTTTGATGTTCAGCCGGAAAATCCGGTTAAGAATTCTCCGCGTATAGGCGATCTCGAGCTTTTCTGAGGTCGTAGCTTTAATAAACCTGATATTATAGAGGATTTTTGCCAGTTCGCCTGAGAAATCCGCCGCTGCATTCTGCGTCTCAACAGAAACCTTATTTATTCTTTTGCCAATAGGGTAGATGAGCAGCGCAGTTACAGGAATTAGTGCCACCAATGCGCTCATTAATCTCCAGTCCAGAACAAATAACATGATTATACAGCCGGTGACCATGAGCATATCGGCAATAACAGACGGCAAGGCGATAGCCAGAAAATTACTGACAATAGCCAGGTCGTTAGTCATTCTGCTGATAATTTTTCCATTTTCATTGTTGTCGAAATAGCTAACCGGCAGATGAATGACTTTATCCCATATTTTCAGCCGCAGCTCCCGGAAAAATTTACTCCCCACATATCTGAGTAAAAGTGCAGAAACAGCGTTCAGCACCCCTCCGGCCATAAACAGCAAAAGGAGCATAGCTGCGTCCCGGACGTACAGCTGAGAATTTGATATTTTATCTACAAGATTCCCTGTAATAACCGGCAGGACCAGGGAAAAAGCAGCTGAAATGAGAGTGAATACGATGGTCCATGCCAGCGCCAGTTTGGGCCAGCTTGCTATTTTAATTAATGCCAGCAGGGAATTGGCCGTTTTCTGGTCTCTGCCGGCTTTATCAATTCCCGGTTGCTCCATTTTCAGTTCCATTCTGCTGTACTCACCTATTTTTCTTTATGATTTTCGTATTCGAGCAAAAACTTCATGGCCAGCGTGTAGATACCTGCTGCTATCGCCACCATGATAATGTAAGACAGGGACAGCCTCGTTCCAATCCAATCTGTCTGATTGCTTATCTGGAATAGCAAAAAGCATACGGCACTTCCGGCGAAAAACTCTAGAGTATATGAAAATTTACGCTCTTTTTTCAGACGGTCAAGGACAATATCTACAAAAATCACAGCAGATGTCAGCATAAATGAGATTTTGTATAACATGATCTTATCATCGGCGATCACCTGCTGATCTTCAAAGCTCATAAAGTATCTGGCTAATAATGTTCCGATCACGAGGTATAGAACAATAGCCAGTAAGTTGATTCCGACACATTCCGCCTTGCTGTAGGCTATTTTCCCTTCCGCCCGCTGGACCAGGGTCGCTGCCAGGCTTGAAAAGAACAGAGCCAGGAACCAGATATAGAAATACGCATCAAGCTGGAAGGAAAGAAAGTCGGTGATCAGTCCCACCGTAACAGTAATAATTTCCTTTAATAACATGAACATCAACGTTTCCTCCTTTTAGCTGAACAGGAGCATCTGTTCCCAAGTGCATAAATGCTTGTTGTCATAGGTCAACAGTGTCAGCAGTACACCTGCACATCCGTCGAGTAGCCCGACTTTATCCAGACAGACCGGCTTCTCGGCAGTTCCCTCAATGTCAGCAAAAGCTAACAGATCCTCTGCACTCCGCAGCTCCAGCAGACGCTGCAGAAACTCCTCCCCGCCCTCCAAGCCAGCAGCACGCCTGAAGTGCTCCTGAATCAGCAGCAGTCCGGCATATCCATGACAAATTGTTGGTGAGATTACCTTTCTTAGCCCATCCGGCCGTAAATAGACAGTATTAAACAATTGCACCGCCATTGTCTGCATTAAGTCGTCTTCCAGCGCCAGGCCTAAGCGGAACAGTGCAACAGATGCTCCCGGTGTACCATAACACCAGGCATCACGGTGATACGACGGATTATGCCCATTCCCGGCTTCCGGATCTGCTATAACCATATTGGGTATAACGGAGGTGCCATGCCACTGCCGGATGTTCCCTTTCAGGAATGCCCCCGCCACTTCCAGCACTTCTCTTAATCCATTTATAGGATAATGCCGCAGCTTGGCAACAGACAGCAGGTTAATCGCCCCTGTAATTCCGTGTGCCATGCCCAGATTGTAGTAGACGCTCTGTCCAGAAAGCTTTTCAAAATTATTCAGCCTGCCCACGGCCCCGGTAATCAGCTGCAGGATTTGATTAAGCGCTCCAACCAGTCTGCCGGAGTAATGAACCTGCTGCTCCTTTACCTCCATCAAAACAGCGGCGATTCCCGTCCATCCGGAAATCAAATCCAGATCGCTGTCCACGAGCAAGCCGCCTTCCAGCTTACTCCTTGTTTCTTCAAAAAACGCTGGGTAGCTGTCAAAAAACACATCAAGGAGCTGCGACAGAACATGTGTATATCTCGTTGAGCCTCTTGAGCATTCGTTAAACATAAAGATGAGACCGGCCAACCCTGAGTAAAGAGATAGAGAATGAACCGGCATGCTGCCGGCTAACCGCACAATCTCCTGATTATAGCGGAAAGCAAGCACATCCCAGCCCTCCTCCGGGTATACCTCATCCAGCTTATCCAGAAAAATACTGATTCCCGGATAACCCGAGGCCAGCGAAAGAAGATCCATTTCAGGGTAATCATGCATGGCATGCTTCATTATAAGTGTACGTACTTTGCTCATATCCTTGAAAACTTCCGCACTATTCCTGACCATTTCAGATAAATGGTCTCTGACCGCTTCACCTGCCATAAAACCCTCCTTAATACACAGCATGATATTTCTTTGACTGCATGTAATCCTCCAGTCCGTAATAGCACAGATGCAGCGCCAATTCTTCTTTTTCCCGGTCAAGACCTAGCACTCTGTTGCAGAACATGTGCAGGAGACTGAACAGAATATCATCGTAATAATTGGTTCTGTTATCCGTTTCCCTTATTGCGTTGAAGTAGGCTGTATATTGCATATGCCTGCTGTCCGTGTCAGTTAACTGTAATGCAGCATCATGGTCCTGTTGGATGAATTGGAATAAAGCTTCCTTGCGCTCCCGGTATTCCTGCCTGAAGCGCTTATAATCTGTAACCGGCTTTAGCGCCGCTAATTGATCAGACTTATTTGGATAAGCAAACCGCAGCATTTCCAGCATTCCCGTACAGCAAAACAACATCTGGTCCGCTGCATCAATCTTCCTTTTTCCTGCATAGTAACCGGATACCAGCTGGGAATCTACAGCAAACAGCTTCTCCGCTTGTTCAATCAGCACTGTACCTCCATACCGCAAAATTTCCGGACGATAAGGTACAATCGTATACGTACTGACCAATCCGGATGACACTATACTGTTCAGGAAGTCGAAAATATAGTTTAAGGCAGTCATACGTCCGCTTTCTGCGCTTCCCGGCACCTTGCACCGCAGCCTGACATGCGGTACTTTATCCGCATAACGGACGAAAAAGATTCGCTTAATAAAGTTTTCCGGACCTTGATCCATAAATGATTTGAAGGCATTTCCCAACAGGTCAGTCAGCAGCTCCTGATTGTAATATAACTGAAAGGCCATCCAGTCCGAACCCGGGTAATAGACTGCCTTAACCGGGGGGCTTAATACTTTGTTCAATCGTTTATCCGTGGCTTGTGCAGACAACCTTTGTACCGGTAAATACCGGAATGAGCTGCTCTTGCCAAAGAAGACGCACTCCTCCATATACCGGTTGGCGGAAGAGAAAAGCTCACGCTCTGTTTCGGTCATAACAGCTGCCTTGCCTTCCGGGTTCCGCGTATATTCTTTGTGCAATAACTTCCGGTGTTGTAGATGCTGTAGATCCAGGAGCAGCTTATTGTCTAATTCCACCAGATATACATATCGCGGAAGGTTAGCTTTTATGATCCATTCATCCAGGAAGGCCAGAAACCGTTCTTCGCTTTGAAGCTGTTTATCCGCATATAACACCCATTTTTTAGGGCTGATGACGATATTCTTATAGGTAACTCTAGGAGTATAGGTGGAATCATAAAGATATTCATCCAGGTGTGACCAGCCGGTCTGATACTGCTGATTAATGTCATTCAGGAACCGGACAAGACCGGGGGCCAGTGCTGTATTATACATACTGCTAAGCTTTGGAAACACCAATTCTCCTGTATCCCTGTGCTTTAGATAAAAACAGCCCGATTCTTCCACCCCTACCAGCAGCCGGGAGATATCCAGCCCGTGATTTACCGGGAAGCTCCCCATACCCAATGAAGGGTCAGGTGTCCGGCCTACGGTCATAATATTAGCGACCTTTGGATTCGACGGGTAAAAGGAGATTTCAGCAGAATGTACACCAGCCTCCTGCTTCTCAGGTTCTCTGATGAAATTAAAAATTTCTTCCGTGCTCCCTTTGTCGAACATATAAGCAAACCTTCCAAAGGTCTGGCAAGCTTCAGGCGATCCGGATCTGTTATTTAAATAAAAGGTAACCCCGCCTTGTTCATTTTTCATACAGGAATAATATAAATCGAAGGAGACATGGATATCTGCCCGACTAAGCTCAGACAGCTTACTTAATTTGGTGTTATCCAGTACGATATCGGTATGATTGGCGATAGCATTCGTCTGCCACTCTGCAATAAGCGCCTTCAGACTCTGGAAGCGGCTCTCATTCTTGAGCCTGTTCCTGCTTTCGCTCTGGTGACTGCCATTGTACTCTTCCGGTTTACCAATTCCCATGGTCCGGCTAAACAACTCCAGCAAAGGTACTTCTTCGTATACCCCATATTTTTCGGTAAATTGCTGCCGGTAATCTGACAACGTGTCTTCTTTTGTATAAGTAGAAAGCAGGCTCAGA
Organism: Paenibacillus sp. DMB5; assembly: GCF_001517085.1. Taxonomy (GTDB): domain Bacteria; phylum Bacillota; class Bacilli; order Paenibacillales; family Paenibacillaceae; genus Paenibacillus_AQ. Next base: position 370,647 of record NZ_LRAC01000120.1, read on the forward strand.
ATTGAAGCTGTTTCCGCAAGAGTCTGCCTGTCGCTGTCCGATAAAGGAATTTCGTTTGCCTGATCCAAACGGATATCAACTTTGACCACGTCGCCTTCATAATCAGGAAGAATTGCACGTACCTGCTGCAAGGCAGCTTCAATACTATCCCGCTTGACTGGAGCGGTGCTGATGTCCTGTATAGCATGAGCAATCCGTTCGAGTGAATCCGAATAATAGGCTGCCTTTGGCGCAGTCATTTTCTTCAGCGTGCCAGCCAGATGGTGAAGCGGAGCAGCATCCCGGGGATCAGGGACCAGCGCACTTACCAGAAAGCCCTGTTCCATCAGCTGCCGTACAAACGTCACGCTGATGCTGTCATCCACGCCAAATGCTTTGTTTACTGCCTTAGTAAGCTGGAGAAAGGACTGCCGTTCCCGGTAAAGAATGTCCAGAATAAAATCTATGACCGGGGTTTTGAGAACCGATATATTTTCAGCACTCTGTGCCTCCTGTACCTTTGCAAAGGTGGTTTGATAGGAGATAACGAGCCTGTGATGGTCTGTGTAGGAAGTGTTATTCACACTCAGTTTTAACTCATTCCGGATTTCCGCATCTCCGTGAAACAGCTCAATCAAGCTGTATATCAGACTGTAGTCCGCTGACGCCCAGACAGTTTCTTCCGGTGACAGCCCTTCTGTGCCAAACCGGGAAATACCGACTCCTGCGAACAGTCCAAACGGTGTCGGCCTGCAGATCGCACGCGATATAAATTTGGTAAGGCTCAATATAAGATTCCGTTTCTTTTTGGGCTTCATTGTCTTTCCTCTATTCAGACTTTGCAGCGCCGTGTATGTCGCAGGACTGGAGATGAAGATCGAATCCAGTAATCCTTGCTCTTCAATAAAACGTACAAGACTATTGAGGTATTCATCGTCATCCTGTACTTCAAGGTCAAACAAATCAGTATATTGTTCCAGGCTGAGCAGTGTTTTCCGGTACATGTAGGTGTCCGATATTTCAAATTTCTGCAGCATGCAATCAACCTCTCATATGTCTCAATGCTCGAATAGAGCCTGATAGACTCACTTCATAATGCTCCTGCTTGGTACCGGCAGGCCTTGCACCCAGACGGAGCAGCTCCTCCAGTACAGTACGATCGGGCTTCAAGCCTTGGGCTATGAGCTCACCGGCAAGACTGGCAACAACACCGCTGAATAATGCGCTGGCTATGCTGGTACCGATTCCTACGGTATATGCCTTGTCAAAGCCCAGTACCTCATATAGATAGTCGCCTGTGACAAGCTCTGATTTGGCAACCATGACCCAGTCATTGTCGTAATTCACTTCATACTCATCTCCAGTCGGAGCAAAAAACTGGCTGCTGAGCGTATTGCTGAACAAGGACACCCCGCCGTTCTTATTTGTTGAACCGATCGGATACACTCCCTGTAAATTTGAAGGCACCCTGAATTCCTGCGATATATCACGCCCGTCGTTCCCCGCAGAGCAAACCACCCAAATCCCTTGTCTGCCGGCAAAGTCAATCAAGGCCTGAAACCGCCCAAATTCGAGCAGGTCCAATTCGTATTCCGTTCGGTAGCTAATATTGATTACCGGATATCCTTTGGAAATACCTTCCTTTAGCGCTTTATAGAGCCAATCAAGCTTGCTAATCCCTTTTTTATCGGTTATTTTGTAGACAACAACGCTGGCGGTGGGGGCTATTCCCTTAAACACCTTTTTGCCTGTAACAGAGCTGATCATCTGTGTGCCATGGCCGATATAATCACTCAGACAGGGCTCATAAGGCACAAATGATCTGCACTCTGCTTCAATAAGATTGCCTTTCAGCTCCGGGTGGAATTTGTCGGCGCCTGTATCAATAAACAGAATGGTTAGCGGCCGGCCGGAAGCTGCATTATATTGGAACTGATCCGTCATGCGGGCGGTGTGCCAGTTATAAATATTTGGTTTAAACATACAGTCTCCATATGTAAGTTAGAGGCAGCTATTCACTACCTCTAACTTATCAAGCCCTTATGAATTATTTACAATTGGAACAAGAGCCGGTACAGATGCAAGTAAGCGTTCTGCATACTGCTTTGGATATCTGGATTGTTGTTTTGACAATTGAAGCCTGAGGGCTCAGGTCGCTTGCTTCGTAGCTCTTTCTCAAATCGAGGTCAAACATTTGGTTGGTATTCATTTTTTCTTCTTCCTCTCTGGTTTTTGGATTAATAAACTTGATATTAGTGGCACCCCTAAATCTCGTTTATTCGGATGACGCTTTTGTGTTGTCTATGCTGTCGATAGACCAAGAATATATCAAATCCCCCCGGTTTTTGTGCTCTATTCCTGAAAAGCACTCCAAACCTCATAAAATGCACCATTTAATTAAAATTTAAATCTGCAGCAGCAAAAAAGCCCCGCAATCTGCCTCGGCAGAATTACAGAGCTTAGCTTTCATATATTAATCGGTATGAAGCGCCTGCCGCTGTTGACCAGACGCCTTCTTCTCACGGCGTCCCGCTTCACGGCCGCCAAGCTTAAAAACAAGAATGCCGCCTACAATGACCAGTACACCAAGCAGCTGATTCAGGCTAAACGGAACCTTTTCCAGCCCCATCCAGCCAAGGGAATCCCATAGAAGCGCGAATCCCAGCTGCGAGGTCAGCACGATTGCAATCGCAAAAGTCGCACCAAGCAGCTTCGTTGCCTGCACCAGGCAGATTACCACGCCGACGCCGATCACTCCGCTGAACCAGTACCACGGCTGCATATGCTGGAGTGTAAACATCCCGGTCCCCTGAGTAATCAGCCCCATAATAAGTGAAGCGATAAAGCCCATCCCGAGTACAAGTGTCGTTGTCGACCAGGAGCCTGTATGCTCATTGACTTTACTGTTAAAAATATTCTGCAGGCCCACAAGCGCGCCCGCCACCAATGCCAATATAATGCCGATTATCATAAAAATTATCCCCTTTTTTGCATTAAAGTTTAAGAATCAGCACGCCGGCAATCATCATCCCGATTCCGATGAACTGCGGCAGCCGCATTTTTTGCTTCACTACTCCGAACCAGCCGTTGCTGTCAATCATGAAGGTCATAAACAGCTGGGCGATCAGTAGTGCGGATATAGTCAAAGTAACTCCGACATGCTGTATTGCGGTTACCTCACTGAAAATAATGAACGCAGCCAGCGCGCCTCCGGTCAGATACAGCGGATTTACTTTTTTGAAGCCTTGCTTCTTCCCGTCGCGTACGAACAGAAGAATCGCCAAAGCCATAATAAAACCGGTTAATTGTGTGATAGTTGCTGCCTGCCATGTCCCTATGTCCTGGCTGATCCGTGCGTTTGCAACCCCCTGCAGCGTAATGCACGCCCCGCCTATAAAGGCAAAAATGATTCCCTTCATGTCTTCTCTCTCCTCTTTGTAATCTCTGCCTTAATTAAATGACATCCGGCGTAATCCGTGAAGGACATATGTCCTAAATTACAATTTCCCCTTAGCATTGCACCAAAAAGCCCGCTTCAATCCTCTTTTTTAGAGGCTGAAACGGGCCTTTAATAAACATAAACTCAACTAAGACAACAGCTTCATCTCATGCAGCCGGTCAAAAATCAGCCTGCTGACCGCCGACACCCGCTCCCTGTCTGCCAACGTAAGCCACGCCAGGTCAGCAATTTCCGCTGCCGGGGTAAGCGTACCGTTATATTCTGCAGTCAGGCAGGTCATCCGCACCTGCACACCGGGTTCTTTACCATGTGCTTCAGCTTCAAATGTGCCAAAATGCCGGATACTCTCCGGAATAATCTGTACCGTCAATTCCTCTTCAATCTCGCGGATCAGTGTTTCATTGTCCGTCTCGCCCGCTTCCCGTTTGCCTCCGGGGAAATAATAGGTGTCTTTACCGTGAGAACGAGCGCCGAGCACCTTCCCGTCTACAATATGAATCCAGGCAATTTTGTCTATCACTGTTGTCATTTGTTATCCTCCTTGAAATAAAGGCATTCGCTATTATCCATTAAAAGCTATCTTCCCCGCTCCTTAAAGGACAGATGTCCTACACAGTCTTCACAGCACATGTCTCAATACTCCAGCTTAACATGCATATGCATAGCCGCTTCATCCCAAGGGACAGAATAAGCCTGTCCTTTGGCACAAAAAATTGAGGCCGACTGGTAGGCGGGATCGGCATTTTTATCGTACTGCTTCATACTGATGATGTGTCCGGCCTGATGGCAGGTCTGGTACCCGCCAGCCCGCAGAGATATGGCTCCTTTGCCTTGTGTCATGGAAGCCAGTCTTACCGGATAATTCATGAAAGTGGCAACCGGCACTGTTCCGGCAAGGATAGCCGTTTCACCATTTATTTCGGGTGAGGTAAAGCTTCCGCTGGCCTGCTGAATATCGGACATCACTCTGCCTACATGGTCGGCATGAATCCGGATTTTGAAATCATAAAACGGCTCCAGCAGCACATTCTCCGCCTGCTCCAGCCCCTGGCGTAATGCGCGCAGAGCAGCCTCCCGGAAATCTCCGCCTGACGTATGCTTGTTATGAGCCCTGCCGCTCAGGAGCGTAATCTGAACATCGGTCAGCGGCGAGCCGGTCAGCAGGCCGTGATGCCCTTTGTCCAGCAGTACCTGAACAATCTGATTCTGGTAGCCCACAGCCAGATGATCGGGGTGACACTTATTATGTACCGTTACGCCGCTCCCGCGTTCACCCGGTTCAAGCTTCAGATGAACCTCGGCGTAATGGCCCAGCGGCTCAAAATGGCCACAGCCATAGGCTATTGATTTGATCGTCTCCATATACAAAATCTCCGGGTCACCAAAGGTTACCGGTATATGAAATCGCTCCCGGAGCACCTGCTCCAGCACCTCCAGCTGGATCTGCCCCATGACCTGAATTTGCAGCTCCTGAAGCATTTCATCCCAACTTACATTCAGCGAAGGGTCTTCCGCACCAAGCTGCTGAAACGCCTGCAGCACCTCTTTCAGGTGAACCGGGGGTTCGAAACAGACTTTGGATCTCAGCAAAGGAACGAGTCCGCTGCCCACAGTGTCCTCCAGCTCTCCGACGCCTTCTCCCGGCCCGGCAGCCGTTAAGCCGGTTACGGCAAACAATTCACCCGCTCCGGCCCAGTCGGCCGCTGCCGTCTTCGCCCCGTTAATCCGCCTTATACCGGTAATACGTTCAGAGATCCGCTTTCCTGCAGGACCGCAGGTTAACTCTTCCCTTACCTTTAGCACACCTTGCAGCGCTTTAATATAAGTGATCCTTGTGCCCTTGTCATCGTAGCGGACCTTGTAGACTCTTCCGGCAAAAGGCAGACGGTAATCATATTCCGTTACCGCAAGTGCATCCAAATTTCGGAGAAAGCTGCCGATCCCTTCATCCAGCAGAGCGGAGCCTGCCATGCAAGGAAAGACTTTGCCCTGCCGCACCAGATTAACTAGTGCCTCCTTCCAGACCGGCTCGTCCAGGCTTCCATCGAGATATGCCTCAAACAGCGCTTCATCCCGTTCAGCCAAAAAAGAGCGCAGCTCCTCATCCACACCGCCAGTATCAAGCTCCGGCAGCATAAAGGCATCTCCGCTGAGCAGCTGGCGAATCTCGCTAAGCACACGCTGCGGATCGGCACCGATACGGTCTGTTTTATTGATAAAAAAGAAGGTTGGAACCCTATGGGAACGCAGCAGCTGCCATACCGTCTCCGTATGACCCTCCACACCTTCAACTGCGCTGACAATCACAACTGCATAATCGAGAATCTGCAGCACCCGCTCCATCTCCGGCGAAAAATCGACATGGCCGGGAGTATCCAGCAAAAAATAGTGTGAATCGCCGTAGCTGAATTCCGCCTGATCAGCGAATACGGTGATGCCGCGCGCTTTTTCAATCTCATGGGTATCCAGAAAAGTATCCTTATGGTCTACTCTGCCCCTGCTGCGGATCGCTTCCGTATGGTAGAGCAGCTGCTCGGCGAAGGTCGTCTTTCCGGCATCGACGTGGGCAAGCAGACCGATTGTTATATTCTTTGTCATTCTTGCTGGTAGTACACCTCCAAAAGTATGGTTCGATTCCTTTATATACTCTTTTATGTACCTCATACTAAATACACGGCAAACCATCCCTTCTCATTATGGGCGGTTGCGTGTATGATCAATCCTATGAAACGCATTATCTATCCCTGCCTGGAACGGTTACGCCCCTCCTGATAAACAACCAGCGCCCAGACCAGAACAAACAAAGGAATAAAAATATACCAGGGAAGGGTAACAGTATCACCGATTACAAAAGAAATCAGAAGCAGTACAGCTATGACAATAATGGAATATAGCACGCCTCGTCCAAAAGTTCTCATTTTCCCGCCTCCACTTCATTCAGGTATATCCAATATTACCCAAACTGGATAAAATAACTCTAATTAGCGGGATTTCTGTGTTATTATCTCTGGGTTACAGATGTTATTAATACAATTCAAAAGTAAAGACAGGATACTGTTCAACCGGGAGAAACCCCAGCTTTAAAGCGAGCCGTTGTGAGGCCAGATTGTCCTGAGTTGTCTCCCATAAAGGAACCATACCCAATTCCAGATAATAGCCGATCAGTGCAGCTGCCGCCTGTGTCCCGTAGCCCTTGTTCCGCTCAGCCGTTTCGTAGGTATCCGCATCAATAAAATATTCATTGCCCACAGAAAAACCGTTATTTCGGCAGAAAGACACGGTTACTCCTCCTGCCTTCACTGACGCTCCAAACGTTTTCTTTTCCAAAAAATAAGGGTCAGTATGTGACGACGTACTCTCATCTTCAGTGACAATCGGGTACTGTGCAATATCAATCTCAAGTTCAGCAGCATCAGCTCTAAGGAAGTCCTGTAATGTTCTAAACCGCCCTGTCTCCAGCTCATACACTGATTCAAAATGCTTGCATCCACCTGCCGGCAGCCCAGACTATCGCCAGCCCCGGATTCACTGCGTTATCTACAAACACACGGCCCGGGTACAACCTCCGCAAAACGGATAGCGCGGGAATATGCTGTTTTTTCCGGTTAAAAAATGGCTCTGCCGCCTTGAAATCATCGGGGAATATGTCCAATAAGTCTTTCACCATACTTCACTTCATACCTTTCTTTTCTTGAACAAGATATACAATAGAACAACTGCTGCCAACACAACAATAGCTAATGTTACTAGTGTCGGATAATTGATGGAAAAGCCAAAGTCACCTTGAAACAGAGTGTCTTTTGGAGGATCAGGTTTAACAGATAGACCATATTTATCTATTAGCTCAGCTTTCTTGTCCTCCGTCAGATTATTTACTGCAGTTTCCATACCATCTTCCTCTCAACAACTTGCTTTAGAAGTTAGAACTCAGAAATGTTCAAAATGTCTGAGTTTATCCGGATTACGGATTAGATAAATGTTGCGGATTAAATGTCCGGTAGTATGAAATAATGCAACAGAATCGATATGCTCTCCTGCACGGAAGATGACCCCGGTCTGGCCGTTGATCATGCTAATCTCGATCTGTACTCCCTCTTGCTGGTACAATTTATGAAAAGAACCAAAAAGAAATTTGGACACGGCATCGCGCTGTGAGATTGGGCGGACGGCAGCAAATACTTTGCCTCCCCCATCTGAAATGAGCACGACATCATCAGCCAGCATGGAAATGACCTGCTCTGTATTATCCTGCTCAAGTGCGGCGAGGAAGCGGTGAACCCAGATCTCTTTATCACTCTCGATGACATCCGGCTCTTCTGCACCGGTGCCCATTTTCACCTTTGCGCGGCTAAACAGCTTCCGGCAATTCACTTCGCTTTTACCGATGATCTCGGCGATTCCACCGTACTCGAGACCGAGAGCCTCGCGCAATACGAATACCGCACGTTCTGCCGGTGACAGCTTCTCCAGCATTACCAGGACTGCATAGGACAGAAGCTCATCACGGACTATGAAATGAAGCGGATCCGACTCCGCAGTGGGGATGGGTTCGGGAAGCCACTCACCGACATAATATTCCCTTCGTCTGCGTGCCGATTTATACAGGTCCCGGCAGCGGTTTACGACCATTTTACACAAATACGCCTTTGGCTCTTCGGCCAGGCCAGCCGGGTTCACATTGTAGACTTTGAGAAAAACGTCTTGTACGGCGTCTTCCGCATCGGACCATACCCCCGTCATTTGATAAGCCAGCGTAAGCATTAATTTTTTGTACTGGCTGTATAATTCCTCTATCTCCACCACCCCCTTTTTCTGAATCCCTACCGGTTAAGGCGTCAGCATACTTGCTGTATCCCAAGTATACTTTTTAATCTTCCAGCTCAATTTACCTGTGATCACAAAATCGAGTCCCCATTTGTTCACCCAGGTTAATCCTTTATCGGGACCTAGTCCGATGCTGAACAAATTCATATAGCTTTCATGGACCGGCGCCCGGCGCCCCTCAAGATCTGCTAATATAATTTTGGCAAGCCGGGCCGCCTGGGGAATTGCTTCTTTACAGGTCTTACCGTCGACATGGCCGCTAACCGGGTCTACGATTCTGGCGCAGTCACCGATACTGTATACACCTGGCATACCCGCTACCCTATAACTGTTGTCTACCTGTACATACCCTTCGGAGGTGACTGGCAAGCGGAGCGTGGGCAGCATGGGATTGGGCTGCAGACCGAGCGTCCAGATACATAAACCTGCAGTCCGGCTCTCACCATCTGATAACCATATTACCCCATCCTGTTCTTTCATTACACGTTTATTATGCAGAGTATTTATACCGTTCTCTTGAAGGAGTTGTTCCAGTCTTAATCCTACTTTGACTGGACCTTCCAGAAAGAGACGCTCGTGTGCATTATACAGGTCAATTTTTACGGCTTTAGGGTCAAGTCCCAGCCGCTCTGCATCCTTGCGGGCGTAGTAAGCCAGCTCTGCCGCAGTCTCCATACCACTAATTCCAGCTCCCGCAATGATAATTTGCAGTAACCGCTCGCGTTGGCTTGCTTCATTTTCAGCAGCTGCTTGTTCCAGATTAGAAAGCCATTTGCTGCGGGTTTTCTGAGCATTTTCCAGTGAAGTGAGCGGAATTCCGCCCTGTTCAGGATCAGGCTGCCGGATCACACTGCCCGCTGCTACAATGAGCACATCATAGCTCATCTCATGCTCCACTCCCGAAGGATTCACATACATCAGCTTCTTTTCTTGCGCATTGATGTTGGATACGATGCCCTGCATCAAGTCAACACCGTCCGGAAACAGCTTAGTCAGTGGAACTCGTATATCTTCATTTGTAACGGCCGGTCTAAACATTAATACTTTGCGCAGATGGAAATCATTTTTATCAATCATGACAAGCCGCAGCGGATACTTCCCTGCCTGATCCTTGAACCATTTCCGGATTTCCTTCACGGCATGAATCCCCGCATGCCCGGCACCGATAACAACACATGTCAATGTTTTCATACAATCTACTCCTTCTGTAGTTTGCATATAGAACGAGACAGCCGCTTTTTTTGTGACACGGAATCTGAGGGGATAAAACAACATCATAAAAAAGAGCCTTATAAATTCCAAGGCTCTTTGCTTACTCTGTATTATCATTTCAGTACCGCAGCACCAGCACAAACCGCATCCCCTCCGCATACGCCTCACCGTAAATATCCCCGTCCATCTTGCGCATCAGCTGGCGGCAGATGAACAGGCCCAGGCCGTTGCCCTGCTTGCCGGCGCTGTTCGAGCCACGCCAAAAGCTGGCGAAGATATGCGGCAGCTCGGTGACCGGAACGGGAGTGCCAGTGTTCTCAACGAGGATCAGCTGGCGGTAATCTTCTTCCCGGAAGGAGATTCTTATTAGCGAGCCGTCCCCGTATTTGATCGCATTCTCCAGCAGGTTGTCCATAACCTCCAGCAGCTTATCCGGGTCTCCAAGCAGCAGCTTGTCTTCAGGTACAGCCACTTCAAAACGGATTTTGAGCAGTTCAAGACGTTCCTTGTAATGCCCCGCCACCCGCCTGATCCAGTCTTTCAGGTAAAATTCCGCTACGTGCACCTCTGTCTCCTGCAGAGTGGATACGGATGCGGCGATGATGCTGCTGATCATCTCCTCAATCTGTCCGGCCTTTTGGCCGATCAGGCTGGCGGATGCCCTCCGCTTGTCTTCGTTGTCATAGAGTCCCTCCGCAAGCGCACTGGAGTACAGCTTGATCGCTGCGACCGGTGTTTTGAGCTCATGGGACAGGGAGGCGATCAGGGTCTGGCGGTCTTTTTCCAGCCGCAGATTGGTCTGCTTCTGCCGGTCCAGCGTCTCGCGCAACAGGTTTAGCCCCCAGACGAACTTGCCAAAAAACCTGCTTTTACTCTCCTTCATGTCCTGAGTCAGATTGCCTTTGGACAATGCATAAGGAAGCTCCTCGATCGTATGGAACGGCCTGATGATCTGTTTGCGGATATACATAAGCAGGCCGCAAATGGCGGCAAGTACTGTACCAAGCAGAATGACCGTCAGCAGAAGCAGCGGTGAACGGCTTGCACCGGACGAATACTCCAGGCGCAAATAACCTGCCGGCTCACCTCCACGGTATATAGGCTTAACGGTATACTCAGCATTGTTCTGCACACCTGTACCGTCAAATAATCCGCGTACAGCCTCCGGCTCCGCATTCCATTCCAGCCAGGCAGCATTTCGCACGTAAGTGTATCTCTCCAGCTTAAGTTCACCGGGCTCACGCCCGTCACTTACCTCCCGGGTAATCCGGTTGACCTCAATCCGGTATGTTTTGTCTCCTGAGTCTCCTGCCAGCTTGAAGCCATAGGCGGTAAACAAAGCAATCACCGCGATACCGATACCTATCGTGCAGAGAATCAGCCGGTCAAACCGTTTCATACTTGTAGCCCACTCCCCACACCGTTACAATCCGTTTCGGCTGCTTCGGATTAAGCTCAATCTTTTCCCGCAGCTTGTTAATATGTACTGTTAATGTAGACGGCTCACTGAAGCTGTCCGCTCCCCACACCTGCTCGAACAGCCACTCCTTGCGCAGCGCCTTGCCCCGGTTATTCAGCAGCAGCACCAGCAGCTCATATTCCTTCATTGTCATGGACACCGGAGCTTCTGCCAGAAACACCTGCATGGAGGAGCGGTTGACCAGCAGGTCGCCGTCTGTCAGCAGCTGCCTGTTGTCATTCATCTCATAGCTCCGGCGCATATGTGCCTTTACTTTGGCGATCAGCAGCTGAATGGTAAACGGCTTTTCCAGATAATCGTCTGCCCCCAGCTCCAGCCCGATGATCTTGTTGTCATCCCCGTGCCGGGCACTCATGATCAGAATCGGCAGATTGTATTTTTCCCTGGCTAACCGGCACACGGCAAAGCCGTCGATCCCGGGCAGCATTATATCGAGCAGCAGCAGCTTCACCGCCTGGCTGTCCAGAAGCTCCAGGCCCTCTTCCGCGCTGCATGCTGCCGCTACAGTGTAGCCCTCCGCCTCCAGAAAATCCCGTATAACCGCTGACAGCTCCAGATTATCCTCAATTACCAAAATATCAGCCAATGCCATCCCTCCCTCCTGTATCTTTCTATATCTCTATGGCAGGTCAAGGCGACAATCAGCCGACATTAATTCCCGCGCCTACCAGCCCTGCTCCATCAGCCACTCATTCAGCCGGCGCTCCCTCTCCCTGACGCCCTCCGCCTCAGCGAATTTGCCTAGCTTCAGCTCGCCCTGGATATTGCCGTCAACCATATACAGAACCTTATCGGTCTGCGCGGCTACCTTCACATCATGGGTGACGATCATGATCGTCGTACCTTCCCGGTTGATCCGGCACAGCTCCTCCATCACTTCCTTGGCGGCTTTGGAGTTCAGTGCTCCGGTCGGCTCATCGGCAAACAGCATCCGGGGTGCATTGATCAAAGCCCGGCAGATGCAGGCCCGCTGCAGCTGTCCGCCCGACACCTCGGCAATATCATGTCCGGCAATTTCGATGATCCCAAGCTTCCGCATCAGCTTGTCGGCATACTCGTTGATGTCACTGCGGCTGCGGTTATCTCCTTTGCCCTTAATCGCCTGATAGCCCGATAATATGATATTATCATAGACCGACAGGTTGCCGAGCATATACATTTGCTGAAAAATAAAACCCATCTCATGCAGCCGGACCTCTGCGATCTCATTCTGCGTAAGCCGTGACAGCTGCCTCCGGTTAAACAGCACCTCTCCCGCAGTCAGGCGGTCCATCCCGCTGACCGTATAGAGCAGGGTAGATTTGCCCGAGCCGGAAGGTCCCATGATCGACACAAACTCTCCCTCATGCAGGGTAAAATTAATATTCCGCAGCACATTATGCTGGCTTTTGTTCACGATATAGGTTTTGCACAGATTGGTAACTTCAAGTATGGTACTCATCGCTTCATTCCTCCTGATTATTCTTTATTCATATTCCAGACGTGAATGTGTTTAATTTGTCCGCAGCTGGTATATACCGCTGTTACCACTACAGCCAGAATGATCAACGGGTACAGCACGTAAACCTGCAGCGGCATAATCTGAAAGTGAAGCTCGGTTAGCCCGAACATCCGGAAGACGAAGCCGAACAGCCGTTCACCGAGAATATTGGCACCCAGCACCCCTATAATCAGCGAACCTGTCAGCAGAATCATTATCCGCAGCACCTGCCACAGCCGGATCAGCCCGTCTGTGAAACCAAGGCTTTTCATAACGGCAATGCCCTGAATCTCCTTGCTGATGAGCAGCCGCACAAATAGGCTTGTAATAAAAAAGATAATCAGGCACACAATGACCGTTAGCAGGCTGATGACGCTTTTCAGCTGACCGATAAAGCCGCCGATGACCTCCTTGAGCATTTCATCAGCAGTCTTGATTTCATACTGGCTGAATAACTGCTTCATCTCTGCCGTTATTGCTGCCTTGTCCTGATCCGGTGCATTAATCATGCCGGTAATCATATAGGACGTTGTCATCTGCGGGTAGAAATCCCCAGCCAGCCGGACCATATAGCCTTCATTAGAGATGGCCTGAAAAATACCGGTGATCAGGAAGGAATACTGCTGACCGTCTATCTCAAATACAATGTAATCACCAAGATTTTTGTGATAGACCTCTGACATAATGCTGGTAATCGCTATTTCATTAGCCAGCTCAGGTGCAGTTCCCTGCAGATACTCAAGATTGGCCGCAGGCTCGTTTTTCGTTCCGGATATACTTCTGTTGCTCTCACCGTCATCGGATATATACTTTGTCAATGCCGTGTATTCCAGTGAAAGCTCCACATCGAACTTCTGATCCTTAAACTGCTGCTCTACCTTCGACAGCTCCTCGCGGATTTCACTCAACGGTAAATCAGCCACGACGGCTTTCGTATAGAAATCCGCTTCCGTTGTTCCCAGATAGCTTATGAATTTCGGTGTAAGAATCGTATTAGTCAGATTGATAGGGATAATGATGATAGCTGCGCTAAGAATAAAGGTGATAATCAGGGTGGTATAGCTTTTCAGACGGCTCACAACATCGCTCATTGCCATAAACAGCATTGGATGCAGCCGCTTGCTGCGGTGAAGATGGAACCTGCGTGAAGGCTTAAACCTTTCGCCGGTATGACCCTGTCTGATCGCGTCGATTGCAGAGGCTTTATTAATTTTGCGCATGCACAGGACACAAAACAGCAAGGTCAGCAGAACAATTGCTATTGCGCTCATAATGGAAATGATAATGTTGGCTATACCGCCGGGCAGGATGATATATTCTGCCGTTTTGCGGGACATGAGGGCACTCAGCGGAAAGCTGCCGATCAGCCCGACGGCTCCGCCAATCACAGCAAGGCCTAAATATTTGGCCAGGTACAGTCCCTTGATTGATCCGTTCTTGAAGCCGATGGCTTTCATCACGCCGATCTCACGGTATTCATCCTGCAGCGTAGATACAATGGTAAATCTCAATGTCATAAAAGCGATGAAAATCAGAAACAGGCTGATTACAAACAGCATGGCGGAAATAATCTGATCAGTCAGGAAGGAAGTCTTTACAAGCCCCTTGTCTACCTGAAAATTCGCCTGCAGATCCTCCTTGGCAAAAGATGAAGTTACCGCTGAAGACTCCACTCCTTTAGCTGCCACAAAACTATACTGCACCGAGATTGCTTCCTCAGGTAATGCGCTCTGAATATCAGCAAAATCCTGCTGTGAAAGGATCAGCCGCTTCAGCCCCATCAGGTCGGCTCCCAAAAAGGCGTCTTTGAAAAACTCTGTTACTTTAAAGCTTTTGGAGATACCGTTAAAATTCATAGTGATGATGTCGCCAAGCTCCATGCCGGTAGCATTTCTGATGCTTACCGGTATGCCGATCTCGCCTGCATCCAGCTTGAACAGCTGATCGTCCTGGCTGAAGATCAGATTAACTTTGTCAGGCACCGTCGCCAGTGTAAGCACCAGGTTGCTTGAAAATCCGTTCCGGCCGGCTGGCAGCTTAATCTGCTGGCTGGTTACACTGATCTGCGGCTCGGAGTATACCTCACCGACGATAGCCTGATTACGGGCCCAGTCTTTTATCTTTTGCCTGTTCTCAGCTGTATCGGGAATGGTGACACTGTGATCCGCGACATTGCTCTTGTCGATAAAATACCCGATGGCCGATGAGGTGGTATACATCAGGTTTGTTCCGCTCGCCACCAGGGCTGTAGCCAGTGTGATCAGCACGAGCAGTACGATATTCATCGTTTTTTTGCGGCGCAGATCCTTTTTCAGAATGTTCAGAAACACGCTTCGTTCCCCTTTCTCATATCCTCTGAAGTGATTATAATGGGGAAGTTATTAAATAATCCTTAACTGGGGGGATATTGTCTATGGAGACGGATTTGAGATACCCGATTGGCCCGTTTGAGTATGAGGGTGAGATTACCGTAAGTGTTACCACTGCGTGGATCAAGGAAATTGAAAAATTGCCGGGACTATTGCGGGAGGCTGTAAAAGAGTTGAATAATGAACAGCTGGATACTCCGTATCGTCCGGGCGGATGGTCACTGCGGCAGGTTATCCATCATGTTGCAGATAGTCATATGAATGCTTATGTACGGTTTAAGCTGGCTCTGACTGAAGACAAGCCGGTAATCAAGCCATATGAGGAGGCAAAATGGGCCGAGCTGCCGGATTATGCCCTGCCGGTTGAGCCGTCCCTTTTGCTCATTGAAACGCTGCATCAGCGCTGGGTTACCGTTTTGCGTGAACTGACTCCTGCCGATCTGGAAAAGACCTTTATCCATCCGGAATCCGGTGTAGTTTCATTAGGCAGAAATATCGGCATTTACGCCTGGCACGGCAAGCATCATCTTGCCCATATTACCTCGCTGTGCAGCCGCATGGGCTGGTAAAATAACCCCAATACAGCTAAAAAGCCTGCCAGGGAAAAAGGACTATCATTCTGACCCTTTCTCCCGTGGCAGGCTATATGTGTTACTGCTGTTTCACAAATTCATAAAATGCCAGTGCCTGCTCCCAGTCTGTAAAGCCGGCCTGGGCCAACTTGTCGCTGCCGCCGCCTTTGCCCCCGAAGCCGCCGAGGTGCTCCTTAAAGAACGCACCGCAGGACAGCCCGGCATTTCCGCTCTGCGCGAACACCAGCTTATTCTCGGCTGCTGACAGCAGCAGTACCGGCAGATCAGTTAGCGCAGTCAGTTTGACCGCAAGACTCTGAAGATCCTTGAGTGATTTGTGTTCATATGTCTGCGCGATAATCCGGCTGCCCTGCTCCTGCGCCGCCAGCAGTTCGCCCGCTGCATAGCTGTCATTCTGCTCTTTTAGTGCTGTAAGCTCGGCATGAAGCTGCTTTTGTTCCTGTTCCATCTTTTCAATCCGGTCCAAAATCTCGTCCTTGCCGGTATTGAATTTGGCGGACAAGGCGCCAAGAATACGCACATTATCATTAAACTCGGCCAGTGCGCGGCTGCCGCACTTAAAGGTCACCCGGATGTTCCCCTTCTGCTTGTCCGCTCTTAGCAGCTTGATCATGCCGATAGCCCCGGTCGACGGGACATGAGTACCTCCGCAGGCATTATATTCAATTCCCTCGATTTCCACAATCCGGATATTCTCAGTCACTGTAGGCTGCTTCACCAGCGGCAGGCCGGCCAGCTCTTCCCCGCTCACGAAATAGCTGGTGATACTGCGGTTCAGATAAATCTGCCAGTTAACCTCGGCCTCCAGTTCCAGCAACCTGGCAGGTGACAGCTCAGTCAGTTCAACATCGATCGTCGCATAATCGGTTCCTAGGTGAAAGCTTAATGTCATTGCTCCGCACAGCTCACGGAACACCGCCGACAGCAGATGCTGCCCGCTGTGCTGCTGCATGTGATCAAATCTCCGTTCCCAGTCCAGCTTGCAGCTGACTTCAGCACCTCCGGGAAGGCTCTCCACCTTGTGGAACACTTCGCCCCCCTCAAGAATGACATCCAGCACGGGAATACCGCTGATGGTGCCGGTATCGCAAGGCTGTCCGCCGCCGTGCGGATAGAAGGCTGTCTGCTCCAGGACAAGATACAGCCCGTCTTCTTTTTCCTCAATCCGGCTGACCTTTGTTTCCCAATCCCGGATAAAAGCTGATTCATAATATAATTTATCAGTCATTTGTCTGCTCCGCTCCGTTTCTGTCTACAGCTCCGTCTTCGGCTGGTCCGAAGAACCGTTCCATAATGATATAGTCTTTACCGCCCTTAATAAATGAGTGCCCCGTTGCAGCCAGTCCGAACTTCTGATAGAAAGGCGCTTTATTGCTCCGTGCATTGCAAAAGATTCTCCGGACACCGCGATGCTCCGCCGCCTCAAGCACATGCTTAAGCAGCCTGCTGCCATATCCTTTGCCCTGCTCCGATTCGAGAGTGGCGAACTTGCGAAACTGCGCTTCATCACCATCTACGAATAAAGAAACTGCGGATATTAGCCGCACACCCTCGAACAACCCGTAATGCTCCCCGGCATCATCATCAGCCAGCTTCACATAATCCAGCTCACGCTCCGGCCACATGACCTCATGCCTTAACTGCCATGCCTGTTCCTTCGGTATGAACCTTATGTCCATATTCCCACCTCTAACTCGATCTGTTTAGTGCATCGTATCCCATATCTGTTTGCCGATCAAGATCACCGTTACCGCAATGAACAAAGGACGGATATATCCCGCTCCCTTGCGGATCGCAACCTTTGAGCCGAGTATTGCCCCGATAACCATCGGTACTCCAAGCACCAGACCATAGGAGTAGCTGACCGAGCCCAACGCAACGAACGTAAGCAGACTGGAGATGTTGCTGGCAAAATTCAGCACCTTGGCATTTCCGGCTGCCGTCACGAACTCAAAGCCCAGCATCAGAAAGGCAAAGATCAGGAACGATCCCGTGCCCGGACCGAAAAAACCGTCATAAAACCCGATAATCAGAGCGACCAGCATGCTGGTCAGACGCGTTTTTTTGCTGCTGCCGGAGAAGGTGGATACATCGCCCCACGATTTTTTAAAAAGCGTATAGACCGTAATCACCACCAGCATCACGATGACCAGCGGCTTCAGAAATTCTGAAGGCACCTGCCGGACAGTGAAGGAGCCAGCGACCGCCCCGGCAATAGAGAAAGGTATTAACAGCCTGATGAGCTGAAAGTTGATTTTACCGGATTTAATAAAGGAAGCCGTACTGGTAAAAGAGCACATCGTGCCTGCCAGCTTGTTCGTTCCAAGCAGCAGATGCAGCGGTATGCCCGCCGACAGCAGCGCTGGAATCGAGATCAGTCCGCCGCCGCCCACTACAGAATCAATAAATCCGGCCAGAAAGCCACAAACCACTAAAACGATTATCATTCCAGTACTAATATGATCCATCCCCGGCCTCCTGCTATGTAAACAATGAGTATTAACCTGTAATCTGGAAGGCTTGTGTAAGCTTAATCCCAGCCGTATTCCATAAACCATTCCCCGCGTCCAAAGGCATCCAGCGCTTTTGTCATGAATGGTAGTGCATTGTCCGGGAGCCTATCCATATCAAACCAACCTAGGTCATCACACTTATCCGGCTCCATATTGCTCACTTCACCCGACCACTCCTCAGCCCGGAAGAAAAAATCAATCCGTTCCGCGTCCGCTGTCTTAATATGCATTGTCCCCAGCATATGCAAATGTGCCGGATCAATCCGCACCCCGGTTTCCTCCCGCGCTTCACGGATTGCCGCCATTTGCAGCGTTTCCCCACCGTCCAGCTTCCCGCCCGGAAAACCGTAATAACCGTCCATATGTCCTGTATTGAAGCGTCTAAGCAGCAGCACCTGGCCGCCCTGGACCAGCATGATATGTACAACACTGAGCATCCGGAATTCTGCCATATTAGTTCTAGTCCTCCCACGTAAAATAAAAAAAGAGCAGCAGGATCATCTCCTGCCGCTCCCTTAAATCCGTTTGATGCAGTAATTACTTATAAGAATTCTGTTCATTCTTCTTATAAGTTGTCTTGTCATCGCTAAGGGATTCCTTGCGGATGTCGAGCTTCTTCTGCTCCATCTGCTGTGCCTGCTGGCTGGTAACTGCCGCATGATCCAGCTCATCCACAGTGTTCATCAGGTTCTTATCCGGTTTGGCGTGATCTGTCACTGCGCTGCCTCCTTAAGGTAACTAAAAATCGGTTCACCTTATTGTGGCAATGAACAGCCCGGATTATTCGGAATCCACGTTGTGATAGACCTGCTGAACATCGTCGAGCTCTTCAAGAGCATCGATCAGCTTCTCGAATTGGGCCTGCGCATCTTCCGGAATCTCCACATAATTCTGCGGCAGCATGGTAAGCTCGGCTACGGTGAAGTCGGTGATGCCGGCTCCGCGCAGTGTTTCCTGCACAGCATGGAACTGGTCAGGCTCGGCGTATACGATAACCGCCTCGTCCTCTTCCAGTACATCGCGCACGTCAACGTCGGCTTCAATCAGCAGTTCCATTACTTCTTCAGCGGATTTGCCTTCAACACCGATAACCGCTGTCGGATCAAACATATACGTTACTGATCCGCTGACACCCATGTTCCCGCCGTTTTTGCTGAATGCGGAACGGACAAGCGGAGCCGTACGGTTCACGTTGTTAGTCAATGCATCAATGATGATCATCGAGCCGCTCGGGCCGAAGCCTTCATAACGCAGCTCCACATAGTTTTCGTCGCCGCTTCCTTTAGCTTTTTCCAGGGCACGATCGATAATGGCCTTCGGTACATTATAAGTTTTGGCGCGTTCCAGAACGACCTTCAGTGCACGGTTCGATTCCGGGTCCGGTTCGCCTTTCTTCGCTGCTACATAAATCTCAACGCCGAATTTGGCGTAGACCTTACTTGTATTGGCATCCTTGGATGCTTTCTTCTCTTTAATATTATTCCATTTACGGCCCATAGTGTTCGACTCACTTTCCAACATAAGTTATAAACAGTCCGTTATATTATACCTCTCTTGGGACGATCCCGTAAAGAGCACCGGAGCTCTGTTTAGAAGTCCAGCAGCGCCAGCACGCGCTCTTTGCCAAGTGCCTGAACGAGTACAGGAACTCTTGGACCCTCCGGCTGCTGCAGAATCAGTTGATAAAGAATAGTAAACAGCCGCTTCTGATTACTTCTCATCGTTTTTTTGTCAGCATCGTGACAAATAGCGTATACCTGCTGCATGGATTCTGTTTCACCGGAAAATCCGCTGCGAAGCAAGCCGCAGAATGCCATAACCCGCTCCTGTTCAGCAGCCTCAAGTGATTGGTACAGTATCCGGTCCGGGCTGCTGTTCACTGTTATCAGCTTGTGCGGGGCATAATGTCTGATCCAGTGCTCAGCCCGTTCTGCGGTTTGCCGGAATAATTTCTCTTCGCCGGCTTGCACGCCATCCTGCTTAAGCAGTTTTTGCAGCAGCCCGCTGTCCCAGTTTAACAGCGGCAGCAGGGCCGCAATCTGGCTGAAGCCCGGTATTTCCGGGTCTGCGGGATTTCTTAGGGCCAGTTCAAGAGCCGCACGGATATCCTCACTCTCCAGCTGCCCCGCAGCATAAGCTTTGCGGAACCGCTCGAATTCCGTATAGTTCCGCAGTACATCCTCATCCAGGCCGATGCTGAAGGCCGCATCCGGCTGATATTTGGCGAACATGAACAGGATCGGCTCCGGCCCGTATACCTTCAGCAGATCATCCGGCGTATAGCCCCGGCCTGACGAGCTGGACATTTTGTCTTGGCTGCCCTTGATGCTGATGAACTCATAGGGAACGTAATACGGCGGCTGGTTTCCGAATATTTTCTCCGCAATGACCTTGGCAACATTATAGCTCCCCGTCTCGGAGGAATGGTCCCGGCCGCCCGGCTCGAATACAACCTGCTCCATCCCCCAGCGCATAGGCCAGTCTATTTTCCAGTGCAGCTTAATGTTTGAGGCCTGCGGAACGTGCAGCGTATTGTAACAGCCGCATTTGCAGCTATAGATAATGTCCTCTGATTCCTCGTCAAAAGCGTGGACACAGGTCGTATCTTTTCCGCAACGCTCGCAATAGACCTGAATCGGATAAAAGGCTGCCCGTTCCTCCTCAGTAGCTTTGCTCGTTTTGAACATCATCAGAATGTCGTAGATTTCCCCTCTGCTGCGCAGGGCATGGAGTATGGCCCGGTTATATCTGCCCGACTGATACTCACGGCTCTGGTAGATAAATTCAGGAGTGATGCCAAAAGCGTTCAACGCCTGTTCAAACTCCTGTTCAAAGTGCTCCGCATAGGAAGTATGGGTGCCGCAGGGACAAGGGACTTTTGTATACGGCATGCCTATATACTGCTCATATGAAGCGTCCAGCTGCGCGGGAACCTTGCGGAACCGGTCGAAATCATCCCACGAAAAAATAAAGCGAACCTCCTTCCCGGCTCTCTGCAGCGCCTTAGTGACGAAATAAGTGGTGACAATCTCGCGGAAATTGCCGATATGAACCGAGCCTGACGGACTGATGCCCGATGCGCATACAAAGGTCTGGCGTTCCGGGTGTCTGCTGATCAAGTCATCTGCGATTTTTTGTGCCCAATGCATGTTAATAATCTCCTCTGCCCTGTAATAAAAACAAAAAAGCCCCCGCCTCAAGATTGTCATCTTGAGGACGGGAGCTGTCGTAAGCACCGTGGTACCACCTCTGTTCGCGGACATGTTGCCAGGCCCGCCTCTTCGGGTACGGCCATCACGCTTATACCCTAGCTCTGTAACGGAGCTCCCGTCATACCATCCTTGAGCGTTCAATTGCGCCCAATTCCATATGCAGCTCAGAGACTTTATTCGTCAGGCACATTGCTGCTCCTTTTCACCGGGCTGGAGCTCTCTGGGAACAATGTTTGCTTAACTACTCTTCTCATCATCGCTTTTCTTATCCAATTAAAACTATTTAAACATGTTTTGCGGTGCTTTTTCAAGCTTAAATTTCGGGCTGCATTTCAAACTACAACTCAATGAAAAAGATTTTGAATAAGCCTAAGTAACGCTTCTTCGCTGTGATATCACCAATAAAGGTGCTGCTGTCTTGAATGTTAGGCAGACTGAAAACAGAAAAGATTATGTAATTATCCCTCTCTGCAAGGCTCTGCACCAGCGGACGGACAACAGCCTGACTAACGCCATCCGGCAGTGATTGGCCCAGCATTTCCTGCAGATCATCAGCGGCATACTCCGCAAAATCATCAGTAGACGGATTAAGCAGTGCAAGCACACCCAACAAAATCACGAGCACAATGAACATATTTCTGATTCTTCCCGGCCTGGCCCTGCGCTCAACCTGCCGCTCAGCATATGGATCCATGTCATCCCTCCTCCAGTAACCATAACCCATTTGGGTATATATGTAAATGATGTCTAATTTGTGTTTAAAGCTTATTTTTGCTGATGGCTAGATGCAGGTATTCAATGGTGCTATTTTCTGCTAAACTGGCAACATTATTGTTAACGGAGGAGCTTTTACGGATGCTATCAAATGAATCATTTACGGCAGTATTATTTCTATTATTCACCATACTGGCAATCATCGTCTGGGTGGTCAGCTTTGTCGGCCGCAGGAGTGCTTCCGCCAGGAAATCCCGCAAGCGAGTCAACAGAATCTCACTACTCACAGTGGCTCTAAGTTTCGTTCTAGTAATTGTTACAGCACCGGGAACTTCACTTGTTGAGAAGGCTGCTTCCATACAGAATTTTTTCATATTAAGGGATTTCCAAGTGGCTGGCACTTTCATATATACCTCCAAAACAATGGAAGCCGAAGTCACCTCTGTCATCGACGGGGACACCTTCCGAATCCGGACCAACGAAGGAAATACTGAAAAAGTACGGATGCTGCTGATTGATACTCCAGAAATAGGAGAACAGCCAGAGCCCTATGCTCTGGAAGCGCGTGACTATACTAAAGAGCTGCTCGGAGGGCAAACCGTACATCTTGAATTTGACGAATCGGAGCGCGATCAGTACGGCAGGCTGCTGGCCTATGTCTATGTGGATGATCGGATGGTTAATGAGCTGCTGCTGGAGAAGGGGCTGGCCAGAGTGGCTGTTTTCCCGCCGGATACCATGTACGTAGCGGACTTTAGAGAGATTGAATCGAAGGCGCGTGAAGCCAAGCTCAGGGTTTGGAGCATCGACAACTATGTAACTAACAGGGGATTTAATGCAGATGCGGCTGCTTCTGGCCAGTAGTTCGTGAGTGGTTCTTAAAATTGATAGAGAATTAGATGGCGATTTTCCACTTAGCATGGTTAACAGGTTGTAGCAAGGTGCTGGCGGTTAACTTCCATTTTGCAAACACTCGGGATAACTGCACTTTATACAACTAAAATGCCAGTTTTTCCCCGGATTACGCTTATAAGTGTATTCTGTACAACTAAAAATCAGCAATATGCTCATTTTGGTTATTTCGGGCAAAAATAGTTGCACAAACTACAGCTAAACGCTGCAATCGCAGACTTTTTGGGTTTTTAAGTGTACGGAGTGCAGCTATTCTCGATAGCAGAGCTTCTAACAATAGCAAACTTAGTCCGGTACCGGCAAAATAACAAATAGGGATGTCCCGCAGCCGCTCAGGCAGACCGGAACATCCCTATTCTTTTTCCCTGTCCTAACTTGCTATTGTAGTCCTACACCCATACCTCATTCGCGGTCTCGATAACGAGCCGGATTTTGTCCCACTGCTCTTCCTCGGTAAGAATATTCCCTTCCTCGGAAGATGCAAAGCCGCATTGCGGGCTGAGACAGAGCTTGTCGATATCTACATACTCCGCCGCTTCGGCAATCCGCAGCTTCAGCTGCTCCTTATTCTCCAGCCCGCCATGCTTGGTAGTAACAAGGCCCAGCACCACGAACTGGTCTTTGATGAACCGCAGCGGTGCGAAGTCACCGGAGCGCTCGTTATCGTATTCCAGGAAAAAGGCATCCACCTGCGCCCCTTCGAACAGCGTCTCCGCAACCGGCTCATAGCCTCCGGCCGCGAACCATGTTGAACGCAGATTGCCGCGGCATACATGCAGCGCGATAGTCATATCCTCAGGCTTGTCTGCTATACTCTCGTTGATCAGCGACACGTAGTCCCTGGCCAATTGATCCGGATCAATGCCTCTGCTCCGCAGATGCGCACGGTGCCTGCCGCTAGACAGCGTTCCCCAGGTCGTATCATCAAGCTGAAGATAGCGGCAGCCTGCGTCATAAAAAGCCTGTATAGCTGCACGGTATACTGTAATAATATCCTGGAACAGCTGATCCCGGTCAGGATAAATCTCGTTTCCATTGTAATCCTGCACGAAATGGAACAGGGACGGGGCAGGTATTGTCATTTTGACCATCGTATCACCTGCCATTTGCTGCAGCCTGGTGAAATGGGCCAACATCGGGTGATCGCCGAATGCTATTTTTCCGGTAATCTTAAAGCTTTCAGCCCGTTGCGCGTTTTCCTTGGGCGAACTATTGCCTTGATTTAGAATGATTTTGTGTGTGCCTGTTATTCCCAGAAAAAAATCAAGATGCCACCATGAACGGCGGAATTCACCGTCAGTAACAGCCTTGAGACCCAGTGCCTTTTCCTGCTTCAGCAGTTCAGCAATTTCTCTGTCCTCAATCTCCTGAAGCTGTGCAGCTGTAATCTCACCCTGTTCGAATAAGCTGCGAGCTGTCTTGATGCCCTCACTGCGCAGAAAGCTGCCCACGATGTCATAGCGAAAGGGAGGGGCAGTTCTGGCGGAACCCGTAATTGGACTGATCATACGACCCTCCTGCTGTTATAGTAAGAACTGATTCATGTCAAAATAGCTGCTGGCGACCAGATCGTTCAGCAGATCAATATAAGCGGACATAATTTCACTCGGTTTACGGTCTTTGTGGGCAATCCAGCCGACAGTAAACACTTCATTACTCTCATAGGGAATGGTCACCACCCCGTTGCCGTTCAGATCGGAAGCCATAATGCCGGTCCCGATCGTGTAAGCATCGCTCCCAAGCAGCAGATTAGACAGGGTTGCCCTGTCCGTTACTTTAATGTTTTTCTCAATCTGAGTGAAGCTAAGCATTTCTTCCGAGAAATGCAGTGAATTGTTATCCCCCTGCTCAAACGTAATGTACGGAAACGGCAAAATATCTTCGAGTATAATAGACTCTTTGCCAGCCAAAGTATGCCCCGCTCTCACATACACATGCGGATTGGTATTGAACAGCGGCGTAAATTTGAGATTCCCGTCACTGAACAGCTTGTTCATCACCTTATAATTGCTCTCGTTGATGTACAGAATGCCAAGATCGCTGCGCAATGTGCGCACATCCTCAATAATTTCAAAGGTCTGTGTCTCCCGCAGGCTGAAATTATATTCTGCAAGCTCCCGCTCCTTCATCAGACGCACAAAAGCATCTACAACAAAGGCGTAATGCTGGGTGGATACGGAAAAATAAACCGGACTGCGCTTCTTGCCGGTGTACCGGTTCTCCATGAACTCGGTCTGCTCGATAATCTGCCGGGCATAGCCAAGAAACTCCATGCCTTCGGCCGATATGCTGATTCCCCGGTTAGTCCGTTCAAAAATAGTAATGCCCAGCTCGTTCTCCAGTTCCTTGATCGCATTGGAGAGACTGGGCTGCGACACAAAAAGCCGTTTGGCCGCTTCGTTCATCGAGCCGCTGTTCGCAATCTCAATTGCGTAGCGGAGCTGCTGCAATGTCAAACCTGTTCCCCCTCTTACCTAAGGCTGATGCCTGTACGAATCTGGCTTATAACTAGTAGAATACCTTTAATTCTGGTCCGATGTCTACTGGGTCCGCTTCTTGGCGGCGTCAATCTGGGAGGGATCAAGACCTTCCCAGATATTATCAATCTGCACCTGCTCCGGATGCTCGAATACCAGAAACGCCGTCGGCAGATAACGTTCGCCATATTGCGAGGACGGTTTGTTGACGATTTCGTTGTCCTTCACCAGCACTGTGGATGAACCTCCGTCCAGATTGGCAGCAATCACTGCACCATGCTTAAGCATGATCTGCTGGACATCATACAGGTTGGCCCCGATGCTATAGCCCGGCTGTCTGCCGTCAATGACAACAAACAGCAGCGCACCGTCAGCACGCTGGCCCATAGCCGTTCTCGGGGCGATACCCCAGCCTTCGGCTGCATTTTTGATCAGCCCTTTGCCGTTCACGATAATCCGCGGCTGAAAAGAAACGGCCTCCTGAACCCCAATCTTGCTCAGCTCTTCAAGCGAGTAATTGCCGGCAATCATTTCCCCTGTTTATCTAACCCGACAATTTGTGTTGAAGTCTTTCCCCCGAGCCCGTTATAAAAAAGCTTGCCCTGGGAGATCACAAGCCCGATCGGCTTAAATCCGTTGCCTTTCCAGTTCGGGTCAGCGAAGCCTCCACCGTTCACTCCGGCAATTGCACCGGTACGTGCTACCATGCTGGATACCTTTTCACCCGAGCCTACTTTACTAGGAATCCCCAGCCGCACTTTGGTAGGATCGTTAACGATCATTATGTAACCCGCATAGCCGGTTCCGCTGACCTTTTCAATTTCCACCAGCGGCTTCTCTGCCGGAGCTTCAGTATCAGCATCAGCTTCAGGTGCGGGAGTGCCAATGGTATGCGTATCCACCTCGTCCCCCATATTATCAAAGCGCTGATTATACTCCGCTACTCTGTTCTTCAGTTCATCTTCCCCGATAATATACTTTGCCATGTAACGGTGCTGTGTTGTTATTAGTGTGTCTGCTATCAAGTAACGAAAATTGTTGGCAGAGGGTGCAAAATACAGCCAGCCCATGCCAATGGTCAGCAGCAATAAACAGAACATAAACACTCTGGTAAGTCTGCGCAGAAAGCTTGCTTTTTTTCGTTTCTTTTTGACGGGTTTCTTCTTGCGGGCGCTTGAGCGCTGGGGTAATGATGAAGTGCTCACTTCTGGATTCCTCCCTGGTCTTGCCTGTCATGCAAAATGTGGCAGTCTCGTATTCTCCCATGATAGACGATCTTGTGCCGGCAAAGGTTTCAGTATTTTCACAATATCATCCATAATTTGTAACAACAAAAAAGCCCTCTTGATGAAGAGGGCTTAACTTTACATTATGTCTTCAATCTATCCATGCCTGCTTTTTCCGCCTCTGCGATTTGAACGGCCGCCTTGACCGGCTCCCCGGAAGCGGCGCCGGTTATGCTCCGGTTCCGTTCCCCGGTATGGAGCGGACCGGGAAGATTGACGGTAGCGGTATGATGCTGCCACAGCGATCAAAGCGACAATACTCAGGAGCAGAACGATAGACACTACCCCTTTACTTTGTGGAGCAGGCTCCTTGACTCTATCAATACCTTCACCGGGCACAGTTTCTTGCTTAGCTGTTACTTCAACTGCTTTATCAGCAGCTGCTTCTGTTGTTTCGGTGGCTGCTGCTCCGGCTGCTTCCCCGGATACTGCAGGACTGCGGTCAGCTCGGGCCAAGAAATAATGGTAGAAATCATTCGCCGCTGCCGTTACACCCGCTGCATACTTTTTAGCGGCAAATTGCGGCTCCAGCGACTTATTGAGGATATCCCCGATAAGCTCATTCGTCAAGGTGGTATCCACATCCCTGCCTTGCAGCACATGATAGTTGTCCCCTTCGATGTCAAGCACCACCATAACATCCCTGGTGCCGGCCCCGACTGAGGCATACTTGGCATAGGTGTAATCCTGCAGCGTTTTCCCGCCGGGATTGTTCACTGTTACAAAATAAATGCCGCTGCCGGTTGTTGTTTTGTAACGGTTGCTGGACTGGTTAAGATATAGTCTGGTAACCTGCGGAAGGACCCCGGCATTGTCAGCTACAAAATTCTGCATTCCGAGCGGCTCTGTCCAGACCCCGCCCAGGCTTTTAATCAAAGCACCGTAGGTTTTGCGAGCCCCGGCAGTATACTCTTTGCGGGCGAAATCCGGCTCCAGTGACTCGGCGAGGAGCTCCGACAGCATGCTGTCAGTCAGAGAGTTCTTCAGACCGTCACCCTGCAGTACCCAGTAATTGTCATCCTTGATTGAGAGCAGCAGCAGTACCCCTTTTTCTTTATCAGATGAGCCGATTCCCCAGGTGTCGAACAGTGTTCTGGCGTATTCCTCCATTGATGCTCCGCCGGTTGAATCCACTGTTACAAGAACCACCTGCGCTCCCGTCTCCTGATGGAGCTTCACGCCGTAGTTGACCATATAATTCTCTGCTTTCAGGTCGATAACTCCCGCAAAGTCATTCACATAAAAAGCATCCGTATGCTCCGGAACCGCCGGGCTGGCCAAGCTTACAGACGGTGGTAAAAGCATGACACTCAACAGTACAGCAATCAATGTTAACAAGATTCCTTTATGTTTCATCCGAATCCCCCTGCTTGTCTATTCTGGCTTTAACTAACATTGCCTCACTTGGTTTAATGCATTTTTACTCTACAACAACTGGTGTGAATGTTAGGTTTAATACTTGCTACGGTTCGTGTTCGTTTGGTGAAATGTTGGTACTTACTACTACTCTGCTAGCATTTGCGGGCTATCTGCTACTGATTATATGCTCGATCCTATTATTCATTACTAATATTAATCCAAAGAAAAATAAGAGTAGAAGGTTGTAGGAGGTTTGCCTTGCGGCCACGCGGGCCGAAATCAAAGGCATTTTTGCCTTTGATTTCGCTCATTCGGCTACTCGCGCCGGAATCAAAGGCATTTTTGCCTTTGATTTCGCTCATTCGGCCATTCCGGCCGAATCAAAGGCATTTTTGCCTTTGATCCCTCTCTTTCGCTCTCACCAAAGTAAATAAGACCCGCCTGGCATCTGAAGTGCATCCCTTAGAATAGACATTGGAATAAACCCCTGGTTTATCCGATGAAATCTAAGGGGTGCATTTTTATGGTGAAAAAAGGACAGAAGTTCACAACGTATCCATATGAGATGAAGCTTGAAGCTATACGCCTACACGTTAAAGAGGGATGGACCTATCGCAGAATCATGGAGAAGTTT
>NZ_LRAC01000121.1 GCF_001517085.1 Paenibacillus sp. DMB5
CTGGTGGCGACGGCCGCGGCGCGACGTCGTGCTGGAGCTGGCCCCGCGTCTGGCGCGGGCCTTCCCGGCAGCGTCACTGGCCATCTGTACACGGCAGTCCGGACCGCTGGATACCGGGCCGGATTACCATCGCCACTACGCACCAGCTGATGCGGTTCCACCAGGCTTTTGATCTGGTAATCATCGACGAAGTCGATGCGTTTCCGTATCACAACGATCCTTTGTTGGCTTTTGCAGCCGGGCAGGCCTGCAAGCCGGACGGAGCCTTTATCTTTTTGTCAGCAACGCCGCCCCGGAAGCTGCAAAGGCAAGTCAGCTTCGGAAGGCTGCCGCATGCAAGAGTGCCGGTGCGCTTTCACGGCCATCCGCTGCCAGTACCGCAGCATTTGACGATGAGTCCGGTACATCTGTGTATCAAAAAGGGCGGGCTGCCCCGGGCTTTTATACAGGCACTGCGCAGATCGCTGGCACGGGAAGCACAGGTGTTTCTATTCGTGTCACGCATTGCCCATATTGAGCCCATACGGATGTTGTTGCTCCGGATTTACCCGGAAATCAGCATTGAAGGAACCTCTTCTGAGGATCCGTCCCGTGCCGGCAAAGTAACGGCCTTCCGTAAACGGGAGATTAGAATGCTGATTACCACAACCATTCTGGAGCGGGGGGTGACGGTTCCGCGCAGCGATGTATATATATTGGATGCAGACAGCAGTCTGTTTGATGAGGCTTCACTCGTGCAGATGGCGGGGAGGGCAGGACGTTCGCAGGAAGACCCGGTAGGCACAGTGCTGTTTCTCTCCCCTCAGTGGACGAGCTCCCAGCGCAAGGCGATTGCCCAGATCCGCACGATGAATGCCATTGCCCGCAGGCGGGGATACCTGAAGAGGAGGAAATGACCATGAATCCTTTAAGCGATTGGATAACCAGTATCCGCTCCTTACTTGCTCCCGCAATCATCTGCTGTCTAATCTGCGGTAAAAACGCCGTCCGTCAGCCGGACTGCCCGGCATCTGCACAGGCTGCGAAGCTGGTATTCCCTGGATCCGTCAGCCCCGCTGCCAGAAATGCGGCCGCCACACCGGTTGTCCGGATTGCAGCCGGAGCGGCCAATCGGCAACTATTCTCTATAACCGGAGTGCAGTAGCCTATACACAGGTGATGCGTGAATTGCTGGGACGTTATAAATACAGGGGGCATGAACGGCTTGCACCATTGCTCGGTCTCATGCTGGATCGTGCATACTTACAGCTAAAAGCTTATATAGATCATCCCCAAAACTTCATGCAGGTCCAATCTCACTGGTTGTATGAACATCATTTCCTTCGAAAAAAGAGGGCTAATCCAGCTAGCCTGTGGCACGCCGACCTGCTTGTTCCTGTACCCGTCTCCGAGTCCCGCCTCATGGAACGCGGCTTTAATCAAGCCGAGCGCCTGGCAGATGTATTGTCCGGACTTAGGGGGATTCCGCAGCTCCCGCTCCTTGTCCGTACCCACCATACCGGGAAACAGAGCTTTAAAAGCAGGGCAGAGCGCATCGCAGATATGAGGCACGCTTTTGCTGCAAATCCGGATAAGCCGGTCAGTGCACAATTCAGCAGCTGGTTGTCTCAAGTAAAAGCTCCCGGCCGGCCGCTGCAGATTCTCATTATTGACGATATTTACACTACAGGCAGTACCATTCGCGCGTGTGCAGAAGCGGTACAGATTATATGCTCGGGTCATAGAAGAGATGCAGAGATTTATAGCCTGACGTGGGCCCGTTCTTAATGCGAAATAATTCTATATAGTTTGAACCGGAAATATAGAAAAAGAAAAAAGAGGGGAAGCCTTACAAGTTTAAATCATCTAGCCGATACTAATCATAGACTAAGCGTTTGCAATCATGTAATCTAAGCATAAGTTCATTATGCAATGCACAAAATGTAAGGGAAGGAGCCGCCGGTAAAATGAATGTAGACAATTGTCCCAAATGCGGCCGTTTATACGTTAAGAATATTATGGAACTTTGCCAGCCCTGTATCAAAGAGCTTGAGAATCAATATGTGATTTGTGCAGAGTACCTGCGCAAGAACCGTGGCACCAATATTCAGGAGCTGTCCGATGCTACTGAAATTCCTATTAAAGAGATCACCCGGTTTATCCGCGAAGGCCGGATTTCTATAGCGAATGCTCCGAACATGATGCTTCCTTGCGAAGTGTGCGGAACACTGATCCGCGAAGGGCACATGTGTGACAGCTGCCGGTCCCGTTTAAGCAAGGATCTAAACAGAGCTGCGGCTGAAACTGCTGCTGCGAATGAAACGCCTAAAAGTGGCAATAAATCCGCTTACCGCGCCGTTGATAAGTTCCGCAATTAATAAAATCTTGGAAAAAACGTTTTCAGCTATAAAGATTGATTCAATAAAGGCCGATAAACTTAGTAAAGATTATCGGCTTTTTTATTTTAAAGGAAGGTGGAAGTTATGAAAATTAACGAGACCGGACGAATTAACCCAATTAACCCGTATCAGCGCAGTGCGGAAGCACAGCGCCAGGAGCAGATCAAGAAAAGTTCACGCAAGGACGAGGTTTCAATATCTGATGAAGCAATCCAGCTTCTGAAAGCCCAGAACAGCAGCAAGATCGATGCAGAACGTGCAAACAAGATCGAGAGCCTGAAACAGCAAGTATCCGCAGGTACCTACCAAGTTGACGCAGCTAAACTCGCAGACTCACTCGCCCCCTACTTTAAGCAATCCTCCGAGAATTAGGTGAATTCATCCATGGCATTGACGAAATTACTTGAACTCCTTGAGCGGCTGGATGACACGCATCTTCAGATGCTTGATCTGGCCGCAGTCAAGAAGCAGACGATTATGGACAACAGGGTCGATGGCCTGATTGACGTCATGAACCGGGAGTCCAAGCTGATGAAGCTGATTGGACAGCTTGAGGAGCAGCGTGCAGAGGCTGCCTATACCTTCTTACAGGGAGTAGGCATACGATCCAATCTGAACCTGAACCTGACCGAGCTGTCCCGGCTTGTATTTGATCCTGAAGAAAAATCGCGTCTGCAGCAAATACAGCAGAAGCTGTCTAACACACTGCTTCGCTTAAAAAAAGCCAACGAGCTGAACCAGAAGCTGATTGAGCAGTCGCTTACTTTTATAGACTATTCCCTGGATTTGCTTGTCGGAAGACCGAACCAGGAATTTACGTATCATCATCCGGCCGACAAAGGATATAACAGCAGCCGTTCAGGACTTTTTGACGCCCGCGGATAATGAATCTTATATATTCCGCATTGCCGGAGCAATCATAGGGAGGAATAAGCAGTGACATCCACATTTCATTCGATAGAGACGGCAAGGCGGAGCCTTTTTACCCAGACTGCTGCACTCAACACAACCGGACATAATATTGCTAATGCAAACACAGAAGGTTACACCCGCCAGCGTGTGAATATGAAGGCTGCTATTCCGATCGAGGCATACGGCATGAATAATTCGGCGATGCCCGGACAGATGGGGACAGGCGTGGAGTTTACTTCCATACAACGGATTCGTGAGATGTTTCTGGACGACCAGTACCGGGGGGAGAATGCCTCAAGCGGGAACTGGACTATCCAATCCGATACTCTGGATAAACTAGAAGCCATTGTGAATGAGCCTTCTGATTCAGGAATCCGGACAGTGCTTGATAACTTCTGGAAATCCTGGTCAGATTTAAGTAAGAATCCGGAGGATCCTACAGCCCGGAAGATTGTTGTACAGACGGCACAGTCACTTACAGATGCAATTAACTATATGAGTACACAGTTAGATAATCTGGACAAGGACCTTAACACCAATATTGATGTTAAAGGTAAAGAGATTCAAAGCTATCTGAGTTCTATTGCTGATCTGAACAGGTCTATCTACAAAATTGAGGGCATGGGCGATCAGGCTAACGACTTGCGCGACCAGCGGGATTTGCTGACGGACAAGCTTTCAAAAATAATTAATGTTACTGTACTTGATACAGATGCCGGATATACGATTTCACTTGGCGGACAACCGCTTGTCCAGGGAGCAGCTGTGGCTGCTACAGTAGACAGTGCATTTTTAAATAACGCATACGCTTCCGGGGATCTCAAAGCAGGCGAAGCCTACGGTATGATCTTCTCCAGCAAAACGTATGTTGCGGATTACAAAAAGCAGCTCGATGAC
Source organism: Paenibacillus sp. DMB5 (assembly GCF_001517085.1). Lineage (GTDB taxonomy): Bacteria > Bacillota > Bacilli > Paenibacillales > Paenibacillaceae > Paenibacillus_AQ. The sequence goes on from NZ_LRAC01000121.1 coordinate 4,188, forward strand.
ATGGCTAATACAATTGCTAATGGTGAGGTTCAGGTTACGATTCCTTCGGGATCTACGCTTCCGGCAGGAACTACGGTTCTTCGGGACTCGGAAATTATTAATGCAGACGGCACCAAAACTACACTTCTTGCCGGAGCGGCAGTTCCGGTACCATTGACTGGAGATCTCAAAACTACGGTTAAGGGACTCAATGGTCTGCATGAGTTAGGATATGCCATAGACGGCAGCTCGGGACGGGCCTTTTTTACACCGGCAATTGCAGGTGAACCGATTACCGCAGGCAATCTGAGGCTTAATCCGGAAATAGCTGCTAACGCGAATCTGTTTGCAACCTCAATGAGGGTGACTACAGATAGTGCCGGAATTACCACTGTTATAAAAGGAAACAATTCCCTTGCCACATTGTTCAGTAATATGAAGGATAACACTACTTTCACTTCTACTGACGGCACAAAAACAGGTACTGTTGGGTCCTATCTCAGTTCTATGGTTGGACAGCTGGGAATCCAGTCACAGGAAGCAACACGTCAGGCCAGCAACTCTGATTATCTGGTTGAACAGGTAAATTCGCGGCGCCAGTCGGTGAGCGGTGTATCGCTGGATGAAGAAATGTCGAATATGCTGGTATTTCAGCACGCTTACAGTGCAGCTGCACGCTTTATGACTACTTATGACGAAATGCTTGAGAAACTGATTAACGGTACCGGCACAGTCGGCAGATAAAAGGAGGAATAGCTGATGTTGAGGGTAACCTCCAATATGATGAATTCACAGCTGCTGCTTAACTTGAACAGGAATGCCCGGACAATGAATGATACGCAGCTTCAGCTTTCGACTGGCCGCAAAATTAACAAGCCTTCGGATGATCCGGTGGGTATCACCTATTCTTTGCGCTATCGTGCTGAGTTATCATCTAACGAGCAATATACGAAGAATGTGGATAGCTCGCTCTCCTGGCTTGATTATAATGATACGGTGCTGGGACAAGCCGGTGAGGTCGTTCAGCGTTTAAGAGAGCTTACTGTGCAGGCGGCGACCGGAAGTAATCCCCAGTCAGCCTTGGACAGTATCAATGAGGAAGTAATGCAGCTCAAAGAGCAGCTTGTTGATATTGCTAACAGTAAGCTTAACGGGAAATACATCTTTAATGGCGAGCAATATGATGTTAAGCCGTATGACTTTGTTAAGGGAGCAGACGGAACCTTTGATACAACTAAGGCTATTACTACAGACCCTGGACAGATTCAATATGTCGTAGGTGAAGGGGTTCAGCTGCCCATCAGCCAAAGCGGAAATGATGTGTTTGGCTACTCGTCAGACGCAGATAATATTTTCACAGTCATTAACAATATCTCAAGTGCTCTAAAGTCAGGCAACATCACTGGAGTATCAGACCACTTAGCCAATGTGGATACCCGTATTGAAAAGTTTTTGACAGCCCGTTCTGAGATTGGTGCAAAGACTAACCGGGTAGAGCTGATGCAGGAGCGCCTTAGCGACCTTAATACCAACCTTACGGAACTCCAGGCCAAGACAGAGGATGCAAGTTATGAAGAGCTGATTATGAACTCGAAGATTCAGGAGAACATTTATAATGCTTCCCTATCTGTTGGAGCGAAAATCATCTCAACCACACTCGTAGACTTTATTAGATAACGGAGGTGCTACTCGCTGATGCAGGGTATTCTGCAAATTCGACAGACACCGGCGGTTATTGGTATTGATGCAGATCCCGGCCATTATTCCATTTCACAGCCTAAGGCTGAAGTTAATATAACAACTACACCAGGAAAGCTAAGTGTGGAGTCTACACGTCCGGTGCTTCTGATAGATCAGAAACAGGCGCGAGCCGCTTATAACGGGGGCACGGTGCTTGAAATGAACGGTCGTATCTATTCAGGTATCAAGCAATTATATTTGCAGGCTATCGCCCGGAGGGTGGAGCAGGGCAACCGGATGTCTGAATTTTTTAAGCCCGGTAATTCCATTGGCGAAGTTTATGGTTTTGATACAGAACCCAATTCTTTTCCTAATCCGTGCGGACCGGCATCTTACGATAACGTGAAAATCCGGTTTGAATCTCAGGCACCGAAGATCAGTTACAGAGCTGCTACAGTAGATATACAGGCTACCCGGCATGACCCTGAGATTGAATACACCCGCGGAAAGCTGGATATCTATATGCAGCAGTATAATTCTGTGGAATTCATTCCACCTGAAATTAATATGCAGATATAGCATGTGAGCTATAGATGTGCCTGAGTGCGCGTCTATAGCCATTTTTCTATATTACTCCATTTTCATAAAATGTTTAGGAGTTGAGTCAATTGATTATAGAAACATTGTCGATGGGCAGACTTGAAGTGAGTGAAGAACAATTGTATCATTTTCCCAAGGGTATTCCGGGGTTTGAGGAAGAAACGGACTACGCTTTAATTCCATTGGAAGATACACCGTTTTGGGTACTGCAGTCATTAAAAGAGCAGGGAATATCCTTTTTGCTTACGGATCCCTTTAAATTTTATCCCGGTTATGAGTTTGAACTGCCGGATGAGGAAGCTGCAGAGCTGCAAATTGAATCGGATATTCTTATCCGCAGTATTATTACCCTTCATGAAAATGCAGAACAATCTACAATTAACTTGTTGGCTCCGATTGTATTCAACCCTGCTCAGCGGCTAGGTAAACAGATTGTGATCCATAGCCGGACCTATCATACCAAACATATTCTGCTTCAGGAGCAGCCCGCAGACGGAAAGGATGGTGGCTGATGTGCTAGTGCTTTCCCGTAAAAAAGGTGAATCCATCGTTATTCAGGATCAAATTGAGATTACGATCCTTAGTGTAGATGGTGATACAGTCAAGGTTGGTATTTCAGCACCAAAGCATGTGGATATCTTTCGTAAAGAGGTTTATCTCTCGATCCAGGAGGCTAACCGCGAGTCGGCTGCTCCCCAGCAGTCTGATCTTAATGCCCTGCTTCACCGGCTGAGGGGATTAGGGAATCAGGATTAATAATTGCAGAGGCCACATTTAGCCCGGGACTGTTTAAGAGTCCCGGGTTTTTATTGATTTAATTAAGCCGGCATATACAGGCAAATCAGCACTTTGAGTAAATTTCAATATTTTTTAGAAAATGTTTAAAATGCTCTAAACAGTTCGGCAGCTCCCGTCGATATATTATTTAGACGCTGATCCGGCAGGGCGGCCGACCTTAACGGATTGGCGTTTACCACAAGGATGTGGAATCAATTTAATTTCAGGGAGGAAATACCCAATGATTATCAATCACAACGTAGCAGCAATGAACACACAACGTCAATTGTCTGTTAACACAGCTAATACTAACAAATCTATCGAGAAACTGTCTTCCGGTCTTCGCATCAACCGCGCAGGCGATGATGCAGCAGGTCTGGCAATTTCCGAAAAAATGCGCAGCCAGATTCGCGGTCTGGACATGGCTGCCAAGAACTCGCAAGACGGCATTTCTCTGATTCAAACTGCTGAAGGCGCACTGAATGAAACACACAGCATTCTGCAGCGTATGCGTGAGCTGGCTGTTCAGTCTTCCAATGATACAAACACAAACAGCGACCGTGAAGCTCTGCAAAAAGAAGTAGATGAACTGGCAAAAGAAATCACCCGTATCGCCAACACTACAGAGTTCAACACCAAGAAATTGCTTGATGGTTCTGCAGACGGCGGTACTCTGGTAAACAGTGCAGCTAACCTTTCGTTCCATATCGGTGCTAATGCAAGCCAAAGCATCTCGCTTACAATTGCTGCTATGGATGCTCATTCCCTGGGTGTAGCAGGAACAGGCGGCGCTTCGGCAACAGGCGGTACTGCAGCAATTGCAACTTCCGGTATCAGCATCTCCAGCCAGGTTTCCGCGAATGCAGCTATTACAACTATCAATACTGCAATCACAACTGTATCCACTGAGCGCGCTAAGCTGGGTGCTTACCAGAACCGTCTGGAGCACACTATCAACAACCTGAATACTTCTTCCGAGAACCTGACTGCAGCTGAATCCCGTATCCGTGACGTTGACATGGCGAAGGAAATGATGGCTCAGACGAAGAACAATATTCTTGCGCAGGCTGCCCAAGCGATGTTGGCGCAAGCGAACCAACAGCCGCAAGGCGTACTGCAGCTCCTTCGTTAATTTTTAATTCAATTGAATTAATGTTAGTCTCTTAATCAAAGAGGACTGATAGGTATGCCTGAACGGGCTGCTATCAGTCCTCTTTGATTTGTAAAGGGTAAAATTGCTTTCAGCAGTAAGTAATCTGTTTATCGCAACTAACTTATTTTTGAATGATGCCGATATAATAAGTAACATTTAATTCAGAGGAGATCGTACTTATGAATGCCTCCATCTCATTATGCATGATTGTTAAGAACGAAGAGAATATACTGGCCCGGTGTCTGGACAGTATAAAAGATAAAGTGGATGAAATGATTATTGTAGATACCGGATCAACTGATAATACAGTAGAAATTGCCAAGCAGTATAACGCATCAGTGTATACGTTTGCCTGGACTAATGACTTTTCAGAAGCCCGAAATTATTCGCTGCGCCAGGCAACCAAGGAGTATATTCTGGTCCTGGATGCAGATGAGTATTTAGATCCAGAAGCCGACTTGCACCAGGAGCTTTCTTCAAGACTGGACTATTATCTTTTTAACATTAAAAATTACCATTCCTACGGGCAGAGCTTTACTCACAGCGCAGTGCGACTATTCAAAAATGATGCCGATCTTTATTATGAAAACCGGCTACATGAGCATTTGAATGTTGTGGGTAACGATGCACTTAAAGGCGGAGAAGCTGGAGCACTTATTCATCATACCGGGTACAACGCGGAAACGATGATTGAAAAGGATAAGATAAACCGGAATTTACCCCTGATGCTGCAAGCTGTAAGGGAAAACCCCGATGCCTACAATCTATATAACATGGGTAAAACCTATTTATCGCTGAATGAGCACCTTAAGGCTGTAGAATTTTTCAAAAAGGCATACCCGTTAAGCACAAACCGTGTCTTTCTGCCGGAATTGCTGGTAAAGCTAGCCTATTCTCTTGGGGAACTAGACAGGAACGAGGAAGGCTTAAGCATCTTGAACGATGCAGTAAACGTATTCCCTCAAGAAACCGAAATGTGGTATATCCGCGGGGAACTTTTCGCAAAGACTGGCTATTATATAGATGCTGTAGCTTCATTTGAGCAGTGTCTGAAAATCGGAGACAGCGGATCTCTGGTGCTTGAAGGATCAGGGAGTTACAAAGCCTTAGAATCACTGGGAGGAGTATATGAGAAGCAGAGACAGCTTACAAAGGGTTTTGACGCAGTCTTGAAATCTCTTCAGGCCAAAAAAAATTATACCCCTGCACTTAAACGATATTTCAATATCACACTGAAGGCTAAGGTCCCATTAAAGGATGTTTATGAGACTATTAAACAGCTCTATAATATTGCCAATATCGAGGAGCTTCATCTGCTTCTGAATATCTTGTATGGACTTAGACACCCGCTGCTGTGGGATCTTCTTACACAATATTCCGTTAATTCGCAAAAGCATATTGAAGCAGTGGCCAAACTCTACAATAAGGATTATGAAGGTGCCCGTGCCATCTGGAGCGGAATGGCCCCACAGGCAGTTCTTCCGGAGAACGGGCCAGATATCCTGCTGCTGGCTTATATCATGCAAGATCCAGAGCTACTAAAGCTTGCTGTTGGGGCTATGAATCTAAGCCATCGTGAGGCCAAGCAACTCAGCAAGCTTGTCGGAGGAGCGGAACTAAAGGCTGCCGAAATGACAGGCCCAGTAGAGGCTCAGCTCCTTGAAATGGCACGGAACCTTATCATTCTTCAGGAAATGGACCGTTTCGAAACGATTTCTGCCGTACTTTTAACAGCCAAAATCGACACCAAAATTAAGCTGTGTGAAGTCTTAATCGATTATGGTTATGAAAAGCCGGCATTTGACCAATTAGTAGAGCTCTATGAAGAAAAACCTGCAAATGTGGAAGTGCTGAAAATCCTTGGAGATCTTTGCCTCAGGCTTGGTCATTTAGATGATGCGGAAGTGCTGTATGCTAGATTAATGGAGCTGCTACCGGTGTATAGCTCATTTGAGAGCTGTTACAGTTTATATGAGAACAAACGCAATATTAAAGGAATGAGAGTGATATGGCATGAGATTAAACGGCTCTTTCCACTATCTCAATGGGATTTAGCTTTAAATGGAAGAACGTCTTCATAAAGACTATCCTTCTTCCGATATATAAATTAAATAATAGTATTCTTTTCGGAGGTTTTTGTATATGGAATTTCATTTCTCCTTGTCTGCGGTATCGGTTAATCCACCTAAACAGAGCGCAGGCTATGAACCTGCTGCCGTAAAAGCCCCGGAGCAGCAAAAGCTCCCTGATAAAATCAGCACCAATTCAGAGCTCGTACAAGCGGAAAGACAAGGCGCTAAAGTATCAATCGGGCAGGAGCAGCTGATCAAGGCTATAGCTAAGGCAGTCAAAGCTCTGGAAGGACCGCAGACAACACTGGAAATCAGTATTCATGAGAAGACACATGAACTGATGGTAAAGGTGCTCAACAAGGATACTGGAGAATTAATTAGAGAAGTGCCATCCGAGAAGACATTAAATCTGGTTGCGAACATGATGGAGATTGCCGGAATTTTGATTGATGAACGTGTGTAGAAGGGAGCTGGGATGAACGAATGGCTATCCGGGTCAACGGATTTTCTTCAGGCATGGATATTGATAGTATTGTCAAAGAACTGATGAATGCAAAGCGCCAGCCGCTTGTAAAGCTTAACCAGTCAAAGACGCTGTTGGAGTGGCAACGTGATAGTTACCGCGAAATCAACAGTAAGCTGGTAGATTTCAAGATGAATAAGCTGAGTGAATGGAATAAATCCGCTCAGATGAATACACAGCAGGCAGTGGTAACGGGGAATACAGCTGCGGTGAAAGCCGATGCTTTGGCAAGCGCAAACGGAGTAGGGATGACAGTAACTGTGAATAAGCTGGCTACCAGATCAAGTACAGAATCAAGTGGTTTGGTAAGTACTTCTACCGGCAAAACGGCTACGAGTTCGACGCTGTTATCTGACATCCAGCACAGCGGTGCAGTCGCCATACCCAGTAAGATTACAATCAATAGTGTAGATATTGCTCTTACCAGTACAGATACAATTTCCAGTCTGATGGGGAGAATTAACAGCAGTAACGCCAAGGTTAAAGCAACCTTTGATGAGGTCAGCGGTAAATTTAATATAACCTCAACGGAAGATGGGGCAAACACCTATTTGAAAGAAGCTAACCTGGACAGCTCATTAAAATCGCTGATAAATCTGACAACTTACAGCGATGCCCAAAACGCAGAAGTGACTGTAAAAAGCGCTAAGCAGGGCAGTTCAGAGACAGCCGTTACTTACACTCCGTCAACCAATTCCCTGATGGTAAATGGTGTGTCCCTGACTTTTCTGGCTGTATCGGGAACTGGCGGAGCCTCCAATATTTCAACCGTGCCATCTTCAGATAAAACGGTTGATACAATTAAGTCCTTCATAGATACGTATAATTCTCTCATTTCAACAATGTCTACCAAGGTGGGGGAAGAAAAATATCGTAATTTCCCTCCTCTGACTGATGAACAAAAGGCCGAAATGAAAGAAGCGGATATTACAAACTGGGAGAATAAGGCCAAAAGCGGTCTTTTAAAAAATGATTCCATTCTCCAAACCGTTATTTCAGATCTCCGTTCGGTCATATCTAAAAATCTGGCAGTCTCAGTGACATGGGGATTACTACCGGCCAGTATTATGAAGGCGGGAAAATCTATTTAGATGAAGCGAAGCTTAAACAGGCGCTTACTACAAATCCTCAAAGGGTTACCGAATTATTCCAGGGCAACTCCGTAAGCATAGACGGTGGTATATTTGGTCAAATGTCTAAATTAGTAGATAAGTCTCTTGATAACATCGTTACCAAAGCAGGGACATCGAAATTTACGACAGATTTGACGGCTACCTATAAAACGGAAAGCGTAATGGGGAGAATGCTCAAGGATTATAAATCCAGAATCGAGGCCATGACGGATCGTTTAACAGATCTGGAAACACGCTATTACAAACAGTTTACTGCGATGGAAACAGCAATGTCTAAATATAATTCACAGTCAAGCAGTTTGTCTAGCTTTCTCTGATATGAGATTTAGGATAAGAAAAGGGTGAAAACAATGATGATTTCTCCATATGAAAAATACCGGCAGTCGTCGGTAAAAACATCTACGCCGGGACAACTGCTGATTATGCTTTTCGATGGAGCTATCCGTTTTACCAAGGCGGGTGCGGAAGGAATTGCTGCAGCGGATATTCAGAAGACAAATCAAAACTTTGTCAAAGCCCAGGCTATAATGAGTGAATTAATGGCTACGCTTGATCCGGGCTATAGTATTTCCAATAGTCTCTTCAGTCTTTACGAATACATTAGACATTTAATGATACAAGCAAATGTGAAGAAAGATCAGAGTCTTGCTGAGGAAGCATTAACGTACCTCAATGAATTGCGTGTAACCTGGATGGAAGCTTCCAAATCGAACTCATCTCAGGAACATACTCATGGCCGATAGGATTCATGCTCTTGAGGAGCTGACCCGGAGTATACTTGGGGGATTAAGCCAGGCTGATGATAATGAGATCACAGCATTTGTCGAACAGCGGGAGAAATTGACGGACGAGCTTATAGATTCCTTTCGTCATAATCCGCCGAATGACGATGAGAAGGTGAAGATAAGAGCGTTGTTGGCTCACGACCAGCAGCTGAGCCAGCGTATGAATGCGTTGAAACTTGAAGCCTCCCAATGGCTACTGAACCGGAATCAGGCCAAGATGCAGCGTAATGCTTATGAAACGGCCTATACACCTGATAGCCTCCTTATGGACCGCAAAAAATAACCAGGTACTGATGTTTCAGCTCAGGAGCAGACGGGTATTATATAGCGTCTGCTCCTTTTTGATGAATTGATCACATTTGAAGCTGATTTGTTTAAATTTGTGGGTGGTAAATTATTGAAAGTAAACATTTACTTTTCCAATTGACAATGAAGAAGCTGCGGTGGTATAGTCGAGTTGTGGGCAAGACTCACGTTCATCTGATGACGAAGGGAATGTTTAATCAATGGAAGGTAAAGTAAAATGGTTTAACGCAGAAAAAGGCTATGGCTTCATCGAAACTGCCGATGGTGGCGACGTATTTGTACACTTCTCCGCAATCCAAACTGAAGGCTTCAAAACTTTGGATGAAGGTCAATCCGTAGAGTTTGACATCGTTGAAGGCGCACGCGGACCACAAGCAGCTAACGTCATCAAATTATAATCATCCGGCGCAGCGACCTACATATATGGTAGATGGTTAGCAATTTAGACAACGCTAGCAGGGACCCTGGGATTCTCCCGGGGTCTTTTTTTATTGTTCTGAAAGCGCTAATCCACAGTCAAATCGCCCAAACCTAACATGAATTCCCAATATTCTGTTAGGGATATGAAAAAAATGGGTAATGACAGATGTTGGGCCTACGATCTTGCCTCGATGCAGACTATTCGCAGCTTAGGCGTATGGTTGAGAAAGGTGTGAAAAGCAATACCGTGAAGCTAATGCCCTTCTGCAGTACAGTGAAATGTGCCTACACATAAAAGGAATGAATTACACTATGCTGCCTAAGCTGACATTGCGTACAGTATGCTTCCTGAAGCAGATGTGTTGTATAAAGCGGATTTAATAACGCTGGAGGCCCACAAATGTAAGCGCATGCTTCCAAGAATGATATTGCAAGATTATGGTTACAGCCATGGAGGAATGCGCAATCAAACTTTTAGGAGGATGGATAGCAGAATGAAGAAGATGTGGCGCGGTTTGATGACTGGAATATTCGGAATCAGCATGTTGTTCGGAGCTCTTGGAAGTGTCTCTGCCGCAACGGCCAAGGATATTCAGGGACACTGGGCACAGAGCCAGCTACAGGACTGGCTCGATAAAGGATACCTGCAAGGTTATGCTGACGGGACGGTAAAACCGAATAATGCGATTACCCGAGGTGAGTATGTGGCGCTGGTAAACCGCCTGTTTGGATTTACGGACACGGCAGCAATCACGTTTACAGATCTCAAGAGCACCAACTGGGCTTACAGTGAAGTGGCCAAAGCTGTAAGAGCCGGATATATTGGCGGATATGAGAATAATACTTTCCGTGCTACCAGTCCAATTACCCGTCAGGAAGCTGCGGTGATTACTGCCAAGCTCCTCAGTTTGAATACTAACACCACAACGCTGACCTTCAAAGATAGTGCTCAAATTGCCTCATGGGCAAAAGGCGCAGTCGCAGCCGCGGCTACCAAGAGCATCATTAACGGTTATCCGGATGGAACCTTCGGGCCGAAAAAAGCTCTGACCAGAGCTGAAGCAGTTGGTATCATCGGTAACTCGGCGGCTAATAAGCCAGGCGGGACAGTCACGCCAACTCCTACACCTACAGCTACACCTTCTGCAACGGCCACTCCAACTCCGACGGCAACCCCAACCAGCCCGGCTGGTGGAGGTAGCGGCGGCGGTGGGGGCGGCGGTGGCGGTGGAGGTACTGCTCCAACTGTTAGCGGAATAACTTATGGACATGTGGGCTCTGTTACGGCAGATGTGTATATGACCCCGTCGGTGACAGGAGCCGTTTATTATGTTGTTGCCCCTTACAGCAGTACAGCGGCTACGCCTAACCATCTGCAGGTCCGTGACGGTTTGACTGCTGCCGGGACAGCAGGTGTGAATGCAGGCTCTACGGCCGCTACCGCCGGCAGCACTGTGTCATTCTCGGTTTACGGATTGCAGGCCAGTACTGAGTATGCGGCCTATATTGCGGTTACTGATACTGCAGGCAGCTGGTCAGGGGTTTATACTCTCCGATTAACTACTAAATCTGCCAGCGGTGGGGCCATTACTGAACTTAGTCCGGGCACCATGGGGACAGTCACGGCTGATGTTTATGTTACCTACGGCCAGACGGGGGGGATAGCCGCACCCGTACGGTATGTGGTGCTTCCGGCTGGCGCTACCCAGCCTACTGCAGAACAGATTGCAGCAGGTCAAAACAGTTCCGGTGCACAGCTTGCTGCACCTTGGAGCGGTGGCTTTACACCGGTTCCAGGAGTAAGACAGACACTGACTCTAAGTGATCTAACTGCTGATACCGCTTATAAAGTGTATGTCATTGCAGGCAGCGGAACTTCATGGTCACCAATAGAAATATTACGGATTCATACGAAATAGCCTTAAAGCTTAATACAGCCCGTAAGCAGGCACTCTGTAAGGAATTTGCTATTATAAAATCAGGCCGTCTAGGAATAATATAAGCGGCTATATATGGTCCGGATGAGGGCAACCTGATTGCCTCGTCCGGACTTTGTTTATTTGTAAATATAGAAAGCTGTAGATTAATGTTAGGTAAATGTAAAGTCTGTAACGAATTGCTTTTTACTTAGCGCTGACAATTTGGTATAATGGGAACGTAAACAAAGGAGGAGTGCCCTATGCAATTCAGCATTCGAGGTCAACAAATTGAAGTGACAGATGCTTTGAGAGATTATGTTGATAAGAAGCTCAGCAGACTTGAGAAGTATTTCGATGCACCCCCTACCTCAGAAGGATATGTGACGCTTAGCGTAGTCCGCGGCCTTCATACGGTGGAAGTAACGATTCCGCTGGCCGGCGTGACACTTCGTGCAGAAGACCGCAGCGACGACATGTATGCATCCATTGATGCTGTCGTGGACAAGCTGGAACGGCAGATCCGCAAGCACAAAACCAAACTCAACCGTAAGTTCCGCCAGGAAGGCAGCCTGAAGACCATCTTCGTGGAAGAACCGGCGAGTAGCGTTGCCGTTGAAGAACAGGACTACGATGATTTGGAAGTAGTGCGGAACAAGCGCTTCACCCTGAAGCCTATGGATGTCGAGGAAGCCATTCTGCAGATGAACATGGTTGGACATAATTTCTTTGTATTCTCCAACATTGAGACTTCTGAAGTAAGCGTTGTTTACAAACGCAATGACGGCAAGTACGGCCTGATCGAACAAGATTAATCTGATAATCAGGCACAGAACTATGCTGGAAGGTTATTGCCGCCAGTAATAATTTCAAAAAATCAGCCGAGTCCCTATTCGCTTGAAGCGAATAGGGCTCTTAATCGTATATAAAGGGTGACAATTTGCCGCTTCTTCTATTTTGCAAAATAAGGTTGCGGCTGCTCGTATTGCGGCTTGTCTTACAAACTGTTACAATTTATGAAGCAGCGGAATCGAAATAATATATGGCCCTTTCAATTTATATTTAAGGATGGGCTCGGTTCCACCATCTGTGTTGCATGAAAGGGGTTAACCATGCTAGGACTTGTAAAGAAAATATTCGGCGACACCAACGAACGCGATGTTAAGCGTCTCATGAAGACGGTCGATGTTATTAACGGACTGGAACCTGAATTCGTAGCCCTCTCGGATGAGGCGCTTAAGGCGAAGACGGAAGAATTCCGGGCCCGGATCGAAAAAGGCGAGACTCTGGAGGAAATTCTCCCCGAGGCATTTGCAACCGTACGCGAAGCTTCCAAACGGACGCTGGGCATGCGGCATTTTGACGTACAGCTTGTTGGAGGTATGGCGCTGCATGAAGGCCGGATCTCCGAAATGAAGACAGGTGAAGGTAAGACACTGGTAGGTACATTACCGGTTTATTTAAATGCATTGCTCGGCAAGGGTGTACACGTAGTAACGGTGAATGACTATCTGGCCCAGCGCGACAGCGCGCAAATGGCACAAATCTATAACTTCCTGGGCATGACGGTCGGGGTTAACCTGAACGGCATGGACCATGCTGATAAACAAGACGCTTATGCCTGCGATATTACGTATGGTACCAATAATGAGTTTGGTTTCGACTATCTGCGTGACAACATGGTGCTCTATAAGGAGCAGATGGTACAACGCCCGCTATATTTCTGTATTATTGATGAAGTGGACTCCATTCTTATTGACGAAGCGCGTACTCCTCTGATTATCTCAGGGCAAGCTGAGAAGTCGACAGAGCTGTATTATGCAGCAGACCGTTTTGTTAAAAAGCTGACGGCTGAAGAAGATTATACTGTTGATATTAAAGTGAAGTCGGTAGCACTGACTGAGAAGGGCGTGGCTACGGCTGAACGCGCTTTTGGCGTTGAGAACCTGTACGATCACAGCCATGTTACGCTGAATCATCATATCGTCCAGGCGCTCAAGGCTAATGTCATCATGCGCCGTGATGTCGATTACGTGGTGAACGGCGACGAGGTTGTTATTGTCGATGAATTCACAGGCCGTCTGATGGCTGGCCGCCGCTACAGTGACGGACTGCATCAGGCGATTGAGGCCAAGGAAGAAATCCAGGTGCAGAACGAGAGCATGACCCTGGCTACAATTACCTTCCAGAACTACTTCCGGATGTACCGCAAACTGGGCGGTATGACAGGTACAGCGAAGACGGAAGAAGAAGAATTCAAGAAAATTTACGGCCTGGAGGTTCTGCAGGTACCGACGAATAAACCGAACCAGCGTGTAGATATGCCTGACGTTGTCTATAAGAGCGAGAACGGCAAATTCAACGCAGTGGTATCCGAGATTGTAGAACGCCACAAGAAGAACCAGCCTATACTGGTTGGTACAGTATCCATTGAGAATTCAGAGCGCGTATCTGAAATGCTGAAGCGCAAGGGCATCAAGCATCAGGTGCTGAATGCCAAGCATCACGAATCCGAGGCGGAGATCATTTCCCAGGCAGGACAGCCGGGAACCGTAACCATTGCAACCAATATGGCCGGACGCGGTACAGATATTATGCTGGGTGACGGTGTCAGAGATGTTGGCGGTCTGCATATCATTGGTACAGAGCGTCATGAATCACGCCGGATCGATAACCAGCTGCGCGGACGTGCCGGACGCCAGGGTGACCCGGGCTCGACGCAGTTCTATCTGTCCCTTGGCGATGAGCTGATGAAACGGTTCGGTGCGGATAACGTGCTGAACATGATGGACCGTCTGGGCTTTGAAGAAGACCAGCCGATCGAGAGCCGTATGATTACACGCGCAATTGAATCGGCCCAGAAGCGGGTAGAGGGCAATAACTTTGATATTCGTAAGGTCGTTCTTCAGTATGATGATGTTATGAACCAGCAGCGTGAAATCATTTACAAACAGCGCCGCGAAATTCTTGAATCCGAGAATATCAAGGGCGTTGTAACCGAGATGATCAAGCCGGTCATTGACCGTGTAGTCCGTGCTCACTGCAGTGACGATATTCCGGAGAACTGGGAGCTGCAGGAGGTTGCCGACTATGTCAACAGCAAGCTGCTGGATGAAGGCGCCCTTACCCGTGATGATCTGTGGGGCAAGGAAGTGGAAGAAATCGTTGATTTCATCTTTGACCGTGTTATGCAGAAATATGATGCGCGTGAAGAGCGCCTCGGCGCTGAACTGGTTCGTGAATTCGAGAAGGTTATCGTGCTCCGTTCCGTAGACAGCAAATGGATGGATCATATTGATGCGATGGATCAGCTTCGTCAAGGGATTCACCTGCGTGCTTACGGCGGTACCGATCCGCTGCGTGAATATCAATTTGAAGGCTTTGAGATGTTCAACGCCATGACTGCCGCCATTCAGGAGGAAGTCGCTACTTATATTATGAAGGCGCACATCGAAGCCAATCAGGAACGCCAGTCTGTAGTCGAGGAAGATAAAATCTCGACCAACGCTGAGCCGGCTGAGAAGCGTCCGGTACATGTCGAAGCGGCCATTGGCCGTAACGATCCTTGCCCATGCGGCAGCGGCAAGAAGTACAAGAACTGCCACGGCCAGAACGCATAAGGATATCCGAGGCGTCTCAGGCTTATAATGATAATAAAAGCGGCTGGGCCCGGGGTTTCCCCCGTTTGCGGCCCGGCCGCTTTTTTGGAGTTTTGGGGAGTTTCCCAGGGGCTAGAGCAGGTGAAGATGCTCTGCTCTAGCCCCTGGCGGGAGCGGCGGAGGGGAAGTTTGGAACTGTAGGAGCGAATGCGTCCGCCTGAAAGCTTTTCGCAGAAAAGCTCACTTCGGAAGCATATGCTGTCTTCGGATTTCTACCGCGAACAGCGGTCCCAATCAGGAAATCTGAAGACAACAGCGGCCGGAAGTCCAAACATTCCCAGGAGCTGCGGAATACGCCAGGTGCAAGATTGAGGAGCAAGGAGCCATGCGCGCTATACTCCCTGGAACGATGCAAACTCCAATCAGCGGCCCCGCGCAATATTTTATTTTGAAAGGTGTAGTGATACCATGATTGATTCCAATGTGAAGCAGGACCTGCGTGAAATAGGCAAGAAACTAACCAACCTTAGGGGGTCTCTTTGACTTAGACCTGAAGCTGGAAGTCATTGCGAACTTTGAAGAGAAGATGGCAGCGCCGGATTTCTGGAATGACAATGAACAGGCCCAGGCAGTCATCGGTGAGATGAATGCAGTTAAATCTGTAGTAGACCAGTTTGAGAAGCTGCAGCAGGAGTACGATGATGCGGCGATGATGGTGGAGCTGGCCGATGAGGAAGGCGACGAGGAGCTTGCTGCCGAGGTGGCCGGAAACATCCGGACAATCAGCGGCAAAGTGGATGAGTTCGAGCTGCAGCTGCTGCTGAATCAGCCGTACGATAAGCTGAATGCCATTCTGGAGCTGCATCCGGGTGCAGGCGGAACGGAGTCCCAGGACTGGGGCCAGATGCTGCTGCGCATGTACACACGCTGGGCGGAGAAAAGCGGCTTCAAGGTTGAGGTGCTCGACTATCTGCCGGGTGATGAGGCGGGCATCAAGAGTGTAACGCTGCTAATTAAAGGCTTCAATGCCTACGGCTATCTGAAAGCGGAAAAGGGTGTACACCGGCTGGTGCGCATCTCGCCGTTTGATTCCTCCGGTAGACGTCATACCTCGTTCGTTTCCTGCGATGTGGTTCCGGAGATTACCGATGATGTGGAAGTGGAGATCCGTACAGAGGATCTGAAAATAGATACCTACCGGGCCAGCGGCGCGGGCGGTCAGCATATCAATACGACGGACTCTGCGGTGCGGATTACGCATATTCCTACAGGTGTAGTGGTAACCTGTCAGAATGAACGCTCGCAGATCAAGAACCGGGAGCAGGCGATGAAAATGCTGCGCTCCAAGCTGTACGAGCAGAAGCTGCAGGAGCAGCAGAAGCAGCTGGATGAGATCCGCGGCGAACAATCTGATATTGCCTGGGGCAGCCAGATCCGCTCGTATGTATTCCACCCTTACAGCATGGTGAAGGATCACCGTACTTCCGTGGAAACCGGGAACGTGGGGGCTGTGATGGACGGCGATATTAACCTGTTCATCGACGGCTATCTGCGCAGCCAGATCAAGACAGAAGTTGAATAAGCATAACTGGATTTCTACGCGTCCTCGGAGTGTAGTAAGGAGAAGCTAGAGAACATGCAAAAAGAAAATTCACGCAACAAACCGCCGCTGATTCCGCTGAACGGGCCGCTGCGCCATACAGTGGATGTGGCGTTAATCCTGATCGGTTCATTGATTACCGGTCTTGGGTTCAATCTGTTTTTTCTGCCTAACCAGATCGCTTCAGGGGGAGTATCCGGCATATCGGTGCTTGCTGAGGAGTGGTTCGGCGCCGAGCCGGCTTTTACACAGTGGGCCTTGAATATCCCGTTATTTATCCTCGGGGTTATTTTCCTTGGTAAGCAATACGGCATGCGCTCCCTGCTGGGGAGCTTTGTGCTGCCGCTGTTTATCTACCTGACCAAAGACGGTCCGGTTCCGACAACCAATCCGCTGCTTGCCTCGATTTATGGCGGGATCGCAGTCGGGCTTGGTCTGGGGCTGGTGTTCCGCGGACGCGGATCCACGGGCGGACTGACCATTTTGGCGCAGATTATTCAAAAGATTACCGGCTTCAGCTTCTCGCTGTCTGTAGTGCTGCTGGACGGTACGGTTATTACACTGGCTGCGTTTGTGCTGGGGATGGAGCAGGCGATGTATGCACTGATCGGCCTGTTCGTGACCGGAAGAGTAATCAACGCGCTGGAGATGGGCTTCAGTGTGACCAAGGTGGCTTACATCATTTCAGATCATACAGAGGCGATATCCCAGGCCATTCTGAATGACCTGGACCGCGGGCTGACCAAGCTGAACGCACAGGGCGGCTATACCGGTGACAACCGGGTAGTGCTGATGGCGGTTGTCGGCCAGAACGAAATTACCCGGCTAAAAGCGATCGTCCGGTCTGTAGACCCGGGCGCGTTCGTTATCATTACCGAGGCCCATGAGGTGCTCGGTGAAGGATTTAAAAGAGAAGCGTAGAATCTCCATGAGAGAAGTCTGCGCTTCTCTTTTTTAAAATATAAGAATTTATAAGTTTTACGCTATCAATAATCCTTATATTTCTCGCAGAAACGGTTACCGCCTTCTCTAAAGGACGGCATAGCCGTTTCTGCTTGTATAACAATCCTTCTAATAAAGTTAACCTAACGTGTTGTATTTATATTAATTCGGTCGTATAATAATACATATTTGCAGGACGGTATGCATTCATGAATGAGTCAGAAAGCGGGGATGACAGTGGCAGGCAAGCTGAGAGCGGCGATAGTGGGATCGACGGGGTATGGTGGCGTGGAGCTGATCAGGCTTTTGCAGAACCATCCGGATATAGAAATTACATCGGTAATCTCTTCATCAAGTGCAGGGGAGCCGATTGAGCTCGGGTTTCCGCATTTGACGGGAATTGTGGAGCGGAAGCTGGATGGCGTTGATCCGGCCGAGATTGCGGGCAGGGCTGATGTAGTATTCACGGCAACACCGTCGGGTGTGAGTGCCAAGCTGGTGCCGCAGCTGCTGGAAGCGGGCCTGAAGGTTGTCGATCTGTCCGGTGATTTCCGGCTGAAGGACGGCGCAGAGTATGAGCAGTGGTATAAGCACACAGCTCCGCCTGCTGAATATCTGGAGCAAGCCGTATACGGGTTATGTGAAGTATATGGTGAACGCGCTGCAGGAGTTGATTTTATCTCCAACCCAGGCTGTTACCCGACCGCTACGCTGCTGGGGCTGATTCCTGCGGTAGAGGCAGGCTGGATCAAGCCGGAGAGCATTATTATCGATGCGAAGTCAGGTATTTCGGGAGCGGGACGCGGGGTGAATCTGGGCGTTCATTATGCTGAGGTCAATGAGAACTTTAAGGCCTACAAGGTTAACAAGCATCAGCATATTCCGGAGATTGAACAGGTGCTTACAGATATCTCTGGTGAAAAAGTAACGGTAACCTTCACAACGCATCTGGTGCCGATGACCCGTGGGATTATGAGCACCATGTATGCCGGGATGAATGGCGCTTATAGTGAGCAGGATTTTGTGGAATTATACCGCAAGTATTATGCAGGCAGAGCTTTTGTGCGGATCCGTGAGGCTGGAGTGCTTCCGGCGACCAAAGAGGTCAGCGGCTCGAATTATTGCGATATCGGCTTCTCCGCAGATGCCCGTACAGGACGGGTAACTATTGTGTCTGTCATTGACAACATCGTTAAAGGCGCAGCAGGGCAGGCGATTCAGAACCTGAATTTGATGATGGGATGGGAGGAAACCCGCGGCCTCGGTTACACACCAGTGTATCCGTAAGGTTCAGCGGTCAAACATACAATGAGCATAAATCAGGCAACATATACCGTCGTGGAGGGCGGAAGCATTACCGCACCAAAGGGTTTCACCTCTGCAGGACTGCACTGCGGCCTCAAAAAAACAACCCGCAACGATCTTGGAGTTATCCTCTGTGAGGTTCCGGCAACGGCTGCGGCTGTGTATACGACGAATGTATTCCAGGCTGCACCGCTTAAAGTAACCCGGGAGAGTCTGGCGGACGGTACCCTGCAGGCGGTAATCGTGAACAGCGGGAATGCCAATGCCTGCACAGGCGAGCAGGGCGAAGCCGATGCTTATGAGATGCGTGCAGCTGCGGCCAAAGCGCTTGGCGTGAACGAACAGAATGTTGCAGTAGCATCAACCGGAGTAATTGGTGAGCTGCTGAAGATGGACCGTGTGCGTACCGGGATTGCCGGACTGCCGGAGAAGCTGGATGGAGGCGCCGCAGGAGCGGAGGAGTTCAGCCAGGCTATTTTAACAACCGATCTGGTGAAAAAAGAATGCTGCGTCGAAGTGCTGGTAGGCGGAGAAAAAGTAACGATTGCCGGTGCGGCCAAAGGCTCGGGGATGATTCATCCGAATATGGCCACGATGCTGGGCTTCATGACGACGGATGCCCTGATTGACGGGGAAGATCTGCAAAGCTTGCTGCGTACCGCTACTAATACTACTTTTAATATGATCACAGTTGACGGAGATACAAGCACGAACGATATGCTGGTGACGATGGCCAGCGGCCTGGCCGGAAATGATAAGCTGACGCGTCTGCATGCGGACTGGGATGCTTTTGCTGCGGCGTTTACCCATGTGTGCCGGCACTTGGCGAAGGCGATTGCCCGGGACGGCGAGGGTGCGACCAAACTGATTGAGGTGCAGATCAGCGGTGCGGTGCATGATGAGGCTGCGGGTGCGATTGCGAAGACGGTGGTAGGCTCGAGTCTGGTGAAATCGGCGATTTTTGGGGCGGATGCCAACTGGGGCCGGATTATTGCTGCCGTTGGACGCGCAGGTGTTCCGGTGTCGCCGGAGAACGTGGATATAACGCTTGGCGAGATAGCGGTGCTGCGCCAGTCGCGGCCGGTGGCTTTTGATGAAGAACAGGCTCTGCATTATCTGCAAAAGACCGATACGGTTCTGATTACCGTAGCTCTGTCTGACGGCGAAGGCAAAGCTACAGCCTGGGGCTGTGACCTCACTTATGATTATGTGCGGATTAATGCGGCATACCGTACCTAAAACGCGGTTCCATAAGGAGGATATCAAGAAAATGACGGAGCAAAAGATAGAAAAGCTGTTTGTGATGAAATGCGGCGGGAGTACGCTGGCTGCGCTGCCGGATTCTTTTTTTGCGGATTTAAGAGAGCTGCAGGCTAGCGGGATACAGCCTGTGATTGTACATGGCGGCGGACCGGCAATTTCCGATAATCTGGCGAATCTGGGGATTGAGAGCAGTTTTGTGAACGGACTGCGGGTGACCACAGAGGAAGTACTGGATGTTGTAGAGATGACGCTGGCCGGAAGCATCAACAAGGCGATTGTCCGCAGAATCCAGGGCAGCGGCGGGCAGGCCCTTGGCTTGTCCGGTGTGGACGGCAATCTGATACTGGCACAGCCTGTGGCCAACAGCGATGTAGTAGGGCAGGTCGGCGAGGTTACGGAAGTAAAGGCGGAGATCATAAAAGGGATTCTGGCACTCGGCTACATTCCGGTTATCGCACCTATAGGTGTAGATGCCGGGGGGCAGCGTTACAATATTAATGCGGATACGGCGGCTGGGGCGGTGGCTTCTTTTGTTGAGTCACCTTCGATGATTGTGGTCACGGACGTTCCCGGTATTATGCGCACCATTGATGGTGAAAAGGTCGTACTTCCATCGGTTACAGTAACACAGATTGAAGAGCTGATTGCCAGCGGTGAAATTTACGGCGGGATGATCCCCAAAGTGCGCGCGGCGATGGACTGCATTCAGGGCAGTGTGTCCGAGGTTGTCATCGTAGACGGCAAAGAGCCTCAGGTGCTGAGCCGGGTGCTGGGCGGGGAGAAGCTGGGGACGAAAATTATCCGTTCGTAGCAATGGGAGTTCAAGGCTAGGTATTATTCAAAATATAGCGCTGCCGGCTTACCGGAAGCAGCATGGTGGGAGAGTGACTAAGAATGAGTGAGCTTACACAGGCGGAAAAAGATTCTTTAACAGGGGCTGC
The DNA here is from genome assembly GCF_001517085.1 of Paenibacillus sp. DMB5. Taxonomy (GTDB): domain Bacteria; phylum Bacillota; class Bacilli; order Paenibacillales; family Paenibacillaceae; genus Paenibacillus_AQ. Next base: position 25,182 of record NZ_LRAC01000121.1, read on the forward strand.
GGATACCCGTTCAGGGGAAACGAAGGTTCAGGAGGCTGCTCCTGCCAAGCTGAGTGCGGTATTCCCGTCTTATGCCAGATATGATCTGAGTCTGGTTAAGGGCAAGGGCAGCTGGGTCTGGGATGATCAGGGCAACAAGTACCTCGACTTCATGTGCGGGCTGGCAGTAACCAGTCTGGGACACGCTCCCGAGAAGGTCGGCGAGAAGCTGAAGGCGCAGGTTGATACGCTGTGGCATGTCTCGAACCTGTTCCACATTCCGGGACAGGACCGGGTTGCAGCGCTGCTGACAGGCAACAGCTGTGCGGATCAGGTCTTCTTTTGCAACAGCGGTGCGGAGGCGAATGAAGCTGCGATCAAGCTAGCCCGCCGTTATCACCAGAAGGTGAAGGGCACAGGCCGTTATGAGATTATTACATTTGAGCAGTCCTTCCATGGACGTACTCTGGCGACGCTGACAGCCACGGGACAGCAAAAGGTAAAAGAGGGCTTCCTGCCGCTCCCGGAGGGCTTTAAGACGGTTCCTTTGCATGATCTGCCGGCGCTGAAAGCAGCGATTACAGATAATACTGCAGCTATCATGCTTGAGATGATTCTGGCTGAAGGCGGCGTGCTGGAGGTGCAGCAGGAATTCCTCCATGCTGTGGTTGAACTATGCAACGAGCATGGCCTGCTGCTGATCGTCGATGAGGTGCAGACCGGCATGGGCCGTACAGGCAAGCTGTTCGCACATCAGCATTATGGCATTGAGCCGGATATTTTCACCCTGGCTAAAGGCGTAGCCAGCGGGTTCCCGGCGGGCGTTATGCTGGGCAAAGGTTACCTGCGCGAAGCGTTCAGCCCGGGCAGTCATGCCAGCACGTTCGGCGGCACGCCGCTGGCGGCAGCGGTGATGGAAGCGACGATTGAGACAATGCTGGAAGACGAACTGCCGCAGCGCGCTGAAGAGATGGGTGAATATTTGCGAGGCCTGCTGAGAGAGAAGCTGGCGGATACGCCGTTTGTGAAGGAAGTGCGCGGCAAGGGCCTCTTAATTGGGATCGAATGCACCGAGCCGGTAGGCGATATAGTACTGGCCGGACAGAAGCAGGGACTGCTGTTTGTGCAAGCCGGACCGAACGTGATCCGGCTGCTGCCTAATCTATATGTGAGCCAGGATGAGATCGGCCAGGCGGTGGACATTCTTGTTCCGCTCATTCATACTTATGCTAACAAAGGAAACGGGGAGGCACATTCATGAGCCAGAGTGTACATAGCGGGAAGCTGGCGATTGCAGAGCAGCTCAAAGGCCGTGATCTGCTGGAGCTGAACGATTACAGCCCGGAAGAAATCACGTATCTGATTGAGCTGGCTATCGAGCTGAAGAAGAAACAAAAGAACGGCGAGGTTTACCAGCCGCTTAAGGGCAAGACGATCGGACTTATTTTTGAAAAATCCTCGACCCGTACACGCGTGTCCTTCGAGGTAGGCATGTATCAGCTCGGCGGCCATGCGCTGTTCCTGAGCAAAAATGATATCCAGCTCGGCCGCGGCGAAACCGTTGGCGATACAGCACAGGTAATGTCCCGTTATCTAGACGGCATCATGATCCGCACCTTCGGCCATGATAAGGTTGAGGAGCTGGCGCGTTATGCTTCCGTGCCTGTAATCAACGGCCTGAGCGACCTGGCACACCCTTGTCAGGTGCTGGCTGACTATCAGACTGTATATGAACACAAAGGCAAGCTGAAAGGCCTCAAGCTCGCTTACATTGGCGACGGCAACAACATGGCCCACTCCCTGCTGATCGGCGGCGCCAAGCTGGGCGTTCACGTCTCGGTTGCCGGGCCGGAGGGCTACGAGCCTGACCCGGCTGTCGTTGCTGAGGCGCGTGAGATTGCTAAGGAGACAGGCGCGAACATCGTCATCACCCGCAGCCCGCAGGAAGCAGTTCAGGACGCTGATGTGATCTACACCGATGTCTGGGCGAGCATGGGCTTCGAAGCGGAGCAGCTGGCGCGTGAAGCGGCATTTAAGGACTATCAGGTCAACGAGGAGCTGGTAAAAGGCGCTAAGAGCGACTACCTGTTCCTGCACTGCCTGCCGGCCCACCGCGAGGAAGAGGTCAGTACGGGCGTAATCGACGGCCCGAACTCGGTCATCTTCGACCAGGCTGAGAACCGCCTGCATGCACAGAAGGCGCTGATGGCTGCTTTGATGGGCTAAAGAAATTGCAGATTTGAACCTGCAAAGGCCGTAGAGGTCTTATACTATATAAAAACACTATATAGGATGAGGTTGGAATATTACGCGTTATAATTTCGGTGCTAAGCAACGGAGTGAAGTTTGGAACTGTAGGAGCGCTAGCGTTCGCCTAAAAGCTTTTCGTAGAAAAGCTCACTTCGGAAGCATAACCAGTCTTCGGATTTCTACCGCTGTATAGCGGTTCAAATCAGGAAATCTGAGACAACAGCGACCGGAAGTCCAAACATTCACGCAGCTTGCGTCCGGGCACCGGAGTTATATTAGCTGTTATTTCATAAATCCATCCCATACCCCCACACTGAAAGGAAGTTGCACCCCCATGCCTAAAGAAAAAATTGTACTCGCCTATTCCGGCGGGCTGGATACCTCAGTCATTCTGAAATGGCTGAAAGAAACCTATGATGCAGAGATTATTGCCTTCACAGCCGATATCGGCCAGAAGGAAGAGCTGGACGGCCTGGAGGAAAAAGCGCTGGCTACCGGCGCATCGAAGGTCTACATTGATGATCTGCGCGATGAGTTTGCGAGTGATTTCATCTATCCGATGTTCCAGTCGGGCGCTTTGTATGAAGGCCAATATCTGCTCGGCACCAGTATCGCCCGTCCGCTGATTGCTAAGCGTATGGTGGACATTGCGATCGCGGAAGGCGCTACAGCAATTGCCCACGGCGCAACCGGCAAAGGCAATGACCAGGTCCGCTTCGAGCTGAATGCGGCGGCGTTATCGCCGAACATCAAGGTGATTGCACCTTGGCGGCTGGAAGAGTTCCGCAACCAGTTCCCGGGCCGTGCGGAAATGATCGCCTACGCTGAAGCGAACGGCATTCCGGTACAGGCTTCGGCTGCGAAGCCGTATTCCATGGACCGCAACCTGCTGCATATCAGCTATGAGAGCGGCGTGCTCGAAGATCCTTGGTTTGACCCAAGTGCTCCGGAGAACAAAGAAATGTTCCTGCTCAGTAACGCTCCTGAGGATGCTCCGGATGAAGCAGAATACCTTGAGCTGGATTTCCTGAAGGGGAACTGTGTAGCCTTGAACGGTGAAGCCTTGACTCCGCTGCAGGTAATGGAGAAGCTGAATGAACTGGGCGGCAAGCACGGAATCGGACGTGTGGATATGGTCGAGAACCGTTTTGTCGGCATGAAGAGCCGCGGCGTCTATGAGACACCAGGCGGAACCATTCTGTTCACCGCACACCGCAAAATGGAATCCATCACGATGGACCGTGAAGTGATGAACCTGCGTGACAGCCTGATCACCCGTTACAGCACCCTGGTGTACAACGGATTCTGGTTCGCTCCTGAGCGCCTTGCGCTGCAGGCACTGGTGAACGAGAGCCAGAAGAACGTAACTGGTACAGTACGTGTGAAGCTTTACAAAGGCAACATCATCGGCGCCGGCGTGAAATCACCGGTCAGCCTGTACAACCCGGATATTGCTACAATGGAAGCCGATCCGACACAGGCCTATGATCAGGGTGATGCAACAGGCTTTATCCGCCTGAATGCACTGCGGCTGAAGGTTTCCTCCGGCGTAGCAGAGTCCAATAAGTAGAATATTTACCGCTCAGCGGTTTCATAACAGAACATAACATAAGCGGACACCAGAAGGCCGTTCCTCCGACAGGACAGGAGCGGCCCTTCTATCGTCCATTAGAGGAGGCATATCAGGTGAGCAAGCTTTGGGGCGGCCGGTTTACAAAAGGAACAAACAAGCTGGTGGAGGAGTATACAGCATCCATCGGATTCGATAAGGCACTGGCCGAGGAGGATGTGCAGGGCAGTCTGGCCCATGTCACGATGCTGGGCAAATGCGGGATTTTGCCGCAGGAGGATGTTGAGACGATCAAAGCCGGACTGAACAAGGTGCTGGAAAAGGTTCGTGCAGGCGAGATTGAATTCTCCGTAGCGGATGAAGATATTCACATGAATATTGAAAAGAACCTGATCGAGGAAGTGGGTCCAGTCGGCGGTAAGCTGCATACAGGACGCAGCCGCAACGACCAGGTGGCGACAGATATGCATCTGTATCTCCGCAACCGGGTGGTCGAGTTCGTTGGCCTGCTGCATGAACTGCAGGAAGCCCTGATTGAACAAGCCAAAGACAATGTGGATACGATTGTTCCGGGCTACACGCATTTGCAGCGCGCACAGCCGATTCTGTTCGCTCATCACTTGCTGGCTTACGTGTCGATGTTCCGCCGCGATGCGGAGCGCCTGACAGACAGCTACAAGCGGATCAACGTGCTGCCGCTGGGCGCGGGGGCGCTGGCCGGAACGACGTTCCCGATTGACCGTCATTTTGTGGCGGAGCAGCTTGGCTTCGACAGTGTGTATGAGAACAGCCTGGACGCTGTCAGCGACCGCGACTTTATCGTCGAGTTCCTGGCTAACTCAGCCCTGATCATGACCCACCTGTCCCGGCTCAGCGAAGAGCTGGTGCTGTGGAGCAGCACCGAGTTCAGCTTCGTGGAGCTTGACGATGCGTTCTGCACCGGCAGCAGCATTATGCCGCAGAAGAAAAACCCGGACGTACCCGAGCTGGTACGCGGCAAAACAGGCCGTGTCTACGGTAACCTGATCGGCCTGCTGACTGTGCTTAAATCGCTGCCGCTGGCTTACAACAAGGATATGCAGGAAGACAAGGAAGGCATGTTCGACACAGTAGCTACGCTGACAGGCGCACTACAATTGTTCGCTCCAATGATCTCCACCATGAAGGTGAATAAGGGCCGGATGCGTGAAGCAGTCAACACCGACTTCTCTAACGCGACCGACATCGCTGACTTCCTGGTAGGCAAAGGTCTTCCTTTCCGCCAGGCGCATGAGGTCATCGGCAAGACCGTGCTCTACTGCATCAACGAAGGCAAATTCCTGCTCGATCTGACCCTGGATGAATTCAAGCAGTTCTCCCCGCTGTTCGATGATCAGATCTACGCTGTTCTTCAGCCTGAGGCTGTAGTGAACGCCCGTAACGTTTACGGCGGTACAGCGACTGTACAGGTCAAAGCGGCCATTGAGCGCGCCGAGGCTTCCCTGCTTGAAGCGGGTAAGTGGGTAGCGCAGCATACGGGAAGCGCTGAATAAGCAGTTTGTCCAAGGCTTTGCAGAACGGGATCATTCAGACTGAAAACCAAAAAGACTGTCCTCACCGCTGTTATGATATGCGGAAAGGGCAGTCTTTTATTATGAAAGAGCCAATCGAGTTCGAGTGACTATTTGCCGCTTTAGCCTTCTGTATACGCTACCAGAAATAATAATGCTCGTCCTATATACTCCACAAATCGGAGGATGATTTGCCTAGCGGCAGCCACTTCAGCACATCCTGGATTTTGGCATCCCAATAACCCCACTCGTGCTCGCCTGGACCTTCTTCATAGGTTAATGACAATGAAGTTTTGTCGCAGGCAGCACGGAACACCTGATTGTCCTCATACAAGAAGTCTTCGGTGCCGCAGCACTGGTAAAGAAGCGGCTTAGGTCCCGTTGACTTGTCTACCTCCTGAAGCAGCCACAGCAGATCATCCGGAGTGCCGGCGATGTCCGCATTACCGAAGATCCTCGCGTACTCTTGGGACCTCTTGGCAGGGTCCTCCGGGTTCATGTAATGATGCGCCATATCGAGCGCCCCCGACAGACTGGCAGCAGCGGCAAAAGCCTCCGGCTTGCGCAGTCCCAGCTTCATCGCCCCGTAACCGCCCATGGAGAGCCCTGCCACGAAGTTATCCTCACGCTTCGAGGAGAGCGGAAAGAACGAGCGGGCGAGCGCCGGCAGCTCCTCGCTAATGAAGGTCCAGTACTGACCCCCGTCTGCCATATCCGTATAAAAGCTCCGGTGCACCTGCGGCATAACCACAGCGATGCCCAGCTCAGCTACATAACGTTCTATCGAAGTCCGGCGCAGCCAGATCGAATCATCATCCGACAGGCCGTGCAGCAGATAGAGCGTCGGGTGAAGCCCCCCTCTTTTTACATTATTGAGTCCGATTTGTGTAGTCGTCTGCTGCGGCAGTATCGCCGTCATTGAGGTACTGAGGCCAAGCACATCCGAATAAAATCTGCATTCTATCAGAGCCATTGTCATTTCCTCCTTTTAGCACAAATGATAGCATAGCGCATAGCCGATATATAGAGTAGAAATCGCTGGAATTATTATGTCTAATAGGATTGCTGGGTTAAGAGGGGAAAGAATATAATGGAATCAGGAATAATAGATTCGGAATGTGCAAGTGCGAAAGCTTTGCAGAGTGAGGGGCGAAAAGGCAGGATGAAAGATCGTCTTAAGCAGGAACAAGGATTCACACTAATCGAAGTGCTGGCGGCAATTATCATTTTGTCGATCGTATCTCTGGTGCTAACGTCTTATTTTACCAATGCGATGTCATACGCCAAAGCCAACCAGAACAAGACGATTATGGTCAATCTGGCGCGCAATGCGCTGTTTTATGCGGAGAAGCAGGATTTTGATAAGTGGAAGGCTTATTTTACTAAGGTAGAAAACAATAATAAGCTTGAATGCTCGGCCACCGGGACTTCTTGCACGACATATAACAATATGGTTGATGACACAAAAATATTAGAAGCTGTACTGAATCCTTACATTAATAAAATTCAATATCACATTCAGATTGTCTACCAGCAGAAAACGCATAAGGAAATGCCTACCAGTAAACCGGATTTTGATAAGGATATCTCGCCTTATTTGCTTCCGGTTGAGGTCATAGTGTGGGACTCGAAAGATACTGCCAGGACGAAACAAACCGTTGTGGAGGGATACATTACAGATGAAAAAATTCGTTAACCTCCTCCGCCGCGAACAGGGACTGACTTTGATTGAGCTTATAGCAGCTATAACCATTTTTGCGATGGTATCCGGACTGATCTATGCGGTAATGATGTTTGGAATGCGCTCCTTCAATCAAGTAACTACTGAGAATAAGTTAAGGGACGAAGGCGATCTGCTGATGTCAGCTGTTATCAATGAAATGTACACCTTTGGTGCCGAAACGGTGACCGCTTCAGCATATGAAGTTAACAGTAACCAGGAAATTATAAGCAGTTCAATTAAGTTGCAACGAGATGGTACAGGTGGCGCTTGGGAGACTATTAGTATTAAGGATGAGAAGCTGTCTATCGTGAGGTCGGATGACACAAATGCAGATTCTATGACTTCTGTAACCTCAAGGCTGACTCCCGGATCAAGTATTGTTTTGCAATGTGGTAATACAGGCTCTTGTAGCAGCGGCTTAATTCATATTAATCTCAATCTTCTGAAAACATATGGCGGCAAAGATTATACATTAACTTTAGAGAGTACATTCGGGTTCTAGGAGGACAGCATCTAAATGATAGAAATACCATCGGACAGACCGTCTTGTTTTAAGAGGCTTATAAAAAAAATTAAGCATGAAGAGGGCTCGGCGCTTGTATTAGTTATGTTTTTGGTGCTTATGCTGACAATCCTTGGTCTGGCTGTTATAGGAGCCACAATAGGCGGAGCTCAGATTACTGAAACTCGCGAGAGTGATGTACAGAGTCTGCATTTGGCGCAAAAGGGTCTGGACGAAGCAACGGCATATATACAATCACAGCTTAAGGACGTTGAAGATATTGATCCGGATACGCTGGAAGGGATCTTTAGCTCTTTGGATAAAAAGAACCTTAACGTCACAACTGAACTGGGTACACTTCCACTCCATAATACAGCCAGCGGCGAAATTCAAGAGATTAAGTATTCGGGAAAAGAGTCTATTTCACCTATAGATGATAAGTATCTACAGTCCCGCAAATATTATATCGATGTGACTACATCGGCAGTAGTCAACGGAGTGACCCGTAAGCTGCAGCAGCGGATCACCCTCGACAGCTATCCTGATTTTCTGAAATATGCCTTTGGCTCGGGTGAAACGTTAAGGCTTAACGGCGCCCCATTGCTGAGGGGAAATATTTATGCTGGCAAACAGCTAGTAATTACTGATACAGCGGATTATACGTACAAAGGGTTCTCACATCACCAGCCGTCTGTGTATCCAACAGTAATGCAGCAGGCCGGTTCAGCAGAAGCAAGCGGTGAAATACATGTCCAGTCCTGGGATAGTATCCTATATGCCAACGGCTCAGCTCCCCCATCAGGAGTATCACCGCTAACTCCACTTAAGATGGGAAATACCAAGGCACTCAATGATATCCTTAGCGTTACGGCCGATAAAGTAAGAATCAAAGAACAGAAAAAGTTTGTTGAAATTAATGTGGAAGAATCCTTTTGGGACAAAGTATCCGAGGCGTTGGGTACTGATGTAAGAAATGAGTTGCGTGCACGTTATGTGAAATCGGCAGACGGGCAGGCAAAAGCGCAAACCAATCTGAATGCCTGGCTTAAACTATATAACGCAGGTTCTTTTGCTCATCTGAAAAAGCCGGATTTTCCGGCTAAAGCTCCAATAAGTGCAGATGCTACGGACGAGCAGAAAAATAAAATAGAAGCAGACTATCAGAAAGCAGTGGACGACTATCATGATATTCTAAATACTCAGCTCACTAATTTAAGCACATCGGCAATATATGATAACACTTTGCAGGTAGATAATGTGGATTATAAACAAATCACATTTTCCTCTGAGGCTAAGCAGGGTTCAAATAGTATTAATCCGAAATGGCTGATTATTGCCGGTGATTTGATTATTGATAATTTCAAACCTGACTTTCTGAAGGTTAAAGGCAATATTCTGGTTACCGGGAATTTGATCATCAGAGGCAATGTAGAGTTCGATGCGACGGTGTTTGTTCTGGGGAAGACAACTGTTGAAGATGCGAAGATTCACGGTTTAACCGAAGGTGGAAATGAAAAGGAGTTATTGGTAATTTCTAAACATGAAATACTGATTACCCGGATTGACTCTTTTTCGCAGCAGGTTAGCGGTCAAGGCCAGAATGCAGCTGATGAGATGAAAGCCTTTTTCTACACAGACACAGAGGGAATGTTGTATGGTGTGGGGTCTAAATTTTGGTTGAACGGCGGTTTTTTGCAAAGGGGAATTTGACTGTGAATGCAGTAGTTGGACAAGTTGATCCGCCTGATGCTGCGAATGTAAGCGTAGGTTTTACCTTTGTGACGCCACAATCGAAGACTATAGATGCCAGATTTATTATAGATTATAACTACAAGATTTATGCTGATCAGCAGGCGAGCCTTCCGCGGGTTAAGGGGGTAAGCATGAGTGTCAGTCCGATGAAATTAGTGAAGTAGCACATAGTTCTGCCTGATTAGCAAAAAGACCGCTCTGGATGAATAATATCCGGAGGCGGTCTTTTTTGATTTCAGATAGAAGATTAGTATAAATCTCCGTTTGGTGGAGTATTTACTTTAACTCTAATTGTTGCAGTGATAGGAGAGGTTGTACCGGGAGGGGCGTACGAAACAGTAGCCAACACGTTTTCTCCTTTTTGAATACCTCGTATAATACCTTTTCTTTCATCGGTAGGGTTGCTGTCAAAATTAGCGATATGTGGCATATTGCTAGTCCAGCTGAACTGGTTTTTGATATCATCAATGTTCATTTCACTAGGAGTAGCATGGAGCAATCTGTTAAGATCCAACTCCTGACCCACATTAATTTCTATTTCGCCAATAGCGCTCAACCCGGTTAAGCTAAACGGAATAATATTAACTGTACGGGTCTCGGTAATTCCGCCAGCCTCTACTGTAATGACAACACCGTTATGAATCTGTTTACCAGTAAGTGTGTATTTGGTGTTAGTTGTATCGCCTGAAGCTTTGCTTAGAGTCGCATATTGCTCATCGCTCTTTGTAATGCTCCAGTTAATTACGGAATTAGCCGGTATGTTTCCTGTGGTTAGTGTGAAGTCTTTGGTTTTAGTAACAAAAATATTATCAGGACCGTCAATAGTCAGCGATCTAACGGAAATGATTTTTTCAGCAATAGTCTCTACCTTCAGATTCGAGCTGTTGACTTTAACGATGACTTTATAATCGCCAACTTCTGAAGTATCAAGTACCTTCTGAGTGTTATCAGTTCCATTCTTTAGCTTTGATGCTGTAACATCTTTCCCATCTTGAGTAACGATCCAGGTGTAAGTAATGTCCTTTTCTGTTGCAGGTCCCGTATATATAGCTTTTAGATCGGTTTTTGTACCAAGTTTGACGATACTTTCGCCTTGCAAGGTCAGAGTTCTTGGCGTGTTGTCTACAGGATCGACAACGGTCACAGGGTCGAGATCAGGGAATGTTATTGTAACGATCGGCGGTGCTGTTGGCACAGGTGTTGGAGTTGCCGTCGGCGTTGCAGTAGGAACGGGTGTTGCTGTAGCAGCAGGTTTTGGAAGCTCCGTGTTATAGGCGTAATAATCAATTAATGAAGATGCAGTTAAATTTTCTGCGATGACATTCCCGTGAATTTGTCCTCCATTAGTGAAGTTAATACTTGCAAGCGGAGCAATTATACTTCCCGAAACTTCGGTATTTTTAAATTCAATAGAAGTTGCATTCGGAAAGTTGTAAATCACTTGTTTTGCGGTTACACCTGAAGGCAAAATGAAGCCCTTGTTAAAAACGATATTGGTATCCAGAAAGTTATAAAGAATTGTCTTAGCATTTTTAACATTATCGAGATTAGTCCAATTAATGTTATTGAATTCTGAATTTTTAATATCAAACACAGCTGTTGAACTATTACTTGTTAAATAAAGCCCGCCATATTGTGGGAAGGTTGTACCGTTTGCCTTAATTGACGCAAGCGAGTTTGAAAGATTCTTGTAATAAATCCGGGCCTCTTTAAAGTCCTCTGGAGTTATAAGCACACCATAGTCAACCGTTGCCCCAGCGGGGATAGTCCCAATTTTAATTTTATTTCCGCCGTATAATATGCTACCGCTAACAGTCCCCTCGCGAAAGTCAATGTCTTTGCCGGCGATAACGGCATATTTCGTATTCATTTTTGTCTTTACGTTAATCGTCATCCGGTTCAAAATCACATTCCCGCCAGAAGCTAAGGTCCCGCCAATGTCCCCCCCACCGTACATGCTAGTATCTCCGAAGATAAAAGCATTGTAATCTCCAGCAATACCCAGTGGTGAAGATGACGAGGATTTGGAGGGATCAAAGGTAGATGCCGGACCAGTTGGCGTCGGTGTTGAAGTTGCCGCTGAAGTGGAACTTGTAACATTAGAAAGAGGCATATCTGTATATTTTAATGTTGCACTCTTAAATATAAGTTCTGTATTAACCACAGGAGTGAAAGGAATATTCAATGAAATAATTCCTTGTGTTTCTGCGGGTTCAGCTATAAAAGCTTGCTTCTCTGATTTCCAAGTATATGCAATGTCACTTAGGCTACCAGTTAAAATGAGGCCTGTATCTATTGTCCCGCTAATTGTAAAGCCAGTCGGAAGGTCGGTAGGTAAAACGTTAATTTGCGCAGGAAGCCGTTCTTCAAAACGGATATCGGAAACTGTTTTCTGGAGTACAGAAGGTGTAGTCGAACTTGGGACTGGTTGTGGAGTGATTGTATATTTTAAATTGTATACTTCACCACGTGTAATCTGATTAGTGACTGTTTCACCAGCGGTATTAGTGATTGACCGGGCTAAGCTAAGATTTGCGTTAACGATAGTACCTGTTGTCTGATCAGCAAAAACGTCAACTACTAGATTGCGAAGCAGTAGTACAAGCAGCATCACCAAGGCCAAGCCTGAAACAAAATATAACCTTTTCTTCTTGATACGCTTCATGTTCATCTCTCCCTGGCCGATATATAATTCATGCTTTCTGTCAAAAGTGAATGCATTATGTCATTTAATGGATGTATGTGGAGGGTGTTTTCATTGTAAAAAGTACCAATCTATGCTATATATCATTCTAGGACATATTTAGTAGATAGGCAATTAAAAGATATGCGTATTTTGCTGGAAAGTGAGACTAAATAACTATTAAATTTGAAATATTTTTACAATATACATAGGTTTAATTAAGCAGGACTGCCGGACGGGTCCGGGAGAGGCTGTATACGACAAAATTTAAGCGCTCTGGAGTGAAAAGGGTATGGCTATCATGAAAAAAAGGCTGGGCGATTTGCTGGTCGAAAACGGAATTATCTCTCAGGAGCAGCTTGAAGAAGCCCTGGTGGAACAACGCAAATCCAAGCGCAAACTGGGCGATCTGCTGATCACCCAGGGCTATATTACCGAGCAGCAGCTTATTGAGGTCCTTGAGTTCCAGCTTGGAATTCCCCATGTCAGCCTGTTCAAGTATCAGATCGATCCGGCCATCACGCAGATCATTCCTGAGAGCATGGCCAAGCGTTATCAGGTGCTCCCGTTCATGAAAGAGGGCAGCAAGCTGATGGTGGCGATGGCCGACCCGCTCGATTATTTTGCGATTGAGGATCTGCGCATGAGCACCGGCTTCCGCATCGAGCCTGCGATTTCCAGCCGGGACGAGCTGACCCGGGCGATTGCCCGCCACTACGGCATGCGGGATTCGATGAGCCAGATGATGGTGGAGCTGCCCTCACAGGAAGAGATCGAAGAAACCGAAATCACGGATGAGGATTCGCCGATTGTAAGGCTTGTGAACCAGATGATTCAGCAGGCTGTTTCGCTGAGGGCATCAGATATCCATGTGGACCCGGGTGAAAATAACCTGTCCATCCGTTACCGGATTGACGGTACGCTGCGTACAGAGCGGATTATCCCCAAGCAGATGCAGGGGTTCATCACGCCAGACTCAAGATTATGGCCAAGCTTAATATCGCCGAGCGGCGGCTTCCGCAGGACGGCCGGATCAAGATGCAGTTCGATTACAAAATGGTCGACATCCGCGTATCCTCGCTGCCGACGATGCACGGCGAGAAGATTGTACTCCGGCTGCTTGATCTGAGCACCGGTGTGAAGACGGTCGACAGTCTGGGATTCAGCGACTGGAATGCCGGGGCTTTTCAGGACATGATCAGCAAGCCTTACGGCATTATCCTGATTACCGGGCCTACAGGGAGCGGTAAATCCACTACCCTGTATGCTGCACTTAATCAGCTGAATACCGAAAGCGCCAATATCATCACTATTGAAGATCCGGTGGAGTATCAGCTTGAAGGAGTTAATCAGGTACACGTGAATCCGGCGATCGGCCTGACCTTTGCAGCCGGGCTGCGCTCGATTCTGCGGCAGGACCCTAACATTGTTATGGTAGGGGAAATCCGTGATACCGATACTGCTGAAATTGCTGTGCGGGCCTCGCTTACCGGGCATCTGGTATTGTCTACGCTGCATACAAATGATGCGGTCAGTACGATTCTGCGGTTGCGGGATATGGGCGTAGAGCCCTATCTGATCGCCTCCTCGCTGCTGGGGGTAGTTGCCCAGCGTCTGGTCCGCAAAATCTGCCCGGATTGCCGGGAAGAGCATGCGCCGACCGAGCAGGAATCGATCATGCTGCGCCGGTACGGCCTGCCAGACCGGGTTATCTACCGCGGCAGAGGCTGCGGCAGCTGTAATAATACCGGCTTCAGAGGCCGGATTGCGATTCACGAGGTATTGACCATTAACGATCATCTGCGCCAGATGATCACCGAATCGGCATCCATTGAAGAGCTCCGTGCTGCAGGTAAGGCGCAGGGTATGGTGCATCTGATGGAGGATGGATTCCTCAAAGTCTCCAAAGGCATAACCACCCTGCAGGAGGTTATGCGCGAGACGGTATCGCATTAGAGTTTAGGGGGAGACAAAAGTGCCAGCCTTTTCATGGGATATTGTTCAATTGCTATATATGGCCTTTGCTTCCAAGGCGTCAGACTTGCATATTTCTGTAGGGTCATCTCCGGTCATGCGGATTGACGGAAAGCTAAAGCCGCTGGAAGGTGAAAGAGTTAGTGCTGAGGAAGCAGCCTATATGGCCGATTTGCTGTTGGGGAGTGAGAGAAGCGTAGAGTTCCGCAATAAAGGGGAATTCGACTTTTCTTATCCGCTGGGTGACGGGGTAAGATATCGCGTGAATGTATACCGGCAGCGCGGTCAGGTCAGCATTGCAGCACGTTCCATACCGGCTCAGATTCCCAACATGGAGCAGTTGTCACTGCCGGGTGTGTTATCCAGCCTGGCAATGAAGCCTCAAGGACTGATTCTGGTCACCGGGCCTACAGGGAGCGGCAAATCGTCAACCCTCGCTGCCATGCTGAACTATATTAACCGGACTGCCAGCAAGCATATCGTAACACTGGAAGATCCGATAGAGTTTCTGCATAGCCACGGAACCTGCCTGATTGATCAGCGGGAAGTGGGCAGTGATACCGGCAGCTTCGCCAGCGGGTTAAGGGCAGTGCTCCGTCAGGACCCGGATGTTATCCTGGTTGGGGAAATGCGTGATCTGGAGACGATTTCGGCCGCGGTTACAGCGGCTGAGACGGGCCATCTGGTCATGGCTACTCTGCATACAACCGATGCGCCGCAGACGATTGACCGGATTATCGACACGTTTCCGGGGCATCAGCAGGGGCAGATCCGTTCCCAGCTGGCATCGGTGCTGTTGGCGGTTCTTTCGCAGCGGTTGTTTCCGCGGGCTGGCGGCAAGGGAAGATTGTGTTCGACCGAGCTGCTGATTAATACACCGGCAGTGGCCAACATGATCCGGACCGAAAAGACGCATCAGCTCAAAAATGTCATGCAGACTAGCCGTGCGCTCGGCATGCATACCCTTGAGATGAACATCCGCGAGCAGCTGCAGCTGGGGCTGATTGAGCCTGAAGCGGCCAGAGGTTATCTCACGGAGGTGAGCGGCTGATGCCCCAATTCGAGTATCAGGTCCGGACCAATGCGGGCAAGCAGCTCAAGGGCAAGCTGACAGCTTCAGATAAAGGATCGGCGATGGAGGAGCTGCGCAAACGGGGGCTGACCGTCTTCTCCCTGGTCGAACAGAAGTCTTCCATCCTGTCGATGGAAATCTACATCGGTAATCCGGTGAAGACCATTCATTTCATTATCTATTGCCGGCAGTTTGCCACCTTAATGCGGGCTGGAGTATCTATTGTGGATGCTACAAGAATTCTGGCAGAGCAGACAGAGAGCAAGCCGCTCAGCAAAGCGCTGCAGGATGTTAATTCCAGCCTGTTGCGCGGGGTAGCCTTGTCACAGGCGATTCAGGATCATAAGAAGATTTTTCCCCCGCTGTTCATCAGCATGATCCGGGCCGGGGAAGAATCGGGTGATCTGGAAGGGACGCTTGAGCGGCTGGCGGTTTATTTTGAGAAGCAGCATACCACTACAGAAAAGATTAAGTCAGCACTGACTTATCCGGTGACTGTTGCGGTAATGGCAGTAGCGGCTGTTGTCTATCTGCTGTGGGCTATTGTGCCGCAGTTTGTCAGTATGTTCGAATCCATGAATGCCGAGCTGCCGGCAATAACCAAGATGGTATTGGCGCTCAGCAAAAGCATTCAGGGACAATGGTATATATGGCTGATCGTTATTATTCTGCTTGCGGCTGGTTTTATGATCGCTAAACGGACTGAGAAGGGCGCTTACGCGCTTGATTATGCCAAGCTCAAAATTCCTGTATTCGGCAAATTGAATCAGAAGGGTTCCATCGCACAGTTTACGCGGACCTTTTCGTCGCTCTATGCGAGCTCGGTTCCTATTCTCCAGGCCTTGTCCATTGTGGAGGAGGTTGCCGGAAACAAGGTGATCGGCGGATATATCCGCAGTGCTGCGGACTCCCTTAGACAGGGGAAGCCGCTCTCGGAGCCGCTCAAGAAAGCATGGGTGTTCCCGCCACTGGTTACGCAGATGATTGCCATCGGTGAAGAGACCGGGGCGCTAGATCAGATGCTCTCCAAGGTAGCGGACTTTTACGAGATGGACGTAGAGAATACGGTTGACCGGCTGAAGTCGCTGCTGGAGCCTTTACTTATAGCTTTTTTAGCGGGTGTAGTAGGTGTGATTGTAGCAGCAATTATGCTGCCGATGTTCAGTCTGTACAGTAATATGTGAGCCATGTGCTCCTTGCATAGATTGAGAGGGGTGACGCCAGGCAGGCGGACCGGGAGCAGAAGCAGGCTCCAGAGCCTGCTGGAATAGGACAAGTACATTGGATAACAGCAACAGGACAGCTGGGAGCTACACAGATAACGGAGTATCGGTCTTATTCAATAACATCAATTATGAGGGGGAAACATCATGTTGGCACAGGCAATTCGCAAGAAGCTGGGCAAGGCGGGTAAAGAGGAAAAGGGGTTTACGCTGATTGAGTTATTGGCGGTTATTGTTATTTTGGGGATTATTGCTGTGATTGCTATTCCTATGATAACTAGACTTATAAGTAACACTGGAGACAAAGCCGATTTGGCCACAGCTCGACAAGTTTATGAAGCGTCTCGCTTATATGTAACGACAGAACTTAATGGCAATGCTGGCACTAAGACTATTACACTTGAAGGAGCCGATGGTTTGATAGCATTGGGGTATTTGGAGAGTGGAATTCTATTGCCAAGTAATAAACAACCAATTACTGCCGGTACAGTATATTATTCTGGAGGAGTATTATCTAATACAACAGTCTCCGGTGCAGCGACAGGCCCGGCTATAACTTTGGTGACCACTGGTAAGACAAGAAGTTATTCTAAGAATCAAATAGCTACCACTGAAATTTCTCCTACTCCATAAAACTGATACAAATACTCCTAAGGAATCGGAATTCCCGATTCCTTTTTTAAAATCCACAGAACAGGAACCCACATCCCATGACCATTGTTATCGCAGTATACATCACGCTTGTCGGCCTGATTCTGGGCTCCTTCTATAATGTAGTAGCGCTGCGGGTGCCGGCGGGGGAGTCGCTGGTGCGGCCGCCGTCGCACTGTACCAGCTGCGGGACACGGCTGAAGGCACGGGATCTGCTGCCGGTGGCAAGCTACATTCTAGCCGGAGGCAAGTGCCGGCACTGCGGGGCAAAGGTGTCACCGCTATATATGCTGGGTGAGGCGGCAACGGGGCTTCTGTTCTTATGGATTTATCTGCAGTTTGGCCTATCCGGCCAAGCGTTTACCGGCTTTGTGCTCGTCAGTCTGGCCGTGATCGTGACCATAGCTGACCTGAAATACATGCTGATCCCGAACAAGGTGCTGCTGTTTTTTCTGCCGCTGCTTCTGGTGCTGGTGCTGCTGTTTCCGCAAGGGCCGCTATGGTCTCATTTGCTGGGTGGCGCTGCCGGCGGTGTTATTGTACTGGGGCTGGCACTGCTCGGGGGTATGGGCATGGGGGATATGAAGCTGTTCGCGCTGCTGGGCTTGGTGGTCGGCTTTCCCAATGTTATTTTGGCGTTTATGATAGCTTGTGCACTGGGAACGATTGCCGGTGTGGTGCTGATGCTGCTGGGGAAGGTGAAGCGCAGACAGCCTGTTCCGTTTGGACCGTGGCTGGCGGCCGGATCACTGATTGCATTCGCTTACGGTTCACAACTTATCAGCGGTTATCTCGCGCTCATCCGTTAGGAGGAACTTTATAGCATGTTTGGAATAGGTAACAAAGCGGCCGGAGTCTCCATTGAGCAGACGGGTATCCGCTATATCAGCTTCAAGAATAATCAGGCGAAGCAAGTCCATAAAAAAAGGTTCATGCCGCTGCTGCCGGGAATGATTGTAGAGAATCAGGTGGCTGACAGCGAGGCGCTGCTGGACCGGCTGAAACAATGGGTGAAGACCAAGGGGCTCCGCGGCAGCGCAGTGAACCTGTCGATCCCCCCTTCACAGATGATCATCCGCAAAATGACGATTCCGAGTACGGCGGAGAAGCAGATCGAACAGCTGGTGAAGCTGGAGGTGGAAACCGGGCTGCACCTGCCCTTCGAGAATCCGGTGTACGATTATGTCATTACCGGGCAGAGTGAGAACGAGAGCCAGCTGATTATTTTTGCTGCGCCACGCAAGGTTGTTCAGGACTACGTGGATGTGCTGGAAGATGCCGGCCTGAAAATCAAAAGCGTCGAGGTTTCGGCTACCGCGCTGGCACGCAGTATTGTTGCCGGCTACGGGCACTCTTTTAATGAAACGATGCTGATTCATCTCGAGCAGTCGCTACTCGATATTTATATGTTCCGCAGCGGAAATCCGGTGTTTATGCGGACGATCAATCTGGTGGATCTGGGCCGGCCGCAGCCGTTGCCGCTCGATTTAAGCAAAGAGCAGCCGTTTGCCGCTGAAGCCGAGGCGGAAGCTGCTGCTGCGTCAGCCTCCCAGGATCACTTGTCCGCTGAGCAGATCGTGGAAATTACAGCAGAAATCTCACGCATGCTGAGCTTTTACCAGTACAGCTTACATGACGGCTCAACGCGGATAACGGAGCTGCTGATTACAGGCGCACCTGATATGCGCAGAGAGCTGCAGCAGGAGCTGCAGGCGGCGCTGCCGGAGCTTGCTATTGCCCCGATTGCCGTTGACCAGTTCTCGGCAGGCGTGAAGCCGGACAATAGCCTCAATGATTACCGGGTGGCTGCCGGGGCGGCGCTGCGCGATCCCAAGCTGCGCAATATTAATCTGCTGCCGCGTGAGGACCGCGAGACCATTGTATTTCCGTATCTGGCAGTCACTCTTGCAGCCGTCTGGGTGCTGGGCGCTGTCGGAACAGGGATTCTATACGCTTCTGTCCGCGGAGAGTATGATGAGCAGCGTGCACAAATGCAGAGTGTCCAGGAACAAAATGCAGCTCTGCAGCTTGAGCTTGCCAGCCTGAACAATAGCGGAGCCGCAAGCGGCAGCTTTGACCGGGCGGCGATCATTGCAGCTTTGTCTGCTAGCCGGGTGAACGCCGCGGCTGTGCTTAATGAGCTGCAGTCGAAGCTGCCTTATGCCGCTGCAATCCGTGAGATCAGCTTTTCGTTCCGCGGAGATCTGCTGCTGACCGTGAACTTTACAGATATGGTGCACAGCGGAGCGTACCTGACTTCCCTCCGGGGCATGCCGTTCGCACGTGAAGTGGCCATTGAAAAGTTAACCGAAGGCGGAGCAGGCACTGGAATAGGCGGCAGTGTATCCAATCTGATTAAATACACAGCAGTATACCGTGTGAATATGGCACCTGAAGCCTTAGAGCCGTCAGCGGCGGATGTGCAGGCTGCTGCGGAGGAAGGAGCGGATATCAGTGGAACAGATTAACAAGTACCGTTCGCCGATTGTGATGGGAATGCTCATCCTGTTTCTGATTCTGTTTGCCTTTTACATGCTGGCGATTCGTCCGGTAAGCAGTGATATAGCAATGCAAGAGAGTGAGCTTTCTTTGCTGGACCGGGAAAGATCGGTGCTGGAGAACAAGATTAATGAGCTCAAAGGCGCTGGAGACAGCCTGAGTGCAGATGAAGAGACGGCGCTGGCCGCTATTCCGTCCGGCGACGGCAGTGAGGCGCTGATCAATGATCTGAAGGCTATCGGCGACAGCTCGCATGCCAGATTGAAGGACATCGGCTTCTCGCTGACAGGCACAAGTACAGCAAGTACCTGGGCGGGAGTAGCGGCAGCCTCTGCAGCCGGACTGCAGGAGATCAAGATGACGGCTATCATTGAAGGCGGATATGCCGAGATCCATGAGTGGCTGAAGCAGCTGAATAAGATGCCAAGACTGGTAACAGTCGATTCCTTTGCTTTTCAGCAGCCATATGAATTTCCAACGGCACAAAATCCGGGCAGCATCCTGACGGCAAATGTGGCTTTTACGGCTTATTATCAGGCTGATTCCCCCGAATAATCACCAGGCTCATAGCAGCAAATAAATGGTGTATGCACACTCCGTTTTCCCTTTCCGGGAAAGCGGAGTTTTTTTGCGCGGAAAGGTGGTAAATCCGTTTTCATTATTAGAAGGAATGGGTATTTTAGCTTACAGGCTGCCGTAAGGTATACAGTAGTGAACGCAGCAATGGAATGTAACACACTCTACAATGAAGCAGAATAAAGAGGAGGAACTTAGGATGAATAAAAAGTGGATGATCGGTACGCTGGCCTTGTCGCTCGGTCTGGTTTCGGCGGGAAGCGGGGCGCTGGCGGCTACGCCGACAGTAGGAAATACAACAGTCAAGACAGTAGCAGCCTCTCTGCCTGGCAAAGAGGGTCCTGCGACGATCAACAATCTAACGGTCAAAAGCATCATTCCGCTGGTTGTCCATGCCAAAAAGCTGTACACCTACTCCAATGCGGGCGGTAATACCCATGGTATGGAGACCTTTATGTACAACGGAACGGAATATCGCTACCTTTCCAGTGATCTCGGCAGCAGACAGCAGCTGATGAATTACATAAAAAGAGGCTTTACGCATAACGCGGCTGCTTTTTATGCACAGACTCAATTTATTGAAGTGAATGGAAGAATGGCGCAGATTAATGAGGATATCGGTAACCAGCTGCAGTATGATAAAGCCACCGCAGTAATGGTCTCCAAAACAGCAACCACGGCTGTATTCGAGCTCAGTGTACCTCAGCCTAACGGGCAGGGGGATAATGCTGATGTAGTAGTCAAACTGAAAAAAGTGAACGGCTACTGGAGAATTGATATGTCGCCGGATACTTTATTCTAAGGCAGAGTTATATAGTAGCATCCAAAAAGACGGTCAGAGCTGATTCTGACGTCTTTTGCAGTTGTTATTCATTGCTGCGCACGCCGTCTTCAACCAGAGGCCTTTTTACAGGTTCAGGTTGGACAGCCTTGCTCATGCCGCCCCGGTTAATGGCGATTACCTGCTTCTGGGCCGGATAGACATCACGCGACAGCTTTGTTTTCTCCACCGCTTTGCCATCTACATAACGCGTAATATATGTTTCGACTACATATCCGACCTTGCCGCTCTGGAGCATGCGTGTGCCTCCGCGGGGCAGTGAGGAATCACTGACATATCTGGCCGCAGGCTGCAGGATTTCGACGGTCTGGGACTGAACGGTATAATATACGTTTTTCGGGAAAGTGCCAAACAGCTTCACGGTCAAGGTCCGGCCTTCAACAGCCGCCTTGATGATCAGGTATTTACCGGTATTGTTGCGGAACCGGAAGTTAATATAACCCTGGGCAAAGGTAGCATCCTGGCCCTTGGGCAGATAGTTGACCGGCAGGGAATGATTGCGCCGTTCCACAATCTCGAGACCGGCCCTGAGGGCTGCATTGTAGAGGGTGCTGGATACCTGGCAGATGCCCCCGCCTGTGCCGGGCTGCAGCTTGCCGTTGACAATAACCGGTGCTTCACGGAGGCCGGATTCCCGCTGGGCTTTTTCAATCGCCTTGCCGTAATCAAATACAGCATCCGGCGGCAGGATTGTGCCGTTCACCGCCTTGGCGGCGGCCTCAACATTAAAGGTGCGCCCCGGTCCGCTTAAGCCCAGTGAGGTGCTAAATTGCGTGATTTTTCGTTCGATTCCCTGATCCTGAAGAGCTTTTAAGGTAATAGAAGGCTCTTTAACAGTTAAAGGCACCTCCAGGGTAATATTCTTACCGGGCAATATGTCCGGGCTGCCCAGCTTTGTTGGCAGAGCAGCCCGCAGGGCGAGCTCCAGCCCGTGCCAGTCCACTTCATATGAGGTAGTCTCTTTGGTGTAAACCACCCGGTCATCTTCAGTAATGCGCCGGGTTGCGTCAACCGGAATGCCGAAGGATTCGTTTTCCCAGGCAGGGCTTAAGCTCGTTTGCAGATGTTCAATTTCCAGATGAATACCAAGATCCCAGCTGGCGGCAAAACGGCGGCGGGCTTTGGCCCGCTCGAGCATGTTGCCTTCGGACAATGCCCTTAGGCCCTGAAGGAAGCTGTCGGCTTCATAGGCCACTCCGGCCTCCTGCAGGCTGACGGTCAACTCCGTGTTGGCTCCTGCCTTGAGAATCAGGAGGAGGGCTTCGAGCATTTGCAGCCGGTCCGTCAGCCCGCTGCGGACTTCGGCTATGTCCAGGCCGCCGATATCCCAGCCCGCCAGCCGGGTGCCCTTGGGCACGGTCTGCTGGCCCGCATATAAATGAAGCCCGCCGGCCAGCAGGGAGCCGGTCAGAAGCAGTGCGATAGCTGCAATAAGGGCGAGGTGGATTTTTTTCATCAGAAGATCTCCTTCGGGGCGGCATATTTGCGCAGGGCAGCAGCGCAGGCCAAGGTTACAGACTTACGGAACATGTTTTCCAGCTGATATATAGAGGTAGGACAATGGCTGGCAGGATTTTCTCAGCAGAGGCTCGAATGTATTACAAAGGAAGTGCAGCCCGTCATGTGAGGGCCTGTTTTATGTATATGAGCGTGTCCGCGAAAACTTTCGGGGTACTCATTTGGTTACAGATTTGTTACAATAGATAAGCCTGTGATAATGGGCAGTTATGTAAAATTCAGCGGTTTGGTGTCGAACCTGACGGCCGGCTGGAGGAATATGACAAAATCGGGAAGTGATAACTTTGATCGAAATGCAGGATGTATGGAAGACATACCCCAACGGGACCCATGCTCTACAGGGAATATCCGTGAAGATCGACCGCAACGAATTCGTGTATGTCGTCGGACCGTCCGGCGCGAAAATCAACGTTCATGAAACTAATTTATAGAGAAGAGACGCCCACCAAAGGCCAGATTTCAGTAGGCGGGTTCAATATCGGCAAGCTGAAGCCGCGTAAAATTCCCTATGTAAGACGCAATATCGGCGTAGTGTTTCAGGATTTCCGGTTGCTGCCGAGGCTGACGGCCTACGAGAATGTCGCCTTTGCAATGGATGTCATTGAAGCCCCCAAGAAAATTATCAAGAAGCGTGTCAACGAGGTGCTTGATCTGGTGGGACTGCGAAGCAAGGCGAACCGTGAACCCTCCCAGCTCTCAGGCGGAGAGCAGCAGCGGATTGCGATTGCCCGGGCGATTGTCAACAATCCGTCGGTCATTATTGCGGACGAGCCTACCGGCAACCTGGACCCGGAGACCTCCTGGGGCATTATGCAGCTGCTGGACGAAATTAATTTTCGCGGCACAACCATTGTAATGGCTACCCACAACAGGGATATTGTTAATAAAATGCGCAAACGGGTGCTGGCAATCGAGCATGGCAACATTGTCAGAGACCAGGTGAGAGGGGAATACGGTTATGAGTTTTAAAACCTTCTTGCGCCATATGCGGGAAGGCTTCAAAAATGTATTCCGCAACGGCTGGATGTCGGTGGCCTCCATCACATCTATCGTCGTCTCCCTATTCGTGCTCGGTGTCTTTATTCTGCTTGTACTCAATGTAAATTCCATCGCCGACAAGGCGGACAGCCAGGTGCAGATCAATGTGCATCTGACGCTTAATACTGACCAGAAGATGCGGGAAACCCTGCAGAACGAAATCGGCAGCATGCCGGAAGTCAGCAAGGTAGAGTTTGTATCCAAGGAGCAGGGGCTGATCGAGTTCCGTGAGGATATGGGACCGGATGCAGCCGAGCTGCTGGAAGGCTTTGACGAAGATAATAACCCGCTGCCGGACAAGCTGCTGGTTGAAGTGATCGAACCGACCACAGTCCCGTTTGTAGCAGATAAGATAGAAGCACTAAACAAAACGCATGACGAGCAGCCGATATATAAAGTGAACTACGGTAAAGGCTCAGTAGAGACGCTGTTCAAGATTACGCGCGCTGTGCGCAATATAGGTTTTGTTTTTGTGGCGGGACTGGCCTTGATGTCCATGTTCCTGATCTCCAATACGATTCGTGTAACCATTCTTGCCCGCCGCAAGGAGATTGGCATTATGAAGCTGGTAGGGGCGACAAACGCTTTTATCCGCTGGCCGTTTTTTGTGGAAGGGGCACTGATCGGGCTGATCGGCTCACTTGTGACTTCCGGGGTTCTGTATATTGGTTACAGCAGTCTGACCCGTTCCGTACAGGGAGACCCGATGCTGGGGCTGCAGATGATCCCGTTCAATGAAATCTGGGTGCTGCTCTGCGGTCTGCTGGTGGGGCTGGGGATGCTGATCGGAATTTGGGGAAGTACCGTGTCGATCCGCAAGTTTTTGAAGGTGTAAGTACCGTTACTGACATGAAATGACATTATAAATTACGGAGTAAAAGGATGGGGAGTGCGAGTTGAAGAAGATTGCCGCCGGAATAGCCGTAGCACTGCTGGCTGTCACTTTAGTAGGACCCTCTGACGGATATGCCAAAAAGACAACTGTAGCTGAAATAGATCAGCAGCTGAAGAAGCTGCAGCAAGAGGTACAAGCGGCCAAGGCCGCGCAGGAGAAGGCGGCTTCCCGCTCTCAGGAGGCGCAGCACTATAAGAACAAAACGACACAGAACCTCGAGTATGTACTGGCTCAGATCGAGCAGGTAAAAGGTGAAATGACAACCATTTCCGGTAAAATCGCCAGCACCGAGGAGTCGCTGAATGTAACGGCAACCGAGCTTAGTGAAGCAGAGGAGCGGATTGCTTCGCGTGAAAAGCTGCTGGAATCCCGCGTCCGGCTGATGTATACCGATGGGGCAGTCTCCTATCTTGACGTTCTGCTGTCTTCGACCAGCTTCTCGGATTTCCTGGATCGGGCCGATTCCCTCAAAATGATCGTAGACCAGGATCAGGATCTGCTGGAGCAGCACAAGCTGGATAAAGAGACTGTGGTAGCAAAGAAGATCGAGCTGGAAGGGCAGTATGCCAATGCCAAGCAGCTGTACACCGAACTGGAGGATCAGCGCAGCATCCTCAAAGAGAAGG
This sequence comes from Paenibacillus sp. DMB5, assembly GCF_001517085.1. GTDB lineage: Bacteria > Bacillota > Bacilli > Paenibacillales > Paenibacillaceae > Paenibacillus_AQ. Next base: position 50,104 of record NZ_LRAC01000121.1, read on the forward strand.
AAGCAGAGAAGCAGGAGCTTATCGCCCATTATGATGAAGAGATTCTTGTTTCAGGCGAAATCTCCGAGGAGCAGGAAGCTAAGCTGGTGCAATTGGCCAGCGAGCGTTCCGCACTCGAAACGCAGAAGGACAAGCTGAAGGCAGAAGAAGCAGCACGCAAGGCAGCGGCGGCCAAAGCAGAAGCGGCGCGCAGAGCGGCAGCCGCAGCGGCCAAAGCGAAAGCGAGGGCCTCCAGCAGTGTCAGCAGCGAGAGCTCCTCCTCGGAATATGCAGGCGGCAACGGTCCGTTCCTCATGCCGGTAGGTTCGGCCCGGATCTCCTCGGGATACGGGAAGCGGACGCATCCGGTGACGGGCGAGGTCGGCAAAATGCATACCGGCGTTGACTTTGCAGTTCCGCAGGGCACCAGCATCCATGCTGCTGATTCCGGAACAGTGCTGGTTGCCGAATGGTGGAGCGGTTACGGATACTGCGTCATTATCGACCACGGCGGCGGCGTGTGGACCTTGTACGGCCATATCCGCGAGGGGGGCCTCAGAGTATCCGCCGGGGATAAGGTAGACAGAGGCCAGGTAATTGCCGAGTCCGGCTCGACCGGCCGCTCCACAGGACCGCATCTTCATTTCGAAGTCCGGGTAGACGGCAAGACTGTTGATCCGATGCCATACCTGTAATTTTGAGGACCAATAAATATTAATCCGCCCAGCGGCATATACTGGAAGAGATACCGTCCTTTCTGGACGGATGCAGGCTTGATGAGATGAACAGAAGGGACGGTGGGAACATCATGTTAAAGAAAAGCACGGCGGTCTTTATGATCGTCGCTGCACTGCTCTGCGGCAGTCTTCTAACCCTGGGCGTAACCGGTTATATGCAGGTTGTCGGACAAGCTGCGGGGGAAGGGGTTGCGGCTGTTCTGCAGACGGGAAGCGGTCTGCAGGATAAGGAATCGCAGAAGCTGGGTACCGCGCTTAACCTGATTGAAGATAACTATTACGATACAGTAGACCGGGACAAGCTGATTGACGGTGCTGTCAACGGTATGATGGAAGCACTCGGCGACCCTTATTCCAATTATATGGGCAAGGAAACAGCAGAGAAGTTTGAAGAGAGCATTGAAGGCTCTTTCTCCGGAATCGGTGCAGAGGTATCCTCGGATAACGGCAAGGTAGTCGTTGTTTCACCGATCAAGGGGGCACCGGCCGAAAAAGCCGGAATCCAGGCTAAGGATATCATCCTGTCCGTTAACGGCGAAACGCTGGACGGGCTGGAGTTGAATGATGCAGTCGCCAAAATCCGCGGGCCTAAGGGCAGCAAGGCAACGCTCAAGGTACAGCGTACCGGATCAGCGGAGCCGCTGGAATTTGTGATTACCCGTGACGATGTGAAGCTGGAGACCGTCTATGCCACTATGGAGAAAGACGGAATCGGTGTAATTGAAGTGACCCAGTTCTCCATGAATACCGCTGAACGGTTCAAGGAAGAGCTGGACAATCTGGAGAAGCAGGGCATGAAAGGGCTTGTCATCGATGTACGGAATGATCCGGGCGGTGTACTGCAGCGGGTTATCGAGATGGCAGAGCAGTTTGTGCCTGCAGGCAAAACCATTGTTCAGGTAGAGAACAAGGATAAATCGCGCGAGGTCAGCACCTCCAAGGGCTCCAGCAAGGATTATCCCGTTGTCGTGCTGATGAACAAGGGAAGCGCCAGCGCCTCGGAGATTCTGGCCGGAGCACTGCAGCAATCAGCCGGAGCCAAGCTGATCGGGGAGCATTCCTTCGGCAAGGGAACGGTGCAGACCAGCTTCGAAAAGGAGCTGGGAGACGGCAGTCTGCTGAAGATTACGATCGCCAAGTGGCTGACACCGGACGGCACCTGGATTCACGGGAAAGGGATTGAGCCGGACATTGCGGTAGCCCAGCCGGACTATTTCTCGGTGGCGCCGATTAACAAGAGTGTAACACTGCAATACAATATGAACAGCTCGGATGTGAAGAGCGCCCAGACGATGCTGGACGGACTTGGCTACAAGCCGGGACGCAAGGACGGATATTTCGACGCTGGGACGAAGGAAGCAGTGAAGAAATTCCAGAGCGCGTCCAAGCTGCAGACAACCGGCGCCATCGATGCCAAAACCGCGGAAGCGCTGGAGCTGGCTCTGATCAAGGTCATTCAGGACCCGGCCAATGACAATCAGCGCAACCGGGGAATCGAAGAGGTACGGAAGGAAATCCAGAAAGCCGCGTCGAACAAGTAGGAAGGCTGAATTCAGCCTTCTTTTTTTGAAGCGAGTAGAAGGAGTGTGACGACAGTTTGAATGAGATGCTAGAACTGCTTACAAGCTTGGGCACAGCGGTCATACATCTGCTGATTCAGCCTTATTATTATATTGCCCTTCTATTTATTGTCCTCTATTACCGCAGACAGGTCGCGCTGGAGCGCAAGCTGATTCATGTGAAGCAGCATAGCTGGGGCCTTGAAACATGGCGGACGGTGTGGAGCGGTTTGGTGATGGGGCTGCTCGTTTCATTAGCGGCGGTTGCATTAGGCATTTCGCTGCCCCCTGACGCTGTAATCTGCATCTGGATTGTCAGCCTGGTCCTGATGTTCTTCCGCGTACGCTTTCTGTGTTTTGCCTACTCTATCGGGCTACTCGGTGTTTTACAGTTTATTTTCTCCTTCTTCCCTGATGCATTGCAGGCTGGAACAGCCGGGCGGCTGGTAACCGCACTTCGGGAGATGGACATCCCGGCGCTGCTCGTGCTCGCCGGGCTGCTGCATCTCGCGGAAGCGCTGCTCGCGCGCTGGCAGGGCGCGCGGCTGGCGTCCCCGCTCTTCCTGGAAGGCAAGCGCGGCAAGGTCGTCGGCGGCTACCAGCTGGAGGCCTTCTGGCCGCTGCCGCTGTTCCTGCTGGTTCCCTCTGCCGCGGGAACCGGGGATCTGCCCTGGCAGCCGCTGCTCGGCGGCGGGCTTGGGCTGGTGTCGCTGCCGGTAATCATCGGCTTCAGCGAGATGACCCAGAGCCTGCTGCCGGCGCGCAAGGCAGCCCGCACCGCAGGCCGGCTGCTGGCGTACAGCGTTGTCCTCCTGGGCGTAAGCCTGCTGGCTTCCGTCTGGAGTCCGCTGACGCTGGTTGCGGCGCTGCTCGCACTTCTCCTGCACGAAGGCCTGAACTGGTACAGCGCTCTGGAAGAGCGCAGCACCAGCCCCATGTTCGTGCATCCCCCGGCCGGCCGCAAGGTGCTGGCCGTCCTGCCGGGCAGCCCGGCTGAGGAGCTGGGCATCCTGCCGGGCGAAGTGCTGTTGAAGGTCAACGGGGTCCTGTTGACCGAAGCGGCGCAGCTGCATGATGCGCTGCGCATGAACCCGGCATACTGCAAGCTGGAGGTGCAGAACCGGGAAGGGGAGAGCAAATATCTGCAGCGTCCGATCTACGCCGGGGACCATCACCAGCTCGGCATGATCCTAGTGCCGGACCCGGATGAGGCTGTTACTGCAGCTGCGAAGCCCACCGGCATCTTCGGCATCATCGGGATGAAGACAGGAACCCGCACCCGCCGCAGAGGGATCACCCCGGCCGGACTGAAACGGGCCAAATCGGCCGACGATCAGCCAGCCTCCAGTAAGGAGAAGGTGCAGCCAGCCAATACCGTTAATACAGAGACACTGGATGCCTGACCAGACAGATTTCCAGCCGGCTAAAATTCGCATATAACAAAAGGCCAGCCTCCCGCTGAAATTGCGGGGGCTGGCCTTATCTTGTTATAGCATACCCATGCCTGGCGCAGGTGATGTCAATCACCCCTGCTGCTGCCGGCTCTTCAAATAAAAAATTGCAATCTGCGTGCGGTCACGCAGGCCAAGCTTGCTGAGGATGTCGGTGATGTAGTTCTTGACGGTGCCCTCGCTCAGGAACAGCTTGGCGGCGATCTCCTTATTGGTCAGCCCCTCCGAAATAGAGGCAACGATGCCTTGCTCCGCCTTGGTCAGGCCGTAGGATTCCAGTGACGGATGCTCCCGCACAGGCAGCGCCGCGGGAGCTGCGGACTGGAGAAATCCCGCCATTTTTCGGGCAATATCGGGGTGGATCAGCATGCTGCCCTGATGTACCGTTTTGATTCCCTGAATAATCCGGTCCGGCGGAATATTCTTCAGCAGATACCCGCTGGCCCCGCCCCTCAGCGCCTCAATGATGTATTCATCATCATCAAAGGTGGTCAGCATCAGGACGGATACATGCGGAAAAGCCGCCTTGATCCGGCGTGTCCCCTCAACCCCGTCGCAGCCCGGCATCCGGATATCCATCAGGACGACATCGGCAACAGGGGTCAGCCCCTGCAGCAGCGTCAGCGCTTCGGCGCCGTCACCTGCGCAGCCGGCTACTTCAATCTCCGCATCCAGGCCGACCAGTACCTTGAGGCTCTCGCGGATGAAAGGATCGTCGTCTACAATTACAACTTTAATCATACAGAAAGCTCACCTCGGTTTGGATTGGGTGTAATGTATCTATTCATGATATCATTTAAAATCACCCTGCCGGTAAACAGGCAGTCTTGTAACAACAGTGAACGGTGCTCCGGCGCGCACTTCCAGCGTTCCCCCTACAAGGCTGGTACGCTCGTTCATTCCCTTCATCCCCATTCCGCCGCCTGCGTGAAGCCTGCGCAGCTGATCCTCCTCCGGCAGCAGCCCGTTATTGCCGACCTCCATAACAACCTCACGCTCGCTATAGAATACAGAGATCCAGACAACCGTCGCTTTTCCGTGCCGCAAAGCATTGGTTAATGCCTCCCGGGCATTTTTGTAGAGTACCACCTGCATGCTCGGATAGAGCGGATAGGCATATCCCTCCACCTGGTATGAGGTTTCTATGCCGGTATCCCGGCCGGTCTCCTCCAGCAGCCGGTCCAGGGCGTAGGCTCCCTCAAGCTGGGGCGCATGGTTAACCTGCCGCAGGGCAGTCCGCATATCGTCCATGCTGGCGGCGAGCTGGTCACGGATCTGGCCCATCATGGCCATGCCTGCTTCAGGTGAACCCGGCAGGGTATGGATGGCCGCCTCGACCATCATTTTGACCCGGATCAGGCGGTGGCCGATATCATCATGCAGCTGCCGCGAGATTCTTACCCGCTCCTCTGCCTGCGCCGCGTTCTCCACCTGGGAAGCGAACTGCAGCAGCCGGCCGCGGGCCTCGTCCAGCTCAAAATGCTTTTTGCGCAGCTCGTCATACAGGAACAAGGTATCTTCCCGGCCGCGTCCCGCCCGGCGCAGCAGCTCGTTTAGCCCGGCGGCCAGCAGGAAGGTGAAATTCATATAGATCAGTTCCTGAAGGGCTGAAGGGCTGAAGGCGGCGTTCAGCACGCCCAGATGTAGAAAGGTCAGCAGGACAGGCAACGCTTTGGGCTGGAGCCGGGAATAGCAGAGCAGCGCCGAGACTGCCGGAAAAATCATCAGCAGCCCGTACTCCCGGCACATCCAGGCACTGTACAGCAGTTCAAGAGTAACGGCCAGAGCAGGGAAAGGCTTCGGCAGCCGTGCGCCGGCAGTGGCCAGCAGCAGCTGCATCAGAACATAGAAGGTGAACAAGCCGTAGTCCGGATAATCATAGACATATACGGAGAGCACGGCCGGAATAATGAGCAGGCCGTAACGGAGGATACGCAGTTCTCTGGTCAAGTCATTCATCCTTTGTATCATAATATAAGGCCGTAACAGTCTATATTCATCTTAGCATACCCGGCTCCCTGTTCAGGAGATGACTTTAGTCACCACCAGCTCATGACTTAGCGTACCTCCGGCGGAACGCTCCATGCGCTACAATGAAACCATAGAAGTGATAAGAACAGGAGAGATGAGCGGATGACTCTTGCAGTGCTCAGTGATGTTGTTAAACGGTATGATCAGAAGCTTACAGTGGACCATGTGAATTTCAATATTGAAGAGGGAGAAATCTTCGGGCTGCTCGGGCCGAACGGAGCTGGAAAAAGCACCACCATCAGCATGATCTGCGGCCTGCTGAAATATGATTCCGGTGAGATCCGGATCGACGGCATATCCGTGAAGGAGCATCCGATTGAGGTTAAAAGGCGGATCGGGCTCGTCCCCCAGGATCTGGCGCTGTATGCAAACATGACGGCGGCGGAAAATGTACGGTTCTTCGGCAAGCTGTACGGGCTGCGGGGCAGCCTGCTGAAGGAACGGACGGAGGAGGCGCTTGTTTTTACCGGACTGAGTGACCGGGCCAAAGAGAAGCCGTCCACCTTCTCGGGAGGGATGAAGCGGCGCCTGAATATCGCCTGTGCAATCATGCACCGTCCGAAGCTGATTATTATGGATGAGCCGACCGTCGGCATTGATCCGCAGTCGCGCAATCATATTCTGGAGTCGGTCAAGGCACTGAACAGGCTCGGTTCGACGATCATCTACACCAGCCATTACATGGAAGAGGTTGCGGCGATCTGCGACCGGGTAGCGATTATGGATAAAGGGCATATCATCGCCTGCGGTACCGAAAAGGAGCTGCGCGAACGGGTCGCCCATGAAGAAAAAATCGTCGTGAAAGCAACCAGCATTACACCCGGACTGATCAGTGAGCTGGGCAAACATCCGCGGATCAACCGTGTAGAGGTTGTAGAGGATGCGGTTGAGCTGTATCTGCCGTCTTCGCAGAGTGAGCTTCAGGATATCTTGTTTATTTTTTCCAGGCATGAAGGAAGCATTGTTTCCCTGCATATCGAAGAGCCGGATCTGGAGACGCTGTTCCTCAGCCTAACCGGCCGGACCCTCCGGGACTGAGGAAGGAGCTGTATACGGATATGAACATCTGGACTATTATGACCTTTGAGCTGCGCCGGCAGCTGCGTTCACGTACCTGGCTGCTGAATATGATTCTGCTGCCGGTGGTGCTGATTTTCCTGCTGGGAGCTTCACTCTCCGGAGTAGTCGGGGTTGAGGGCGCAGAGACCGTGAATCCGGTGAAGGTTGCTATTGTAGATACGGCAGCGGCAGCCCCGGCGAAATCGGCCACGCTGGATGCTTTTGTGAAATCGGATGAGGTTAAGGATTATATCAGCCCGTTTGAGGTGCAGACCCGCGAGGAAGCGGAAAGCGGACTCCGTACCGGAAAATACGGCTATGCAGTCATAGTACCGCAGGGATTCGACAGTGAAATCCAAAGCGGCGGCCAGGCGGAGCTTGAGCTGATCCTCGGTAAAAACCATAGCGACAATACCACCGCAGGCACAGTGTTCGACAACTTTCTCAGCGAAATCAATTATAAGCAGGCGGCAGCCATGACGCTGGGGCCTGAGGCTCTGACAGCAGTTATGCCGGCCACGGCGGACCAGCCTGCGGTGCAGCTTGGAAGTCTCAATAATGGAGGAAAAACCTATACGGCCTCCCAGTTCTACGCCGCTTCCATGCTGCTGATGTTCCTTTTATACAGCGGACTTACGGTTACCAGCTCTCTTTTTAGCGAAAAGGATAATCATACCTTATTCCGGATTAATTCCATGCCGGTCAAAGGCTCGCAGCTGTTCATCGGCAAAATGCTGGGTGTCGGCGTCATTACGATGCTGCAATGTGCGGCGATTATTATTTTTACCAGCCTGCTGTTCGGAGTGTATTGGGGGAACCGCCCTTGGCTGCTGATGCTGTTCTGTCTGCTGATGATCATTGCCTCGATGATGTTCTCGATTCTTGTCTGCATGTTCAGTAAAACAAGTGCAACCGCCACGAATGTCGTTAATATCGTAACGGTCGGAATGACCTTCCTCAGCGGTGGAATGGCCCCCTTGCCGGATTCCTGGGTGAACAGTGTCGGGGCGTTTACGATTAACCACTGGGAGATGCAGGCAATCATCCGGATGATGCTGCATTCAGGCTTCGGGCAGATCCTGCCGAACCTGCTGGTGATGTCGGCAATGTGCCTTGTTCTGATCGGCGGAGTGGTCTTCACATACCGGAAGGTGGGTTATCATGAGTAATATCTGGACAATCGGCTGGAATATGGTCAAACGGACCATCGGCTCGCGTAAAGGGCTGATGCTGTATATTGTGCTGCCTGGCATCGTAGTTGCAGCGATTATTTCTATCACCGGAGGCATTGATAACAGCTCAAAGGCCACTTTGCTCTATACCAATCTGGACAATGGGGCGGGAGGCAGGCATCTGCTGGCAGAGCTCAGGAGCTCAGGAGATTACGAGCTGACAGAGAGCCCCGGCGAACAGGAAATGAAAGAAAGCGTGATCGGCCAGGACGGGATCGCCGGCCTGCTGATTCCGCAGGATTATAGCGCACAGCTGCTGGACGGCAAGCAGCCGCAGCTAAAAGTATACGAGCTGAAGATAACGGAGGACTCGGTTCTGTTAAAAATGAAAGCCGCTGCCATAGCCAGGCAGATGCTGGTGACCGCAGCCACGGTGAAGGAGAGCGGGACCGGTGATCCGGCCGGTCAGTTTGCCGCCATTCTGCAGCAGGCCGAGCGGCATAATGCCGGAAGTGTGCGGACGGATTATGACCTGTACCCCAGACAGACACTGGGGGTTATAACCGGAATGACACTGATGTTCCTGATGGGTCTGGTGACAAGTGCAGTCAATCAGGTGATTGATGACCGCAAGAGCCGGACGATGATGCGGATGTACAGTGCGCCGGTCCGCGCCTATGAAATTGCGCTGGGCAACTTTTTTGGCAGCTTCCTGGTCGGCATTATCCAGATTGCCGTTGTCCTCGTCCTAGGCAAATGGGTGCTGCGCTACGACTATGAAATTCCGATGTATCTGTACTTCCTGGTGCTCGCCGCATTTATGCTTGTCTCGATGGGCATCGCCGGCACAGTGGCCGGCCTGATCCGCAACCCGCGCAATGCCGGAATGCTGAACGCGCTCATTCTTACACCGACCTGCATGCTGGGCGGATGCTTCTGGCCGCTGTCCATTATGCCGGAATACATGCAGAAGGCAGCTAATTTCACACCGCAGAAATGGGCTATCCAGGCGGTGGATATTGCGGCTACGGGCGGCGGCTGGAACGAGCTGTGGCTGCCCTTTGCGGTCCTTGGCCTGATGGCGGCCATCCTGCTCGCACTCGGTTCGGCCACTCTGCGCCCGAATGAAGCGGGAATCAGCGCCTGAGGGCGGTGTATGGCGGTCCGCTAATAGGGAACAGAGCTTTCCCGGATCAGAATCAGATTTCTGTAAGCCCTTCTGTGTATGCAGAGGGGCTTTTTGCGACCTATTCCCTTAGATGGCTTGCTCCTTCCGCTGTCCTCTGTCCAGGGAGTGAGACGCGCTCCGTCTTGAGACCGGGCCGGAAACCAGCCGCCGGGCGGTTTTGGCATTCTTTTAAAGACACTACACTAAAGCAAGAAAGCAGCTCATGCATAAGGAACGCAGACATAAGGCTTCTCAAATCAGGAGAGTGGAAGGGGTAAAGGAACAATGACTTGGTTTACAAAGTGGTCCTTCGGCAATAAAGGGGCAGTAGGCCTTCTCGTCGTAATGGCGCTTGTAGTGGGGATGCTGAGTTATACCACACTGCCAATGGAATTCATGCCGGAGGCTGACAATCCGCAGGTGACCGTAACGGTACTGGGTCCGGGCCAGGACGCACATTCGATGGAAAGTAAGGTTACGAAGCCGATCGAAGAGGCAACCGCGGCTTTAAAAGGTAAAACCGGGCAGATGTCCACCTCGGGGGACGGGTATGCGAAGGTGGATCTTTATTTTGACGGAAAGAGCGATATGAAGGAGGCCTCACAGGAGGTTGAAAAGGCGGTAGGTGCACTGCAGTTCCCGGAAGGGGTAATGGACCCTTTCATTGTGCAGCTGAACACTTCCATGATTCCGGTCGCTCAGACAACGTTATCTTTCGAAGACGGGCTGACCAAGGAGAATCTGGAGGTTGCTGAAAATACGATTATTCCCCAGCTGCAAAAGATAGACGGCGTAGCCAGTGTAGCACTCTACGGCAAAACCAGCCCGCAGGTTAATGTGAAGCTGGACCCGCAGGCGATGGCAGCAAAAGGTGTTTCCACTGCGCAGGTGCTGGGATTGCTCCAGGGCCGCAGCGTATCAGCTTCTATCGGGGAGCAGACGATCGGCGGGCAGACGGGGAATGTAAATGTTACGTCTTCCATAGACAGCCTGGACACGTTAAAGAGTCTTCCGTTAGCCGCCGGCGTAACGCTGCAGGATATTGCTGCAGTTACGGTCAAAGCGGATCAGGAGAGCGTCAGCCGCTCCAACGGCAAGGATGTGCTGTTCGCGATTATCACCAAGGAAGCCGGTGCGAATGCGGTTGATGTCGGTGAGAAGGTGCGGGATGCTGCGGATGATATCAATAAAAGTGTGCCGGGTGCCGAGCTTTCCGTTATCTTCAGCACCTCTGACATGGTCGTCACCTCGGTCAACAGCATGATGCGTGAGGTGCTGCTTGGTGCCTTGTTCGCTACAGTCGTCATTCTGCTGTTCCTGCGCAACATCCGGGCTACGCTGATAACGGCAGTATCCATTCCGCTGTCTCTTGCCGTGACACTGTATCTGCTCAAGGTTTCCGGCATCACGCTGAACATCGTTACTCTCGGCGGTGTAGCCGTTGCGGTAGGACGGCTGGTCGACGACAGCATAGTTGTAATTGAGAATATATACCGCCGGCTGCAAAAAGAACCGCTGTCCCGTGATATGGTAATCAGCGCAACCGGCGAGGTCGCCAGAGCCATCACCACTTCGACGATTGCCACCGTTGCGGTGTTCCTGCCGATGGGGCTGCTGCGCGGCGGCCTGCAGGATTTTCTGCTGCCGTTCGCGCTGACGGTTACCTATTCGCTGCTGACCTCACTGGTTGTAGCGCTAACGGTAGTGCCGCTGCTGAGTGCATGGCTGTTACGCGGAACATCCATGAAGGAGCACGAGCCTGCCAAATGGTTTTCCCGCTTCCTCAACTGGAATCTGCACCGCAAGTGGATCACGCTGACGGCAGGCCTGGTGCTGCTTGCCGGCTCCATCGCCGCTTACGTTGCAATGCCCAAGGGGGCGCTTGATGCAGCGGACGCCAGTATGGTCAGTGTCCAGCTCGTATATCCGAATGATGTGCCGGTAGCCGAGGTGCTGGAGAAGGGTAAACAGCTTGAGCAGGAGATGATCAGCCGGCCGGAGGCAGAGACCGTCGTAATGCAATCCGGCAACAGTGCCGATATGGCCAGATGGGGTACAGTGAGCTCGCTGACTCAGGTAGACTACACGGTACTGATGAAGGAGGATGCTAATGCCCAGCAGTTCCTTGATCATGTGCGCGGTCTTCAGGACAGCTATGAAGGAGCAACACTGACAGCAAATGAAGCCAGTATGATGGGATCTGGATCTACAAGTGAGTTTGTAGATATTTCCGGGGATGACCTTGCGGCAATCCGGACGGTTGCGGAAGAAGCAATGGTTAAGATTGAGGCTGTGGACGGTGTACAAAAAGTCAGCAGCAATATGGAAGATACCAAGCCGGTATTTGCCTTCAATGTTGATCCAGCGGCAGCAAATGCCCAGGAAATCTCCATGCAGCTTGCAGCCATGCTTAATCCGGTTCCGCTGGGCCAGATGGAGCTTGAAGGCTCACCGGCGGCGGTTATGCTGGAGCCGGTGCTGCAGCCGAAGTCACAGGAAGATCTCAAGCAGATTACGGTGATGACCTCCGGAGGGCCGCAGCTGCTCTCAGATGTAGCTTCATTTGAGGTAACGGAGCAGCCTGCGATGCTCTACCATAAGGACGGCAAGCCTTATGTGCGGATTACCGCAGAGGTGGATGCGAAGAAGGTGTCGGCAATCGGGGCAGAGATCAAAAAGCAGACAGACGGTCTTGCCCTGCCGGAAGGCGTAACCCTGTTTGCCGGGGGAGCCTCTGCTGATCAAGCCGGCGACTTCGGGGATCTTGGAATGACAGCTTTGATCTCCATCGGTCTGGTCTACCTGATCATGGTGCTGACCTTCAAGACACTTCGTGCCCCGCTGGCGATCATGTTCTCGCTGCCGCTGGCGGCAATCGGAGCCATTGTGGCCTTGATCATCTCGGGCATAACGCCTGACTTTACCGCATTGTTCGGTGCCTTGATGCTGATAGGTATTGTTGTCACTAATGCGGTTGTGCTGATAGACCGGATCAAGCAGAATGAAGAGCATATGACTATCCGTGCAGCCATTCTTGAAGCGGCGGGAACACGGATGCGCCCGATTCTGATGACCGCGATTGCCACCGTCTGCGCCATGCTGCCTCTCCTTTTCGGGCACTCCGAGCAGGGCAGCATCGTCTCCCAGAGCCTGGCGATTGTCGTAATCGGCGGCCTGACCGCAGCAACCGTTCTGACGCTGCTGGTTGTACCGGCAGTATATGAACTGCTGTATTTCCGCAGATCGGCCAAGGAGCGGAAGGAAGCGGGGAAGAAGGCTGAAGCGGCAATGTAAGGATAGGTTGATTGTGAAGGGGAGTCCGGATAATACAGCTGAATATTTCAGGATAAAGGCAGGGGCAGTGCGGGATTTCCGCACTGCCCCTGTAGTTTGAGATGTGCCGCATCAGTAAGGTTAGCAAAAGCCCGAGCGGCTAATTTCCCGTACTCTCATAACGTGACAGCCCGAAGCGGAAGATACCGTAGGCTGCAGCCATGCTTCCCAGTGCGGCTACCGGAGCCAGCATCCACCAGCAGGACCAGCCGCTTTTGCCGAAAATATAAGTAGCCGGGTAGAAGCTGATAAAAGCATACGGCAGCACGGTGGAGACGAACACGCGGATCGCCTGCGGAAACAGCGACAGCGGATACTTGGCCAGATCGGCCAAATTATGGACCATCAGCGGAAAAGCGTTGCCTGCATTCTTGATCCAGAAGGCGGCTGAATTGGCTGCCAGATTGATTGATACGCGGATAATCACCGCCGTAATCAGAAGAAAGAGAATGATTAGCACTTTCCCCGGAGTCCAGTCCACATTTCCATGGACCAGCGATTGCCAGATGATGACTCCGCCGATCAGCAGATTACCAAGGCCATTAATTCCGATCCCTGTACAGAAGACCTGCAGCACCACAGGCACCGGCCGCAGCAGGTAACGGTCCATTTCGCCCAGGTTAACGAGCCGGCTCATCCGCCAGGTGCCTTCAAAGAACAGGGAGCCGACGCCTTCCGTTACAAAAATCATCGCATACATAAACGTCACTTCCCAAAACGCCCAGCCGTTGATGTCGGGAATCCGGTCATAAATCACCCAGAGAAATACAAAGCCGAGCACCTGGGTTAACGCAGCAGAACACATTAATATGTAGAAATCCTTATTATATTCGAGTATGGCCTTGAGCTGCTGCACGTACAGCCGTCTGTACAGATAGAACATCCGTGATACCCGCACCGGTCCTCACTCCTTTCCTTTTAACCTCCATGAATGGTTACCTGGCGGACCGCCCAGTTCCACATGGCTTTGCCGGCGAACCAGAGGGCGATCCCCCAAAACGCCTGCAAAGCGATCAGCTTCAGACTCCCGGCAGTACCGGCCTGCTGCAGAAAAATCATCGTCGGCGTATGAATGATGCTCTGAAACGGCAGCCACAGGGCCAGATGCTCCAGCCAGTCCGGGAAAAAGGCCAGCGGCACAAGCGCACCGGACAGCAGGTTAGTGACAGCGATCCGCGTCCAGACGATGCCCATCGAGCCGGTCGACCAGAAGCACAGCAAGGCCGCCAGATATACCACGCCGAATTTGACCAAAATGGCACACAGCAGGCTTACGGCAAACAGCACATAGACAAGCGGCGAATGCGGCAGGGTGATTCCGGACACAAAGGAAGCAAAAAGCGTCAGCAGAACCGCGCTCATGCCACCCTCCAGCAGACTGGCCCCCAATGTCTCAGAGAAGCGGGCGCTCTGGAAATCAAGCGGCTTCAGCAGATCCATCGCTACGCTTCCGTCCAGAATTTTACCGGAGATGGATGTCTCGGAATACCAGGAGAGCACGGAGTTGGCCAGAAAGGTGACCAGCAGGTAGGTTTTCATCTGATCCCAGGTGAATCCGCCCACCTCGCTGCGGCCGCTGTAAATGCCCTGCCACAAAAAGTAGATCGCCAGCAGGTTCACGGTATTAGCCAAAAAGCCGATCACGTAGGAGGTCCGGTAGGCCAGAACATTTTGCAGGGAGCGGTTTGCAATGCTTCTGTATTTTTTTAGTGAAATGGCAGACATGGCTGTGAGGGTCCTCCTTTCTTATTGGGCTTGCTGATTGAGGTCGAGATTACCGTCATATACAGCCTTGATCACCTGCTCAATGTTGGCATCCTCCATCCGGAAGTCAATCACCTCGCCATGGCGCATCACCCGGCTGACCACATCGCTTGCGGTATATTCATACCGGTCAAAAGCAACGGAGAATTCCTGATCATTCTGCAGCGTAAGCCTGATTCCGGGAGTCCGGTTCAGCTCTGCGAACAGCTCCGGCATTGGCGAGCCAACCTGAAAGAAAATGACCCGGCTGCGGGCAAAACGCGACTTCACCTCGCTCAGGCTGCCGTCATAAATAATCATGCCGTGGTCGATGATAATCAGCGTTTGCACAGATCCTCAATGTCACCGAGATCATGGGTGGTCAGCATGACGGTGGTCTGCTGCTCCTGATTGATTTTTTTGATGAATTCGCGGATCTTCTGCTTCACGGACACATCAAGCCCGATCGTCGGCTCGTCGAGATAGACAATGGGCGGGTTATGTAAAAGGGCTGCAGCCAGATCGGCGCGCATGCGCTGCCCCAGCGAGAGCTTCCGGGCGGATAAGTGAATGAATTCATTCATGCCCAGGAGTTCAATAAACTGCTCCAGATTATTCCGGTATACCGGATCAGGGATCTGGTAAATATCCTTCAGCAGCGAAAAGGATTCGACAATCGGGATGTCCCACCACAGCTGGGTGCGCTGGCCGAAGACGGCGCCGATCTGGGCGGCGTTCTCCATTCTTTTTTTATACGGATTGATACCGTTTACAGAAATGCTGCCCCCGGACGGCTTCAGGATGCCGCTCAGCATCTTGATTGTGGTAGACTTCCCGGCACCGTTCGGTCCCACATACGCGACAGTTTCACCGGTTTCGATGCTGAGATCCAGCGGATGAACAGCCACTTTTGTAATATTTCTGGGGGTGACGAGATGCTTGAGTGCGCCTTTCAGACCCGGCTCTTTCACAGCCTGCACAAAGGACTTGGTCAGTCCCCGGGCTTCTATAATACTCAAGGCTATTCCTCCTTTACTCTTCATGATTACGATTCTTTGCCAAAAGCCATGTTCAAATATAGCACTTGACCGGTGTCGAAAACTGGCGGAATAGATCAGAAACTGAAAAATAGTTTTTTACGTACTATAATAGGTAGAATAGGGTGCGACTGGGGGGATTGTTTTGAGTACCTACGAAAAGACCAGAGCCTGGTGCCGGCCTGCCGACTTGCCGGAAGAACGGCTTGAATTATTCCGTCAAAGGTTAAGCGGGGGCCTGACCAGGAAGGGTTCTAATATGAAGCCGGAGGAACAGATCTACCATGAGGCCATGATTGCTTCCATCCGCAGCGAGATGAACAGGATCGGGAGCTTTATCTCCATTCCGTATGCCGTATTTCTGACAGATCGGGCTGGTGTTATTCTGGAACTGGTATGCTCTTCGCCGGAGCTTCGTGAGGAGCTGATCAGGACGGAGTTAGGTACAGGGATCAGCCTGTGCAGGCAGCATTCGGGTCTGAATGCGGTGTCGCTGGCGATGGAGATGGACTGCATTGGTGTCGTACGCGGCGATGAGCACTCCGATCCGGCCTTTGCAGATTGGAACTGCATATGTGCACCACTGCAGACAGATGGCCGTACCTATGGCTATGTCGATATTTCTTTTCATAAAAAAGAGCAGATCGAATTCGCCATTCCCTTTGTGCAGCAGATTGCCGAGAACATCACGGGGAAATGGATGGAGCGTAATCCCGGAATCCGCGAGTACCGGCTGGAGAGCCGCTTTCAGCATTACAGGCTGAGTGCGCGTGAGCAGGATGTAGCCCGGCAGTGGCTGCTGGAGAAAAGCGCGCTGCACATATCCAATGAGCTGGGGATCAGCGAAGGGACAGTAAGGAACGTACTGAAGAATATTTACAGTAAAATGCGGGTGAGCGACAGATGGCAGTTTATTAGGAAGCTTACGGGCGATATAGATTGAAGTGTGATCTATTGTTGTATATCAAGTTCAATCTATATAGGTAAGTGGGATGGCATATAAAACGGCCCGGATAGTGATAGTACGGGGCGGCTTTGATTGTGTTACAGGCATAAACGGTTAACCGCAAGAGCAGTTCAGCACCGGCTTCCGCGCAGCCTGGGTTTCATCCAGACGACTGATTTCGGTCGTGTGCGGAGCATTGATGACGATCTCCGGTGTCTCCTGGGCTTCCTTGACGATCTGAATCATTGTTTCGATGAAGCCGTCGAGCGTTTCCTTGCTTTCGGTCTCGGTCGGCTCGATCATCATGCACTCCTCGACGGTGAGCGGGAAGTAGACAGTAGGCGGGTGGTAGCCGAAGTCTAGCAGCCGTTTGGCTACGTCCAGCGTACGCACGCCGTATTGCTTGAGATTGCGGCCGGACATGACGAACTCATGCTTGCAGACGCCCGGATACGGGATTTCAAAATACGGCGCCAGCCGGTGCATCATATAGTTGGCATTCAGCACAGCGTTCTCGGACACCTCACGCAGGCCGTCTGGTCCGTAGGTGCGGATGTAGGCGTAGGCACGGACGAGAATGCCGAAGTTGCCGTAAAAAGCTTTGACCCGGCCGATGGATTCCGGCCCGCCGTAGTTCAGCGAGTAGCTGCTGTCTTCGTTCTGAACTACTGTCGGCTGAGGCAGGAACGGAATCAGGATCGACTTCACGCCGACAGGTCCGGCTCCCGGTCCGCCGCCGCCGTGCGGGGTGCTCATTGTTTTGTGCAAATTTAAATGCACCACATCAAAGCCCATGTCGCCCGGACGGGTAATGCCCATGATGGCGTTGGAGTTTGCACCATCGTAATAGAGTAAACCGCCTGCTTCGTGAACAATCTCGGCGATCTCGACAATCTGTGTCTCGAACAGGCCGAGCGTACTCGGGTTAGTCAGCATCAGTGCAGCCGTGTCGCTGCCGACGGCAGCCTTCAGGGCTTCCAGGTCAACCATGCCTTTGGCGTTGGATGGGATCGTTACGGTTTCAAGGCCGGCAGCTGCAGCACTGGCCGGGTTAGTGCCGTGCGAGGAGTCTGGCACAATAACCTTCGTACGCTTCTCGCCGCGGCTTTCGTGGTAGGCGCGGATCATCATCAGGCCGGTCCATTCCCCGTGGGCGCCGGCAGCAGGCTGGAGGGAGACGGCATCCATGCCGGTCAGGGCGGCCAGATCTTTTTGCAGAGTATACATTAATTCAAGTGCGCCTTGAATGCTCTCCTCCGGCTGGTACGGGTGAATCTTGGCCAGACCCGGGAAGCGGGCAACATCCTCATTGATCTTCGGATTGTATTTCATCGTACAGGAGCCGAGCGGATAGAAGCCGTTATCGACACCGAAGTTGCGGCGGGAAAGAGCAGTATAGTGGCGGATTACATCCACTTCGGATACTTCCGGCAAAAGCACAGGCTCGCTGCGCAGCAGTCCGGCCGGAATCAGCGAATCAATGGCTTCATCCTCAGGAACATCGCATACCGGCAGGGAATAGGCGGAGCGGCCGGGACGGCTAAGCTCAAAAATCAGACTTTGTTCCGGTTTCATAAACAGCCCTCCAGTAGCTTGGCGAATTGGTCGATTTCCGACTTGCTTCTTTTCTCTGTGACGGCAACCAGCATATGCCCGGCCAGCTCCGGATAATCACGGCCGAGATCGTAGCCGCCGAGGTAGCCTTCCTTAACAAGCTTCGAATTGATTTCACTGACATTGCTTCCCTCAGGAAGCTTCAGGACAAACTCATTAAAGAACGGTGCAGTGAACGCTTGAGCAGCGCCTGTAAGCTCTACGAGTTTGCCGGCTGCATAGTGGCTCTTACGGATATTCAGCTCGCCGACCTCACGCATGCCCTCTTTTCCCATAACGGACAGGTAGACGGAAGCGCACAGCGCCAGCAGCGCCTGGTTGGAGCAGATGTTTGAGGTCGCTTTTTCACGGCGGATATGCTGCTCGCGGGCCTGAAGAGTAAGAACAAAGCCGCGTTTACCGTTACGGTCAACGGTCTGGCCGACGATCCGGCCCGGCATCCGGCGCATCAGCGGCTCGGCTACAGCGAAGAATCCGCAGGTAGGACCGCCAAGCGAAGCTGGAATGCCCAGCGGCTGTGCGTCACCGACTACAATGTCGGCTCCGAGCTTGCCCGGTGTTTCCAGAACGCCCAGTGCCAGCGGGTTGGCGCTGACTACGAGCAGTCCTTTGACGGAGTGAATCAGCGGTTCGATTGCGCCAAGGTCTTCAATAGCTCCGAAGAAGTTTGGAGACTGTACCAGCACTGCTGCGGTATCTCCGTCGATCGCTTCGGCCAGCTTGGACTGATCGGTAACGCCGTCTTTATAATCAATTTCCACAACCTCAAGTCCCCAGGCACCGGCCGAAGTGAGCAGCACTTGGCGGGCTTCCGGGTGAACGGTACGGGAAACAATCAGCTTTTTACGTTTGGTAGCGCCTGCCGCCAGAACAGCTGCTTCTGCGAAGGCAGTAGCGCCATCGTACATGCTGGCGTTGGCCACCTTCATGCCGGTAAGCTCGCAGATGTAGGATTGAAACTCGAAAATCGCCTGCAGCTCGCCCTGGCTGATCTCAGGCTGATAAGGGGTATAAGCCGTATAGAACTCCGAACGGGAAATCACATGGTTAATAACTACAGGGATATGGTGATCATAGATTCCGGCTCCGAGGAAGCTGGTGTGGGTATCAAAATTGGCATTCTTGTCAGCCAGCTCTCTCATATGGCGGAGCAGAGCATATTCATCCAAAGCCTCTGACATGGGCAATATGCCCTGGTAGCGTACAGATTGCGGAATATCGATGAATAGCTCTTCCATGGACTGAATGCCCACGGCTTCCATCATCTCCTGGCGGTCCTGCTCAGTCATGGGCAGATAGCGGTGCTTCATTGCGGCTTCACTCCTTGCGGCTTTTTATAAAACGGCGCTTTGACCACGGCGGCCTTCAGCTGCTTGCCGCGGATCTCTACGAAAACTTCTGTGCCAATTTCGCTGTAGGCGGCATCAATCAGTGCAAGCCCCAGGTTGCGCTTCAGCGTCGGGGACTGGGTTCCGGTTGTTACTTCGCCGATCTTTACGCCGTCCGCGTATACCGGATAATGGGAACGCGGAATCCCGCGGTCAATCATCTCAAGCCCGACCAGACGGCGGGACAGCCCCTCTTCCTTCAGCTTCACCAGCGCATCCTTGCCGATGAAGTCGGCTTTGTCCAGCTTGACGAAGAACTGCACGCCCGCTTCCAGCGGGGTGATGTCTGCCGACAGCTCCTGGCCGTAGAGCGGCAGCTTGGCTTCGAAGCGGAGCGTGTCGCGCGCGCCGAGGCGGCCGGCGTCAGTCCGTGCGGAGCACCGGCTGCAAGCAGGCCGTTCCACAAAGCGGCAGCCGTGTCCGCCGGGGCGTACAGCTCAAAGCCGTCTTCGCCGGTGTAGCCGGTACGGGAGAGCAGTACTTCTGCATCGCATACTTCGGCTTTTTCGATGAAGTGGAACGGCTTAAGCTCAGCGACATTTGCGGAGGTAACTTCACGGAGAATCGTTTCCGCCAGCGGCCCTTGCAGTGCGAGCAGCAGGGTATCCTCCGAGACATTCACCAGACTGACTCCGTTGAACTCGGGAGTAAGATGCTCCTGCAGCCACTGGAAGTCCTTGTCGATGTTGGAGGCGTTGACGACTAGCATGTAGCGTTCTTCGCCGAGGCGGTAGACGAGCAGGTCATCCACCACTCCGCCGTTCGGATACAGCATCAGGGTGTATTGTGCCGCACCGTCAACCAGCCGGCTGACATCGTTAGTGGTCATTTTTTGCAGAAAAGCTTCCGAGCCGCTCCCGCTGACCATGAATTCCCCCATATGCGAGACATCGAACAATCCGGCCTGCTGGCGGACTGCCTCATGCTCCTTGACGATTCCTGTGAACTGCACCGGCAGCTCCCAGCCGCCGAAATCGATGCATCTGGCCTCCGCATAAGCGGAATAAAGGCTGTAAAAAGGCGTTCTCTTCAAAGCATCCATGTGCTCACTCCCCTGATCTGATTACACACAAGCCAAAGCGGCTGTTCCGTGCCCGTCCGGGCCGGCACCTGTTTAAAAGGACAACAAAAAAAGGACAGAACGGTCGCTAAAATACGCACTTAACGTGCATAAATAGCGTTCCGCTCTGTCCTTTGTACCTGAGAGTTACCCCGCACGGAGTCATCCGGCAGGTTTCCCCGTTGGTGATCAGTGCGCTGCGTTGCAGGGACTGATGCTCTCCAGAGATGCGTCCGGCAAAGGTCCTTTTGCCTGAGAGATTCACCCGCCCGGGCTTACTCCTTCGGCGCTGTCTTCGGGAGACAGTCTCTCCCTATGCCATCATTCGCAAACCATATAGTATTCTATCCTGAACAATCATGATCTGAAACGGCGCTAACAAGCGCCATGCAAATCTGCTGTCTCCATTAAACCGGGTATTGGGCCGCGCGTCAACAAAAAAACGTCAAAAAAACGACAAAATTAAATTTCCTGTCAGTTATATTGACATTGCGCAAGTTGGTATTTTAGTCTATAACTACATTTACAACACCAAATTCGGAAATGAGGCGGCTTGAAATGAGTGAAGTGTTAGACAACCTGCGGTACAGTGAAGAGCACGAATGGGCTCAGCAGGGTGAAGGACGCGTAGTACGGGTCGGGATTACAGATCATGCCCAGCACCTGCTCGGAGATATCGTGTTTGTTGAGTTTCCTGAGGTAGGGGCTGCTATTTCCGCCGGTGACAGTGTGGGAAGCATTGAGTCTGTAAAGACAGTTTCCGAATTATATTCACCCGTCTCGGGAAAGGTTACCCGGATCAACGATGCGCTGGAAGCAAGTCCCGAGCTGCTTAATGACGAGCCTTACAGCGGGGGCTGGATTTTTGAGCTTGAGCTTGACGGCGAGTACAGTGATGCTGTTGCCGGACTGCTGGACGCGGCTGCTTACCGTGAACTGATTGGGGAATAAGAGCTGTACAATTTGTGCAAATAAAAAACAGGTGCTCCTGCCTTCGCCGAGGTAGGGGTACCTGTGTAATATAGAGGCGGATTTCGTACGCGGCTTACATCATGCTGCGCGGAGTCCGTCTTTTTCTGCTGCCTCTGAAGCTGTCCTTAATAAAAGGTGGGGAATTTGTTAATCTCAGGGTAAAGCTGCGGGGCGATCCGCCATAACAAGGGCAATAGCCCCGTGCCAATTAGTGCAAATGAAATTAGGAGAAGAAGGAGCCTGAAAGTACGGTTAGGCGGTGCGTTGACACGCAGCACAAAACGGTAGATCAAGATAGGGTAAAACGGAAACAGCAGCACTGCGGACATACCCATACAGAGAAAAAATCTTATCTCACCAGATGATGATGGAATCATCTGATCCGGATTATATATAGGATTTATCTGCAAAAAAAGTAGTAGCAGCGGCACGTAAGCAAACAGCAGCTGCAGAGGAAAGCGGCGGATGACTCCGGTCTCCGAATGGCTGGACAGTATCCACAAATAGACATACCAAGCCAGTGCAAACGCTCCTCCGGCTAGCAAATATTGTCCTGCCATCCAGATTAGCTTGCCGGCAGGATAGCTGTAAGCATCATCACCCCAGAAATAATGATTCGAAGTAAACATGATCAATATACGGGAAGTGAAACCAATTCCCAAGGTGATCCAGGTCGAGACAAAAGCAGTGATCAGCAAAGAACTGCACAGCGAGATCATCTCCCGGTAACGTGAGGATCCGGTTGTTATTTCGTTGTTATTATCCATCTGGATTCAGGCTCCCTGTCAGCAAAATTTAGAAGTTTTACATTCTGCTGATCTCTTGGCTGAAACGAATCCGTTATTCCTCTTCCTGCAGCTGCCTGAGCACAATCAGCTCAACCCGGCGGTTTCTCTGGCGCCCTTCGGCGGTAGCATTGTCATAGGCGGGCCTTGTGTCGGCATATCCCGCATACTGAAAGGTTCCAGGATCAAGCCCTTCGCTGTCGAGGAAAAAACGCAGAACTGAAAGCGCACGCGCCCCCGAAAGATCCCAGTTGTCGTTATACTGTGAGCCGGCGGATACAGGTGTATTATCAGTATGGCCTTCAATGCTGATGGATGCGCCTATGCCGCTGAATAAACCCGAGAGCTGTCGGAGCGCCGGAAAAGCAGGCGGCTTCAGCTCAGCCCGGCCGACATCGAACAAAAAGCGGTCGCTGAGTGTAATGGCAATGCCCTGCGGCTTGTCCGCCACAAAGATCTGGTCGCCGAGATTATTGTCCTCAACATAAGCT
Organism: Paenibacillus sp. DMB5; assembly: GCF_001517085.1. GTDB lineage: Bacteria > Bacillota > Bacilli > Paenibacillales > Paenibacillaceae > Paenibacillus_AQ. The sequence goes on from NZ_LRAC01000121.1 coordinate 72,629, forward strand.
GTTATTACGTCCATGAGCGCATTAAGCTTGGCTTCCTGCTCGCGAAAAGCAAGCTCGCGCGCTGACGGCGGCTCATTCCCGTCCTGTTCTTCTGTCGAAGGTGCTTCACCAGTACCGCTGCCCGAATTGCCAGTTCCTCCGTTTCCGGAATTACTTACCCCATTCCCGCCCCCATTGTTTGGCTCTACTGCGGAAGGAGGGTCCTGAATTCCATTCTCTCCGTCCAGTACACCGCTTCCTCCATCCAGTACAGGGTTGCCGCTCCGGAATGTTTCGGACAGGGATCCCGTCACAATCCTGTATTTCTCGGTATCCAGACTGCTCATGGCATACATGACGACGAAAAAAATCAGCAGCAGCGTAATCAGATCCGCATAGGTAATCATCCAGCGGTCCCGGGGCTCGTGCTGTCCATCCGATTTGCGGGTGCGCCGGTTCCGCTGCTTCATGACAGGCCTCTGAAGGATCTCTCTATATCCGATGAATCTGCGATAAAGGAGCCCAGCTTCTTGCGCACCAGATGCGGAGGATCGCCGTTCTGCAGGGACAGTATGCCGACCAGCAGCATCTCCATGCTGCTTAGCTCTGCACTGGCACGGGATTTGATTTTTGAGGCGATGGGTAAAAAGATTAAATTAGCACTGGCTACACCGTACAGTGTCGCTGTAAAAGCGACAGCGATGGATGAACCAAGACCTGACGGGTCGGAAAGGTTACTAAGCACATGAATAAGTCCCATGACGGTTCCGATGATCCCCATGGTCGGGGCGTACCCGCCTGCAGCTTCAAAAATTTTGGCATAGCCTTCATATTTCAGCTCTTTGGCATCCATATCCAGCTCCAGAATCTGGCGTACCTGGTCCGGATCGGTGCCGTCGACGATAAGCAGCAGCCCTTCACGGGTAAACGGATCGGGATGCTCCTCCGCCTGCTTTTCCAGTGCAAGAACACCGCCCCTTCGTGTAATAGCTGCCATCGAGATGAGCTCCTGGGCCTTATCTAAATTGGTATCAGGCTGTCTGCCAAAAGCCAGGCGCAGCGCAGCGGGAACAGATCGCAGTCTGGAGGCGGGAAAGCTGATCAGCACCGCAGCCAGCGTGCCTCCGAATACAATAAGGGCGGCGTTTGGCTGAAGCAGTCCTGACAGGTTGCCGCCTTCCCAGAAAAAACCGCCGATCAGCGCGGCCAGTCCGGCCAGGAGGCCGATAATTGAGGTAATATCCATAGGATCAGTCTCCTTAGATTTCTATATAATATGGTTTGCATCCATGTAGGCAACACTGTATAATAAACGGGAACACGCATTCTTATCTTCCATATTTTTAAACGGTATGGGATTAGCGCAAACAGACCACAATTATAGTATATTAATATATTTTAGACGATAGAGGGGAGACGGGCAAATGAGTGATATTGTCGTCAGTACGAAGACTTTTAAACTGGAGTCCGAGTATACACCCCAGGGCGATCAGCCTCATGCCATAGAAGAACTAGTGAACGGCATCCGGCAGGGCAAGAAGCACCAGACGCTGCTGGGAGCAACGGGTACAGGCAAGACCTTTACCATTGCACAAATGATTTCCAAGCTTAACCGTCCTACACTGGTTATTGCGCACAACAAGACGCTTGCCGCACAGCTGGCCAGTGAATTCAAGGAGTTTTTTCCAAGCAACTCCGTTGATTACTTCGTTAGTTACTACGATTACTACCAGCCCGAAGCCTACATTCCCTCCTCCGACACTTACATCGAGAAAGATTCCAGCATTAATGAAGAGATAGATAAGCTGCGCCACTCGGCGACGAGTTCGTTGTTTGAACGGCGTGACGTTATTATTGTGGCAAGCGTATCGTGTATTTACGGTCTCGGATCGCCGCAGGAATACGGCAGCCTTCTGCTCTCCTTACGTGTCGGAATGGAGAAGCCTCGCAACCAGATTCTGAGCCGGCTGGTGGATATCCAGTACCAGCGGAATGATATTAACTTCGTGCGGGGTACCTTCCGTGTACGCGGTGATGTCATCGAAATCTTCCCGGCTTCCCAGGGGGAGCACGCGATCCGGGTTGAGCTGTTCGGTGATGAGATTGAACGGATTACCGAAATTGATGTGCTGACCGGAGAGCTGATCGGCGAGCGCGATCATATTGCGATTTTTCCGGCCTCTCACTTTGTTACCCAGGAAGAGACGATGCGAGTTGCCCTGGTCAATATTGAGCGGGAGCTGGAGGAACGTCTGGCCGTTCTGCGGGATGCAGGCAAGCTGCTGGAGGCACAGCGCCTGGAGCAGCGGACACGCTACGACATTGAGATGATGAAGGAGGTCGGCTTCTGCTCAGGAATTGAGAATTACTCCGGGCCGCTGACCTTCCGTGAACCGGGAGCTACTCCGTACACGCTGCTGGATTATTTCCCGGACGACATGCTGATTGTAATTGATGAGTCTCATGTAACGCTGCCGCAGATCCGGGCCATGTATAACGGTGACCGGGCGCGTAAGACTGTGCTTGTTGAGCACGGCTTCCGCCTTCCTTCTGCACTGGATAACCGCCCGCTGCAGTTTGAAGAATTTGAAGACAAGGTGAACCAGATTGTGTACGTCTCGGCAACGCCGGGACCCTACGAAATGGAGCACTGCGAAACAATGGTACAGCAGATCATCCGGCCTACCGGCCTGCTTGATCCTATTATCGAGGTCCGGCCGACGGAAGGTCAGATCGATGATCTGATCAATGAGATCCGTGAACGTGTGGCACGGGACGAACGGGTACTAGTGACCACTCTGACCAAGAAGATGTCAGAAGATTTGACCGATTACTTCAAGGAAATCGGCATCAAAGTCCGCTATATGCACTCCGACATCAAGACGCTCGAACGGATGGCCATCCTGCGCGATCTCCGGCTCGGTACGTTCCATGTCCTTGTGGGTATTAACTTGTTAAGAGAAGGTCTCGACCTTCCCGAAGTATCCCTGGTTGCTATTCTTGACGCTGATAAGGAGGGCTTCCTCCGTTCGGAGCGATCTCTGATCCAGACAATCGGCCGTGCGGCCCGTAACTCGGGCGGCCGGGTCATTATGTACGGAGACCGGATTACCGAGTCGATGGAGAAGGCCATCAGCGAAACCGAACGCCGCCGGGCCATTCAGATCGCTTATAACGAGAAGCACGGCATTACACCAACGACGATCAACAAGAAGGTCCGCGAGATCATCGAGGCCACCAAGGTGGCCGAATCCAAGGCCGAGTACCTCACCGGTGCCGGAGGTAAGCTGAGCAAGAAAGACAAACAGAGTCTGATGCAGCGTCTGGAGGCGGAGATGAAGGACGCCGCCAAGAACCTGCAGTTCGAGCGCGCCGCCGAGCTGCGCGACGCATTGCTGGAGCTGCGCGCCGAGTAAGGTTACACCACGTATTCAACAGAACGGCTCTTTCCCGGCCGTTCTTTTTAGATAAGCAGAACACATTAATGCTCTATGTAATTGCGCATTCCGAAGGAACAGCCTGCAGTTGAGGCACTTGCGCATCCCGGAGGGACAGCTCCGCAGTTAAAGCTCTTTGCGCATTCCGAAGGAACAGCCTGCAGTTAAAGCTCTTGGCGCATCCCGCAGGGACAGCTCCGCCGTTGAGCACTTGCGCATCCCGCAGGGACAGCCCTGGAGCGCCTGAAGTTCAAGCGTCCCGCAGGGACAAGCGATCCCAGCACCCAAGTAGCTAAGTCCCCACAACCCTGCTCCCCCGCCAAACCTTGCGGGTGTCCAGAGGGTGCAACCCTTGGGGCCCTCCCTTGGCAAGGGAGGGTTTGGGAGGGATCGAAAATGTTTTCCCAAAATATTTCCGCATTTAAAATTGGAGGTTTTACCGTTGGCGAACGAAAACATAATCATCAAAGGCGCGCGAGCGCACAATCTCAAGAACATCGACGTAACGATCCCGCGGGACCGCTTCGTTGTGCTGACGGGACTTAGCGGCTCCGGCAAATCTTCGCTGGCGTTCGATACGATCTATGCCGAAGGACAACGGCGTTACGTGGAGTCTCTTTCCGCGTATGCCCGCCAGTTCCTTGGCCAGATGGAGAAGCCGGATGTCGATTCCATCGACGGCCTGTCCCCGGCAATTTCGATTGACCAGAAGACAACCAGCCGCAACCCGCGTTCGACAGTGGGAACTGTAACCGAAATCTATGATTACCTGCGCCTGCTGTTTGCCCGGATCGGCCGCCCGCATTGCCCGGACCACGGCATCGAGATTACCTCGCAGACAGTAGAACAGATGGTGGACCGGATTATGCAATATCCGGAGAAGACCCGGCTGCAAATCCTGGCTCCGGTAATCTCCGGACGTAAGGGTGAGCACAAGGGGCTGTTCAGCGACATCTCTAAGCAAGGGTTTGTGCGTGTTCGCGTGGACGGTGAATTACGTGAGGTTACCGAAGAGATCGAGCTGGAAAAGAACAAGAAACACACGATAGAAGTCGTCGTCGACCGTATCGTCATCAAGGATGATGTGCAGACCCGGCTGACGGATTCCCTTGAAACAGCGCTCAAGCTGTCCGGCGGTCAGATTCTGGTCGATATTATCGGCCAGGAGGAGCTGCTGTTCAGTTCGAATTTTGCCTGCCCGGTGTGCGGCTTCAGCATCGAGGAGCTGGCTCCGCGGATGTTCTCCTTCAACAGTCCTTTCGGTGCCTGCCCGGAATGTGACGGCCTTGGGATGAACATGGTTGTCGATCCCGATCTGCTGATCCCTGACCCGGAGAAGTCGGTGGAGGAGGGTGCCTTTCTGGCGTGGACAGGCAGTACCTCCAACTACTATCCGCAGTTTCTGAAATCAGTCTGCGAGCATTTCAAGATTCCCCAAAACGTGCCGGTGAGCACGCTGACGCCGGATCAGATGAACAAGCTCCTGTACGGAACCGGCAACGAGAAGATCCGTTTCCGGTATGAGAATGATTTTGGCCAGAAGAAGGATGCGCTTGTCGCCTTCGAAGGAATTATACCGAATCTGGAACGGCGCTACCGGGATACTGCATCTGAAGGAATCCGTGAGTTTATTGAAGGCTTCATGAGTGCCAAACCTTGTAATGTATGTAAAGGCAAACGCCTGAAGAAGGAAATCCTTGCTGTAACCATCAATGACCGGAATGTGGCGGATGTTACAGACCTGTCCATCGGGGACTGCCAGGAGTTCTTCGGAAACCTTGTACTGAATGAAAAAGAAACAGCCATCGCCCACCTGATCCTCAAGGAGATCAGCAGCCGGCTTGGCTTCCTGGTCAATGTCGGCCTGAACTATCTGACGCTCAGCCGTGCGGCGGGTTCACTCTCCGGGGGGGAAGCGCAGCGGATCAGGCTGGCAACCCAGATAGGCTCCAGTCTGATGGGCGTCCTGTACATTCTGGATGAGCCGAGCATCGGCCTGCATCAGCGTGATAATGACCGGCTGATCTCAACTTTGGCCCATATGCGCGATCTCGGAAATACACTGATTGTAGTTGAGCATGACGAGGATACGATGATGGCGGCTGACTATATTATCGATATCGGCCCAGGCGCGGGTATTCATGGCGGCAGCGTTATTGCCCAAGGAACACCGCAGGAAATTATGAATGATCCGAATTCCCTGACCGGGGAATATCTCAGCGGACGCAAGTTTATTCCGGTAACTTCCAAACGCCGGGCAACAGATGACCGCTGGATCGAAATCCGCGGCGCTAAAGAGAATAATCTGAAGAATGTTAATGTGAAGATCCCGCTGGGCGTCTTTACCGCGGTAACCGGGGTCTCCGGCTCCGGGAAGTCCTCACTGGTAAACGAGATTCTGTATAAGAGCCTTGCCCGCCAGCTGAACAGAGCCGTGAAGGTACGTCCGGGTCTGCATAAGGAAATCCGCGGCCTGGAGAATCTGGATAAGGTTATCGAGATTGACCAGTCGCCGATCGGGCGCACTCCGAGATCCAACCCGGCTACTTATACCGGCGTCTTTGATGATATCCGCGATCTGTTCTCGAAGACCAACGAGGCTAAGGTACGCGGGTTCCAAAAGGGTCGCTTCAGCTTCAACGTCAAGGGCGGCCGCTGTGAGGCCTGCCGCGGGGACGGAATTATTAAGATCGAAATGCACTTCCTGCCCGATGTGTACGTTCCTTGCGAAGTATGTAAGGGCAAACGGTACAACCGGGAAACGCTGGAGGTCAAATATAAAGGCAAGAGCATTGCCGATGTGCTGGAAATGACAGTAGAGGATGCAACGGAGTTCTTCAAAAACATCCCGAAAATCCACCGTAAAATGCGGACTCTGCTGGATGTAGGCCTCGGTTATATCAACATTGGCCAGCCTGGGACGACCCTGTCCGGCGGTGAGGCACAGCGTGTGAAGCTGGCTTCCGAGCTGTACCGCCGCAGCACAGGCAAGACGCTCTACATTCTGGATGAGCCTACAACCGGGCTGCATGTGGACGATATCGGCCGCTTGCTGGAGGTGCTACATCGCCTGGTGGATTCCGGGGAATCGGTGCTGGTCATCGAGCATAACCTCGACGTCATCAAGACGGCAGACTATATCATTGATATGGGGCCGGAAGGCGGCAGCGGCGGCGGAACGGTACTGGCAACAGGCACGCCGGAGAAGCTGATCACCGTCGAGGAGTCCTATACCGGCAGATACCTGAAGCCGATTCTGATCCGTGATACCGAACGGACGGAGGCAATGCAGCTCCAGGAGTCTGAGACGACGGTTTAGAGCGGAGCAGCGGTTTTCTTTTGCAGATCAGATAAGCTGTAACTCAGAACGCTGCAGGCGGATATCCGTTTGCGGCGTTCTTTTTATACCGGTTTCAGAAAAAATAAATCAAATTCCATCCAAGATTATTCCGTGCTTGTTCGCGTCAATTGAGAAAATCACATTTATCACTGGATAATAGTGAAGAATAATAATTTTTTACAACAATTACAGCTTTTTTAGCAATTTTCTATTGCGCCGGGCAATTGGTAGCGATAACATAAGGGTAGATATGGATTAGATGAACCTGCTTGTCAACCCTTTTGAGGAGGTAATGCCATGCTGCTGGCAGAAGCTGCTGCACAAGAACCGTCTAAATTTCATACCTTTGATCTCTTTATGATTGCCTTTACCATTCTGATTCTTATCGGTGTCATCCGTCTGCTCCGCGCTCCCCAGAAGAATAAGTTTGCGATCGCTTTTGGTGTGGTCAGCCTGCTTGTGTTTGCCGTTTCGGATTATGCGATGATTATGAACTGGCTGAGCTGAACTTAGCAGGTACGGTACTCGATGGTGTTTGGTCAAACTTCAACTTTTGCAAAGCCTAAGACTCCTTTTAACGCTTCCGGCGTGGATAAAGGTGTCTTTTTAATATTTTCGGCTTGAATCAGCTCTGATTCTTCTTTGATTCTTCCAAGATAAATGTTGGTAAACGGATGGCGTACAGATGTGATATTTGATACAATTAATAAGTTAAAGGTTTGGAAATGACCCGCAAAACAGCGGTTTGGGAGGATATAAATGAACGAGCAAGGAATACGCAGAGAAGACGTGGAGCTGTTGGCTCGGCCGGTGACTGGGATTGTATGCGTGCAGCAGTGGCGAACGGTGCGGATGCGGTCTTTTTTGGCGTAGAGAAGTTTAATGCACGGGCGAGAGCCAACAACTTCCGCATGGACGAGCTGCCGGAGATTATGGCGTTTCTTCATAGCTATGGAGTGAAGGGCTTTTTGACGTTTAATATACTGGTGTTTGAAAATGAGCTGGCGGATGCCAAGGAACTGATCGATGCTTGTATTGATGCAGGTGTGGATGCAGTGATTGTGCAGGACTTGGGACTGGTGCGGATGATCCGCGAGATTTCTCCGGACTTCCCGATTCACGGCTCGACGCAAATGACGATTACTTCGCCGGAAGCGGTGGAATTTACAAAGCCTTGGGGTATGGAACGTGTGGTTCTCGGGCGTGAAAATAATCTGAAGCAGATCAAGACCATCGGGGATCAGGCCCGCCTGCCAATGGAAGTGTTTGTGCATGGTGCCCTCTGCGTTTCTTATTCCGGTCAATGCCTGACCTCGGAAATGTGGGGCGGACGTCTGCGAACCGTGGTGAATGCGCCCAGGCCTGCCGGCTTCCGTATGATCTGATGGTGGATGGCGTTGTTCAACCGATGGGTGATGTGACCTATCTGCTGTCTCCCAAGGATCTGGCGGCGATTGACCTGATGCCTGAGCTGATTGAGGCCGGCGTCACCTCCTTCAAGATTGAGGGAAGACTCAAGAGCCCGGAATACGTGGCGAACGTAGTCAGTAAATACCGCAAGGCGATTGACCGGTATTTTGAAGGCAACTGGTCGCCAACTTCCAAGGAGGATATGCGTGAGCTGCAGCAGAGCTTTTCCCGCGGCTTTACGCACGGGTTCCTGGAAGGGACGAATAATAAGAAGCTGGTGGACGGGACTTTTCCAAAAAGCCGTGGCGTGTACATGGGAACAGTCGAGCAGATTCTGCGCGATGGTGTAGTCTGCCGCATTCATGCTCCGCTCAAACGGGGAGACGGCATTGTATTTGACGCCGGCGATCCGACCAAGAAGGAAGAAGGCGGACGCGTCTATGACCTGCGCCGTAAAGGCGTGAAGCTTGAGGGTGAAGCCGGGGAAGGCTGGATCGTTGATATCGTGCCCGGCCGTAACGACGTGGATCTGCGCAGACTGCATGTCGGTGACCGCATCTGGAAGACGAATGACCCGGCGCTCGACAAGTCGTTGCGCCAGTCCTATGAAACCGAGAAGCCGTACCGCGTCTTCCCGGTACATGTGAAGGTCGAGGGCCGCGCAGGCGAGCCGCTGGCTACCTGGTGGACCGACGTTCAGAAGAACGTTACGGTCCGCGTGGATTCGGAGCTGCTGCTGGAAGCCGCGCAGAAGCGCCCGATGGATACCGCCCTGCTGGAAGAACAATTCGGCCGCCTTGGCGGGACCGTGTTCCAGCTTGAGGCGCTTGAGTCGCACCTGGAAGGCGACGTGATCGTGCCTATGCGCGAGCTGAACAGCATCCGCCGCCAGGCGGTGGAGCTGCTTGCCGGCGAGCGCCCGAAGCCGCCCGTCTACGTGAAACGGGCGGTAGAGGTTTACGGCGACGCTGCCCGCAGGGGCGACGCCGGGGTGCGCGGTGAAGCGGAGCTTACCGCGCTGTGCCGCAGCCTGCCGCAGGTGCAGCTGCGCTCGAAGCCGGCGTAAAGAACATCTACGCCGACTTCGAGTTCATCAAGCAGTTCCCGGCAGCGGTAGACGCTGTGCGGGCTGCGGGAGCCAGCATCGCGCTGGCCACGCCGCGCATCCATATGCCGGGCGAGAACGGCTACCACGCCAATATACTGCGCCTGCAGCCCGATGCCGTGCTGGTGCGCAATACAGGTGCGCTGTACTACTATCTCAAGCACCGGCTGGAGCACCCGGATGCACAGCATCCGCGCCTGATCGGCGATTTCTCCCTGAATATCGCTAATCACAAAGCCGTCGACCTGTTCCTCGAAGCCGGTCTGGATACAGTAACACCTTCCTATGACCTGAACATTCAGCAGATGGTCGATCTGCTTGGACACAGTGACACCTCGCGGATGGAGGTTGTCATCCATCAGCATCTGCCGATGTTCCACACTGAGCACTGTGTATATTGCACCTTTATGAGTGAGGGTACCAACTACACGAACTGCGGGCGCCCTTGCGAAGAACAGCGCGCCTCCCTGCAGGACCGGATCGGCATGTCCCATCCTGTCCGTGTAGACGAAGGCTGCCGTAACACGGTATATAACGCGGTGGAGCAATCGGGTGCAGAGTACCTGAACAATTTCCGTGACCTGGGCGTGTCCTCCTTCCGGGTAGAGTTCCTGGAAGAAACACCAGGGCAGGTGGCAGAGGTTATTCGCCTCTACACAAGCGCTCTGCGCGGTGAAATCTCCGGTACCCAGGTCTGGAAGAGCCTTAAGGCGACTAATCAGCTTGGTGTTACACGCGGACAATTGGTTAACGCTAAGTAAGTCTAATTATTATATAGAGCCGGGACCACTCAAGAGTATTAAGCCAGAACTTGAGCGCCTCCTGGCTCTTTTTGTATAAACCGCCTTAATTCCTAACATATAACAATATAACTGCCAAAAACCTTCCTGAACTGCTATAATGAAATTTATTATGCCAAGTTTTACGAGAGCTGTAGCGGCGCTAAAGAACTGAAACAGAAGGAGCTATGTCATGAAAATCCGTAAAGCGATTATTCCCGCAGCGGGTCTTGGTACCCGCTTTTTGCCGGCAACCAAAGCAATGCCTAAAGAAATGCTGCCGATTGTAGACAAGCCGACGATTCAATATATTGTCGAAGAAGCCGTTGCTTCCGGGATTGAGGATATCATCATTGTAACGGGTAAGGGCAAACGGGCAATTGAAGATCATTTCGACAATTCATTTGAACTGGAGTTTAACCTGGCGGAGAAACAGAAGTGGGAGCTGCTGGAGTCTGTACGCAAGTCATCCGAGATGGCTGACATCCATTATATTCGTCAAAAGGAGCCGCGCGGTCTCGGACACGCCATCTGGTGCGCCCGCAAATTCATCGGCAATGAGCCATTTGCTGTATTGCTCGGTGATGATATCGTCGAAGCAGACAAACCCTGCCTGAAGCAGATGATTGAAGTCTACGAAGAATACAAATCCTCCATTGTGGGAGTCCAGCCTGTACCGTGGGAGGAAGTATCCCGTTACGGTCTTGTAGACGGTACCGCATTGGCAGACCGTGTTTATAAAGCCAACCGGCTGGTTGAAAAGCCTAAGCGTGAAGACGCTCCATCCAATCTGGCCATTCTGGGTCGTTATATCCTGACTCCGCGCATTTTTGATATGCTGGGCGAACAGCAGGTAGGGGTAGGCGGCGAAATCCAGCTTACTGATGCGATTGCCCGTCTGAGTGATGTGGAGCGGATTATTGCCTATGACTTCGAAGGCAGACGCCATGACGTCGGCGAGAAGATGGGCTTTATCCAGACGACCATTCATTATGCGCTGCAGCATGAGGAGTTAAGAGACGGTTTACTGGACTATCTTAAAGAAGTTATTGATAATGAGGCGGCGAAGGCTGCAAGACTATAAAGTTATGATCCTAACATCATAAGTACAGGATACACCGAAAAAGGGACAAGCTGTATTATCAGCCTTGTCCCTTTTTTGTGTGTATCCGTATTAAAACTGCATTGCAGCAATCGAATCAATTGCCGCTGCTTCCGCTGCATCAGCAGCAATCAGCAAGTCATATACAGCCTTATCTTGTCCGCCGCTGCGCTTCAGCACAGCCAGGTACCACCGGGCAATTTCACGATTAGTAGTATCGGTGTAATCCTCGCTAAGACCTGATTTGAGTGTTGCAGCCGCAAGCTCATTGTCCCCGGACAATAGCTGCAGCTTTCCTGCATTCAGTGCGATGCTAGGAGTGACAGAGAAAGGACGCCCCTGCAGCTGTTCAGGCGGCAGTGTCTTTAAATGCTCTACGCCATCAGTTACATGCTTATAAGCTTCAAGACCGGCAGTAATATATTCTTGTTTCTTGGCATCGTCCTTCTGCCCATGAGCCGTGTACCCCAAGGAGAACGAGCGGCTAATAATGGCATCATACCAGTCAATATCCCAGTAGAACTTATAAGCGTTATCCTGATATACAGCAAAGGCTTGATCGCCCTGTCCTTTCAGATCGTAAATACTGGCAAGCTGCTTCAGTATATCCTTGTTATAAGGCTCATCCTTCAGTGCCCGGGTTACCAGGTTATAGGCTTCATCCAGATACTGGGTATCCTGCGTCTGGTTATAGACCTGCTGATCCATAGAGGAGAGGTAAAGTACCGATTCAGGATGGTATGGACGTTTGTCCAGTGCCTTTACCAGCGGTGCTTTGATTTCTTCATAGGACTGACTGACGCCGACGAGATTCTTAGCATTCATTGCCGAAGTGCTGGAGCTCAGATAATTAATGGAAAGGAAGAGAAGAAGGACAGTCCCCGCAGCAACTGCCGCCAGATAACCAATCCGGAGTCCGGACTTGTTCCAGTTATCGCGCAGTGCTTTACTATCCATTGCAGCTCCCATACCGGCCAGACTCAGGAAGACCAGAATGCCCATGAATGCATAGCTTAAGTTAAAATCAAGTAAGCTGTGGATCAGAATGGACAATGCAATGATGTAGAAGAAGTAACCATTGGCAAAGTCATCCTTGTCACGCTTCAGATAGCCGCTGATATATTTGTAGAACACATAGCCGATAAAACCTATAAACACAATGAAACCGATAATCCCGACTTCAATCAGATACTGCAGGAAGAAGTTATGCGCCTGCCGGCTGGTGTAAGGGTTATTCTGATACTGCTCATAAAGGGATGCCCAACCGCCGCCGCCGGCTCCAATGATGGGATAGTCTTTAACAACCTTCATAGCATCCTTATAAAAAGTGAACCGTTCCAGCACGCTGTGCTGCTTAAAGTTAATGTTCTCCAGCCGGGTTTCGATGTTCGCAGGCAGGATGCTGCGTACGCTTGTCCCAATTAACAGGAAAGCGACAATTCCCACGAGAACGAGTGAGCCGAGCGGAAGCCAGAGACCGGTTCCTTTACGAGAACCCCAAGCGCCGAGCTTGTGCTCCAGCCAAGGTGCTACATAACGTTGTATAACCCATCCGAGTCCCGCCACTACAAGAGAAGCAACAATCAGGTAAGCCCAGCCTTTGAGGGCAGCCCCGGAAGTGAAAGCCGTATTCAGCTCCGTTCCCAGAGTAGTGAGCGGGTTGGTTACCGCCAGAGCGGCGATACCGGCAATGGCCAGATGAATAATCCAGAGAATCTGCTGGGCCGGTTTGAGCAAGATCAGAAGCAGGATGAATACAACCGGCAGCATAACAAGTCCGCCGCGGGACAAAGTCAGCAGCAGGGAAACAATGATCGGTACCAGCATAAAACCGTGAGTCAGTGTCCCGTACCACTTTTTAGAGCGGATCAGGGCGAACACTGCGACAAACAGAAAAGCCATCAGAAAAGCCGCATAAGTATTTGCATACTGGAAAATGGAGGTCAGGCGCAGACCATTGGAGTCAGTCATTACGGCATCCAAATATTTTCCGCCGCGCACCGTATTCGAGAACCATCCCACCAGGCCTCCGGCAAATTTCGCGCCGCCAAGCCAGTTAATCAGTCCAAACATCACAATAAAATAGGAAATGGCAAGAACCGCATTCTGTATGACAACATTTAGTTGCTTTTGCTTGAGTAAATATAACGCTATAATGAATATTGCGATGTACATGCTCTGTATGAGCAGCAGATTCATCGCCATATAATGCGAAGCTGCGCCAAAGAGCGACAACGCATACGTTATAGGAAGCAGCAAAGCCGCAACTACAATTAAGTCACGCTGCTCCTCAAGCTTGAACTTTGTAAAATACAAGCCCATCCAGAGCAGCAGCAGCAAACTGCTAAGCAGAGAAGCTATGTAGACCGGTTTTTCAAAGTCCAGCTGCTGTCCGTTAAACAAGCCAACCTGGAACGGGGTCCAGATCAAGAACAAAATTAAAGCAACAGCCAACGCCCATACCGGGCTGGATATCTTTTCAACATTTCTCGACTGAGCTGCATTTTTACCGTATACTGGTTTCGACACGTTATAATCTCCTTTTCCTGTAGGTACGAGGATATTTTAGCATAAATGAAACGATTAATGATAGATTTACCAAAGTAGAATACGTTATTAAGGAGAGGGATATGTTGCAGTCGTATTTTCGGAATTTCTTCAAGTTTAGATACCTATTATCAGAATTGGTCGTCAGAGATGTTAAAGTGAAGTACAAAAGATCTGTGCTCGGACTTTTATGGAGCGTGCTTAACCCGTTATTTATGATGATTATAACTACTATTGTCTTCTCGAACCTGTTCAGATTTGATATTACAAATTTCCCTGTATATCTTCTTTCTGGGCAAGTAATATTTGCCTTTTTTTCTGAGGCAACTAACGTAGCCATGATAGCAGTTCTTTCTAATGCCCAGATGATAAAGAAGATATATGTGCCTAAATACATATTTCCTGTGTCTAAGTCTCTTTCTGCGTTTGTAAATTTGGGTTTCTCATTACCTACATTGTTTTTTATAATCCTTTTCACGGGACAACCACTGACATGGCACATGCTATTGTTCCCGATCCCAATCGTTCTAATGCTTATTTTTTCCATAGGAATCGGGTTGATCCTCTCGACCTATGCAGTGTTTTTTAGAGATATTGTTCATTTGTATGGGGTTCTCTTAACGGCTCTTAACTACTTAACACCGATATTTTACCCTTTGAAAATCATACCTGAAAAGTTTCAGCTGTTTATCCTGTTTAACCCCCTCTATTATTATGTGGAGCTATTTAGAGATGTTGTTTACTATGGAGTGACTCCTGAACTTGGAACTCTTTCTATATGCATGATCCTGTCTTTACTTTCTCTTGCATTAGGATTCTATGTATTTCACAGAAATCGTGATAAATTTATTCTTTATATCTAAGCGAACAGGAGGAGACTTTAACCAATGGGTAGCATCAATGTATCACATGTAAGCATGAGCTTTAATATGAGTAAAGATAAGATAAATAGTATTAAAGAATATGTAATAAAGCTGGCGAAAAAACAGTTGTTTTATGAAGAATTCAAAGCGCTGGATGATATATCCTTTTCCATCAATAAAGGAGAAGTTTTTGGGATCATTGGTAAGAATGGAGCCGGGAAAAGTACACTGTTAAAATTAATAGCCGGTGTTCTAAAGCCTTCACAAGGCAGTATTGAAATCTCAGGTTCAATAGCGCCGCTAATTGAGCTCGGAGCAGGCTTTGATCCGGAATTAACAGCTAGGGAAAATATCTTTTTGAACGGAGCTATGCTCGGATACTCAAAAAAATACCTCAGAGAAAAATTTGATGAAATAGTCGATTTTTCTGAATTACACAACTTTTTGGATGTTCCAGTGAAAAATTATTCTTCCGGAATGTATGCGAGACTTGGGTTCGCAATTGCTACTTTAGTAGAACCTGAAATACTGATTGTTGATGAAATATTATCTGTCGGCGACTACCAATTTCAGCAAAAATGTGAACGGAAAATACAAGCGATGATTGAGAAGGGGACTACTGTAATTATGGTTTCTCACTCACTAGATCAAGTACAGGAACTATGCTCAAGGATTCTTTGGTTGGAACATGGACGGATAAGGTCGATAGGTGACAGTGCAACAATATGTGAGCAGTTTAAGAACAGTTGATGAGGAGAATAGATTTAAATGAATAACTTCATTACTTTTGTGATTCCGGCCTACAATGTTGCCGACTATTTAGAAGAATGTTTAGAAAGTGTGCTTCACCAGACAGTTGATGGTTGGAAAATTATTTTAGTTGATGATGGTTCTACAGATAATAAGACAAGCGAAATCTGCCGTAGATACGCAGATGCCCATCCCCAAAAAATAAAGGCTGTTTTCCAAAAAAATAGAGGTTTGGGCGGTGCTCGCAATACTGGATTAAATCAGGTTGATACGAAGTATGTAATGTTCTTTGATAGTGATGACATTCTTGATCTGAATTTTGTATATAACCTAAAAAAGAGGGAAGAAAAATATAAATGTGATCAAATAGATATGATTTTTACACTTCCTGTGATCTATGATAACCGCGATAAGAAGTACTATGACTGGTATGATAAACAAAAGTTTATTGATATATTTGGACACGAGGCATATCGGGTCCCTGTTGTAACTAAAGAACTTTTCTCATTAGAAGTTAATGCCTGCCGAAAAGTCTATCGCACTAATTTCCTAAGAGAATTGAATTTTCAATTTGATGAGCATCTTAAGTATGAGGACTTTTACCCACATTACTATCTTCTATACAATGCTAAGAGTTGCTTGGGCTTTGATATTACGAGTTTTTACTACCGTATTAACAGACCAAATCAAATTACCCAGTTACGAAATTCTTCACGGCTTGATGTAGTTAAAATAATTTCAAAGACTTTTGATTTTGCAATTACCAATGAAATAGATCCGCCATTGGTCAATATTATCTTTGATAATTCTATTAATTTTTCCATATGGTGTATTAATAATTCTGCTCAAGAAGTAAGAGAAAAACTAATTGAGCAATTGTCTAGACTATATAATGTCCTTCCTAAGGAATTGGTTAATGAGTATCTCAATTATACTAAAAGCAGAAAGTACAAATACTTTTTGAAAATTATACGTAGTAGTCTTTTATCCAAATTAATGTATGATTATCTATTGATTGAATTGGTAAAAGAAAAATTAGCAAAGCGAAAGGGATAATTCAAATTATGCTGTCTTTTAATTATTTAGCTAAAAATGTTAATCAACTGAATGCTAATCAGTCTATTCTGTTTGTTGTAAGTAAAGAAATAGACTATAAATTTATACATCAGGCTTTTAGGACATTAAACACAATTAACAATAAATATGTATTCAGCAGCAGTTTAGATAGTCTGATTGATTTACATATCGACCCCTTATCTGATTTTGAAAAAAGCTATTTACTCAAAGATAATCAAATTTATACTGTTGAATTCACGGGTGATATTAGTAATAAACGGGAAATTAAATGCGTGCTGAAAAATGAAGTTCTAGGGAATTTTGATATTGTCTGTTTTGATGGTGATACTAACTATAAAACCATTCAAATTATAGAAACCACTAAGCCTAAATATCTTTATGGAGAGGTGAAATTTGAAAATTTTGATTATTACGAAGTTTGGATGAGGTTTTCAAATTTTTGTGAATTTATTCTGCTTTCCGTTACCACTAAAGAATATAAAAATGAAATTTTTGAATGGACAAAAGGTGAATATGAGGTTGAACTCAGTATTATTTTGCCGGTATATAATGTTGAAAAATATCTAATAGACTGCTTTAAAGCAATTGCAAATTGGAAAGTGGACTTTGTGGAGTTTCTTGCAGTAAATGACGGCTCTCCCGATTCATCTTTGGCAATACTTGAAGAACTGGCAAAACAAGATTCACGGATAAAAATTATAGATAAACCAAATGGTGGTTGCGCATCTGCTCGTCAAATGGGACTTGAGAATTCAAAGGGAAGATATGTAGGTTTTATCGATCCTGACGATTTCACGACACCTGATATGTTTTTGCAATTACACAGAAGAGCAATGCTTGGACAGCATCAGGTTGCATACTGTGGATACAATGAGTTTTATGAGACAACTAAAACACATAAGCCTGTATTAGCAGACATGCTATATGAACCCTATGACAAAGGAACAACTGACGAGAAAAGTATTAGGAAACTAATTACTGATCTTCGTGTAGGGATTTGGAGAGGTATTTATTCCAGACAGTTTCTTATTGATGAAAACATTAATTTTAATATTGAAATAAAAAGGTTTGATGATCTTCCATTCAAAGTTGAAATTTTTGCTCGAGCTAAATCGGTAGTGGCTATTCCGGAGTTTATGTACTTTTATAGATTACAAAGACCAGGGCAAGACATAGCGATTACTGACGAACGCCTATATGTTCATTTTCAAATTTTCGATTATTTGGATAAAAAAATGGACGCAGGAGATCGCGAAATTATGGATTTATTACAGCTTGTAAAAATTGAAACACATTTATGGGCTATTAAAAAGTTGGAACCTAAATATAAGCGGAAATACATTAAGTTAATGAAAAAAGATCTTCGCATCAATGCAGGGTTTATTAGAAATATGCTTGTTTCATGGCGGTTGAGAGGTTCTAGAAGAGCCCTGACTTACAGCGCAGTATATCTGGGGTTAACACCTGTTATAAAAATGCTTAGTATTAAAGAAAATCGGATCGGGACTTCTAAAAAGAGTAAGTATACAGTCTCTAAAGATAAGCTTCGTCAGTTTTATGAATAAGAAAGTAAAAAGGGTGGTAGATAAAGATGTACGATTACCTTATAGTGGGAGCAGGGCTATTTGGAGCAGTATTTGCATATGAAGCAAAGCAACGAGGTAAAAAGTGTTTAGTGATTGATAGAAGAAATCACTTGGGCGGTAATATTTACTGCGAAAATACTGAAGATATCAATGTCCATAAATATGGGGCGCATATTTTTCATACGAGTAATAAGGCAGTTTGGGATTATGTCAATCAATTTGCTGAATTTAATCGCTACACGAATGCTCCGATCGCTATTTATGAAAATGAACTTTATAATTTGCCATTTAATATGAACACGTTTAGTAAGCTATGGGGTACTATTACACCGGAACAAGCAAAGGCTAAGATTGAGGAACAGGTCAGAGAGTCAGGAATAACTAATCCCAAGAATCTGGAGGAACAAGCAATTTCTTTGGTTGGTAAAGATATTTATGAAAAATTAATCAAGGGTTATACAGAGAAACAGTGGGGGCGATCTGCCAAAGACCTTCCGGCATTCATAATTAAAAGGCTGCCTGTCAGATTTACGTATGATAATAACTACTTTAATGATACTTATCAGGGGATACCTATCGGAGGTTATAATGTTATTATTGAGAAGATGTTAGAAGGAACTGATATTAAGCTCGGTGTTGAGTTTTTTGAAAATAAAGAGGAACTGTCATCTTTGGCAAAAAAATTAGTATTTACAGGAATGATTGACGAATACTATGATTATAAATTCGGGGCACTAGAGTATAGAAGCCTGCGGTTTGAACATGAAATATTAGAACAAGACAATTACCAAGGCAATGCTGTTGTTAATTATACGGCCAGAGATATACCGTATACCCGTATTATCGAACATAAGCATTTCGAATTCGGCCAACAACCAAAAACTGTGATAACAAAGGAATATTCATCAGAATGGGCAGTGGGGGATGAACCTTATTATCCTATAAATGATCAGAAAAATAATGAGATATTCAAAAAGTACAAGGATTTAGCGAACAATGAAGGTGATGTTATCTTTGGTGGTCGACTAGCTGATTACAAATATTATGATATGCATCACGTAATTCAAATAGCATTAAAAACTGTTGAACGTGAATTTCAAGGGTAATATGCCAAATCTGACACTTTATATTGCAACACATAATAGACAAGTACCTCATCTAAAGCCTTATATGACTCCAGTTCATGCTGGTAAAATAAATAGCTCTTTAGAATTAGGAATTGAGGGAGATGACAGCGGGGATAACATTTCTGCCCTCAATCCCTTTTTTAGCGAACTCACAGTATTATACTGGGTTTGGAAGAATAAATTAGATTCCCAATATATTGGAATTGCTCATTATAGAAGGCTTTTTGCAATTAACCCAGCTGATTGCCAGATTATTTTTGCAGATTATGACTTCATCGTTCCTCACTCTAAGTTATTTAAACTCTCCTTGGAAGAACAATATAAACGTGAACACGGAAATTATGAATGGGACTTAATGATAAGAATTCTTCGTTCCAGAAATCCTGAATATTTCGAAACGGCCAAAAGTGTTTTTTGCAGTAACAGGATATATAGATTTAATATGCTTATATCGGATCCGAAAAGAATCTCGGCATATTGCGAATGGGTCTTTCCGCTTTTGTTCGAAATTTGGGATAAGAGTAAAGGGGGAAAAGACTCATATCAAAGCCGATATCCCGGATTTCTCTCGGAAAGACTTTTTACGCTATACGTGTATCATAACCAATTTAAATTGAAGGAAACAAAGTTGGATTATCCAGATGGAAATTATAAAGAGTCTCTTTTAATGATCCAAAATCGCATAAATGATTACATTTTCAAATGTAAAAGCCGGAAAAAGTAAAATAGATCAAATGTAAAGGAGAACAGATTATGAAGATTAGGAGGGGAATGTTATATCAATATATTTTGCCAGCGATATGGGCAGTTATAGCGGTACTCCTATCTTTTTTTACAGAAAAGTACTTTATTAATGCAACCCCGATGAAAGTGGGATACATCTCATCTAAACTGGTTTACTTCGTATATATTTTTTTTATATCTAAATTTTTGATTTCTTTTATTTTGAAAATAAAAGAAAAAGATGAGTTCTATAAAAAGTGGCTTTCAAGTTTTCTGAAGTTTTTAATACCATATGTGATAATTCTTTCGGTAGCTTGGCCGGGGTATTTTTCATGGGATGAATTTTCAACATATCAATATACAACATGGTTTCAACTTGATGTATGGCAATCTATACTCAC
This sequence comes from Paenibacillus sp. DMB5, assembly GCF_001517085.1. Taxonomy (GTDB): domain Bacteria; phylum Bacillota; class Bacilli; order Paenibacillales; family Paenibacillaceae; genus Paenibacillus_AQ. Next base: position 92,855 of record NZ_LRAC01000121.1, read on the forward strand.
TAGCTTTTTTTATATCAATAATCTTTATATTTTCCCTTCTATTGGAACTATTGTTGTTATTCAAGTGTTGTTTATGTCCTTTGTAGTATCATGGGTTTGTACTAAAATAGAGTTTGAATATAAACCTTTATGGATGACGCAGATTTTTTGGTTCATTATTGTATTTACTCCTGCTATTGCAATCAGTACACTGGTCACGTATAGAAGTACGATGATAGGTATACTTGAATTATGGATTTGTGCAATATTGTTCTTTACTGTTCGCGAAAAAAGCATGAATATAATAAAGCTGCTAATCCTTGCTTTGCTGACCGCTTTGCTTTCTTCATGGCGGATAGAGGGAATTTATCATTTAGTAATTGTCACATTGTTCTTAATATTCTTTTTTTGGAAGACGATATCTAAGAAATATGTCATATTCTTTGTTGTTACAACACTATCTGTCTTCTTTTTGTTTAATAACCTCTATTCAATTTTTTATGGTGATCCACTAACTAAAATGAGATATAGTTTGACCTCTTATTTAAACCCTCTCACCATAATGTTGACGGATAGGGATGCCTTAATAGAGAATAAGCATTTAGAGGCTTTTAACAAAGTTATTGACTTGGACAAAGCAAGAGAGATGTATGCGTACTATGAAACGCCTAGCTTTTGGAATGGAGCAGTGAACGACTCGTTTTCAGAATCTGATCTTACCGAATTTAAAAAAAGCTTTTGGTCTGTAGCATGGCGAAACAAAGATGTTTATCTATCCGCAAGATTTAGAACCATGATTGCTTCATCGGGCATATCAAATTATGGTATCTATCCTAGGGATACTATTAACACTTATTTCCAATTTCCTGATGAAGCTATTGCAAAAGAAGAGATAGTAGTTAATACTTTGAAAAATGATCTGAATAAGCCATTTAATTTGAAAATGAGAAAATTGTCTGCTTCATTTTTGAAATTCACTGTCGATCATCCTATATTGTTTTGGAATTATATTCCTGTTGTGTTGTTGCTTTTAATATTCTTGATTAGGACTTTTCATATTAATAACCCACTTACATGGTTGACAATAATGGTTTTAGCTAGATTGCCGATATTGTTTGTATTTGAACCGGGAAGTTATTTCATGTATTACTATCCGATATTTTTAAGTGGCATACTGCTTCTAGTCTTGTTTATTCTAGAATTTGTGCATAAGAAAAGATCAACACATATATAAGTGCACTACTCTCTTATTGAAAGGAATTATCACGTGGATAAAATCTTACTGTTTATTCCCGGGTACAACTGTGAAAAACAAATACCTAGGGTGCTCAAGCAACTAAATGAAGAAGTAATGAAATATATATCCGAAATTATTGTAGTTAATAATCGGAGTACAGATAACACTGAAGAAGCTGTTTTGAAATTTGCATCTGAAGGGGACCTCCCCTTAACGCTTTTGAGAAATGATGAAAACTATGGTCTCGGAGGTTCTCATAAAGTGGCATTTAATTATGCCTTGAATAATCAATTTGATTATGTAATTGTGCTTCATGGTGATGATCAGGGAGATATACAGGATATTTTACCTTTGCTGAAATCAGGGGAATATCGGTCGTTTGACTGCTGTTTAGGCGCCAGATTCATGAAAGGTTCCAAATTGAAAGGCTATTCCGGATTTCGTACATTTGGAAATAGGGTATATAACTGGGTATTTACTGTTTCTACCGGAAAAAGAATCTATGATCTCGGTTCCGGTTTGAATATGTATAAAACACACATGCTTGCCAACAAGTTTTTTCACCGCTTTTCTGATAACCTAATGTTCAATTGTTATATGCTTTTGGCTAATTCGGCATTTAAACTTAATGTTAGATTCTTTCCAATTTCCTGGAGAGAAGATGATCAAGTATCGAATGTCAAACTATTCAGTCAAGCTATGAAAACCTTGAAAATTGCAGGGGGATATTTTATTTCAGGCAATAAAACGGAATATTTAAAACAGGATTTTAGAAATAACAATGTTTTTGAATATACGGCTAAATCGATTGAGAAATAATTAAATCGGAATAAATAGTAATTGAATAGGAAGAGGAGAAAAAAATGACTGAAGGTATACATTTAGTTATGCCAATGGCTGGTAGCGGTTCGCGATTTTCGAATCAGGGGTACAGTGTTCCTAAACCACTGATTATGATTAATGATAAGCCCTTTTTTTATTGGGCAACCGTCTCAATTGCTAAATTTGTAACTTTAAGAAGTTTAACGTTTGTTGTTTTATGTGACCATATCGAACAATATAAGATAGATAAAGAAATTTTAAAGTACTTCCCGGACGCCCATATTAATGTGTTGGACGAGGTTCTCAATGGAGCAGTTCTTACCAGCATGGAAGGTGTTAAGGGTATAAATGATGACTATCCTATAGTATTTAATGACTGTGATCACATGTTTAAGTGTAGTTCCTTTAATGATTTCTGTAACGCTAAAGAATACGATACCTTAGACGGCGCTTTATTGACTTTTGAGTCTAACGATCCTAAGTTTAGCTTTTTGGCTTACGATAATAATGGGAATGTCATTAAAACTGTTGAAAAACAGGCGATTAGCCATGATGCTATCTGTGGGGCATATTACTTTAAGAACCGTCAAATTTTCGAAGAATCTGTAGAAGAGTATTTAAAAGTTTGTGATTACAAAGAGTTCTTTATTAGTGGTGTTTATAATGTTATGGCAAACAAGGGCATGCTTATTAATAGTTTTAGAGTAGACAAACATGTTCCTTTTGGTACACCGGATGAATACGAAACAGCAAAAGATTCAGATATATTTGAGGTGGCAAGATAATGGGTATGCTCTTATTTATTTCCGCAATCGTCTTATTAATGGTAGGCCATTACTTTAAAATGCTCAGATGGAAACAGTTCATAGAAATATATGAAACACCAAATGAAAAGTTATTACTACGTTCTCTTTCCATAGGGTATTTAATAAACTTTTGTATGCCATTTCGGTTGGGAGACTTAATAAGAGTGTTTATTTCAGGCCGAAAAATGAAGAACGGTATTTCTTTTTCATTTTCGACTGTTCTGGTTGACCGTTACCTGGATGTTATTGTTGTCAGTATCCTTTTCTCAACTTTTACGCTAAGTGGATTAAATGACGATTTATTTAGAAGTTCAACCATATTTTATGCCGTACTTGCGTGCGCTTTAATTGTAATTTCTCTGATTGCCGTCAAGTATAGCAGGATAGTTAAGAAATGCCTGAAGAAAATCTGCTCAGTCTTTAATTCACGAATTGAATTGAACATGCTCTTCTTTTGTTGGTCTATTATAACATCCTTTAAAGATATTTTTCGTAAAGTAAATAAACTTAAATTACTGATGTATACAGTGTTTATCTGGGGTGCTTACTTAGCTTCTTATTTTACTTTGGGTTTATTTTTGTCAAATCAAACGCATTTTTCCAGTTTTTTAAATATTTTTGCAACTTTATTTTCACGGGGAAGTTTGGATGCAGGCACAGTAAATTTGACGTATAGTTTTGAGTATTTGACACTTAAACCGCAAATTTTATTTGCTGTGTACCTTATTATACCGCTATTAGCGTTATGGGCACTCTCCTATTTACCAAATAAATTAAAAGATGCTGTATTCCAAAATAAATTAACAAGCAGCAGTAAGGTGCTGAATTTATTGCCTCAAGTCAATGAAGAAGATCGCCTAAACTTTCTTGAAGCCTATTTTTCCGGAGACGGCAGAGAATATCTGGCTAAGTATATTGAACTTAATCAAAATATTAGTATCATCCAAGATTATTCTGCTGGTTCTAACGCTACAGTGATGCTATGTATGGATGAAAATAAATCATTTTACCGAAAATATGCTTTTGGAGATGACGGGGATAAATTACATCAGCAGTTAACCTGGTTGCGCCAATATGAGAAACAGATTCCATTACCTCAAATATTGAATGAACAGTATGGAAACGGATATTGCAGCTACGATATGGAGTACAGTACGACTGCAGTAGGTTTATTCAATTATATTCACTCCCGTCCTTTGGAAAAAAGCAGAAGAATTATTCGTAACACCTTGGATACACTTGCTGATAATTTGTATCAAAATAATCAAAGACCTGCGGATCCCAAACTTATTTCACAATACATTACAGGTAAGGTGAGAGCCAATCTAGAAAAAATTAAATCTTCAAAAGAAATAAAAGGATTATTTGATTATGAGACGCTTATTATAAACGGGCAGGAGTACAAGAATCTTTGCGCTCTTGAAGAATTTCTGGAAGAAGATTATTTGACCGAAATCTTTAAAGATGATATATACACGGAAATCCACGGCGATTTAACAATAGAAAACATAATATGTGTTGAGGATTCGAGTTTTAAACCAAACTTCTATTTAATTGATCCTAATACAGGAAATGTTCATGATTCACCCAACTTAGATTATGCTAAACTAATGCAGTCTTTACATGGCGGTTATGAATTTTTAATGAAAACACAAAATGTAGCGGTAACAAAAAATGAAATTAATTTTTTGTTTACACGTTCTCAGGCGTACAACTCAATGTTTACTTTTTATTTTAATTATTTAAATGAGAAGTTTTCTAGAAAAGAGATCAGGAGTATTTTCTTTCATGAAATTATCCATTGGTTAAGATTAATGCCTTATAAAATTGAAAAAAACGGGAAAAGAGCGGTGCTTTTTTATGCTGGACTAATAATGGTGATGAATGATGTTATTGATTGGTTTAGTGATATGAGTTCTGAAAACCTAGAGGTGGCTGCTGCACTTGAGAAGAGACAAATTTTTTTGGCATAGCGAATGAGAGGAATGATCAGAGAGTTGAAAAATAAACTAGCTATTTTTGACCTTGATGGGACTTTATTCGATACAGGAGAGGTTAATTACCTATCTTATAAGCAAGCTTTGCAGCAACAAGGGTATGCTTTAGATTTTGAATTTTATACAAAAGAGTGCAATGGTAAATACTACAAAGAATATCTTCCTAACATAATTGACAATCCTCCCATAGAGTTAATGGAAACTATTCATAATCAAAAAAAAGACTTATATGCTTCAAATTTAGGTGCAGCCAGAGTTAATGAACACTTATTTAATATTATTGAGAGTCTAAAAGAAATCTATTATATAGCTGTTGTTACAACAGCATCAAGTAAAAACTGTTCTGATATTTTAAGCTATTTTAATAAAACAGACTTGTTTGATTTGATCATTACACATAATGATGTTCATAAAGTAAAACCGGATCCAGAGGGTTTTCTTAAAGCAATGACCTATTTTAGTATTACTGCTGAGAATACTATAATCTTTGAAGACTCAGAGGTGGGAATAGAAGCAGCTTTACGTAGTGGTGCGGCAGTATTTACAATAGCAAAATTTTAAGGCTGCTGATTCAAAACTATTGATTGCAGGTGAACGTCATTTATGCCAAAGCAAATTATAGATTCGATCAATAAAAATAAAAAAGGTATTATTTTTATACTTTGTTCAGCTGTTTGTACTTCTCTTGGACAGGCTTTCTGGAAGTTATTTAATGAAGACCAGTGGATATTTCTGATTTTAGGTTTTATATTATATGTCTTTGGGGCATTTTTCATGATAGTAGCTTTTCGTCACGGTTCTTTATCAGTCCTTCATCCCTTGCTTAGCATAGGTTATCTTTTTGCTTTAATAATTGGTTTTTTTCTGCTGAATGAAGCTGTCAGTTTTAAAGAGCTGATGGGTATTGCTATCATCCTAATAGGTGTATTACTTATTGGGGGTGAGGATCATTAAACAGGATATAATTCTTGGAGTGCTCTTCATTCTTATGACTCTATTTGGAGCACTTGGCGGATATGCATTCAAACGGCTTTCAACATATAAACCAGGCATAAATAAAGGTTTTCTGTTTTTCTTTTTATCTGGCGGAATGTTGTATTTTTTAGGAGCTATAAGCAATATTATTCTATTAAGATATTTACCGTATACTATTTTATATCCTCTTTCATCAGTAACATATATCTGGACCATACTGATCTCCTACTTTTTGCTATCGGAAAAAGTTACCCGTAAAAAGATTGTAGGCATTACACTTATAATTGTTGGAGCTGCTTTTCTAATAAAGTAAGATACTTGTTGCTCGGAAGTAGCTTAAGGGAGGTACCAATTGAAAGGCATAATCCTAGCCGGTGGCACAGGCTCCCGCTTGTACCCTTTAACCAAAGTAACTAATAAACACCTTCTCCCTGTAGGCAAATACCCTATGATCTTTCATGCCATCTATAAGCTTAAGCAGGCTGGTATAGAGGATATACTAGTGGTTACAGGCAAAGAGCATATGGGTGATGTTGTGAATTTACTTGGCAGTGGCAGCTCCTTGAATGTGTCGTTTACGTACAAGGTACAGGATGAAGCTGGTGGGATTGCTCAGGCACTGGGATTGGCGGAACAGTTTGTAGGCTCTGATCAAAGTGTTGTGATTCTTGGCGATAATGTGTTCGACGAGGATATATCGCAATATGTCCGGAATTTTGCGGCGCAGGGAGAAGGCGCCAAAATTCTTATCCAAGAGGTATCTGACCCTCAGCGGTTTGGTGTACCTGAATTGCATGAAGATAAGATCATCTCCATTGAAGAGAAACCTGAAATTCCTAAGAGCAATTTTGCTGTGACCGGCATATATATGTTTGACAGACATGTTTTTGAAATTATAAAAACACTCACACCTTCAAACCGCGGCGAGCTTGAGATCACAGATGTAAACAATGCATATATTAAAAAAAGTCAGTTAACTTACGATGTTTTAGGTGGTTGGTGGACGGATGCCGGCACCCATGCTTCGCTTGCACGTGCTAATGAATTGGCCAAAGATATCCTGTTTGATGAAATGTTCGGTAAATTAAAATTATAAAAATCAGGAGGAGTTCAAGTATGAAAGTCACTCCTTTAAAACTCCAGGGCGCAAGCCTGCTCGAACCGGTGGTCCATGGCGACAACCGGGGTTTTTTTATGGAGAGCTACAATGAAGAGGTCATGCAAAAGGCCGGGGTGAACTTTCAGTTTATTCAGGACAATCAATCGCTATCAGCGGAGGTTGGTGTACTCAGGGGGTTACATTACCAGCTCAACCCGAAAGCTCAGACTAAGCTGATTCGTGTCCTCTCCGGTGTTATTTATGATGTAATCGTCGATGTACGTCGCAGCTCCCCTACCTTTGGGCAGTGGGTTGGCGTTATTCTGAGTGAATATAACAAGCGTCAGCTGCTGGTGCCCAAGGGCTTTGCCCATGGGTTCTGTACTCTTGTTCCGAACACCCAAGTCCTGTATAAAGTGGACGAATACTATTCCCCTGAGAATGACCGCGGCATATTATGGAATGATCCGTCGCTTGGCATAGACTGGCCCGTTGCTAGCCCTGTGCTGTCTGACAAGGATAAAAGACATCCGTTGCTTAAGGATGCGGAGCTGAACTTTGAGTAATGTAACTTAATTTTTAAATTTAAAGGTGGTCTAACAATGAAACTCCTAGTCACCGGCGGAGCCGGCTTTATCGGCAGCAACTTTGTAATATACATGCTGCAGCAGCACCCGGATTACAAAATCATCAATGTGGACGCGCTGACGTACGCAGGAAACCTTGAAAATTTGAAATCAGTCGAAGGAAACCCGAACTACATTTTTGTCAAAGCAGACATTACGGATGTTGCGGCGATGGATGCGCTGATTGGCCAGGGTGTGGATGTAGTGGTCAATTTTGCGGCGGAGTCGCATGTGGACCGGAGTATTTTGGAGCCGGATGTTTTTGTGAAGACGAATGTATTGGGTACACAGGTGCTGTTGGATGCAGCCAAAAAATATAGCGTAACGAAGTTTGTCCAGGTATCCACGGATGAGGTGTACGGAACACTGGGCGCTACGGGGCTGTTCACTGAAGAAACACCTCTGACCCCGAATAGCCCGTATTCGGCAAGTAAAGCCGGCGGGGATTTGCTGGTGCGTGCTTACCACGAGACCTTCGGATTGCCGGTTAACATTACCCGCTGCTCGAACAACTATGGTCCTTACCAGTTCCCGGAGAAGCTGATTCCGTTGATGATTTCGCGTGCGCTGAATGATGGAGCGCTGCCGATTTACGGCGATGGTCTCAATATCCGTGACTGGCTGTATGTGGAAGACCACTGCAGTGCGATTGATCTGGTTATCCATAATGGCGTTATTGGTGAGGTCTACAACATCGGCGGTAACAATGAGCGGACTAACATGCATATTGTGAAGACGATTCTGGAGGAGCTGGGCAAGCCGGAATCCCTGATTACTTATGTGCAGGACCGTCCGGGACATGACCGCCGTTATGGGATCGACCCGACCAAGATTACGAATGAACTGGGCTGGAAGCCGAAGCATACGTTCGAAACCGGAATTAAGGAAACGATACAATGGTACTTGAATAATAAAGAATGGTGGACCCGCATCCAGTCCGGGGAATACCAGAAATATGCCGCGCTTCAGTATGGCAGCCGTCTGGGGGATTCTCTGTAATGTCTACGATGAAAGTGCTGGTTACCGGATCCGCAGGACAGCTGGGCCAGGACCTTGTGCTGCTTCTCCAGAAGCAGGGACATGAGGTACTGGGCTGCGACCGTCAGGAGATGGATATTACAAATCTGGAGCAATGCGTGGAAGTGATTGGCGGCTTCCGTCCGGACGCCGTTATTCACTGTGCTGCCCACACAGCAGTGGATGCTGCAGAAACCGATATTGATGCAGCCTATCTGATCAATGCTACTGGCAGCCGCAATGTGGCAATAGCCGCTGAAAAATCCGGGGCGAAGCTGGTATACATCAGTACGGACTATGTTTTTGACGGAATGGGTACCAAGCCGTATCACGAGTACGATAATACCGATCCGCAGAGTATTTACGGCAAGTCCAAGCGGGCCGGGGAGACACTGGTTCAATCCCTGTCGTCGAAGTTCTTCATTGTCCGCACCTCCTGGGTGTACGGCAAATACGGCAATAACTTTGTCAAAACCATGCTGAAGCTCGGCCAGGAAAAACCGCTGCTCCAGGTTGTGGATGACCAAAAGGGCTCTCCGACCTACACGGTGGACTTGGCCCGGTTCCTGCTGGAGCTGATTCAGACAGAGAAGTATGGCGTGTACCACGCTTCTAACTCTGACGCTTGTACATGGTATGAATTCACACAGGCGATTTTCGCAGAAGCTGAAGATATTCTCGGGCTTAAATTCACAGCAAGGCTTGAGCCTTGCGGGACGGAGCAGTTCCCGCGCCCGGCGCCGCGCCCGCGTTATTCTGTGATGGAGCACCTGTCCATCCGGACGAACGGGTTCGAGGACATCCGTCCTTGGCGTGAAGGTCTGCGTGACTTCTTGCTTGAAATGAAGGAATAGCAATCTTACACGATTATATAACATCTGAGCTCCCGGACCGTTGACAGCGGTTTGGGAGTTTTTTTGTTTAAGCGGCAAATAGCAGACATCCCCCGTTTTCGTTATAATGGTGGAGTGCTGATTGCAAATGCAAGATTTCTAATGAATTCAAGATTCGGGGTATCTATATCATGAAGAACATCAAAACAGTCAGTGTACATATCGTTACCTATAATAGTGCAGACGATATCACAGATTGCCTTATAGCAGTTCTTGCCCAGGATCATCCTGTAGAGCAGATTGTTGTAGTGGATAATGCCTCTGCAGATGGCTCTGCTGCAAAGGTAAGTGAATTTTACCGCAGTATAGAGGAAGCGCCGCATACAACTCCAAGTACGCATCTGTTCAAGCCCAAGCTCATCCTCATCGAAAATAAAGCCAACACCGGCTTTGCCCCCGCCCATAACCAGGCTATAGCTGCCACGGATACAGATTATGTACTGGTGTTGAACCCGGATCTGGTGCTGGCTGAAGACTACGTATCCAGGCTCGTTGCGCAAATGGAGAACAACCCGCTAATCGGCAGTGCGACAGGTAAACTGCTGCTAAAAGCAGACCCTTCCCTGGTTGACAGCACAGGACTGCGGATGAATAAGGCTCGGCGGGCTTTTGACCGTGGTGCAGGAGAGCCTGCTGCAGACTGGATGGAGTCCGGAGCCGTATTCGGTGTATCCGGAGCGGCGGCATTGTATTCCCGGCGCATGATTAAGGATATCAGCGTTGACGGTGAGTTTTTTGACGGGGATTTCTTTGCGTACAAAGAGGATGTTGATGTTGCGTGGCGGGCTCAGCTGCTTGGCTGGCAGGCCTACTTTGATGCGGAAGCAATCGGTTACCATGAACGGGGCTGGAAGACAGCCGGACGGAGCGGCAAATCGATGTTTATCCGCAGAATTTCCTACATTAACCGCTATAAGATGATCTATAAAAATGAGCCTTCCCGCACCCTGCCGCTGACCCTGATCCGTGCGCTGCCGTATGAGCTTGCCGCACATGCGTATATGCTGCTCAAAGAGCCGGGGCTGATCAAGGCCTGGGCTTCATTCAAGGCACAGCGGACCGAACTGAAACGTAAGCGCCGATATGTGCAGGAGAAGGCAGCCTGCAAGAGAAATTAGCAGATTAGCGGCAAATAAAGGGTTCAAAACCTGGAATAAGAGGATCTTCTATGTAAAAACCTCCCTAACCGGCGACTGCCTATCAGGGAGTTTTTATGTTATAATGTTGTCGATAGATTACTATATTTGTCAGGAGCGTAGTGAAGTGAATGTAGATGTAAGTATTTTAATTCTCAATTACAACACCTGCCGCCTGACGATGGACTGTATCAGGTCGGTGTATGAGTCGGATACGAACTTTTCCTATGAGATTATTTTAATAGATAATAACTCGCATGATGATTCGGTTGAGAAGATTAGCAGGGAATTTCCGGGTGTAACGCTGATTGCGAACAAGGAAAATGTGGGGTTTGCGCGCGGTAACAACCAGGGGATGGAAGTCGCATCCGGACGTTATGTGCTGCTGCTGAACTCGGATACGGTGATCCGCAGGGATACGCTGGAGACGATGGTTTCCTTTATGGATACCCGTCCTGATCTGGGGGCCTCGGGCTGCAAGGTGATTCTGCCGGATGGCTCGCTCGACAAAGCCTGCAAGAGAGGGTTCCCGACACCTGCTGCCTCTTTCTATTATGCTTTTGGCTTCAGCAGGCTGTTCCCGGACAATCCCAGGTTTAACGGTTACCAGCTAGGCTATCTGGACCCGGATAAGGCGTATCCCGTTGATTGCCTTGTCGGGGCGTTCATGCTGGTCCGGCGGGAAACGATTGATAGAGTAGGCGGGTTGGATGAGGCGTTTTTTATGTATGGTGAGGACCTGGACTGGTGCTACCGGATCAAAGAAGCGGGCTGGGGAATTTACTATTATCCGCAGACTTCTATCATTCATCTGAAGGGCGGAAGCGCCCGCCGCAGACCGTTCAAGATAGTGTATGAGTTTCACAGAGCAATGATCTTATTCCACCGCAAGCATTATAGCAGGCAGTATAGCAGTATAATTAACGGAACGGTATATGCCGGAGTTGCTGTCAAGTTTCTGCTGTCCCTTGCCGTTAATGCCTTGAGGGCACCGCGTCCGGTATCCACTCCGGCACAGAGTCTTACAGCTTCCGCAGAAGCGGGACCACAAGTTGAATCGAAGGCCGAGGTGAGATTATGATCCGCCGTAATCAGAAGTTTTTGACCCAGCTGTATATGGTTGCTGACTTTCTGGTAATCCAGCTGTCCTTTCTGGCAGCCTGGTGGCTGAAGTTCCGCAGCGGCTGGCTGGAGTCCTATAATACGCTCCCGGTGGAATCTTATGCTTATTGGAGCATCATGTACGGTGCAATTTCTGTCCTGATCGGGATTGTGCTCTCCCTTTATCTGCCGAAGCGCAAGAAGCGTTTTGTCGACGAATTTCTCAAAATTTTTCAGGTACACGTGATGGCCATCTTCATCCTGCTTGGCGTGATGTTCTTCCTGAAGGAAATTGACGTTTCCCGCCAATATCTGGCTATTTATATGGGCTTTAATATTCTGTCCATTATGCTGTACCGCTATGTGCTCAAGACAATGCTGAAATCCTTGCGCGAAAAGGGCTACAACCGCCAGTTCGTGCTGATTATCGGCGCAGGCTCGCTGGGCAGAAGATTTTACAATAATCTGGTCCAGTATCCGGAGCTCGGCTATGAAACAATCGGATTTTTGGATGACTTCCAGAAGTGGGACGGGATCGAGGAACAGCGCTATAAGCCGATCCTGGGAACAGTGGATGAGCTGTCCGGGATTCTTGAAATGCTGCCGGTGGATGAGGTCATTCTGGCCCTGCCGCTGGATGCCCATTCTAAATATCCTGCCATTATTGCCGCCTGCGAAAAGGCGGGTGTGCGGACGCTGATCATCCCTGATTTCTTCGACTACCTGCCGGCACGGCCGTACTTCGATAATTTTGCCGGTATGCCGATGATTAACGTGCGTGATATTCCGCTGGATATGGCCGGTAACCGGCTGGCCAAACGGGCGTTTGATATTGTTTTCTCGCTGTTCGCCATCCTTATGCTGTCTCCGGTTATGCTGATTGTGGCACTGGGTGTGCGGGTTACATCGCCTGGACCGGTCATCTTTAAGCAGGAGCGTGTGGGACTTAACCGCCGTAATTTCATGATGTATAAATTCCGTTCGATGAAGATGCAGACAGATGCTGAAGTGGACACAGGCTGGAGCACCAAAGAAGATCCGCGCCGCACCCGTTTCGGGACGTTTATCCGCAGAACAAGCCTGGATGAGCTTCCGCAGTTTTTTAATGTGCTGTTCGGCCAGATGAGTGTGGTGGGCCCACGCCCGGAGCGTCCGTATTATGTGGAGCAGTTCCGTGACGAGATTCCCAAGTATATGGTCAAGCATCATGTGCGTCCGGGAATTACCGGGTGGGCACAGAGTAACGGTCTGCGCGGGGATACCTCGATTGAGGACCGGATCAAGCATGACATCTTTTACATTGAAAACTGGTCGCTGCTCTTCGATATCCGCATTATTTTCCGGACGATCCGCAACGGCTTCAAAAATGCCTATTAATTTTATAACGATACCATAGAAACGGTTGCCACCCTTGCTATAAGGCCACAGCCGTTTTTGCTTTTTCTACTCCTATGACAGCAAAGGAACCCTACTATATGGATAAAAGAAAATGGATTGCATCTCTCATCATGGCTGCCGCCCTCATCCTGCTGCTTGTGATTACATTATGGCCCCAGGAGGAGGAGCCTGCTACCGGTTTTAGTGCACATAAGGTTATCGCCCATGCGATGGGCGGAATTAATAATCATACGTATACGAATACGCAGGATGCTTTTGTTGCCAACTACGAGCAGGGTACACGCGTGTTTGAAACGGATCTGCTGCTTACTACCGATGATAAGCTGGTTGCCCGCCATGAATGGACCGGCAATATGAGCCGGCTGCTTGGTCAGCTGGATGTACTTCCGGCCGCCAGACAGGGAGTCGTGCTCAGCTACGAGGAAGTGATGGAGAGTCCGATCCTGACGCTCTATTCTCCGCTCGATATCGACAAAATCATGGATCTGCTGGTTGCTTATCCGGATGCCTACATTGTGACCGATACAAAGGAGCTTGAGCCGGAGCTTGTAACGAGACAGTTTGAACACATCGTTGAAGCGGCTAACCGTAAGGACCCTATGCTGCTTTCGCGGATTGTGCCTCAGATCTACAGCCGTGATATGCTTGATGTGGTGAGGAAGGTCTATTCGTTCCCGGAAGTGATTTTTACGTTATATCAGTCCTACGACAGCGACGAACAAGTAGTTGAGTTTGCCCGCGAGACCGGTGTGGAAATTACGATGCCAGCGACGAGAGCCACCAAAAGCTTTGTCCGTAAGCTCAAGCAGGCCGGAGCCCGCATCTACGTGCATACCGTTAACGATGAAGATGAGATCACGAAGCTGTCCCGGATGGGCATAGACGGGTTTTATACCGATTTTGTCTCTGAGGAGGATCTAGGCCGGATGCGGGGGGTACGCTGAAAAAGCAGATGAGTATCTATTAAGGGAGATAGAGGCATAAATTCCAGCCGTATTTTTACCAAATCAGCTTGGTGAACAGACGGTTATATACTATAATTAAAAAGCGAAAAAACGTTCGTATTTTTGAAGGGTAAGGATGGACGACGGATGAATGAAATGCGGCAAATGATACAGCCGTGGCGGCATGTATTCAAGCTGGACCCGGACCGCGAGCTTGGGGATAGGGAACTGGATGCCCTTTGCCGGTCCGGAACCGATGCCATTCTGGTAGGAGGCTCTACCGGAGTGACCTATGAGAATACCACAGCGCTGCTCACAAGGCTGCGGCGCTATGAGCTTCCCTGTGCGCTGGAGGTCTCCGAGCTTGAGGCGGCTGTACCGGGTTTTGATGTATACATGATACCCATGGTGCTGAATACGCCGGACACAGACTGGATTCTTGGTCATCACCGCAGAGCCATAGAGCGCTTTGGCAGTCTGATCCCGTGGGAAAGGGTGCTGACGGAAGGATACATTGTATTAAATGAAGACTCCTCTGTAGCCCGGCTGACAAACGCAGACAGCAGGTTAAGCGGCCGTTCCGCGGCTGCATATGCAGAGATTGCAGACAAGCTGATGGGACTTCCGGTCGTTTACCTTGAATACAGCGGAACGTTTGGCAATATGGACGTTGTCCGGGAAGTGAGAGAGTCGGTAGAGCACAGCCAGCTTTTTTATGGCGGCGGTATTACCGGCGTAGCTGAGGCTGAGCAGGCAGCAGCTCTTAGCGACACTGTCGTTGTCGGCAATATTATATACCGTGATGTACAACAGGCGCTGCTTACTGTGCAGGCGGTTAAAAAGACGCTGAAAACATATATTTGAAAGGAGCATGCCACCCATGCAACTTATTAACATACAGGATGCCGTTAGCCGGTTAAATCCTCCGCAGCGTAAGGCTGTAGAAACGACTGAAGGGCCGCTTTTGATTATGGCCGGAGCGGGCAGCGGCAAGACCCGTGTGCTTACCCACCGGATCGCCTGGCTGATTGCGAACCGTTTAGCCCCGCCGTGGGCGATTTTGGCGATTACCTTTACGAATAAGGCGGCCCGCGAGATGCAGGAGCGTGTCTCCAAGCTGGTAGGCGAGGAGGGGCGGGATATCTGGGTATCCACCTTCCACTCCATGTGTGTGCGTATTCTACGCAAGGATATTGAACGGATCGGCTTCACCTCGAATTTTTCCATTCTTGATTCTGCAGATCAGCTCTCCGTTATCCGCAATTGCATGAAGGATTTGAACATCGACACCAAGAAATTTGAGCCGAAGGCGGTACAGGCGGTCATCAGTACGGCGAAGAATGAACTGGTGACACCGGCGCAGTATGAGCAGAAGATCGGCGATTATTTTGAAGGCCTTGTGGCAAAAGTATACACCAAGTACCAGCAGCGGCTCAGAAGCAACAACTCGCTGGATTTCGATGACCTCATTATGAAGACGATCCAGCTGTTTAAGGAAGTTCCTGAGGTGCTGGATTTCTACCAGAAGAAATTCAAGTACATTCATGTCGATGAGTATCAGGATACGAACCGGGCGCAGTACATGCTCTGCAAGATGCTGGCCGACGGCCATCACCGCATCTGCGTGGTCGGCGACAGCGACCAGTCGATTTACCGCTGGCGCGGAGCCGATATTACGAACATTCTGAATTTTGAAGAGGACTATCCGGAAGCCACAACTATTCTGCTGGAGCAGAACTACCGCTCGACCTCGAACATTCTGAATGCGGCCAACGGCGTCATCGCCCTGAATACAGGCCGTAAACCGAAGAAGCTGTGGACGGATTCGGAGGAGGGGCCCAAGATCAAGGTGTTCCGCGGCGATTCCGAGCATGATGAGGGGTACTTCGTCACCGGAGAGATCAGCAAGAACGTCAAGCAGGGACAGGCGTACCAGAATCATGCCATTCTGTACCGGACCAATGCCCAGTCCCGTGTAATAGAAGAAATTCTGATTAAATCGGATATTCCGTACCAGATTGTCGGCGGGATCAAGTTCTACGACCGTAAAGAAATCAAGGACCTGCTCGCCTATCTGCGTCTCTTATCCAACCCGGATGATGATATCAGCCTGGCGCGCATTATCAATGTGCCTAAGCGCGGACTCGGGGATACTACTCTTGGCAAGCTGGCTGTGGCGGCGGCAGAACGCAATGTCTCGATTTTCCGGGTGCTGCAGACAGTGGATGATCTCGGCTTTGCTGGCCGGACGCGCAATGCGCTGGTAGAATTCTACGACATGATTGAAGCGCTGCACCGGATGGTGGAGTTCCTGTCGGTGACCGAACTGACCGAGAAGATATTGGAGCTGTCCCAGTACCGGCTGGAGCTGCAGAATGAGAATACGCTGGAATCCCGCGCCCGGCTGGAGAATATTGACGAGTTCCTGTCCGTGACGATGGAATTTGAGAAGAATAATGAAGACAAGTCGCTGGTCTCCTTCCTGACGGATCTGGCGCTGATTGCCGATATCGACAGCATGAACAACGATGAAGAGGACCGCAGCGATGCGGTTGTGCTGATGACGATGCACAGCGCCAAGGGTCTGGAGTTCCCGACTGTATTCATCATCGGCATGGAGGAGGGCGTGTTCCCGCACAGCCGTGCCTTCCAGGACAATGATGAACTGGAAGAGGAGCGCCGGCTGGCGTACGTAGGCATTACGCGCGCAGAGAAGCAGCTGTTCCTCAGCTGTGCAAGAATGCGCACGCTGTTCGGGCGGACGACGGCCAACCCGCCGTCCCGCTTCCTGGAGGAGATTCCGGAGGAGCTGAAGGAAGATACCGTCCGTGAATCGGACGCTTCCGGCGCGGAGGCGCGGAGGTGGGCGGTGCCTATGGCGGCCGCGGCTTCGGCGGCGCGGCCGGGGGAACTTCGGCGG
>NZ_LRAC01000122.1 GCF_001517085.1 Paenibacillus sp. DMB5
GAAATAGGGTCTTTTTGTTTTTTTAAAAGTTTGCAACTTTGTTATCCCCGCTAAGGAATTGGTATGTTCGGTGCAGGGAGAGGACTCTATACTGAAATCGACCGGAGGACATGCCGGAAATCAGCAAAATTCAACATCAGGGAGGAATTTTAAATGTACCGCAAAGTACTAAACAGGGTATTGGTAGCCGCTATGCTGCTGTCGGGCTTTCAGCTTCCGGTAAACAGCGGCCTGGCAAATGCTGCCGTTACGGAAGAACTGCCTGTATCGGCCGCAGCCCAAATGCCGAAATTCACGGATATGAAGCAGCATTGGGCAGCGTCGGCAGCGGACAGACTGGCTGCGGCCGGCATTCTGCAGGGGACAGCAACCGGCAGATTTGAACCGGACCGTGCAGTCTCCCGGGCCGAGCTGGCAGCCATTCTCAGCAGGGTGTTCCGTTACACTGCAACAGGCATTGCCGGTTTCAATGATGTAAGCGCTTCTTCTTGGTATGCCGTTGAGGTGAGCAAGGTGAATGAAGCGGGGATAATCAAAGGCTACGGGAATGGGCAGTTTCAGCCGGATGCGGCTGTCCGGCGTGAGGATGCAATGACGATGCTGGCCCGCGCCTTCCGGCTGGAAAGTCCTTCTCTGGATATGCTGAATGTGCAGGCAGACGGGGCAGCGGTCAGCGCCTATGCACAGGAAGCCGCCAGCGCAATGCTTGCCTCGGACTATGTTCAAGGCGATCCGGCCGGAAAACTGAATCCGAAATCGGTGATGACCCGGGGTGAACTGGCGGTTCTGCTGAGCCGGATGATCGGATGGATCAGCCCAGCCGGGGGGAACTATCCTGTAGGGGCGGTATCCGGCAATGTTATTGTGAACCGGCCGGATGTGCACATCCAGGATGGGACGGTAAATGGAAATCTCTATGTGACAGCCGGAACAGGAGAAGGGGAAGCTTCATTCACCGGGGTCAAAGTGAAGGGCAGCACTTTCATTTCCGGAGGCGGTGAACATACGGTGGTCTTCCGTCAATCAGCCCTGAACCGTACGGTTGTTGACAAGCCCAAAACAGCGGTGCGGCTCCGGCTGGAAGACGGAAGCACGGCTGCCAGGATCGAATTGGCCAAGCAGAGTCGAGTAGAGATCGAAGCCGGGTCACGGATCGATGTTCTCATCGTTGATGCCGGAGCCGCAGGATCAACCATTACAAATCTGGGACAAATCGGCCTGCTGGAGGTAAGCGCCGGCAAGGTGCTTATGAACGGGACAGAGCTGAAATCCGGAGAGACGCTGCGGAACCTGACCGGAGGCGGAGCCTCTGCGCAGGCCAGTGCTCCGGCAACCCAAGCGGCGGACGGAACTGCCGGTGAGGGAGCGGCATCAACACCGACACCGACACCTTCACCTGCAGCTTCGCCCGGCCCGACACCGGCGGCTTCGTCTACCCCTGGCCCATCTGCGACAGCGACACCTGCACCGTCTACGGATGAGGAGCAGTGGGAAATGGTCTGGAATGACGAGTTTGAAGGAACACACATTGACGAGTCGAAGTGGAATATCCAGGATACGGGAACTGTATACAACAATGAACTGGAATATTATCACCCGGATAACGTTTCGCTGGAAACCGAGAGCGGCCAAAGCGTACTGGCACTCGAAGCCCGAAAGGAAGCTTACGGCGGGAAAGAATACACATCCGGCAAGCTGACCTCAAAGATGAAGGGGGACTGGACTTACGGTAAGTTTACAGTACGCGCCAAGCTGCCGGTTCAGCAGGGGATGTGGCCGGCGATCTGGATGATGCCGACCGATGAAGAGAAGCAGTACGGCCCATGGCCGGGGAGCGGTGAAATGGACATTATGGAGCTGACCGGACCGGTGGCCGGCGATACGGAAAAAGCGGATCTGTATCCAAGAACGGTACATGGCTCGCTTCATTACGATATTCCCCATATCTCCCAATCCAAGACTTATGTTTTGCCCGAAGGTAAAACATTTGCTGACGAGTATCATGACTTTACCCTTGAATGGCTCCCGGGTCTGATCCGTTATTATGTGGACGGCAACCTGTACTTTGAAACGAGCGACTGGGGGACCAAGGCGGAGGGCCAGCCGGATTACTATACGTATCCCGCACCGTTCGACCGTCCGTTCTACATGATTCTTAATCTGGCAGTCGGCGGCGATTGGCCGGGTGACCCGGCCGCCGACTTCCGTTCGGATAAGATGTATGTAGATTATGTTCGGGTCTATAAGTATAAGAAGCTGGATCAATGGCCAGATGTAACAGGAAAGCGGCCGGAAAAAACTGAAAATGCGGCTCCGCAGCGTCCTGTGCTTGCTGACGGCAACCAGATTTACAACGGAGATTTCAACGGCAATGCAGCCCAGGGTCTGCCGGAATTTTGGCAGCTCATTACGAATGCCGGGGGAGCGGGAACTACGGCCGTCATTGACGACAAGGACAAGGGCAAGGCTGTAAAGGTGTCCTTGGAGGAGGCGGGAACCCAGAATTATTCCGTTCAGCTCACTCAGATGCCGCTTATTCTGGAGAAGGGCAAAGCCTATAAGGTAACCTTCGACGCCAAAGCGGATGCGGTCCGTCCGGTGATGAGCAAGCTGACTGAATACGGCGGGGGATGGACCGCCTACTCCAAGGAGAGGAATTTCCAGCTTACTCCGGATTGGCAGTCCTTTGAATACAGCTTTAACATGACACAGGCGACTGACAACAATGTCAGGTTTGAGTTCAACCTGGGTCTTAATAATACAACGGCCTATTTCGCTAACGTCCGTGTTGCCGAAACAGAGCCTCTGCCTGTAGCCCGCACTCCGCTTGCCGACGGCAATCTCGTGTACAATGGAGGGTTTGAGCTGGGGAAAGACCGGCTGGGCTATTGGAGCTTTATGGTCAAGCCTGAATCGGGGGCAGCAGCTGAAGCCAAGGTAATCAGCACACTGGAGCTGCCGCTTATGAAACGTATTTTCCTTGCGGCGGTCCAGCACCCGGGAGAATCGGCTGAAGACGTGACACTTACCCAGTCAGGTCTGCCTCTGTCCGCAGGCGGAGTCTATCAGCTGAGCTTTGATGCCAGGTCAGATCAGTCAGACCTCCTTGGCATAAAGCTCGAGGCCGGCGGGGGAGACAGCATCTACCCTGACGGATCAACACTCGCGCTGACACCGGAATGGAAGCATTATACAGCAGAAATATCACTATCCGGTTCAGCTGTCTCTGAAGGTACACTGTCGTTTCTTCTTGGCAAGGCCGGCGGTCAGCCGGAGATTGACAATGTGCGTCTGGTTCGGATGGCCGATCCGCCTGTATTGAACGGCTATCTGCATCTCAGGGGCGACCAGTATTCCGGCGCGTCGGGAATTGTTCTACTGCCAAGCGGTGAGGGCGGCAAAGATGTCGCCAGTATGGATAAAGGCGATTACGCAGAATACAAATTGGTTCTTCCTCAGGGGGCAAGCATTGTTCCGGTAGCCCGTGTTTCCAGTGTACAGGCGGATTCCGAACTTGAGCTGACCGTACTGGATGCGGGCAAGCGCAGTGTGGTGACGGCAGACGTCTACAAGACTGCAGTCGGGGATACAGGCGGACTTCAAAGCTACCGGGCAGTCATTGGGGCAACGCTTGATTTGCCTGCAGGAACCTATTATTTCCGTCTCGGCGGCAGCGGCTACCATCTGGCATGGCTGGATTTGTCCCGTGAGATGGTCATGAACGGCGGCTTCAAGGAGGGTTCTACCCAAGGCTGGACACTGTTCAAGAAAGACTGGGTAGACAATGATCCTGTGAAGAATACGGCAATGACTGCGGGGAATGGCGTACTGCAGGTAGCGCTTGGCGGCAGCGGCGACGAGGAATGGAATGTACAGGTCAAACAAGGCGCAATTCCGGTGGAAAAGGGCAAAAAGTACCTGCTCCGCTTTGATGCGGAAGCTTCGGCAGCAAGGCTGATTCGGGTGCTGGTCCAGCATGACGGCTCTTCGGACAATAATTGGACCGCGTATATGAATGAGACAGCCAGTCTGACTGAGGCCGGCGGACACTTCGAGTACTATTTTACCGCTCCGGAAAGCGATGCCGCGGCTGTGCTCCAATTCAGTCTCGGCAAGATAACGGAGCCGCTTGGAGCACATACTGTCTCCCTCGGCAACATTTCCCTGCTTCAGGTAAACCCGGTGATCGCGGGAGAAGCCTACGGCGAAAATCTGATCCCGAATGGAGATTTCTCAGCTCCGATCCAGGGCTGGAGCTCCTATTCCTCTGACAGCGTAGAGTTATCGATTGGCAATGAGAACGGGGCACTGCGGATGCAGGTCGGTTCTACAGGGGCGAACAGCTGGGACCGGCAGGTATATTACGAGGGTGTGGCCTATAACGAAGGGAATCATTATACCCTCACTTTTAAAGCGAAGGCGGAAGCACCGCGCAAAATGAACATCAGTATCGGCTGGCTGGATGCCGCAAATAATTACACCTGGCACGGGTATGCAAGTAAAATTGTTGATCTTGGTACGGACTATACGGAGTATACGCTTGAGTTTGATGTTACTGGAGGCAGTACATCCATCGGCCGGATTTCATTTGAGCTGGGGAATATTGTGGGCGGAGGCACGGGTCACCTTGCGGTAGAGGTTGATGATATTGTGTTGACGAACAACGGAACGGTAGCTGCACCCTGAGCATGCTTAATAATTTGTTATACAGGCTTGGGATTTGGTATTTAGAGCGGCCAGAAACACTCTTATAATCAGAGTATGGGGGACGGGCAGCCGTTCTCCCTGATCTTCAAATGACAATGGGGGAGATTTATTGTGAAAAAGACAGCAGTATCCATCAGTGCGCTGCTTATGGCATTTTCATTGGCCGTCAGCGGTTGCGGAGGCAATAACAATTCTTCAAATTCTTCTAACAACGGAGGAGAGCAGAAAGAAACCAGCGCGACTACCGCACCTGCGGCCCCAAGTACAAAACCGGTTACCTTGAATGCATGGGTGATGCCGAACAGTCCCAAACCGGATGCGGACTTCCTGCAGACCCTTGATCCTTATCTGAAAGAGCATCCGAATGTCACTGTAAAAGTAACCGTCCTGGACTGGGGCTCCGCCTGGACCAAGATTACAACCGCGGCTACAAGCGGTGAAGGCCCCGATATTCTTCAGCTTGGATCGACCTGGGTACCGGCAATTGCCAGCATGGGCGGCATTGACAAGGTGACCGATAAAGTGGCTGACGTGGGCGGTGCCGAAGCCTTCCTGCCGGCCATCTGGAATACAACCTCCATCGCAGGTGATAGCGAGGTATACGGCATACCTTGGTTTGTTGATGCGCGGGCCATTTACTACCGGACCGATGTGTTCAAGCAGGCCGGGGTAAATACGGAAACTGCATTCAAGGATTGGGACTCTTTCAAGAGTGCGCTGGAAGCAGTGAACGGACAAACGGTTGACGGCAAGAAGATCGCTGCACTTGGACTTCCGGGCAAAAACGACTGGAACGTTGTGCATAATATTTTCCCTTGGATCTGGGCAGCAGGCGGCGACGTTCTGTCTGAGGACAACAAGAATGTGGTCTTCAATGAAGAGAAGGGTCTGGAAGGTGTTATGTTCTACACAGGGCTTGCGAATGAAGGTCTAGTTGAAAAGTCCTCGCTTGAAAAGAACTCTTCACAGATTGAGAGCGATTTCGGCGACGGCAAGTCAGCGGTAATTATCTCCGGACCATGGCTCGCCAAGAACTTTGCCACACCAAAAGCTAATGGGGGTATGGATGACAAGAAGGCGGCCAAAAACTTTGCGGTAGCTCCGCTTCCGGCCGGTCCCGGCGGACAGGCAACCTTTGTCGGCGGCAGCGAGCTGACCGTGTTCAGCGGCTCCAAGAACAAGGAAGCCACCTGGGAGGTTATTAAATACCTGACCTCGGATGAAGCGCAGAAAGCCTATGCACAGGTATCTGGTCAGCTCCCTGCCAAGCTGTCCCTTCTGGAATCACCGGATCTGGATGCCAACATGAAAGCATTCTCGGAAGCAACCAAATACGGCAGAACGTATCCGGCCATCCCGCAATGGGGACCAACGGAAACGGCGCTGCAAAAGCATTTTGCCAACGTCTGGGATATTGTTGCCGGCGTAAAGGGCAAATACAGCAAAGAGAGCATCAAGGAGGAGCTGGATTCCGCGGCTTCTGAAGTCAAAGCTATTATTAATCAATAACGACTTGAATGCAGAGAGGCCGCCGCGCGATCAGGGCACGGCGGTTTCTTTCATACACAAAGCGAGGGATAAGAGATGGGACTCCATACTGAAAATAAACTTCCGGCAAAAGCCCCTTCCGGCAAGCGCGGACTGTGGCGAAAGCGGGTCAAAGATAATAAGTTCGCTTATATGCTAATGGTGCCGACGATCATCTTCATGATGCTGGTGCACTTGCTCCCGATGCTGCAGGGAATCTGGATGTCATTTTTGAAGCTGAACCAATTCACGTTGGTCAAATACTTGAAAGCTCCGTTTGTGGGAGCGGACAACTATATCGGCCTGCTGTTTAATTCCGATAATCCGGTCCGTCAGGGGCTGAATTTTGCAATTCGCAACACAGCCATCTATGCCGTTATTGTAACAATTGGTGTAATGTTTATGGGGCTGATGATGGCCATGCTACTGAACCGGGATTTTCCCGGCCGCGGCATTGCCCGCACAGCTATGCTGTTACCCTGGGTCATCCCGTCTTATGTTGTCGGCGTGCTCTGGGGCTTCATGTGGCAGCAGAACGGCATTATCAACTATTTTCTGGTCGATGTCCTGCATCTCTTCAACGACAAACCATTCTGGCTGCTGGGACCCAATACCATCTGGGCGATTATTATCCCGACCATCTGGCGGGGCTGGCCGTTCCTGATGGTCATTTTCCTGGCCGGACTGCAGACGATTCCTGAAGATATTTATGAGGCGGCTACAATTGACGGTGCCAATAAGCTCCGCCAGTTCTGGAATATAACACTGCCCATGCTCAAACCGGTCATTGCGGTACAGCTCTTGTTCCAGATCATTAACAATGTCTACTCCTACAATATCGTTTCCACGATGTTCGGTAATGGTGCCGGATATCCGGGAGAATGGGGAGACCTCCTGATGACTGCCTTAACCCGCCAATCCTTTGGCTATTGGGCGTTTGGTTCCGGTTCTGCCGCTTCAATGATGCTGATGTTCGTAATGTTGATGGTTGTCGGCGTATGGTACCGCGCCTTTAGATCGGAGTTGAATGCCCAATGAGTACACATAGAAAACGTTCTGTCTCTTCGTTTCTGCTGACATCACTGACCTGGATAATTGTCATCGTGACGATCTTCCCGATCATTTGGATGATTTTTACCTCCTTGCACTCCAATGACCAGATTTTGAACGGCATCACAAGCTTCAGCCTGACGAAGCCGCAGTGGGTCAATTACATTAACATGTGGGACACAGTGAATTTTGCTATTTATTTCCGGAACAGCCTGCTGATCTGCGGCGCAACAACCCTGCTGGCCGGCTCCTTTGCCGTTCTCGCCGGATATGCGCTCGCCCGGTTTGATTTTCCGGGATCGAAGGCGTTCAGCATGAGTATCATATCCACCCAGCTTATCCCGGGTATTATGTTCCTGTTCCCGATTTACCTGATGTTCCTGTGGATTAAAAATACGTTCGGTTTACCGATGATCAATACGTACTGGGGGATGATCCTTGTCTATACGGCGTTTTATACGCCGATCAGTATCTGGATCATGCGCGGTTTCTTTGTCTCCATCCCAAGAGATCTGGAGGAGTCCGCAGCAATTGACGGCTGCTCCAAATTTCAGGCTTTTTACAAAATCATTCTGCCGCTGTCCGTCCCCGGCATCATTGCGACCGGCATCTTTATCTTCCTAACGGCGTGGGATGAGCTCCTGTTTGCCTGGGTGCTTACCACCAGCTCTGATGTCCAGACGATTCCGGTCGGTATCCGTTTGTTTGTCGGACAGTACAATACCCGCTATGATCTGCTGATGGCGGCTTCGACTGTCGTAACCGTGCCGGTTATGGTGGTATTCTTCATGACGCAGAAGTACTTTATCAGCGGTATGACCGCGGGCGCCGTCAAGGGCTGATCCGCGAATGCCAGGAAGGGTGAAATCGATGTTGCTACAATGGAATACCGCAAGAGAGACAAAGGCATCGGCCGAAGAGATTCTGAGACAAGTATTTGCCGACCGGATCGGCACCGGAGAGAACGTCAGCGCACTCTTTACCGATTCAGAACGGCGGGGGGCTGTAGGGATAGCCGGCTTGCCGTATAGGCTCCCCGCCATTCAGGAGCTGCTCAAGCTGCGAGCGATAGCTGCTCTGCTGCCGGCGCAAGCCGGTGCATCCGCTCTGTTCACCATCAACAGCGAAGGAACCAAGCTGTCTTTATCTATCAGGGATGCGGGGAATGAAGAGCAGACCATAGAAATTCCGGAGACTGCGGCAGCGGAGGCGCTGGAGCTGCTGCAAGCTGCACCGGGCTGGGCAGGGACGCTTAACGACGAGGGAGAGCATGTAATCGACCTGAGGGCACCTGTTCCGGGTCCGCACTTTGCGGTCAATCTGCTCTTGGGCAACCGTCTCAGCTTCCCTCATCCGCTGCAGACCACCCCCAAAAGCGTCGTTGACCGTCTGGGTGGCGGGAGCTTCCGCTCACACGCCGCAACCCAGGTTCTGGCGACACGCTGGGATATGCGCCAGGAGGAGAACGGCTTCCCGGCTAACCGGCAATTTTATTTGTTCGAGGAAGGGAAGCAGATTTTTTATTCTGCGGATCCCGGAGACGAAGGCATTGAATCGGCGGTCTGCCGGCATTCGCAGAATGCAACGGTTATCACCTACCGGACCCGCTGCGGTCTGGAGATAACCCGTACCATCTTTATCCTCCCGCACTCGGAAGGTATGCCTCTGGCAACA
Source organism: Paenibacillus sp. DMB5 (assembly GCF_001517085.1). GTDB lineage: Bacteria > Bacillota > Bacilli > Paenibacillales > Paenibacillaceae > Paenibacillus_AQ. Next base: position 8,959 of record NZ_LRAC01000122.1, read on the forward strand.
GAAGCACAGCGGATCGAGCTGGTGAATCTCGGAGGAGCTGAACGCCGTCTGCGGATTGTCTATACCGGAATGTTTGGCTCCGCTGCTCCGGGAGCACTGTTTGAGGATGTGCTGTACAGCAATATCATCATGCAGGGCGGTGTGCTCCAGGATTCCGCTGGAGCTGTGGCTGCTGTCAGTCCCGATTATTATCCGGAAGGCGGGAAGCATGACCTGCGTTTTCACACCATGATTATTCACGGGAATAACGGAGCTGTGCTGCCGCGCGAATACTGCCTCAGCTACAATGAATTTGTCGGTACGGGCTCTCTGCACCGCCCGGCTGGTGCGCTCAGGCTAAGCAGCATTCTGCAGCGCAAGGGACCCGGCTTCTTCGCTGTAGCAGGTGAGGTTTCTATTCCGTCAGGAGCTACGGCAGCTGTCGACCAGCTGACCGGCCTTGTCTCCGACAAGAGCGGTGCGCCCTGGAATGATACCGTGCTTGCCGACGAAGTTGGGACGCTGATCAACCGTTTCTCTGCCCGCAGCGCGGCCGAGATGGCGCTGGCCGAATCTGCCGCCTTTGTGCGTGAGTACGGCAAGTTCCTGCAGGTAGCCACCGGTGATGAAAGCTTTGATGTCTTTGTCAACCGCAATCTGCCTTTCCAGGTGCTCTATCAGACCTTTGTCTCCCGTTCCTTTTGCCAGACCCAAAAGGGCTACAGGGAAATAGGCTTCCGTGAAATCCAGGATTTGTACGCCTCGATGTACTATTTTACCAGTATGGGAAAAAGCGGCCTGGTGAAGAGTCTCCTGAAGGAATGGACCGGTATGGTATTCGGGCTGGGCTATGCCTATCACAATTTCTTCTGGAACGGCAAGGAGCCCGGTAAATGGTCCGACGATGCGTTATGGCTTGTTCAGGCGGTCTACCGTTACGTAATGCTAACAGGCGATCTCGAATTCCTGAACGAAACCTGCCCGGTGGCGGGACAAGAATCCAGCCGGCCGGTCTTTGAGACTTTGAAGGCGATTATTGTCTATTCGGGCCGGATTTCAGTGGGCCGGCACGGGCTCCCGCTGCTGGACTACGCCGACTGGAACGACTGTCTGAAGCTGGATGATACGTATCTGAACGGACCGGCCAAGGAAGAGCGTTACCGGAAGCAGCTGGAGGCAGGCGGAGTATTCGGCGATCCGCTGGAAAGCGATTATTCCGAGAGCGTCATGAATGCTTTTCTGCTCAAGGTGGCTGTAGATGAGCTGTCTGTCCTGGCTGTCCGGAAGGGAGAAACGGATTATGCCGCGGAGCTTGACCGTTTCGGGGAAGAGCTGCGGGGACGCATCCAAGAGCATGCCTGGAAGGACGATTTCTTCGCGCGTGTGCTGTTCAACCGCTATGCTGACGGCGAATATACCTATTTGGGTGCTGCCGGAGACGGCCTCTCGGCCGATCCGGCCGCCAGCGGTTCTTATTTCCTGAATTCATTCTCCTGGAGCATCCTGTCCGGCTGTGCGGATGAATCACAGATCACTGTAATGCTGAACACAATAAAGTCACAGCTTATGACCCCTTACGGCTTGAAGCTGGTGTCGCCTGTTGCACTGGGACGGGTGTCCTCCCATACAGCATCTGACGAGTATTTTCCGGGGGACCGTGAGAACGGGGGCGTATTCAAGCATGCCTGCATGATGGCTGCTGCAGCAATGTTCAAGGGAGCCAAGGAGGTGGCGGATGCAGAGCTTGCCGCTGAACTGGGACGCTTCGGATATTGGCTGCTGGACCGGATTCTGCCGTTTAAAACGATGGATGATCCGTTTGCAGTCTGCGGAAATCCAAGATTCTGCACGCAATACAACAACAGCGAGACCGGTGAGAACATTGGCCCGATGCTTAGCGGCACCTCGACCTGGCTCACGCTCTCGCTGATGGAGGCGCTTGGTATTGAGTATACGGCGCAGGGAATCGCACTCAATCCGATTCTGCGGGAGGAGCAGACAGAATTGGCTTACACGTTGAAGCTAGGCGGCTCTTCGTACCGGATTCGGATCAGCAAACCGGAGGGCTTCAGCCGGATGCAAGACGGTATGGCCCGTCTGACGCTCGACGGCCGTATGCTTGAGGCAGGGCTTGTGCCGGCTGCTGATGACGGTCTCGACCATGAGGTAGAGCTCCGGTTTGAAAGCTAAGAAGGCTACAATGCCCGATCGCGGTATTCCTGCGGGGTCATTCCGGTATATTCTTTAAAAAGCTTGATGAAATAATGGGCATTGGAATAGCCCAGTTCAGCGGAAACCTCATATATTTTGAGCGGCGTATGAATCAGCAGATACGCCGCTTTTTCCATCTTGGCCTGACCGATATAGTCGCTGATTCGTTTGCCTGTCTCCAGCTTGTACATTTTGGACAGATAGACCGGATGCATCTGCACATGATCAGCAATGGCCTGGAGGGAGACATAGTGCAGGTTGCTGTTGATATATTCATGGACGCTTTGGATCAGCACAGTACGGCTGTCCCGGCGCTCTGATTCAAAATGCTCTCTCAGGAGGAAAATGACGTGGATCGCCCATTCCCGCAGCTTGTCCGGCGTCTGGAAGGGAGGCTGCTCCAGCAGCGGATTGCCTACAATCTCGCTTAGCATTTTATTGTTCTTGTGGGCAAAATAATAGAATGCCGTTTCCAGATGCAGGCGGGCTTCGTGGATATGCTCCAGTGAGCGGTCCGGATTGCGGCCCAGCTCTGTTGTAATGGCATTCAGCTTGTCTTCAATCCCCTGCCAATTATTCGCTTCAAACATATGTGAGAGCAGCGGAGGCTCATAGAGCGGCTGGAGAATTTCAACCGACTGGGCAACGCTTTTGTCAGTGGCATCCAGATAAATGCCGGTTTCGCTGCCGATATGCTGGCGGATAGCAGAGATAGCGGACTGGTAGAGAGAATAGACCTGATCAGGGAAAGCTCCCCAGCCTGTAGTGACAACGGACAGTCCGCCTCCAATCAGCGTGCTGACATGATTCTGCAGCTGGTAAGCGCCCTGGGCTACCTCATCGCCCGGATTGCTGCCGGATTCGATGTCCTCCCTTGGCTGAAGCAGAAATACAAGATAATCATGGACATCCTTGCAGGACCAGATGCGGAACCGGTCCTGAAACAGCTCCTGCGCAATATTAATGATCGCATATTCAAACAGCAGCATGCTGTGCATGTCCTGGCGCCGGAAAAACTCCTCGGGTCTGACAACCGCAAGGCATACCGGCTGGCTGGTGGAGAGCGGCAGATCGAACTGTGCCAGCCGTTCCTGCAGCTGCGGCCCGGAAAGCTTACGTCCCTGCAGCAGATCGCCGAGCAGGCGGTCGCGGAGCAGAGGAAGGTGCTCGCGGAAGGTCTGCATCGTCCGCTGGTAGGAGGACCAAGCCTCCCATTCGCCGCGCAGCTCATTCTGGAGCTTGGTGATGACAGCAACCAGCTGGTCATTGGCAATCGGCTTCAGCAGATAAGCGCTGGCCTGCTCCTCAATCGCTTTGCGGGCATATTCGAATTCGGCATAGCCGGTCAGCATAACGACCCGGATATGCTTCCAGCGGCTGCGGATTGACGCAATCAGTTCAATGCCGGAGATTTCCGGCATATTGATATCCGTTACTACAATGTCAATCGGATAACGCTGAAGCAGATCAAGAGCTTCATAACCGGAGTAGGCTTTGTGAACCAGCCCGAAGCCCATCTCGGTCCAGGGAAGGGAGATAGACAGATCGTCGACAACATACGGCTCATCATCAACCAGTAGAATTTGGTGCATGGTGTTCCTCTTTCTTCTCCATACAGAGAGTGATTATTAGTCCTCCTTCAGGGGAGGGGGAGATCAGCAGGCCGGAGGAATTGCCGTAGTGATATTTAAGGCGCTGCTGGATATTCCAGAGGCCGCAGCCTCCGTCCTCGCGTGTCTGTTCAGACAATCTGGCCTGCAATGCTGCAATGGCCTCACCGGTCATACCTGCTCCGTTGTCCTCTAAAGTGACTGTAACCGCGGAAGGCGTTTGGCTGGCCGTGATCCGGATGAAGCCCTGTCCGATTTTTTTCTCAATCCCGTGAATAATGCTGTTCTCGACCAAGGGCTGAATCAGCAGCCGGGGGATCTGCATTCCAAGCAATTCACCGGCGATTTCCATCGTATAACAGATCCGCTGTTTCCTTAGATTCTGAATCTCCAGGTAATTCTCCAACAGCTTCAGCTCATCCTCAAGCGTTGTGAGAGAATGGTCGACTCTGGTGATATAACGGTAATATTCTCCAAGATTAAGAGCCATGGCTTCTACCGAAGCTGTATCGCCGACAACGGCCTTGCTCTTGATAAAAAACAGGCAGTTATACAGAAAATGCGGATTGATCTGCGATTGAAGCTGCTTCAGATGGGCATCTTTGGCCTGGAGCTGCTCCAGATAGACCTGTTCAATCAGCGCTTGTATTTTTTCCGCCATTTCATTGAATTCCTCGTTAAGCATCGTGAACTCAGGATTGGTCCTGGCATGAATCCGGGTAGACCAGCGTCCTTCCTTCATTCTGTTGAGCGAACGCAGCAAGAGGCTTACAGGACGCTGTACCTGACGGTAGAGCTGAAGGGAAAACAGCAGACTCATGACCAAAAGGATGACTGAGCCTGTAAGAAAAGTATAACGGCTGCTCTGGATAGGCTGTAAAATCTGTTTGAGAGGCGAATAATGAATGACCTGCCAGGTAACAGCCGAGGACGGGACTGAGCTGACGAGAAAGCTGCCTTCCTTAAGGTTGAAAATATCTGAAGTCTCATGGCCTGCCAGAGGCTCCGCGGCCGTAATGATCTGCCTGGCCAACTCCCTGTCGGTATGACGGGAGAGAATGACCCCGTAAGCCGGATGGTACAGGAAGGTGTCACCTTTGTTTTGCGACTGGTACGTATCGAACATCCGTTCAATATTGGATACGGGAAAATACATGGACATCAGCAGCTCCGCCTGCCGGGGATTGCCCTTGTCCTCGACCGGATCGGACAGAAGCAGACGGAAGCCGGCTTCATTGCTGCTCTTGCCTTCGGGAATATATTCCCATCCCGGCTGCAGCGGCTTCTCCAGAACAGAGGCATCGAATGACAGCGAAGAATCCGACCCCAGGGTCTCACCGCTGAGCGGCTTGTACAGGACGATCCGGTTCTCCCACGTACTGGAGCTGGTCTGCAGGGAAAGCTTCTCCAAGACAGTCATAACGGTCTGGGCAGGATCAATAAGGTGGCCCAGCTGCTGAATCTGCTCATAGTCACGGATAGTCGGATCTCTTTGAAGGGCATACATGCTGCCTGCCAGCTGGTTGATATTGTTGTCCATCTGCTGAGTCAGAAACTCCAGATGATTCAAATCGGTTGTTTTGATCTGGTCCGTAATGACACTAATATCCTTACGGTACGACAAGCCGTAGAATAAGAGTGTTACTAAAATGAGAGAGAACAGAATCGCAACCATTTTGACAAATAAATTCGCACGCCTGACCATACAATCATCCTTTTCCGAGACTTTGCTGTAATACAAAAGAATTGTATCACACACGGTGTTTAACGGGTTTGTGTTACAATCTGTTCGACCCGCACGTATTTTTCGAGAAGCAGGTGTTTTCATGAAAATGAATGTGTTGCTGCTGGCGGCCCTGCTGGCATTGTCTGGCTGTTCCTTTGCCGGCTCCTCCGGCAAGAGCGTCCCTACGGCCTCTCCGGATGGTCAAGAGCCTAAATTCGACATCAAGCTAGGCAAATATGATCCTCCTGTAGACCTCTATACAGTAGGTTCCGTTAATCCCAATCTGATTTTTAAAAAGGGGGAGAGCCTTGAGCACAACGTGCATACCATCTGGGCTGAGAACCGTCTGGGCATCCGCATCCGCTATTTGTGGACCATCTCAGGCACCTCTGAAACCTATGCCAACAAGCTGAGGCTTGAACTGGCAAAGGGCAATATGCCTGATGTGGTAACAACGAGGGATGCCGATATTATCCAGGAGCTGATCGATTCCGGGCAATTCATGGAGGTAGGCAGCTTATTCGAACGGTATGCTTCCGATACCTGGAAGAAGGCTGTAGCCGAAGACAGCTCGGTGTGGAACGCCTTTATGCGCAACGGCTCCAAGTATGCAATTCCCATTATGGATTATGAATATAATTCCGATCCGCTGCTCTGGATCCGGCAGGATTGGCTGGACAAGCTCCATATGACAGCGCCGCGCACACTGGAGGAGCTTGAAAAAGTCATGGATGCCTTTGTTAACCGTGATCCTGATGGTAACGGGGCAAAGGATACCTACGGTTTATCTGTTGCTTTCCGTAACGGCCCCAACACCTGGATGGGGGACAGCAGCTGGATTTTCGGTGCGTTCGGAACGGTTCCGGAACAATGGAACCGCATGAGCGACGGAACATTGCAATATGGCTCGGTACAGCCTGGTGCCGAGCAGGCAGTTTCGCTGATGAAGCACTGGGTGCAGCAAGGATATTTATCCGGCGACAGTGCCTGGCTTGATGAAGAAGGCGCTGCCAATTTGTTCGTCTCCGGCAAGGCAGGAATAATAGCCGGACCTTACTGGATGCGCGGCTGGCCCCTGTCCTCCCTGACCGATGCAGACCCGGAGGCTAGAATAAGGGCGGTTGCCATCCCTTCAGGCCCGGACGGAACCGTAATGCGAAGAGGCACCCTGCCTGTCAATGGCGCTATTCTGATCAACAAGAAAATGAAACACCCCGAGATCTTTTTTACCTATCAGAATTATTTGTTTGATTATTACGCTACCTCAACCGGCGAGTTTGCCAACGGTCTTGCTGAAGGCTATGACTGGGCTCTGGTTGACGGTAAGCCGACCATTAATCCCTCCGCCCTGCCGCTGGGTGGCATCCGGGTCGCCTCCTATACGCTGACCTTCGACGGCGCGAGAATTCCTTCCGAAGTGGTTAAGGAAATTCCGGTGGATATTGCCCCTGTGCTGCTGGCCCAGAAGGAGGCCTCGCGCAAAGAGCAGTTTACGGGACCTCCGACCAAGACCATGAAGAGCAGCGGGGAGCTGCTGAAAAAGCTGGAACAAAAAAGCTTTCAAAAAATGATCTTTGCAGACAGCGGCATCGGGGAATTCAATGAATTCGTTGAAAAATGGCAGGTATACGGAGGTTTGGCCGAAACCTCTGAAATCAATGCCTGGGACCGGAGCAGGAAATGAGCACCGCAGGACAAGAAACCGCCTTGAACAAGGCGGTTTCTTGTCGGAAAAGCACCGGATTCATTACTTTTCCGACGATTTATCCGGAGTATAGCGGAACTGGTCATAGTAAGCATGGAGCGGGGTTTTGCCGTCATAAGGCTCAAGCCAGGAATCTACACCTGTTCCGTTCCAGAGATTCATCATGATCCGCCCGGGAGTAGAAGGGATATTCTCGGTTGCCGTGTGAACAGGGCGTCCGTCGATATACCAGGTAATCGCATCCTTTTTCCACTCAAAGCCGTACCAGTGAAATTCCTCTGCGGCATCAAAGTCAAGCTCAATTACCTGCTCATGCTCGCCAACACCGTTAGTGAAGTAATTGAACTGTACCTGCCGCGTATTCTTGCCCAGAAATTCAATATCGATTTCATCCCACGGCTCACCTTCCGAAGGGCCGGTATAGGTGAAAAAGGAGGAGACGATTCCGGGATTGACGGCCGGCTTCATCCGGATTTCATACAATCCATAACCGTACTTCTCAAGCGAACGGTACTCCGCTCCATCAAATTCGCCGGAAGCAGGGCTTGTGAGCGAAAGAACCATCTGGCCGTCATCGCTGAAGGTTATGTTTTTTTCGCTCCAGGTGCAGTTGAACATAGAGCCGTTGGAGTAGCCATCCGTCTTTTTCCAGAACTCTTCGTTAAACCTTGTGAAATCGTCCTCCACGCTCCCTGCGGCGGATTTGGATGAAGATGAAGATGAAGATGAAGTGATGGCTTTAATGCCGACAACTATCGATGTGAGCGCCAAGACTGCTGCCAGCGTTTTCATGTACTTCCTGCGTATCAATGCTGTTCCTCCTGTATTCTTTTCTTGCTACTATCGTACTTAATGACGGGAACAGCCGCCATACCAATGTGTCAATCTGAATAACAATTATTAAAGGTAAAGGCTCTATCCCCTTACTAGTTACCGGTATACTTTAACCAATCATAATAGGCATATAGCGGATTAGCCCCGTTATATGAACCCAGCCAGGAGTCTACACCTGTTCCGTTCCAGAGGTTCATCATAATTTTGCCGGCATGTGACGGGATATTGCTTGTCGCCGTATGCTTCAATACACCGTCCACATACCATTTAATGTACCCAGGCTGCCAGTCGAAAGCATAGGTATGATAGCCTTGGGATGCATCAAAGCCAAGATCTACGATTTTTTCATGGCCTCCGACCCCGTTGGTGTAATAATTGAATTGAACCTTGGTCGTATCCTTGCCCAGAAACTCGATATCAATTTCATCCCATGGATTCCCGTCGGAGGGACCGGTATAGGTGAAAAAGGATGAGACAATTCCGCTGTTTTTTGCCGGTTTCATGCTAACCTCATACTTGCCGTATCCGTATTTGTATACGGACCGCAGTTCTGCGCCGTCAAACTTGTTGGTGCTGGGGCTGGTCAGTGCCAGACGAAGCTGTCCGCCGCTTGTAAAGGAAATATTGCCGGCGCGCCAGGTGCAGTTAAACATTCCGCCGTTGGAGTAGCCGTCTGCTTTTTGCCAGGTTGCGGAATTAAAGTAGGTCAGGGGCTCATAAAAGACAGTGGCTGCGGAAAGGCCGGTGACCCTGCGATAATTCCGGTGAGCAGCAGAACGAGACAAGCGATAGAACTTTTAAATATCCTTTTCATTAATACATCCCTCCTTGGAATGAAAGCGTTTTACAATATGTATTTTAGCTAATGGCCCCCCGGCCAGCTATACCAACTTCCGGTCCGGGATAACAAAAAAACAATTTTTTGCAGGGGGGACAAGAGTATTTCGCCGCTCTCCCACACATACTGATATTGCCTGCTTGCTTAGAGTAAATCGGATAGGAGGGATAATATGGAGCAATGGTCCAAAAGTAAATGGTTCCGCTGGATGATCGGAGTGCTGCTGTCCCTGATTATCCTATACTTTGTCTGGCTGCTCCGTCCGATGCTGCAGGGGATTTTTGTGTTTTTAAAAGCCATTCTGGCGCCATTCCTGGCTGCCATGATTATATCTTACGTTCTAAACCCGGTGGTCAGCATGCTGGCCGGCCGGAAGATGCCGCGCAGTGTTGCAGTGCTGCTGATTTATACGGTATTCCTGACCACGCTTGCCGTGATCGCCATCAATTTGATTCCGATGTTTATTGAGCAGCTTGAGGAGCTGAATGAGCATTTGCCGGAAATGACCCTGCACGCCCAGGGGCTGATGCGCAGCATGAATACCAGACTGATCCCGCCGGGGGTGGAGACAGGGATGAACAACTGGTTCTTTCAGCTGGAGAACCGGCTGGCCGGGGGCATCTCTCATTTTCTCGATAATATCGGATCTACGATCGGGGTTCTGTTCAATGCGTTTATCGTGCCGTTTCTGGTGTTCTATATCCTGAAGGATTTCGATGTGTTTGAACGGACAGTGGTATCCTGCCTTCCCCGCTCCCGCCGCAGATCCATTGTCAAGCTGCTGAAGGACATTGATGATGCGCTGGGCAATTACATCCGGGGACAGTTTCTGGTCTGCCTCATAATCGGTGTGCTGGCTTATATCGGCTACGTGATTGTGGGCATGCCTTATGCCTTGCTGTTTGCCTGCGTGGTGGCTGTATTTAACATCGTCCCTTACATGGGCCCGTTTCTAGGGGCTGCCCCGGCGATCGTGATGGCCACGACAATCTCAATGCGGCTTGTGCTGCTGGTGGCGGTTGTAAATACGCTGTGCCAGATGCTGGAGAGCAATGTCATCTCTCCCCAGGTTGTAGGACGGAGGCTGCATCTGCATCCGCTGCTGATTATTTTTGCCCTGCTGGTCGGCGGCGAAGTTGCCGGAATGATCGGTTTAATTCTCGCCGTGCCGGTCTTTGCCGCGGAAAAGTCGTGATTCAGCACTTGTTTACCTACTATATCCGGCGCAAGCGGTTTAGGGCGGCAAAAACGTTGACTATCTGCAAATAATTTGTATATAATATTGTGTAATATTACGATTGCTTCACAAAATAGTTGTCGATGATGAGGAGTATTAGTTCGCTGGACGTTAGCTCAGAGAGCCGGTGTACAGGTGCAAGCCGGTTAACGAAGCGGATGAACTCACCTCGGAGTAATGGCGCAAGCCGCGGGTTCTGTAATTTTCCGATTACAGGCCAGTGTGTGAACCGCCGTCGGCTCACCCCCGATAGAGGGTGTCAAAGTGAGCGGCAGACATAGCATGTCCGGCTGCTAACTAGGGTGGTACCACGGGAATTCAGACCTCTCGTCCCTAGCGTTTATACGCTGGGGATGGGAGGTTTTTTTGTTACAGTCAGCAGGACTCCAAGGAGGAAAATAAGAGATGAGCGAAAACCAAACAAGCACAGCAGCCGGAGCCGGCTACCGTGCCCAGACCATCGAGCCGAAATGGCAGAAGTTCTGGGATGAGAACAAAACGTTCAAGACAGGCGAAGATGCGGACAGACCGAAATTTTATGCGCTGGATATGTTCCCGTATCCTTCGGGTGCAGGCCTGCATGTAGGCCACCCGGAAGGCTACACAGCGACAGATATTATCTCCCGCTACAAGCGGATGCGCGGCTACAATGTGCTTCATCCGATGGGCTGGGACGCCTTCGGCCTTCCGGCAGAGCAGTACGCCATGGATACGGGGCAGCACCCGCGTGACATTACCGTTAAGAACATTGATAACTTCCGCCGCCAGATCAAGTCACTGGGCTTCTCCTATGATTGGGACCGCGAGATCAGTACAACGGATCCGGAATATTATAAATGGACCCAGTGGATTTTTATCCAGCTGTATAACCGCGGTCTGGCTTATGTTGCCGAAGTGTCGGTGAACTGGTGTGAAGCGCTGGGAACGGTACTTGCGAATGAAGAGGTTATCGACGGCAAAAGCGAACGCGGCGGCCACCCGGTTGTACGCAGACCGATGCGCCAGTGGATTCTGAAAATTACCGAGTACGCGGAACGCCTGCTTGAGGACCTGGATGAGCTGGACTGGGAAGAGAGCATCAAGGACATGCAGCGCAACTGGATCGGCAAATCGACCGGTGCGCAAGTCAACTTTGCGATCGACGGCCATGATGCAAGCCTGGAAGTATTCACAACCCGTCCGGATACACTGTTCGGTGCAAGCTACTGTGTACTGGCGCCTGAGCACAAGCTGGTTGATGTGATTACAACAGAAGCACAGGCTGCTGCCGTAGCGGAATACCGTGACAAGGCAGCCCGCAAGAGCGATCTGGAGCGTACGGATCTGGCAAAAGAAAAAAGCGGCGTATTCACCGGGGCGTATGCCATTAATCCGGTCAACGGCGCTAAAGTGCCAATCTGGATTGCTGATTATGTACTCGCCGGCTACGGTACCGGCGCAATTATGGCTGTTCCTGGCCACGATACCCGTGACTGGGAATTCGCCAAGCAGTTCGGCCTGGATATCATTGAAGTTGTACAGGGCGGCAATGTCCAGGAAGAGGCGTACAGCGGCGACGGCCCGCATGTTAACTCTGATTTCCTGAACGGTCTGGACAACAAGGAAGCTATGGCGAAGATGATTGCCTGGCTGGAAGAGCAAGGCAGCGGCCAGGGCAAAGTGACCTACCGTCTGCGTGACTGGCTGTTCAGCCGCCAGCGCTACTGGGGTGAGCCGATTCCGATTCTGCATCTGGAAGACGGCACAATGAAGACGGTCCCTGTGGATCAGCTACCGCTGATGCTGCCGGATGTTGACGCCATCAAGCCTTCGGGCACCGGTGAATCTCCGCTGGCTAATGTAACTGAATGGGTGGAAACCATAGATCCGGAGACCGGCATGAAGGCACGCCGCGAGACCAACACGATGCCGCAATGGGCAGGCAGCTGCTGGTACTACCTGCGTTATATCGATCCGCACAATGATAAAGAGCTGTGTTCACCGGAGAAGCAGAAGCAGTGGCTGCCGGTTGACCTGTACATCGGCGGTGCCGAGCATGCGGTGCTTCACCTGCTGTATGCCCGCTTCTGGCACAAAGTACTGTACGATATCGGCGTAGTGGATACGAAGGAACCGTTCCACAAGCTGGTTAACCAGGGCATGATCCTGGGTAACAACAACGAGAAGATGAGCAAGTCGCGCGCAATGTGATCAACCCGGACGAAATCGTGGAGGCTTACGGTGCAGATACATTGCGTGTCTACGAAATGTTCATGGGGCCGCTGGAAGCAACCAAGCCGTGGAACGAAAAAGGCGTAGAAGGCGTTCACCGCTTCCTCTCCCGTGTATGGCGCCTGTTCGTGAACGAGGACGGCAGCCTGAGCACCAAGATTACGGCAGACGGCGGAACCGATGAGTTCAAACGCACCTGGCACAAAACGCTGAAAAAAGTCGGCGAGGACTTCGAGGGCTTACGCTTCAATACGGCGATCAGCCAGCTGATGATCTTCATCAACGATGCCTACAAGCAGGAAACCTTGTCCAAGGAAGCGGCAGAGCACTTCGTGCAGATGCTGTCGCCGCTGGCGCCGCATCTGGCCGAAGAGCTGTGGCAGCTGCTTGGACATGAAGGAAGCATCAGCTATGTGCCTTGGCCGTCTTATGACGAAGCCTGGACAGTAGATGCGGAAGTGGAAATTGTTGTACAGGTAAACGGTAAGATTGTACAGCGCGCACTGGTGGCAGCGGATATGGGCAAGCAAGAAATGGAAGAGCATGCACTGGCCCTGCCGAATGTTAAAGCGGCTACCCAGGGCAAAACGGTCCGCAAAATCATTGCAGTACCCGGCAAGCTTGTAAATATTGTAGTGGGTTAAGCGAAGAACGCAACTCTACCCGCAGCTACGGAGGAATCCGTGCTGCGGGTTTTTTGAATTATAAGAATTTATAGGTTGCACGGCATAAATAATCCTTCTATTTCGCGCAGAAACGGATACCGTCCTGTTAAGGACGGCGTAACCTTTTCAACTTGTTAGAAAGATAATTTTGCCTAACGGTCCAGCGGACTCTGGGCGATGCCGTCACGGCCGAAGGAAGCATCCAGCTGCTGCACGTCCTCATCGTACTTATCATGCGTAGTTGTAATCAGCCGCTCGAATACGCCTTCCAGGCTGATACGCAGGTGATTCAGCGCCTCGGCCGTAATACCGCCGCGGACCGCAACCCGTTCCTGGAGCTCCTGGGGCGTGAAGGAGCCTTCCGTCAGCAGCTTGCCTGTGCCGAGCAGCATTTCACCGGCCAGCCGGCTGACCAGCGCTTCATCAATGCCGGTTGCGGATACAGCGGCTTCGATCCAGCGTTCCAGAAAATAACTGAGGAAGGCCGGGCCGCAGCTGGAGAAGTCCGAAGCGATCCGGGTATGGCTCTCAGGGATTTCCGCAGGCACGCCAATGAATGAGAACAGCTGAAGCAGAGACTGCCTGTCTTTTTTATTTAACCTGCTTCCGAAGATGCAAAGAGAAGTCCCGCTCTTGACAGAATGGGTGATGCTGGGAATAATCTTGGCAATTTTGGACGGCAGAACGGATTCCAGGTGATGGAGCTGGACAGGGCTTGTAATGGATACGACAATCTGCTCACTGCGCAGGTAAGGAGCAATTTCATCAGTCAGCGCTTTGAACTGCAAAGGCTTAACGCACAGAAAAACAATATCGCTGCCTGACGCAGTCTCAATGTTGCTTGCACACACAGTCAATCCGGGGTGTAGCTTCTGAAGTTCCAGCAGCTTGCCCGGGCTGCGGTTGCTGGCCAGTATATTGCTTGGATCAAGCGCTCCCGAACTAAGAAAGGTGTCGATGAGCAGACCGCCCATGCTGCCTGTTCCGATAAATCCCACTTTCATCCTGTGGTAACCTCCTTTCTTATGTTACTGGGCTTACAGGAATACTCTTCCTTCAATGTATGCCGGTGAGTCTTGGACAAATGACATGGTTTAAACAAGTTTTTGAATAAAATTCCATTCAAATTAAGGAGGATTAGCTAATGAACAAAAGAGTGATCGGATGTGTAATTGCTGCCGTGCTGCTCGGCGGCGGGCTGGTCTGGGCTGCAGATCACAGGACGGCGGCAGGGATTGAAGGCTGGGAGACACTGAATGCCGGGATGGCGCAGGCGCTGGGGGTAGAGGGGGGAGCAGATGCAGCATCTGCAGCTAAAGCAGGCAGTAGTGGAGCGGGAACGGCAGAGAGTGGTACGCCGGAAACAGCAGGGGCAGAAATAGCGGGCAGCAATTCACCGGGAGCTGAAGCTAATAGTGAAGCGGTAAAAGGTAGTGATGCAGCGGGAACGGGTGCGGAGGGAAACGCAGGCGGTGGAGGCACAGATGCAGCAGGAATTACAGGCGCTGCAGGGAACACGGCTGCAGCGGCGGACGGGAGGGTTAACGTGAATACAGCCGATGCCGCTGCACTTATGGACCTGCCGGGGATCGGAGAGAAGAAAGCACAGGCAATTATTGATTACCGCAGCAGCAAAGGGGCTTTCCGCAGCCTGGCCGATCTGGGCAAAGTAAAGGGAATCGGCCCCAAAATGCTGGAAAAGCTGGAGGGGCTGGTTATTTTTAATTAGTAAAAAGTGTAAATTTTAATCTTGACACTGTCAAGTTATAGGGCTATATTTACAGTGTAAAGTTTGAGAGAAGGGACAGTAATCTTTTGAAGCAGAAACCTTACCATCATGGCGATTTGCGAAACACATTGATTGAAACCGGCATTGAGCTGATTAATGAGGAAGGGTTGGGCGGGTTCTCCCTTCGCAAGGTTGCGGCCAAATGCGGGGTTAGCCACGCGGCTCCGTACAGTCATTTCAAGGATGTCCAGCAGCTGCTGGCGGCAATGGCGGATCATGTTACCGAGCAGTTTACGGTTTCCCTGCAGGCTTCTGTCGAAGGACAGCAAGACCCGATGTCAGCAATGGGGGAGCTGGGCACGGCCTATATTGCTTTTTTTGAACAGCATCCGGCCTATCTGCCGTTTCTGTTCTTTCAGTCGGGCATTACGATTCAGGTGGACGGGGGAGATGAGGGGATCCCGGCTTACCCGCCGTTTGCGGTATTCCGGACGACAGCCTACCGGCTGTTCCGCAGTCTGGGACTTCCGCCTGAAAGGGACAGTACAATGCTTATGTCTTACTGGTCGCTAGTCCACGGGGTAGCCTCTCTTTTGTCCAGCAGCGGCGTCCGTTATTCAGGAAATTGGCAGGAGGTATGGCAAGTCATTCTTCAATCGGGAGGAACAGAGAATGAGACTGATCGTGCATGATCTGGAGGAGCAGGATTTCACTACCTGGCTGAGCGGCTTTAGCAGGGATACCGACGAAATAATAGGGGAGCAGGAAAACATCCGTCATTGCGTAGGGTGCTTTGGCTGCTGGGTCCGCACTCCGGGCACCTGTGTGCTGAAGGATTCTTATAAGCATATGGGCGAACGGCTTGCCGCCTGTGAGGAGTACGTATTCATCAGCCGTAACGTGTACGGGGGCTACAGCCCGTTTGTCAGCAATGTTTTGAACCGGACGCTGCCCTATGTGCTGCCTTATTTTCTAACCAAAAACGGAGAGACCCATCATCAGCAGCGCTATAAGCGCCAGATCAGATTCACGGTGCATTTTTACGGGGAAGGCATGAGCGAGGCGGAACGTGAAACGGCAAGGTCACTGGTGCGGGCCAATGCGCTTAATCTGGATGCTTCCGGCTACAAGGTTACTTTTCACGATACGCTTAACAGCCTCAAGGAGGTGCAGTGATGAGAATTGCGCTGGTTAACGGCAGTCCCAAGGGCGGGGCAAGCAATTCCGGAATTCTGCTGGAAAAGCTTAAGCCGCTTATCGCCGAAAGTAACGAGCTTAATGCGTACCGGGTTAACGTAAAGCCGCTGAAGCCTGAGCAATACCGGGAGCTGAACGAAGCTGACATACTGGTGCTGGCTTTTCCGCTATACTTTGATGCCATTCCTTCGCATTTGCTGCGGGCGATGGTCGAAATGGAGAAATTCCGACAGCAGGAGCCCGGGAATCCGGACCTAACGGTGTATGCATTGATCAACAACGGATTCTATGAAGGCCATCAGTGTAAAATAGCTGCAGATATCGTGAGCAACTGGTGCAGCCGCTGCGGGTTCCGCTTCGGAATGGCAATCGGACACGGGGCTGGAGAAATGTTTAAATCTTTGAGCCAGGTGCCGCTGGGTAAAGGCCCGCTGAAGAATCTCGGCAAGGCGATGGATCAGCTCTCAGCCGCTATCCTTACCCGTAGCAGTGCAGATTCGCTGTTCATTCAGCCGAATTTCCCGCGCATTGCCTGGCGACTGGCGGCCACCCATTCTTTCTGGCATGCCCAGGCGAAGAAGAACGGGCTGCGGCCAAAGGACCTGAGAAGACAGCCTTTTCAGGAGAGCAGGAATGGGAACCAAGGTTAATCATATTGAAACGGTGCCACAGTGTGTTACAATAATGAGCAACTAAGAAGAGAAAGTGGAGAAACGCCGATGACTGTGGCCTACCGCAAAAACTGGGATACATACTTTATGGACATTGCCTGCATGGTCTCCACCCGTTCACGCTGCCCCCGCCGGCATGTTGGTGCTGTGCTGGTACAAGGGAAAAAGCTGCTGGGAACGGCATATAACGGAGCGCCGATGGGTGTGCAGGATTGCTCGGAGGCCGGCTGCATGCTTTCTGAGCAATATGAGCGGGAAATCGTGGACGGTGTGGAAACGATGGTGATGAAGCAGCGCTGCATCCGCACTATTCATGCCGAGCAGAATCTGCTGCTGTTCACCGACCGGAGCGACCGTGAGGGCAGTACCGTTTATGTAACGGATGAGCCGTGCTGGACCTGTGCCAATATGCTGGCCAACAGCGGTATTGTCGAGATTGTCTATCTGCGGCCTTACCGCAAGGATATGAAGAAGGTTGAGGCCATGCTGGGCTCAAAGGGTATTATTTTCCGTCAGCTGGAAAATTACGAGCCGCCGAAGGAAACGATGATTACGGTATCGGAATAACTGATGGTGAGCATTTTTAAGTGAAAAGAACTGGGGAAGAACCTCTGCACACGCAAATTGCGTAGGCAGGGGTTCTTTTTTTATTTGTACAAAGGAGGATGAAGTATGAACAGGAGACCGCTATTAAGCTTTACCATCTGCTGGGTTGCCGGCAGCGCCGCGGGCTGCTTGTTTGACGGCTACAGGCTGCTGGCAAGTATCGCAGTCTGTCTGCTGCTGCTTGCTCTCTGGGCGGCCGGCGGGGGAATCAGGTGGAAAACGGCCGCTGTGTTTGGGCTGGCGCTGACTGCGGCAGCGCTGCATTGGGAGTGGACAGAGGCGCGCAATGTCAGCCTGCTGCCGGAGGCGCTGGGTAAGCCGGAAGCCGGACTGAATGAAACGTACATAACAGCCGAAGGTGTTATTGCTTCCCCGGTGGAACAGGACGGGGACCGGGTGGATTTCACGCTGAAGCTGATAGGGATTATAGGTGATGGACAGGAAGGAAAGGATGCGGAAGCTACGGCGGCAAAGATGCAAGCAGCGGAGTCTGTAAACGGGTCTGAGGCGGGCGGGCCGGCAGCGGAAGGTTCATTGGCAGCTGCCGGTCCGGCAGGCGAACAGATTGCTGTGCAGATCAAGCTGCAGGCGGAGAGTGAAATCATGGTGGCAGCGCAGTGGCAGCGGGGGGACAGGGTAACCGTCAGGGGAGAGCTTGTGCTGCCGCCGGTGGCGCGGAACTTTGGCGGGTTTGACTATCGTGCGTACCTGCAGACGCAGCGGATTCACTGGCTGCTCAAAGGGGAAGGTGCGGCGATTGTAACAGCTGTGCCTCCGGTATCCTGGCAGCTGTCCAGTATTCTGCGCTGGAATGATGCAGCCCGTGCAACGCTCGGCGCCGAGATGGACCGCCTGTTTCAGGAACCGCATGCCGGCTATATGAAGGGACTGGTCATCGGCATTCAGGGTGACCTCGATCCGGAAACCTTTAAGCAGTTCTCGCAGCTGGGTCTGACACATATTTTGGCCATTTCAGGGATGCACGTGGCTGTTTATGTTGGAGTCATCCTGTTTCTGCTGCGGCGCCTGCAGTTTACCCGAGAAACGGCGCTGACCGTTACGCTGCTGCTGGTGCCGGTTTATGTGCTGTTGTCGGGTGCCGGGCCGTCGATTGTACGTGCCGGACTGATGAGCATGATCGCCCTGCTCGCTGCAAGGCTCGGCCTGCTGAAGGACGGCATGAATATTCTCGCCGCTTCAGCGCTGATCATGCTGGTCTGGAATCCGTATTTTCTGCTCAGTGTCAGCTTCCAGCTGTCTTTTCTGGTCACAGCAGGATTAATGGTGTATACACCGCTGGCAGCCCCACTGTTCGGCAGGCTCCCCAAATGGCTTGGCAGTTCCATAACGGTAACGCTGATCGCACAGCTGGTGTCTTTTCCGCTGACGGTGTATTACTTTAACCAGTTTTCATTGCTGTCTTTTATCGCTAATCTGCTGCTCGTCCCCTTTATTACTTTTCTGGTACTGCCGCTGGGCACCCTTGCCCTGCTCCTTGGACGAATCTGGGATGCCGGAGCTTCTGGGGTTGCAGGTGTAGCAGAGCTGCTGAACAACTGGACCTTTGCAGCTGTGGAATGGGTAAACGGGTTTACAGCAGGCGTGCTAATCTGGGCTTCCCCGTCACTGCTGTGGATATGCCTTTATTACGTGCTGCTCTATGGTCTGCTGTACACATTGAAAAGGAGGAGGGAGGCGGGATTTGCCCCGCAGTATATGGAGGATGAGACCAGACCGCTGGCTGAGCTTGCGCAACCGGGAGCTGGGGGAGTCCGTGATGCATTCCCGTATCCGTATTATGCCGGAGTTCAATCCGGGCTGCGCGGCAGTGGTTACGCCGCCATACTGTGTGCTGCGGCACTGGCTTTGCTGCTGTACAAGGGTTACTACACGGAACAGCTGAACGATGCGGGAACCATAAGCTTTCTGGATGTGGGCCAGGGCGACAGCATTCTGATTACGACACCCGAGGAGGCTCACATTCTCGTCGACGGAGGCGGAACGGTAAGCTTTGGGAACAAAGAGGAATGGCGCATCCGCCGCAGTCCTTTCGAAGTAGGGGCCAAGACCCTGCTGCCGCTTCTGAAGCAGAGAGGAATTCACCGGCTGGATGCGGTAATACTTACCCATGGTGATCAGGACCATATGGGCGGACTGCAGGCCGTACTTGAGGGGATGCCGGTCTCGGCGCTGCTGTTCAACGGGACTCTGGCAGACGCTGGGCCGTATACGAAGCTGATGAACACGGCCCTTGCCAAGGGTGTCCGGCTGTATGCCGTGCAGCAGGGAATGGTGCTGGCTCCGGATAAAGTGACGGAGCTGCATTTTCTCTGGCCGGAGCCATTGGCGGCAGTGCAGCAGCTCCTTCCGGAAGTGGAGGAGCAAAACCATGAATCGGTGGTGTTCCGGCTGGAGATGAACGGCCGCAGCTTTCTTTTTACGGGAGATATGGATGAAGCGGCTGAGGAAGAGATTATTCAGGCTGCGCAGCAGGCTGGAATCCGGGAAGCCGGACCCGTAGATGTGCTAAAAGTAGCTCATCACGGAAGCAAAACTTCTACAGGGGCAGCCTGGCTGGAGTTCTGGAAGCCTGAGACCGCAGTGATCTCCGCCGGAGTCAATAATCTGTACGGACATCCGAATGCCGGTGTGCTGGAACGGCTGACGGAAGCGGGATCGGCAATATACCGGACGGATCTGCACGGGGAGGTGCAGCTTAGGGTGGACGAGGAGATCAGTATACGGTATAGGATAAATACAAATGAAGTTAAAAGTGATCAGAAGCCTGACTAATTAAGCATACGAGTGCCAGTAGCCTATGAAGCTGACATGGTAGGGCTATTGAGCGCTACCTGCAAATTGAACGGGATACGCTCAAATAGAGCCGTTCTTCAAGGGAGAAAATTGTTTGAGGATAGCCCGGGCAATTATTTGCCCAGAGGTTTTTGGGGCAACCATTCCGGGTAAACCAGACGCAAGGAGCGCTTTTATACCAAGCTTTTCAGCATAAACAAAATCAGTTCCGCCTGGTTTAGAGGCCAAATCAATAATAAGCGTGTCGGCCTTAAGGTTTGAGATAATAGATTTAGTTAATAACTCATATTCAATTGTGTTGAAAATTACATCAGTATCGGACACTTGGGAATATAAGTCCGGTATATAAAAAGGCTCCAAACCCATTTCCCAAGCGCGTGCAAAAAGACTGGATTCGCGTACACCAATCTTCACCTTTGCTCCTAGATTCTTTAATTTATTTGCTAAAGTTGTTCCTACCCTTCCCAATCCAAGGACCATACATACGGAATTATGAATAGTAATTTCAGTGTTTTGGATGGCTAACATAATAGCGCCTTCAGCTGTAGAAATCGAATTATAAATGGCAATTTCGTCTTTCGATAATAGTTCTACTAACTCAATGTGATGTTTATAGCAAAGAGCCTTCAGGTATTCTGTCGCCGTTCCCGTGAAAATTTTGCAGGAGTCTGGAACACACTGAATGTGTTCTTCAAGTAATACAAGTGTTTCAGAAGTGTAGCTGGATTCGATCAGACCATCATTATTCGTTCCGTTTACAGGTAGAATTACCGCATCAGCACTATTAAAAATGAGGGGGGTTAGCTTTGATTTTATCGTATGATGCACTTTGTCATAAGTATCAAATCCAACCAGTATAAGGTTTGCATTTTGTTCAGTTAATATACGGATGACCTCCTTCTGGCGCCCGTCACCTCCAATTACTATTATTTTTTTGTCAGTTAGCACAAATATCACGTCCAGTCAGTAAATAATAGAAACCACTCTATGGAATAAGCCTCGTTTATTTGCCCGGGTAATTAAGAACCCGCCACATGCGCCCGGCTCTCCCTCAGCAGCCGGGCATAATAGCCCTCCCGCTCCAGCAGCCTGCGGGGCGGCCCGGACTCGGCCACCCGCCCGTTCTTCATCGCGATGATCAGGTCCGCGCCGGCAATGGTGGACAGCCGGTGGGCGATGATCAGCGTGGTGCGCTCGCGGGCCACATTGTCGATGGCCTGCTGGATCAGCTTTTCCGTACGCGTATCAATGTTCGCGGTAGCTTCATCAAGCACGAAGATCGCCGGATCATGGGCAATCGCCCTGGCGAAGGAGATCAGCTGCCGCTGTCCGGCAGACAGTGTTCCGCCCCGCTCGGTAACCGGCCCGTTGATGCCGCCGGGGTAATCCTGCACGAACTCAATGGCACAGGAGGCCTGCAGCGCATGCTGCACGGTCTCTTCCGCGATCTCATCGCCCAGCGTGATATTATCGCGGATCGTGCCGGAGAACAGGAAAACATCCTGCAGCACGACCGAAATGTTCCGCCGCAGATCATCCAGCCGAATGTTGTTCACATTGACGCCGTCAATAAGGATTTCTCCCTTTTGCACCTGGTAAAAGCCGTTGATCAGACTGATAATGGTCGTTTTGCCCGCGCCGGTCTCGCCGATAAAAGCTGCCGTCTGCCCTTTACGGATCACAAAGCTCACGTCCTTCAGCACCCAGTCGGTATCCTTGTAGGCAAACCAGACATGGCGGAACTCAATGGTACCGTCCAGCCGCTCCACAGCGACGCCGCTCTCCGGCTGCTCCAGCCGTTCCTCCTCGCGGATCAGCTCATCAATGCGTTCCGTAGATACCAGCGCCGATTGAATTGAGGTATACTTGTCTGCCAGATCAGAGACCGGGGCAAAAAACTGCCGGATATAGGTCGTGAACGCATACAGTACGCCGATCTGCAGCATGCCGCCGGAAATTTGGCCGACGCTGAACCAGACGAGGATGGCAATCGCCAGACTCTGGAACATATCCGATGCCGGCTTCAGGATACTGTTGAGCCTCACCTGGATCAGCGTGGTCCGGAAGTAATCCCCGTTCAGCTTCAGGAACTGCTCCTCCTTCTCTTTTCCGCGCGGAAAATCTGAATGACCCGCATCCCCGCAACGCTCTCGGCAATAAAGCCGTTGATCTGACCGATATAATGCTTCATGTGGAAGAAGTTCTTTTTGATTTTGTTTTTGATAAACCAGACCAGAAATACAATCACGGGAATAACGGTAAAAGAAACAAGCGTAAGCTGCGGGCTGAGCATCAGCATAGCGTAGATAATGCCGATCAGTAGCAGAACATCCTTAACAAGCGAAATAATGACGTCTGTATACAGGTCACTGACCTCAGCGGTGTCATTTGTCGCCCGGGTAATGAGCCGGCCGGACGAGGTCCGGTCCAGAAACGACAGCGGCAGCCGCTCGATAATCCCGAACACCCTGACCCGCAGATCATGGATCAGGCTCTGTCCGGCTCTGGCGACAATCAGCGCCTGCAGATAGGCGAAGCCGGAGCCCGCCGCCGACACCAGCAGATACAGCAGGGCCAGACCAAGAATAGAGTCAAGACCATGCTCTGCCGCACCGCCGATCAGAAAATGGTCAATGACCCGCTGCAGCAGCAACGGCTGCACCAGAAATGCCGCATTGACAATAATGACGCAGACGCAGGCCAGGAGGAGCTGAAAGGTATAAGGGCGGGATAACCGCAGCAGCAGCTTTACTGCGCCGGACTCAGACTTTTTGGGGCGTGGACTAATGGCCGTCTTCATGCTGTTCCGTGTAGATATCAAAGTACAGGCCTCCTTTCGTAAGCAGCTGTTCATGCGTCCCGCGTTCGGCGATAACCCCTTTGTCGAGCACGATAATCTCATCTGCTTCCTTAATGGACGAGATGCGGTGCGAGATCAGAATATTGGTTTTGCCTGCACGGACCTGCCGGAGGTTCGCCAGAATCTGCCCTTCCGTAACGCTATCCACTGCAGATAACGCGTCATCCAGAATCAGAATAGCCGGATCACTGACCAGGGCGCGGGCGATAGCCAGCCGCTGCTTTTGTCCGCCTGACAGATTGACGCCGCGTCCCCGAGAAGCGTATCATAGCCGTCCGGAAATTCACTGATGCTGCCCGCGATCAGTGCGGACTCAGCCGCCTGCCGGACCTCAGCATCACTGTAGCCGTCTTTGAAAAAGGCGATGTTATCCTTAACTGTAGCGGCAAAAACAAAGCTGTCCTGCGGCACATAGCCCATTCCTCCGCGCAGCGCCTCAACCCTGTAATCGTTAATATCCCTCCCGTCCAGGCTGATCTGCCCGGGCTCCACATTATAGAAGCGGAAGAGCAGCGAGGCGAGTGTGCTTTTGCCGGAGCCGGTGCGGCCGATGATGCCAAGGCTATGTCCCTTAGGGAGGCTGAGCGAGATGTTGTGCAGGGCAGGCGTATCCGAGCCATCATAAAAGAAGGTCAAATTATGCAGCTGGATCTCTCCCTCAGGCTGAACCTCTACCGCCTGCGGAGTATCCTTAATGTCAGGCTGCACCCGCAGTACCTCATACAATCTGCCAAGAGAGGCTATGCCGCGCTGGATGGTGGTGACTATTTTACCGATGGACACGATGGGGCTGATGATCAGGTTCAAATAACCGTTAAAAGCGACGAAATCGCCTACACTAATGTCCCCGCGCAGGACCAGCCTGCTGCCGTAGACTAAATTAATGACAAAACAGACCGCAAAACCGAATTCGATCATCGCCGGCAGCGCAGCAGAGACACGTATCAGATCAAGATTGGCCTGTTTCATCTTGCTGCTCAGCCCGCTGAAGCGCTCCATTTCCGAACGCTCCTGCACATAGGCTTTGATGACACGGATACCGGAGATATTTTCCTGAACCTTGCCCGACACCGCGCCGAACTGCTGCTGGACAATTCTGAACCGGGTCTGAACCTTACGGCTGCTGAACAGCATAATCACGATGATAAAAGGCAATGGGGCAAGCGTAGCCAGGGTAAGACGGGGATCGACCGTAGCGAACATGAAGTAAATGGAGGAGCAGCAGATTACAATGCCGTTGAACGACATCGCCGTAGCCGGACCGAACGTCATCCGTACCGCGGATATATCATTGATGGCATAAGCGATCAGGTCGCCTGTCTTGCGGCTGTTATAAAAAGAAGGGGAGAGCTTCAGGTAGTGCCGGACCAGCTCTTCACGCAGGTAACATTCGAGGTTGCGCGCGCTTTTGATGATGATATTTCTCCATAAAAAAGTGCAGGTGAACACGCCGGCGGCAATCAGCACCATCCACAGCACCTGAAGCTTCACCTGCCGGGTGTCAAAGCCGCTGACCTTCATTAAATCCACTGCATGGCCCAGCACTTTAGGAAAAAGCGTCTGAATAAAGGAGGCGGCGAACATAAAAGAAAACCCGATCAGATAATCAGTCCTGCGGGCTTTGAAAAAACGCAGCAATATAGAGGATTTCATTGACATCCCACCTTTTGAAAATACACCTGCCTGTCTCAGATGCTCCTTACGGATTCTCTTTCCACAAAAGTGCTAAGCACAGCAATATTCTCCGCAGGCTTCTGCGGATCGGCAATCCGGCTGAGCAGCGTGGCTACCACTCTCTGGCAGGAGTAATCGATATTCAAGTCCATCGTAGTAAGGGGAGGTGTTGAAAGAGCCGATATTTCCGTGTTGCCGCTGCTGAGAATGGACACGTCCTCCGGAACTTTAACTCCGCGCTCCTGCAGGAGACGGATCAGCTCTACAGCCGTGAAATCATGCTCGCAGATAAAAGCGGTCGGCAGTCCTCCGCCGGCAATCAGCCCGGACAGCCTGCTCCCAAGTGCCTCATCACGCTCCAAAAATATCGCCTGTGCAGCCGGCAGCCCGTGCTCCTCCAGCGCGGAGGTGATGCCTGTTTTCTTTTCCTTGTTGCGGTAAGCGCTAAGATTCCCTACGAAGCCGATTGCTTGGTGCCCGCAGCCGATCAGATATTGGCACTGCTTGTAACCGGCATGCAGGAAGCTGAACCACACACTGTCAAAATCATAGGCCGGTGAGTAACCGACATACAGAATCAGCGCCGGAATCTGCTCATGAATAAAGGAAATATAGTCACTGTTAAACCGCCCGATAAAAATAACCCCGTCGAACTTGTAGCCTTTACTTAAACGGTAGGGCAGGGCCAGCCTGCTCTGGTGCTCCTTATCGACAAATTCAATGCTGTAATCCGTGTCGGCCTGCTGCAGCGCCTTTTCGATGCCCTGGACCTTATAGCTGAAGTTGCTGTTGTCATGCTGATAAGGCTTCTGGTGAAGCACCAGAATTTTCGGAGGAGCTGCCTTGCGGGGCCGGATATAGCCCATCTCCGCTGCTTTTTCCACAATCTTGGCTTTCATTTCATCGCTGATGCCGCCCTGATCCGCCAGCGCTCTGCTGACTGATACCGGAGACAGCCCGAGTGCCTTGGCGATCTCGGTGAGCGTTACTTTTTTGCTTTTCACAATAATCCCCCGTTTTTGCTGTACAACACAGCAGCTTATGCCTGAATACTGTTATTATATTCCTGTATTACACAGGATACAACGCAAGGAAATGATAAAATCAACGTAAAAAATTAATTTTTTAAGTTAAAAATACATAATTTTTTCGGCGTTTAAGAGCTGTATATCATTTTTGGAAGATTGAGGGAACCAAATGCAGTCCGGAGAGTCTTATTGACCAAAGAGGTGAGAGAGAATATGCACAGTGAAGAGTTACCGTATGCCGTAGCCTATGCGCCGTCCATGACGCTGCGGGAAATGATGGAGACTTATGGGCGGGATGTGTGGAATTATGCGTATTTTTTGAGCGGCAGCCGGGAGCAGGCGAATGACATCAGCCAGGAGGTGTTCCTAAGAGCGCACCGCAATATCGCCAAATACCGGGGCAGCGCCACCTTGAAGACCTGGCTGCTGACAATTACCCGTAATTCTGCGTTCAGCTGGAGACGGAACAGCTTCTGGCACCGGTTCATTCCGCTGGGGAAAGGCCAGGCTCCCGGACAAGCATGGTCTGCAGAAAAGGAAGCGTTGAGCAAGCAATATGTTAACCGCATCTGGGAGCTGATTATGGAGCTGCCGGATAAGCACAGGGAGGTGCTGGTGCTGGAGATTCAACAGGGATTGTCCACCGCAGAAATGGCGGCCCTGCTCGGAGTAGCGGAAGGAACCGTTAAATCCCGGCTGTCCCGGGCCAGGGAGAACATGAGAAAAGCGCTGGAGGAGGATGAGCGATGAAGCACAGACAGGCAGAAAACGCGGGAAAAGTTGGAACAGAGAATCCTGAATGGTACCGGGAGGCGGGACGCGGCCCGTTAGCGGAAGACGGGTTCACCCCGCAGCTGATGGCACGGATCGAGCTTGCTGCTGAGCGCCGTAACGGGGCGGTGAAGGTTATTATGCGCAGGCGCATCGGTATTGCTGGAGTGACAGCAGTGCTGCTGCTTGGTGTGCTGCTGTGGCCGCTGGCGGGCGGGGAGGGAGAGGGTTACACGGCCCAAATCACTACCTTTTTCGGCAAAAATAATGCTGCAGCGGTGCGGCCTTCCGCCTCTCCTTCTACAGCGCCGTCCTCAGCAGCCGAGGCTTACAATCCGCCACAGGGATCAGCCGAATTTGAGCTGGGCGGTTTGAAATATTATATGCCGCTGCCGTCCAACGTGGATAAGACTTACGCGCAGGTACTGGAAACACCGCTGGGGATTGTCTGGTCACCGCCGCCGCAGATGACGGATTACCTCAAGCCGAAATACACACGCAATACGGAACCCTATTCACTGTACCTGACTCCTAAGGGACATGTGGAACTCTCGGCGGATTCCGCAAAAAGAATATATACTTTTCCATTGTATGTAGGGAGTGCACAGACTTATTTTGGTCTGGGGCAATTTTATAGTGCAGGAGATTATCTTCTAGTAGCACACTATTCCCACAGGCTCGGAGACGAGCTGAAGCTTCGGAAGTGGAAACTTTCCAGAATAAATCTTAAAGAAGCGGCTGCAGGCAAGGTATCTGCTCCGGAGGAGATATTGAATTTAGATGCTTCGTTTACCGTTTACAGATCCTTTATGGCTATTAATCCGGACAGGGAGGAGTTATTGGCAGTTAATTATACTGAGGACGGAAAAGGCGGGTATATTCAGAAGAGCAAGCTCTATGATATAGCCGGCGGAAAATACCAGCTCCTCAAAGAGGAAGTATTAATAGAGAATAAAGAAAAACCGTCTGTCATTCTATTTAGCCAAAATGTTTATACTATTCGGCAGGGGGCTGGGGTTGCCCACTATGAGCTCGATGGAAAGAAGTACGCAGCGGAGGTTGTGCTGTTAACCGGCCAGCAATGGTATCTTGACTATCAGTCCCCGGAATACCAAACAGGCAGTTGAATCTTTCAAAGTAAATAATAAATTTAGTTCGTTTCATCTGGATAATTTACTAAAAAAAAGCTATACTTTTGATAATATCAAAGGTATGGCTTTTTTATGCGGAGTGGAGCGGAAGAGATGAAGAAACTGACAATTGAGGATGTGGCCCAGAAGGCGGGAGTCTCGAAGAGCACAGTCTCACAATTTTTGAATAAACGCTTTAAATACATGAGCGAAGCGACCAAGAACCGGATTGCCGATGTGATCGAGGAGCTGAATTATCAGCCGAACGGCCTGGCCCGCAGCCTGAAGCAGAACCGCACGCATATGGTCGGGATCATTGTCGCCAATATTGACTACTCGCTATCAATCCAGTGTATCCGGGCAATTGAAAATGAGCTGCAGCGACGAGGCATTCAGGTTATCATCTGCAATGCCGACGAGAACGCGGATAAAGAAAATACGTATGTGGAGACACTGGTGGCTCGTCAGGTGGACGGGCTGATTATTTTTCCGACCGGTCACCAGTCCTCGGCTTATACGCGCCTGATTGAGGCGGAGTATCCGCTGGTATTCATGGACCGGCTGGTTGAGGGGGTAACGACCCAGAGCCTGCTGCTGGACAATGAAATGGCCGTCAAGACAGCGGTCAAGGAGCTCACCCGCAACGGCCATGAGGCCATAGCCATTCTGTCGCTGCCGCTCGGGGAGAACGCGATTACCCCGCGCAAGGAGCGGATGAGCGGCTATAAGAAGGCGATGGAGGAGGCGGGCCTTCCGCTGAATGAGCGTTATATGTGCAGCGTGCCCAGAGAGCGGATCTCTGCCGCGCTGGATGAGCTGCTGAACGGGCCGCAGCCGCCGACGGCGCTGGTGGCCGCCAACGACCTTGTGCTGGGCGAAATACTGAAATATGCGAACCGCCATTCGGTTGATATTCCCGGCCGCCTGTCCGTTATCGGGATCGACGATGCGGAGTTTGCCCTGATCTACAACCCGGCGATCACAACGATCCGCCAGCCGGCCTATGAGATGGGGATGCAGGCGGCGAAGATTATGCTCTCGCTGATCGAGGACCAGGATGCTGCGGTTCCGATTACGTACCGCTTTCCGCCTGCGCTTCAGCAGGGGCAGTCTGTGCGGCCTCCGGTATAACCGGTAAGAGCCGATGGAGACGTTGACAGATCCGGAAGAGTAGAGTGTAAACCGGTTTACTTCTGTGAGGCCAACTTTTGCTTAAAAGTTACCAGGTGTATCTCCGTGCATTAGCCTGGTTTTGGATTAATTTAGCTAGTGGTTGTAGAGAGGGAGGGGAGCCTGGCTTCCTTCTTTTTTTTAGTTTTATGTCTCTTGAGATTCGGAGGTTTGCTGGAGTAGTGTCGCTTGAGCAGGGTGCACACCGGGAGAAACTGCGTAAGTGCGGGTTTGACGAGTGGTTTAGCTGGAGTAGAGGGAAAAATCCCACTAACTGCGGCTGTACGGCCACCGAAGTACCACTGCAAAAGCTGTAAGAAAAAAAGAGGAGTGCTCCCGGCATAAGCCGGGGGACACTCCTCTTTGGCAAATAAATGATTGCTGTCTATATTTGATCTTTGGCGTAAAGTCGGCAGTAACTTTTACACGCCGGCGCCCATGAAGCTCTCCAGCTTATCGCGGGTCGGTAGGCCGTCCATGTCTCCGGGAGACATAACGGCCAGTGCGCCGATGGCATTACCGCGGCGAACGGCTTCGGCTACAGGGAGCTTTTCCAGCATGGCGCTGATTACGCCAACGGCGAATCCGTCTCCGGCACCTACTGTATCTACTACCTCTTTTACCTTAAAGCCGTTTACGTATCCTTCTTCTCCGGCAGAGGTTTTGTAGTAAGCGCCTTCGGGACCCAGCTTGATTACAACGAGGGATACGCCGCGTTCCAGATAGTATGCAGCAATTTCCTCTGGAGTTTCAAGGCCGGTCAAAATTTTGCCTTCGCTAAGGCCCGGCAGGAACCAGTCGCAGCGGGTAGCAAGATCATTGATTGTGGTTACCATGGTCTCCTTGTCAGGCCAGAGGGTCGGGCGCAGGTTCGGATCGAGGGAGACGGTTTTGCCGCTCCTTTTCATAAATTCCATAGCGTGCAGTGAGAATTCATGACAGGTCTTCGAGAGCGCTGAAGAGATGCTGGTTACATGCAGATGGCCGGCGGAAGCGAAATAGGCTTCGTCAAAGTCAGCCAGGCTCAGCTTGGACGCTGCGGAATTTTTGCGGAAATATTCAACCTTGGGGTCTCCGGTAAGCACCTTGGACTTGATCAGCATTCCGGTAGGAGCTTCCTTGGTATAAGTAATGCTGTCTGTATCAATATTTTCTTTGTTCAAAGCCATCGCAATGAACTGCCCGAAGTTGTCTTCACCGAGCTTGGTTACATAACCGGTTGTGTGTTCGAGACGGGACAGTCCGGTTGCCACATTGCTTTCTGCCCCGGCCAGCGCCTTCGAGAATGAGGTCACCTCATGCAGCGGCCCTACTTCATTCGCATAGAACATTGCCATCGGCTCGCCAAAAGTGACAGCACTAAGTTGTTTGCTCATCGTTAAATTCCTCCCCAGGGCAATCCGGAGACTCCCTGTATAATGATTAGTAATTTGAAATTATCACATAAATCGGTTTTGTACAATAAGGCAACGCTCATTCGGACACGTGAATTTTCAGTACAAAAATGTGACAGAACAAAAATCCCTTATAAATAAAGGATTTATAAAGTTTAAAAGATGAAGTTATCTGTTGCGGTAAAAAAACGTATTGACTGTTAGCACGATTATTATTACTATTTCCATAGAAGGTTTCGTAAGAAGGTTAGTAAATGGGATAAAAAAGATTATCTAAATAAATATTCTTTTTTTATGTCTGTTTTCATACTACGTTATAGTGAGAGGAAGTTAATCATGAAGAAAATAAAAGTATTGCAAAACCTTACCTCTGTCGGTGTAGTGGCAGTTATCCGTGCTGACAATGCTGATGATGCATTCAAGATGTCGGCTGCTTGTATCGAGGGCGGACTGACCAATATTGAGGTTACTTTTACAACTCCGGACGCGGATGTAGCGATCAAACGCCTCGTGGCTGAATACGGCAGCCGCGCTGTAATCGGTGCAGGTACAGTGCTTGACCCGTTAACAGCCCGGATTGCTATCCTGGCAGGTTCAGAATTTGTAGTGAGCCCTTCTTTTGAGGAAGAAACCGCCAAGATGTGTAATCTTTACGGCATTCCTTACATGCCGGGCTGCATGACGCTGAATGAAATGAAGGAAGCGCTGAAGCTGGGTGTGGATGTGCTGAAGCTGTTCCCGGGCAGCGCATTCGGACCGGATTATGTGAAGGCTGTCAAAGGTCCTATGCCGCATGTCAACATTATGCCTACCGGCGGCGTGGATCTGAACAACATGGGCAAATGGATTGCGAACGGCTGTATCGCTGTCGGCATCGGCGGCAACCTGACCGCTCCGGCCAAAGAAGGTCGCTACGACCAGATTACCGAGCTGGCTGCACAGTATGTGGCTAAGTATAAAGAGGTTAAAGGCCTGTAAATGAATAGGTGCTGAGCTGTCCCGCCGGTTAAACGGCCGGACAGCTTTTTTATTTTTTTCCTACATCTAAATGAAAATCGTGATGGTTTCCCCGTCTTCCGGGCAATACTTACAGAAAAAGCAGCTGCCAGTCTGCTGATGCTCTGAGAATGCCCCTGAAGATGGAGGGAACCGTCATGCCCGGGAATGACAAGTATAGGACGCTGTACCGGACTTTAAATGAAGAAGAAGCGGAATACGTGCAGATTATTTCATCCGCCAGAGGCTGCAAAGTAACTGCCGGTAAACTGTATGCACTGCATAGAAATCATAACCATCCGCAGCTTTTTGAACAGGGAGAAATGTATGTAGTGGATGACGATGGTAAAGACAATTACGCTGTCCTGATGCTGTGCGCTACAATAATGTTTAAGTGATGCAGGCTGTCTTTCGGGTATAACACCTGACGGGGCAGCCTGTTTGATTTCATTTTTGTCATAAACCTCTTGCAAAAGAGTATTTGAAGAATATGCGCTTCCCTTGTATGCTTAGTAAGGATTATGGACGGTTATGGCCGTGCGCCGGAGCGGAACCGGTGGCGGCACAAGACGTATTATGTAAAGTTTGGTATCCTAAAAATATTGATTACAGGCTTGCAACAAATTCGCAGTCTTGCGCGTCAGTAAGATTGCATAGAGAGGGGGAACCTTCGTGGTGGAGCAGGGACTCATCAGAGCCGCTCAAGCGGGCGATCGCGACGCTCTAATCACCCTATTGCGGGAAATTGAAGGACATGTATATAAGACGGCCTTCTACATTTTGCATAATGAACAGGATGCTCTGGACGCATCACAGGAAGCGCTCATCAGGGTGTACACCAAAATCGGTTCCTATGAGGAGAAGGCCCAGTTCAAAACATGGGTTCAGCGGATCGTGACCAACATCTGTATTGACAAATTCAGGAGAACGAAGCCTACTGTGTCTATCGACGAGCACGAAATGGTGTTCCAGGATAATAAACATAATGTAGAGCGTGAGGTGATGTCGGGTTATCTGGCGGAGGATATACGCGAGGCCATCGACCAGCTCCCCGAGCATCACCGGACGGTAATTGTACTGCGATATTTGCAGGATTTTTCTTACAACGAGATTGCAGACTGTCTCGACCTGCCGCTCAACACAGTGAAATCTTACCTGTTCCGGGCCAGGCAGCAGCTGCAAAATAGACTTCAGGAGTATCAGAAAGGTGGTGTATCAGGATGAAGTGTACGGAGGTGACAGAATGGATGCACCGCTATTTGGATCATGATCTCAGTCCCGAAGAGACTGTGGAAATGTACCGCCATATCGATAATTGTCCTTCCTGCGCGGAAGTCTTTGACCGGCTGACCATGCTCTCTGAGCAATTGGAGCAGCTGCCGGATGTTAAGCCTCCTTTTAGTCTGGTTGATTCGATCCTGCCGCAGCTTGAGCAGATCGATTCCGGTATTCGGGGTTCAGATGCAGAAGCTCCGGAGCAAGACAGCAAGGTTGTACCGATGACACGTAAAGGTACTCACGGCAAAGAGGCCAAAGGAACTTCAAGAGCAGCTTCCATGGCAACGCGGACAGGCATTGGCGCAGTTGCTGCTGCGGTTATCCTGCTGTTTGCCGTATTTAATATGCCGGAGCGCTTACCTTCGGCAGATGTGGAAATGTCGCTGAACCAGGCGGCTGAGACAGCTGGGAGCAATGAAGCAATGAGCAAGATGGCTACTACTGAAAATGCGGACACGGCTGCGACCGGAGAAGAGGCGGGCGATGCGTCCATGTATCAGATGGAGATTCAGCCTTCTGAAGGTGCAGATGCCGCGAACGGAGGTGCAGCGGCGGATACTGCTGCTCCGTCTGCATTGGAAGCTGAGCCGACTGCACAATCCGGTGCGGCGTCTCCGGCAGCAACCGATTCAACTTCGGCCAAACGGAATATGCCGGCTGCGCGCAGCACCCAAGCGGCAACGCCGGCTCCAAGGGATAATGCCAGAGCTGGAAGCGGGAATGCCAGAGCTGGAAGCGGGAATGCCAACAACGCGTCAGATGCCCAGATATTCAACAGCAGTGCCGCCGATATGCCTGCCGGTACGGCAGACACACCGGCGCAGGATCCGCAGCAGCCTCCGGCCAGTCAAGAGGCTGGCATTATGGGGCTTCTGCCGGCGCTTGTATCGTCTCACGGCTCGTGGAGCTCTCCGGACGGGCGTTATGCAGCCGAACTTGCCGGCCAGCAGCTGGTAATCTACAGCCTGCCGGCTGACGGACAGCCGGAAGAACGGACAGCGATAACCTCACTTCCGCTGGAGGGGACCTGGGTATCCGGTTCCTGGTCAGGGGACAGCCTGCAATTTACTTATATAACAATGCAGGATGGTGTAGAAGTCACAGAGGTATATACAGCGCCTGCAAGTCAGGCTACTCCGGCGCCGTCTGCATCACCTGGAAGTCCGGCTACTGCAACCCCGGCACCGGCAAGCGCGGCTCCGGCCAATAAATAATTACTTCGGTGGAACGTTTTGAGGGCACCCCGAATATGCTATGGTGAGAGGACAGGAATTACACGATTTGCGAGTTCCATCGGTATGACCGACGGAAGCGGGGTTTCTAGAGCCTTTTGCTTCCGCCGTTTATATAGATGCGCCGCTGAAACGGAGCAACTTTGGCCCTGGCTGCCGAGGTTGCTCCGTTTTTGCATTTTCACACAGGATGCCGGCTCTGGAGTTTTGCAGCTGTTAAATAGACTATCTTCTACAGATCCTGTAAGCACAAAAAGCATTAAGCGCAACCTTTGCAGCCAGTTTTCTGTTAAACTATAATCACATATGTGTATTTGAGGGTTCACCCGAATTGAAATGGAAAAGGAAGTGGCAGGATGGATGCCAAAACGGCGGCCAAGGACATCAGACAAGGAAAAATTTCACCGCTCTATGTGCTCTATGGCAGTGAAAAGTTCCGGATGAATGAATTTGCGGCCTTTCTGGAGGATCACCTGATCGCCAAAGAGGATCGTGATTTTGCAGTAATTCCCTTCGATCTTTCAGAGACGCCTGTCCAGGCGGTGGTGGAGGAAGCGGAGACCGTTCCGTTCATGGTGGAACGCAAGCTGCTGCTGGTGAGGGACGCCTCGCTGTTTACTGCAGGCAAAGAAAATGCCAAGATTGAACACCGCGTTGAGCTGTTAAGTGATTATATGCAGGCTCCCGCTGATTTTAGCGTAATTGTATTTCTGGTTAATAATGACAAGCTGGATGAGCGCAAAAAGATCGTCAAAGCGGCTAAGGCAGCCGGTACAGTGCTGGCCTTTAATCCGCTGGGTGCAGAAGAGCTGCTCCGCTGGGTAGAGAAGGGCTTCAAGGACCGCGGCTGTGCCGTAGCGCCGGGAACTGCCGAGGCACTGGTAGCCAGTGCCGGCACCGGCCTGCAGGGCTTGTCTGCGGAGATGGACAAGCTGTCCCTGTTCGCGGGAGCCGGCGGGACAGTGGATGCAGCGGCGGTGGAGAGCCTGGTACACCGCGGTACGGAGCAAAATGTATTCACGCTGGTGGAGGATATTGCGAACCTGCGCCTCGATAAGGCGCTGGGTACCCTCTACGAGCTGCTGAAGCAGCGCGAGGAGCCCATCAAGATTGCCGCGCTGATTGCCCGGCAGTTCCGGATCATCCTGCAGGTGAAGGACCTGTCAGCCCTCAGCTACTCCCAGGCCCAGATCGCTTCTCAGATCGGGGTGCATCCGTATGCCGTTAAGCTGGCCGGAGAGCAGGCCCGCAAATTCGACAGCCGGCGGCTGCGTCAGATTCTGAGCGGCCTGGCTGATCTGGATTACCAGATGAAGACCGGAGCCATCGACAAGGTGCTTGGTCTGGAAATGTTCATGCTGCGCCTGGGAGCGTAGCTCCCGGCGATGGCGCCGCCTCTGTCCATCCCAAAGAGCCTGCCTTTACGCTGAAGCAGCGGATAAGGCAGGCTCTTTTGTGGGAATATAAACAAAAAAACCTAACCGTATGCAGGATAACGGTCAGGTTCTTATAGTGCTCATTATGAAAGTCGCTAATTAGGCCTGAGCCTTAAGAGCGTTCAATTTCTTCGCCAAGCGGGATTTTTTGCGGGCAGCCGCATTTTTATGAACCAGACCTTTAGTTACGGCCTTGTCCAGCTTTTTGGAAGCAGCTTGGAAAGCAGCTTGAGCAGTTTCAACTTCCGATCCAGCCAGTGCTACATCAGCAGTTTTCACAGCTGTACGAAGCGCGGATTTCTGGGAAGCGTTCAGAGCACGACGTTTCTCGATCGTCTTGACGCGTTTAACCGCGGATTTGATATTTGGCATTGCATTCACCTCCTGGAAGACATTCGAAATCATCAAATGATTCACAACTTAAAATATCTTAGCACGCCCGGGGGCAAAATGCAACACTAAAAGCGTATAGAAAACTGTTGAACAAATCCCCGGAGCCGGCCGGATCAAAAGCTGTGCAGCTGGTCCTACCGGCGATAACGGATTAAACTTTGCCCGGCAGTGCGATTTATCCATGTCATCCTGCATAAACACAGCGCATCGCTCGCACACTACCGACACCAAGATAATCTTCCGAAGCGAGTTTTGTACGAAGGAACTCAAGGAAGCTTATGCTTACAAAACTTAAGCATATGCTTCCGAAGCGAGTTTTGTACGAAGAAGCTCCAGGAAGCTTATGCTCACAAAACTTTAAGGAGGCTGAACTAGGATGGAACTGGATCTTCAGCTGTATTCGGTACGCACTGACCTGGCGGTGGAGGCGAAGGAACTTGCCCAGGGTCTGCAAAAAACGCCGATTCCCGGTGTTAATGAAGAAGTGGAGGAAGCGGACGGGATCAAGGTTACACGGCTTGGCGTTGCCACGGCTGCGGGCTCCCAGGCGATAGGAAGGGCGCTTGGAAACTACGTGACACTGGAGGTTCCGGCGCTGCGCGGCGGGGATACCGGACTCCAGCAGAAGGTGTCAGTCGTGTTTGCGCGTGAATTTGAACAGTTTCTGAGCCGGATCGGGATCGGCAAGGATTCCTCGGTGCTGATTGTCGGTCTGGGTAACTGGAATGTGACTCCCGATTCGCTGGGACCGCTGGTGGTGGAGAATGCGCTGATTACCCGGCAATTTTATGAGCTTGTGCCTGACCAGGTCTCTCCGGGATACCGCAACGTGAGCGCAATTGCACCAGGGGTGCTTGGGCTTACCGGTATTGAATCCAGTGAGGTTGTGCAGGGGATCGTAGACCGCACCAGGCCGGACCTGATCATTGCCATCGATGCGCTGGCCTCCCGCTCGCTTGAGCGGATCAACACGACAATCCAGATTGCCGATATCGGCATCCATCCAGGCTCGGGCATCGGCAACAAACGCCGCGGGCTGACCAAGGAAATACTGGGCGTTCCGTGCATTGCCATCGGTGTCCCTACGGTGTGCTACGCATCAACAATCGTCAACAACGTGCTGGAGATGATGAGCAATCATTTTGGCCAGATGAGAGACGGCAGAGCGCATACCAAAGAGATTATGGGAATGCTGGACGATATTTCGGAGCAGGAACGGCTGCAGCTGGTAAAAGAGGTACTGGAACCGCTCGGGCACGATCTCATTGTGACGCCGAAGGAAATTGATGAGTTTATTGAAGAGATTGCGAACATTGTAGCCAGCGGCCTGAATGCTGCACTTCATGATGCGGTGGATCCGGGAAATGTCGGCGCGTACACCCATTAACCTGTTTTAGTATGAAAACCATATATAGTCCGGATTATCCGTATGAGCAAAGCCCGAGCGGCAGTGCTTATACGGTTTTTTTGGCTCTATTAATTTGTCTCTACCTTGGTTCTACTACTCCCTCCAGGTTCATAGATTTGAAGTATAAGAGACTACAGAGGGCTGGAGGAGGACATAACAATAATGAACAGAAAATGGTTTCAGCTATGGAATATCGGCAGACTGCGGGGAAAACTGCTGGACGTTCTGTCGCTGGGGAAGACGATGCTGCTGCTGGCCGGAGGTTCACTTGTTTTTTCATGCTGCTTGGCGCCGGCGGACTGGCCGGAACGAAGCTGAACTCTTCACCTGTTCCTTCCATGAAAGGTCTGGCGGCATCCCTGTCCAGCGGGTTCTTTATGGAGCTGCTGGGCATGGAGGTGCCGCATCTGCCGAAAGGCGAAGAGCAGTCAGCTTTCTCAGCGCCAAAAGTAACGTCATTCGTGTTCCGCATGCTGACCAGTGTAGACCCCGGCAACCCCAAGAGCCTGCTGTCCCGTGAAGTGCCCGGACTTGCAGCCGATGATCCCTTCCTGCTGCGTGAAGGCTCGGGCGGTACAGCCGGCGCACCTGCAGACTATCATCCGGGGACGGATGAGCTGGCCGGTGCGGAGGATCAGCAAGATCCGGGAGCTGCAGAGCCGGACCCTGGAGCAGCGACTGATCCGGGTACGGACAAGCCTGAGGATGATCCTAAAGTGCAGCCCCAGCCGACAACGGCGCCGGATAAGAGTAACTCTGCAGAGCAGGGAGGCAG
The DNA here is from genome assembly GCF_001517085.1 of Paenibacillus sp. DMB5. GTDB lineage: Bacteria > Bacillota > Bacilli > Paenibacillales > Paenibacillaceae > Paenibacillus_AQ. Next base: position 46,537 of record NZ_LRAC01000122.1, read on the forward strand.
CAGCGGAGCTGGCCGGGATAACGGTGCAGCCGGGGATACCTCTATTAAAAGAGTGCTGGTCTACCACTCTCACCCCCGCGAAGCGTATAATCCGCTGCTGGGAGCAGAAAGTGACAATCCGAGCTCCGCATCCCCCTCCAGAAACGTGCTGCTGGTAGGCTCCTACATTACCGACAGACTGGAGCAGCGCGGAATCGGTACGGTTCATGCCAAGGATGATTATGCAACGGAAGTGCCGGATTACAACTGGAACTTTTCCTATAAATATTCACGGATCACCATCAAGGAGGCCCTGGCTGCCAACCAGGAAATGACTGAGCTGATTGATATTCACCGTGATTCGCAGCGGCATGGCAAAACGACAGCCGTCATTAACGGACAAAGCTATGCGCAGGTGTACTTCATTCTTGGCCACGCCAATAAGGATTGGAAGAAAAACGAAGCCTTCGCCAATTCCATTCATCAGCTGCTGGAGAAAAATTATCCCGGACTCTCGCGCGGCATCTGGGGTAAATCCTCCGGGAACGGGAATAACGGGGAATATAATCAGTCTCTTTCTCCCAATAGTGTATTAATAGAAGTAGGCGGAATCGACAACAGTGCCGAGGAACTGAAGCGGACAGCGGATGTGCTGGCTGATGCGATAGCCGATGTATACTGGGACAGCCATGATGCGGAAAAGGCGGCTGCTCCGGAAAAAAGTACAGGATCTGAGAACTGATAAAGGAGTGAACCGGGATGTCCCGTTTCGGCAAAAAACTGGTTGTGATCGGCCTATGGGCCGGTATCGGCATATTGGTTGGCATGCAGTTTGGCGGTAGCGGCGAAACGAGGACAGCACCGGTCGCTCCGGGCTGGAACGGAGCGGTATTGCAGCAGACGGGGCAAGCTGCCGCTGCTGCATCCGGTACTGTGCAGAGCAGCCCGGCCTATGTATATGTGCCGGTTGCTGTTGATCCTGTGACCGGCGCGTATACGGCACTTCCTGCGGCTCAGCCGCCGGCGGCAGTCCAGACTCCTGCCGGCGGCAGTCTGCCGCAGCAGGAGGTGCAGGACTACAGCACGTTGACGCCTGAGCAGATTCTGATCCCTGAAGAACAGCAGCCTGGCATTGATGTGCTGGCTGACAAAACGGCTGGCCTGCTCCAGCAGGCTTCCCAGAAAAGCATCCGCTGGATCGTCTCCCTGTTCGACTCGGCGGAGTAAACGTCTGTATGCGCACGTCATAATTGCATTATGACGAGAAAAGGCCTCCCCGGAGGCCTTTTTATATACCCGCCTGCTTTCCAGCCATGGTTATAGAGGCACTGTGCTCCGCTTTCTTTACTTTCCCGGCTGACGGGATTGATGGGGGAAGCGCGTACTGTTATAATAAGTGGATTAACATAAGGCTGTCTGTGGGGGTAAGGAATGACTGACGTTCAGAAAAGACAACAACAAATCCGCAATTTCTCGATTATTGCACATATAGACCATGGTAAATCGACTCTGGCCGACCGTATTCTTGAATATACGGGCGCACTCAGCTCGCGTGAAATGCAGGAGCAGGTGCTGGATCAGATGGATCTGGAGCGTGAACGCGGAATCACCATCAAGCTGCAGGCCGTTCGCCTTACTTACAAGGCTGATGACGGCCAGGAGTATCTGCTGAATCTGATTGACACTCCGGGGCATGTCGACTTCACTTATGAGGTCTCTCGCAGTCTTGCTGCCTGTGAAGGAGCACTGCTGGTTGTAGATGCCGCACAGGGGATTGAAGCGCAGACACTGGCTAACGTATACCTTGCGCTGGATAACAATCTGGAAATTTTGCCGGTTATCAATAAGATCGATTTGCCGAGTGCCGATCCTGAACGGGTGAAGCAGGAAATCGAGGACGTTATCGGACTCGACGCCAGTGAGGCAGTACTTGCTTCGGCCAAAGCAGGTATCGGGATCAAGGAGATTCTGGAGCAGGTGGTCAAGCAGGTTCCGGCTCCTACCGGTAATGCAGATGAGCCGCTTAAAGCGCTGATCTTTGACTCCCACTACGATCCGTACAAAGGTGTTATCGTTTATGTCCGCGTTATGGACGGCAAGATCCGTGCCGGCTCAAAGATCAAGATGATGGCAACCGACAAGACGTTTGAGGTTATCGAAGTCGGTGCCTTTATGCCGCGCATGACCATCGTGGATGAGCTTAATATCGGGGATGTAGGCTTTATTGTTGCCGGTATCAAGCATGTCGGAGATACCCGGGTCGGGGATACGGTGACGGATGCCAAAAATCCGACACCGGAGCCGCTGCCGGGCTACCGCAAGATCAACCCGATGGTGTATTGCGGTCTGTATCCGATTGAAACCTCGGATTACAACGATCTGCGTGAGGCACTTGAGAAGCTGCAGCTGAATGACGCCTCGCTCAGCTTTGAGCCCGAGAGCTCCAGTGCGCTCGGCTTCGGCTTCCGCTGCGGCTTCCTGGGATTGCTGCACATGGAAATTATCCAGGAGCGGATTGAGCGTGAGTTCAACCTGCCGCTGATTACGACCGCACCAAGCGTTATCTACCGGATTATGCTGACGAACGGTGAAATGATGCAGATTGACAATCCGTCTAACTATCCGGAAATCGGAACCATTGATTATGTGGAAGAGCCTTATGTCAAAGCTGCAGTTATCGTTCCGAACGATTTCGTGGGAACAGTAATGGAGCTGTGCCAGAATAAGCGCGGGGAATTCGTGAACATGGAGTATCTCGACTCCAACCGGGTAACCATCACTTATCAGATTCCGCTCTCGGAAATCGTATATGATTTCTTTGACCAGCTGAAATCAGGCACGAAAGGTTATGCTTCGTTCGACTATGAGATTTCCGGCTACCGCCAGTCCAACCTGGTGAAGATGGACATTCTCCTGAACGGCGAGCAGGTTGACGCCCTGTCGTTCATCGTCCACCGCGACCGTGCCTACAACCGCGGCCGCATTATCTGTGAGAAGCTGCGCGGTATCATTCCGCGGCAGATGTTCGAGGTACCGATCCAGGCATCGGTCGGAACCAAGGTTGTAGCCCGTGAGACCGTTAAGGCGATGCGCAAGAACGTTCTGGCCAAATGCTACGGCGGTGACATTTCTCGTAAGCGGAAGCTGCTCGAGAAGCAGAAGGAAGGGAAGAAGCGCATGAAGCAGGTCGGCAGCGTAGAGGTGCCGCAGGAAGCGTTCATGGCGGTTCTGAAGATCGACGAATAGTTAAGCTGCGGGGCTTTCCATTTGCGGAATGTACCGTTTAATTAGTAGGGAGACACTGAAGGGAAGCCTGACGGCTTCCCTTTTCTGGCTATATAGATTGGCACTGCTAAATAAAATTTAAAGGAGACAGCTATGACAGCTCATAACAATGGCCGTCCCCCTGAGGCCGTATATATTCATATTCCGTTTTGTACGAATAAATGCTTTTACTGTGATTTCAATTCCTATGTGCTGAAGGATCAGCCGGTAATGGATTATTTGCATGCGCTTGACCGGGAGATGGAGCTGACCGTGCAGCAGACTCCGCCGGGAGTGATCAAGACCATCTTTGTCGGCGGGGGAACACCGACGGTGCTGAAGCCGGATGAGATGGCTTATTTCCTGGCGTCGGTCCGCCGGCATTTCCCGCAGTGGGATGACAATATCGAATTCTCGATGGAGGCCAACCCCGGCACCACGGATATTGAGAAGCTTACAGTGATGAAAGAAGGCGGGGTCAACCGCGTCAGCTTTGGGGTTCAGGCCTTCCAGAATGAGCTGCTGAGCGAAATCGGCCGGATTCATAACGTCGATGATGTCTACCGCAGTCTGGAGAATGCGCGCAGTGTGGGACTGAATAACCTGTCTGTAGACCTGATGTTCGGCTTGCCGAACCAGACGGTAGATATGCTGAGAGAGAGTGTCCGCAAGGCGCTGGATCTGGATCTGCCGCATTATTCAATCTACAGCCTGAAGGTGGAGGAAAATACGCTTTTCCACACCTTGTTTAATAAGAACAAGCTGCCGCTGCCGAGTGAAGAGGATGAGCTGGAAATGTATCTGCTACTCATGTCTGAAATGGAGAAGGCAGGTTATATCCAGTATGAGATCAGTAATTTTGCCAAGCCGGGCATGGAGAGCCGTCATAATATAACGTACTGGCGGAATGAAGATTATTACGGCCTTGGTGCAGGGGCGCATGGCTACGTCAAACGTCAGCGGCACATCAATATAAAAGGCGTCAATCCTTATAATGAAGCTTCGCGCAGCGGCCTGCCGCGTCTGGATTCCTTTGAGATCACGGAGCAAGAGGCAATGGAGGACTTTATGATGGTCGGCCTGCGTATGCGAGCCGGGGTATCAGGCAGTGCGTTCCAGGCTCAGTTCGGCACAAAGTTGGAGGAAATTTTTGGCGCGCCGCTGCATAAACTACTGCATGCCGGGTTGTTGGAGCAGGACGGTGACACCTACCGGCTAAGCAAGCAGGGAATCCTGTTCGGGAATGATGTTTTCGGGGAATTTGTCGGACTTTTAACGGAGGTTTAATTTTAAAATACCCCTTGAATTGTAATTCACCCTGTTGTATATTTATTCATATTAACAACGAGGGGTGAGTTAAAGTGCTTGTCAAGACGGAAAAGGTCCGCCAGTCGGCTCCTGCGGGAGAATCTAAAGTGATATGCAGAAATGCTACGGTGGAAGATGTGGAGCCGCTGTACTTAATGATAGAGGAGTACGCGCAGCGCGGAATTATGCTCCCCCGTTCCAGGCAGGCACTGACCCGCCAGATCGACCAGTTCGTCATCGCTGAGATTGATGGCATGTTCGTGGGCTGCGGTTCGCTGTTCAGACTCGGGAATGACCTCGTTGAAGTCCGGTCCATTGGGCTGCGCGATGAAGGCAAGGGCAAGGGTGTCGGCTCCATGATTCTGGAGAAGCTGACAGAGGAAGCAAGACGTCAGGGCATTCCGAAGATTATGGCACTGACGTATGCAGTCGATTTCTTCCTCAGAAACGGGTTCACCGTAGTGGAGAAGGAGATTTTTCCCGAGAAGGTATGGACAGATTGCGTAAACTGCAAGAAGCAGCATGCCTGTGACGAAATTGCCGTAATGAAGAGATTAGATTAAGCAGGCAGCCGCATGCTGCCGCGTTACAACATACAAAAGCCGCTGTCCGCCAGGGAGCCAATCCCGGGAGCAGCGGCCTTTTTTAGGTTACTTGGCATAGATTAGCTTGCGCTGCTGCTCAATAAGCTGTGCAAGCGCGGGAGGAGCATAGGCAGGGGGATTAAAGGAGGGAGATAGCGTATTATATACGATGGTTATGGCAGCCCCGTCCTTCAGCTCAATTTCGAGCCAATATTTATCGCCAACCCAGCTTTTGGTTTCCTTATACAACTGTTCAAACGGGATATATCTCAGCTTGGGAAACTCTTTTATAAAAAGCTCAGCAGCCTCCGGTGTGAAGTCCATAAGGTGAGTTGTGCCGTCCATTCCGCTGATAAAGCGGACTGCTGTGATCTTGCCTGAGATGTCAAGCAGGTCATTAAGGGTTCTGGCTTTCGGATTACTGCGGGCTACGAACAGCCTGTCTCCCGCCCATAAACGGGCGGATGTCTTGTATCCGCTCACTTCATACAGCTCTGTACCCACCTCAAGCAGAGTAGAATCGCCGTCCCGCATCTCACTGCGCGGACACTGGTGGTCAGCTTTGCGGTAAGAGATTTCGCCCAGACGTTTGCCCTTAACGTGCTCTCCGGGCGGACTATTATCATCCTCCTGGTAGACGACACCATCCCACTGTAACACTGAGGCATAATCCACGTCACCGTAAAAGCAGCTGTCCTGCCTGCTGGTCTCTTTCACATAAAACAAAACAGCAGCGGCCAGAAGCAGCCCGGCGGCCAGGAAGATCCAGCGGTATTTTTTTCTTTTCATACAGCTTGCCCCCATTTCTTCTATATTTTATATTCAGACGAAAGCCCGAGGCAGAGGTTGCGGAGAAATTCCGGAATCTGGATTAAAAATTGATAAAGCTGTAATCTGAATCCGGACTTAATCCGACTTGACAATCTCAAGGTCAGTTTGGTATTTTTGTATTAGTGGTTAGCACTCATCTGAGTAGAGTGCTAACGAATCGGAGCCACAGCCGATAGGAGGGAATAACATGTTAACTGAACGCCAGAGAATGATCCTTAATGCTATCGTGGATGATTATATTTCTTCCGCAGAGCCCGTAGGCTCGCGCAGCATCTCCAAACGTGGTGATGTGGGCTACAGCCCGGCAACCATCCGCAACGAAATGGCTGATCTGGAGGAATTAGGTTATCTTGAACAGCCGCACACTTCGGCTGGAAGAATTCCTTCACATAAAGGCTACCGTTATTATGTGGATCATCTGGTGCCGTGGAATTCCGCCGGAACAGCAGAAATGGGCACGATACGCGCCTTTTTTGCCGAGAAGCTGAATGCTACCGAGCAGGTTATCCAGCATGCGGCAATGATTCTTTCCAATATGACGAATTACACTTCCATCCTCTTGGGACCGGAGGTTTTTCATACTTCACTGCGCCATTTTCAGCTCCTTCCGCTTGACGGCAATAATGCGGTGGCGATTATTGTTACCAGCACCGGGCAGGTAGAGAACCGTACGGTTCAGATTCCGCCGGAAATTTCCCTTTCCGAAATGGAAAAGGTCGTAAATCTGCTTAACAGCAAGCTGGTAAATGTTCCGCTGTATAAGCTGAAGAGCCAGCTCTATTCCGAGCTGGGCGAGGAGATGCAGCGTCACATCTCGCATTACGAGGAATTGATGCAGGTGCTTGACCAGGCGCTCGAAAGCGATCATGACCAGCGCATCTACCTGAGCGGGGCAGCCAATATGCTGACCCAGCCGGAGTTCAAAGACGTTGACAAGGTCAAGACGATCCTTGATCTGCTGGAAGAGACGCCGACTCTGCTGAAGATGCTGTCCCCCGCATCCGGCGGAACCGGAATACAGGTCCGTATCGGGACGGAGAATAAGCATGAGGCGTTTGCCAACTGCAGTCTGATTACAGCGACCTATTCACTGGACGGCAAGGCACTGGGCAGTATCGGCATTCTGGGTCCGACCCGGATGGAATACGCCCGTGTGATGGGCATCCTCGGGATTTTATCCCGGGATTTGACAGCGATGCTGGCACACTGGTATAAGTGAACAGAGTGTAATTGATTTACGTGAATGAATGGAATGAATTGAAGGAGGTGAAGACAACTTGAAAGAGGAACAGGTTCAGGATCCGAATGAATTGAAAGATGAAGCAGTAAATGAAACCCTGGCGGCCGATGAGGCCGAAGCCGCAGCAGAGAATAACGCTGACATCGAGGAGGCTTCAGACGGCGGTGAAGCCGCGAAGCGCCTCCAGGAGCTGGCAGAAGAGGCTCAGGCCCGTACGCTGCGTGTTCAGGCGGATTTTGATAACTTCCGCCGCCGCACCCAGAAGGAGAAGGAAGAGCTGGCACAATACGCTACTTCGAAGCTCGTTACGGAATTGCTTCCGGTACTCGACAATTTTGAGCGTGCGCTGGTAACTGCTCCAGGCAGCGCTGAATCTGAGGCCTTCACCAAAGGCATCAACATGATTTTCCGTCAGCTGGAAGGGGTATTGAAGTCTGAAGGCCTTACGGCCATGGAAACAGTAGGACAGCCATTTAACCCTGAATATCATCAGGCGATTATGCAGGTGGAGAGCGAGGAGCACGAGGAAGGCATCGTTACGGAAGAAGTCCAGAAGGGCTATCTCCTGAAGGATAAGGTTCTTCGTCCGGCCATGGTCAAAGTCAGCATGTAGTCTGTCTATATACCTTGGGTAACACCATGCCTGTCACAGAAGATGCTGTGCCGGAAGCTTCCGGCCGTATTGTTATGTGCAGACCCCTATCATTATCAGCGTTATTTAATTAACTCTCAATCACAGGAGCCGGGGCTCCATAATATTTCTGAGGAGGCACATTACAGTGAGTAAAGTTATCGGGATTGACCTTGGAACCACCAACTCTTGCGTTGCCGTTATGGAAGGCGGCGAAGCTGTCGTTATTCCGAATCCGGAAGGCGCGCGCACAACCCCTTCGGTTGTAGGCTTCAAGAAAGACGGCGAGCGGATCGTCGGCGAAACAGCAAAACGCCAGGCAATTACTAACCCGGACCGCACAATCGCTTCGATTAAGCGTCATATGGGTACGAACCACAAAGAAAGCATCGACGGAAAGGATTATTCTCCGCAGGAAATTTCCGCAATGATCCTTCAGAAGCTGAAATCCGATGCTGAAGCTTATCTTGGACAGCCGGTTACCCAGGCCGTTATTACAGTTCCTGCTTACTTCAATGACAGCCAGCGTCAAGCAACCAAGGATGCAGGCAAAATTGCCGGCCTTGAAGTGCTGCGTATCGTGAACGAGCCTACTGCAGCTGCACTTGCTTACGGTCTTGAGAAGGCTGAAGACCAGACCATTCTCGTCTATGACCTGGGCGGCGGTACATTTGACGTATCGATCCTTGAGCTGGGCGACGGCTTCTTCGAAGTTAAAGCTACCAGCGGTGATAACCGTCTCGGGGGCGACGATTTTGACCAGGTGGTTATGGACTTCCTCGTAGCTGAATTCAAGAAGGAACAGGGCATTGACCTGAGCAAGGACAAGGCTGCTGTACAACGTCTGAAGGATGCTGCCGAAAAAGCGAAAAAGGAACTGTCCGGCGTACTGACTACTACCGTATCCCTTCCGTTCATCACGGTTGTTGACGGCGTGCCTCAGCACTTGGAAGTTAACCTTACCCGCGCCAAGTTCGATGAACTGACTGCAGGCCTGGTAGAACGCACACTGGGACCTACACGCCAGGCTCTTAGCGATGCCGGCATGACTCCTGCTGACTTGAACAGAATCGTGCTTGTCGGCGGTTCTACCCGTATTCCTGCCGTACAGGAAGCGATCAAGAAGCTTACCGGCAAAGAGCCGCACAAAGGTGTTAACCCGGATGAAGTGGTAGCCCTTGGTGCTGCTGTCCAGGCAGGTGTACTGACTGGTGACGTTAAAGACGTAGTACTGCTCGACGTAACTCCGCTGTCCCTCGGTATCGAAACTGCAGGCGGCGTGTTCACGAAGATGATTGAGCGTAACACTACAATTCCTACAAGCAAATCGCAGGTCTTCTCGACCTTTGCCGACAACCAGCCAAGCGTGGAAATCCACGTGCTGCAGGGTGAACGCCAGATGGCGAACGGCAATAAGACGCTGGGACGCTTCATGCTGAACGAGATCCCGCCGGCACCGCGCGGCGTACCGCAGATCGAGGTTACTTTTGACATCGACGCCAACGGTATCGTAAATGTATCGGCAACGGACAAAGGCACGAACAAGAGCCAGAAGATCACGATCACTTCTTCCAGCGGCCTGAGCGATGCTGAAGTAGAACAAATGATGAAGGATGCCGAGCTGCACGCTGAGGAAGACCGCAAGCGTAAAGAACTGGTTGAAGCGAAGAACAATGCTGACCAGCTCGTATATTCCACAGATAAAGTAATCAAAGACCTTGGCGATAAAGTGGATGCTTCCGAAATCGAGAAAGCAAATGCGGCTAAGGACAAAGTAAAAGCTGCGCTGGAAACTGACAACCTGGAAGAAATCAATGCAGCTACAGAAGCGCTGACCGAGATTGTACAGCAGCTGTCCGTGAAGCTGTATGAGCAGGCTGCACAAGAGCAGCCAGGTGCTGAAGGTGCTCCAGAGGGTGCTAAGAAGGACAATGTTGTTGACGCTGACTACGAGGTTGTTGACGACGAGAAGAATCAAGGGTAACCTTAAACGATAAGTTATTCTGTACGAAGGGAAGGTCAAGACCGGGGCATCCCGTGTTTTGGCTTTCCTTTTAAAATATAAGAATTTATATGTTTTACGCTATAAATAATCCTTATATTTCTCGCAGAAACGGATACCGTCCTGTTTAGGACGGTAAAGTCGTTTCTACTTGACATGTTACAGGGGAAATGAGTATTGATGTACGGAGGTGAAAGCAGTGGCAGATAAACGCGATTATTATGAGGTGCTGGGTCTCGGAAGAGATGCATCTGACGACGAAATAAAGAAGGCTTACCGCAAGCTGGCACGCCAGTATCACCCGGACGTCAATAAAGCCAGTGATGCCGAAGCCAAGTTCAAGGAAGTGAAGGAAGCTTACGACGTGCTGAGTGACGGCCAGCAGCGTGCCCGTTATGACCAGTACGGCCATATCGATCCTAATCAGGGTATGGGCGGCGGCTTTGGCGGCGGGGGAGATTTCGGCGGACTCGGCGATATCTTTGATATGTTCTTCGGCGGAGGCGGCGGGCGCCGTGATCCGAATGCCCCGCAGCGCGGCGGCGATTTGCAGTACACAATGACCATTGAGTTCAAGGAAGCGGTATTCGGCAAAGAGACCGATATTACCATTCCGCGTACAGAGTCCTGCGATACCTGCTTTGGCTCCGGAGCTAAACCGGGTACGAAGCCGGAGACCTGTTCCGTCTGCCACGGCAGCGGCCAGCAGGAATTCGTGCAGAATACCCCGCTTGGACAGATGCGTAACCGCCGTCCCTGCTCCCATTGCAGCGGCACAGGCAAAATCATCAAAGAGAAATGCCCGACCTGCGCAGGCCAGGGTAAGGTTAAGAAGCAGCGCAAGATCCATGTACGCATTCCAGCCGGCGTAGACGACGGCGCTCAGCTGCGCATGACCGGTGAAGGTGAAGGCGGAACACGCGGCGGCCCTGCCGGCGACCTGTACATTGTGATCCGTGTGAAGAACCATGAGTTCTTCGTGCGTGAGAACGATGATATCATGTGTGAGGTTCCACTGACATTCGCCCAGGCGGCGCTTGGTGACGAAATTGAAATTCCTACCCTGACCGAAAAGGTGAAGCTCAAGATTCCTGCGGGAACCCAGACCGGCACCTTCTTCCGCCTCAGAGGCAAGGGGGTTCCGCACCTGCGCGGCAACGGTACAGGCGACCAGCATGTGCGGGTAGTCGTTGTAACGCCAAGCAAGCTGAGCGAAGAGCAGAAGGATTTGCTCCGCCAGTTCGCTTCCTACAACGGCGAGAACACGCATGAGCAGGAGCAATCGTTCTTTGACCGTGTGAAGCGCGCCTTTCGCGGTGACTAAGTTTTGGAAATAAGCTAAAATGAAAACCCCTGGCTTCGTGCGACAGCACGAGCCGGGGGTTTTATTGTTAACTGATAAAAAAAGGATCGTGCATGGCCTGCCGGCCGGTGCACGATCCTTTTTGCATTTCTGCCTGCTGAGGTTGACAGCAGGTGTGTTAACTAAAGACTACTCGATCAAGCCGATTTTGTTCAGCAGCTGGTATAGAGCAGCAGCTGCTGCTTCACGGGTTGCCGGAGCAACCGGATTGAAGCTGGAACCTGTATCGCTGCCGATGATGCCGGCTGCAGACAGGGTCTGCAGGCTATCCTTCGCGTAAGGAGCCACTTTCGCGCTGTCCGTATATGTTGTAAAGGAAGGATTTGTGCTCTTCAGTTCAGTTCCGGTTAATTTGAGCGCTCTGTCCAGAATCACTGCCAGCTCCTGGCGGGTTACATTCTGGGTTGGTGCAAATTTGCCGTTGCCGATACCCAGAATCAGACCTGCCTTGGAAGCAGCGGCTACATCCTGGGCGTACCAGGCAGTGGAGCTGACATCAGTGAAGGTAACACTGGCATCAGTACGAAGCCCGAGTGCGCGGGTCAGGAGCGCAGTGAATTCCGCACGGGTCAGGCTGCTCTTCGGCGAGAAGGTCGTAGCCGATGTACCTTGGATAATCAGCTTGTTAGCCAGAGCCTTTATCGCTTCAGCTGAAGCCGAAGAAGCGATATCTGTAAATGCTGCGGCCGGCTTGCTTACTGCGGCATAAGTCGAGAAGCCCGGACGGCTTACAGTAACAATCGTAGTTCCGTCTGTCTGCGGTTTGAATACAGATGCAACCGGAGTAACAACGCCGTCATCCTCGAAGAGAACACCGGCTGTATTCGGCTGGATAGCGCCTGGAACAGTAAAGGATCTCTTAATAAAGAGGTTAGTCGGTGTGTTCAAGTAGGTGCTGCCAGTAGCGGTAGTCCAGGAAGCCTCAAATGTAACCGGAGTTCCGATTACCGTGGACCCGGCAACGCTCGAAGTCAATTTTCCCGCGGCTTCAGGCGCCTGCTTGATGTCAAGCTTGAAGTTCTGTCCTGCAGGTGCAGATTTCAGCAAGGCTACAGGCAGAGCTACGGCAGAACCATTGACTGTAACTACAACACTGCTGTCGGCATGGATGCCTGCCAGCTGGGTCACCTGGGCTGCTGTCAGGTTCAGTTCAACTGCTGTGTCGGTTGTTGCAGCCAGCGCTATTACGACAGCGGTCTTGGCAGCTGCAGCGTTAGCCAGAGCAGTCTTCAGGTTGTCGTCGGTTACAGTAACAGTAGTCACTTTATCCTTGGACACAGTAACCGGAGTCAGGGTGGCCCGGGTCGTTCCTTCCTCAATCAGTGAGGCTGCGGCAGCAGGGACTGCCGGAGTTACAGGTGTTACTGCACCGCCGCCTCCGCCGTTAGTGCCTGTGTTTGGCGCCGGCTGATTGATGAAGCGGAATGAGGTGTAGGTAGTATAGAATTCATCTTCGTATTGGTCGATCTTGATAGGCAGTTTGGAATTATCTTCAGCATTGATACCCAGCACTTGAAGCTTATAAACCCCGTCTGTCAGATAAGCAACAGCGGGATTGCCGTTTGCATCAAGAATCGGATCTCCCTCACTGTCATATGGATGATAAGTGGCGCTGATTACAGTAGAGTAATCTCCCGGCTTAAAATATTTATCCGGAGAATCTGTAGCGGAAACCTGGAAATAACCCTTGGTTTTATCGTCCAGGCCTACGAGATCTACTTCATAATAATTGATGTCCTCTGCTTTCAGCTTGTAGTTGAGGACAGCTCCTGAATTGTTGTACACAATCGGTGTTGTGATCTCTGCTTCCTGGATACCAGTGCCCCAGTCAGGCTGATCCACGGATTCATCGACGTTAATGGCGAACGGCAAGTGCAGGGTAGGCTGTCCCGGTGCTTCAAGAACAACATTACCTTGCAGCATCTGCGGTTCGGTTTTTGCAGACACATTAACGTTCAGATTGAAGTTGGAGGTACCATAAGCAGAGGCTGTTACTGTTGTCTTATCCAGCGTTGCAGTTACATTCTCAAGATCACCGTAGTTCCAGACTACAGAGGCAGAATAAGTAACCGCGCTGTTGCTTACGTTTTTAAGCTGCAGCTCTTTGGAAGCAACTGCGCCAGGCAGAAGAGTTCCGAAGCTGGTGGACGGATTGTAGTTGATTACGTTTTGTGCCGCAAAATTTTTGTCAAGAATAGTAATTGGCTCAAGCGCCTGTAGCAGCGCCGGTGTCTTAATGGCATTCTCTACGTTTGCCCGGCCAGGGCCTTGTGCGTACAGATCAACCGGATCGCCTTCATAAAGGAGCGGATCAGCAGTGTTGGCCAGTGCGGAACGGATATCAAACGGTGAGTATTCCGGATGTGCCTGCTTGATCAGTAGTGACAAGCCCGCGACGTGCGGAGTTGCCATGCTTGTGCCGCTGCTGCGGTGGTATGCCTGGGTATAATCCCCGCCGTATGCCGGATAGGTGGAGAGTACACCGTCGCCAGGGGCAACAATATCCGGCTTGATGCTGAGGTTTCCATCGACACTCGGGCCAAGGGAAGAGAAGTAAGTTATAGCATCACCGGTTGTATATTCGAGATTGTAATTGGAATCATAGGTGAAGGTTACAGAGTTTGACTTGCTGGCCAGAATCGCTCTTGCCAGCTGGCGCCCGCTCTTGCCCTCGATATCAAGTGTAGGAATATAATCATATCCGCTGCTGAGGTTGGTGCCGATATAACCTTCACGATCCGTGTAGGATTCGTCCAGGTTTGCTATCTTCTTTTTCCCGGTAGGATCACTTGGATCTGCTTTGGCATTACCATTAAAAATAACAACGGCTTTGGCACCGTGTTCTTTGGCAATGGCAATTTTATCATCAAAAGTCAGATCGCCGCGTGACAACAGTACAATGGAACCTGAAATATCTTCCTCAGGGTAATCATCTTCCGAGCCGAGATCGGCATAGACAACCTTTACAGGCTCAGTTCCAAAAAACTCTGCAAAATTCTCTTCGCCTAATTCGAAAGCCATAACATTAAAAGGGAAGTAGGTGTTGTAAGTTACAGATGTGACCGAGTTGGCAATCTCTGCTTTGAATTTACCGGAGTAAGCCTTAATCGGACTTGTTACAGCGCCGACCGAAATAGCCAATTGTGATACTGCAGGAGAGCCAAGGGAGAAATAGCCCGCTTCCCCGTTGTTTCCGTTGGCAATAACCGCTATAACTCCTGAGAGCACGGCGTTATTGATCGCGATGGAGTCAGGGGAATTTACGTCTTTTTCGGAATCAGAGCCGAGCGACAGGTTGATGACATCCATGCCGTCCTTAACGGCATGCTCAATCCCGTCGATAACCTGGGCGGATGAACCGGAAGAGGTGCTCGGGTCATCAAGATTTCGTCCCAGAACCTTATATGCGTAAAGCTCTGCACCTGGTGCTACGCCTTTTTGGGCAACATCACCTTTTGCGGCATATTGTCCGATAATCGTACCCGAGACATGCGTTCCGTGGGAAGTTCCGTTATAGCCTGTCTTGTAAGGATCTTCTTCCTTGGTCAAAGGCACTTCTTCATAGGGATCTTCATCCTGATAGAAGGAATCGTAGCCGCCCTTGTAGACAGGGGCAATGTCCGGATGCAGGTAATCCACACCGGTATCAATAACACCGACCTTGAGCCCTGCGCCTGTAATGCCCTGATCCGCAGCCCAATCCGCATGAATCTGCTCCAGAGGAGCCTTATCATTTCTGTAAGTAGCCTCTGTTACGGTTACATCGGGAAGGGCGTACCAGGTGCTGTTCGGATAGATGGAGGTAACGCCGGAGATTTTGGCGAGCTTCGGAATTTCATTGGCCGGGACGGACACTTCAAAGCCGTTCAGTACTGTGTCATACCGGTAGTTGACGGTCAGATCAATGCCGAGATCATCGGCTTTATCAAGTACCTCGGACTGCTGGCTCTTCACCGCAGCTTCCGTAGCTGTCTTGGAGAGCGCGGAGATTCCTTGCTTGGCAGCGTATTTGCCTACTGCTGCAGGCTGGCCGCTCAATTGCACAATGACGCGGACTTCTTTTGAAGATTTGGTGTCGATCTGTGGTGAAATATACGTCTGATTGGATGGCTGTGTAATCGAGGTTAAAGATTTAGTCGATGATAGCGTCTGCGGGCTGCCGGCGGCAAAAGCCGCTCCAGGAATCATGCCTGCTGTCACTCCAAGTGACAGGGTGATAACAGACAGCTTGCGAGGTAGTTTATTCCACTCCAAATGTAATCCCCTCCAGATGAGTATGTGTACTGATACAGCTGAATTTTTCCTGCTATAGACAGTAGTCCGATTCTCCTTTCTAGTAATCTCTTTTTATTTCCGTCCCGGCTAGTAGGAAAAATATTAAGAAGATTCTACCATTGGTAAAATGTAAAATCCAGTTAAAAGTAATGCTGTTTTTTAGGGGGGATATCACGCATGAAGTAAAACGTAACATAAATACGGTTAATAATAAGAATAAAATGGATAAAAAGTACTATTTTGTAGGAATAAAGATATTAAAAATTTTGCTTAAGTGAGGTAATGTTACACGCTAAATCAAAAAAGTCCTATATTTATGAGTCGAAAGTATTAAAACACTGCTTTTATGTAATGGGAATAATATATGTTTTATTGATATCAAATGGAATTGTTAACTAAATATAGATATTATCCCGACAGAAAGAGTAGGGAAAAATGGACAGACCCGTTCCAGGTAAGTTTTTCCTGTTGTTTAAGATTAAACATAAAAACTGCGTATAAACCATGCAGCATCAATACAAAATAAAATGGTCAGTTTGTGTTTGGCATATCAGGCAGAAAGCAGGGATTATCCTTGTCCGAAAAAAACATACTTGCTTATTTTAAAGCTCCCGAAGAAGCAGAAGGCGTCGCCAGGAAGCTTCAGGCGCTTCGTGTAATCGACATGTCCATAGACACCTTCAGTAAATACCCCGGCAATGCGCAGTACTCGGGAAATAACCCGCTGACTGGAGATATTCCCAGCCTGGCGACCATGACGTTGAACTCCACGATGGACAGTCATTCAGCGGGGATACTGGCGGCAGCAGATTCCAGCGCGAGCGGAATGAGCCACGGAGGAGACGGCGGTCCCACAGGCAGAAATATTTTGCTGACCGTAGTTGTGGACTCCGATTCTTTTGACCAGGCTTTAAAAATCATTGAAGATGCCGGCGGAATGATTTGAAGTTTTGCATTTAAGAACAACACGGAGGCTGATCCCGATATGGATAGAGAAAATTCAAAAATATTCTCCAAAACAGACAAACAAAAAATGCTCTACGAAGCCAAATTAGAGGATGTGGAGTTTTCGGCGGCGGAGGCCGATCAGGATGACCTTGAAGCGCTTGATCGTTCGCGTGAGGCCGATAAACGGCAGCTGCATGAAATTTTGAAGAAGGAATAGCTGAGTTAAGATAAGGAAGGTTATCTTTTGACATGCCCCACGAACTGTGGGGTTTTTTTGTGCTCTGCCGTGTATAATGAGATGGATAAGCAATTGCTTGGAGGGAATCGGAATGAACACTTTTATATTATGGGGCGGCCTGGCGTTACTGGTTGCTCTGCTTACTTTTTTGAACCAGAAGCAGGTCTATTCTTCTAAAGTAAAGCGGGCTTACCGCGAGCTGCGGGAGCTTACGGAGCGGGTGCGTGACGGCCGGTCTGAAGCTGCTGATCTCGAGAGCTGGGAATCCCTGCTTGCGGAAATGGAGAAGCATCCGAATGAATTTAACAAGCTGGATTATGAAATCGGCCTGCGCCGGGGATTTGTGCTGTACCTTGAGCGGCATTATCCGCAGGATGTAAGGCTTCCCGCTCTGCAGGAGGCGGCAGCCCATCAGAAGGATTCAGTGTGGGGGATTAAGTTCGGTGACTACGGGTCCAAGAAGTGAGCGCGCAACGCAGCGGGATAGAATCAAATATTTAAAATTGTTATAATCCATAATAGCTTTTCTGCCGTTAATATAGAATATATACCTTATGAATATTTAAAGCCGCAGAATCTCAATTGAGCCTCACAGGGAGATAGTATTATGGAGAATGGATCAGTTCCAGCAGTCACAGAGGCGCTGGTAGTCAAAGCTATGGAGAAGAATCTTGCCCTGATCCGCTTTGATCTTGACCGCAGAGTGGCCTACGTCAATGAAGTATTTGCCGGTTCAATGAAATATAAATCAGAGGATATGTACGGAATGCATCACCGGGAGTTATGCTTTCCTGAGTTTGTGAACAGTCCGGACTACGAAATCTTCTGGCAGAATCTGTTTTCCGGAACCAGCTTTCAGGATAAGATTGAAAGAATGGATTCAGAGGGGAACACTGTTTGGCTCGAAGCAACCTATATGCCTATTTTTGAAGAAACGGGCCACCATGTAATCGGCGTAAGCAAGATTGCGACCAATATTACACACCGGCAGACCGATGTAAACCATGTGGTGGAGCAGATGCAGAGAATGGCTGACAGCCTGAACCGGCGGGCAGAGCAGGGGATTGAACGGAGCCGGGAAATGCTGCTCAGCATCAATAATATCGCCAGGGTATCGGACGAGAACACTCTTATCATAAAGAGTCTGCAAAACAAGGCTGTGGATATTCAAGGGGTAGTACAAACTATCCGTGATATTGCTTCGCAGACACATTTGCTGGCGCTTAATGCTGCAATTGAAGCGGCGCATGCCGGGGAGTTCGGGCGGGGGTTCGATGTCGTAGCCAAGGAGGTCCGGAAGCTCTCGGGTATGGTGCAGGAATCCATTGGCGAGGTACGGAACAGTGTCAAGGCGATTACTGAGGAAATCGGCAGCATGTCGACTGGCCTGGAGCATGTTCAGGCGAGCGTCAAAGAGAGCCAGAAGCAGATTGAGGTAGCCCTTGAGGAGTTTACAGGCATTGCGGTCTCGGCCAGTGAGCTGGATATTCAGGCGAGGGCGGTTATGAATATTATCTGATTTTATCCAACATGGCAGTATGGTGCTCCTGAAGCAGGGAGGCCATACTGTTTTTTATCGGATATTTCTGTTTTGCGGGGGGTGCGGCCGTTTTTACTTATTGCTAAATAGCAGGAAAGTTATTAGATTTCAGCTGAATCAGCCGATATAATATTAAATTATATAAAATTTAGAATTTTGCCAGTTATGTGTGGAATGGTTTAAAGGGGGATGAGGTCATGGAGCACATGCATATGCATGGCAGTCATGACAAGCTGCTCGTATTTTTTTCGTATTTGATAGCTGTTGCAGCTTCATATACGGTATTGGAGCTGGCGGGCATACTGGGGATATCTAAGGGCAGGCGGCGGGTGATGTGGCTTGTATTCGGGGCCGTCATCATGGGGATGGGCGTATGGTCTATGCATTTTGTCGGCATGCTGGCCTTGAAACTGCCTGTACCAGTCGCTTATAACCTGATGGTTGTACTGCTGTCTATGACAGTTGCGGTCATTGCTTCGCTGGTTGCCTTGATTGTCATCAGCCACTTCAGGCGCGGAACCGTTCCGCTTCTGGTGAGCGGGCTGCTGCTTGCCCTGGGTATTTTCGGTATGCATTACATAGGCATGTCCGCGATGCAGATTGGAATTTCGTATAGATTAGACTATGTAGTACTGTCATTTGTTGTTGCCCTGGCGGCATCCGTTGTTGCGCTGGGACTGTCTTCCCAGCTGCTCATAAACCGCACGGCAGTGGGTCCGGGAAAGAAGCTGATTAGCGGACTTGTCATGGGCGTCGCTATTGTAGGAATGCATTATACCGGAATGCTTGCGGCAAGCTTTGAGCCCGAGAGCCGTTCCTGGTTGAATACCGGGGTAGTACTGGATCAGAAATGGCTGGCCTATGTCATTGCCGGGGGGACGCTGTTCACGCTGGGCCTGTCTGTTACCGGAGTTTATATTTCGAGCCGTTTTTCCAGAAAGGATACAGAGCTTCTAATCAGTGAAAAATGGTACAGATCGCTCTATGAAAATAATCAGGATGCCATCATTTCGATTGATCTTAATTTACGTATAATTGGCTCCAATCCTGCAGCCACGACTATTAGCGGCATCAGCAGCAAGGAGTTCAAAGAGCAGTCACTGGACTCCATCCTGGGTATTATTGCAGCGGAGGACCAGGAACTGATCCGTGAGATGTTTATCCGGTCTCTTGCCGGAGAGCAGGTCAGCTATGAAACGGCGATCATGCACAGAAACGGACAAAAGCTGGATATCAGCATTAATATCGCCCCGGTTATGGTCGATGGCCTGGTGGCCGGCATTTATGTCATTGCCCGGGATATTACGGAGGAGAAGCAGGCCAAGGAGCAGACCCGCTATCTGGCCTTTCACGATGAGCTGACAGGTCTTCCGAACCGCCGGATGTTCAGTCAGTTGCTCTCCCAGACCATTGAAGCACATCATGAAACCCGGGAGCCTTTTGCCGTACTCGTTATGAATTTTGACAGGTTCAAGCTTATTAATGATACACTGGGACATTTGCATGGTGATCTCTTTCTGCAGGAGATGAGCAACAGGATTATAGACAGCGTTGTTAATGGGCAGATGGCGCTGGCACGGCTGGAGGGCGATGAATTTGCACTGCTCTGCCGGTTCTCGAGGGAAAAAATGAATGTCACGGATATTGTGGAACAAATGATTGCAGCGATCAAGCAGCCGGTCCACCTCAAGGAGCGGGATCTCTACGTTACAGTCAGTATCGGTATTTCCTTTTATCCGGGCCACGGCCAGAATCCGGAAGAGCTGCTCAAAAATGCCGGAACGGCCATGTATGAAGTGAAGAAAAACGGCAGGAATGATTACCAGTTTTTCTCGGACGACCTAAACGGCCTGATTATGGAGCAGCTGGAGCTGGAATCGGATCTGCGCAAAGGGCTTGCGCGCGGTGAGTTCACGGTGCATTATCAGCCGCAGATCCGGGCAGCAGACAATGAGCGGATTATCGGGGTAGAGGCGCTGGTGCGCTGGAATCATCCGGTAAAAGGCCTGCTCGGTCCAGGTCTGTTCATTCCCGCTGCGGAAGTGACAGGACGGATCGTTGAGCTTGGCAATTTTGTGCTGCGCGAAGCCTGCCGGCAGATGCGGCAGTGGCATGATGCGGGCGGTCCGCGCATTCCGGTTGCCGTCAATTTATCCTCACAGCAGTTTCTTCAGTATAATCTGCTGGAGGATATCCGGGATATTCTCCGGGAAACGGGTCTGGCGCCCGAGTACCTCGAGCTGGAGATTACCGAGAGCATGATGATGGATGCTTCCAGAGCCAGCGCTATTCTAAATGATCTGGTAAAAAGCGGGATCCGGATCAGCCTGGATGACTTCGGGACCGGCTACAGCTCGCTGGGGTATCTGAAGCTGTATCCTATACACAAGGTGAAGATCGACCGTTCGTTCATCAGCGGCATTACGGGCAGCAGCCATGACCGGGCCATTGTGGCAACCATCCTGACCATGGCAGAACATCTCGGCATGCAGGTGATTGCCGAAGGCATCGAAATGAAGGAGCAGCTGGACATCCTGGTGGAAAGCGGCTGCCGGGATATTCAAGGGTATTATTATAGCAAGCCGCTGGCTGCTGAGGAGCTGGAACGGGAATATTTGCGCCCGGCAGAGCCTGTTAGCAAAATAATCTGAAAAAGCGCGGTCCGCAGTGGCCGCGTTTTTTTATTGTGAGAAATGAACCTTTTTCGGGCCACGATTGTTAAATAGACAGATCACTTAAGAAAGGAGGGCCAGTATTGCAGAGTAACCGCGAATTATTTGAAGCCTACAACAAAGCTGTTTACCGGACATGTTACTACATGGTGCATGATGCAGCAGATGCCGAGGATCTGTGCCAGGAAGTGTTTATCACCGTGTTTCGCAGCCAGTGGCAGGATGTCGAGTATATTCGGGCATGGATAATGAAAATCACGGTCAATGCCTGCCTCAATCATCTGAAACGCTCGCGCAGCCTGCAGCAGAAGGTTGCAGAAAATCTGCATCTATGGAACGGGAACAGCGAAACGCCGGTAGAGCGGCTCATTGAGCAAAAGGAGACGGCACTGGAATGGGCAGTTTATATGTCCAAGCTTCCAGCAAAAATCCGGGCGGTGCTGACACTAAGATACATGCATGATTTCAGTTTGGCTGAAATCTCGGAAGCACTGTCCATACCGCTCGGTACAGCGAAATCAAGACAGCACAAGGGTCTGAAAATGATGAGGCGAATTCTGCTGGAAGCAGGAATACAAGATAAAGAATGGAAGGGTGAGCATTATGAAGAAGCTGGAAAATATGCTGGAGCGTCAATTAAATAATGAACACACCGTTAACTATCCGGATTTTGATACTATGTGGGGCCGGGTAGAGCAGTCTGCGCATGCTACATCATTAAGCATTAGCACTAAGGAAGCCGCTAGTTCGCGCAGGTCGAGAAACTGGCGCAGAATTACGGTTGCTGCCTCCCTTAGTGCACTGCTTGCTGCCGCCCCGGTATATGCGGCAATTCAATATGATTGGGGTAATCTGCTCAGCAGCAGAAGCGGCGTTAAGGCCGCCTTGGCTCAAATCTCGGTCAGCAGCTGGGACAATCTGTGACTAAGGATGGGGTAACGCTGACGCTCCATACCGCTATTGTGGATGAAAACCGGACGGTGATTTTGTACAGTCTGGATGTTGGAGACCGCCCGGATAGCGAATCCTGGAATGTGGATGGCCTGACGTTGAAGGATACAGCCGGGAACAAAAGTGAAGGAAATCATAATTCTCAGCAGTGGGATGCGCAGAATCAGCGCTACAATGGTTACTTTGAAACAGATTGGACACCGCAGCAGGATACAGCAAAGATCACTTTAACTGCAGATGCTGTAAGGTCCTTCAGCACGCTGGAGCAGGAGCTGCCACTTGACAGCGGATCGTCGGCCGTGCAGAGCTTCCCCATTAAAAAGGACGGGATAAATACTATAGAAGTGCAGCCGTTTTCACAAAATCAGGATAAGCTGTTGCTCGCTTCGGCAGTTACGTTCGACGAGCAGGAAACTAATGAGTGGGCCAACCCGCGGATTGTGGCTTATGCGGACGGTAAACAAGTTGAGGAACTATCCGGGGGAACCTTTGGTAAACCGGGAGATAACGGGGAATATACCATGCAGCAATATTTAGAGGCGAAGCAAATTTCCCCAGGACAACCAACCTTTAAGCTGCAGTATACCAAACTTGAACGAAATCTTGCGGGGCCTTGGACCTTTGATCTGGAATTGAGTAAAAAACAGATGGAGAGCGGAACGATTAAGACGGCCCTGAATGTACCTCTGGAAACGGGTGACACCTTAAACAGCATTGAGAAAATGGTTGTTACACCGACGCAAATCAGATTGTCTGTGAGAACGAAGGCTGATTTCTACCAATTGCCTTACAAGAAATACTATCTGGAGGTGAATGGGAAAACGCTTGAAGGCTTGTTCTGGGGATCTTCAAAGGAAGATCCAAGCCTGATTACACTGAGCTTCGAGCGTCCTTCAGATCTCGTGGTGGATGAGCAGACTCCTATTACTTTTGTGGGCAAATATAAGGTAACGCTTCATAGCGACGACAGAAAACCGGTACTTTTGACGAATATCTCCCAGCACAAGCAGACAGTGACTAAGCAAATCGGAGGCTATCCTGTAGTGTGGACTTATTATATGCAGGATAACGATTTGTTTGTGGAAACTGAGAGTGTAGATCCTCATTTCGGAGGCATCAATCAGACTCATATCGGGCTGGGTAAAGACCGTATAATCGGCAAGCAGGTTACAGCCAATTTTGACGGAGACGGAAATAACAAAGCTATCGATGTCTACAAGAATTTCAAGGGCGATGAAGCTTCAATTTACTCGTTTTATTATTCGACGGATGAGCCGGATAAAGAGACAAGAGTGCAGCTTCGGCCTTAAGGGTATAACGGGTTCGTCATACAGCAAATGAATAAGAGAGAGAGCAAAGAGGCTATTCTGGACGCTGAACAGGTCCATATTAGCCTCTTTTGTCTGTCCTGAAGGAATGGATGGGGCGAAGAAATCTCTGGTTTTTGGGAGGGGAGATCCTATATCCTTATGATAAACTTCATGTGAATCGCAAAAGCGGAGGAGAAAACAAACATGGAAATAACACGCTGTGCCTGGGTCAACGAAGATCCTCTGTACATTGATTATCATGATAAAGAATGGGGCAAGCCCCTGTATGATGACCTGAAGCTGTTTGAGCTGCTGATGCTGGAGGGCATGCAGGCCGGACTCAGCTGGTACACAGTACTGAAGAAGCGGGAGCATTACCGTAAGGTATTCGACGGATTTGATCCGCACATCATTGCCCATTATGACGATGACAAAATAGAAGCACTGATGCAGGACACGGGAATCATCCGCAACCGCCTCAAAATTAATGCCATTGTGAAGAACGCGAAGGTTTATCTGGACATTTGCCGGGAGGAGGGCAGCTTTTCGGATTATGTGTGGAGCTTTGCCGGCGGCGGGCCAGTCATTAACGGGTGGAAGACGCGGGCTGAGGTGCCGGCAACAACGGTACAGTCCGATTCTATGAGCAAGGCGCTGAAAAAGAAGGGCATGACATTCGTCGGCTCGACGATCTGTTACGCTTTTATGCAGGCTTCCGGTATGGTGAATGATCATACGATGAACTGTTTTTGCCGGGAATAATGAACCGCGATCTGTACAGCAGGCGTAGTTTTGGCGCTACCTGTGGTAGAAATGGTATACTGATAAATGTTGAATAACTGGATTAGTGAGTTTTGAACGAAGCTAAATCATGGAAGTACTGCTTACAAAACTTTTAGGAGGACCCACACACATGTTATGGCATGAATTGACGGTACATACAACAGAAGAGGCGCAGGAGATGATATCCAATCTGCTGTATGAAGCCGGAGCAGGCGGTGTTTCGATCGAAGAATCGGGAACGCTTAATAAAGTTAGAGACACCCGGTACGGTGAACTATACGATGAACCGCTGAACGATATCCCTCCCGGTGAGGCTGTAATTAAAGGCTACTATGCCGAAAATGTATCGATGGACGATGTCATCAACGAGGTAGCCCCGCGGGTTGAGGAGCTTCGTGAATTCGGGATTGATCCCGGCAAAGCGCTGATCTCCTGGAAAACAGTAGACGATGAAGAATGGGCCCATGCCTGGAAAGCTTACTTCAAGCCGCTGCGCGTGTCTGACCGTCTGACGATCAAGCCGACCTGGGAAGAATATACACCAGCCAGCCCGGAAGAGAAGATTATCGAAATCGATCCCGGCATGGCCTTCGGAACAGGAACGCATCCGACTACGGCGCTGTGTCTGCGTGCGCTGGAGAAGCATATCAGCGGCGGCGAAGAAGTCATTGACGTAGGAACCGGCTCCGGCATTCTGGCGGTAGGTGCGGTACTGCTTGGTGCAAAGTCTGTGCTTGCGCTTGACCTTGATCCGGTCGCTGTGGAGAGTGCGCGGGAGAATGTGGAGCTGAACAGACTGCAGGCCTCGGTAACGGTAAAAGAGAGCGATCTGCTCTCGCTGCTCGGAGGCGAAGGTGCGGCAGATACTGCGGCGGGGGACATGTGGCCGAGTGCCAGACCCGGCTATACCGGGGCAGCAGAAGAAGAGGACCCGTCTGCGGAGGCAGGCCTTGGCGTTACACTGCCAGTGAAGCTTATTGTCGCCAATATTCTGGCGGAGATTCTTGTGCTGTTCACGGATGATGTGTTCCGTGCGCTGCAGCCGGGCGGAATCTATATTACTTCCGGTATTTATAAGGATAAGGAAGGCCTGGTGTCGCAGGCGCTGGAGGCTTCCGGTTTTGAGATTATAGAGATTACCCGTGAAGAAGACTGGGTGGCCATTACAGCCGGAAAGAGGTAGAGATGGATTCTTTAAATGATATATTGGTATATCCGCTGCAGCAGCTTCCGTTTTTCCTGATTACGATTGTCATTGCCTTTACTGTGCATGAGTTCGCGCATGCTTACTTTGCCAACAAATTCGGCGATCCGACGGCCAGGCTGCTTGGCCGCATGACGCTGAACCCGGCCGTCCATTTCGACCTGTTCGGGATTATCCTGCTGCTCATTGCCGGCTTCGGCTGGGCGCGTCCGGTTCCGGTGAACCGTGATAACTTCAGCCGTCCGCGGCTGATGGGAATCGTCGTGTCGGCTGCCGGACCGCTGAGTAATTTTCTGCTGGGGATTATCGGGGCGCTGATCTACACGGTGCTCATGGGTACAGGAACGATCGACTCCATCACCAATGAGCAGCTGCAGCTGGCGATTGTCTGGTTTTTCGGGATCTTTATTAAAACCAACTTTTTCCTCTTTCTGTTCAATCTTATTCCGCTGCCGCCGCTTGATGGTTACCGGATTCTGGAGGATGTCGCACCGCGTCCGGTCCGTGCCAGAATGCAGCAGATTGAGCAGTGGGCCGTCTTTATCTTTTTGCTTGTAATCTTTATCCCTGTTCTTAGCGCCAATACGATTGTTCCGCTGTATAATTGGGCAATTCAAATCGGCAATCATTTTATCCGGTTATTCCTGAACCTTTTCGGATTCTCCGGGTTCTATTAAGGGCTGGTCATTGCCCTGCAAACGTTGTATGATGGAATATGTTTTTTCTAAATGATTAACATAGCATATGAATTTTCAATAGAATGAGGCTAAACTATGCAGCGTTATTTTGTAAGCCCGGAGCAGTTTGGTGCAGAGCAGGTAGCTATTAGCGGTGAAGATGCACGTCATATTGCCAAGGTGATGCGCGGGAAGGCCGGGGATAAGCTGATTGTCAGCGACGGGGTGTCCCGCGAGGCTCTGACGGAGATTGCTTCGATTGAAATCGGCGAGGTTGTCGTGAATATTGTGGAGCTGCTTGAGATGACGCATGAGCCGCGCATCCAGGTTACGGTAGCCCAGAGCCTGCCCAAGGGCGATAAGCTGGAGACGGTGATCCAGAAATGCACCGAGATCGGTGCCGTGGCTTTTGTTCCGTTTCTCTCGGAGCGTACTATTGTGCAGTACGATGAGCGCAAGGAGAGCAAACGGCTGGAGCGCTGGCGCAAGATCTGTAAGGAAGCCGCTGAACAGGCGCACCGTAATATTGTTCCTGACGTTCATTCTCCGCTCAGCTGGAAGCAGCTCCTCAAGAGCTTCAGCGGATATGACGCGGTCTACTTCTGCTACGAAAAAGAAGAAGGCTTGCAGCTGCGCAGCGCCGCCGCACCATGGATTGCCGGGTTGCCTGCCGGATCCCGGGGCAAGGTGATGGTTGTTGTCGGTCCCGAAGGCGGGTTCAGTCCGGAGGAGTGCGAGGCGGCGGAAGCTGCCGGGGCGTTATCCGTAGGGCTTGGACGGCGAATTCTGCGCTGCGAGACAGCCGGTATGGTTGCTGCAGCCTGCATTTTATATGAATCCGGAGAAATGGGGGGAGCTTGAGAAATGCCATCCGTAGCATTTTATACTTTAGGTTGTAAAGTGAATTTCTATGACACTGAAGCCATCTGGCAGCTTTTCAAAAATGAAGGTTACGAGCAGGTGGATTTCGAGGGAACCGCCGATGTATACCTGATTAACACCTGTACGGTGACGAACACTGGCGACAAAAAGAGCCGGCAGATGATCCGCCGCGCTGTACGCCGCAACCCGGAAGCGATTGTCGCTGTAACGGGCTGCTATGCGCAGACCTCTCCAGGCGAGATTCTGGATATTCCGGGCGTCGATCTGGTCATCGGCAACCAGGACCGTGAGCACATTATGACTCATGTGAAGAACATTCAGGAGTCGCGCCAGCCGGTTAACGCGGTGCGCAACATTATGAAGACGCGTGAGTTCGAGGAGCTTGATGTGCCGGGCTTCGCCGACCGGACGCGGGCGTTCATGAAGATTCAGGACGGCTGCAACAACTTCTGCACCTTCTGCATTATTCCATGGTCACGCGGACTGTCGCGCAGCCGGGATCCGAAATCGATTGTAGCCCAGGCGCATCAGCTGGTTGAGGCCGGGTACAAGGAGTTCGTGCTGACCGGTATTCATACCGGCGGCTACGGCGATGATCTGGACAACTACCGTCTTGCCGACCTGCTCTGGGAGCTGGACAAGGTTGACGGGCTTGAACGCGTACGTATCAGCTCGATTGAAGCGAGCCAGATTGATGAGAAGCTGCTGGATGTGCTGAACCGCAGCTCCAAAATGTGCCGCCATCTGCACATTCCGCTGCAGGCCGGCCATAACGAGGTGCTCAAGACGATGCGCCGCAAATACACTACGGAAGAATATTATGCCAAAATGCAGCTGATCCGCCAGGCTATGCCGGATGTAGGCATCACTACAGACGTCATAGTCGGCTTCCCGGGCGAGACGGACGACATGTTCCGCGCCGGATACGACTTCATGAAGGCTGTGAATTACTCCGAGATGCATGTGTTCCCTTATTCCAAGCGGACCGGTACACCGGCGGCGCGGATGCTTAACCAGGTCGATGAAGAGATCAAGAACGCGCGCGTACAGCAGCTGATCGATCTCTCCGAGGAGATGCAGCTGGCCTATGCCCGCAAGTTCGTCGGCAAGACCGTCTCGGTCATCGCCGAGCGCTCAGCCAAGGACGCGCCGGGCCGCAGCATCCAGCACGGCTTCAGCGACAACTACCTGCAGGTGTTCTTCGGCGGCGACGATTCACTGCAGGGCGAGCTCTGCCAGGTGAAAATTACCGAAGCAGGCATTAACGAATGCAAAGGCGAGCTGGTTGGCGTCAGCCGCACCGGACTACGCCAGACTGAGCTGGCATAACCAGTCCAGGGCATTGCGCTGTCTGCGGTACTGCGCATGGACGCACCGCTGATAGCAGGGCATGTTCTGTTGCATAGTGTACAGCAGATTCTTGAAATCTAGCGTAAACAAGCAAGGATTTCATTTCCCCTCCGGAGATGAAATCCTTGTTGCTGTTTGGGGCGGCTATGACACGGCACGAAGCTTAGTACGTGAGTGTGCGGGAAGCTTGTACAGAGCACCCGCGCTTGAAGCCCTGAAAAAGGGGTAAGGAGTGAGCAAGGGGGAAACCTCTATATGGCTGCGGCTAACGGGATAAATACACGTTTAGGGAGTAACCCAGGACAGGCGGCCACAAAACACAAACCTATTAAGGAGCTGTCAACATGGCGCATAAGCAAATATCAGCGGGCGGCGTGGTGTACCGGCGGGGCAGTGCGGGTCTCCAGATCCAGCTAATCGTGGACCGTTACGGCAAGGTGGCGCTGCCCAAGGGCAAGATGGAGCACGGGGAGACGGTAGAGGAGACAGCACTGCGGGAAATTCGTGAGGAGACTGGTGCTGTCGGCATTATCAAGGCCCCGATTGATGTCATTAAATACACGTATGAGCATCACATATACGGAACCGTAGATAAAGAGGTTCATTACTTCCTGGTGGAGGCGGTTGGCGGGATCACCGAGGCACAGGCAGAGGAGATTAACGCTGTGGAATGGCATGAAGCAGAAGCCGCCTGGGAGCGGGGGAAGAGCAGGATGTATGCCAACAATGTGCCTATTTTGCAGAAAGCAATGGCGATGCTCTCCCGGTCTTTTACCGAATAAGCAATCTAGTTAAAAAGTCCTGAATTCGCCGGCAACAGAAATTTAACTGAAAATAAGGTAAACACTTCAGGTGTAATTGTCGATATAGTGGAAGAGTGTGGTAATAACCACCGATAAACTTACTGCCTAAGGAGAGAACAGATGACCGTGTACAGGAAAATGACGAAGATGCTCCTCATTTTGATA
Organism: Paenibacillus sp. DMB5; assembly: GCF_001517085.1. Lineage (GTDB taxonomy): Bacteria > Bacillota > Bacilli > Paenibacillales > Paenibacillaceae > Paenibacillus_AQ. The sequence goes on from NZ_LRAC01000122.1 coordinate 75,537, forward strand.
ATGGTTACCGCCGCAGCTTTTCCGGTAAACGTCTTTGCAGCTACAGGCGATACGAACTCGATTGATTTTGACAGCTCGGCAAAAGTGGAGCTTACCGTTGGACAAACCCCCAAACAGCTTAAAGTATATGCCAACATTGAAGGGTCCTCCTCTAAGAAGGACGTGACCGCAGCTTCAACCTGGGTATCCTCAAATACAAATGCAGTCAGAGTAGTCAACGGGCTGCTGACCCCGGTCGATACCGGAACAGCCATGATTACCGCTACATACCTAAATGCGGTAGCCACCCTGGAGGTGTCCGTTACCCATCCCTTTAAAGATTTGACCCTGGAGCGCAAGTCTGACGGGATTTACAAATTAGGTGACAGCGAAGATACGCTGCTCGTCACGGCCAAAGCCACAGGGGGACAATCGGCAACCTCGGTGAAGGATGTCTCGGCTGATGCTGACTGGAGCAGCTCCAATACAGGTGTATTGACCATCGAGGATGGCCAGATCACGCTGGTGGGTGAAGGTACCGCGACCATTACCGCCAAATATAAAGGACTAACCGCTACTTTTAAAGCCAAGGTAGAGCTGCCGTATTCAGCTATTGTTCTTAAACAAGATAATGTGGCTGTCAAGGAGCTTGAGCTGCTGGTCGGCGATGATCCGGTAGTGCTGACAGCTGTGACCAAAGCAACGGAGAAAAGTGAAGAACAGCCTATAGGCGATGAGGCAGAATGGACAAGCTCCAGCGAAAGTGTGGCAACAGTAGACGCCGGTACTATTACAGTAGTTGGTCCCGGTAAAGCTGTAATTACAGCAAAATACCTTGGCGTAGCCAAGTCCGTGGATGTTTATGTGCGTGCGCCGTATGAAGCGGTTCTGCTGACTCCTTCGGAGGATCAGACGCTTTTCCTGGGCGAGAGCCTGACAGTAAAAGCAGAAATGAGAAATGCTGTAAACTCAAAGCAAAACCAGTCTTCTGATGCAAACTGGTCTTCCGACAACCTGCTGGCGGCTACAGTTACTAAAGATGCAGCGACAGCAACAGTTACCGGCAAGGCGGTCGGTTCAGCAGTCATTAAGGCGGAGAGCCACGGTGTCAGCAAAACATTGAAGGTAACCGTGCTGCCGACTATTACTGAACTGGTACTGGATAAGTCCGAACTGGAAGCTTATACTGCGGACAGCGTCAGCCTGCCGAAGGTTAGCGGAACGAAGCTGGATGGAACGAAGCTGGATCTCAGCCAGGAAATTGCATGGTCCTCGGCCAACGAGGATATTGCCGAGATCAAGGATAACAAGCTGTCTGCCATCAAGGCGGGAACCGTAACGCTTACCGGTAATATCAAAGCGGGCAACGTCTCCTCCGGAGCTTCTCCGATTCGCGGGAAGAGCGTGGAGCTGAAAGTTACCGTGCAGAACAAGGTGCTGGTGCTGATTGGACCTGAGGATGCGCTGGGTCTCGTTATTGGTGAGGAACAGGGATTGCCGTCCGTAAATGCAGTTCTCGAAAACGGCGATGAGGTTGATGTTACAAGCACTATTACCTGGGAAATTACCGGGACCAATGCGGTCCTCAAGCAAACAGCGAACGGTAAAGTGATTAAAGGGCTGACGAAAGGGTCGGCTACACTTAAAGGTACGTATTCCAACAAAACCATCAGTATTCCGGTAACGATTGAGCAGAAGGTCGTGAAGCTCGTTGTAGAGCCTGGTGCAGTAGATCTGAATCTTAAAGCTTCCAAAGCGATCAAGGTAACGGGATATTTTGCAAACGGGAAGTCGGCGAATTTCTCCGGCGCGATGAACTGGGAATCCTCCAATACTGCAGTGGCCACTGTTAAGGGAACGACAGTCAAAGCTGTATCTGAAGGTACAGCGACAATGACCGGTTCCTATCAGGGTATCACCGCTACAGTTAAGGTCAACGTAGTGCCTAAGCTGACCAAGCTGACCGTGAATGAAACCAAGCTGGCACTTGCTGCCGGCGCGTCCCAGAGTGTAGTGGCAACAGCATTGTATGATACCGGCAAAACAGCTATCGTTACTGGCAGCGTAGTATGGACCAGCTCCAAACCTACAGTAGCAAAGGTGAATGCTTCCGGTACAATTACAGCGGTGGGCAAAGGAACAGCGTCCATCAAAGGCAAATGGAACAACAAGACGGTAACCGTAACGGTTACTGTAAAATAAATTCATCTGATCTGCAGAGCTGCTGTTCCGGCGCTTTGCAGATTTTTTTTGGCTAAAGCTATAGTAAACCCGAGTAATCCGATGTATAATTCTGAAAAGTACATAACAGGCGTATCCAGGTCAGGCAGAACATGCTGTACGCCATAGGTAAATCCAATTATCAAGGAGATGAAGCAGATGGCGAAGAGAGAGTTATTATCTATCAGATCGATTGTAGCGGTGGGGATCGGATCGGCCTTATTCGTAATTTTGGGAAGATTCGGTTCGATTCCCTCGGGCATTCCGAATACGAGCATTGAAACGACTTACGCGCTGCTTGCGTTATTTTCGCTGCTGTATGGTCCTGTAGCCGGACTGCTGATCGGACTTATCGGTCACACGCTGAAGGATTTCATTTTTTACGGCTCCCCCTGGTTCAGCTGGGTCATCTCTTCCGGACTGGTCGGGCTGATTATCGGCCTGCTGGTTGCCGGCATTTCCATCCAGGATGGTGTATTCGGCAAAAGAGAGATTATCCGCTTTAACCTGGCCCAGATTGTGGCCAATGCCATTGCCTGGTTCGCTGTAGCACCGACGCTGGACATTCTGATCTATGCAGAACCGGCGAATAAGGTATACACGCAAGGGCTGGCTGCCGGAGCGGCAAACATTGTAACGGTGGCTGTCATCGGCACGCTGCTCGCAGCAGCCTATGCCAAGACGCGCACCAAGCAGGGAAGCCTCAGGAAGCTGGGTTAATTGAATATTTAGCAGAAAGCCGGTGACAATCACCGGCTTTTCTGTTGAAATAAAGAGGATGCATACGGAACGAATTATTGAAAGAGGAAGGTAGAGATGAGCAAAGCCGTTATAGAATTTACAAATTTCAGCTTCACCTACCGGGCTCAGCAGGAGCCTACACTGCGCGGAATCAATCTGAGCATCAGAGAGGGCGAGAAGGTGTTAATTGTCGGCCCTTCGGGCAGCGGCAAGAGCACGCTTGCCCATTGCATCAACGGGCTGATCCCCTTTTACTACCCTGGAGAGACGGCCGGAAGCCTGCGCATCATGGGGAAGGAGCAGCAGGAGCAGAGTATCGCTGCTTTGTCACAAACGGTAGGGACTGTGCTGCAGGACCCGGACGGGCAGTTTGTCGGGCTTACAGTAGGCGAGGATATCGCTTTCGTGCTGGAGAACGCGGCAGTGCCCCTGCATGAAATGAAGGAGCGGGTAACTGCGGCAGCCAGGGCTGCCGGTATTGAGGAACTGCTGCCGGCTTCACCGCAGGAGCTCTCCGGCGGCCAGAAGCAGAAGACGATGCTGGCCGGCGTACTCGCCGGCAATGTCGATATTCTGCTGTTCGATGAACCGCTGGCCAGTCTCGATCCTTATACTGGTACCCGGACCATAGAACATATTGACCGGCTCCAGCGTGAAACCGGTAAAACGGTGATTATCATCGAACACCGGCTTGAGGAGGTCCTGCACCGGCCGGTGGACCGGATTATCATCATGAACGATGGGGTCATCGTTGCCGATCTGCCGCCTGCCGAGCTGCTGAGCTCCGGCCTGCTGGCCGGAACCGGGCTACGCGAGCCGCTGTATCTGACCGCGCTGCGGTATGCCGGTGTGGCGGTAACACCTGATCTCCAGCCCCAGCATCCGGAGATGCTCCGGCTGGATGCTGCCGCCGGACGGCTGCAGCAGTGGATTGACGGCTACCGGGAGCAGACAACTGCGGCTGAAGCCGTTCCGCTGCTTGAGCTGAAAGAGGTCAGCTTCGGCTATGACCGGGAGACAGCCGTGCTGGACAAACTGTCGCTGACCGTTAACCGGGGCGAGATGCTGGCCATCGCCGGCAGGAACGGGGCCGGGAAGTCTACCGTGTCCAAGCTGATCTGCGGCTTCTATAAGCCATCCTCGGGAAGCATCTGGCTGAACGGCCGTGATATCGGCCGGGATACCATCAAAGAGCGGGCGGAGCGCATCGGCTTTGTCATGCAGAATCCGAATCATATGCTGTCAAAGACGCTGCTGTATGATGAGGTCGCCCTTGGCCTTAAACTGCGCGATGTTCCAGAGGAACAGATCCGGGAACGTGTTCATGACGTGCTGCGAATCTGCGGCCTGCATGAATTCCGTGAATGGCCGGTATCTGCGCTCAGCTACGGGCAGAAGAAGCGGGTCACCATCGCTTCGATCCTGGTGCTGGAGCCGGAGATTATTATTCTGGATGAGCCGACCGCCGGCCAGGACTACCGGCATTATAATGAGATGATGGAATTTCTGCGGGGGCTGAGCAACCGGGGAATTACAGTAATCATGATCACGCATGATATGCATCTGATGCTGGAGTATGCGCAGCGGGCGATTGTGCTGGCGGACGGGAAGAAGGCGGGCGATGACCGGCCGGAGCGGATTTTGACGGACCGTTCTATTGTAGAGAAGGCCAACCTGAGGGAAACCTCGCTCTATACGCTTGCGCTAAGGGCGGGGCTGCAGCAGCCGGAGGCGCTGGTCCGCACGTTTATTGCTTTTGACCGGGAGGTGCGCCGCAGATGAGAGCCAAAATGCTGACTTATACGAAGCAGGACTCGCCGGTTCACCGTCTGAGCGGAGCAGCCAAGCTGATTGTGTTCATTGCCTGGTCGCTGACGGCAATGATTACCTACGATACGAGATGCCTGGTTGTCATGCTGCTGATCAGTCTTGTTTTGTTTAAAGTTTCAAAAGTGAGGTTTCAGGACTACGCTTTTGTGCTGTATTTTATCCTGTTCTTTTTTCTGCTTAACCATCTGGCGATTTTTCTGTTCTCTCCTCTGGAGGGTACACGGATTTACGGCACCCGCCACGATCTGTTCCACTTGGCCGGACGGTACACCGTTACAGCTGAACAGCTGTTCTACCAGCTTAATATCGCGCTGAAGTATGCCGTAGTCATCCCGGTGGCGCTGCTGTTCCTGCTGACGACAGATCCGAGTGAATTCGCCGCGTCCCTGAACCGGATCGGAGTGAACTATAAAATTGCTTATTCCGTATCGCTGGCGCTGCGTTATATTCCCGATATCCAGCGGGACTACGAGAATATCTCCTTCTCAGCGCAGGCAAGAGGAATTGATCTTTCCCGCAAAGAGAAGCTGCCCCGGCGTCTCAAAAATATCGTATCCATCCTGCTGCCGCTGATCCTGTCGAGCATTGAACGGATCGAGAAAATCAGCACGGCGATGGAGCTGCGCGGCTTCGGCAGCGGCCGGAAACGGACCTGGTACATGGGCCGCCCCATTACGGGCAGGGACTATATTGCCTTAGGGCTGATGCTGTTGCTGGCCGCGGCAGCGCTGATCCTTACTTTTTATGACGGCTCAAGATTCTACAGCATCTTCTAAATGTAAAGAATAGATTAGTATCACAGGGCAGTTTGAAGTATAATAGTACAGCGATTCTCCCGGCTAAGGAGAAACGCTGTGCAGGCGCCTTTCGGCAGCTGAGGCAGATTAAATGCGGCTGAGCCGCTGCTCGACTCTGGACCAGAGCGGCAGATAGCACAGCGGCAGCACGGCAAGTGAGCAGACGACATTGAAGATCGTCTGGGCATGGGCGAGCTGGGAGGCGGGGCCGCCGCCGAACAAGGCGGCCAGGTCCTGCAGCGGGCCGATGAACGGCAGGAACAGCACGGCGCCGCCGACGTTGAGCGCCACATGCGAGCCGGCGACGAACTTGCCGGAGGCTGAGCCGCCGATTGAAGCGATGACGGCGGTGACACAGGTACCGACATTGGCGCCGAGCACAATGGCGATGCCGATTTCCGGCGGCATGGTGCCTGCGGAAGCGAGACCCATTGCCATCCCGATGACCGCAGCGCTGCTGTGCAGCATCGCGGTCAGGCAGGCTCCGGCGGCCAGGCCCCACAGGGCGCTGGTGGCCGCATGGTCCAGGAACCAGCGGAACATGCCGCTGGCTTCAAGCGCGGGGCCGACCGACTGCATGACGGCGATGCCCCACAGCACCAGGGCAAAGCCGGCGACCGCCAGGCTGATGAACTGGAGCGGGCCAGAAACCTTGCGGCAGGCCTCGGCGGCCCGCCAGGTGAAGGGCGGCAGCTCGCCGACGATGACGGCAGCGGCCCACAGGCAGAGCGCCGCGGTGAACAGCGGCGCCGCGGCGGAGCTGATCTGCAGTCCGATCAGCTCGGTGGTCAGGCAGGTGCCGATGTTGCTGCCGAGGATAATGCCCAGCGTGCGGGCATACGTGAGCAGCCCGGCATTGACCATGCCGATGGTCAGCACGGTTACGGCGGTGCTGCTCTGCAGCAGCGCTGACAGCAGGCTGCTGGCGATAAGGCCCTTCACCGGCGTAGAGGTCGCTTTATGCAGGCTCCGCGTCAGCAGCGGGCCGGCGAGCTTCGCCAGCGCCGTCTCCATCAGCTTCATGCCGGCGAGAAATATAACAAGGCCGTATATGACAGGGAACAGCAGGTCACGGATCATAAGGACATGCTCCTTTGAACGGGGGTTGTACACCAATATATGAAAGCAATGCAGTGGACATGTATGAAATTAACAATAGGAACAGGGAGTTGAAGTCATTGGCATCGGTTATTCTGGAACGCGGCCGCAAAAAAAGACTGGAGCAGGGCCACCCGTGGGTGTTCGCAAGTGAGGTAGCTTCAGTGGACGGAGAGGCGCAGGCCGGCGGTTTGGTGGATGTGCTTAATCATCAGGGGAGATATCTGGCGACCGGATATTACAATCCGGCCTCACAGATCCGGGTGAGAATTGTATCACAGTCCCCGCTCGCCGGGATGGATACGGCATTTTTTGTTGAACGGTTTACAAGCTGCCTGCAGCACCGGGAACGGTTTCTGCCGGGAGCAGACGCATACCGTTTCGTATACGGCGAGGCGGATTTTTTGCCGGGCCTGATTATTGACCGGTTCGGGGATGTTCTGGTTGTGCAGCTGCTGACACTGGGCATGGACACATGCCGGGACGCTATCGTGGAGGCGCTCGTACAGGTGATGGCACCGCAGGGCATTTATGAGCGCAGCGATGTTTCCGTCCGTGAACTGGAAGGCCTTGAGCAGAGAACCGGCGTACTGTACGGCGAATGTCCGCGGCATATTACGGTGACTGAGAACGGGCTTAAGGTGATTGTTGATATTGAAGAAGGCCAGAAGACCGGATATTTCTTCGACCAGCGCGAGAACCGGGCATCGATTGCTCCGCTGATGAAGGGCTGGGGCGGACGCAGCGGCATTACGCTGCAGGAAGTCGAGACCGAAGACGGATCTGTGCAGACCCTTCCGGTTAACAAAAGCGGCAAGCCGGTCACCTTCCCTTACTGGGATGGCGCAACCGTGCTGGAGTGCTTCGCGCATACGGGTAGCTTCACACTGCATGCCTGCAAATACGGCGCGAAAAAAGTAACCTGTCTTGACGTATCCGCCCATGCGATCGAAAGCGCCAAGGCGAATGTCGAGATCAACGGCTTCACGGACCGCGTTGAATTTGTTGTGGACGATGCGTTTGCCTTCCTGCGCAATCAGGTAAAAGGGCTGGAGGAGCGCTCGGAGCGGGCTACCAGCAAAGCAGACGTCAATCCGGGCGGCAAGCCGGCAGCCAAGACAGATACGGCCAAGCCGATGACCGCCGGCGGCGGACGAACCTGGGATGTCGTCATCCTGGACCCGCCTGCTTTTGCCAAAACCAAAAGCGCAGTAGCGGGAGCCGTCCGCGGCTACAAGGACATCAACCTGCATGGCATGAAGCTGGTTAACGAGGGCGGCTATCTGGTAACGGCCAGCTGCTCGTACCATATGCAGCCTCAGCTGTTCCTCGACACCATCGCCGAAGCGGCCAAGGATGCCGGCAAGGTGCTGCGCCTGATCGAATGGCGCGCAGCCGGCAAGGACCACCCGCAGATTCTCGGAGTGGACGAGGGCCATTACCTGAAATTTGCCGTGTTTGAGGTACGGAGCAAGAAATAATGAGCTGATGCGGCCTGCGCTGACTTCTGGCGCACGCGTATAGGCGAAACCAAGGTCAAAAATGCCCTTGATTCTGCCTGCCGCGGTCAAAAGAGCAAAATCAAGGTCAAAAATGCCCTTGATTCCAGCTGCCGCGGGCAAAAGGTCGAAATCAAGTGCAAAAATGCCCTTGATTCCAGCTGCCGCGGGCAAAAGGCGAAATCAAGGTCAAAAATCCCTTGATTCTGCCTGCCCCCTGCAATAGGCCGGGGACGCTGCAAAATAGCTACATTACAGAGAGTACCCCCAGGTACTCTTTTTCTTTTGCAAACCTTTACTCACCACCATATACTGCCCCTAACTAATAGGGCCGAACCATATGCTGAACCAGACTGAAGGCCGCAGCAGCGGTCATCAAGTGATAGATGCGCACAAATCGCTGGTCTGTTACGGATTTCAATATACGTATCACCTGGACGGGAGCTATTCCGAGATTACCCCGCCCGGAGAGCCGGAAAGCGGAAGCTGCAAAAGCCTGCTGACCCGGGGACATATCCAGGTGACCGATTTTAGCCTGGTGTTCCACCTTGACATTGACTGTACGTGCAGAATGCCCGCTACCGCTTTTTCAGCATCGACATGAGCCCGGAGCATTTTGGCCAGATAACGGAGGAACTAAGCGGGGACGAACGGCTGCGTCTCTTTAGCGGAGGGGATGTATGGTTTACCAAAAATAAAATCACACCCGTCATCCGCCAGATTCTGGCGCAGATTGCCGACTGTATATACAGCGGGGGCGTGCGGAAACTGTACCTGGAAAGTAAAATGCTGGAGCTGCTCGCGTTATATCTCAATGAGTCATTGTATGAAACGCAGCGGATTTCTTCCGGCGAGAAATTGTCAAAAGAGGATATTCCGAGTCTACAGCTGGCAAAAAGAGCTGCTGCAACGCGATTACCCCAGCCGCCTATAATGTCCGGCCTGTACCCTCTAATCTGCCTCAATGAATTCAAGCTCAAAAAGGGCTTCAGGGAAATGTTCCGCAACACCGTCCCTGTCTTTGTGACTGAGCAGCGGCTGCAGCATGCCAGACAGATGCTGGAGCAGGGCTAAATGAGTGTGTGACGAAGCTGTGTATGGATCTGGTGCAAGCCGCATAAGGAGAAGATTGCCTGCAGCTGCGCCGGATTCGCTGTTGTAATCGTAAGCTCCAGGCTGCTCGCCTTGTATAAACCGGTAACGGCCCTTTCTACCAAAAAAGGATATGGCTGCCCGGGCCATGTATTCTCCGGAGAAGCCGAGGCGCAGGAGTGGCTTAAAGTGCTGCTACCAAAAAAAATAGGATCGTTATGATCATGTCAAAACAGGGATACAGCCGCAGGCATTGCGGTTGTTTTCTTACGCTGCTTACAGGTAAATATTGAGATTTGAAAACAATGGCAAACGTACGTTCTATTAAGAGATTTGCAGATATGCTATAATGTTGGGACGAATGTAACAAGGGTGCCGGGGTCTACGCACCCCATCTGCACCACGGAAGGAGTCTACTGCAATGACGGTGAACTTTTTGCTAGGCCGCTCGGGCAGCGGCAAAACTACGAAAATTTGGGAGGAGGTCTCCTCCCGGCTGGAATCAGAGCCGCTGGGGGCACCGCTGATTGTGCTTGTGCCTGAACAGGGCTCATTCAGTGCGGAACGGGGGCTGCTGAGTACGGCAAAAGCTAAGGGCAGCGTCAGGGCCCAGACGCTCAGCTTCTCCCGGCTGGCTTACCGGGTGAAGCAGGAGACGGGGGGCAGCGCGGGTCTGCCGATCAGCGAGGAAGGCAAGAAAATGCTGCTCTACAAAATTATCAGCCGCCGCAAGGATGAGCTGAAGCTGTTCGGCGCCTCCGGTGACCGGCCCGGCTTCGTTGAACGGCTGAGCAGCCTGCATACCGAGCTGAAGCGCTGCTGCCTCGGAACTAATGATTTGGAGGAGCAGCTGTCAAGAATGCGGGACTCTTCGGGCAGCCCGATTCTGGCCGGCAAGCTGGATGATCTGCAGCTTGTATTCAGCGATCTGGAGCGGGCAATGACGGGACTGTATATCGATGAAGAAGACAGGCTGGCTGAACTCGCCGCACATATTCCGGATTCTTCATTTATCCGCGGCGCCGAAGTCTGGGTAGACGGATTTCATGGCTTTACTCCACAAGAATTTTTGGTGCTGCGCGAAATCATGCTGCATGCCTCCAAGGTAACCGTGGCGCTGACCCTGGACAAAATTTATCCGCCCGGGCTGCAGCCGCATGAGCTGGAGCTGTTTCATCCGCCGGCTGTTACCTATATCAAGCTGCGCGGGATGGCGGAGGAGGCGGGGCTTGAGGTCTGGGATGAGCTGCTTGCCCCAACTGTATTACCGCGTTTTGCGGACAGTCCCGCCCTTGCTCATCTGGAACGCAGCTACGGACGCCGCTGGAAGTGGAACGGCGCTGCCGGACAGGTTGGCAGAGAACTATCGGTAACGGCAGCCTCCTCCCGCAGGACCGAGGTTGAAGGCGCGCTGCGGGAAATGCTCCGCCTTGCCCGCGAGGAAGGGGCAAGATACGGTGAAATGGCCGTATTTGTACGGAATATCAGCGACTACGAGGCATTGGTTGCCCCGTTATTCGAAGATTACGGCATTCCCTTTTTTCTTGACCAAAAGGCCAGTGAGCTGCATCATCCGCTGGCGGAATTTATCCGCTCTGCGCTGGATACCGTGCGCCGCCGCTGGCGTTACGAGGACGTGTTCCGCTGTGTGAAGACCGACCTGCTGCTGCCGCTGGACGGCAGCCTGACCCGTGAGGATATGGATCAGCTCGAGAACTATGTGCTTGCCTGCGGCATCCAGGGTTATCGCTGGACTAACGGCAAGCCGTGGAAGGGAATACCGAGCCTGTCGCTTGAAGGGGCCAGAGTTGTGGATGAGGCTCTGTTGGCGAAGATGGAAGCGTGCCGTGAAGCAATTACCGGGCCTCTCTATGCTTTTGAGAAGCGGGTCAAGCGGAGCCGTACCGGTCTTGAGCTGTGTACAGCCGTCTATCAGCTGCTGCAGGAAGCGGATATCGCACGCAAGCTGGAGCAGCAAAGTGCGGCAGCCCTGGAGCAGGGTGAGCCGGCGGCTTCCCGTGAGAACAGCCAGCTGTGGGATGCAGTGCTTGACCTGCTGGACCAGATTGCCGAAATGATGGGCGAAGAGCGGCTGGAGTTTGAGCTGTTCGCCGGAGTGCTGGAAACGGGGCTTACCGAGCTCAGAATGGGACTTGTTCCGCCGTCTCTGGATCAGGTGCTGGTCGGGACGATGGACCGGACCCGGACTACTGGCGTAAAATATGCTTTTCTGCTCGGTTTTAATGAAGGGGTTGTTCCGGCCCAGTTCAAGGAAGACGGAATTCTCTCCGAAGGAGAGCGGCTGGTGCTGGAGAATGCCGGTATGGAGCTTGCGCCGGGAGCCGCGCGCAAGCTGCTGGACGAGCGGTTCCTGGTCTATAATGCGCTAACGACTGCCAGCTGCAGATTGTGGATCAGCTATGCGACTGCGGATGATGAAGGCAAGGCACTTTTGCCTTCCGAGATTATCCGCCAGCTGCACGTTATGTTCCCTGAGAGTTTGACCGAACATATCACGTCCGGGTTCCCTTCGACAATCCAGCCGGACGATACTGACGGGGAAGCCCGGCACCTCGGCTTCATCGGCCAGCCGGAGCAGACACTGCGTATGCTGATTATGCAGCTCCGTCAGTGGAAGCAGGGCGTGGACATACCCGGCATCTGGTGGGATGCCTACAACTGGTACATCAGCGGGGGCCGGGAACGGCGGCTGCCGCTGGAGCGTCTGCTGAGATCGCTGTTCTACCGCAACAGCGGGATTCCGCTGCGGCGGGAGACGAGCCTGCGGCTGTACGGAGGTTCAACGCTGCGGGGCAGCGTCTCGCGGATGGAGAAATTCGTGGCCTGCTCCTTCTCCCATTTTGCCTCATATGGCCTAAGGCTTAAGGAGCGTCAGCTCTACAAGCTCCAGGCTCCAGATATCGGGCAGCTGTTCCATGCGGCACTGAGCGACATGGCCAAGCGTCTGCAGGATCAGGGTAAGGGCTGGGGCAGCCTGTCAGCAGAGGAATGCCGGAAGGAAGCCGGAGCGACGGTGGACAAGCTTGCCCCGCTGCTGCAGGGAGAAATCCTCATGAGCACCAAACGGTACGGATATATTTCCCGCAAGCTCAAGAATATTGTCGGGCGCGCCTCGATTATTCTAGGCGAGCATGCCCGCCGGGGCAGCTTTGAGCCGGCGGGGCTGGAGCTGGATTTTGGACCGGGCAAGGATCTGCCGCCGCTGAGAATCACCCTGCCCAACGGCTGTGTGATGGAGGTAGTCGGGCGGATTGACCGGGTGGATAAGGCGGAAAGCGAGCAGGGCGTGCTGCTGCGGGTAATCGACTACAAATCGAGCCAGAAGGATCTGAGGCTGCATGAGGTGTATTACGGCTTGTCGCTGCAGATGCTGACCTATCTCGATGTGCTGCTTACCTATTCGGAGCAGTGGCTGGGCCGGGCGGCCCTTCCAGCTGGAACGTTATATTTTCACGTACATGACCCCTTGCTTACGTCACCGAACGGCCTTAACCGCGAACAGGCTGCGCAGGAGCTGCTCAAGCGGTTCAAAATGAAGGGGCTGCTGACTGCCGACCGTGAGGTAGTCTCGCTGATGGATACAACGCTGGACAAAGGCTATTCCTCCATAGTACCTGTAGCGCTAAAAAGTGACGGAAGCTTCTACAGCAGTGCGTCCGTAGCTACGCCTGAGCAGTGGGGACAGCTTTTGACCGCAGTACGCAGCAATATTACAGAGATCGGGACGCGGATTACGGAAGGGGATGTAGCTATCCAGCCTTACCGGATTCAGCAGGAGACAGCTTGTACCTTCTGCTCGTTCCGGCCGGTTTGCCAGTTCGATGAGGCGGTAGAAGGCAACGGTTATAACAATCTGGGCAAACCGGGCAAGGATGCTGTCTGGGAGCTGCTGTCGAATAAAGGAGGAGAGAAGCCGTGAGGATCAGGGCGGAAATGGAACCAAAGCCGGAAGGCAGCTTTTGGAGCGACGACCAGTGGCGGGCGATCGCCGAGAGCGGTGACGATATACTCGTTGCAGCTGCAGCAGGCTCAGGCAAAACGGCGGTACTGGTGGAGCGGATTATCCGCAAAATCAGCCGCGCGCAAACCGGCTTCAGCGTGGACCGGCTGCTCGTCGCCACGTTCACCAAAGCGGCAGCGTCGGAAATGCGCCAGCGGATCCGTGAGGCGCTGGAACAGAAGCTGGAGGAGGCGGAGGGCGCCGCAGGCGGGCAGAGCCCTGAGGTGGATCATCTGCGCCGCCAGCTGGCCCTGCTGGGCAGAGCTTCGATTACAACGCTTCACTCCTTCTGCCTGGAAGTCATCCGCAGATATTATCAGATCATCCCGATCGATCCGGGCTTCCGGATACTGAATGAGCATGAGGCGGAAATGATGCGCCAGGAGCTGCTGGAAGAGCTGCTGGAAGAGAAATACGGGGAAATGAATGAGGAAGAGGAGGACCCCGTATTTGTACAGCTGGCTGACTGGTTCAGCGGGGAGCGCAGCGATGATGCAGTGCATGCGCTGATACAGCGGCTGCATGATTTTTCGCGCAGTCATCCGTGGCCTGACCAGTGGTTGCGGGACACTGCGGCTGATTTTGCGCTGCCGGACACGGAGAGTCTGGGAGAGACCCCGTGGGTGCAGAGCATCCTGGCTGAAGCCAAGCTGACGTTGGACGGCGCTGCCAGCCAGCTGCTGCAGGCCAGGGAGATTGCCCTGCAGCCGGGCGGGCCTGCCCCGTATGCGGATAATCTGGCCGAGGATCTGGCCATGGTGCACGGGATGCAGGAGGCGCTGGCCTCGCGGCCCTGGGCGGAGCTGTATGATGTGTTTGTGGAAATCTATTTCGGCAAGCTTAAGGCCTGCCGGAAGGATTCAACCGATCCAGGACTGCAGGAGATGGTCAAGGAGCTCCGCGACAATGTGAAGAAGAGTCTGCTGGAGCTGCAGAAATCACTGTTCGGGCGTCCCGCTGATGCTTTTCTGGCAGAGCTGCATGAGGCGGCTCCGCTGATGCATGAGCTGGCGGAGACCGTTATCGCCTTCGGTGAGCGTTACCGCCAGGAGAAGGCCGGGCGGGGGCTGGTCGACTTCAGTGATCTGGAGCATTACTGCCTGCAGATTCTGCGTCATCCTGATTCGCAGCCGGGCCATTCGCTTCCTTCGGATGCCGCGGTGGAATACCGTGAGCAGTTCGATGAGGTGCTGCTCGATGAATATCAGGATACCAACAGTGTGCAGGAGGAAATTGTCCGGCTGATTGCGCGTGAGGCGCCGGGTAACCGGTTCATGGTCGGCGACATGAAGCAGAGCATCTACCGGTTCCGGCTTGCCGAGCCGGGGCTGTTCCTGGACAAATACAACAGCTTCAGTGCAGCGGGCGGCGTTGAAGCAAAGAACGCGTCTCCTGCAGGCACAGAAGACGGGACCGCTCCGAGCGGCATGGTTATCGACCTGGCCCGCAATTTCCGCAGCCGGATGGAGGTCGTGAATGCCGTTAATATGGTGTTCCGGCAGATTATGGACAAGACGGTCGCCGAGATCAGCTATGATGAACGGGCTGAGCTCGTATACGGGGCGAACTTTCCCGGTGCGGCCGAGAAGGGGCCGGATACTTATTTTGCCCCTGAGCTGCTGCTGATCGACAAAGGATCTTCCTCCGGCGGACGGACTGAAGAAGCCGGGGAAGACGGTGAAATCCCGGCCCAGGAGAATGATGCCATCGAGAGCGAAACGGCACAGCTGGAAGCACGGGCCATTGCCCGGCGCATCTCGCAGATGACCGGTATGACCGGCGGCGCACCGCTGCTGATTTATGATAAGTCACAGAAACTGATGCGTCCGGTAGTCTACGGGGACATCGTTATACTGCTGCGCTCGGCCCGGATCTGGACACCGCTGATGATCGAAGAGCTGCGCTTGGAAGGCATTCCGGCCTTCGGGGACCAGAACAAGGGCTATTTTCAGGCTACCGAAGTGGAAATTGCCCTTTCGCTGCTGCAGATTACAGATAATCCAAGCCAGGACATTCCGCTGGCCGGGGTGCTCCGCTCGCCCGTTGTCGGCTTGACCGAGGAGGAGCTGGCCGCCGTCCGTCTGTGCAGCAACGGGACTTTCTATGACGCACTCACAGCTGCTGCCGGGGGGCAAACGGCCGTGACCGGGGCCGATAATCAGGCTCAGGCGGAGATTGCAGCAGCACTGGAACATTCCGATTCTGCAGATTCCGGCACAGAGTCTTCAATACAGATCCCGCCGCGGCTGCGTGAGAAGCTGCAGCATTTCCTTAACCAGCTTGAGGGCTGGAGAAATGCCGCAAGGCAGGGGAGTCTGAGCACGCTGATCTGGCGCATTTACGGGGAAAGCGGTTATCTGGAATGGGTCGGCGGCCTGCCGGGCGGCTTCCAGCGCCAGAACAACCTCAAAGCCTTGTATGACCGGGCTGTCCAGTTCGAAAATGATACTACGGCCCGCGGGCTGTTCCGCTTTCTCGTCTTTATCAACCGTCTCCGTGAAAACGGGGGTGACCTCGGGGTTGCCGCAGGAACCGGTGAAGAAACCGGCGGGGTAAATATCATGACAATCCATAAGTCCAAAGGTCTGGAATTCCCGGTTGTTTTCATCGCCGGGATGGCGAAGCAATTCAACCGCCAGGATCTGCATTCCCCGTTCCTGATGCATAAGGAGCTGGGCTTCGGCCCGCGCTTTGTGGAGCGGGAGACGAGAGTCAGCTATCCGACCCTTCCGTATCTTGCTATCAACCGGCGGTCCCGGCTGGAGCTGCTGGCTGAGGAAATGCGTGTGCTTTATGTAGCCTTAACCCGGCCGCGCGACAAAATGATTCTCGTCGGCACGCTGCGCGATGTGCCGCGCACTGTAACCGCCTGGGCGGGCACGCAGAACCGTGAGGAGCTGCTGCTTGCCGATCATCTGCTGGCCAGGGGCCGCAGCTATCTGGATTGGGTCGGCCCGGCGCTGATCCGCCATCCTGCCGCAGCCATTCTGCGCAAGCTGGCCGGTATAGAGGGGACGGGATCAACGGTACTGCACGGCGACAGCTCCAACTGGAGCATTTCCGTGACGAATGCCGCAGCGCTAAGCTCAAACTCTCCTTTTGCCGCGGAAGACGATGCAGCCAAAAACGAGGAAAAGCGGCAGGTGCTTGAAGCACTGCGCAAAGGAAAGGCGGTACCCGCCTATTCCACAGCAGTGGCCGGGGAGATTGCCGCCAGACTTGAATGGCAGTATCCGCTGGCCGCAGCCTCCACTATTCCGGCGAAGACATCCGTTACGGAGCTGAAATCGATGCTCTCGCTGCAGGATCAGCCTTCCTTTGATCTGCTGGAGGAGCGTGCTGAAGCAGGCGGACGGAAAGACCGGGCGGGGGCAAAATCAGCTTCACGTGCGGACAGTCTTCATCTGCGGCGTCCCAAATTCATGGAGAAACGGGGCCTGACGGGAGCGGAACGCGGCACCGCCTACCATACGGTAATGCAGCATGTTCCGCTGGACGGACCGGTTGACCGGGCCGTGCTGGAAGCAACCCTGGCACGCCTTACCAGGGTTGCCATCCTGAGCGGTGAGCAGGCTGAGGCGGTTGAACTCGATGAAGTGGAAGCTTTTTATAGAAGTGAGCTGGGACGCAGACTGCTGGATGCCGAGTGGAAGCAGAGAGAGCAGCCGTTCAGTTATATGGTTCCGGCCGCCGAGGCTTATGAGGGACTGGATTATTATGATCATGCGGCAGCGGAGACTCCGGTGGCAGGCGGAGGTGCGCTTGCAGAAGCCGTGCTGATCCAGGGGGTCATCGATTGCCTGTTCCGCGAGAACGGGCGGCTGATCCTTGTCGATTACAAAACAGATGCCGTACTGGAGCATACAGGCGGGCTGGACGGGCTGAAGGAGAAATACCGTTTCCAGCTTGAGCTGTACAGCAAAGCGCTGCAGGACATCACAGGCGAGCCGGTCAGCGAGATCTGGCTATACTTTTTTGACGGCGGGCATGCTGTGAGTCTGTGAGTCTACTATATTGAACTGTCAAATTTTCCGGATAGTCCTGATAGAAAGAAAGATTAACGAATACCGCAAGTGGCGGGGAAAAGAGGGCGGAAATGCGCATATTGCATACAGGCGACTGGCACTTGGGCCGTACGCTGGAAGGCCGGAGCCGGCAGCAGGAGCAGGAGCAGTTCATTGATGAGCTGGTGGAAATTGCCGACGCCGGGCAGGCGGATCTTATTTTGATGGCGGGGGATGTCTATGATTCGGTCAATCCTCCCGCGGCGGCTGAGCAGCTGTTCTATGATGCGGCAGCCAGGCTGACTGCAGGCGGCAGGCCGCTTGTGGTCATCTCGGGCAATCATGACCAGCCGGAACGTGTGGCCTCCGTCTCCCCGCTGGTGCGCAGACAGGGCATTACACTGGTCGGTATGCCGACCTCGGAGCCGGTTACGGTGCATGCGGTGCGGACAGGCGAAATTGCCAAAATCGCTGCCCTCCCCTATCCCTCGGAAGCCCGTCTAGGCGAGCTGCTTGCCGGTGAGAGCGGGGAAGACGAGCTGCGGCTGGCATACAGTGCCCGAGTCGGCAGGCTGATGAAGCTGCTGGGCCGGGAGTTTACGCCGCAGACGGTAAATCTGGCAATGAGCCATATTTATGTGCTGGGCGGTGTGGAGAGTGATTCGGAGCGTCCGATCCAGGTTGGCGGTGCGTACACGATAGATCCGTCTGCCTTGTCCTGCGGCGCCCAGTATACAGCGCTCGGACATCTGCACCGCGCCCAGCGAGTTAAAGGGGACGGGATGATCCGTTACAGCGGATCGCCGCTGGCCTACAGCTTTTCCGAAGCAGGCCAGGCCAAGTCGGTAACGATGGTGGATGTTGCACCAGGGGGTGAGCCGGTATTTGAGGAGATTTATCTCAGCTGCGGCCGTCCGCTGGTGAACTGGAAATCCTCCGGCGGGCTGCAGGAGGTCTACAGCTGGCTTGATGAGGGCCGAGACGCCAATGCTTTTATCGATCTGGAGCTGCGGCTGACGGAAGCGATGTCGCTGAATGATATCCAGCGTCTGCGCAAGGCGCGGGAAGGGATTATTCATATCCGTCCGGTCTATCCGCAGATGGAGCTGGAGCTCGAACAGACCGCCCGGTCGCGCATGCCGGTCCAGGAGCTGTTCCGCAAATTTTACCAGCGGCAGACCGGCGGCGCGGAACCGGAGGATGAATTGATCCGGCTGTTCCTGGAGCTGGCGGAAGAAGAGGACCGGCGCCAGCCGGAGGAAGGGGAGGTGGGCTGACGTGAAGCCGATTCTATTAAAATTATCCGGATTGCAGAGCTACAGGGAGCAGCAGGAGATAGATTTTGCCAGTCTGACCGAGACAGGGCTGTTCGGGATTTTTGGCCCGACAGGCAGCGGCAAGTCCAGCCTGCTGGATGCCATAACGCTGGCGATGTACGGCAAGGTGGAGCGTGCAGTGAACGGTACGCAGGGAATCATGAACCATTCCGAGGATCAGCTTAGCGTGGCCTTTACCTTTGAGCTGGTCTCCTCTTCAGGCCCCCGCCGCTTCAGGGTGGAACGGAAGTTTAAACGCACCGGCGATCAGTCGGTCAGCAATACGATCAGCCGTTTCATTGAGCTTACGGAGGACGGCGATCATGTCCTGGCAGACAAGCTGGCTGATGTTACCCGCTGTGTGGAGGAGCATATCGGGCTCAAGATGGATGATTTCACCCGGGCGGTAGTGCTGCCGCAGGGCAAATTCGCCGAGTTCCTGTCGCTGCGGGGTGTCGACCGCAGACAGATGCTCCAGCGGCTGTTCCACCTGGAGCAGTACGGGGATCAGCTGGCGCTGAAGCTCAGCCGCAGGGTCAAGGACAATGAGGCTGCGCTGCGCGCACTGGAGGCTGAGCAGCAGGGGCTTGGCAGCGCCGGCAAAGCGGACGTGGAGGCGGCGGAAGTGCGGCTTACGGAAGCGGCCCGCCGCGCGGAGGAGTGCCGGAGGCTGCTGGAGGAAGCCCAGCAGCGTTCAGACCGCTTCGCGAAGATCCGCGAACTGCAGGAGGAGCGCACCCGCCGCGAGGCTAAGCGGCAGGCGCTGCTTGCCCAGGAGGACGGTATCCTCCTCCTGGAGCAGAAGCTCGGCCAGGCTGACGAGGCCGAGCAGCGGCTGGCTGTGC
>NZ_LRAC01000123.1 GCF_001517085.1 Paenibacillus sp. DMB5
CTTAATGAGATGAAATTCCGGAAAACTGAGAAATTAAGTAGCAATAATCCAACTAGATTCGGGAGGCGGGAGGCGGGAGGTGGGAAGTGAGAAGTGAGAAGTGAGAAGTGGAAAGTGAGAAGTGGGAAGCGGATTGCAGGCAGGGGTTCTTTCTCCACAAACCGAGCGGCCTGCCCCGCGCAGCCTCAGACCAAAAAGCGGCTGCACAGCCCCGGGAAGGGCGGCACAGCCGCTTGGTGTCACTGTCGCATTACTTGCCGGACGGAATTAGACAAACAACGAACGGGAAATGATGACGAGCAGGATAAAGAGCACCAAAATTGCACCGGTCGAAGTAAAGCCTGGCATTGCACCCATGTCTGATTCCTCCCTTTAACTTATGTCTGATTCCCATTGCTGCGTCTGCACCAGCTGCGGCGTCCTTGGGATAATGACATCATATGCTTATGAGGGAGGTCTGAACTGGTCAGCTGCCTAAGACTCGTCAAGATGGGCTTTCAGGATTCTCAGCCCCTTGGGCAGATGGTTCTTCAGCTGGCCCGAGCTGGCTTTGCCCCAGCCGACGGGCAAGCCTTCAACACAGACGAGCGTCCAGCCGTGCAGCTCAGCGGGAACCGGCAGGCTCTCGCCGCGCAGCCAGGCCTGAATGTCCAGGCTGTCAGCAGACAGGTCGAAGCTGCGTGCAGCCTGCTCCGGTGAAAGCGCCATGGCCAGGGCATGGGCCGGTTCGATCCGGTTTTTCTTCAAATGGGCAACATGCAGCCCGGCACGCGGGATCTTGAGGCCTTCCAGCAGGCCTGTATGCAGACGCTCATTAAACGTTTCAGGTAGCAGGTAAAGCGACTCTCCAAACAACACAGGTGTACCCTGTACTTTGTAACCGGGCAGCTCTTTGGCGGCCCAGTCCAGGAACTGCTGATAGGCCTCGCGAACCGAAGCGTTTACGCGCGGGCCCTTTTTGCTTTTTGCGCCGCTGCGTTTGTTGCGGGTGCTGACCGCGTCACCGGATGCTGAAGCTGGTGCTTTATGCAGCAGCGCAACGAAATGCCCCTCACCTTTCTCAAGATGAGGCCAGAGCCGTTTGGCAGTAATGAGCTCCATATCGGGATAAGCTGCTGTAAAACGGGCGATCGTCTCCTCGTTCTCCTGGCGGTTATAGGTACAGGTCGAGTAGACCATACTGCCGCCCGGCTTCAGCATGATATAGGCATCCTTCAGAATATCCCACTGCCTGGATGCACACATAAGGACATGGTCAGGGGACCACTCACGGATTGCTGCGGGATCTTTGCGGAACATGCCTTCACCGGAGCAGGGAGCATCAAGCATAATCCGGTCAAAGACCTCTGGAAAACGCCGTGACAGCTCGTCCGGGACAGCGCTGGTTACGAGTGCATGGGGAATACCCAGACGTTCGACGTTCTCGGCCAGAATTTTGGCGCGTTCGGGATGAATCTCATTGGAGACAAGCAGGCCCTGTCCCTGCATTAGAGAGGCGAGGTGGGTTGTTTTGCCGCCTGGCGCAGCAGCCAGATCAAGCACGGTTTCACCAGGCAGCGGCGCCAGCAGCTCGGCCGCGGACATTGCCGACGGTTCCTGAATATAATATAGTCCGGCGGTATGGAAGGGGTGCCGGCCGGGCCGGGCCGGATCCTCATAATAATAACCTGTCTTGCACCAGGGGACCGGAGTCAGGCTGAACTGGGCAATTGCTTTGCTGACAGAAGCGCTGCCGGGGGTGCTCTTTAAAGTGTTGAACCGCAAGCCCTGGGTCCGCGGCATCGTGTAGCTGTGCAGAAAAGCGTCCGCCTCCTGCCCCAGCATCTCTTTCATGGCAGTGGTAAATGCGGCGGGCAGCCGTTCTTCATTCATAAGTCATTCTCCTCTTGTTGATTTCAAAACAGGCTCAAGTGTTCTTATTCCTTGCTGTTTCAGGTGGATACCGATAAAATCAAGATATGGGACCTCAGCGTTGCCTGTATATGTACATATATATAACTATATCATAATTGCCGAGTCTCACCGTAATCGGGGCAATCGAAAAGGGGATGTACCTTATGAATTTGCTGCAAGCGCTATTCTTCCCGCCGGAGCAGCCCGGCGGCGTATCTTCCATGATTCCTTATCTGCAGGAGCGGTTCCGCTCCAGCCGCTGGGATATGGATTTGTTCTGGCTGCCCAAGCGGATTCGGAACAAGGGACGCGAAGAGATTGTCTTTGAAACGTTTGACTGGACGGTGTACGGCGAAAGTCCGGTTGTGCAAAAATATATCCAGACCTACCGTGACTATATCTGGTGGACCAAGCTGCGGATGAGCAAGCAGTATGATCTGATTCATGCCCATCATCCGATTGCCGGCCTGGCGATGAAGAGGATCTATCCGGACATTCCGCTGATTCAGACGCTTCACTCCAGTTACGAACGCGAGCTGATCCTTAACGGCGTTATCCAGGAAGGCGGAATAGAGCATCAGTTTCTGGTCTCTATTTACCGCGAGCTTGAGCATGTCAGCGACCGGCTGATGACGGTATCGCACGCTTTTGCCGATTATCTGGCACCTTATACAGATCATCCTGCGAACATCGGCATTATCCCGAACGGTTTTGACGAAAAAAGATTTAAGCCGGTTCCGCATGATAACAGCATTCCGCAGCTGGTGACGGTTACGCGCCTGGTTCCTGCCAAAGGTCTGGATATCCTGTTCAGAGCCTGTGCAGAGCTGAAAAACCGCGGTCATGAATATGTGCTGCACATTATCGGAGACGGACCTTCGCGCGGGGAGCTGGAGTCGCTGGCGCAGGAGCTTGGAATTTATAATGAAACGATTTTTTACGGCTATACGCTGCATCCTGAAGAATTCATGCCGTTTTTTGATATTTTTGTACTCCCGTCAAGGGCGGAAGCATTCGGCTCCGTGTTTGCGGAGGCTGCGCTCAGCTGTCTAGCCCTGGTCGGTACTAATGTCGGCGGGATACCGGAGCAGATTGAAGACGGGGTCAACGGTCTGCTGGTTAACCCGGATGACCAGAGCGCACTTGCCGATGCTCTCGAAAAAGTGATTGCAGATCCCGGCTACCGTTATGAGCTGTCGAGATCCGCATGGGACAAAGCGAAGAGTCAGTATTCCTTAACCCGGGTCGCCAATGAGCTCAAAAAGATCTATCTGCAGTACCAGCCGGAAACGAAAGGGTGAGCTTAGGTGATTCCTTTCCGATTCCTGCATGCTGCGGATCTGCACCTGGACAGCCGCTTCGTTGGTCTGGCGCAGCTTCCGCAGGCTGTCGCTCCTATCTAAGGGAGTCCACCTTCGCCGCCCTCGGGCGGCTTGTTGGCGTAGCTGTAGAGGAGAAAGTCGATTTTGTAGTCATCAGCGGTGATGTCTATGATGTTTCGGATGCTTCGCTGCAGGGCCAGCTGCGTTTTCAGGAGGCCCTCAGGGAACTGGCCGGACGGGGCATACACGTCTACCTGATTCATGGCAATCATGATCCGCTGGACGGGCCGCGCCTGAACATGGAGCTGCCTGCCGGAGTCACTATGTTCGGAGCCGGAGAGCCGGGACAAGCTGTAGCCTGCCGGCGGAGTGACGGGGCGGAGCTGGCTGTAATCAGCGGTATCTCTTATCCCACGGCAAAAGTAACGGAGAATACGTCATTGCGGTTCAGCCGCAAGCCGGGCAGCAGCCTGTTCCATATCGCGCTTTTGCACGGCAATGTAGACGGGGATCTGCAGCATGAAACCTACTCTCCGTGCACCCGCAAGGATCTGATCGGACGGGGCTTTGACTACTGGGCCCTGGGTCACATTCATAAGCGCAGTATTCTGCACGAGCGTCCGGCCATTGTGTATCCGGGCAACATTCAAGGGCGCAGTGTCAAGGAGACAGGCCCAAAGGGCTGTTACATAGTGGATGTAAATGAAGAAGGCCATACCGCTCTGCGGTTTCGTGAGCTGGATACGGTCCGCTGGCAGGTGAAAGAAATACCGATTGACGGTCTGGCAGATGAGGCGGAGTGGACAAATGCCGTGGAACGGGCAGTAGAGGAAATCCGTGATGAGCTTCCGCAGCTGATGTCCGTCGTGCGCTTCAGACTTACCGGCCGCGGGAACGTACACAGACTATTGTCTGAAAAAGGTGCTGCTGCCGACCTTCTGGCCGAGCTGCAGCGGCGGGAGGCGGTGCGTGCCGGGCAGCAAATGTACGCGGGTCTGGTGTGGACTGAAGGATTTTCTGTAGAGACAGGCCTGCCGATTGACCGGGAGCGTCTTTTGCAGGAGGATAGTTTCCTTGGCGAGCTGCTGCGGCTCTCCGGCCGGAGCGGACAGACTGCAGACGGGCTGGAGGACTTGCTCTCGGCGGCGCTCAAGCCGCTGATGGAAAACCGCGAGCTGCGCAGGCTGCTTACCGCTATCGACGGCGATGACAAACGGGACTGGCTGCGCAGCGCCGAAGAGCTTGGCATTACGCTGCTGAGCAGTGCGGAGGAAGCTGTGCAGACTGGCAGCCGTCATCCGGTTTATGGTGAAGAGGCAGCGGAAGACGCAGGTACGCCGGATACATTGAATGAGAATTCAGCAGACACAGGAAGTGGCGCCGAAGAATGGTAAAGGCTCCTGCAGGCAGACCAATGAACCGTGCAGGGTGAAAGAAGCGGAAATGTCAGACTGGAGCAGCAGCGCGTGTAGAAGCTGTATCAGGCGGGCTGACCGGCAGAAGCGGGGGAATGCGCAATGAAGATAGAGCAGTTGCAGATCAGCGGCTTCGGCCGGCTGCAGCAGCGGGAAATAGAGCTGAAGGAAGGCGTCACTGTACTGTACGGGCGTAATGAAGCCGGCAAAAGCACCACACTGCAATTTATCCGGGCCATGCTGTTCGGGATTCCCGGCAGGGCACATCCGGCGGAGCGGTATGAGCCGTTGCAGGGCGGCCAGCACGGGGGGATTCTAACGGCATGTGACAGTTCGGGGGCACAGTGGATCATCCGGCGCTACGCTGCCGGAGGGGAGCAGCAGGCCCGGAGCGAAAGGCTTAGCATTACCGTCCGGCATCCGGATGGCCGGACGGAAGAAGCGTCACAGGAAGAGCTGGAACGCCGGCTCTTGGGCGCATCTCGCGAAGCATGTTCCGGCAGCTGTTCGCTGTGTCGCTGGACGAGCTGCAGGAGCTTGGCGCGCTGCAGTCCGAGGAAATGAGCAGCTATCTGTTCCACGCGGGGATGGGCGGAGGCGGTGATATTATGCGCGCCGAACGCAAGCTGCTCCAGGAAGCGGAGAAGCTGTATAAACCGCGGGGCAAAGTGCAGGAGGCGGCCAAAATCCTTCAGCAGATTGAGAAGCTGGAGCGGGATATGGCTGAGAGCCGGGCTTTGCTGCCCCGGTATAACGCGAATCTGGCTGCGCTTGAGCTTGCCGAACAGAAGCTGGCTGAGCTTGAGCTTGCGCGGAACAGTGCAGGCAGCAGGCTGAAGCTGCTGCGCAAAGCGTCAGATATCCGTGAACTGTGGCTGAAGTGGCGGGAAGCCCGGTTTGAGCTGGAGAGCCTGCCGGAAATCGCGGATTTTCCGGACAACGGCACGGTGCGGTGGCAGACGCTGGAAGCGGAAATCCGCAGTGCGGCTGGTGCTGTAGAGCGGCTTCAACGGCAGCATGACGAGCTTGCCGCCGAGCTGGCGCTTCACCCGCCGGACGAGCTGCTCATAGCACAGGGTCCTGTGCTGGATCGACTTGACCGCAGGCGCGCAAGCTATGAAGACCGCCGGGCAGAGCGGCAGCGTCTGGAAGCCGACCTTGCCGCACACGAGGCCCATCTGGAGCGCATCCTGCGCAGCATCGGCACCGGTTGGAGCTATCCGGAGCTTGCCGCTTTTGCGGTTACTGCGGCGGAGCGCGAAGCTGCCCGCCGCTTCGCCGCCTCATTCGCCGGCTACGACCGGCGCATGGAGGCCCGGGAAGCGGAGCGGCAGAGCCTCCGCTCCCGCCTGGCCGCCGCCGCCGCTGCGCTGCAGGCGGCGGAGCGCTCGCTTGCGCGCGAGCACGCAAGCGGCGCCGCCAGCTTCGCGGGCCTGGCCCCGCGAAGCCCGCGTGAACTGCTGCAGCTGTGGGACGAGCTGCAGCAGGCTGCCGAGCGCTGGCGCGAAGCCCAGCTCGGCACAGCCGGGCC
>NZ_LRAC01000124.1 GCF_001517085.1 Paenibacillus sp. DMB5
CTCTCTGTTCGGACATTTTTCCCATAGTGCTCATCCTCCTCATGTATTAAGTCTATATTTTTGTGGGGGAGGACTCCAACTGTATTAGGGGGCTGTGGAGATTCAAGGGGATTTTTCCCCTTGGTGAGGCTCGTTTGCGGATGGATGGGCCGATTCAAGGGGATTTTTCCCCTTAACGAGGCTCGTTTGCAGGCAGGTGCGCCGGATAGTGACTTCTCGCCTTAGTACGGACAGGTACGCATACGTCCACACAAAAAAACAGTCACCTCCCCAAGGAAGCGGCTGTTTGTGTGCGAACAGTGAACTGTGACCGGCTAGTTTTTTCTAATCCTGTAAACCTTCTAACACTGCAATCTCCCCTAACACTGCCGCCAGCTGCTCATTCACAGATGAATTTAACGGCAGCAGCGGAAGCGGAAGGGCCGGCTCTGAAATGAAGCCTAATTGCTGTGCCATAGCCGAGGCAACACGCAGACTGCCATGTTGGCGGAATAAGGCCCATAGCGGTTCGAGCAACATTGAGATTTGCTCCGCCTCCTCCTCCCGTCCGGCCTGGGCTAAACGGGCCATATGCAGGCAAGTTTTTGGTAGCAGGCCGCCCAGCACAGAGAACCATACCTCACAGCCTGCCCTTAAACCGGCTGCTGCCGAAGGATCTCCGCTTATGCCAAGCACAACACGGGATGGAACGAGTTCACGCAGATTCCTTATACGCAATCCGGCTGCCTCTGCCCCGGCAGGAACTCCGGGAATCTTGATGGCTGCGACATTGGGAAGCCGAGCAATCCGGCCGTGCAGCTCATCGCTGAACCGAAAATGTGTCGTATTCGGATTATCATACACACAGAGCGGCACGGACAGGTTGCTTGTCACTTGCTCATACAGATAAAAAACCTCTTCATCCGTTAAAGGCTGATACGATACCGGAGATAACAGGACAGCACTGGCTCCTGCTTGCTGCGCATCCTCTGCCAAATGCAGTACATCAAGCATCCGGAGCGCACTTATACTGGTCATTACAGGTACTCCACCTGCTGTCTGAACAGCAAGCTGTAAAACCCGTTCACGCTTAGGCCGGGTAAGATAAGCGTAATTTCCGGTTGAACCCAGAACTCCGACCGAGTCTACTCCTGCTGATACTAAACGTTCGATCAAAGGGATGAACTCTTTTTCGTTTATATCTGTTTCATTTAAGGGGGTAAGCGGAAACGCGGATAAACCTTGAAACATCTGTCTACACTCCTTCAGAAATAGGCTGGTAATATTGAGTCATTATATGAATAAACTGGCCTCATTTTAAGTTCCAATTCATAAATATATTATTGGTCCACTCCTGCTATCATACAAATTACACAGGCCACGCTTCAAGCCGCTTGTGTAATCCCCTTATAATAAAAAAAGCCGCGAACCCGAAAGGGAACCGGCCGTATTCCATATTCAATAATGGTTACTCCGCACCCGGATAACGCCCGCCGAATGCATTAGGGCTGACCGCGTCAATCCGCGCCAGGTCGTCAGCAGTAAGCTGAATATCAATCGCTCCGGCATTTTCCTCCAGATATTTCCGGCGTTTGGTTCCGGGAATCGGTACCGCACCTTTGGCAATCGTCCAGGCAATGGCGAGCTGGGCAACCGAGCAGTTCTTTTCTCCGGCAATTTCTCCGAGCTTGTCTACTATGTCCACATTCTTCTTGAAGTTGTCTCCCTGGAAGCGCGGCAGGATTCTGCGCATATCATCCGGTTTGAAGTCCTCATAAGTCCGGAGCTCTCCGGTGATGAACCCTCTGCTTAAAGGGCTGTACGCGACAAAGGTAATCCCCAGCTCATTGACAAGCGGTATGATTTCTTCCTCCACACCACGGCTCCACAGGGAATATTCGGTTTGCAGCGCAGAGATCGGATGCACGGCATGCGCACGGCGGATGTTAGCAGCATCTGCTTCGGAAAGGCCCAGATAGCGGACCTTACCTGCTTTTACGAGATCAGCCATTGCTCCTACAGTCTCCTCAATCGGCACATTGGGATCCACCCGGTGCTGGTAATACAGGTCGATATAATCTAGACCGAGACGGCGCAGGCTCTCATCGATAGCTTTTTTCACATAATCCGGATGCCCTCCGATAAATTCCCAGTTCGGCCCGAACGTAAACTTGGTAGCCACTACGGCCTGATCTCTCCGGCCCTTCAAGGCTTTGCCCAGCAGCTCCTCATTATGGCCATTCCCGTAGGTATCGGCGGTATCCAGCAGCGTAACTCCCAGCTCCAGCGCGCGGTGCACCGTTTTGACCGATTCTTCATCATCTACAGTTCCGTATATGCCCGGAGACATCCCCATCATGCCCAATCCCATAGATGAAATGACCAGCTCACTATTTCCGAGTTTCTGCGTTTTCATATCCCGTTTCCCTCTCTTTCATGGATTAGCTTCGAGAGATAGCTTAGCACATACATAATACAAAGTAAACACTTTTCGTGTTTTTTGTCTATTTTGTATACAGAGAATCTATTTGATGAAAAATCAGGTTATAATACAGCATGAGGGGGGTTTTGATTTTGAACAATTCTGTAAGCAACTCGGATAAAATAAAAGAAACACGCTCCAGGCTAATCTCTAAGCTGCTGCCCTATCTACGGAAAAACGGGCTGCAATCCGTGCGGATGGATGAAATCGCCAGAGTAACAGAGGTCAGCCGGGCTACTTTATATAAGTATTTTTCAACGAAAGAGGAGATTATCGGCTATATAGTCGAAGGCTTTGTTACATACATGACTGAACAGCTGGCTTCATCGCCGCCGGAGTCCGAGGAGAGCTTCGGAATCCGGTTTCAGCAAATGTTTGAGCAGTCTGTCTCGCTGACCGTTTATTTTACAGAGATCTTCCTGAAGGACCTCGAAACCAGCTATCCCGAGTGGTACAGCCGGTTTAACGAAGGCATGCAGCAGCGGGAGGAGCAGATTCTGGCCTACTATCAAGAGGGGATCCGGCGGGGCCTTTTTCATGATCTGAACGGTAAAATCCTCATTATGCAGGATGAGCTTCTGCGCGGAATGTTGAATGTTAAATATCTGATGACCAATCAGCTGACGGTGGAGCAGGTATTAACGGACTATTATCAGCTCAAAAAAATCCAGCTGTTCAAGCCGGACAAGCTGTCCGCCATTGACGATGCCCAGATGAAGCCGAGAATTGAGCATCTGACGCATAAGGTTACGAGCAGTCTATTTTAAACAGCAAAAACACGCAGCTAAGCGCTGCGTGTTTTTGTGTGGACAGGAAATTTGAAGGGGATCAGACCTCCAGCCATCCGTTCCCGATCACTTTTTTATACCAGTAAAAGCTGTCCTTCGGCGTCCGCTTCAATGTGTTGAAATCCACATGAATCAGCCCGAAGCGCCGGCTGTAGCCGTCAGCCCACTCGAAGTTGTCCAGCAGCGACCAGGCCATATAGCCCTTGACAGGTACTCCGTCATCCATCGCCCGCTTTAGCTGAAGCAGATGCTTTCTCAGATATTCGGTACGATTATCGTCCTGAAGCCTACCGCCGGCCGGATCGCCGTCGTAGCAGGCCCCGTTTTCGGTAATGTATATGGGCACTGGACCATAACGCTCCTTGATGTGAAGCAATACGTTGTATAACCCCTGCGGATAAATCGGCCAGTTGAAATCCGTCCGCTCATAGCCCTCGTCGATATCCTCCAGCTCAAACAGGCCGTTCCCCTGCTTATAGCGTCCCAGCGAACCTGTATAATAATTGATTCCGAGAAAATCAATCGGCTGCGTAATATCCTCCATATCGCCCGGCTGAATCTGCACCTTCGCCCCCTGGACCTCGAAAGCCTGGATCATGGAATCCGGATATTCGCCTTTGAAAAGAGGGTCCAAAAACCACTCCACCATCCAGCCTGTTCTGCGGCGGCAGGCAGCGATGTCCTCCTGCGCGGAGCTGAACGGCTCGCGCCAGCTGACATTCGGGGCGTAACCGATCTGCCCGGAGACGCCGGAGCGACGGAATGCCTGCACCGCCCTGCCATGGGCGATCATCAGATGATGAGCCACATCCAGCGCACTCTGCAGATTCTGCTCGCCGGGAGCCAGATCGCCGATATAGTGGGCTTTAAAGGAGACGCACCACGGCTCGTTGAAGGTGGTCCAGTATTTTATTTTGCCGGCAAAGGCCTTGAACAGCGTTTCGGCGTACCGGACAAAAGCCCCGATCGTATCGCGTTTCTTCCATCCGCCCGTGTCCTGAAGCGCCTGCGGAAGATCCCAGTGGTACAGGGTACAGAACGGTTCAATCCCATTCTCCAGCAGCTTGTCCACTAGCCGGTGATAATAATCCAGCCCCTCCCGGTTCACTTCACCTGTTCCGTCCGGAAAAATCCGCGGCCAGGATATGGAGAACCGGTAAGTGCGGAGGCCAAGCTCCTTCATATATGCGATATCTTCCTCATAACGGTGGTAGCTGTCGCAAGCGGTATCCCCGTTGTCACCATTCCGGACCTTGCCGGGCGTATGCGCGTAGGTATCCCAGATTGAAGGGGCGCGCCCGCCTTCATTCCAGGCTCCTTCAATCTGATAGGCAGCCGTAGCCGCCCCCCAGCAGAAATCCTCAGGAAACTGTATAATCGACACCCCGCTCACTCCATTTCCCTGTATATAAAATAATCAAAGTCAGCAGCCTTGCGTGTTCCCGCCAAGTCCTGCACACATACACCCGCAAAGGTTCCGGTAAACCGCAGCGGCTCCTTGGCCTCATCCGAGAGATGAGCGATGTTGATCTCCCCGCCTGCAGGTGACCAGGTACCGGCTTCAACCGCATAATAGAATTGCAGAGTCTCCCGGTTCACTGCAGCTTTCAGATACACCGGACCTGAATCCGGCAGCGGAAGATCAACCTCAAGCAGCTCGTCGTACACTCCCCGGTCGGACCGGATAATCCCGATTACTCTGCCGTGCTGCTCCAGATGTGTGATCCGCAGGTATACATAGTCCTCTGTGTTGTAGTAGAGAATGAGGCCCGCCATCTGCTGGAAGCTGTCCGGTGCGAACTCAACCACCGTCTCTATATCTATGTTAAATGCCTGCTGCCGGCGGGCCACCAGGCTCTGCCGGTGGCAGGAGCTCAAGGACTCCATTCCCTTCAGCCTCAGGAAGCCCGGCCGCTCGCTGAGCGAGAGCCAGTCGGGACCCGGCGGAATCCGCAGAGTGTTCCATTGGTCTCCAAGCTGGTGTGCGTCAAAGTCATCCCGCTCCGCTTCCCGCTCAAACGGGTACAGTGGCAAAGCCGGCGCTGCAATCTGAGACGACGGGCTGTTCCCGCCCCCTTCCAGGCGCAGCCAGCCCTCGTCATCCCAGTAACACTTCTGCAGAGCGGTCTCCCGGCCCAGGATGCAGTGAAATCCGTCCACAGGTCTGGCGCATAGATGAGCCATATACCAATCACCGGACTGCGTTTCCACAAGTGACCCGTGACCGGCCTTCTGGAGCAGCAGCTCCGGTTGGCCGCTGCTGGTCAGCATCGGGTTATGCGGGTCAACCTCGTATGGTCCGAACAGGGAAACCGAACGGGCCACAGTAACAGCATGCCGGTATCTCGTTCCGCCTTCTGCGGTAAGCAGGTAGTAATAACCGTCCTTCTTATACACATGCGGGCCTTCCGTAAAGCCGATCTCCGTACCTTCAAAAATCGTCGTAACCGGGCCAATCAAGCGTCCCTCTGCCTCTGCATATTCCTGGATAACGATGCCCCCGAATTTGTTCTTTCCCTTGCGGAAATCCCAGCGCATGTTAAGCAGCCATTTCCGGCCGTCCTCATCATGGAACAGGGACGGGTCGAATCCGCTGCTGTTCAGATAGACCGGCTCGGACCACGGCCCTTCTATGCTGGCAGCGGTCACCAGATAATTATGGGTATCCTTGAAAGCACCCTTGTGCGACTTCACATCGGTATAAATTAAATAGAACAGACCGTTGTCATAGGTCAGACAGGGTGCCCATACGCCGTCGGAGTCCCCGTTGCCCGCCATGTTCAGCTGGGATATCCGGTCCAGCGGCCGTTTCAGCAGCCTCCAGTTCACGAGATCCCTGGAGTGGTGAATCTGCACACCCGGAAACCATTCAAAAGTGGACGTGGCAATATAATAATCATCCTCTACCCGGACAATCGACGGATCAGGGTTAAATCCGCACAGTACAGGATTTGTAATGACGTTCATCCCTAAGCCTCCTTTACCGGACGCCGCAGCGGCGTTACTGTCACCGGGCCGATCAGCCCGCTCGGGTCCTGCTGGGCAAAGGCGGACAGGAAATCCTGCTGATCCTTGGACAGCGTATTGGTAACCTCAACTACGAGCGTATTGGTTCCTTGGCGGATGGCCCCTGTTACCTCCATCCGGTACGGAGGGCAGATACACAGACCTGCACGCTGGCCGTTAATCCAAGCTTCCGCCGTTTCGTAGACCTCCCCCAGCTCAAGCAATACACTGTCAGCGGAATCATCCCACTCGAACTCCGTCTCATAACGGAAAGTACCCGAGAAGTCCGGCAGCATATCCGGTGCGCTCATATTTTGCAACGTTTTTAACGTGACCGGCGCGTTAAACGCAGGATAGGACTCCGAAACGGCTGTGGAAACCGTCCATTCGCCCTGCAGTGTAAGCCGCTGCCCGTCCGCAGTCCATGCCCGTTCAGCAGAACAACCGGCAAGCGCAGCGCCATGCAGCAGCACGATGGATTCATACGGATGCAGCACAAGCTCCACGGTTTTTGCTCCTGATTCGCCTCCTGCCTCCATAAGCGTCAGCTGGTTGCGGAAAGCGTCATAACCATATACCTCGCCCTCTCCCGTAAGCGGCAGGGTAACTTTCGTGGAGATGACTTTATGCGGGCTTTCATTAAAGAACATAAAGACATCCGCATCCTCATGTACATAATGGTAATTCCGCAGATACGGCTCGTACCCGTATGCCTTAATTTCGTAATAGCCAGCGGCTGTAAGCCCGTCCGCAAGCCTGCTTAATCCGCTAATCTTCACATTCGGGCAAGCAGAAAGGAATGATAGCGCAGCGGACACATCTGCACCTTCACTGGAACGTACTGGAAGCCCATTTATAAAGTACACAGGCAGGCCAAGCCCGGCATAATCCGCCAGCTGCCGGAGCAGCTCCGCCGGGAGCGCCTCCGCATACGGGATAATCAGGCACTGATAATCCTCAAGGTTAACATGCAGCCTACTGTCATTAATCTTCGCCTCATCCAGCAGAACATCAGCCGGAAGCACCTCACAGTCGATCTGATGCTGCAGCAGGACCTTTAACGGCTTATGAAAATACATCGCTTCCCCTGACCACTCCGCTTCCGCATGGTACAGGACGGCTGCGGTTGCCACATGTCTTCCGCCTGAGATTAGGTGGCTGATCCGGTTAATGTACCGGTTCAGATAACCGTAATAGCGGTATTGCGGATTCTTCCCTCCGGCATACATATGCGGACCGCAATCCGGGTCCGGGAATGGCTTCTGAGTAAAGGCATGGGGAACAAACCGGTTCACGCCGCGGACCAGCATATGATCGGTAAGCCACTTCATTAGCTTCAGACCTTCCGTCCATCCGTAAGCCCCGTATACCTCACACATCGTCCGGCCTTGCTTCTTCGGATCGATATGTCCGAGCGATACCCCCAGCTTGGCAAGTCCATAGTGGAAAAATTCGCTGTCCGTCACCCCGGAAGCCGAGCGGAACGACACTTCATCAAAGCCGGGAACGATCTGCCACAGCACTACATCCAGGCCCGACATATCCTGTCCCCACATGGACCGGAAGAAATGTCCGGCGCCGGGACCGAGTCTGGCGTGAACATTGTTGTCTTCAAGCACATGCCCGATATACTCCACCCCGCGCGCCCTGCACCACTCCCCGATCTGGTTGCAGAAGTTCTCCGCATACAGCCTGCTGACAATATTCATGTAGCTGTACCGGACCCTATCAGCCTGCTCACCCTCATCATGCCATAGCAGATGCAGCTGCTTGCGGTAATCCCCGCCCAAAGCCTGCTCCAGCAGGGCCGGCATATCACTGCTCCAGGGAAGCGATACGCCGGCTTTGCCCGGACGGGATTCGAAATCAAATGTTGTCTTGTCATTGTAAAAGCCCGGTTCATCCGAGAAAAAGCCGGCAAAGGTCTGCCCGAAATCTTCCTTATACCGCTCATAGACAGCCTCATAAACGGTATCCAGTAGGATACGGACGGAATCCCGGTCCAGCGGGTTCAAGTAATCCGCCTGCTTCTCGCTTCCGCCCTGCTTATCCTCTGAAATGACAAAGACCCGCCAGTACCCTTCAGGAATATCCCAGTATAGAACACCTTCCCGCACGCGTTCGGTGAGGTCTATGGCTTCCTCAAGCAATGCTCCGCTTGCCGAATCGCGGCGGACAGCGGCAACGGAGATCAACTTATTCCGGCCGCCAGCGTTCTGCCGCAGAGAGATCGTCGGCCGCAGTCCGGTCAGCAGCAGAGTATCGACCAGCACGGATGCTCCCGGGGCAGGGCCGGCCGTATCAATATAACGTTCGCCCAGGAATCTGCGATGCAGCTCCTCCGGCGCCTCCTTCACCTTTCCTGCCGCATGTCCGGTCGGAAAATGGTCATCATCCAGCAGCCAGACCTTCATTCCGCGCTTGCGTGCTTCATCCATAATAATGTCCATATCCAGCCACCACTTCGGTCCGAGAAAATCCGGATGCGGCCGGGCCTCGATGCAGACCGCCCCGATTCCCGATTCGTGGACCCGGGCCATTTCCTCCCGGATCACGCCTTCTTCTTCCCCGTGCTGCCAGAGAAACGGAAGAATATAATTCTCTTCCCTGCCCTGGAGCACTTCCGTTATACGTCTGTTCATAATGACCTCCTGCAGACTAGATTCGCAGACTGATACTTTTCACCTAATTATCCTTTTACCGAACCGATCATTGCACCTTTAACGAAATACTTCTGTAGGAACGGATACACCACAATAATCGGAACAATCGCAAAAATTACGGTTGCCGCTCTTAACGTGCGCTCGTTGTAATTCAGATTGGCTGTTGAAGCGGCACCTGCCATAATCACGCTGTCGTCGGTAATGAACTGGCGGATCTTGATCTGCAGCGGGAACCAGCTGGTGTCCTGCAGGAAGAACAGCGGATGCTGGAACTGATTCCACAGCACCACGCCGTAGAACAAGGCAAGCGTAGCAAGCACTGCCTTGGACAGCGGAAGCACGAACTGGAACAGCATCCGGAAATATCCGCAGCCCTCCAGGAAGGCCGCTTCCTCCAGCTCCTTGGAGAACTGCTTGAAGAAGGTCCGCATAATGATCAGATTGAACGGATTCAGGATATGCGGGATAATCAGCACCAGCGGATTATCATACAGGCCGATGCCGCGTACCGTCAGGAAGTAAGGCAAAATCGGGGCTTTAAAGATCATGGCGATAACAACGGCCATCATAATGACCGAGCCCCAGCGGAATTCCGGCTTGGACAGCGGATAAGCGAACAAGGCGGTCATCAGCAGGGCCAGCACCGTACCGATGAGCGTTGTGGTAAGAGTTAAAAAGAATGATTTCCACAGGTCGGGACGGTCGATAATATAACTCCAGGAGTCAAACGTAAATTGCTTCGGCCACAGTGTGACCAGGTTCATGTCCACAGCACTTTTCGAGCTTAACGAAGTTGAAATAACGGACACCAGCGGAATCAGGGCCACAACCGAGAAAAGAATGAGCAGCCCGGTGATTACTCCTACAAATAATTTTTCGCTTCTTGATGTAAGCATCTTACCAGAGCCCCCCGTCTGAAACCTTTTTAGACAGCTTGTTGAAGGTGTAGACCATTATAAATCCGATAACGGACTGGAACAGGCCTACTGCCGTTGCGAAGCTGTATTGCCCTTGCTGAATACCTGTGCGGAATACATAGGTATCAAGAATATCCCCGACATTGTAGGTCATCGGCGTCAGCAGGTTGTAGACCTGATCGAAGCCGAGATCCAGGAAGTTCCCGATATCCAGCAGGAACAGGACAAGCACCGTAGGCAGAAGAATCGGGAAGGTGATATGCCGGATCTGCCGGAATCGTGAGGCCCCGTCGATCATCGCTGATTCGTAGAGCTGCGGATCAATCGCACTGATGGCCGCCATATAGACGACGGTGCCCCAGCCTGCATCCTTCCAGATGGAGGCGAGTACATAAATCGGCCGGAAGTATGCGCTTTCCTGCATAGCCAGGACAGGCTCGCTGCCGAACCATCCGAGGACAATATTAAACATTCCGCTTAAGGAAAAGAAATCGAAGAGAATACCGCCTACGATAACCCAGGAGAGAAAATGCGGAATGTACAGCGCAGTCTGAATTCCTTTTTTAAGCGCCGATTTCCGGATCTCATTGATCATCATCGCCAGCAGGACAGGAATCGGAAATACAATGGTAAGCTTGAACAGGCCCAGCAGCAGCGTGTTGCTGAATACCCGCAGGAAATCCGGATGCTTCAGCAGGGTTTCGAAGTGTTTAAACCCTGCCCAGGGGCTGTCTATAAACCCCTGAAATACGGAATAGTCTTTGAAGGCGATTACAGCACCAGCCAGCGGAATGAATTTGAAGACGATCAGAAAGATCATTCCCGGGATCGCCATGACATACAGCGGCCAGTACACCTTCAGTTGATGAGATGCAATAAATTTCAATGTGTTCCCCCCAATATCCAGTAGTTGAATTCGTTTACAATCTAACTATATGCCCGGTCCGAAAACGTCTCAATTGGGTGTTTTTAAGTTCATTCAGGGTCATTTTCAACAGAATGAAGACAGCCGCCTTCGGCTAGACCGCCCGGTGTATCCGGCCCTCTGTGATCCCCATTTCATTAAACGCGTCTACTCGCACATATACCGGCTGGTCAGTGATCAGTGCACCGATCATTACATCATTGCCCCCAAATACCATGTGGCTGTGATAGAGCTTGTCCGCAGCATAACCCCAGAGCACGTTGTAGCCTGTAGCCTTGTTCCCGTTCCAGCGTACGTGAAGATCAAGCTTATTCTCCAGCACGGTCACTACTCCGTCAGTCTGTTCAGGCAGCTCTCCCGTCCCCTTCCCGAACACTCTGAACCCGGATATGCAGGCCTGCTGGCCGAACGGCAGCTCCAACACGGTGCACCGGATAAACCGGGCTGTGATTCCTTCTTCCCGCACAATCAGATCATGCGGCAGATCTGTAGCAGCCTCTGTCTTGTCCTCTATTACAAAATACTCCTCGCCGTCCCGCGAGCCTTCCAGTAGCCAGCGGGTGAAGAACCGCTCCCGGACAATATAGCGGTTCTTCTGCAGCACTGCTCCTGCCGGAAGGTCAACCTGCAGCCGGTCATCCGCAAAATTGATCTGCACCGCATGTACGCTGCATTCCTGCTTCAGATCCAGCTCCAGCCACTCCCCCGGCTGGCTGGAGCCGGCTCTCCACCAGGTCTGTACATTTTCATCTGCCGCCTTGGATGGCTCATATCCCTGCTCTGAGGAAGAAGCTGCGGCCGGCTTGTTGTAAGAGAGCAGCATCCATTCGGGACTGCTCCACGGGTCCATCCGCCTCTGTTCCAGCCTGTATGGCCAATCGCCGAAGCGCTGGTTGCAGAACAGCTCTCCGTCACGGTCGAACCCCGCCGGCCACAAGCCTATCCTTCTCTCAAACAAGTGGCTCATGCTGATCCGCATTGTGGAGATGTGCCACAGATTGCCGTAATGGTCTCCCTGTGTAGAGCCATGCCCGGCTCCCGGCATAAAGCCGCCCGGCTTATAGGAGAAAGGATTATTGTCTGCCAGCCTGAACGGGCCAAGCGGTTTATCCGAAATATAGACCGCATCCGAGTAAATATTATGCTCCGTACCCGGACTGGCATATTGCAGATAGTAGGTCCCGTTATGCTTATCCATCCATGCTCCTTCAATATAAGGAGCGGTTCCATCCTCAATATGATTTTCGCCCTTTCTTTCATAACCCAGCTGACCGGGGTTTCCATGAATAAGGGCAATGGGGTCTGATAACGGCTGCATGTCCACGGGATTAAGCTCTACGCCGTAAATAGGCGTAACGTTGGAGCATCCCCAGTAGAAATACAGTCTTCCGTCCTCATCCTGGAACAGGTTAGGATCCCAGAACGGAAAGCTCCCTGTTATTTCTTCAAATTCACCGTTTACCGGATCTTTGGTTCTGTAGAATGAGCAGTTTTTGGACTTGTCCGAGGCGGAGAAATACAGATAGTCCCCAACAACCAACACATCAGGAGCGTAGTCGTATACAGGCACACCCTCCAGCGGATGGAAGGTCCATTCGACCAAATTAGGGCTTGTCAGAAATCCCGCAGTCATGGACGGAAACAGATAGTACTCCCCGTGAAAAATAATCAGGGTAGGATCAGCTGCTTCCCTGAATGCCCCTCTCTTGCCCATAAACTCAACTATCTGATATTTGTATTCGATGTTTAGCGGATTGCATAGATAAGCCACGTAGCTCCACTCTCCTTGATCATAAAATAAGTCCGCCCGGCAGCAGACGCCGGGCGGACTTTTGCAGCAATAGCGCCTATTTCTTGATCTTCGCGTACCATTCTCTGGCCCGCTTGGTTACCTCTTCGCCGCCGGACTGGTTCCACTTTTCGACAAACTCGTCAAATTTGCTGATTGGATACTGTCCAAGGATAATTTTGCTTGCATACTCTACATAGAGTGTACGGTTGTTAATATCCGGATAGCCGTCGTATACGCTGGCCGGCATACCGTCACCGGCGATCACCTTGGCATATTTCTGAGCTTCCTGCATATTGCGGTTCACCTGGTCAATTGCCCACATCCGGTCTTCGGAGGCTGTGCTCTTGTTGAGATCCATCATGAAATCAAGCGTAGATATTTTGGCATACGGATCAAGAATCAGATTCTCCTGTGTACTCTTGTCATCCGGCAGCCTGGTTGCTTGGCCATCCTTCATCGTATAGTGCATGCCTTCTACTCCGAGATACAAGTCCTTCCAGACCTTCGGATCATACATATTGTTCAGCAGCTTCAGGGTAGCCATCAGCTTCTTCTCGTCTTTGTTGTTCTTCACTACCCAGGCAGGAGGCGTGAAACGTTTCCATGTATAGAAGCCTTCATAGCCCTCAACCTTTGGAACCGGCAGTACTGTAAATTCAGCCTTTACCCCTGTGTTCTTGAACAGATTTTCCAGAGGCAGATAGCCGGATTCAACCCAGTGGAAGTAATTTCCGACTTTATTGGCATGGATTTTGCCGTCCCACTTATCCTTGGAATTCAGCAGCGATTCCTTGTCCATGAGGCCTTCCTGATACAGCTTGGCCATATACTCCAGCGCAGCCTTCATGTTCGGGGTTACGGCAGAGTAGGTCAACTCACCGTCATAGATATCCCAGTCCGGATAGCCCTCAAACATCGCTACACCATACATTGCGAACAGATGGTCCATCCAGCGTGCCTGCTCCCGTCCGCCTGTAGGCAGCTCATCCTGCTGTCCGTTACCGTTCGGATCCTGATCCCGGAATGCAATCAGAACTTTTTCGTATTCCTCCTGGGTTGTCGGCATCTGCAGGCCCAGCTTGTCGAGCCAATCCTGGCGGATCATACCGGCATATCTTCCGTAGTCCACCATCCCCGGGATGTAATAGATCTTGCCCTGGCCGGTAGGGTCATTGGCTTTGACGATATCCCACATGTCCTGCGGGATGGCATTCCACAGGTTCGGTGCGTATTCCGGCAGCAGATCTGTCAGATCGGCAAGTGCACCATTTTTCGCCAGGCTGTCTTCCAGGCCCTGCTGCGGCAGGAACAGATCCGGCATTTCGTTGGCGGCAATCTTCAGGTTCAGCTGGTTCAGGTAATTCGTCCCCCCGTTCCACTCCACATATGGATGAAGGACGCCGACGCCAAGCTTCTCCTTATAAAATTCATACAACTTGCTGCCCTTTTCAATCGGCTTGTAGCCGATGTTGGTGCCCCAGACCTCGATGTCTACAATCTCGTCTCCGGCAGCACTCTGGTTCTGATCTCCGCTCTGATTCTGGTTCTGGTTGCCAGATGCAGAATTCCCGGCATTGTTGTTACCGCCACAAGCGGTTACAGTGGTAATGGCCAGGGCACCGGTTGCCAGCATTAACCCGATCTTTTTAAATTTCATGTTTCTCCCCCTTAACAGGCTGTTTATTGAATCCGCTTACAATAGCAATATTATAATTTGCACCACTGCTCTACAATCAGACATTTTTAAGTTAAAACATGCTATTTTTAAGATAAAACCACTCCCGCAGGAAGTGGTTTTCCCCCTTGATCAGCCGCCCGGCAAATTCCGCCGGAACTCTCTCGGCTTGCAGCCGGTCAGCTTCTCGAACATTCTGGCAAAATGCTGGGTATCCGTATAGCCAACCATCTGACAGATCTCATAGACCTTCAGATCGGTATTTTCCAGCAGCTCCTTTGCCTTGCCGATCCGGATTTGCGTCAGGAAATTCAGATAGTTTCCGCCCGTCTTCCGCTTAAACAGCTGGCTCAAATAATACGGGCTGATGAAGAACCTCGCGGCCAGATCAGCCAGGCTGATCTGCTCATTGTAATGCTTGGTTACATACGCCTTTATCTCCGAAATGACGTCTTTTTTGCGGGATAGATCATGCTCCGCCTTAAAGGCAATCACTCCGCGGATGACCTGGATCATCCATTCCTCCAGATATTCCAGTGTCTGAAACCGGGATATGCCCTCCAGGGAGAGAATATGCCGGCCCACCAGCTCATTCTGCTGCAGCTGCTGGAAGGACAGCTTCCGGATGCTGGACAGCAGAATATTCAGGCACGACTGCTGCAGCTCCGCCGGATTCATTCCGGGCCCTTCAGCCATCACTCGGAATATCTCTTTGATAATGGCTATGCATTCCTCCTCGTTCATGTTATCCAGAGCTTCTTCCAGCCTGATAATCAGCTCTTCAGGGACCGGCTGGCTGCAGCCGGTAAGCTTCATAATCTCATTGTAGGAGATCACCGGCTCCCCTCCCTTAATCACCTTGTAGCTCAGAGCGCTACGTGCTTCCTCGAAGGACTGGCTGATTCCTGAAGCCCGCTTGTAGACTGTTCCGATGCCGATGCTCGCCTGCAAACTCAGTTCTGAGGCCAAGGCCTGCTTCAAGCCCTGCACCGCATGCAGCAGACGGACGTACGGAATCGTACTATTGTGGGCTATGACCACCGCTATCTGCGGCCCCATGTAACGGAAGCGGTACACTTTATGATAGTGCCGGAGCGTCAGGTCAATCAGCTGTAATACCGTTTGGAAGCCTGTCTCTTTGAGCTGCCCGGCGCTGCCGCTGAAATCCAGAAGAACGGAGGTGAACCAGATTCCTGCTGTAGGAATCTGCGCTTCGTGCAGCAGCTCTGCCTCCAGCTCTGTATGCTCAGGGCCTGTATCGATAATGTCGCGCAGTGTTTCCTCCTGCATCCGGGTGCTGACCTCATGCTTCAGCTCATCCAGCTTTTGCGTTCGAAGCCTGTCAGCTTGGATCGCCTCTATCACCTGGTTCACGCTGCTGCGCAGCTCCTCTTCCTCAACAGGCTTGTTGATATAAAACTGTACACCCAGCTTCATTCCTCTTCGTGCATACTCAAAATCGGCATAGCCGCTCAGCAGGATAAACTTCGTTTTTATACCGGCGTCCACTGCCATTTTGATCATATCCAGCCCGTCTGCTTTGGGCATGCGGATGTCTGTAATGGCAATGTCCGGCTGCAGCCGCCGGATCAGCTCATAGCCTTCAAGCCCATTGTATGCCGTGCCGGCTACCCTGCAATCGGGAAGATAGCGCCCGATAAGCTTTTTAATGCCCTCCACAATGCCCTTCTCATCATCGATCACAACAATTTTCATCCCAGGTCCCTCCCGCTTCCCGGAATCAGGATTTCAATGGAAGTCCCATCCTGTATTCCGGTAACAATTGTCAGATAATATTTCTCGCCATAATGCAGCTTGATGCGTTCTGCGATATTTTGCAGACCAAGTCCCTTCTCGGGCTGATCATGATCCTCCTCAAGCTTGTACTTATGAGAATCTGCCCCCTCCAGAGCAGCAAGCAGCTGTGCCAGTTTGTCCGAGCTCATACCGGCACCGTCATCCGTTATCCGCAGCAGCATTTCCCCCTCCTCCGTCCAATGGCCAGCTATGGTAATGGTCATAATCCGGCTGTAGTCTTCAAATCCGTGATTAATGCTGTTTTCCACAATCGGCTGGAATACAAGAGGAATGATGCTGCAATCCAGCATTTCATCAGGAATGTCCAGCTCAAGTCTGAAAGAGTGATCAAACCGGATATTCTGCAGCTGCAGATAATTCGCAGTATATTCCAGCTCATGCCTGATGGAATGCTGCCTGCCCTCTTTATTCAGGGTCAGCCGGAACATGCGGGCCAATATTTTTATCATGTCTGCCGTTTCGTCGTCATCCTTAACCAAGGCCTTCATCCGGATCGATTCCAGCGTATTGTAGAGCATATGGGGATTGATCTGATTCTGCAGTGCGATCAATTTTGCCTGGCGCTGCTTGATTTCCCCGATGTATACATCCTCGATCAGCGTGCGGATCGTTATAATCATTTTGTTGTAGCTGTGCACAAGACTGCCGATCTCATCGCCGCCCTGTTCTTTTTCGATCGCCAGATATTGTCCCACTTCAGCCTGCTTCATGCTTCTGCGCAGCGCCTTAATCGGCCTCGTTATCGTATAGCTCAGACCGAAGGAGAACAGCATGATGACCAGACAGCTTGTCAGAATGACAACGACGGTCATGCCTTTGATCTGATTAATCCGCTGCAGCAGCATGGAGCGGGGAATTTCTGTCCGGATAAGCAGCTCCTCCCGGTCAGTACTGCTGAGCAGTACAATATGATCCTTGTCTCCCTTGTCCTGCAGATAATCGCCGCTTGAATCAAGCAGCTGCTTCCAGGACAGCCTTCCGCTGGCCGCATCCGAGTGGTAGACAATCTGCTGCTGCAGGTTCGTTATGACTACACTGATCCCATATTTGTCCCGGGCAAGAATGAACTCATGATCGAGCTGCAGCAGGGTGAACGGATCGAGATCAATCAGCAGCATACCCGCATAGGCTCCGTCCGAGCTGAACAGCACCCTTCCCGCAGTCACTACCGCACCCTCCTCTTTATCCTCATAATAGGAACGGTCATGCAGGCCGGTTATAAAGAAGGTCTCGCCGGAGTCCCGGAGCCTCGTATACCACTCCTGGACGAGCAGCTCCTTTTCATCAACCTTGTTGGTTGAATTACTAAACTGATATACACTGTCATCCCTGCTGACCAGCATCACACTGCTCATTTCAGATTTAAGCAAAGCTAACCTCATCAAAAGCCGCTGCACCGCCAGACGCTGGTCAATGACCTTCTCAAAAGGCAGCTTACCGGTCTCGCCGAGACTGTAAATAATATCGTTATCGACCAGCACCGATTTCGTAACCTCTTCGTATTCTTTGAGAAATTCATTTAAGGTTGTCCGGATCTGCGACGTATACAGTGAAGCGAACTCTTCGGAGGAGTCCTCCAGGCCTCTGGCTGACTGCTGAAAGATGAACGCGCTTACAAATGAAAGTGGAATAACACACACCAGTACATATCCCAGCATCAGCTTATTTTGCAGCTTCATGTTTCGTACTCTGACAACCCATTTGTGCATCCAGTGATTTCGTTTCATAGGTGACCTGCCTTTGTTAGTGATCCGTTTATAATACAGGATGTGACCAGCCTTGCGTCCTTCTACTTGAAATATACTATTATGAGTCAATAAAAACACAGGTGTTTTTAAGTGTTTTTGGGGGTAAATTCATGATCTTTCTTTCGTTAAAAAAATGCCGGAAGCCGGACCCTGATGGGCCCGGCTGTATATTTGATCTGCATAGCTTTTAATGCTGATTATCAAATTATGCACGTAATGCACGGCATCCTGCGGTGTGATTGTATTTCGTACAACAGATTCCATACTTTACTGCTGAAAATTCCATTCTAAGTGCAATAGAACTCCTCTTAAAACTCCTCTACTATATTGACTGGCCTCTGCCCCTCCGCAGACTTCCTCTCCGCCTATTCCAGAATCTCCGGCCGCTCCCACTTCGCCGGGGTCAGCTTGCCCGCACTGGCACCGGCATCTATAGGAATGGCGGCACCGCTTATATATCTTGCCAGATCAGATGCCAGGAACAGGGCCAGATGGCCGATTTCGCGCGGATCGCCGAGCTTTGCGTTCGGG
This sequence comes from Paenibacillus sp. DMB5, assembly GCF_001517085.1. Classification (GTDB taxonomy): domain Bacteria; phylum Bacillota; class Bacilli; order Paenibacillales; family Paenibacillaceae; genus Paenibacillus_AQ. The sequence continues at coordinate 18,325 of NZ_LRAC01000124.1, forward strand.
GAGATGATCGCGGCAAAATCCTGAATGACTGCTTCAGTCGCCTGCCCCCAGATCGCCGTCCGGAAGGTGCCTGGGCAGATGGTGTTTACAGTAATATTGTACGGTGCATAGTCGAGAGCTGCACTCTTTGTCAGGCCTACAACCCCGTGCTTGGAAGAGGTATACAGCCCCATTGAACTGTTGCCCAATATGCCGGCCAGGGAAGCAATATTGACGATAAAGCCGCCGGGCGATTTGGACTTCAGGATCGCTTCTACGCCATGCTTCATGCCCAGGAACACCCCTTTTAAATCTACAGAGGTTACCCGGTCAAATTCCTCTGCCGAGTATTCATGCAGCGGCCGGTTGGGGGCGGCAATCCCAGCGTTGTTTACCAGACCGTCCAGCCGGCCGTAGGCGTTAACTGTAAACTCGATCATATCCACAACTTCCTGCTCGCTGCTGACATCAGCCTGGAAAAAGGAGGCATCCCCGCCCTGCTTCCTCATCTGCTTCACCGTTTGTCTGCCCTTTTCAGCATTGATATCGGTTACAACCACCTTCATTCCGTTCTCCGCATAACACTTTGCAATCGCCTCACCCAATCCGTCGGCAGCGCCTGTTACAATTACAACTTTATCTTTTACACTTGAGAAATTTGCCATGTTCCATTCTCCCTTCCAACTCTAGATTTGTGCGGCTTTACGCCGTGCCTCCAGCTCTTCCTGTATTTCGGCCATACGCTCCTTATCCAGCTCGTAGAACCGCATAGCAATCAGGGAAATGATCCATGCTGCTAGCATCACGCCGCTCGCCAGGAACATCGTCATCCAGAAGATTTTGCCGGAGTACGGGGTATCCACATCAGGAAATGCGGTCTTAAATCCGATAAAAGCGAGCATAATTCCGACAAAGGTCTGCTGCAGCGAGGATACCGCTTTATCAATGAATGCGTATACAGAAGAGATTAGGCCTGGGGCATAATGATTGGATTTATAAGCGCTGTAGTCAATAACATCCGCCAGCATCGGCATCATCAGGCCAGAACCTACATACCGCACAGCTCCGCCGACCAGATACAGCACCATAAAGCTGATCGTCATAAAGCCCATGTTGTCCGTCCGGATCTGATTAGGATCACCCAGCCACAGCAGCAGCAATAACAGACTATAGCTGACGATGCAGGCCCAGGTGGCAATGACAAAGCCTTTTTTCGAGCCGAATTTCATCGAATAACGGATTCCGAACATCAGCACCAGAATATTCGGAATCATGCCGATGGCGTTTGTCGTTCCCAGCAGGCTGTAATTACCGATGACGATGCCGAACAGCATAACGTTTACAATCTGGTTTCCGGCAATCTGCAGGCTGAGCTTATCGATTGAGGCGGCAATGACATACATCTGCAGCGGCCGGTTGCTCTTCAGGAGCGGCCAGATCTCTTTTACTTTAATGGCTTTGTGGTTGTTGCCTGTGGTGTAATGTTCTGTGCGGTCTTTGGAGGCGATTCCGATTATGGCAAGCATATAGGCGATACCTGCAATGATTACGGTAGAGATCGTCATTTCCTGAAACAGCCCGACATGCGTATATCCGCCATATTTACCGGTTAAATATAAAGACAGGTAGACGGAGGCGCCTGTGTAAAAGACCATCGTATAAATCATCGTAAGACCGCCGAACAGCGGGCGCTGCTCCGGATCATTTGTAATAACGGCATTTCCGATATTCAGCGCAATCTGCGACATGGCGTACCCGATAATAAACACAGAGTACAGCAGGATAAAATAGATGATCTTAAAGCCGTCAGGAACAAGGTGATTGGTAAAAAACAGCAGCAGCGTTGAAGAGGCCATAAGAAGGTAGGCAACTGCCAGTGCAGGTCTGACCTTGCCGAATCTTCCGTTGGTTTTATCCAGCAGAATGCCCATGACCGGATCTGTAATGGCATCCATAACCCGCGAGCCGGTAATAATTAATGAAGCGACCACTGTGCCCAGCCCGACTATGCCGGCAGCATAATAGGATACCAGGCCCATAAGGAACATAAAGGCATTATGGCCGAAGCCGCCAATCGGATAGACCGCGATCTGCCAGGCTTTTGCGCGGCGGTACTTTTTCTCTCTCTCCGCTTTACTGACAGCCTTTTGCTCTTTGATCATATTTCTGTTTGCAATCTGCCCCACAATATACACTTCCTTTCAAGATTCCGAATCAGATGAACGGTAATCCAAGCCAGTAAGCACTCCCGGGTATTTCACGTCTTGGTTACAGCATTATGATAACGCTTTCTTTTTGGGGTTTATGGTACTTTAGTCGTTTTTTTGGTGCTGAAAGTCATTATTTTTTTCAAATTTAATAGTACTTTTTTTCACTAATCCGGTACGGCCGTGACTTTAGGTGTACAGCAAAAAAACCGGCTCCCCTGTCGCAGGAGAGGCCGGTTCATGTGGAACACAGATGATTTTATAAGTATTGTCCTACTATTTTAACTTCCCCGGTAATACCTGTCGGCTGAAAGACCGGGGCCTTGATAAAAGCGGCAAAGATGCTCCCCTGATTCTGCGGCGAGAAGTGCTGCTCACGCTCCAGGGTGGTTGCCACCTCGATCCGCACCTTATTGGTTCCCTGATTTAACAGCCGGCTTATATCAAACCTGAACGGCGGGGCTACCTGAATCCCTGCGGACCGGTCATTAATAAACACCTCTACGCCTTCAAAAGCATCCTCAATCACCAGCGCCGCCCGGCTCCATGCCGGAACCGTCAACTCGCTCTCATAACGGATAAAGCCCGAAAACTCAGGATACTGCAGTCCTACGCTGGTGAATCCGGAAATGTCCTGCTCATCATGAAAATGCGGATATTCAATCGAAGAAGCCAGGCTCATCTTCCAGCCGTCCTTCAGGACCAGCTCCTCTTCATAGACAGGCGGTGGGCTAACGCGGACATCTTCGGCGGCATCAAACACAATGACAACACTTTGGTACGGCGGCACCTCCAGTTGCAGCACCGTCCCCTCTTCTCCCTGCTCGGCCTGCACTTCATACAGTGTATTGTTCCAGACATCGTACCCGTACACAGCGCCTGCAGACGGCACAGTAACCGTTCCGCGGAAAGTCTCCGCCATATTCTCGTTGGTAAAAAGATAGAGATCGCTCTGCTCCCGGTAATGCAGACAGCGCAGCATCGGAAAGGCCGGCCGGCAGCCAGCTCAGCGATACCACGGTCCTGCAGCTCAGCTGCAAGGGTATCCAGCGTGACTACACTGCATGCCGACAGCCCGGCAAGCAGAGCCTGCTCCCCATCAAGGATGCCGCTTGGCAGCGCATCAACGAACAGAACGAGGCAGCCTGCCTGCTGCAGCTCAACAAGTGCCTCGGCTGTGTCCGCTGTAATATATTCCGCATACGGGATAATAACCGCCTTGTATGCCTGGTTATTAATCTGCAAGGCATTCCCGAGCCGGGTGCGGAACCGGTCCCGTTCGGTAAATACATCTGACGGGATAATATCAAAGTCAATCTGCCGGTCCAGCAGGACATGCGCAGGCTTCTGGGTCAGCATGTACTTTCCCGCCCACTCTGCTTCGGCATGATACAGAATGGCGGCCGGGGTTACACGTATACCGCCGCTGATCAGCGCGCACATCCGGTTCAGGTATGACATCAAGGTCCCGAAATGGCGGAACTGCGGATCATGGCCGTTTGCATAGAAATGCGGCGGGCAGTCCGGGTCAGGATATGGCTTGGCGGAAAAGGCATGCGGCACATAATGGTTCACCCCTCTGATCAGAAAATGATCCACCAGATATTTCATTGTCCGCACGCCTTCCCCCCAGCCGTAAGCACCGAAGATCTCACACATCGTCCGGCCCTGTTTAACCGGATCAATGGCTGCGAAGGAGCTGCCCAGCTTCCCGAGCAGATAATGAAAGAACTCACCGTCCCGTTCACCGATAACGGTTCTCTGCGGATAGATTTCGCCGCCCGGCATCACCTGTCCGCCGATATCATCAATGCCGGACATATGCTGGCCGGACAGCCCGCGGAAGAAATGCCCCAGACTGGCGCCAGGCCGGGCATGCATATTATTATCTTCAATCAGGTGGCCGATGTACTCCACATTGCGCGCTTCACACCAGTCCCCGACCTGTCGGGAGAAATTGGCCTCCACCAGCCGGGTGACAATATCCATGTATACATACCGGACCTCTGCCGTCAGGTGCGGGTCATTCCCCTTTTCCCACAGCAGAGGCAGTTTGGCCCCCCAGCCTTCGCCCAGCCGGGCAAGCAATTGTTCTTCCAGCTCATCGCTCCAGGGCAGATCCTGTTCCGCCCCGATCGGCTTATTGTCGTTCATCCTGCCATTGCCCAGCTCCGGCTCATCGGAGAAGAAGCCGGCAATGGTGACGCCGAACTCTTCCTTATAGCGGGCATAATGCGGCTCATATACCGCTTCAATCAGTTTAGCTGCACTGTCTTTCTTTAGCATATTAATGTAGCCGTCACGGCTGCCAGCATTGCGGGTCAAATAATTCACATAGATCGTCCACTTGCCCTCCGGAACATCCCACACCAGCTCCCCGTCCTTGACCAGCTCTGTAAGGTCAACAAGGGTAGCCGTATCAAACCCCTGGTCCACACGTGCGGCACAGACGCTGAGCAGGGTATCATCGTCGAACTTCCGTTTTTCTTTTTTGGCGCGCATGGAGAACATGCTGCTCTCGAACGGATTCTTAGTGAATTTCGCGTGCCTGGATACATTCAGCTGGGCTGACTTCACCGGTCCGGACACTTCTACTGAAGAATAATAGAGATACTGCCGGCATAATTCAGCCGGGGCCTGCTCCAGAGCGCCGTTGGCATAGCCGGTCGGAAAATGGCTGTCATCCAGAATCCAGACCTTCATGCCCCGCTGTTTTGCTTCCTCTATAATGATGTCCAGGTCATGCCACCACTGCGGTCCGCAAAAGTCAGGGTGAGGCCTGCTCTCCACACACACCGCCCCTATGCCGGCCGAGTGGATCGCTCCCATATATTCTCTGAGCACTCCCTCCTCTTCCCCGTGCAGCCACAGAAAAGGAAAGATGTAGTTGTCACCGTCCGCCTGAAGCAGGCGCTCAATTTTGTTATTCATAAGACACCCCCTCTGCTTCAGGCAGCTTTTTGATCTTCACCAGCAGCTGATTCAGTTTGTTTATCGCTCTTTTATTGAACAATAAACTATCATTATCCATCGAGGCCAGGGCATCGACCTTGAAGTTCTCCATCATGCCGTACATCGGAATTTGAGTCAGATCACCGAGAACACTAATGACGATCTGTTTCGTTTCTTCATTCCCCATCAGATCCTGCAGGGTATCTCCTGAGGAATAGACACCTTCCGGAATCTCCACCTCAACCAACGGCTCGTTGTCATCCTGCTCCGGCAGCGTGAACCAGTTGGCCACCAGCTCCCCTTTATCCTCAACCGGTGCGGAGTAAGAAGAATTGGCAGCCGCGACCTTTTTAAAAAAAGCCCGGTCTGTGAAAGCTTCCTCCCCGTTATCCGCTACGACCTCAATCATGGTGTATCCTTCGTCCAAACGCACATCCTTGAACAGCAGAATTTTATCTGCCCCGGATAACGTTTCCGTCTTTACTCCGTTTATAATCAGCGACACCGCCCCGCAGTTCGTGTATACCTTCAAATCAGTGCTGTCCCCGGCACGCTCCAGATGGCGCTTGCCGGCAATATGGACGAAGGGCTCCCTAGACCAGTGTGCTTTGTACATATAGAAAGCATCCTTTTTCACCTTGCGGTCATAGGTCACAAGCCCTTTATTGTTGCGCCCCTTCACACCGCCCTCATCCCGGACATTGGCCCCGAAGTCGAACATGTTCCATACATACGTTGCCCACAGGAAAGGGCGCTCGGCAAAAATCCGCCAGACCTTTTCGTGATACAGCGCATGGTATTCCTCTGTGTAATCCTTAACTACAGGCTCATCGCTGTGATATTCGATAATGCCTTCAGCGCCATATTCGGAAATGCTGAGGCATGTGTCCGGATTGGTCTGATGAAACTGGTCGATCCATGGGGCAAAATCCTCCGCCGTCCCGTTATACCAGCCATAGTATTTGTTGTAGCCGATTACATCGGTAAGATAGTTGTACTCATCTTGATCATCGACAATAAACATGTTCGCCATTGTCGTCAGCCGCGTCGGGTCTTCATGTTTGGTCAGCTCGTTCAGCTCACGGACAACCTGGCGGACCTGCCCGGTATTTTTGCTGCCGATCTGGATTTCATTCTGGATGCCCCAGAAGAGTATAGACGGGTGATTGTAGTTCTGGCGGATCAGCTCGGTCATTTGTAATTTGGCGTTGGCCCCGGTCAGATCAGTCTCCGACATGCGGGTGATGAACGGAATTTCTGCCCAGACCACCATTCCTGCACGGTCACACAGATCATAAAAATACTGGTCATGCTGGTAATGGGCCAGACGGATGGAGTTCGCCCCCATTTCCCGGATCAGCGCCATATCTTCATCATGCTGCTGCGCGGTGATTGCCCAGCCCATATCCTTGCGGTCCTGATGCCTCGCCACACCCTGCAGCCGGACGGCCGGCCGTTCAAGTATAAGCCTTCAGCCGGATCAACGCGGAAATAGCGCAGGCCAAAAGAAATGACTACCTCATCTACTGTATCGTTATAGCGCTGCAAAGACACTTTTGCCGTATACATATGTGCATCCGGAACGGCATCCCAGAGCAGCGGTTTCGGAATCATGATACTCAGGTCAACAGCGACAGTATCTCCGGCTGGAAGATGAACCTCGGCACCGGATACTCCGGCAACAGCCCCGGCCCCATCCAGCAGCTCAACCCATAGTCTGGCTTTGCTGTCCTCTGCATATGTGCTGACAATCCGGGTGCGCACCTTCACTTTTGCCAGTGCTTCGCTTACTTCCTCCTGAATCACATAAACGCCGGATGCACCGTGATCCATTAGGTCGATATGCACCGGATTCACGATGACGAGCTTAACATCCCGGTAGATCCCGCCAAAAAAAGTAAAGTCAGCCCTTAGCGGATATACATCCTCTACAGCTGAATTATCCACCTTTACTGCCAGCAGATTAGCTCCGCCAAACCGGATATGCTCTGTCAAATCAAACCGGAAGGTGGAATAGCCGCCCCGGTGCTGCCCGATATGCCGGCCGTCCAGATAGACATCCGCCACACTGTTCGCGCCTTGAAATTCTATAAATACCCGGTTATGCTGCTCAGCAGCCGGTACATTCAGCGTGTTACGGTACCAGCAGGCTCTCCGGTCATATTCATTGCCGTTAGCTCCGTCAACCGCATTCCAGGTATGCGGCACGGAGACAATCTCCCAGTCCTGGTCGCTGCAGGCCGGATCAGCACCCTCTAGCTCACTTTGTTTCGAGAATTTCCAGGCGGCATTCAAATTCATTACTTTACGCATTCCAAAATCCCCTCCGTCCCATTTCCCTTTACTCTCTATCCGTTTCAGCCCATTTAGAGCAGCTCTTTCATCTTGTCGGCAATCAGCTCCGCGGCCCGCCGCGGGTTCAGGCGGTACAGCTTATCCATCATCCGGGAATCCTTGCCTGCCAGCACACGGTACCGATCCTTTTCGATTCCTTCTATAATAATTGCTGCGGCCTGCACGGGGGTCAGTAACTGGGCGACTTGATCCTTGCTCATCGCTTTGTTGCCTGCATCGGCAAGGCCGGAGTTCTGCATAATGTTGGTGCTTACACCGCCGGGAAAAACCACAGTCACCTTTACCTTGGTGTCTTTCAGCTCGGAGCGCAGCCCTTCAGTCAGCAGCTTCACCGCTGCCTTTGATGCCCCGTAAATGGTCTGCCCGGGAACGGGCAGGAACCCGCCCATGCTGGACACATTCGTAATATGGGCTACGGGTCTGGCCAGCAGATGCGGCAGAAAGGTTTTGACCATGTAGAGCGTTCCGTAAAAGTTGATATCCATTACCTGTCTGATTTTGTCATAGCCTAGTTCATTTACCGGCACGAACGGGTGGATGATTCCGGCATTGTTGATGATCCCGTCCACAGCCCCGTGCTGCTTCAGCACCTGCTCTGGCAGTCCTTCTACTGCAGCAGGATCGGTCAGATTAACGACGTGTATGGACAACCTTTCGCTTGCGGCTCCGGACTGCTTAACGGTCTCCTCCAAAGCATCCAGGCTTATATCAACAGCGGCTACACGCGCCCCTTTGGACAACAAATTGCGTACTAACTCCCGGCCGATTCCGCCTCCGGCTCCGGTAACAACAATAACCTTGCCTGATACCTTCATGTCTGCAGTCACCTTCTTCTTTCATAGTTGCTTTACTGATTAAGGCTGTTATAAGCCGGCTTTACTAATCCCGCCCAGCACGGACAGGCTCTCTTTGGGATGTCTTGTCTGGGTGGAGCGGTCCACCGCAATCAGCCCGAAGGTCTGGTCATAGCCCAGCTGCCATTCAAAATTATCGAGCAGCGACCAGTAGGTGTAGCCGATAACCGGAAGTCCCCGGGCGATGCGCTCCTGAACGCCTTTCAGCGCCTCTTTGATAAATGTTACCCGGTCTTTATCGTTGTCGCCGGACAAGCCGTTTTCGGTAATGAAGATGGGCTTGTTCCAATGCTCCGACACGAAATCCAGTACGTTACCCAAGGCTTGCGGATAATTCTCATAGCCCATCTTTGTCAGTTTGGCTGATGCATCCGGGGGAACAACACCGTCCGGCCCGTGGATTTTGCGCGAATAATTCTGTACCCCGAGGAAGTCATCCCCCTGCAGGTAAGGCAGATATACTAGGAAGTCCTCCTGCTGCTCCAGCTGCACAAACGCCTCCCCGCCCGGCAGGGCCTGATGATCATATAGAGAAAAGGTAATACCTACCTGAATCTCCGGATGCAGCTCCTTGATAATGCTGCGCGCTGTCTCATGGCATTTCATAATTATCCGTTCACCCTGCTCCGTTCTTGGAGAGAGGAACGGCTGTACCTGACCCGGATGGATGCCGAAGATTTCCCCGAGCTCGCGGTAATAATGCTCCATCCGGGCGCCCAGATCCGTATTCAGGCCTACCTGGACTTCTGCATTATTCTTCTGTTTGGCAACGCCGCCCATCATCCGTTTCATAATCTTGGTGATCTGCTTGCCCATATTGGCTTCATTGATCGTACAGATATAAGGAATCAGTCCGCCCAGCTCTGAGACAACATGTCTGCAGTAACGGCCAAAGGCTTCAATAGTCGCCTCATTCTCCCATCCTCCTGCGCTAATAAGCCATTTAGGCGAGGAAAAATGATGCAGAGTCACCACTGGCGTAATCCCCTGCTGATGGCAGAAATTAAGCACGTCCCGGTAATGCGCTATTTCCTGTACGCTGAAATCACCTTCCTGCGGCTCGATTCTCGCCCATTCAACAGAGAACCGGTAAGCGTTGCAGCCGGCCTCCTTCAGCAGCAGAATATCTTCTTCATACCGGTTATAATGATCCACTGCATCCAACGAAGGTTCCTTATATACGGAATGAGGTGCATGCTCCATCGCCCAAAAATCACTATAGATATTATGTCCTTCCACCTGATGGGCAGCTGTAGCCGCCCCAATCATAAAATGTTCCGGAAACTTTCCCATTGTTCTGTCCACCCTTTCCAAGGTACATGATCAAATGTAACCGCTATCAAATATACAAGTCACCTTACAACTAAAATAATATCATTGGCGCAAAAATCCTTATGGTAATTTGGTACTCTTTTTTGTAATATTGAACCAAGAAGTAGGAAAGGGGAATGGCCCGGCCATGAACACTGAGGAGCATTTCAAGCTATGTGACCTTATTGCTGCTACATTTGATCTGCATGTCTTCTATATTGATCCCTCCGGAAAAATCACCTATGAATCCTCCAACAACAAGCTGCTGAATCCGCTGTATGATAATCAGAAGGACAGCCTGTTTGCACGTTTGAACTTCTATGCCGGCAAGCCGTACGATTTTCCGCTGCTGCAAAAGTCCGCCTTCTCCGAGAAATTCCTGCTCATCAGCGTGTTCAGCAAGCAGGTGTTCGAAGGTACCGTGCTCATCGGCCCGTCTGTTTCATATCCGCTATCCGCTGACCGGGTGAACGGAATCATCAATGATTCCCTTGCTTTCTTTTACCGCGATAAAATCATCCAGTACTACAACTCCATTCCTGTCGTTCCCTTGGAAAAGCTGCTGAATATCGGTACGCTTGTATTTCAGCTGTTCAATCAAATCTATGTTGCGCCGGAGACGGTATGGTCGCGGAACGGCGAGCTGCGTGAATCCCATGAAAAAATAGAGAAAAACGAGCTTGCGGTCTCCCGGAATCTCCAGGAAAGCATCTACCATGAGCGGCTGTTTGAAAAGAAAATGCTGGAGGTTATCCGAGAGGGTCGGGTCGAGGAGCTGCCCCAGCTGCCTCATCTGAAGGAAGAGGAAATCGCCAGCGTGCTGTCAAAGACAAGCTATTTCCGGTCCAATAAAAATCACATCATTACACTCATCACCCTGGTTTCCAGAGCCGCGATTGAGGGGGGATTGCATGAGGAGGTCGCTTTCAGCCTGCATGACCGCTTTATCCAGCAGCTGGAGGAGGCGAACACGCTGGAGGGCATCCGCGAGCTGGCCAAGGAAGTGCTCTATACGTATGCCGAGCAGGTCCGGCAGGTCAAAAACGAACGCTTTTCCAAGACGGTCACAACCTGCAAAGATTACATATACAAGCATATTTATGAGAATATCAGCCATGACGATATCGCCCGCAAGGCCGACCTCAGCCCCAAATATCTGTCCGTCCTGTTCAAGCGGGAGGTCGGCATCACCGTCAGCGAATACATCCAGAACACCCGTATTAATGAAGCAAAAAAACTGCTCGCCCACAGCCAGACGCCCATTTCTGAAATCTGCACGTTGCTGAACTTTAACGACCAGAGCTATTTCACCAAGGTGTTCAAAAAGGTGGCCGGCGTTACGCCGATGGTTTACAGGGAGCGGCATCATCTGCTGGAGCGGAAATAGGCTGCGCCGGATAAATATTTTCAGCAAAAAGAAACCCGCGCGATAGCGCGGGCTCCGTTTCTATATCATTCTGATCCAGTTGCTTTCTTGGTATTATCGAGCTCATAATCTCTTAACAAGGAACAAATTCAGATCGTCATCTACAATTACCTGCTGACTATATTGCAGGTACTCCCCGTCTTTAAATATTCCATTGCCATCCGGAACATACCCACGATTGACGTATAAGGCTTGTGCAGCCCCATAATCACTGAACAGGCCTACACCCAGGCCTGAGACTTCTGATCGTTCTCTAACTATAGTTTCTGCTTTACCCATCAACAATGTGCCTACTCCAAAACGTCGATACTTAATCAATACATTGAATTCCTGGATTTCCGGTATAAGCTGCTTTTTAAAATAGGGATAATCTGTTTGCCAAAGTACATTGACATAACCCGCAAATCACCTTCAATTTCAGCCACCAAGGTGACTCGCTGTTCTTTTTCTTGTTCTATCAAATATTTTTGAAAAAGAGTTACAGGCTTCTCCCACCCTTGATTATGAAACGCCTCGGAGATCACTTTGGGATCACTTTCATTCAAGATACGGATAGTTACTTCAGTCATCAAGTCACCTATATCCCACTATCCCACGCAAAAAAAGCCGCCCCAAGCCACTTACATGACTTTGGGACAGCCTCTCAAAAATGATTACTTCTTCAAATGATAAGGCACCGTAGTTACAATTACATCGCTGCGGAACAGCAGACGGGCGCGGATCAGCAGGCTCGACTGGTTGTGCAGGATGTTGTGCCAGCCTTTTTTCGGAATAAACTGCGGAATAATGACTGTGACTCGATGATTTAGCTCTGCCGCTTTCCAGTTGATCGTATCAATGAACTTGGTTAACGGCTGAACAATGCTTCTGTAAGGCGTGTAGAGGGTCACCAGGCGAACGTCAGGCTGCCACTTTTTCCATTTCTCCTCAAATGCCGCTTCATCTTCCCGTTCAAAAGGCACATATACGGCGATAATCTGCTGCGGTGACAGTGATTTGGCGTATTCCAGCGAGTTCTCCACGACATGGGTGATTCCAGCCACAGGCACAATAATGACATTACCTTCGATTTTGACTGTTGGCTCACAGGTTGTGATTCTAAGCTGGTCGGCAACAGCCTCGTAATGCTTATGAATTCTATGAAAGACGAACAGGAGAATCGGCAGGAAGACAAATACTGGCCATACCTGAGTGAACTTGGTCAGGAAGAACATCATCGTTACAATGAAGCTTATCAGCGCTCCGACGGTGTTGATGACGAACTTCGGCATCCAGCCTGCCGGCTTTTCGCGGAGCCATTTTACCATCATCCCGGTCTGGGATAACGTAAAGGGAATGAACACCCCCACCGCATACAGAGGAATTAACTGCTCCGTCTCCCCTTCAAATACATAAATCAGCAGCATCGAGAGCACGCCCAGGATAATAATCCCGTTGGAATACCCCAGTCTGTCTCCACGCATCGTAAACATCCGCGGAATGAATTTGTCCTTGGCCAGATTCACTGCCAGCAGCGGGAACGCCGAATATCCGGTATTAGCGGCCAGAATCAGAATTAACGCAGTTGTACCCTGAACAAAGAAGTACATCGCATTCCGCCCGAAGGTCTGCTCCGCAATCTGCGACACTACAGTGACATCAGCACGGGGAGCAATCCCGTAGTAATAGGCCAGCACGACAATCCCGGAGAACAGGACAGCTAATAAAATCCCCATCGCCGCCAGCGTTTTGGCCGCATTGGAAGCCTCCGGGCTTTTGAAATTCGGAATCGCATTGGAAATCGCTTCTACCCCGGTTAACGCCGAGCTCCCCGATGAAAAGGCGCGCAGCAGCAGGAATAAACTGATCCCCGCCACCGGCGTACCCAGCGAGGTATGCAGCTCTGCCGGCACTTGGCCTGTTAAGATGTTATAAAGACCCGTTCCGATCAGAATGAATAGAGCCAGCACGAACAGATAAACCGGATAGGCCAGAACGGATGCGGATTCCGTCACGCCTCTTAAATTCAATAATGTAATGAGCAGCACGAAGATAATGGCAATCAGCACCTTATGCTCATGCAGGCTTGGAAAAGCCGAAGTAATCGCATCTGTCCCCGCCGATACACTTACCGCCACTGTTAGAATATAATCCACCAGAAGCGAGCCGCCGGCGACCAGCCCGGGGTAGCGGCCCAGATTTTCTTTGGAAACGACATAGGCTCCCCCGCCGTGCGAATAGGCAAAAATAATCTGCCGGTAGGACAGGATCAGTGCAGTCAGCAGCACCAATACCCCGATCGCGATCGGAATGGAATACCAGAATGCCATTGTACCAACCGTAACCAATACAATTAAGATTTGCTCGGGACCATAGGCAACCGAGGATAAAGCATCTGAAGAAAGAATCGCCAGCGCTTTCTTTTTATTTAACTTCTGCTCCCCGAGCTCAGTGGACTTCAGGGGTCTGCCAATCAAAAACCTTTTTAAAAAGGAAATCACGGGTTTCACACTCGCTTTGTACGTTAGTCTTATTGTCCTGAAAGCATATCACCTGCCGGATTAAGCTGGTATTAGGATTTCGCATTCAGTATTAAGATTGCATTAAGATCGGTCCGTTTTCTGCATTAAAAAAGCCTCTTACTGGGCTTAATTCGCTGGAGAGTTATGCACAGGCTTTCAGCTAAATTTCAACCGCGCTGTAAAAACAACACAGCCAAGCGTAAGGGCGGCCGCTATAAAATAGGCTCCCATCAGATCGAGCTGAGCGACAATGAATCCGGAGGAGGCGCTGCCCAGCAGCATGCCTCCCATCATCAGCGGAATGATAATCCCGTTGGTTCTGCCGATATACTCCTCTCTGATCTCCTGAATCATCATGGCACTGAATGAGACCTGGAAGAAGGCTGTAGCTATGCCGGACAGCACTCTCGCACTTCCTGTAAGTACAGGCCAGACTGACAGCACCTCAATAGCGGTGATAACCGCCCATATAATCATGATCACCGTAATGACCCCGCGTCTGTAGCGGGTTATTTGCGCTGTAAGCACGGCGGCCAAGAGGCCGCCCGCAAGCATCCCCGCGCCCTCGGCGGCAGCGAACCACTGTACGCTTTCTTTGGGCAGGCCCAGACGGTTCATCGTAACAAAGACATCCAGCGGCTGGGTCACTCCCATCGCTAGACCCGAGATGAGAAACATAACCGCAATCAGCTTCAGGTTGGCATGCCCCAGCACATAGCTAAAGCCTTCCTTAATATCTTTAAGCGGTGAAGTCTTCTCTGTCCGCTGCTCTCTGCCCGATGACGGCAGGAACAGCTGGAGTCCGGCGGCCAGGGTGAAGATCACGAACAAGGCAATTATTGATGACTGTATGCCGAGCTGAGTATAGACAAGGGTTCCGAGCATCGGGCCGAAGATTGTGAACAAGGCCATCAGACTCTGGTTAATGCCGACGGCTGTTCCGACCTCCTCCGCAGGAATATGCCTTTTGAACAGCACCGCAGAAGACGGCTGGGAAAACTGGCTGACAATCGCCGAGATCACAGTGGCCGCAAACACTGCTTGCCATACCCCTCCGGCAACCAGCCCAAGAATCAGCAGCATCGATAACGCGCTTAAAGCATCACCCAGAATGACTGTTTTCTTGGGATTCCAGCGGTCGGCAAAGGTTCCTCCAATTAAAGAGAATACAAAGATGGGCAAATATTCTAATGCAGTAAGCATGGATACAGCGGTCGGATTATTCCCGGTCTGATCCATAATATAGAACAGCAAAGCCATGTTCCGGATCCATATTCCTATCTGCTGAAGCAGATCGGCTGTGGCGACAATAAGAAATACTCTGTTTCTGATCAGTTTGTTCATGAGGCACCCCTGGCTGGTTTTTGACATTTGCATTTGTCAGTATAACGAATTTAAACTATAGGGTAACCCGATAGTCAAGACCATTAGACCAGCGAAAGGAGATAGGCCATGTCCGTCATGCCGTCCAAATACTTTACAACGAGCGAAATCGCCAGGACCTGCGGGGTGACCAAGCATACGCTTTTTCACTATGATGAAATCGGGCTGTTAAAGCCGGAATTTGTGAACGCGAAGGGGTACCGCTACTACTCGCTCCAGCAGTGCTACACACTCGAAATCATCAGCGTGCTCAAGAAGGCCGGCAGTTCGCTGAAGGAGATTAAGGATTTTCTGGATAACCAGAACACAGACAGGTTCGTCAGCCTGATCCGCCAGAAGCAGCGCGAGCTTGAGCTTGAGCTGAACCGGATGCAGCGGATTCAGAGCTTCCTGGACGGTGCCCTGCAAATGACCGAAAATGCACAGAAAGCACCAAGGCATATGCCGGCTGTTGAAGAGCAGCAGGCGGCGTATTTTATCACAACACCCGTCGGCCCGGACATCAGTGACCACGAATACGCCCGCAAATTCAGCGAACACCGGATCTACTGTGAAGAACAGCTGATTATGCATGAGCTGCCGTTCTGGTCCATCGTGAATCAGGAGCAGCTCCAGTCGGCCGAATATTATCCAAGCCACATTGCCAGCAAGCTGCTTACTCCTGCCAAGGGAGACAATATCATCGTAAAGCCACCGGGCCTTTATGCGGTCATGGACCATAAGGGGTCTTACGAGACATTAGAACACACTTATGTGCAGCTAAAAGAGTTCATCCAAGTTAACGGGCTGGCTGTATGCGGCGCCGCGTACGAGATGGATCTCTACAATTATTTCACCGAAGATAATCCGGAGCATTTCGTGATCCGGATCTCGGTTAACGTGTGTCCGATAAAAACAAAGCGGACAGGTTGAGTTGATCTATGTCAGTTACGACTAAGATAGACGACGCGGACGAAGGTGCCAAAAAATCAGCAAAGCAAAAAACCTTGATTTCTCAAGGTTTTTTGCTGTACGGGCTGCTCCGCCGTTTCCGGCTTGCGCTCCGGATGATCACCTGGCCGGTAACAAAGCCAGCGAAGCTACACTGTATACTTCTCCAGGGACACCCGGTCCTTCACGATCAGCTGCTTGTTGCCAACCAGCTCGATCAGGCCGAGGTCCTCGAACCGGGCGAATTTGCGGCTGATCGTCTCGCGGGTGACACCCACATAACTCGCCAGCTCCTCGCGGGAGAGCGGCAGCTTGATCGCAAGGCCGCCGCCGCGCGGCTTGCCGTACTTGTCGCCCAGCTCCAGAATCATATGGGCGATCCGGATTTCCGGGTCCTTGGTCGCCAGACTCTGCGCCAGATTCTCGGTATGGGCCAGCCGCTTGGCTACAGTCTTCAGCAGCTTGATCGTAATATCCGGGTTCTCCGCCATCAGCTGCTCCATATCCGTGCGGGTCAGCATACAGATCGCCGTCTCGGTCAGGGCGTAGGCGCTGAAGTTGCTTAGCTCCTCGCTGCTCAGGATATTCAGCTCGCCGAAAAATTCCCCGCTGCTCAGCACATGCAGAATCTGCTCCTTGCCCTGCGGCGTCATTTTGGACAGCTTCACCTGCCCCTGCTGGATAATAAACAGCGTGTCTGTCGGCTGCTCCTCCAGAATCAGCGCCTGGCCTTTGGCGTATTTGCGGTGTCTGATCATCGCGCTGATCCGCGAGAGCTCACTGCCGCTGAGCGAGGCGAAAATCGGCACCTTGCGGGTACACGGCTCCGCAGCATTCTTGCAGGAATGTTCCGGCATTCTGTAACCCTCCTTGGTTTCTAGGATACGATTCGTTTCTGTGCGACCGGTTCAAAGTGAGTGGTGTCTTCCCCGCACACCGGGCAGACCCAATCCTCCGGCAGATCCTCAAACGCCGTGCCCGGCGCAACATCCTCATCGGGATCTCCGAGCGCCGGATCATAAATATAGCCGCAAGGCTTGCAAATGTATTTAGTCATTGTTAATTCCTCCTGTAAAATAAATTAGTTGGATATTCGCTACTTAATTTCATCATTCCTCAGCTTTTATAAGGATTAGTTGGAAAAACAGCACCTATTATAGGCCGAAACCCGTGGATAGAACGAAAACCGCCTGATTAGATGCCTTTTTTCCACCTAGATTCATCAAACCGGCGGTTATCCGCAAATTAGGTGCCGATTTTCCACTTAGTTTGGTCAACCGCCGCTTGTAGTGGCATTCCCAGACACTGGATAATCAAATAGCTGCAGTTTGTACATCTAAATCGCCTGATTTTAGCCTAAGCGCACACTTAGTTGCACTCGGTACACTTAAATATCCCGAAAAAGTCCGATCCAGGCAATCCGGTCCAATGTACTTGCACGAAATGCACTTAAAGTGTGCAAAAGTGCTGTAGCGCTGGATATAGTTGTATGGAGTACACTTATAGTGTGCCTAGGTACGGTTTCGCAGGGTTAGTTGTACAAACAGTATCTAATCCTGCTTCACTACTCAGTAACTCCGGTACGCCTCAACATCACTACTTCTTTACTCCGTACCACGACTACGCCGCAGCTCCACACAGCTTCGAAATCCCGTGCCACAGAGCATCCGTTTAGTCCGCTTTTCCGCTACTCCACGAGCGCCGCAATCCCGGCAACAACCGCCTCAAGACTGCCGCCCGCCACATCCAGCCCCTCCAGGCTCACGCTCTGCTCGACAGCTGATTTATACAGCAGCGACGCTGCTGCTCCGTCCCAGGCGAGTGCCCCGGCCAGCCGGTTGTCCTTGACGTAGATCCGCGTGTACACGCCGCTTACTTCGCCCGCCGCCGACAGGTCACACTGCCGCTCATCCGTGTTCCCGATGGAGAACAGCGAGCTGCCAAAAGCGTTAAACAGTGTCACCGGAACCGGCCGGCGGTAATCGGCCGGGTCTGCTGCAGCCATATTCATTCCGGCTACTTTGCCCTGCTCCATCGCTCCGCCCCACAGCCCCTCAACCAAGCCATCCAGCTCGGCAATGTCCCCGGCGGCATAGATATGGGGAGCACTCGTCTCCAGATGACGGTTCACCAGTACGCCTGAGCGGATCTGTATCCCGGTCTCACGCACAAGCTCCGTATTCGGCACGATGCCGATAGAGTACACAACATGTTCGCAGGAAACTACCGTTCCATCGTCCAGCGTTACGCCGGAGACTGCTGCATCTCCGTTAATTGCAGTGACTCCGGCATGAAGCCTCACCTCCACACCAGCCTGCTCCAGAATCCGGCGCAGCCGTTCCGACGAAGCTTCATCCAGCTGCCGGGCCATCAGGCGCGGGGCTGCCTCGACAATCGTCACGGGATAACCGGCTTCATGCAGCGCCCAGGCTGTCTCCAGCCCCTGCACCCCGCCGCCGATGACTACGGTTCGCTGCCCGGCGGTCAGCTCTGCCTTTAACCGGTCGGCATCACCCAGATCCCGGATGGTATGCACGTTCTGCAGTCCGGCACCGCCTACAGCCAGCGCCCGGTTGCGGGCACCCATGCAGAGCAGCAGCTTATGGTACGTTACCCGGCGTCCGTCTGCCGTCTCTACCTCCTGTGCCTCCGGATGGATCGAAGCAATCCTGCTGGCAGTGTGCAGGGTGATCCGGTTATCGCGGTACCACTTTTCTTTCTTGATCAGCACCTTATCGCTGTGCAGGTCGCTGAACAAGCCCTTGGTCAGCTTAATCCGGTTATAAGGCAGGTGATCCTCCTCACCAAAAATCGTTATTTCCGACTCCACATCCTGATCGCGGATCGCCTTAGCAGCATGAACTGCCGCTACACCGCTGCCGACAATGACATAATGTTTATTCATCTCCGTCCGCCCCCTTAAATTGCGCTGAGCAGCAGGTCAGAGACGAATTCGGCGGCGTTCTTGATCTTCTGTGTCTTCTCGGCCTCTTTCGGAGAGAAGCGGACGCGGATCGGGAATTCCACATGGGTCATGCCAGTGGACTTGATTACGTCTGAAGTGCTCTGGACGGTCATGTTAGTTCCGTTCAGGTAATCCTGAATGACCTCGATTGCTTCACCGCTCCATCCGTAGGAGCCGAAGGCCGCTGCCAGCTTGCCTTCCAGATTCATCAGCTGCAGCTCCTTGAGCAGCGGCTCCAGATTGCCGATCATATCGGCGTAACGGGTCGAGCTGCCGATGAAGACGGCGTCGGCCGCGTCGATGCTGTCCAGAATAGCGGCCATATCGCTTTTATCCGCATCCCATACCGTTGCTTCGATCCCGTTCTCCTGCAGCGTAGCCTGCAGAATGCCGGCCATTTTCTTCGTATTGTTCTTGATGGTGGTGTAGACGATGGCCGCTTTCTTTCCCTGTGTCGTTTCCCGGCTCAGCTCGGCATACAGGTCAATATACTTACGAACATTCTCGCGGATCAGGAACCCGTGCGAAGGGGCGATCATGTCAATCTCAAGATCCTTGACGGCTTCCATCAGCGTTCTTACATATCTTCTGTGCGGATGGATAATAGCGCTGTAGTAACCTTTGAAATCCTCTGTGATATCAAAACCGGCCTCATCAGCAAACAGCTTCTCCACAGCAACATGGGTGCTGAAGATATCGCACGGGTACAATATTTTATCTTCTATACAATAAGTGATCATGGTTTCTGCGGTATGCAGGTAAGGGGTCTCCTTGAACAGCAGTGTTTTGCCGCCGATATCTAGCGTATCCCCGTCCCGTACCACCAGGTAATTACGGCTGTGCAGCTTGTACATTTCCTGGATTTCCGGCACCGCAATCTCTGTACATACAATAGTAGCGTTAGTCGCCCGCATAGCCAGCGCAGCCAGCCCGCCGGAGTGATCCGGCTCGGTGTGGTTGATTACGATGTACGCAATATCCAGCGGATCAATCAGCTCTGCCATCCGGTCGGCATATTCACGGCCAAACTCCATATCCACGGTATCAATAACGGTCGGCTTGCCGGTTTTGAGCAAATAGGAATTGTATGTCGTGCCCTTCGCCAGAATCAGCCGGTGGAACGGCACCTCACGGTCATCGATTTTTCCTACCCAGTACGTATCCTTGGCAATCTTAATATCTGAAATGTTCATCTCTCTTCGCCCTCCAAATGGTCTTGTTTGTCTATCAGCACCCTCATTCTATAACGGGCACCGGGGTCAAAAGGAGGACTCTAATCAAATTTTGAAAAGTTTAAAAAAGCGAAGATTACAAATTTGAATATACACGGTTTTCGGGGGAGCGTTGTGTCTTGAGTCACGCTAGAGTATACTGATTGAGGAAAATTGGTCATGCACGTCTCTGCACGCTGATAATCCGCACTACTACATACAAAAGGAAGCGTGTCGAGTTGAACAAGTATAAGGCCAATCTTCTGGTGCTGCTCATTACCCTGGGATGGGGATCTTCCTATCTGTTTATGAAAATGGGCCTGGATTCCATGGAAGAATTCAATCTGCTTGCACTGCGCTTTGGGATCGCTTTTCTGGTGACCGGACTGGTGTTCTGGAAGCGTCTGCGCAGGATTAGTAAGACTACAATCGGGTATGGTGCACTGCTTGGAGCCATATTGCTCTGGGTGTGCGTATCCATTCTGTTTGGCCTCAAAACGACCACCACCTCTAACGCCGGCTTTCTCGTCGGGCTTACGGTTGTTTTTGTACCTATATTAAGCGTCTTTCTCTTCCGTAAAAAGCTGGAGCGGAGCCACATCATCGGTGCGCTGATCGCCATGACCGGCATCGGGATGCTGACCCTGAACAGCAAGCTGCATATGCATCCGGGCGATATTCTTTGTATTTCGAGCGGGATCAGCAATGCCTTGTTTATCCTCATCTCCGGCGCAGCTGTCAAAAGAACGGATTCCATAAACGTCGGCATTGTGTCCTTGGGCTTCACCGCTGTGTTTGCCCTGATCTTTTCCTTTATCTTCGAGTCTCCGGTTCTTCCCGGAACCTTCAGCGGATGGACTTCGATACTGGCGCTTAGCCTGGTCTGCAGTGCCTTCTGCTTTATCGCCCAGTCGGTGTCCCTGAAATATATTCCGCCTGTACAGCTGGGACTTATGTATGCGCTAGAGCCGATTTTTGCCGCGGTAATCGCGTTTGTGTTTGCCGGTGAGCGTCTGACTATGCAGGGATATATCGGGGCAATGCTGGTTGTAGGCGGCATTCTGGTATCCCAGTGGCTGGAGCAGCGGAAAAAGCTTCTTACCGGCGCAGCGCAGCCTGTTTCACATTAGACATTTTCGTTAAAAGCATGCAAAGGGACATACCCGGTCAAGCCATTTCATGGCTATGGGCATGCCCCTTTTTTTGTTATTTTGCCGCAGGGAGTTCGATCTTCAGCTCCAGTCCCTTGATGAACTGCTTCTCCTTCACCGTCTCTGCGAAATCATCCTCTACTATAAAAGGTTTTAACAGCAGATAGGAGGTAGTTCCGGAAGTTGTTGCATATCTAGCGTCGAAGCTGAGTGCGTTGGCAGAATACTGCCCGTCCCCGTTCAGAGCCGGAAGCTGGCGTCCCTGATCGTCATAAACGGCAAGCCGGATCTTGTTCAACCGTTTTTCTTCCTTTTCTGTTAAAGTATCTGCTTTGAACAAGGCTATGGAATAGTTAATACGGGTCGTTAAAGGAGTACTCTGCACTTCTGCCACTGTAACGGACAGCTCGTCATTAGCGGACAGAGCATCAGGCTGCACATTGATGATGTCTTTGGTTGTTTTTTTGAAGGGAATATCCAGCTTGTATTCGTGGTCGATCCCTTCCAGAGTAAGGAAGGCTTCAGCTGTAATGGTATCAGGAACAGTACTGCTGCCGGACGCTTCAAACACCTCTTCAAAGATCAGCATATCCGGATGGGCTTCACCGGCGCCTGTATAATAACCGCCCTGCAGGATAGAGCCGGGGTCACCCTGCTGTTTGCCGTCTACCGTGAGCGTCAGATTGCTAATGGCATCGCTGAGCTTCACCTTCTTTTTACCGGTATCAAACTCGCCGTTCTTCAGATTCGGAGCCTCTACCTTCAGCAGAAAAGCTGCCCGGCTGCCGTCAAAGACGGTTTCGGTGACCTCAAGCTTCACGTCCCTGTATGACACTTCGCTGTTCACGCTGGAGGCCAGCCCGAGGTCACCGGCGTTCCGCAGGCCAATGTCTCCTTCAATCGAGCTGAACAGGCTTCCGATGAGCGGTATGCTTTTGATCGAATCCGCCATAGCCGGGGATACGAACCCGGAAGCAAACAGGCCTGCCCCCAGAACAAAAGCTGCTGCTGTAGCAGAGCTTAACCGCCGGAGCTTCGACTGCGGTTTCCTTCTGCGTCCGGCCGGCTGCTCCGGCAGTGAGGCATAAGTCTCATCAAGACGGGCACGGACAAGCGGAGAGATAGGCATACCCGCAGCTGCATTCCCCTCCTTCAATCCTTTGAATTCCTGATCCAGGTTAAACTTATCCATAGTTTATCGTCCCCTCTTGGTTAATTGTAAAAACCTTCAGCAATGCTTCTCTCGCTCTCGCAAGCCGCATTTTTACCGCGCTCTCTGAAATTTCGAGCACACTGGCGATCTGCCGCAGCGGCAGGTCTTCAAAATAATGCAGGATGACCACTATCCTCATCTTCTCTTCAAGGCGTTCAACAGCCTCTCTCAGATCAACCTTGTCATATTCATTGGAGAGAGAAGCCGACTCCGGGACCTCTGCGTACACAACTGTTTGGGAACGGCGCGACAGGATGGAGTTGCATTCGTTCATCAGAATCCGGAACATCCAGGTTTTGACGAACTGGGGCTCACGCAGGGAATGTATTGATTTGTAAGCCTTCAGAATCGTTTCCTGCAGCGCATCCGCTACATCTTCTTCCTTGCCCAGCATCGATTTGGCCATATAATACAAGGAATTCTCCAGCTGCTTAACCAGACTGATAAAAGCTTCACGGTCGCCCGCTTTGGCCTGAACCGTAAGATTGGCTAAATCCAATGTCATACACTCCTTTCTTCTTGTTGGTGTTTATACTAGTTAGACCGGCACAAGGGTCATATGGTCACAAATAAATAAAATCTCATGTAAATAATCGTACGCCTGGCTGTTGTTCCGTCTTATGGCTGCCACTTGAAGGTCACCGCGGAACGCGCCTTTAAAGTAAAGGAAAACGTACGCTCCGACCATTGCACGTTAAACGTCCGGTCCTCATCCGAAGGATTAAGCGCAATCAGCACAATGGAGCCGTCCGGATTGCGGTAGGCGACATTTTCGATCCCGCCGGCCTGCGGCGAGCCGATGCGGACCGCTCCGGGATCAATGAACCGGCTGGCATGTCCCAGGGCATAATACTCCACATTGCGCGAATAGCCTGCCTTTCCCTGCCCGTCTACGGTTACAACTCCGCGGCAATTCGAGCAGCCTCCATTCGCTGGTCCGCCTTCAGGATCGAGAGCCAGATTCCACAGCAGCACGGCCTGCGCCCAGTTGCGCGGCCCGCCGATGATCAGCTTGGACATCAGCCAGGCCAGGTTATCGCCGAAATCCTCACTCCACGCGCCTCCGCTGCACTCCGTTACATAGATCTCTTTTCCGGGATGGGCATCGTGCACCTTGCTCATCACTTCCGGCGAGCCCGCATAACAGTGATAGGCTGTGCCGTCGGTGTAGGCGTTCGCTTTTGCATCACCCAGTACGGTTTGCACATAGCTCTCGGCGATGTCCCAGTTATGATCGAACGCGACAATTTTGGACGTAATTCCTTGCCTCTGAAACTCCGGTCCCAGATAATTTCCGATAAAATAAGCCTGCTCCTCCGCTCCCATACTCATGCTGGGATAATCCGCAGTCGTAAACTCAGGCTCGTTCTGCACAGTCAGTGCATAGACAGGGATACCCAGCTTCTCATAATCCTTAATATATCGTGCCAAATACTGCGCGTAAGCAGAATATACACGCGGCTCGGCGTAGTTTAAATACCATCCGTTATGAATCTGTTCCCCGTATTTCATCCAGGGCGGAGCCGTCCAGGGTGTCCCCATAACCTTCACCGTTTCGTTTGCGTCAACAATACGCCGCAGCAGCTCCGTCACATCCTTATCTTTGGCGGTGGAGAACTGCTCCAGCGCGTAATCCTCTCCGGATTCTGTGTCATCATAGGTATAGCTTGCCGGATTGCCGTCTGCATCAACCGAGAAGTCGGAAGCGCCGACGGAGTGGCGGACAAAGCTCAGGCGTATCCCCTCGGGCGAGAACAAATCCTTCATCAGTGCATTGCGCTGATCACCAGCCATCCGTTGATTAATCAAAAAAGCGGAGGAGCCGGTAACAGAAGCACCGAAGCCGTCCATTGTCTGATACTCCTGGTCCGGATTCACCGTAATAACAGGCAGCCCGGACTGTGCCGTTTCACCCTCCGTGTCTGCCGAGTCCCGGAACAAGAACGGCTCCTGCGGAGCAAGCAGACTGGACTGATCTCCCGTTGTCACCCAGGCATTCACTTCTAACGGAGACGGCCGGGCCTGTTCCTGCTTGTAATTGTACAGTATCACTGCGGTCAAGGCCGTTAGTGCGGCGGCGGCTGCAGCCACCCCTAATAACAGTTTGCGTCTGCGCATATCGAGACCTCCTTAATATGATAAAAAAAAGAAGCCGGAGGCTTCACCCCCGGCCCGATCCATGAATCTGCATCATTATCCGCTACACAGCTGTGCTACCCGTCACACACTTGGCAAGCTATGCATTACTTTCCGGAAAAATCGTGCTTCATCGTTTGATCTTTTATTACATTGCATTGCTCTTATTTGATCGTCAAACTGGTCTTCAAACGGATATCGTCCGAGGCGCTGCCGACATAAACCGGCACATTGCCGGAAGGCATGACCCACTTATCCGTTTTCTCATCCCAATAAGACAGTGCTTTGGCATCCAGCTCGATCTGGACGCGCTGCTGCTTGCCGGGCTTCAGTTCAACCTTGGCCCAGCCGGCCAATTGCTTCGGTGCGGTCTCAACCTGGGTCGGCAGCTGGCCGACATACACCTGAACGACTTCGGATCCGGTGACATCACCGGTATTCCGCAGGTTGAGGGACACCGTCATCTTGCGGTTAGTGTCTTTGCCGCTTACATTCGCATGAACATTACGGTAGTCGAAGGTTGTATAGGACAACCCGTGGCCAAAAGCAAATGCAGGCTTGATTCCGGAATTTTCATATCCGCGGTAACCCACCATAACACCTTCACTGTACTCGCCCTTGCCATTCACTCCCGGGAATTGTGCAACAGACGATACCGGCGTACTGTCTTCGTTGACCGGGAACGTAACCGGCAGCTTGCCGGAAGGATTCACATCTCCGAACAGTACCCGCGCAATGGCGCCACCCTGCTCCTGCCCGGTAAACCAGGCCTGGACGATGGACTTGGCCTTATTCTGCCATCCGTCCATCTCAACCGCTCTTCCGCTCATGGATACCACAATCGTATTCGGGTTGGCCGCAGCCACCTCGGAGATCAGACGGTCCTGGTTATTGGGCAGATCCAGATCCGAACGGTCATAGTAGCCTTCACTTTCATAGGTGCGGACAACAACTACGGCAACATCGGATTTTTGGGCCAGATTAACGGCTTCCTGCATTTTGCTGTCTACAGCACCAGCCGGTGGCTCCCAGCCGAGCCGGACGGTACCGCCGAAGTCAGTGGAGGCGCCTTCCTTGTAGTACGTTTTGTATTCAATTTTGATCTCATGGCGTTCGCCCTTGGTCAGGGTTACAGCTGCCTTTTCTGTCTTCAGCGTAGTGCCTTCGCTGTCGATCAGCAGCTTGCCGTCCAGATACAGCTTGCCGGTGCCGACACTGGTCAGGCTTAGATTGTACTCACCTGTCATAGGAGCAGTCAAGTAACCGTTCCAGCGTGCGGACATCATGCTGTTCAGATTGCCCGGTGTCTGCGGCAGCTTGGAGGACTGTCCGTTCAATCCGTCAAAGTTATAAAAACCAAGATTCAGGTTGACCTGGCCGTCTGTCCGGGTAAGCGTAGGCTCGCCTTCCATTTTGTTGTTAGGCCAGTATTCCCCGCTAAGGCCGCTACCTTTCCCGTCTCCCGCAGGCGTCAGGACCGAGGATGGAATTGCGGAAGGACCGTTGACAATATCACCGGTGCCTACCGGATCCGTACCCGGTGCATAGCTGACTTTGACGCCGCTTCCGGCACGGTCGCGGATGGCATCCAGCGGAGTGACGGTATACGTCGGATTCACCAGGGAGCTTCCCCCGACCGTAGTGTAGTTATCAGCATCCGGGCCGATGACGGCAATTGACTTCAGCTTGTCCTCATTCAGCGGCAGTGCCTTGTCTTTATTCTGGAGCAGCACCAGGCTGTCCTCGGCAATGTCAAGCGCCGCCTTGCCGTGCTCCTCTGCCGGAATCTGGACATTGACCGGCTTGCTGTCAAACAGGCCTTTGTCGAACATCTGGGTCAGAATTCTTCCGGCCATAACGTCCAGATGGTCTTCACTGACCTCTCCGTTCTGAACGGCTGTCAGCAGCTGGTTCCCCCACTTGCCGTACGGCTCACCCGGTGTTTCAAGATCAAGTCCGGCCAGTGCCGATTTGGCTGTGCTGAGATTGGCGCCGTAGTCACTCATGACAAAGCCATCGAAGTTCAGCTTGTCTCTCAGGACATCGGTCAGCGCATATTCGCTTTCACAAGCGGGAGTGCCGTTAATTTTATTGAACGAGCACATTACTGAGGCAAGGCCTGCATCCTTGATCGCAGCTGCGAACGGTCTGGAGTAGATCTCCATAATCGCCCGTTCGCTGGCTGCCGAATCCACTGTGAAACGGTCTGTCTCCTGATTGTTAAGCAGGTAATGCTTGGCAGTTGCCATTACCGGATGACTCTGTACAGCATTGGTATAAGCTACGCCCATCTTGGACTGCAGCAGCGGGTCCTCTCCGAGAGACTCGAAGTTACGCGAGCCCCATGGCAGCCGGGCAATATCAAGCCCCGGTCCGAGCAGCACGTTATGCGTTGTATTGAACGCTTCTTCTCCGACCAGATCGCCGTAAAGAGCTGCTGCTTCAGTATCCCAGGTTGCAGCAAGCGCGATTGGCGCCGGGAAAGCGGTAGATTTCTTATTCTGTATATCAGGGTTGGCAATACGTACACCTGTCGGCCCGTCGGCCATCGTCAATGCGGGAATGCCAAGCCGCTCCAGCGAATCGTTATAAAAGCCGTAATAATTATTCACATTACCTGTGACAAAATTAACCTTTTCTTCCGTAGTCATTTCCTTCAGCAGCAGCTCCGTACGTTCTTCCGGAGAATGCGCAGCGTCCAGCCATGGTCTGGCAGAATCCGCTCCGGCCATCTGCAGAGGCGCAAGTACGGATATACTGATTGCAGCGGCGGCAACCACCGCGTGTAGTTTAAGCGATACTTTCATATTCTGTGTTCCCTCCTGGATGTCTCTGTCTAATGACCCGTCCTCACATTCCAGTCTGTCCAGCTGCCGGACAGTCCTTGTTGATCGGCAATCCGAGTTATGCATTCCCCTCCTTCGTCCTGTATTTCTGGAATATGTATAGGCTTCATGCTGGGATGTGCCTATGTCTTTCGTGAGCACAGGCAGCTTTTGAATTGCCGGGTATAACAGTAGCGCAGTTTTTCGTGCCTTGCATCCGTTATTTTCTGGTAACGGGAAACCGACTGCACCCTGTTTTACTGAAAATTACCTGAAATTTTCCTGAAAGTTAGCTGAATACCGCCGAAAACCGGGACTATATTCCCTTGCAGTATCGTAACTTTATTGTAACCTTTTTGTAACTTTTAAGACTGAAGGATCATAAAAATAGGACCATATTAAATATCCAATAGAGGGTAAAATAGGGTATTAAACATGGAATTACCTCATCCTCATCCAAGTATTTACAGGGTTGCTATAGATGCCGCTAATCTAACTAAGTGGAAAAATGCCACCTAATTCTCCGTAAAACTGTGCTGCTGGGAATCTAATTGGAAAAACGACACTTAATTTCAGCGAAAATAGCTCCAGAACGATAAATCGTCCGCAATAGATGCTGTTTTTCCACCTAATAGCCGTAAAAGCCCGGGAATACCGAAATTAAGTGGCGAAAATCCAACTAACCTCCTGGGCCTCCTCCCTCAATCATTGAGATCCCTGTAAAAGACCACACGTGATCCTGCCTGCCGGATAAAACAACGCAAAAAAACGGCGTTCCATTTCGGAACAGCCGTTTCTTACATTCTTTTCTTACATTAAAATGTATTCAAGCTGATTTCGTTTACTCCTGGAGAGATGCCTTCACCACGGAAGCACGCTGGATCAGCTGCGTCGACAGCAGAACATGCTCCGGTGTAATCTCAGGATTCTCGATTCTGCGCAATAGTACTTGGACTGCCCGGATGCCGATATCCGCCTTAGGGACACGGACGGTGGTCAGCTTGGGCTGCATCATTTCACACAGCGTCAAATCATCAAAGCCCACCACTGATACATCATCAGGACAGCGCAGGCCGAGGCGGTCCATCACACTCAGCACCTCAAAGGCGGTCAGATCATTGGCACAGAACAGAGAAGTGAGCGGCTGGCTGCCGGTAAGCTCTTTTTCCAGACTTTCGGGCAGCTCGGAGGATACGTACATTCCCGTTCCGCTGACGCCGATTCCCGGAATAACCGCCCCCTCAGCAGGCTCTGCCTGTTTTCGTGCAAAGTCTTCGATTGCCTCCTGAAATCCCCGGTGTCTCTCCCGGAAGCTCCATGAGGTATTCTTGTCACCGACAAATCCCAGCCGCCGGTGCCCGTTCTCCAATAGATGTGTGGTAGCACGATAAGCACCCAGATAGTTGTTGGCCAGAATATGGTCGATCGTCGGGTCCATCAGATTGGCGTCCAGCATGACGAACGGAAAATGATTATCCTTCAGCAACTCTATGTAGCTCTCCGGCAGATGCCCCATGACAATGGCCCCGTCCACCTTTTTCTCCAGGATGCTCGTCGGCAATGCTTCCTTGGAGGTGAGGGTCAGGTCAATACTGGAGAGGATCATGCTGAACTTATGCTGATTAAGCTCCGATTCGATCCCCTGGAGCACCTTGCCCCAGTATTCAATATCATCCAGATAAGCGCGGGGCATCAGCACAGCAATATTCCCGGTCTGGGCCGCTGAAAATTTCATCCGGGCCAGCTTGACCCGGTAGCCCATCTCCTCGGCCTTTTTCCAGATATTCTCCTTAGTCAAATCGTTAACGCTGGGATCATTGGATAACGCTTTGGAGACCAGCGCTTTGGAGACATTTAGTTCGTCGGCAATTACCTGCAACGTAACCTTTTTCATATGAAGCATATCCCACTTTCCGGAGAGTAGTTATTAGTTCGTTAGCTTAAAGTTATTCTGTTATATATAGCATAGCGCTTTATTAAACAAATTTCAACATTTATTGAACCAAATATTAATTTTTAATAAAAATATAAAAACAGAGCAGACGCCGGCAGGCATCCGCTCTGAAAATCACTTCTTCTTAATTATTGCTTCATTAAAAGGTAGATAAGCTGCACACTTTCTGCACGAGTTGCCTTCTCCTTAGGCAGGAAGAAACCGCCATTACTTCCGCTTACGATTCCATCAGCTGTCAGCCTGGCAACGGCTTCTGCAGCCCATCCAGAAATGGCTGCACTGTCTTCGTATGAAGCGGCTGAAGGGATGCTTGTTACAACAGCCAAACCGCTCTGCCGCACGGCCCGTTCCGCCATCACAGCCATTTCCTCTCTGGAAATCAAAGCATCCGGGTCAAAATGGCCGCTGCTTCGGCCCTGCACAATTCCGCGTTCAACGGCTGCCGCTATATAAGAGGCATACCATGAATCAGCGGAGACATCCGCGAAGCCGGAAGACGATTGTCCCGTCCAGCCATAGGCTCTGGCCAGCATCGCTACAAATTCAGCCCGGGTCACAGCACGCTGAGGGCTAAACAGCAAATCCCCAGTCCCTTTTACTACATGCTTGGCGCTTAGGGCTGTTATGGCCTGGTAAGCCCAATGCGCAGCTGGTACATCGCTGTAGGATTTACGGTACTCGAGCACCGCATATCTGCTGAAATGCTGCAAATCTGCAGTAATGTCTGCCGCTCCGGCACGACCGCCGGTGTACTCCGCAACTCCTTCCTCATTGATGTAGTAAATGCCCAGCAACTCACGGTTCACATTATTCCCTATTGGAAGCTCTACTTGAACCGGCTGATTAAACTGGCTTAGACTGTGTCCGCTGCCATCCGCCGCTTGAACTGTCAGACTGAAGTCATACATCAGTCCCGTGGCGTTCAGCTGAACGCCATTCACCGGTACGAGTGCCTGAAGTACCGAACTGTCTATGGACAATGTAATGGCCGCGCCAGCCCGCGCCTTTTGTTCCAGCATTTGTGTAAGCTGGCTGATTACCGCCTGAGGTAGCGTAAGCTTCACGTCCGGCGTAACAATCTGCACCGCCCTGCCGTCAAGCAGATCCGCAAGCTCTGCCGGCAATACTGCTCCCTGATCGCTGCCCTCAATAACAATCGGTGTTGTCCCGTTCCCGGCCGCAGCTATTCTGCGGGTTAATTCCTCCAGGCTATGGGACAGTGGCCCTGTAGTTGGCGCCGCACTGGCAGAAGGCGATGCTGTTGGAGCTGTGCCGGTTCCTCCCGGCAGTGCAGGCGGTTCCGGCGACGGCGAAGCGGCCGCCGTTGGCCCTGGCACTGGCGTCCCCTCCGGTGTTGCCGTCGCATCCGGCGCAGGTGTTGCCGTAGGTGTCGCTGTCGGCTCCGGTGTTGCCGTAGGCGTTGCTGTTGCCGTAGGCGTTGCTGTCGGCTCCGGCGTCGGCGCCACTGTTGGTGTCGGCGTAGGCTCCGATCCGCCCGGCAGATCGCCGGTGCGGACCAGCTCGGTATCCTCAACAGCGAGCCAGTTGCCGCCGAGATCCTTGGAGTGGAAGCCGGCCACTACCTTACCGTCCTTCACTTCAATGCCCGGAATTCTTACATAGGACCAGGTACCGGTGCCTGTCGGAATCGCTGCCTTCAGCGTTTCACCGCCTGCTGCAGCCGTCATTTCCACAACCTGCTGCCCGCCCTTGGATTTGGTCCAGGCCCGCAGCTCATAAATACCGGCCGGAAGATCCTCCGCCTGCTGTGAAGTGGTTACCTCATAGTCACCGGCGTTCCAGTGCACAAGCCGGTAAGCGCCGGTCCGGACATCTGTTGCTTCCAACTTGACTGTACCGTCCGTAACGTCCGCACCCGCCGCATCCTTGTGCGTCCATTGCTGCGGCAGAAGCGGCCAGGCAGCAGCATCAATCACTTCATCAAAGCTTGGATTCAGCAGATAATTATACAGCGCAGGCTGCGTACCGTCTTCGGTATACGGATTGTTTGCTACATTCACCTCAACTGTGTGGCTGTCAGTCTTCACAGCTGTTCCATTGTACAGCTCGATTGAGGCTGTAATCTCACGCGTCCCGTTCGCCAGCCTCGAAGTCGAGTAAGACCATGTGCCGTCGCTTTTTACAGGGGCATAAAATACCTGCTTTCCGGCATGAATGGAAATATACTCTGCTCCTGCTGCACTACCATGGATCGTATACGGCAGGCTAGTAATTTCCTTGTCCGTTTTATCTATCGTTACACTACCGCTCTGCAGCCGGCTGGTGAAATCCGCACCATTAATATCATCAATGTACATCGTACCCGATGAGGCAACAGATTCAGCAGATGCTCCAAGATAGAAGGACACCGTCGAAATATTATGTCTGGTATCTGGACGGGCAGTCTGGTCACTGCTGTACCAGCTTGGGAATCGGAAGTCATCAAAAGGAACATACATGATCCGCGGCTCCGTCCCTTTCACAATCGCCTTGGTCTCCCAGAACTTTCCGCCGGCGTCGGAGAACTGGATTGCCAGTTCATTATTCGAGCCGTCCGGCTGGAGCCAGAAGCTGAAGCCGTCATAGCCTTCAAGGTTCAGGAAGTCGGGGCTGAAGCTGCCACCCGCATAACCCGGACCGGAGAAATTATAATCAATTTTCAGACCATAGCTGCCTTCCGATTTATGTCCTGCATCAAGCGAAACCTCGAAGGCGCCTCCTCCGGTATTGCGGGCAAAAGCTTTTTGCAGCAAGGCGTTGTAACCGCCATAGCCTTCGAAATTGTCCAGCTTGGCCGCATTGGCAAACCGGATGTCGTCCACAGTTACCGAACCGGCCGCAGGGGAACCGTCTGCCCGCTCAATAATCATCGAGAACTGAACAATGTCACTCCAGTCCGCTTCACCCTGTCCCGCACTGCGTCTGATTTCTACTGTTCTGCCCTCCGTACCGCTAACCGGCACTTCGGCATCCCATACCTTGCCGTCCTGTGCAGTCAGCCGGAAAATAAGCTTGGCCGCTGAGCCGTCGCCCTTCACCCAGGCATGCAGGGCATCAAACGCTGACAGATTAGCATGCTCCAGTACTCTTCCTGTCCCAGCAGCGCCATACTGCCCGAAGTCATAGGACAATTTAACGCCATAGCTTCCGTCATTTTTATTGGCTGTATCCAGCGACACCAAAAGTGCACCTGCCCCCGGCAGAGCCGTGTAGCGGGCGGCAATATTGCTGTTCAGACCGTAATCATATTCCCCGTCCTCCATAACATTTACCGGAGGCTTATCGGTCAGCGGGATACTGTTCGTACCGTAGCCGATTTCCGCCAGCGCGATGCCCGGCGTCTCTGCGACACTGGAGGCCGGATAGACAGCCTTGATATAACGTGTTGAAGCCGGAACAGCGAAGTCGGTGTAGATCACTTTTTTCCAGTTATCTGAAACCGGACTTTCACTGACTGCAGGCGATACTGCAGCATAATTCTCACCATCTATAGAAGCACAGAAGCTTAGACGGTCTCCCGTATTTGCATAGGTAGTGAACCGATAAGCATTCACATCACCGCTCACTCCATATACAACCGAGCCTTCACCGCTGCCGTTGTTGACCAGCACAGCCTTATTCTCCGTATCAGCCGAGCCTTCCTTCAGCGTCAGGCTGCCTGACTTCACCGGAGCACTGTCAAACGTGCTGTCCACGACAAAGCCGTTCTTTTGCAGCACCGGCAGTGCTTTATACCCGCTTCCGTCATAATGATACATCAGCTGCACCTTATCGAGCTGGACCGTATTGCTGCCGGGAATACGGAATTTAATAAACCGGATACCGGCCGGCAGCTGATCAGCTGTGTAGTTACCACCGGACAGCGAAGGCTGAATTTCCTTATAGGTAACGCCATCCTCCGAAATAAACCAGCCGATGCTTCCGCTGCCTGCGGCCGAAATACTGATGCTGCTCAGCGGCACAGGTGAGCCGTACACCAGAAAGCCCGGAGCTGCCGTTGAGACATAGGCTTTGTAGCCGATTCCAAGCTCATTACCGTCCGGCGAGCTGGTCAATACATTGGAGGAGCTGTCATACATGTATACCTTGCGCTTCTCCGTATCGTTATAGAGCAGACTCAGCTCATCCGTGATCACATGCTGCGCAGAGGTGGTCACAATATTGGACCATTCCGATACCCCCGACTCATTTACGCCGCGGACCCGGTACGAATAACTAACTCCGCTTAGCGCCCGCTCATCGTGGAAGGCTGGCGTACCCGCCCGGCCGCCGTCCGAGAAATCACTGGTTACGGTTGTCCAGTTCTGGCCGTCCTCAGAGCGCTGCACCTCATATCCCGAAGCCCCGACTGAGCCCTGCCAGCGGATGTCCGCGACCGAAGTAACCGGGAACAGGACCGGCGGATTGGCCGGAGCCGGAATGGCCGGCACAGCCGAAGTCTTGCCTTTATCGTTTTTCTTCATATAATAGGCGTATTTATATACTGTATGGATAATGGCAGTTTCACTGTAGTAATCACCGGAGGAAAAGCCCGGCCAGTGATAGGAGGCCCAGTTGCCCGGGTTCTCATCATGCCAGAAAAACCCGCCATCCTCCTTGTGCGGACGCAGCGACCAGATCATAATGCCGCTGCTGCCATTTTGCAGCGCCGCATTAAACAGCGCCTCTACCGGAGCCTGTGTAGTATACAGGCCGAATTCACCAAGAATGTATGGCTTCTTGCCCTTGGCCATTTCCCGGTCGGCGTTGATTTTATCAATAAAGTTGCCGGTATAGAAATGGTTGCCGACGATGTCGATATTGGCATCACTCAGCGAATCCGCATGCACGGCGAACCGTCCATCCAGCAGCAGCTGTGACGGCTGCTCCTCTTCCTTAATGTAACGGGCGATTTCGGTGGTCCAGGATTGCGGGAATTTTTCCTGGTTGTAGCCCCCCAGCTCATTGCCCGTTTCCCAGGCGAGAATTGCCTTATCTTCTTTATAAGGTACCCCCGTGATGGTATTGACCCGGTTCATCATATAATGAATAACCTGCTTGAAATCCGAAATGACCAGCGGATCGGTGTAGAACTTCCAGGCATCCTCGTCACTGGCCGCTTCGCCGCTGATCGTGCCCGGATAACGGAAATTGACATAGCTTTCGATGCCGCCTTCCCACTGCCACTGGTCCACAAACGGAATGATCAGCCGCACGCCGTACTGGTTAGCCAGTGCCAGCAGATTATCCAGCTTGCGGAACCCGGCTTCATTGAACTGCATTACGCCGTTCTCATCCGGCCCCAGCACCAGCGCATAGCCGGCATTCGTATTATCATAACGTTTGACCGGAGGAATATAGGTACGGGTTACCTGACCGCCCATCTCAGAGAGCGTCCGGATAGCATCCTCCTGGGAGAAGTCCGGATCACGCATACCGCCCGGATAGTTCATCGAAGCGAACCGGAAGACCTGATTACCGTCCATAAGCTGGTCTCCGTTTACCGTGACAAAATGCTCAAATACTGAATCCTGCATACCGGCCGCGTCAACCCTGACCGGCTCACTCTGCACCGGACTGCCGAATTTACCCGAAGCATCGACCGGCGTCACTTCGAATTTGATATAGGCCTTGCTATGCGAACGCTGCAGCACCAGCTCTTTGGCTTCTGCACCGTCAATCGGCAGATATGGACCGTCTTCCGTGCTGCTCAGCAGCCAGCGGTAAACCGAACTTCCCTCCGGGGAACCGGAGGCACTGCTGTATTGATAGCTGCCGGTCAGCGTTCTGCCGATCTCCGGCGTTCCATCAATCACAGCCTGGCCCGCCGTGATGCCTTCATCTTTTCCGAGAATGGCAGCGAGCTTATCCGCCAGCTTCACATGGGCGCTCTCATTCGGATGGGTGCCGTCGATATAATCTGCATCCGAGAGCCAGCCTGTTGTATCAATATAATGCACCTTGCTGTCGCCGGCTGCCTGGCGGACAGTTACAGCAGCCTGGGTTTCTGCTGCATATACTCCGTTGAACAGGCGCTGCGCGTAAAGCTCAGCATTCGGGTACTTGGTGCGGATTCCGGCCAGAAACTCCGTGTAAGCCGACTGATACATATCTGAGGGCACATTGAAGTTTTTATCATTTGTCCCCACATTGATTACGACCATGTCCGGCTCAGGACCGGAGAAGTCATACGCTGTATCGTCGCCGGAATCGGCATTTTTCAGCTTGAAAAACTGCTTGCTGAGTCCCGCCTTATTGGCAATATAGCTGCCGCCGGACCACTGGTCCACCAGCCCCATGCCGGACTGGGCAATCTGTGTATGCTCGTATCCTAGCTTTTCTGCCGCCAGCCAGCCATAGTCGGACAGAGCCTGCTTGGGCAGCAGGTAGCCAGCAATGATAGAAGCGCCCGTGAATTCAATCGTCTTGGCTCCCACCGGCGGAGCCCCTACGGAAGCGCCTTCATCTATGATCAGCCCTTTGAAGGTCAGAGACTGATCCGTATAGGGAGTTGCTACCATAAGCGTATGTGTCCCCGGAGACAACGGAACCGGTGTGAGATCAACCGTACCGTTCACACTGGTATAGTGACGCTCCACCCCGTCAATGATCGCATAGAAGCTCACACTGGACCCGACGTTCAGCTTAACCGTTGTTCCGGTAAAATTAACCTTGAAATAAGTACCTCCCCAGGAGGTTGAATAAGCAGAGGCATCACGGGTATCCCACCGCCCGAAGTAACGGATGTCCGGATGATCCGGCAATATATTGGCCATTTCAGACTCTCCAGTCTTTACTTTCTCCAATGCTACTTCATCAAAGTATACCGTACCCGTAGCTTTCAGCACAACCCGGACGGACGTATGATTACCACTGTTAAAAGAAGTCTGGTACAGCTTCCAATCTCCGCTGGCGTCCGTCGCCGTCAGATCCTGGATGGCCGTGTTGGAGCTGTCGGCCGAGGCAACCCGGTATTGCAGGATAGCTGCTGCATTCTCCGTTTTGGCATAAAAGCTTAAACGGTAGTCCGTACCCGCCTCCACTGCAAGCGGGAGCTGCCGCACATAAGGGTAGCTGCTGTCACCCTGAATCTTCAGCGAATAGCTTCCGCTTTTGTACACATCGCCCGTTACGGTTGTTCTGGTTTCACTTCCCGACTCCCACGGGGCAAGCTTGCCGCTCTCGAAGTCTCCGTTTACAATCAGATTGCTGACATCAGCCCCCGCAGCCTGCACACGGTTATCCTGCAATGGCACTACCAGACTGGCCAGCATAGAGACAATCATCAGCATGGTTAACCCACGCTGAATGAAGGTTCTGCCCGAACGATGA
This sequence comes from Paenibacillus sp. DMB5, assembly GCF_001517085.1. GTDB lineage: Bacteria > Bacillota > Bacilli > Paenibacillales > Paenibacillaceae > Paenibacillus_AQ. Next base: position 54,989 of record NZ_LRAC01000124.1, read on the forward strand.
TTCATAATCCGCCTCCTCCTTCTATTAAAAAGCCTCCGACTCTATTACATTCGAATATGGCCCTTCTGCCCCGCTCACGCTCAGTGCTTTCATGCGGTAATAGGCTTTCGCTGTTTTGACCCTTACCGGGTCCAGCCAGCCCCCGCCGTCATTGGACGGACTCCGCTCAATCAGTGTTGTCCACGGTCCCTCCGGACCCTCTGTTGCTTTTTCCAGCGTATAATAGGCTCCTCCGGCCACACCCCGGAAACAGATTCTGCCTTCCGTTGCATCCAGCAGCACAGGTGCATCTCTAACCTCCGTCTCCGGAGCCTCTTCTCCCCTCATCCGGTACGCATGATTGCGCAGCGACTGAATCCGCTCCAGATGCTCGGCATTGTAGCCGCTGCCCGGATAGTGTAGCGTAAAGCCATCATAATGCTGGACATAACCGCCGTGATCATCATGGCCGAACAGTGACCAGAAGCAGGTACCGGATACAGCTGTATTGCGCTCGCCCTCGTCCAGAAAAGCCTTCGGCTCCCCGTAGGACCAGCCATATTCGCCTGCGATGAACACTTTGTCCGCGTTGCTTACCTGCGCTGCATCCGCCGCCAGCTCCCCGACATCCGCCGGATAATAATGCACATCCATAATATCCAGCTCCGGAATGTCCAGCTTGTCAACATCCACCTCGAACTGCTTGCCGTGGCTGACAAGATGGTTAGAGTCAAGCTCCTTGATATAACGGCAGATATCCCTCACCCAGTCCGCAGGCGCATGATTCAGCTCATTCCCGAGCTCCCAGGCCATTATGGCCGGGTCATCCTTGTACACCACACCGCTAATCGTATTGGTCCGGTTCAGTACCTGCCCGATATACCATTTGTAATCCGAGATCACATCACCATCAGTGTAAAAAGCGTTCTCGTCGTCAATGCCCCGCCACCGGGTAAACGTGGACCTGCCGCCGTGGTAATAACTCCAGTTGCAGACAAACGGGATAATCACCCGGAGCCCGCGCTTAGCGATCTCATTGAGCGCAAAGTCTACTTTGACAAAAGCCTCCTCATTCAGCTCCCGCAGCCGCGGCATCAATGATTTCGGATGGCCTGCAGACACGCCGAGCGTGTGCGACCTCAGAGCATTCGCCCCCATCATTACCGCCGTATCCAAGGCATTGGTCACCCTGAACGGGGTAGGCCAGTCAATGCCGCCGACATTCTCATCCAGCCCCAGCCAATAAATGTTGGGTCCGGCGAACCGGTACAGCTCCTCTCCAATAAAAAGCCTACTTCCCTTCCTTCTGACAAAATTAGTTTCTCCCATCGCTGCTCATTCCTTATCTCTGTAAATTAGTTGTGTTCTGGCTGCCTTGATAGACCTGCGGCGGATTAGCCTGATGGTCAATCCGCCGCAGCAATCTATATAGATTGAACTAATATTGCTGTTTTGGGATTGCATGTGACTCCAGAGAATGTTTGGACTTCCAGCCGCTGTTGTCTGCAGATTTCTTGATTTATACCGTTTTTAACGGTTGAAATCCGCAGACAAAGGCGGTCGCTACCGCTCCTTCAGTTCCAAAATTCTCCTCCGCCACCCTTCCACTAATATAAATTTCAAGTTCAATCTTTATAGTTATTTTATTTCCCGGCCAGCCTGATTACTTCGCTACATCCTTCTTGGCCTTGGCCCAGGCTTTGTTGTATTTGTCCAGGATGCTCTGCGGATCTTTGGCGAGCACGAATTCCTGTACCATAGCTTCCTTAGTGATCTGGGCTTTGTTTACAACATCGGTAACCTGAGGATCATCCGCTACGGCTTCCAGGGTAACAGGGTTGAAGCTGTTGAATTCCTGAAGCTGCGGTACGGCTGGTTCCTTATCCTTGATCACAGGAATGAAGCCGCCGAACTCATCGAACCCGGACTCTTCAAGCATCCATTTTACAAAGGCCTTGGCTGTTTCCAGATGCTTGCTGTCCTTGTTGACCCCGTAAGCCCAGTCAGGCGCCAGCGTTACGTTAACTTTGCCGGAGTTGTCATACGGAAGCGGGAAGAAGCCGACATTGTCAGAGGTTGTTCCGCTGGAAGCAACCTGCGGGATGGCCCAGTTCCCGATCATAAACATGGCGAATTTGCCGCTGGCTACATCCTTTTTGGACTGCTCCCAGTTGGTAGAGTTCACATCGGGCTCCAGGTAGCCCTTCTCATACATGGTGCGGAGAATGCTCATACCCTGGCCGTAGGCGTTGTCCATCTGGAACGGCTCGTCGCTGTTGATGCGTTCGTTGTTCAAATTGGCGTTCCCCGCAATGCTTGTCGGGATTTCAGAGGCCCACGGATACAGCGGCCACTGATCCTTGAAGTTGGAGGCCAGCGGCACAACCCCGTTTGCCTTCAGCTTTTCGCTGGCAGCGTAGAATTCATCCAGTGTCTTTGGCAGCTCGGTGATTCCGGCATCGGCGAAGGCTTTTTTATTATAGACAATGCCCGTTGTTGTTGCGCCGACAGAAATGCCGTATAGCTTACCTTCATAGGACTTGAAATCCTTGAAGTAGATGTTGTCGGTCAATCCCAGATCATCCAGCGGGGCAAAATAATTCGGCAGATCGGAGTTTGGAATCGTTGGAATCAACACCACATCGGGAAAATCACCGGAGGACATGCGGATCTTGGTCGTTTTGTCCAGATCGGTAATCGCTTCGAACTGAATCTCGGCATTCGGATATTTCTCTTTGAACCGTTTCGCGTAATCATCGTATTCCTTGCCGATCATGTCCGTACGGTTAGTCAGGAACGTAATGGTTCCGCTGATATCCTGGTTAGCGGCTTCGTCCCCGGAAGCATTAGAGGCCGCCGGTGCCTCACTTGCTGGCGTCGTATTGCCGCCGGTATCGCCTGACGTATTGCCGGCATTGTTATTATTGCCGCAAGCAGCAAGCAGAACAGAGGCCATAATCATACTTACAAGAGCGGTAGAGCTTTTTTTCATTTTAAATCCCCCTTGAATGATGTTATCGCTTACAAACCGAATATTAACATTATTTAATTTTATATTCAACAGTTTATTTTAAATATATTAAACAATTATAAATTAATTATAATTTTGTTTCAAAAACAATCACAACATCAACTCCCAACGGCCACAGCTCCCCCTCGAACAAGCAGTTTTTAGCGCAAATTGCGCTCAATCAGCGCAGAGCGCTGCTGCACACAAGCATAGGAACGCATGGCGTCCTCAGGGGTGTTTTTGACGTAATCCACCAGTCTGTCTACAGTGGTCGTTGCCACATGGCAGCGCGTATCCGAGGAAGCATAATACAGAAACAATTCCCCGCTCTCCGTAGCGATCATCCCGTTGCTGAACACGACGTTAGATACATCTCCGATACGCTCCTCTCCTTCAGGAGCCAGCAGATGCCCGCCGGGGCGGTACGTCTGAACCCATGGCTTATCCAGATCTGTCATAAAGGCGTACAGGACATAACGCAGTCCGGCAGCCGTATTGCGTACGCCGTGGGCAACATGCAGCCAGCCGTCCGCTGTTTTGATCGGAGCCGGTCCCTGCCCGTTCTTCACTTCCTTAATCGTGTGGTAGGCCCGCTCATCCACAATAATCTCCTCCTCCACCACCGCAGGATTCATCGATTCCGCCAGTCCCCAGCCGATTCCGCCGCCGGAGCCTGTATCAATGAAGCCGTCCTGCGGACGGGTATAGAAGGCATATTTTCCGTCTACGAATTCCGGATGCAGCACAACATTGCGCTGCTGCGCCGATTTGGTCAGCAGATCCGGCAGCCGTTCCCAGGTCTTCAGATCCGTGGTGCGCACAATTCCGCACTGTGCAACCGCACTCGACAGATCGCCTGCAGGTGCGGCCGGGTCCTTGCGTTCCGTGCAGAACAGCCCGTAGATGAACCCGTCCTCATGCTGGACCAGCCGCATATCATAGACATTCACATCCGGATCAGACGTTTCCGGCAGCTGGACCGGGTAATCCCAGAAAGTAAAGCCGTCTACGCCGTGTCACTCTCAGCCACCGCAAAAAACGATTTCCGGTCAGCCCCCTCCACCCGGGCAACAAGATAAAACTTTCCGTCCAGCCGGATCGCACCCGGATTGAACACACAATTCACGCCCAGACGCTCCATAAAATATGGATTAGTCTCCGGATTCAGGTCATAACGCCAGGACAGCGGGATATGGCGGCTGGTCAGCACCGGCTGCTCATACCGTTCATAAATACCGTTTTCCGAGAAAAGCGGCTCATTTTTCCGTGTAATAACCTCCTCATAACGTGCTTTTACCTGTTCATACCGCTTTTCAAAAATCGAAGAATTCATCTGCTTAATCCCCTTTCCATTTGTTTCAAAATGTTTATCCCTTAACCCTTAACCGCCCCGTTGGTTACACCGGCAAAGATGTAGCGCTGCAGGAACAAATACAGCAGAACCGTCGGGATCATGATGATCAGAATTGTGGCACAAATATAGCTCCACTGGGCCTGATTGTTGCTGGCAAACCGCATAATGGAGGTCGAGACCATCACCAGCTTTTGCTTGGGCATATAAAGGAAAGGAATATAGAGCTCGTTGTAAATATTGATCGTCTTCAGAATAACCAGCGTTACAGTAGCCGGGCTGAGCAGCGGGAAAATAATCGACAGATAAATCCGGAACAGGCTTGCCCCGTCAATCATCGCGCTCTCATCAAGCTCCTCGGGAATATTGCGGATAAACTGCAGGTAAATCGTAATCTGCAGCACATCGGCTCCGACAAACAGCAGAATCGGTGCAAACAGCGTGTTGAACACTCCAAGCGACTGGATCAGCGAGAAGATAACCACCTGGGTTGTGATCGTCGGAATGATGCTGGCAAACAGGAACAGCCCGAGAATCAAGCCTTTCCCTTTAAAAGCAATCCGGGCCAGCGCGTAAGAGACCATGGTGCCGAAGATGATATTTCCCAGCAGGGCAACCGCAATAACCAGAAACGTGTTGCCGAACGCCTGCAGAATATTGGCCTGGTCCATGACAATCCGGAAATTTTCGAAGTTCAGAAAGCTGTCGGGCAGCGCAAACGGGCTGGAGCTCTCATCCGGTCCCTTGAAGGCGTTCAGCACGACCACATACGGCGGAAACAGCACAACCAGGCTGGCGATGCCCAGCAGCACGTATTTGAGCCACTGCACGGGATCGGTTTTTCTGTTCGTTATCATCAGGCATCCCCCTTGCGTTTCAGCGCGAAATTCTGTGCCAGCAGAATCACTACGGTCAGAATCAGCAGCACAATGCTCATGGCTGAGGCCAGACCATAATTATTGAAGGTAAACGCCGTCTCCGTCGTCTTCAGCAGGAAGGTCTCACTGGAGCCGACAGGCCCGCCTTTTGTCAGCACAAACGGCAGATCGAATACAGCCAGGGCACCGCTTAAGGTCAGGAACATATTCAGCTGAATTACCTGGGTCAGGCTCGGAAGCGTCAGATACCACAGCGACTGGAACCGGTTCGCACCATCGATGGTAGCCGCTTCGTACATATCACCGGGAATCGACTGCAGGGCGCCGAGATAAATGATCATCGTATAGCCCATATACCTCCAAAAGCTCACCGAAGCCAGTGAAAAGTTAACGAGCGAGGTGTCCCCGAGCCAGCTGTGCTGCAGGGAGGACAGGCCGGCCATGCCGAGCAGCGCATTCAGGGAGCCGTTATTGGTGTCAAAAACATACTGGAACATAAAAGCGACCGCCACACCGTTCATAATATAAGGAACGAACAGCAGCACCCGGAACAAATTGCGTCCCTTAATCCGCGAATTCAGAATAACGGCGAACAGGATCGCCACGATATTCTGCAGCACCCCGCCAAGCACATAAGGAATCTGGTGAATAAACACCCCGAATAAATCCGGATTGGTGAAAACCTCCCTGTAGTTGTCCAGCCCCAGGAAGTTAACCGTCTTGCTGATCCCATCCCAATCCGTAAAGCTGAGGTATAGCAGCCTGACCGCCGGATAATAAGTAAACAGCCCCAGCAATCCAAGCGGAACAAACAGGAAAGTGATCAATATAAGAATCCGTTGTCTGTTATAAGAGCTCCCCATCCGCCGCACCATCCTTCCCGTTGTTCAATATCCAAAAGCCCATGTCCAATCCCCCTGGTTCACTTGTTATCGCTTACAGTAGGATTTTATCATGTTGAATTTATTTCTTCAACTATTAATTAAACTTTATTCAAAAAATATTAAAAATGTTTAAGTGGTATTTGTTTCAACATCCTTTAATTTCCTGCAGGAACACAAAAAAGCATCTGCTCCACAGTTGGAACAGATGCTTTTAGTCTGTAATTTAGTTTGCGGGCTGTCCCTGAATTAGCTTGCCCTCCTGGTCATATCTGCGGATGTGGGTTACCAATTCCTCAAGGTTCACCCAGGCTATCCCGGCTTTTTGATCGGCGGCACCGTACGACATGATTAATTCGCCGTCCATCACAATTCCCCCTGTTGTGAACAGGCACGGCGTCGGGTAATCGGCAGGCATCTCCCATTCTCTTTCCGCATACATGAGCCTGTCCGGACAACGGTGCCGCAGCGCGGGAAAATCATTCTCCTGCTCTTCCACGATCATGAAGGATTGCGTATAGCCGAACTCCACATTCTTTTTCCCGTGATAAGGCACCAGCCATTCCCGCTTCCCAATCTTGACAGGCGGCCAGCTCGCCCCTACCCGGTGTTCTTCCCAATCAAAGATAGGAGAAGCAAGCAGACGGTGCTCCGCTTCAGGCGAAGCAAAACCGTAAATGTCATCAGCCGCAGCTAGGTAAATCGAAGGCTTCTGCACCCGCTCCCCTTCCGGGAACGGCAGAACATTCATCGGCCTGTGCAGCATTACATATTTGGGTTCGCCGCCGATGCTCATTTTGTCCGGAAACAGAAACACATCGCGGTTATCGCTGACCTGCCCCTCCGTTAACGGACCGATATAATGAAAGGCCTCCTCGTAGCTTCCGCTTTTCAGTTTGTCCAAGTCCAGTTTATACAGCACAGTTACTGTATCATTGGAACGGGCTGTCTGGATAAAGGGGTCCTCATCGTCTGCCCCGGCAATCCAGTCCGGCACATACTCATAACGCGTCTCCACCGGCGGGTCCTGGTCACTAAGCCAATACGGCCCCGGAGGGAAAATCCGGCAGGCAACGGTTACATAAAGCTTCCCTTCAACCGGAAAAATTCGCGGGTCCTCAATGCAGCCGTTCGCATAATTCCGGACCCTGTTTCCTTTAATATCAGTAGTGTACAGCTCATGCTCCTCATAGCCTAACGCCGGCGCGAGAGCCGGTCTGCTAAAGTCGGCATCCCAGGTCTCGCCGCGGTCGCTGCTTTTGGCATAACCCAGAAAAATCGGATACGGATCATGACAGCCTGCTCTCTTCTTCTGCGGCCACGGGCCTGTCGCCCGGAACAGCATATGGATATCATCGGATCCGGGGTCTTTGACGATCGCCGGATTCAGCACCATTTTGTCCGCCCAGGCACAGCCGGGAACCGGCTCCAGGACAGGATGATCGAGATAACGGAATTGTGGATTCATAAGTTCCTCCTTAATAAAGCTGAGAATCGCCTTCATGCTGAGCACTTCACTTTTCATGCTTCGCACTCACGACCTCACTTTATCACAGAGTTAACAACCTTTCAATTATTTTCAACATTTAATATAAACATTTTTCTAATATAATTAAACTTCACTGAAACATTCCAGATTTTCCTTTACAAATTCCCGGAATGTCCTCGGTGCCCGCCCGGTCAGCTGCTGAAACTCCCCGCTCACCCGCTGAGCCGTCCCCATTCTGGTCATAAAATACAGCGCAACCGTCACATTCACATAGGCTTTATCGAGTCCCCGCTCTTTGATGTAATACCTTCTATATTTTAGAAACCCGGGCTTGGCGTACGTGATCTGCCGTCCTGTAGCCTCACTCAGGATCTGCGCCACCTGATAATAGTGAAGCGACTCTGGTCCGGTTAGCGTGTGGGCGGTATTAGCATATTTCACGGAATCGCCAAGCAGCACAGCGGCAGCAAGCCCGATATCTGCTGCATCAATGAAACTCGTCCTGCTGTTGCCCGCTGGTATGTAGATCTGATTCTGTTCGCGAATCTCGGCAGCGTGAATGCCCGAAACATTCTGCATAAAAAATCCAGGACGGATGTGCGCATAGGGAATTCCTGCAGCTTCAATGTATTTTTCAATTTTATAGTGAGGCGGAATAGTGTTCTTCTCGATCCCCATCAGCGACAGAAAGGCGACCAGCCGGATGCCGTGAGCCTTCAAGGCGTCAATAAAAGGATACAAATCCTCCGGTTTCCCCAGATGCGGCGGACGCATCAGAAATACCCGGTCCACCCCTTCAAGCGCCGTAGCAAACGTAGACGGTTCTGTAAAATCCAGCCTCACACATACTGCCCGGCCGTGAAACGTTTGCTCCAGCCTGTTCACATCTGTCCCCGCGGCCACCACCTGCTCTCCCCTCTTCAAAAGCTCCTCCGCCACATAGCTGCCCACATTGCCCGAAGCGCCTGTAACTAATATTTTCATGACCGTCCCGTCTCCCTGCTGATGATTTCCGTTGCCTGCTGCATTAATCCGATAAATTTGGCGAATTCGGCACTGCCCATCTGTTCTTCCAGCAGCTCCATGCTGCGGTAATACTCCGCTGCGGTGGACTCAACGAGCTTCCGACCCTCTGCTGTCAGAGATACGGTATAGCTTCTCCCGTCTGTCGCTGATGCGGCTTTATGCAGATACTGCTGGCGGATCAGGGAGTTGATCATAACCGTAACGGACGGCTTGGATATCCTGAAAAAGCTGCTGATCATCAGCGGCGTAACCGGCTCCTCCTGCTTCTCCACAAAGATAAGCACCCCCATCTCACTGGACCTGACGGGAATATCCTTTTTCACATTCATCTGCTGCCGGCAAAATAAACCGATGATCTCCGCACTCCTCACCGTACTCTCTTTCATATGCACACCTCATTTAGTTAGTCTGGTTAACTATATTATTGTACTTCTGCTTTCCTTCTGTCAAATGAATTAAATACCATTCTTGCTGATGTAAAAATAAAGCAGCGGCAGACTATGACTTATAAATAGAGTCTTAGTCTGCCGCTCGTTTAGACTGAGTAAATAAAGTACCAGACAGTCGAGGCATTAGCTAACGGGCAGATTTTTCGAATATAATCGTTTTATCCCATTATAAAATCAGCTTTTAATTTAAAATAAAAGAAAAATAAAGAAGAGGTGCTTTATGACTGAAATAACTATCCGTATGTTAAATGAGAGTGATCCCGAAGTTATTTCCGAGGCATTCCATAATCAAGGTTGGGAAAAGCCTATCGATCTTTTCCTAAAATATTTAGAAGAACAAAAAAAAGAGCAGCGAGTCACGTTGGTAGCTGAGCTTAAAGGTGGTTTTGCGGGTTATGTCAATGTAAAATGGCAATCAGATTACCCCTATTTTAAAGAGCATCGTATACCAGAAATCCAGGATTTTAACGTACTGATTAAGTATCGACGAAGTGGAATAGGTACCTTGTTAATGGATAAATCAGAAGAAATAATTAGAGAACAATCAGAAATCTCCGGTCTTGGTGTAGGCTTATTCAGTGATTATGGGGCTGCACAATCCTTATACGTCAATCGCGGATATGTTCCGGATGGCAAAGGAATTTTTAAAAACGGCGAGTACCTACAATATGGTCAGCAGGTGCTTATAGATGACGATCTTAATTTATTTTTTGTTAAAACATTATGATGTGAAGATAGACTTTTAAGCAAAACTCAACTAGATATTCAAGTAAACGGAAAACGTTAGTATAATAAACCAACAGTAGTCTAGGACTTTTTTCCAGTTCACGACAGCAGCTGGTTTTTTATATTGAAGCCTCAAAACGAGCTCTTTTGGAATTAACTAGTGAACAATATGCGTCAAATGCGACATAAAACCTCCACTTATCTTTTTCAACTAAATATCCTGCCCTTTAACACAATATTCCGCACAATGCATCGTAATCGGACTGCCCCGTTTGTTCAATTAGGACTTCTACAAAAAAACGTTAATTTTCCTGTATCAAAGCACCTGTTAGTTAAAGAAGCAGTATCAATATTAGGCATTATTTTTAATAAGGATTTGGTTGTTAATATGATGTTCCATATGTTCAAGATAATCTTTTACGAGCCACCCTAATGTTTTCTGTTGATTATTTCCTATATCACAAAGATTTGATAATCTCTCTTTTGGGATATTCGATATAGTATTTATGATTTGCTTATTTAAGGCTAAAAAAAGGTTTAATATCTCATCAAGTGGTCTTTCTTGATAATGCTGAAGTATTACCCATTGGTTTTGATTATATGATTGGAGGACAAATGGTTGTTCTTCGTACTGAATCATTATAAACCTATTAATATTATTTATTGCAGAGTCGCATAGATGTCCTAAAATCTCTTTTTTGGACCATTTATTTGGTAATGGGCGATTTGATATTTCTGTTCCTGACATTGAGTTATATACCTTCGGTAATGTTTGTATCCAGTGGTTTATTCCATTAATTATATCTTCCACACGCCTTCACTCCTTCAATATGTATCTAAAAAACAATATTCCACTGAAGACATTAATATCCCTTCTTAAACTAACCTGCCCGTTACCTCAACAAAGACAACCGATCGATAAGACCGGCTGCCTACTTGTTTTTATTTTCAGCTAACGTTGTCTATTGAAGTCTTAGTCTTGTCTGATTCCGATTCTGGAAAGGCTTAAATTATGAAATCGGCTCCTTTACCAAGGCAGCGTCTCCCCGGCGTAATCAATCAGAGCCAGTCCTTCCCCGGCATAGCCGGAATCAAGCCGCTGCTCCACAAGCTTCAAGATACTCTCGGCGGACTCGTCCGGTGTCAGCTTTCCCGCTGTATCCAGCTTGCCCTGCATATAGGTCTGGACATGACCGGGATGAATGACCATCACCTTGCCGCCCTTGGGGGCAATCTGGTTGTGAATCAGATGGGACTGCATATTGAGCGCCGCCTTGGACATGCAATAGGCATACCAGGCGTTCCGCCAGCAGCTGCCGATGCTGCCTGCCTCGGAGGAGATGTTGACGATGAGCTTATGTTCACTCCGCAAAAGAGGCTGAATTAGCCCGTTCGACATCCTCAATGCTCCCAGCGCATTCACGCGGAACACCTGATCTATCTCCTCAAAATCCAGCTCGTCCTCAATCGTCGCCTGCATATCCCCTAATATAGCCCCGTTATTGATCAGAATATCCAGCCGGTCGGTGACCGCCGCCACAGTTTTCAGCGCTCTGCTGACACTGTCAGCATCGCTGATATCAAGCGGAACACGCTTCAGACGTCCCTCACTTAACTCCTCCAGCCGCTCCAATTCACTCCCTGCTCCGGTGTTTCCGGCTCCGGCATATTGTCCGGCAAATACATGATATCCTTGTCCCAGCAGTCCCTTAACCAGGCTGAGCCCGACTCCCCGGTCTGCTCCTGTAACGAATGCCCATTGTAGCAACTTTATCTCCTCCTTTTGACTAATCACAATTCCTGTCAGATAAAAGGACGCCGGTCCAGCACTTTGTTCAGTACCCGGTCCGCCTGTACCTGCTCCGGCAGCACGGACTGCACGATGGCTAGGGCGCACACGCTGCCGCACAAGGTATGCAGGTCTTCATACACCTCGTCAGCCGGTTCTTCCGCGCACATAGCAATAAACTCCAGCAAATGTTCGCCGATAGCCTGAACCATTTCCTTAAGCTCCTCCGCCCTGTGGCTGGTCTGCTCTATTACACTCACTACGAGGTACAGCACGTCCAGCTCCACAAAAGAGAAATTACCCTTAGAGAGCTGAATCTGCCCGGATTGGAACAAGCTTAGGCAGGTATCTGCCAGCTGCTCCGGATAACGGAGCCGGCGCTTGCGGTAATCCTGGTTGAACAGGTAATGGAAGGAGCCGGCCAGATGATGGAACAGCGGCGCTCCGTCGTCAGCAGCGCAATCCCCGCTGCCCGTTATTGCTCCTTGCCGCCACAGGCCTGTCTCTGGATCAGCCTCATTCCAGAGCCAGTCAAAATACCAGTCCTCCCACGCTTTGTCCGCTTCTTCGGCCAGCACCAGCGCAGCGTAGACTCCTGCACCTTTGGTTGACTCGCCCCATGGCTGATGCTTCCAGTCCAGACCGTCCAGAAAAGCAGTCAGCCCGGAACGCTCCTTAAGAGGATGTAGCGCTTTCAACGGATACAGCGGCTTGGCATCCAGCAGCTCCAGCGCCGAGATGGCAAATGCCGTGCTGTGGATGGCATGATGCCCCGCCCCTGGGAACATTCCGTCTTCTTCCCGCTGGAAGCCCTGCAGTGTCCGGCTCAGCCCGCCATACTCCGCGCTTCCCGGAGCAGGCAGCTCCCCGAGCGTGTACAGCAGAATCGCCGCATCGGCCGTTCCATACAGCTCTGCGTCATGCGGCGGGTCGGCCAGCATCCGACGGTATCCGCCCGGCTGGCCGGTACTATGGGCAGCAAGGGTGCAGAGCACCTTTTGTATAAACGGCTCTATATTAACCATGTTTGGCAATGCCTCCTTAATTGAGCTTCATCTATTACATTGTAGAGGATTGACCCTGAGGCAGATATAATCTAATGGCCGTTGTTTATGGCATAATGACAGATCATGCTCATTTAAAAAGAACATGCATTGGTTTTGGCTGTATGGTTGTTGTGATGGTTGGTTGTATGATGGTTGGTTGTACTTTGTACAACAGATTTATCTTTTGGATGCCGAAAAAGTGATTCTATTGCATTTTGTACAATTGATTTCCGGAAAATAGAGATAAAGCTCCAAAAATTAAAGAATCTGCTGTACAAAATACAGCAGATTCTGTCCTCAGACCGATTTAACCATGATCTGTTGTACAAAGTGCAACAGAATGTCTCCTCACCTCATACTTGATATGGCCGCAGCGCCATCTGCCCTCATGCTTGCCATAACCTCAGCAATGAGCGCCTGAGACTGCTCACTTCCCTGCCGCATCATAAATCAGGCAGCGCAAGGCCTGATTCGGATAACGGAGCTCTGCCGTATAGCTGCTCCCGTCTTCCAGCAGCAGCTTCACGGCGACCATCCCGCGCTTGTTGTTAACCGCGGTATCAGTCAGGCTTGCCTTGACGATTGCCCGCTTTTCCCCCTGCTTGTTCATCACGATCTGGGTAGCCTTGTGAATCCAGCTGGCATCCTTCGCAATGCGGTTTGCAGCTGCGTCATCAATGGGTGTTCTGTTCAGCACCCCATTGATGACCGTCGTATCCAGCACATCGCCGTTCTTGGCGTCAATAATCACGTGGTACTCCTGAAATTCCTTCCCCTGCCCGTGCAGGGTGCCGGCTTTGTATGGAGCCGAATGCACAGTCCAGGTTAGCTGCTTGTCCGCTCCTAGCTCAGCCAGAAGGGTCTTTGTCTCCAGCTTGGAAACATCGGCATCGAACAGTTTGTTTACACTTTCTGCAGCCAGCCGCTTCGCTTCAGTCTCGCTGATGTCCTGCGCCACGGGCGGGGCAGTCACATTGTGCCGGGCAGCGATATAATTCAGCCGGTAGGACCAGTCAATCAGCTGCAGCAGCTCTTCGTCAGTCATTGTCCGTTCCGGGTAGGTGTACGTGTGCGTCTCTAAATCCACATACACCTCTGCCTGTCCGGCCTTAAGCGGCAGCGGCTGCTCCGGGCGGAGCCCTTCATACACATATTTATCTTCCAGCACCAGTCTGCGTTTTATTTCTGCTTCGGTTATCTCCCTGCCCGAGATGCCGGGTTCAAGCCCGGGCTTATTGATGTAATCGTAAATCTGCTCAATCTGCGCTTCGCTCATATCTTTAAGCAGATCAGCTGTTACCGTAGATACCGGAGCCGGTGCTTCCACCTTCAATACAGGAATTGCACTTCCTGACGCTGCGGGCTGAACCTTGGCCTGAACGGCCGGACCGTTCCCTGCAATGACCTGCGAATTCACAATGCCGGGGACGAGAAAAGCACTTAAGGCAAGCACGCCTCCTGAGAATAGAACAACGGCTCCGGCATACATTTTCTTTTTGTTCAATTGAATGACCTCCATCGGGATCTGGGATGTTTAATCTGTCTATACCTTAATCCCGGGATGTTATAGAGTAGGAGGCCAGTTGTTATGGAGTTGTAAAATAAGCCGGATGCTTGTCCCTTGCCCGGGCACAGACTCCAGCTCAATCCGGGCCTGATGCGCCTCGGCAATCTGCCGGCATAAGGACAGACCAAGCCCGGCGTTACCGTACAGGCGCGAACGCGCCGGGTCTGCCCGGTAGAATGGCTCGAAGGCGCGTTTACTCTGCTCCGCCGTCATTCCGCTGCCGCTATCGCGCACCTCCAGCACAGCTTCTCCATTCTGCTCATAGGCGAGCAGGCGTATCGGACTGCCCGGCTGGGAGGCGTGAACCGCATTCTCGATCAGGTTCACCAGAAAGGATGCCAGCAGATCGGCATCTCCACGCACGGCTTGAATGGAGCTTTCTATCTCCAGCGGAATGCCGCGCTCTTTTAATCTATGCTCCTCTGTCTGCCTCACCGCCTCGAACAGACCGGATACCTCCACTTCGGAAAGTTCCAGAGGCTGGTGCCGGAGAACGGACAAATCCAGCAGCTTAAAGGCCAGATTCTTCAGCCGGACTGTTTCGCTCCAGATGTAACGGCCGGCCTTGATCTGTTCTTCCTGTCCGATGTTGGCCGAGGTAAGAAACTCCGCAAAGCCCTGCATGCTCGTCAGCGGTGTGCGCAGCTCATGGGCCAGATTATCGACCATCCGCTGCTTCTCCTCCGCCATATCGGAGAGCTCGGTCATGCGCTGCTCCACTGCAGCAGCCATCCGGTTGAAGTGAACCGCGAGCTCCCCGAATTCATCCCTGCTGCGCAGCTCCACCCGGTTCGAATAGTCGCCTTCGGCGATCGTGCGGGCGGTCTCTGACAGCTGCTTCAGAGGCTTCGTCAGCCGTCGGATCAGCAGGTAGAGCAGCAGCGCCAGCACCGGTCCGGCAATCCAGTTGATCAGCACGAAGAAACGGTTCAGCTCCTGCTGCTGGGCATATAGCCCGCTGATATCGCGGTTATAGGTCAGCTCCAGATCCTGGTACGGAGCAGGCAGCGGCATCGATAACCGGATTGCCTGTTCACCCACCTCATCCATGCCGCCAGCCTGGCCGCCTCGGGGGCTGGGATAAACCAATCTCCCATTCTCCCGCAGTTCAAGGCCGATTCCCTGGCCGCGGTAATAATCCCCGTACGACTGCGCCACGCTGGCCAGCAGGACAGGAGTAAGGGTATTGCCACGTGCACGGATCGAATCGAGATTTTCAAATATGTTGTTTGCGATTAACGTCTGCTCGCTCGCCGCCCGTCTGGTTTCGCTGTCCATATTCAGCTGCCAGCTTTTTTTCATCACCATAATGACACTTACATCAAGGGCAACAATAAAAAGAACAAGTACGGCGAGCAGAATCTTATGCCAGAACCGCATGCTAGACCTGAACCTCCAGGCGGTAGCCCAGCTTGAATACGGTTTTGATCCGCTCTTCCCAGCCCAGTTTTTTGCGCAGCTGACGGATATGGACATCTACAGTGCGGGTATCACCGGCAAAATCATAGCCCCAGGCCAGCTCCAGCAGCTTTTCCCTGGAAAGGGCAATATTACGGTTGCGGATCAGCACTTCGAGCAGCTCAAATTCCCTGGCAGTCAGATCGACCGATTGCTGGTCCACACGGACCTGCCGCTCCGCGAACCGCACCTCCACACCATCGCAGACAAACGCCGGCACTGCCTGTTCATTCCTGCGCAGCACGACATTAATGCGGGCCAGCAGCTCCAGCATTTCAAACGGCTTGATAATATAATCCTCCGCACCCAGCTCGAACCCCTTAATCCGGTCAGCCAGCGCATGTTTGGCCGTAATCAGAATTACCGGGATCTGCAAATGGGCAATCCGCTGCATCACTGCAAACCCGTCCAGTCCCGGAAGCATCACATCGAGCAGAATCAGATCCGCCCGCTCCTGCTCCAGCATGTCCGCCGCCTCCAGACCGTTATAAGCCTTGGCATACGTATGCCCGACCAGCTTAAGGTTCATCGTAATCAGGTCACTGATCGGCTGTTCATCCTCAACCACTAATATATGAGCCATCTGGTAGATATCCTCCTGAGCAAATCGTTAAGAAAATAATGTCTTGTTGAGTCTAGCATAACAGTCAATTTTTTGTAAAAAGATATTGTATGAACTAAAATCAAGTTATACTAATGTAATGCATTCTCTTTTAAAAACTCAATAATCTTATAACGCATACGGGGGCGACTAGCCATTAATAAACAGGATCAGGTCATGCTGCAGTTCCGGGACTTATTTAACAAGATGGCCTGGATTAATAAATCGAAGATGGAAGAGAGTCTCAGAGGCTGTAAGCCGTCCGAGGTTCACTGCATTGAATGTATCGAAAAAAATGCGGATTCCAATGTGACCAAGCTCGCGGAGTCCCTGTATATGACCAAAGGTGCCATCAGCAAATTAACCAAAAAGCTTACCGATAAAGGCCTTATCGAAAGCTACCGGAAGCAGGATAACAAGAAAGAGGTTTATTTCAAGCTGACTGAGCAGGGCAGAACCATATTTAATATACACGAGAAGCTGCACAACGAGTTCCGCGAGCGGGATCAAGCCGTATTTGAGCAGGTAACCGGGGAGCAATATGACAGTATGCTCAGCTTCATCGACAAGTACAGCCGGCATCTGGATGCCGAAATCAGGAAACAGGGTCTGGATATCAATAAGTCAGACAGCTTGGACTGATAACTATCTAAACCAACAGCAGCTCATATCTATAAAAGCAGCCCCCTTCTAATAAGAACGGGCTGTTTTTTATTGATCTTTTTTTGTTGACAAGGAAACTAAATCAGGTTATTGTTTTGTTGACAAGGAAACTAAATTACTTTTTAGGAGATTAACATGGCAAATGAAAATGTACAGACGGCAGCATTACCCAAAGAAATCCTCATTGCAGCCTGGGCCATAGCCCTTGGAGCAATCGCCCCGATGCTTGACTCTACAATGGTGAACATCGCTATAGATCAGCTAACCAGGGATTTTAACACAACCCTCCATATCATCCAGTGGGCGATTACAGGCTATGTTCTGGCCCTCGCGGTTGCGGTCCCCGTATCCGGCTGGTTGATGAATCAATTTAACGGTAAAAAAGTGTTCGTCGGCGCCGTTATCGCCTTTGGCGTCATTTCCGCTCTGGTGGGATTCAGCTGGGACATATCCAGCTTCATCTGCTTCCGTCTGCTGCAGGGCTTTAGCGCCGGAGTCATTACCACCCTGATGTTCACCCTTCTGGTCAAAACCGCAGGTCCGGACAATCTCGGCCGGGTCATGGCTATCGTCAGCACCCCGATGATCTTCGGCCCCATCCTGGGACCGGTAATCGGCGGCTTCATCGTGCAAGGGGCATCCTGGCACTGGATTTTCTTCATCAACGTGTTCGTTGTTATGATTGCAGCACCGCTGATGATGAAAAAGATCCCTGACTTCGAGCCCTTCAACAAAGAAAGTAAGCTCGATCTGTTCGGGATCCTTGTTCTGTCTTCTATGAGTGCAGCCCTGATCTACGGCATTACCACAGCAGCCGATCACGCCTCCTTCAATAACCGCGAAACCATGCTTTGGACCGGCATCGGTCTTGCCTTGGCTATTATCTATCTGGCATATAACCGGATCAGAAAAAATCAGACGGTACTTCCGCTGAATTTATTTGCCCATACAAGCTTCACAGCCTCCAGCATCGGCCTGTTCCTGGCCAACATTGCGATCATGGGCCCGATGCTGATTCTGCCCCTCTTCTTTCAGAACTTCCGTCATTTCACGGCAATCGAAACTGCCATCGCTCTGATCCCCCAGGGAGTCGGGATGCTTATTACCCGGCCTTTCCTTGGCAAAATGATCGATCAGATCGGTGCCAAATACGTGGTGCTCGTCAGCCTCGTCCTTTCCCTGATCGGATCAATCCCGCTAATCTTCATTACCGATACAACCAGCATGATCTGGATCTCCATCGTCCTGTTCGTCCGCGGGGCCAGCATCGGGGGCATCAGCCTCCCGTTAACGAGCGAGGCCTATACAGGACTAGACAGCAAGCAGCTTGCGGAAGCAGGCGTCGGGATTAACATTATTGAGAATCTTGGAGCAAGCTTCGGCTCTGCTGTCATCGCAACTGTTGTGGCAACAGTCATCCAAGGCCTGCAGCCAACGGTTGCTGACGGGTTAAAGGGTTATCATGCCGGGTTCCTGGTATCCACCGTTGTGCTGGCGTTTATTTTGATTCCGGGATTATTTTTGACAGATAAGAGAAGGGCTTAAAGGATGCCCTTTTTCGCCCCCTCTCTCCCCTTTTAATTGGAATCCGCCGGAAGATCCCGATTGGTAATGCCATCATTACCGCTTTGAAATTTTCCGGGAGATGATCCTGTAAATTGCTTGAACTGCCGGCAGAAATGCTCCACATTATGATACCCGCAATGAAAAGCGACTTCAGCGATGCTCAGGGTGTTGTGGAGCAGATATTCTTTTGCCAAACGGATTCTGCTGTTAATAACATCTTCTATACATGAGATGCCAAAGGTCTTTTTATATATACTCTGTAAATAACCTGCGCTTAGCTGCAGGGATTGAGCCATTTTTGAAACCGTCCAATGATCGCCCGGATTAGTCTGAATAGCAGTGCGGAGCTTCAACAGGTTATAGTATTGGGCCCGGAAGCCTTCATGATGATAAGACTCCAGCAGTTTATTGAAAAGCGTGCGCAACAAGCAATCAACGGAGGATTCCTTGTAGTCCCTGTTAAAGTTATGTTCAATGATCAAGAGTTCAAAAAGCTTGCTGCAGTACTCCGGATCATCGAGTGCAAACGGGACTCCGAACGGCAGTGTCGCTTTTGAAATGTAAGTCTCATCGGAAGAAAAACGAAGCCAGTCGTTAACGTATTGCCCCCCGCAGGCCCGGTAATAAATTTTCTGGTGAGCCTCATACAGGATGGCACAGTGTGCCGGGTATTCCTTCATATGCCCGTCAACCCAGAATTGGGCAGGGGTTTTGGTGATAACCAGCAGCCAGCACGGATGGCCCTGGGGAATATCGAATACGAAACTGCTCTCATGCGTTGCATCTGTCTCAATATAGTAAATCTGGTTCATCCGGCCCTCTCCTCCCGTTCCTGCCTTCTATTCAGCCCCCCGGTATTCTATATAATAGATTCCGCCTCCGGCAAAAACAACCGCTAACGAAGCAAATCAGGCCCCATCTAACAATAGATCAATAACCAGTGAGGATAGGTCATTGTTCGCAGGAAAATGAACCTTTATCATAAACCCATAGTTGTGTAAGCGTTAACAAAAAAAGAAAGACGGTTTTGTTGAACGCGCAAAATAGACACAAGGGGTGGATTGGATGACTGGTCCCAAATACAGTACGGGAAGCAGATCAGTAAGCAAATTTCTTTATATCCTGCCATTTATGATTTTACTGGCCGTCTTTGCCTATTATCCGCTATACGGATGGGTCTATGCCTTTTTCGACTATATGCCGCCCATCCCTTTGTCCAAGTCGCCTTTTGTCGGCTTTAAATGGTTTCACTCTCTGGTAGAAAATCAAGTCAAGATAGATCAGCTGCTGCAGGTGGTCAAAAACACGTTTGGTATAAGCGGACTGGGCATCCTGTTCTCCTGGCTTCCCATGATCTTTGCCATTTTCCTGACTGAAATAAAGGCGGTACGGTTCCGGAAATTTATTCAGACCGTTACCACTCTTCCCAACTTCATCAGCTGGGTATTGGTCTACTCTTTAGCCTTTACCATGTTTTCGAGTGAAGGCATCGTCAACGGCTTTTTGCATCAGATCGGGCTTATAGATTCGCCTGTGCTCTTCCTTCAGAGCTCGGAGCATGTCTGGATCACCCAATGGGTCTGGGTCACCTGGAAAACACTGGGCTGGTCAGCCATCCTGTACATTGCCGCCATTATGGGGATTGATGAATCTCTCTATGAGGCCGCTTATGTAGACGGGGCAACGAGAATGCAGGTTATACGGCATGTAGTGCTGCCTAGCATGCTGCCAACCTACTTCGTGCTTCTGATGCTCCAGATTGCAAGCTTCCTTAATAATGGCCTGGAGCAATATTTTGTGTTTCAAAATGCATTTAACAAGGAGAGTATTCAGGTCCTGGATCTCTATGTGTACAACCTGGCCATGGGTGGCGGAAGCTACTCCGTTTCGGTTGCCATCAGCATGCTCAAGAGCCTGATCAGTGTGGTGCTTCTCTTTTCCGTAAACGGACTTTCAAAATTACTGAGGGGAGAGGGCATCGTATGAGCAGCGTGGGAACGGAACCGGGAGCAAAGAGCAGCCGCCGCTTTTCCAGGAAAAGCAGAATGCAGGTCAGCACAGCCGACAAGCTGATCTCCATTACCATTTATGTGCTGTTCTCTCTGTTCACCTTCGTATGTATTTATCCCTTTTATTCCATCATCATCAATACGATCAGTGCAAACGATCTTAGCGCCAAAGGTGAGATAATCTTCCTTCCGAAGCAAGTTCATTTTCAGAATTATATTGATGTGTTCAAGATTCCCGGCTTATGGAATGCCTTTGTCATTTCATTAGGAAGAACGGTCATAGGCACCCTGCTGACAGTGGGAGCTTCTGCATTTCTGGGCTTCATGTTCTCCCAGGACGACATGTGGGGCAGAAAATTCTGGTACCGCTTCACGATCATCACCATGTTCTTCAATGCCGGTATTATTCCGTGGTATCTGACCATGCGGTCGCTGCATCTTACCAACAATTTTCTGGCATACATTCTGCCTTCCATCGTCGCCCCCTTCTTCATCATTCTGGTAAAAACCTTTGTGGAATCCACGCCGAAGGAATTGCAGCAGGCAGCCAGTATTGACGGAGCCGGAACGATGACAATCTTTTTCAAAATTATTCTGCCTATCAGCAAGCCTATTCTGGCGACCGTTGCGATCTTCTCGGCAGTGAACCAGTGGAACTCCTTTCAGGATACGCTGCTGCTGGTTACGGACAACAAGCTGTACAGCCTGCAGTTTATCCTCTACAACTACATCAATCAGGCCAGTTCACTGTCCACCATGGTTAACCTGCAGAATGCCGGATCAACGGCAATGGCAAGCCTCGCAACCAAGCAGACCACTACATCGATCCGCATGACAGTTACGATCATCGTTGTAGCGCCCATTCTTCTGGTCTATCCGTTTTTCCAGCGGTTTTTTGTGAAGGGAATTATAATCGGGGCTGTGAAAGGCTAAGGCCAAGCAGGGCGCCGTTATAATACAAGCTTACTACTTCAGGGGGGTTGTATATGAGTAAAAAGAATAAACTGCGCAGAAAGACCGTATTTGCACTCGCAGCCTGTATGCTTCTGGGAACAACAGCTTTGAGCGGATGCGGCGGGAATTCAGGCAATTCTGGGGCAGCAAACGCAACCGATTCTGCGAATCCGGCAAACCAGTCGGCAGACCCGGGGAACGGCCCCGATCATAGCAAACCGCTTACCATCACCGTGTTTAACAATGCGGCCAATTATCAGGGAGAGCAGACGGGCTGGTACGGAAAGCTGATCAAGGACAAATTTAATATCACACTGAATATTCTCTCCCCCCAGGTTGCAGGGGATCAGCTCTACAAAACAAGATCGGCAGCCGGGGATCTCGGTGATCTGCTGATTATTGACAACAGTCAGCTGGAGGAGCTGATACCTGCCGGACTTATCATGGATATTACCGACAAGGTCAAGAATACGCAGCACCTGTCCAAATATGTAGACCAGCATTTCCAGCCTTTTAATGCGGCCTTTGACAAAGTGAATCCGGACGGTAAAATTTACGGCTTGCCGACCTTTGTAGCCGATACCTCGCCGACCACCTTCTCGGAGGAAATCCCATATTCCAGCCCGCTCATGCCCTGGGATTATTATAAGGGGATCGGGTCGCCCAAGCTGAATAATCTGACTGACCTTTTGGATGCGCTGCAGCTTATGCACGAGAAATATCCGGCTACGGCTGACGGAAAACCTATCTCTCCTATTACACTATGGAAGGATTGGGATAACGGGAGCATGGAAAACGTCCGCTGGCTGAGCAACTGGTACGGCTATGAGCAGCCGGACGGAACCTCAACCATACAGCTGAATGCCAAGGGCGACATCGTTCCGCTCATTGATGATAACAGCATGTATAAGAAAATCCTCCAGTTTTATTTTGATGCCAACCAGAGAGGGCTTGTCGATCCGGATTCACCAACCCAGGACTGGAACAAGGTGTCCGAAAAATTGACCAATAAACAGGTGCTCCTGTTATGGTATTCATGGCAGAGAGGGTTCTATAACACGCCGCAAAGAGGCGCGCAGGGTGACGGAAATGTGGCTATTCCGATCGGCGACACCCATATTATTCAGAACAGTGATGCTTATTTCGGCAACGGACGCGTCTTTGCCATCGGCTCCAAAGCCAAAGATCCGGACCGTATTATGGAATTCATGGACTGGATGTCTTCCCCGGAAGGGCTGCGCTACTACACCAATGGTATGGAAGGCTTCAATTATGAAAAAACCGCGGACGGTAAATTTAAGCTGACTGAAGTCGGCCAGACCGCCTTCCAGGATAATACCCCTGTTCCCGACGAGTATGGCGGCGGCGGCTATCAGGATGGACAAAGCAAAATCAACAGCATGATTATCGGTGATTTTGCAGTGGATCCCGATACCGGCGAATTCTACAACAAGGACTACTGGAACGCAACAATAGAGGCTAATAAAACTACACTTACAACCGAATGGCAGAGTATGTTCAATGCCGTCAACCCGACTGATTATTATCAGAAAAATAATATGATTGATATTGTCCCTAATATCAATACGAGCCTCGGTACCGACTCTTCCGACATCAAGAATAAACGGAGCCAGATTTCCGATTATGTAAAGGATACCTCCTGGAAAATGATTTTCGCCAAAAATCAGACGGAATTCGACCAGCTGTGGACCAAGCTGAAATCGGATGTGAACGGTCTCGGCTGGACGGATGTGTTTGCTGCAGATACAGTGAAGGCCGAAAAAATCGTGAAATTGCGCGCAGAGGCAATGGCCAATAAATAAGCAGTAAACAAAGCAGGGCAGTGACTCTCCCGTTAACGGGAAATCACTGCCCTGTCTTCTTGCTTCATTAAAAGAGACGTTTAGCCAGCTGGTACAATCCGCTTTTCCAGACAGGCCAATCGTGATCGCCCTGCTCCTCCACCCAGATATGCGGTACAGCATGCTGCGACAGGTATTCGTGTGTCCTGTTGCTGACATGCTTCAGCGAATCCAGGTTCCCGCACGATATCCATAGCAGGTGCAGCAGCTCCGCAGTCCGCTTAGGCTCCGGAACCAGTATTTCAGGCTGTCTGGTGTTCGGCGCAGGAGAGAATGCCCCGATCCAGGCGAACTTGTCCAGATTGCCAAGCCCGATATTCAGGGCCTGCCCGCCGCCCATGGATAATCCGGCAATGGCCCGGTGCTGACGGTCCGTCAGGACCGGATAATTTGCTTCTATAAAAGGGATAAGATCCCCGAACAATTCCGCCTCAAACGTTTCGAACGCCCGGATCTTCTCTTCATCAAAAATATCCCCCTCCGCCCGGTCATCCCACATTGCTCTTCCATTGGGAAAAACGACGATCATCGGCCTAAGCATCCCGTCAGCATACAGATTATCAAGAATGATCTGAGGCATGCCATACGTGTACCACTCATTCTGATCTCCGCCGATTCCGTGCAGCAGATAAAGCACACTGTATTCCTGATCAGCTGAGTATCCGGGCGGTGTATATATCCTGGCTTGCCGGTTACGGCCTACCGTTCCAGAAGGGTATTCAATCACCTGAATCATTCCCCGGGCAATAGCTTCCCGTTCAGTGTCAAATCCAGCCGGAGCCTCTGACACTTCAAAATCCTGGATATTTCTGTTCATTGCTGCTCTCTCCTTCATTCAGCATAAGTTAATCCAGGGCAATTGAGGCAAGGCTGGCGCTTCCATTACCGGAAAAGGTGAAATACAGGGCCTGCTGCCCGTCAGGAATGCTGATTTCCGAGGCATATTCTGTCCAGACGTTGGTGAAGCCTACGGCAATATGCCCAAGGGCCGGTCCATCCCACGCTGTTTTCACTTCAAACACGCCCTGGCAATAGCCCCGCACCTTGATCCGCACCTTTTGAACGCCCTGGCAATCAAAATATTTAAACCCGGCGGTAGCCGAATCCGTCATGTTGGCAATATAACCGGTTTCCTCATCGCCGTCCCGCCCATCCTGCGTGATTTTCGGGAAGCGGCTGTCCATCCATGCCCCGGAACGGCCAAAGCCGCCGGTATACATTTCTTCTGCATTACAGAACAAGTGGCATGCCAAATATGCCGGATATTCCCCTCTACCTTCAAGCGGCCCCCGGTTAGGACCACAGGATGTCATTTCAACCTGGGGAATTGTTCCGTCTTCGAGGAAATGGATGGGCTCAAGACAGCCCTGCCGGGAAAACGCAGTTCCATTGGTGTGCCGGTGGTAAAAAATATACCAGGCTCCATCGACCTCTACGATGCTGCCGTGGTTATTACCTCCGTAATACATCGGTTTGGCAGCCGGCTTGTATGTACCAATATGAAGATCGCAGTTGCTTACGATGACTCCCTGGTACTCGAAGTTCTTCGTAGGATGTTTGCTGGTCGCATAACACAGCTCATGCATGGCAACCGAGGAATAGATGAGGTAATAGGTGTCTCCTCTCTTACGGATGGAAGGCGCTTCAAAGAACGCATGTCCTTCAAAAGCGGTTCCGGCAGCGTAGGGCTCACTCGGCGCGACAAATACAGGCTCCTCCCGGATGGTAAGCATATCGGGGCCTAATACCGTAGCCATGGCGCCGCTTCTCGACTTATCTCCCGGTGCGCAAAACCCGGTATATAAATAGGTAAGTTCACCTTCTGTAAGGACACCGGGATCGAACTGGGGCTCATCGCCTTCCCGTTCTCCGAGCCGTGTCCCGTCGGCATATTTCACATGGCCGTAGAAGCTGAATGCGCCGCAGGGCGTATCGCATACAGCCACCGATACGATGGGAAGCTTATCAAGCACGTAGTACAGATAATACCGCCCGTCTGGCCCGACAGTAACATCAGGGGCATACAGGCACATGCTTCCTTCCGGATTGAGGGGATCATCCGTGGAATGGTAAATGACCCCCTCATACCTCCAGTCAGCCAGGTTCTCCGCCGGGGCAGACCAGCTGACATAATCATTCAAGCAAAACACGTGTCCGTTAAACCGGTCATGCGAGCCGTAAATATACACCCGGCCTTCAAATACATAAGGCTCACCGTCAGGGATGTATTCCCATGAAGGAAGGTATGGATTTATTCCTTGCTTTTTTGCCACGTCATCCCGCCCTTTTTAATAGAAGATATCAATAGTCAATTCGATTATAGGTACACGGGAGGATTGAAGTCCATGACCTAAACTAACCGATCGTTGACCTATCCTCATATTCTTATAGTCTAAAAAAACAAAGAAAAAGCTGCCGAAAATTCCGGCAGCTTGAACAGTAAAGATAACGTGGCTTCCCTATCGTCAGCCCTTTACACCGCCGACCATCATGCCTTTGACGAAATATTTCTGCAGGAACGGATAGACCATAATGATAGGCACCGAAGCGACGATCGTCATCGTCGCCCGGACCGATAACGGCGTAACTGCACCCTGCTGCGATCCGTTCGCTCCGTTGATCATGCCGTCCATGCTTGAGGTACCTGCGCTGGCTGTGGAATTTTGCAGGATCTTCTGCAGCTCGTATTGCAGGGTGCTAAGGTTAATCTTCGAAGAATTGTACAGGAATACGTCAAACCATGAGTTCCACTGATAAACCCCTGAGAATAAGGCTACGGTAGCCAATACAGGCAGGGTTAGCGGAAGCACGATACTGATAAAGGTTTTGAAATCGCCGGCTCCGTCGATTTTCCCGGATTCGAGAATGCTCTCCGGCAAATTTTCTATAAAGGACCGGATAATGATCAGATTAAATACACCGATAAGGCCCGGCAGGATGTAGACCCAGAAGCTGCCGACGAGATTCATATCGCGCATCAGAAGGTAGTTTGGAATCAATCCTCCGTTAAAGTACATTGTCAGAATAAAGGCAATTGTAATGAATTTGCGCAGCACATAATCCTCCCGGCTGATTGTGTACGCCACCATGGCTGAACCCAGTACCGTAACAACTGTACCAATCACCGTGCGCAGAATGGAAATGAGAGTCGCATGGAAAATGGTTGCTTCTTTAAATACATACTGATAATTATCCAGGGTTAAAGCACGCGGGAACAGGTATATCCCGCCCTTGATCGAATCCTGCGCATCATTTAAAGAAACAGCAAGTATATTAATGAACGGATAGAGTGTAACGATCATCAGCAGAATCATAAAGATAAAGTTGCAAATCTCGAATACTCTATCGCCCCTGGATGTCCGGATCCGGTTTCTTTTCTCCACTTCAAATCCCTCCTTCTTCGTCTAGAACAGCCTGGACTCGCCAGCGCGTTTGGCAACGGAATTCGCCACGAACAGCAGAATAAAGCTGACGATCGTCTTAAACATGCCGGCTGCGATGGAAAGAGAGAAATTGCTCTGGGCAATCCCGTATTTCAGCACGAAAATATCGATATTCTCCGAATAGTCTACATTCATGCCGTTCCCCAGCAAATATTGCGGTTCGAATCCCGATTCCAGCAGATAGCCGATGTTCATTATAAGCAGTACGACAACAACACTTTTAATGCCCGGCAGCGTGATGTAGAACATCCGCTTGAACCGTCCTGCACCATCCATTTCTGCGGCTTCATACTGCGACGGATCGATGGTTGTCATAGCCGCCAGATACACAATCGTATTCCAGCCGATATCCTTCCAGACCGAGCTTGCCCCGAAGATTCCCCAGAAAAAATGCGGAATTCCGAGAAACAGGAACTCCTGCCCCTTGTCAATGAACCCTGCCCAGATCAGCAGCTGATTAATAATACCGTCCGGGGACAAGGTGGTTTGAATAATGCTTGCCGCCACCACCCAGGAAATAAAGTGGGGTAAATAGCTGACCGTCTGTACGATGCGCTTAAAGGCAACCTGACGGATTTCATTGAGTAGCAAGGCCAGTACGATGGCGGTTAAAAAACCCAGTATAAGATTAATCGAACTCATAGCAAGCGTATTGCGAAGCACCCGGAGGAACCGTTCGTCACCGAACAAAAATTTGAAGTGCGAAAAGCCGATCCATTTCTGATCCCAGAAGCCAAGCGCCGGGCGGTAATCCTGGAAAGCGATTGTCCAGCCCCATAGCGGCAGGTATTTAAATATAAACAGCCAGATCAAAAACGGAACCGACATAAACACGAGCACCCGCTGCTTCACCAGCTTGCTCAGAAACAGCCGAAGGCCTGCAGGCTTCTGGTCAGTCTTTGTTTGAGGCGTTGCCAGTATTGTTTTTGTATTCATCTCATTATCTCCTCCAGCCCCTGTACGGATTACCGAGGAAAAAGGGCAGCCGGCAGCCATAGCCGCGCCAATGCTCCGGCCGCCCTTCATCTCCTTTACTTGCTTGCTTTGCCCATATCTACTTTCTTCTTCACTTGCTCAGTAGTCCATTTTTCATAGCCGGCTGTATCCAGCTTGCCCCATTCCTTCTGGAAATCGCTCCAGATGGAATCAAATTTGTCCGGGGAGGAGAGAACCAGCTTCGGATAATATTTTTTGGTCAGCTCATCTTTATTAGTCTCCCACATCAATTCCGGTGAATTCTGCTCCTTTACGAAGCCCCATGCCGGATACCACGGACGGTCGATCGGTTTGGCGAACATTTGGGTATAGGTCTGGGCGTCATATTTGGCCAGGATTTCTTTATCCTTTTCGGTGAGGCTCATCTGGAATACTTCCGGCTGATAACCTACGCCTTTGGCATTGCCGTCAGACAGCGTTGAGTTGCCGCCATAGCTTGGCCAGTTCCAGCTGTAATACTTAAAGCCGAATTTCTCGTTAAAGGCCTCGTCGATTTTGTTGATCTGTTCCTGGGTCCGGTAATAGCGGCCTTCTTCATTGACTTCATAGGTTTCGCCTTTGATGCCCCAGGAGATAAGAATCTGATTTTCTTCCTTCAGCATATTGTCAAAATACTGGATGATCCGCTCCGGATTCTTAGCGCTGACAGTAATTCCGACCCCGCGGTTGGTAACCAGGCCGCCAGGACCATCAACATAAGCATCGGATATACTTTCGTCAAAGGTAACCGGCAGAGGGAAGTAATTGTAGCCGTCGAGCGACGGGTCCTTCCGGGCTGCATCCTTCAGCACATTCAGCGCGGTCTGTACCTGCCAGCGGTAATCGAAGAACCCGAGCACCTTATGGGAAGTCAGCTTGGCAATGTATTGATCGTAGTTATCGACGAAGGAGGCTTTGTCAAACATCCCCTTCGAATTGAGCGTATTCAGAGCCTGCAGCCATTGTTTGGCTCCGTCTGATCCGGAATAGGTTGTGGCCTCGAGTGTAGCCGGGTCGACCATCACGTTACCGTCATTCGGATATCCCAGCAGATGCATCGGCGGGTTGGCGGTGGCAAAAAATCTCCAGTCATGGGTAAGCGACACCATGCCGGTCAGTCCTTCATCCTTATGCTTCGCCGCATAATTCTCAATCAGTTCCATATATTGATCCAGCGTCTTGATCTTTGGATATCCTGCTTCATCCAGCACCCGGCGCTGTACCCAGAAGGCTGCTGTCGGTTCGGGGTCCGGCACAAACTCGCCGACCTGGGCGGACAATGGCAGGAAATACAATTTGCCGTCTGCGGAACGCATCTGGTCAAGGTCGTCGCCGTAAACGCGCTTGATGTTCGGTCCGTACTTCTCGATCAGATCGTCGAGCGGAATAAACGCGCCGGCGTTCAATACCTCTTCTATAGCCGCGTCGGGAATCAGCACATCCGGATATTCGTTAGCGGCAATCATGGTTCCTATCTTGGTGTTCAGGTCGCCGACGAGAAACTCCAGCTTGAAGTTGGTGCCTGTCTGATCCTCCAGCATTTTGCCGATCGTCGTCTCATTGGTATTTCCATCCTTAGAGCCGGCAACACCGTTAAAGATCGTATACGTAACCTTGTCCTTTTTGACTTCCTCAGTGCCGGTATTGGCACTGTTCGTTGAATCGGGCTTGCTGGTTGTTTCTGCACCGGCGTTGTTCCCGTTATTCCCGGAACAGGCTGTTGCCAAAGATGACAATAGAAGCATTGCAAGACTTAGACGAAGCATTTTTGTTGTTTTCAAAGCCTTTCCCCCTCGTTATCAATTCCTTGCTTCTCCATTATAAAAGCGATTACATTTCCTGATTACCCTCAAGAATATAGGCCGTACTGTAGAAATTATTGTTCCTTTTCACCTGAATCGGGTAATCTTGGAATCCGCAGCTCGATCTCTGTTCCCTGCCCGGGAGCACTGTTCACCGAAAAATGGAATCCTGCACCGTATATCAATTTGGCGCGGTAGATTACATTTTGAATGCCGATCCGTTCGCCCATAATTTCATTGGTTTCAAGGTAGCTGTACAGCTTGCCGATTTGCCTCTCGTTCATCCCTGTCCCGTTATCCCTGATTGTAAAAATCAGATTCCGGTCCTTCATTGTAATGGTAATTTGAATTCGTCCGCCCTGTTTTAACGGCTCGATGCCGTGAATGCTGGCATTCTCCACAAAAGGCAGAAACAGCATCTTGGGCAGCTTGCAGGCATAGGCCTCCGGCTGCACATCAAGCGAATAGTCAATGCGGTCCTCGAAGCGGTATTTCTGGATATCGAGGAAGCAGATGATAAATTCCAGCTCTTCCCGGACTGTAATCATATCTTTATTCCAGGTGAGCGAGCTGCGGAAAATCTTCGCCATGCTGTGAATCATGACCGCTGTTTCGTTCTCGTCCTTCAGAAGACTGCGCATCCGGATCGTCTCCAGGGCATTGAACAGAAAATGGGGATTGATCTGGCTTTGCAGCGCATTAAGCTGCGCTTTGCTGCGCTCCAGCTCCAGGGATTTCTTTTGGATCTCGGCTATGTACACATCATCGATCAAGGATTTGATCTGCAGAATCATCCGGTTGAAGCCCAGACTGAGTTGGCCGATCTCATCCCGGAAGTCGGTAACCGGAATCACTTCGAAATTTTGGCTGCGCACCTTCTTCATATGTTTCAGGATTTTAACAATGCGGACATTGAAGGACCGGGTGATGATGACAATAACGAGGGTAGGGAGAATCATCATGAGACAGGCCGATATCAGAATGAAGTCTCGGGATTTCCTTACCTCCCGGATTACTTCGTTCTCGTCCACCGTTCCAATGATACTCCAGCCTTCCAGGTAACTGACCCCGCTGTACCGGCTTGAGAATTTGATCCGGTCGCTCGACCGGATCGTACTGAAGGCTGTCTCATCCGAGGTCTTCCAGTCGATGGAGGAATCGGTGGTATACTCGATGTCGCCCGAGGGATTCAGCAGATAGACCGCGCCCTGCATGTTCAGATTATTAAAGATTTCGCCGATGTCGATAGTCTTGAAATCGATCTTGACGACCTTCTCCTTGTTTAGCCTTCCAGAGTAATAATCCATTTTCCGGATGAGCGAAAATCCTTGGAACCGGCCGTTTTCGCTTACGGTCCTGGTAAAGATCGGATGGGAGGTGTCGTTGGCCAATGCCTGCCTGTACCATGCTTCCTCTCTTAATTCATCTGACAGGTAGCCGATATTTCCCGAGTGTAACAAGGTATCGTTATCGACATAAATCGTCACGTTCTGTAATGAGAAGGATAGCGGGGTATAGTTGTTGAGCATACGCCGTAAGTACGAGTCGTAAACCTCCAGATAATCAGCCGCATTCGCAAAATTCCGGTCCAGAATTTCATTCGTGCTTAAATCGGCATAAAAAAAGGAAGACAGCCCAACCGCATTATCAACCTGCTCGCGGAAATCGTTGCTGATCTGCTCGATGGTCCGGTCGATGTCACGGATCCGCTGATTTCGCACATTCTCTGTTATGGCATTGTAGAACAGAAGATTCGTAAGCACGATTGGAATAAACACGCACAGAAAATAGATCAACAGCATTTTGTTGCGCATCCTTATATGATTGAGCAGCCTGTCCACTTTCTTCCTCTCCTCCTTATGCAGCTTACCGGCTAATGATGCGGTTGCGGTACTCGGTCGGTGTCATTTGCTCCAGCTTTTCAAACTGGGTAACAAAATAATCAGCATTGCTGAATCCAACCTTCTGGGCTATTTCATAGATCCGCATATCGCTTTGCCGGAGCAGGCGTTTGGCTTCCGTAATACGGAGCTGCTGCAGATATTCATTGAAATAGCTTCCGTAGGTTTTCTTGAATAATTGGCCCAGATAGGCAGAATTCATATAAAACCGGGCAGCTATCTCCTTTAGCGTAATGGATTCATGATAATGCTCGTCGACGTAGCATTTGATCTTCTGGATACCGCCCTTGCACTGGTTCTGACTCAGCTGTCCCAGGAGTCCGGCCGCTTCACGGGCAAACAGCGTAAAAATCCGCGTGATTTCCCCCAGTGTGATATTCCGGTCGTACCAGCCGACCGCAGCCTCCAGATAAGCCAGTTCCTTTTCATCGCCTTCCAGAGTCTGGATCGATTTCAGTATGCCCAGCACACATTGGGTGACTGCCGCCTTCATCGCCTCCGGGGAGAAGCTTTTTTCCTGCATAAAATGAAACAGATGGTTTATTTGTTCAACCAGCATCTTCTCATCGTTCTCTTCTACCGCATCAATCAGCTTACGGTACAGTTCATCCTCCAAATGCCGGTAGTTCAGCACCCGGCCCGAAATATCCTCATATGCAATGACGGACTGCGCCGGTATGAGGTATTTGTGCTGCTGGACTTCCTTGGCTCCGAGATAGGAATGTTTGATATCCTTTAATGAAGGAACACCGGGCCCGGCATAGATACGGAACGGACAGGAAAAGGCGGTGCCGATCCGTCCGGCAAGCTCCGCCAGGAACGCGCCGGTATCCCCGCCGAAGGAGCGGGCATACAGATCAGGTACAACCAGTCCATATGTCTGGTGATGCTCATACAGTACAGGCTCGAACACCGTTCCCGAGGCTGCGTGGACAGCTTCACGGATCCCCTTGCGCAGCATATCCTTGGCCGGCAGTATATACCCGTTCCAGGGAAGGATATCATTCCACTCAAGCAGGGCGTAGGTAAACGTCTGCACGGCTTCACCTTCCCATGGAGCCTTCCAGGCAGCATCGCTCAAGACGTTCTCCTCTCCCCGGATCAACGCTTCTATCCAGCTCTGGTCCAGACCAACCTGGGTACGGGCCTTGTGCCGTTCCTTTTCCTCCAGCCGCTCCTTTAGCTTGCCTAGCGTTTTTTCGAAGTCCTCCTGATCAATCGGCTTGAGTACATAATCGAAGGCACCGTAGCGCACAGCCTGCCGGGCATACTCGAACTCATTGTATCCGCTGACAATGATAAATTCCGTATCCAGCTTTTCAAGCACAGCGGCACGAATCAGGCCAATCCCGTCGATAACCGGCATCCGGATATCCGTAACCACCAGATCAGGTTTGTGCTCGCGGATCATAGCCAGCGCATCCTCTCCGTTATCGGCCTCTCCGCTCACCACATATCCGCTGCGCTCCCAGTCAATCATTTTGATCAATCCTTTGCGCACAAACAATTCATCGTCAACAATAAGCGCAGTAAACATCGCCAGCACCTCTCTTTCGGGTATAGTGGGTTGCCTTTCTTTTATGCTAACCTCCAGAATGCTTCTATGACCAGAGTCATTATCAAAAAAAGGGCAACATCTATACTTTTCAGGGAAAGCACTATAATTTGTATGGGTTGACTAAATGCCCTGAACAATATGTCAAACGATTGACATGTCAAACCTTTAACATATACAATTAGGCTAATCTTTAATCTTGCTTCAGGGAGGAGCTATATGCTCAATTTAGATGAAAAAGTCAATTTCCAGCCGAAAAGCTATGACCTGTTAGCCGTCGGAGAAATCCTTGTTGATCTGATATCAACTACGTATGATGAGGATTCTTCAGGCGGCACTTATCAACGATTTTTTGGGGGGTCCCCCTCTAACATCGCAATGAATGCAACAAAACTCGGAATCCGTTCGGCAGTAGCATCAACGGTCGGAGAAGACAGCCTGGGAGCTTTTCTTAAGTCGCAGCTGCAAAAGGCAGGAATGAATACAGACTCCATTCAAACCGTACAAGAGGCTACAAGTGTGGTAATGCTGACAAAAAGCAAATCGACACCCGTACCCATTTTTTACAGGGGGGCGGATTATAAGCTGGCCTATACCACAGAACTCGAACAGCGGCTTGTAAATTCCAAGATCCTGCATTTTTCCTGCTGGCCAATCTCCAGAGCTCCTGCCCGCCAGACCCTTGAAAAAGCAATAAGCATTGCACAGGACAATGGGATGCTTATTTGCTTTGACCCTAATTATCATGAAAAGCTATGGGAAGCAGGAGAAGACGGGATCCGCCATGTAAAATCATTTATAGCAAAAAGCGATATTATTAAACCCTCTGAAGATGATGCTGAGCGCCTGTTCGGCAAAGGTTCACCCGAAAAGTATATTGAGCAATTTCTTGAGCTGGGAGCCAAACTGGTGATTTTGACCTTGGGCAAGGACGGTGCGGTGGTGTCCGACGGCAAAACCAGCGAAGCTTTCCCTTCCTTGGCAACAGAAGTGGTGGATACCACCGGAGCTGGGGATGCTTTTTGGTCAGGATTATATGCAGGCATTATAAAGGGATTAACCATTCGTGAATCTGTTCGCACAGGACTCGGTGTAAGTGCTTTTAAATTACAATTCGCAGGAGCTGTAGTAGATTTGCCCAAGCTTGAGGTCATCGGCTCTTTATACGGAATTTAGGAGGAGTAATCATGTCATTAAAAAACCAGGTTCAACTGATAACTTATCCCGACTCGCTGGGCGGAGATTTAAAGGCTCTGAAGGAGGTACTCTATTCCCGGTTCGCTGAACTTTTTAAAGGCGGCGTGCATATTCTCCCTCCGTTCCCTTCTTCAGGCGACAGAGGTTTTGCCCCGCTTACTTACCTTGAAATTGACCAGAGGTTCGGAACATGGGAGGATATCCGTGAAATCGGAGAGCAATTTGATGTCCTCGTTGATCTAATGGTCAATCATATTTCGCAGAAATCGGAATATTTCCAGGACTTCCTGAAGTCTGGCCGCAGCTCACAATATTCCGACCTGTTCCTCACCCTGGATAAGCTCTGGGAAGACGGGCAGCCCGTGCAGGAGGATATTGACAAGATGTTTTTGCGCAGACCCCTGCCCTACTCCACCTTCCAGATTGGGGATAACGATACACAGGAAAGCGTATGGACTACTTTTGGAAAAACAGACCCTTCAGAACAGATTGACCTGGACATCCGATCGGAAATGACAAAGCAGCTTTTGGCCTCATTCTTCCGGAATTTCAAAAAATATAATATCAAGATTGTCCGGCTGGATGCGGTCGGCTACGTTATCAAGAAGCTGGGAACAAGCTGCTTCTTTGTTGAACCGGATATTTATGATTTTCTTGATTGGATCATGGAGCTTGCCGAATCCTTAGATATTGAGCTGCTTCCAGAAGTGCACTCCCATCACTCTATCCAGTATAAATTGGCAGAGCACGGTTATTGGATTTATGATTTTATATTACCGTACCGCATTCTCGAAGCGATAACTAACCAGTCCAGCACAGCACTGTGCGATTATTTGCAGACCCGGCCTGCCAAACAGTTCACAATGCTCGATTGTCATGACGGTATACCTGTCAAACCGGATTTGGATGGTCTGCTTGATACGAAGGAGGCAAAAAAGCTCGTAGATACCTGTATAGAGAGAGGCTCTAATCTGAGCCTGATTCTGTCGGAGGAGCATAAGGGTGAAGATGGCTTCGATGTCCATCAGATCCGCTGTACCTATTATTCCGTTCTTGATCGCGATGATGATGCTTACCTTGCTGCAAGAGCCATTCAATTTTTCGCTCCAGGTATTCCGCAGGTATATTATGTCGGACTGCTTGCCGGTGAAAATGATTATGAACGGGCAAAAGCAACCGGAGACGGCCGTGAGATAAACCGTCACAACTATACCCTTGAAGAAATCGACCAATCCTTGCAAAAACCTGTCGTACAGCGGCTTCTAAAGCTTATCCGGTTCCGTAACAGCTATGCGGCATTTGACGGTAAGTTTGAAGTTAAGGTATCATCAACGGAAGAAGTCAGGCTGCGCTGGGATTATAATGACCAATACTGCGAACTGCTCGTTGACCTTAATACCAAGCGAACTACTATTCAATACATTGATGATACTAACAGCGTGATTGAATATACTGTCTGATTAACAATAGAAATGTAGAGGACAATATATGGCAACCATACACGATGTGGCGAAGAGAGCGGGAGTGTCCGTCACTACCGTCTCCCGGGTACTGAACAACCGGGGATACATCAGTCAGAAAACCCGGCAGATTGTTTATGATACGATGGAAGAGCTTAACTATCAGCCCAACGATCTTGCCCGCTCCCTGCTGAGCAAGCAATCAAACGTCATCGGCTTAATCATTCCCAATGTTTCTCATCCTTTTTTTGGAGAGTTTGCCTATGCGGTAGAGCAATATGCATACGAACAAGGCTGCAAGCTGCTATTGTGCAACTCACAGCTGGATCCGGTCAAGGAGCGGGAATACCTGAAAATGATGAAGGGCAACCAGGTAAACGGGATCATAATGGGAAGCCATACATTGGATACTGAAAGCTACCTTAATCTTAATTATCCGATTGTGACCGTTGACCGCCTGATCACAGGATTTCCGTATGTTGCATCGGATAATGAGCTGGGAGGCCGCCTGGCAGCTGAATTGCTGATCAGCAAAGGCTGCCGGAAGCTTGTCCATATTTGCGGGAACCAGTCTCTGGATATGCTATCCAATCTCAGAACGAAAGGATTCATGTCGGTTGTAAAAAAGGCAGGAATCGAAACAGTCATTCTTGAAACGAAAATGAATGTATTTGACCGTGAGGAGTACGAATATCTAATAACTAATATGTTTGCGGACCACCCTGATCTGGATGGTGTATTCGCCACCAGTGACATTATTGCCGGACATGTAATCAGAAAATGCAGACAGCTGGGCAAAACCGTTCCCGGCCAAATAAAAATTGTCGGCTACGACGACGTCAGCCTTGCGTCCTGGTCCTCCCCTGGCATCACTACGGTCAAACAGCCTATTGAGGATATGGGACGTATGGCAGTAAATCTAATTCAGCAGCAGATGAGTTCCGAGCCGATTGTTTACGAGAATATTCTTCCGGTCGAGCTGATTGAGCGGGAGACGACTTAGCTTTATCTGAAAAGTACGCTAGCAGCGTACTTTTTTTATGTACGGCGGCGATAGCTGTACGCTGGACTTACACTTCCTGTATTTAATTGAACCAAATCTATGAAATCAGTTCCACAAATATTGCATTTTCCTGTACCCGACATCCCATATTTTCAGGTTTCCCTCAATGGTTATCGTGAGCTCGCCTCCCGACTCAACAGGAATTTCAAACAGCGAAGGGAAAAGCTCCGGGTTACTGCGTTGAACTTCTCCAGAGCTGGTTAATATTTCACGTCCATCGACGGAAAGGCTGATGCTTCCGGAATAATCGGAAGGTTCTGGTATTCCGTAATAAAAGGAGAAGGTCATCTTCTCTTTATACTTATAAGTAAACGTTTCTGAGTGTCCGTCTTCGGCGCCATACATATTAAACTGCGGTTCTACGTTTTGCGCACCTATTTTAAAGCTGCTTATCCGGTTACCTGTCACTACATTTCCGGAGCTGTCTGACAATTCGTTTACCGCCACAAAGGGGCCTTCCACCTTGGTAAATGCTTTATCCATAATCCCGGATAATCCCCATACAATTAAAAATAAAACAACGGAGGAAATAACCGTCTTTACAATATTCAGCCCGCCATTGTTTGAACGTACACCAAGCTTGTACGCACCAAAACCGATTGCTGCGCCTAATGTGTTCAGAAGGGCATCGTTAATATCGAAGCTCCCGAGAAGCGTAAGCGCCTGTATGGTTTCGGCCACGATGATTAACAGAAAGAACAATGTAATGAAGCGGGCAAAGGTCAGCCGATATAGCCATGGAAATAATATACCGAAAGGGATAAAGGCTACGAGGTTTCCGAATCCCACCAGATCCATGAGGGTAGGATGCAGGAGATCAGACATGCCTGGCAGCCTGAAGGGATGGTCGGGTGTAAAAATAAAAACGTATTCTGTGATACGCTCAGAGGCACCCATTCTGCCGAAGGCGAAAAACATAAAATATAGAACTACAAGTGTATAGAGTATGGTTGCGGTTAAGATCATTTTACGTTGTTTTGTCATGATTGACTCCTTTGGGTGTTCGTCTTGATCCATTATCTACTCTCTTCTAATGTTAATGTAAAGATAGCAGTAAACCTAGAACCGATCCTCATTATTATACTTTTTTACAAATAGTATTCAAAACAAAAAACCTTGATTTCTCAAGGTTTTCTGAATTTATAATTTAATTAGTCCGCAACCGTTCAACCCGTGCAATAAGCTCCTGAATCACCTGATCCGGTGAGCGCTCGTTCATCCAGGTCTGGCCGAACATCTGGAAGACCTTTATCATCGGGAAGTCCTCCCAGAAGCCGACGAACTCCTCGTTAAGATATACCTTGTCTATGACGTGCTCGTTCATTTCATTCAGGCACTCTTCCAATACGGCTTTTGCGGCGGGGTCACTGATCCATTCGCTGAGAAGGCTGAATTTGTGGAACGTGATTTCTTCCTTACCGAAGTCACAGTGCAATCTGCCCGTGATCCGGATGTCCTTGGACGAGCTGCCCAGCAGAATCTGAAAATATCCTGTGTCTGCGAGCCAGCGGTTGTACTTGGTATTGAAGTATGAAAAATCTCTCTCCTCCAGCTCAAAGACAATCGTCTGTTGTTCGCCCGGATCAAGCTCCACCTTGGCAAAGGCCTTCAGCTCCTTCTCCGGCCGGGTCCACTTGCATTCTTCATCGTGTACGTACAGCTGAACGGCTTCTTTCCCTCTGCGCTTGCCTGTGTTGGTGAGCTGAAAAGATACTTTGACGCCTGTCACGTGCTGCACCACTTCCAGGTCCGTATAGGCAAAGGTAGTGTAGGACAGGCCGTGTCCGAACGGAAATTGCGGCGCCAGCTCCTTACGGTCGTAGTAGCGATACCCCACGAACAGCCCCTCGCGGTAATACAGCTTGCCGTTCTCTCCGCGGATCCGCATATGCGAAGGATTATCCGACAGCTTCACAGGGAAGGTCTCCGACAGTTTGCCTGAAGGATTGGTGTAACCGAACAATACCTCCGCTATGGATCTGCCCATGCCTTGTCCCGACAGCCAGGAATGAATGACGGCTGGAACATGCTGCACCCATGGACGCATGACCAGCGCCGAGCCGCTGCTGGTTATTACGATACATTTTGGCTGAACGGCGGCAACCGCCTGAATCAGCTTGACCTGGTGCTCCGGAAGCTCAATGCCCTTCAAATCATGCATTTCCGATTCGGCATATTCCGGCTGGCCTACGAACAGCACCGCCACCTCGGCGTTCTTGGCCAGCGTTACACTTTCCTTAATAAGCTCTTCATTCACAGAATCATCTTCGGGGTATCCGGCTGTATAGCTCACCGTAGCCAGACTACCTGCCAGCTCTTTGATCTCATCCAAAGGGATATCGACTCTTGTAGGGGTTACCTTGGCACTGCCGGCTCCCTGAATTCTCGGCTTCACCGCAAAACGTCCGATCACCGCAATTGACGAAGCCGTTTCCGGCCGCAGCGGGAGAATCGCGTTATCGTTCTTCAGCAGCACGATGCTTTCGGCCGCCGCTTTACGGGCCAGCGTATGATAATCTTCATCCTTTTTTTCCGCAGCTTGGTTTCCGGTAACCCGCTCAACCAGCTTCAGGATACGGCCCACGCTCTTGTCCAGCTGCTCTTCGGAAAGCTTCCCTTCCTGAACGGCCTCGACTATCGCTTTGGCATTGTAATGGGCGGGGCCCGGCATTTCAAGGTCAAGTCCGGCCTTTAATCCGCGTATCCGGTCATTAACGGCTGTCCAGTCGGACAATACCACGCCGTCATAGCCCCACTCTTCTCTGAGAATATCATTTAACAAATGCTCATTCTCGCTGGTATAGGTTCCATTGAGCAGGTTATAGGAGCACATGACCGTCCAGGGATCGGATTTCTTAATGATCCGTTCAAAGGCGCTCAGGTAAATTTCACGCAGCGTCCGCTCATCGATTTCCGAGCTGGTCACCATTTTCTCGAACTCCTGGTTGTTGCCTGCAAAGTGCTTGACCGAGGCTCCGACACCTTCGCTTTGGATACCGTTAATGAAGGCTGCGC
This sequence comes from Paenibacillus sp. DMB5, assembly GCF_001517085.1. GTDB lineage: Bacteria > Bacillota > Bacilli > Paenibacillales > Paenibacillaceae > Paenibacillus_AQ. The sequence continues at coordinate 94,704 of NZ_LRAC01000124.1, forward strand.
CAAGCTCGCCCGTCAGGCAGGGATCCTCTGAATAGTATTCGAAGTTTCTTCCGCCAAGCGGTGTTCTTTTCATATTGACGCCCGGACCAAGCAGCAGCTCTACCTCCATCGTCTTGGACTCCCGTCCAAGCGCCACGCCTACCTCATGCAGCAGCGCTGTATTCCAGGAAGAGCCGATCGCAGACCCTGTGGGGTAACAGGTCGCCGGTACATTTTCCGTAGTAATTCCCATCTCTTCATTACTGTTCGTCTTGCGGATACCGTTAGTGCCGTCATACATATGAACGGGCGGGATATTTAACCGCTCGATTCCTTTGGTCATCCACATATTCAATCCCGCAACAAGCGAGGCTTTTTCGGTAAGGGTCAATTCCTTCAACAATTCATCAGGTGATTTATTCATGCTGCTCCATCCTTTATTATCAGATTAATTTTCCTGTTCCTTTTTCAGCTCCTGGGCATCGTACAGCTTGAAGAACGGAAACCAGACAGCAAACACAATCACCAGAACCACCGCCAGCAGAATAACTCCGTTAAATCCGCTCATCAGGTAGGTAGACAGCCCGATCGGGGTATACCACAGCTGGAAGATCTGGCTCGGAATCCGCACCAGCCCCATATCGAGAACGATATACACGAGAATCGGCGTGATCAGTCCGTTAATCCACATCGGAACCATCAGCAGCGGATTGAACGCAATCGGCGCCCCGTACACCACCGGCTCATTGATATTGAACAAGGACGGAAGGATCGTCGCTTTGCCGACAGACTTCAGCTTTTTGGACCGGGCCAGCAGGAACCATACCACTAAAGGCAGCGTAGCACCCATCCCGCCGATACCCAGCCAGCCGGAGAAAAAGGTTTCGAACGTATTGATGTTGACCGGATCCTGACCGGCTGCGACGAGGGCTGCATTCTGCTCAATGGCAGGGATCCAGATGGCGTACCAGATCGGAGTCATCACCCATGGGCTTACACCGAAGGAATACAGCACCACGCCGATAAAGTTGAACAATACAAAGCCAATCAGACTTTGACCCATGGCATTGATGGGCTCGAACACATTTACAATCAGGGCAAAAATATCGAAATGAAGCTGATATACCAAAACCCAGCCTGTAGTTAAGATCAGGGCAATCGGCACGAGAAAATCGAACCAGTCCATAATGAACTCCGGAAGGGAAGAGCCCTTTTTGAAAAATGAGAATTTCTGGCAAATATTCATAACGAGAGCAACAAACACGCCAACCAGCAGTGCCGTAATCATACCCGAAGGTCCAAACCGTTCCAGAATGAACTGAATGGTTCCGTCATCATTTAGGGTCGGGTTAAGAAGCATCACGAACAGGGATACCCCGCTCATTCCCGCCAGCAGCTTGATTTTGTGACGTTCTCTTTTTTCCATGACGGTATACGGCGTTAAAAAAGCAATAAACAACCCCAATAGCCCGAAGCTAAAGGTCGTGATGGGTGTAAGATCCGGCATCCCCGGAATGAAATCCTTCAAGATTGAAATGAGTGTGATAATCGAGCCGATAAAAATCATCGGGATCGCCACCATAATGGCTTCCTGAATGGATGCCACCCAGAGATTATTTGTAAACGCCTCCAATCTAGGTGCAAACGATTCTGTCATCCACTTCATGAAACGCTTCATCTAAATTCCCCCTGTCTTTCTCTTAACTGCTACAACCTTAGTATAGAGATTAATGATACCGTTTTCTTGTTGTAACTTGCCGCATCCGGGTTCGTATTTTGCCTACTTTCCGTCTCTTGTACTAGCTTGTCTGCTTCTATTCAAAATAAACAACAAAAAACACCCCTTCAGCAAAAAGGGATGTTTGATTGATGTATTTTCTTGATTAAAACTGCCTTTCGAGCTGGAGCAGCAGCACCCCATGGGGCGGGAGTACAATTTCTTTGCGCCAGCTATCCTGCTCTACAAGCTCTGTCCGGATAACCGGACCGCCTCTGCTGTTTAAATACTGAATTTCCTCCTGCGTTAAAAAATCGGGCGCTCCCATAGTCATCCACTCATCGAATACCGACCCGTGCTCCCGGTCCAGCTGATAGCTGGTGCATTTATAGGGTCCTGCCAGCTGGTTTAGCGTGATTTCAAAGGCTTTGCTGCCCTTTTCCTCAAATACATCATAACGGGTGGAGCCGGACAGCTCTGACCAGTCTCCGCTCGCAAACAGCTGATCCACATGGACATAGTGATAGAACAGAAGCTGCAGGCTTCCGTCGCTTTTCCGGGTAAAGGCATAACCATCCCCCTGCATCAGCAGCTCGTCACCCAGCTTCTGCATCAGCTCAAACGCGTAATATCCGGGCTTCTTCAGCCGTCGCGGTTGATCAGGCCAAAGCCTCCATAGAACGGGGATGCGGGAACAACGCTTTCTTCAAAAACATCGGTAAAGGACCAGTAGGCCATCGCATTCACGTCCCCGAGCGTGTTCATCGTCTGGTAGATGATAAACGGGGCCATAAACATCGTATCGTGCAGCAGATTCCGGTCATACAGCGAGAAATTCCATTCGGTAATATGAAGCTCAACGTCACCGTATGAGGCTGCCTTCATTTTTTGCCGCACACGGTCAATGCTTTCTTTGAAGAATGCCGGGGGCATGATCCGGGTCAAACGGCCTTCTTCCGTTTTTAGCTTGGGATACTCCGAATAAATGTGGAACGAAAAGAAATCGAGCGGCACCTCCCTCGAGCGGCAGTAAGCTAAAAAGTCCTCCGCCCAGGTATCGTTCCAGATGGAACCGTACCCCATAGCGGGCCCGCCTGTCCTCAGCTCCGGCAGCACCGATTTAATCGCATGAACGGTGGATTCGTAAAAAGCAAAGTATTCTTCTTTGCTGCCTGCCCAGCAAACCCCTGCCAGATCCGGCTCGTTCCACACTTCAAAATACCATTGCTTCACCTCATCCGCCCCGTAACGGTTCAGACAATGACGGATGAAGGCCTGGACCAGCGCTTCCCACTTGGCGGGATCTGCAGGCGGACTGATATTGCCTCTCCACCAGAACAGCGTTTCTCTGGACCTCGCCAGCTGTCCCGGCATAAAGCTCAATTCAACGAACGGCCGGACTCCCTGCTCCAGAAGAAAATCGTACAGCTTGTCCACATAAGACCAGTTATAGACCGGTGTGCCGTCATCATTTTCACTGTACACCATCATCTCATCGTTAAAAATCCCGTGAAACCGGATATATTGGAACGGGATAGCCCCCTTCAAGGCAGACAGCTGCTTCCGCCAATCCTCGCGCAGTCCTTCTACGGCTCTTCCGGCCGTCGTGGTGATGTTCCAGTGCTTTTTATAAAATGCCGGTGTCTGGTCTGCACGAACCTCAATCCGTTCGGGGGCAGCCGCAAGAGCCGCTGACAGGGGAACGCCGGACTGACCGGTATCCGTTTTGACGTCCAGATAGCGGTACAGTGACCCAATCGCGTTCATTGTGTCCATCTCATAATAATCCCCGCTCGAGGATTCCTCATACGTTTTGGGCTTGCGGTTCAGGTTCAGCCGGTGCGGCTCCGGTGCGAGCGAAGCTTCCCGGTAGGAACCCGGCGTGCAGCCGTATTTTTCCTTGAAATATTTGTTGAACAGCTTCACGTTGGCAAATCCGCAATCCAGGGCAATTTCGGAAATCGTCTTATCGCTTTCTGCCAGCTGAACCTGGGCCTTTTCCAGGCGGATAAGCGTCAAATACTTTTGAAAGGGGATGCCGATCTTGTCGGTGAAGAAGTGGGAAAAATAATGCAGGCTTAAATGCTCGGAGTCCGCCATATCCTGCAGCGTAATCTTTTCATTATAGTGTCGGTCGATATAGGTGAGGACACTGTTCAGTCTTTTATAATCGTTGTCCTTGCTTCCTTCTGCCACCGCCGGATTTGTCCCGTCCGAGAAATATCGCAGCAGGCATCCGCATAACATCTGTAATCTGCCTATTGTGTAGCTTTGATAACCCGGCGATTTCTTGTTAATCTCCCAGACCATTTGCGCAAGATTATGCTTGATGCTGTGCAGCCGCGAGGGGGCCTGCCCGGAATGACCGGCAGAGTTGCAGGAGATGAACGCATTATTATGCAGCAGCTCGGGTCCGAACTGCAGGGTTAACAGCACATTATCCTGATGGGTCCGCTCGATCTTATGGACCGACATGCTGTTGATTACGAGAATATCATCTTCCTGGAGCGTATATTGCTTCTGGTCCAGGTACATGTTAATCGAGCCATGGAGAACATACAGGATCTCAACTTCCTTATGCCAATGAAAATCAATATGCTGCACGGAATTCACGAAGAGCTTCATCGGCAGATCGTCCTGATGCTGAATAAATTCGTATAGATAGCGAATCGTCTGCTCCCCCCTCATACCGCTTATTATAGACATATCGTTTTTAAGTAATCAATATGAAGACCACCACTTTAGCACCCGCAAGGCGCGAAGCGTATTCCAGCGGCTATCCCCGCCTGACGGGTCCTCCATATGAAAGGGAATGTGGTCCGGCCGCGGACTGTCTAGCGGCCAGCGGCCATTTGCAGCCTGCTTCGCAAGGATTAATCCGACGGCCTCCGACATCCGCTTATCGGGCCGTGTACCGGACAAACGAAAATATTCCAGACCGCGCAGGATATCATAGTGATAGGACGGCGGATAAAACATGCACGTAAAGCGGGAATCGATCACACCGCCAGATGAAAGCGACCGGAATAGTCCCCGTTCCAATATATATTCTTCTCCCCGCTTGCGGGCAGCGGTCACTGCCGGATCGGCGCCAGCCGCCTTTTCATATTCCAGCAGTCCCTCCAGTACACAGATCGTACTGTGAAAAGAGGACCGCGTGCTGGGAGGGGCTTCACAATTCCACCCTCCATCTGCAAGCTGCCCATCCAGCAAATATTGAACCAGCCGTTCACTTACTTCTCCGTAATATGCACCTGCCGCCAGGATTCTCCCGTTGATGCAAGCCTCGACCTCTCCTTCAAAAAAAGATCTGCCCTCATGATACTCCCAGATTAATCGGTCCCGAACCAGCGCAACGGCCCTGCCGGCTTCCGCACTTTTGGGCTCCAATCCCATATCCTTTAATAATACCAACGCAAATAGTGTATTCTGCAGCGGCCAGGCATCCTCATCTGCCCACCAATGGCCCTCTTCCGACTGCCTCGAGAGGACCTGCTGCCCCCATCCCTCCACTGCAACCTGCGAGCGTACCGCAGCAACCTTATCCTCCGGTTCATGCAGCAAATCGCGCATCACCTGCCAGCGGACCGCAGGATCTGAATCCAGTAGCCATTCTAGTACCGGGCCTGTAAGCAGATTCTGCTTCCATTCGTGTTTCTTGAAGTCGGACATGAGAATTCCTCCAATCGGATGTGGGATTCTATTGGAAAAAGTATTATATATTTTAGTATAAATTATTTGGAACAATATGTAATGCTGCCTGTCCTCCAGTGGCCGTAGACAAACGGAAAAGCCGGGGTTATGAACAAGACTGACATTGTCTCGCCTTCCCGGCTTTCCTCTAAACGGTTATTGATTTAATACATCCAGCAGCAGCGAGATGATTTGCGCACTCTCTGCACGGTTCACCGTTTCATGCGGTGCGAATAAATGGTTGCCGCGTCCGTTAATTAATCCGAGCTCCTGTGCAGCAGCGACTGCATCTGCAGCCCAGCTGCTGATGTGATCCGCATCCTTAAAGCTGCTCAACCGGTTGGCGGCAGCATTCTGTCCTGTATGAAACAGATATGCTTTATAAATCATGGACGCCATTTCTTCACGACTTATGGTGTCCTCCGGTGCAAAGGTATCTTTGCTTCTACCGGTTATAATTCCCTTCTCGTAGGCGGCGGCAATGGAAGATGCGTACCATTTTGCTGGGTCTACATCCTTAAAAATTGCTGAGCCGGATGCTTTAATGCCCAAGGCCCGGGTAATCAGGGCAGCAAATTCTGCACGGCTTACGTTTTGCTTTGGTGCGAACGCTGTTTCACTGACACCCGAGACCATTTGTCTGGCCGCCATCTTTTTAATTACATCATGAGCCCAATAAGATACATTCACATCTTCGAACGTTTTGTCGTAGGTAAGAACAGCAAATGTACTGAAATGACTCACCTTTGCTGTCCATTTACCGTCCGAACGGTTTCCTCCCATGTATTCCAGGCTGCCGTCATCAGCGATGTAGTAGATTCCAGTCAGGTCCTTGGGGGAATTTTCATTGGCACTCAGTCTGATTGTGACAGGCTGGGAGAACTTCTCCAGCTCAAGCACTGTTCCATCAGCCTTCACGATAGATAATTTGAAGTCATAAACTCCTCCGGCTGCGGAGATGTCCGCATGATTCTTGCTTCCGGCTTGTGTGAGCAGCTTTGTGCTTTGTTCGGCGGATAATGCCCCGATTTCGAAAGAGATCTGCGACTGTTCTAACCCGCTACCTGTAACCAGCGCCTGCAATTCCTTTAAAACTTCTGCAGGAACTTCAATTTCCACATCTGCATTCTTAACCTTCAAGGCATTCTTCCCGTCATTTGCCGCCAGCTTCACCGGAAACAATACCTGCTGCTCACCTTTGGCCAGTTCGAAAGTCAAGCTATTTTGACTTCTCTGACTGCTCTGGCTATCCGGCGTGCTTCCCGGGATTACAGGATTACCTGGCGGACTGGTTGGAACGGGAGGAGTTGGTTCGGTCGGATCTGTTGGGTCAACCCCGTTCTGCACCTTAACCGGTACATTGAAATCATCGACGTTAATATGTCCGAAACCGCCGGTAGATTGGTCAACTACCTTAATGTACAGTTCCTCGCCGATATACGCTGATGCATCCCAGATCTTCCGCTGGTATTCCTCATAATTCGTTGCTGTCTCCTTGAACAGCTCCTTGCCGTCCGATGCCCGGACCAGTGCAACGTAAAGCTTGTCGATATCACGTCCGCCGCTGACCAGGAAGTTGAGCTTGCCGTTGTCGCCAAGGACGAAATTCTGTGATCGCAGCGTCCCCGTCAAGCTGTCACCGCCGGCTGCCTCGTTGAAGCCCCATAAATGATAGCCGCCCGGAATTTTATGCGAAGGATTAAAGTAGATCGTGTCCCAGAAGAACTTGGCATCGGTCACATGGACATCCTGGAAGGCATCTCCTTCAGTAATCCAGCCTGTTAAATCTCCTGTAGCAAAATCATGGTTAGGCAGATCCGTAATATCGGTATATACTGAATTATCCCAGTTATCTGGCACATCGACCGGAGCAGCCGGTTCACCGGTCAAGGCATTCATATTCCATACTTCCATGGACTTGACTGTAATATCGTTGTCGGCCCAGACCTTGAGGCCCAAGGAGTCGTATCGGCCTACATAGACGCGGGTTGTCAGCTTTTTCTTGTAATTGGCAAAGGCTTCAACAACTGAGCGATCGAGGAAGATATGCAGCTTTAGATTCTCTCCGTCAAGATCTACGTATCCGCCCTGAATACCATCCACGCGGACATCGGGGTCAATACTGCTCTTGGTCCGGTCCACATTGAATGTCTGATCGGTCTTATCGTAGTAAATCAGCGTTTCCTCCTGGCCGTTATCGGAGCGCCTTACTTTAAGGCCGAATTTCTGGGCTTCGCCCGGATCGATCTCCATCACGATCTCAAGCATGTCGCCTTTGACACTCTGGATCAATTGATTGGCAGCAGCCAAATTTTTGTCCGAGAAATCAACAACCTTATCTCCTCGCAGACTCTGCAATTCCTCAATGGGCTCAATGCGCAATTCATCATGCTCATCCAGGCTCAGGGAAACCGGCAGTGCCAGATTATGAGCCCATCCAGCCTGATATTCAGCCTGCGGCGTTCTCACATTTTGCACCATGGAGTATACAACCGTTCTTCCGTCAGGAGTAACCATCCCGCTCTCTGCGGTCAAATAACCATCCCCCACATCCATTTTGGAGGGAGCGTCCTGATCAGGTATAAACTTGAAGTTATCTCTATCCCAAGTCCCAATCCAGTAAAAGACTTCAACATCCCGTTGCACATCATTCGCCGGCGGAACCTGCTCCGGTTTCTCATGCGGATTGATCATGAAAATATACTTCTGTTTGCCCGTGCTATCCTTACCTACCGGGAGCAGCACCGGCAGTTCCCATACTGTGCCAAGCTCCGGATACTGGCTTCTGTCACTGACGTAAAGCGGCCCTTTATACTCCCAGTTGTACATATCATCGGACACGTACACCAAAGCTGTACCGCTGCTGAAGTCTTGAAGACCGGAGGTCACCAGCTGATACCACTTATCCGTCTCTTGGTCATACCATACAAAAGGATCACGGAACTCATTATGGATACCATTACCGTTCTGCTCCGTTACTGGCTCAGGATATTTCACCCACTCTTCCAAATTAGGGTCCGACAGATCAGCTGGAGTCGCCAGGCCCGTTCTTTGATTTGGTGACAAAGAATCATTTCCGGCCGTATAGAACAGGACGGGATTGCCGTCACGGTCATACGCTGCGCTGCCTGACCAAGCACCGTCCGGATCAAGAGTTCCCGCATCAGGGGCAAGCGCAGGCCTCACATTTTCCCAGTGCACCATATCGTCACTCACCCAATGTCCCCAGTGGATTTGATGCCAGAACGGACCTTGCGGGTTATGCTGATAGAATAAATGATATTTTCCGTTATAATAGATTGGTGCATGCGCTTCATTCATCCAGTTTTGCGGAGGCATCGCATGGTACTGCGGACGGTGCTGATCACCGTCAAACACGCTTGGATCCTCGTCAATATCACCATTTGGAATTTCCGGAACCGCGCCGCCGTGAAGCGCCTTCACATTCTCATACTCAGCAAGAATTTCTTGACCCGTGAGAGCTTTGTTCTGCAGCTTCAATTCATCAATAAGTCCGCTGAACATGTTGTAAGAGAACAGGCCCGCGAACTCTGTTGGCTTATTATTTTTGCCGATCATCAGGCTTGCTGTGGATGATGTAATCGGAACATTGATGGGGGTTGCCTGGGAGGCAACCTGCTCTCCATTGAGGTACAGCTTAATTTCTCCGGTTCCCTTATCGAAAGTGGCGGCAATATAGTTCCACTTGTATTTCTCAAGCGGATGATTGTTAACCCAAACCTGAATCCATTGTCCGCCGATTCCGGCCTGAAACGACCATGTGCCATGCCGGTACATGCCAAGCGCGAAGCCTTCCGCCTTGTCCTGATTGGACTGATTCACAATGGCCGACAGCTTGTTCCCGTCTCCCCATTCGTAGCTGCGCGGAGCCACCCAGGCTTCAATCGTCAGCGCGTCGCTTACGGGGATGGTTGCCTCCGAGTTAACCTCAATATCATTCGAATAACCGTCAAACAGGAGGGCACCGCCCTTTACTCCGCGCGGAGTCCATCTCGGATCTTTGGAATCCATATATCTGGCGCTATTAAACACGTAGTTTACATCATGCTCAAGATTACTCACTTGCTCAAGCGCCTTTTTGCCCGTGCCTTCATCGAAATTCATATAAAAGATGTTGCCCTTATTGTTAGCCTGAAAAGCATCGACGGAGATTCGGGACTGCTCCGACTGATCGACTACCTTGATATAAAGCCTCTTATTGTAATATTCGTATACATTCCAGACAATCTTCTCATTTGTGCTGACATTGCCGGTTTGCTTAAGCAATTCATTTGTGCTTGCATCATATAGTGCGACATAGGCATCTGCAGGCTGAACAATATCCACAATGGAAAAGCTAATCGTCCCGTTCCCCTGAAGGGTAAAGGCACTGGAAGTAATGGAGCCTTCTCCTTCCACGGCAGATGTGGCATAAAAGTTCCCCTCCATACCAGAAGCTGCTTGACCGGTCACCTGAAAGGCATCTCCAGCGGCCGTCCAGCCCTCAAGGGTGCCCGTCTCAAAACCGCGGTTTGCGATTTCGGTTGGAATGATGTTCTCAGCCATAATCCCCTCGTCGGGAACCTGTTCATTGAAGGTGTGGAAGGCATCCGCAAACATCACCCCCCAATCCGAGAAAGCATGATCGACGATCTCGATATACAGTCTTTTGCCGATATATTTGGACAGGTCGGCTTTGTATTCTTGCATATTGGCCAGCCTCATGCCCTGCCCCGGGTCCGGGAAGCCCGAATCGTTAAACGCACTGTTGCCGTATCGGGCAATCAGGTTTCCCGTATCCGCATCACTGAGGCTAATGTAGGCCTGGTCCGTATGCTTGCCACCGCCTAATCTGAAAGTGATCCAGCCTGTTCCGCCTAGCTCAAAAGTGCTGGAGCGAAGCACTCCCGTTGCAGCTTCATTGTATTTCCAGCCGTTTAGATGATAAGTGCCCTCCTGGTTATACGGAATTTGTTCTGCCCACCAGACAGTTTCGTCAGATACGCTGTCAGGCCCAAATGCCTCACCTTCAACAACGGTCCACCCGGTCAAATCACCCGTTTCAAAGCCCGGATTCATGATTTGGTAGCGCTGGAAATCCGGCTTAATATCCACGGCAACGGTGCCTTCGCTCGGCTCTGATTGATGATACATAAAGAAGGCATCTGCAAAAATCAAACCCCAGTCCGAGGTTGCATGATCTACAATCTCAACATACAGCTTCTTGCCCAAATATCCGGAAAGATCGGCCTTATACTGCTCCATATTCGCAAGCCGCATGCCCTGAGCGGGATTCGGGAAGCCGACGTCTGCAAATTTGCTGTTGCCGTATCTGGCGATCACTTGACCTGTATCTGCTTCTACGATGTTCACATATACCTTGTCAGCATTTTTGGCACCGCCGAGCTTAAAGCTAATCCAGCCGCTGCCGCCCAGCTCGAAGCTGCTGGAACGCAGCACGCCTGTAGCAGCCTCGTCATATTTCCAGCCGTTTAAATGATAAGTACCCTCCTGGTTATACGGGATTTGTTCCGCCCACCAGGTGGACTCCCCGGATACACTGTCCGGGCCAAACGCGTTACCTTTGGTAACAGTCCATCCCGTCAAGTCTCCGGTTTCAAAGCCCGGATTCACAATTTCATAGACCGCAGCCGCAACGGACGGGCTCCCGTCCGGCGGGGGTACCTGATAGACTGCATTAGTAACGGACATTTCCTGACCCGGGCTTGATGCAGCAGCCTCCCCGCCTTCCTTCTCAACCCCTGCTGCGGCAGTGTCCTGAATTCCCGGGACAGCCAGCTGAAGAAGCATGACCCCTGCTACCATTTTGGAGATCCATGATGTGTTTCTGCTATTTTTCCTCATGAACAAGCCTCCTTCATTATTATTCCGTTCCGATTTAATGAAGCGCTTACAATGAGCCATTTACTTGCATGCGGCATTCTGGAACCCGGCAGGAAAGGAGCGCCTGGGCGCTCCGCGTTACCATATTGACTTCATCTCCCAAATGTCCATAGACTTCACCAACGCTTCCCCATCTCCCCAGAGTTCAAGGCCCAAGGCATCCTTACGGCCCGGGTATACCCGGGTTGTCAGGCTCTTAAGTCCGTTGGCATAGGCTTCGACCATGGAGCGGTCCAGATAGAGATGCAGCTTCAGATTCTCGCCGCACAGCTCCAGCTTGCCGCCCTGAATCCCGCTGCATTTTTCTTCCGAATGCTGCGATGTTTTCGTCCGGTCGGCCAAAAGCATGGATTCCTTCCAGTCATAATACAGCAGCGTTTCTTCCTCTCCATCCGGTGTACACCGGACCTTGATTCCAAGCTGTGCAGCACTGCCCCGCTCCATTTCCAGCTGAATCTCCAGCATATCGCCTTGAATAGCCTTAAGCTGTTCATTTGCTTCTATTAATGACTTGTCATGAAGCGATAATCGCTTCTCGCCCCGCAGTGACCGCAGCTCCTGAATCGGCTCGATTCCAAGCCGGCCATCTTCCCTTAAATACACGCTTACAGGCAAACCGCCGTTATGAGCCCAGCCTGACTGATATTCCAGCACGGATGTACGGTCACCCTGCGCGATCGTAAAGACGATATTTCTGCCTGTCACAGGATCGACCATTCCGCTTGGGCCGGTAAAATGGAAATCACCGACATCCATCAATTGCGGCTCCTCCTGATCCGGGAGGAATGACAGGCTGTGCTTATCCAGCTGCCCGATCCAATAGAACACTTCGACATCGGCGCCGGCTCCCACAGGGCTGACCAGCAAGAGATGCTTACTTACACCTTGCTTGTCACTACCCAGAGGAAGAAATACAGGGAGCTCCCAGATCGGTCCAAGATAAGGGAACTTCTGAATGTCCGCTTCAAAGAACGAACCTTTGTAAGTCCAATTCAGCATGTCCTTTGACGTAAATGCGAGCGCTGCTCCGGCTCCGCCTTCCGTCCCCGATCCGACCAGGGCATACCAGCCATCCTCATCCTTCCACACGAACGGGTCCCGGAAATCGCCGAAGGCCCCCATTCCCTGCTGCTGTACAATAAGCGGCTCCGGATGTTTGATCCACCTCACCAGATCAGGGTCCTTATCTTCGGAATAAGTGCTTCTGGCCAGCGCCACGCTCTGATTCGGTGAAGCACTGTCATTGCCGGCTGTAAAGAACAGGACAGGCAAGCCGTCGGCATCATAAGTGGCGCTTCCTGACCAGATACCGTCGGGTGCGAGCTGATCCTTCTCAGGTGCCAGGGCTATAGGAAGATCGCGCCAATGCACCAGATCTTCACTTACCCAATGCCCCCAATGAATATGGTGGAAGTAAGGCCCTTGCGGATTATGCTGATAGAACAGATGATATTGCCCGTCAAAATAGATTGGTGCATGAGGCTCGTTCATCCAGTGGGCCGGCGGGCTGACATGATATTGCGGTCTGTGCCGGTCCGCAAGCAGGGGTGTACGATCCAGCCTGATGTCGTCATATTCCACTTGCGGCCGGACGCCTCCATGTAAAGCGAGCACCGCCTGATAAGAAGCAGCCACTTCCTCGCTGCTCAGGGCACGGCTATAAATTTTCAGCTCATCCATAAGTCCGCTGAACATGTGCAGGCTGAATACCTCTGCTAGCTTGCTGCTGTGATTGTTCCTGCCGATGAGCAGATCTGTATCCGCCGCTTGCGCCAGCCGGGAACCGGCAGGCGCGGCTGCAGAAGCAATTTCGCTGCCGTTCAAATACAGTTTAAGCTTACCTTTATCCCCATTGAATACGGCATTTACGTAAGACCACTCATTCTTGGGCAGCTCATAGCCGTCCGGCGACCAGATTTCGATCCATTCCCCTCCCTCCAGCCCGATTTGGAAGGACCAGGAGCCGTGACGGAACATGCCAAGCAGATAACCCTGCTTAGCATCCTTATTGTGCCGGTTCACAATGGCGGCCAGCTTGCCCTCGTGCCCCCACTCATAGGTTCGCGGGGCAACCCATGCCCCGATACTGAGAGCCGGCAGAAATTCCGGCTCCCCATTACGCTCTTCCTCATGTGCAGAATGGGCAATATAGGTCGAGTAACCATCAAAGAGGAGACTGCTTCCTGCCACCCCCTGCCTCCATGGCGGAGTACAAGGGGTCGTAAACTCCGCATTATTAAACACGTAATGGACATCATTCACCGTCTTAGTGACGCTCTCCATAGTACTAGCTCCAGTTCCTTCATCAAAAGCCCAATGCATCGTTAATCCGCGGTCTCCCGCTGAGCTGCTCATGCCTCATTCCTCCCGTCCGGTATCCCGATAGACTCCAGTGTATGGAGCTTAAGCGAATTCAGAACAATCTGGCCTGACTGCGTCCTTACCTCGATATGCTCAATCGGAGATTCAGGGAAAATCTGATCGGTCAGCACTACCAAACCATGATCCGCGTACACCTCAACCGCATTGCGGTCCAGCCAGATCTGCAGTCTGAGCTGTCCATTCACCGCAGCCAGACTGGCACCATGCCGGCTGGCAAAAGCCGGATGAAATTCAGTCACTCCCGAATGGGAACGGTCGGTGAACAGCTGCTTGTCAGCCGGGTTATAGCCGATAATGATCTCGTCCTGTCCGGAGGATTTCAGATGGATATATACCTCGTCCCCGGAACGTACATCCAGTTCTGCCTCTATCTCCAGCAGATTATGATCCGTCCGCTGTACAAACGGAGTCTCAGGTGTAACGGCGACAGCCTTCCAGCTCACAGTTTCTTTGCGCAGCCGCTCTATTTCCCGCACAGGCATTTGCGTTAACACGACATTTCCGTTCTGGCTTGTCAGTGACAGGACGCGGGGCAGAGTCATGGCACCTCTCCAGGAACCCGTAGGCGTCTCGTTGGCATATTTCCAGTTGCTCATCCATCCGATGAGGACACGGCGGCCGTCTTGCTCCGGAAGATCCGACCAGGTAACCCCTGCATAGTTGTCTCTGCCATGATCTAGCCACAGGATATGATCAGCGGGATTGTCATTGATGAATGTTTTTCCGTCAAACTCGCCAATGAAATACTGCGTGCGCGAACCTTCGGGACAATCGGGATTGTCGCCGATGCTGATAATAAGCACCCATTTGGAAACACCGGTGTCATCCACAGGCAGCTGGAACAGATCGGGGCATTCCCATACGCCGTCGTGTGAGCCTTCTCCTTGGCCGAACACACCAGACAGCGACCATTCACGCAGATTATCAGAGGCATAGAACCGGGCGTGGTCTCCCGCGACAATCGCCATAACCCACCGCCCGCTTTGCGGATGCCAGAACACCTTCGGGTCACGGAAATCGATTAATTCATCCTCGGCAAGCACCGGATTTCCGGCATACTTGTGCCAAGTCCGGCCTTTATCGCTGCTGTAAGCCAGACTCTGCCGCTGGCGCGGCTGCCCCGACTCCGGATGGGTATCGGCATGCGTAAAGATTGCCACAAGCCCATGGGAATCTTCGAATAAACCGCTGCTATTATTCCAGTCCACAACACAGCAGCCCGAAAAAATCGCCCCATGCTCATCCGGGAATAGAGCAACAGGCGCGTGCTCCCAGTGAACCAGGTCTTCACTTACTGCATGACCCCAGTGCATCGGCCCCCATTTATTACTGTAAGGATGATATTGATAGAATAGATGATAGCTTCCCTCATAATAGACTAATCCGTTCGGATCATTCGCCCAGTTGGAAGGAGGTGAGAAATGAAAGCCCGGTCTAAACTTCTCATCATTGTATGTTTTATTCGACTCTATCATTTCATTAATCTCCTCTGTCGTAGGCATGGACCCAAGAGCCCCCTTTCGTGTTGTCACCAGCGCTCCGCCGGCATTGGCAAAAGTCAGCATGCCGGTCATTTGCCGGCTGCTCAGATCCTGCAAGGAACTTCCGCTTTCAAGAATCTTATATAACAGGCAGCCCAGAAAAGCATCCCCGGCGCCAGTCGTATCAATGGCCTTAACTTTAAACCCCGGCACATATCCGTCCTGCCCAGCCAGACGGTAATAGCAGCCTTTTTCCGCTAAAGTGACGACAATGAGTGTAATATCGTATTGCTGCTGAAGCTCCAGTGAACCTTTTTCAATATCATGTGTACCTGTTATAAAAGAAAGCTCATCCTCCGAGATCTTCAGGATATCGGCATAATTCAGGCCCCACAATATATGCTGTCTTGCTTCCTCCTTGCTCTCCCATAACGCAAACCGGATATTCGGATCAAACGACAGCAGTACACCTGCTTCCTTAGCCTTAAGAACTGCCGTCCTAGTTGCCGTCCGTGCAGGTTCATGGGTCATAGACAATGAGCCGTAATGCAGCGCCTTGCAGCTGTCAATCCGGTCCAGCGGGAGGTCCTTTGCATGTAAAAAGGTATCCGCTCCCGGCTTCCGGAAGAAGCTGAAGGATCTGTCTCCCTGCTCATCCAGATGAACAAAGGCCAATGTTGTACTGGCTTCGTTCGTAACCGAAACGCCTGCTACATCTACACCGCTGCGCAGCAGAGTATTGTGCAGTAAAGATCCAAATTGATCCTCGCCAACCTTGCTGACGAGTGCCGATCTTGCGCCCAGACGGGACAATGCAGCGGCCACATTGGCCGGCGCCCCACCCGGATTGCATTCAAACTGCCCGTTCCCCGCGGCTGAATGGCCTGCCGGAGTAAAATCTATCAATACTTCACCGATTGCGATAATATCTAGCACAGCTTCTCCCCACCTAATCCTCTATTTATTTATTGTTTTAGATTTGCATTGTAACGGTCCAGTCCGGTCTGATAGATTTCCATCAGTTCATTCAGACCCATCTTTTCCAGCGTCTTGATATAGCTGTCCCATGCCTCATCTGCGCCGCCGTCTACAATGAATCTTCCTCTTTGTGTATTTACATATTTGATCAGTTCCGGCTCAATTCTGTTGATAGTGTCCAGTTCCTCAGGCTCAAAGAAGATGCTTGGGTAGTTTTCTTTTTCCATATACGGATTGTAGTATTTCTCAAGGTCAGCAGCGCGCTGCTGGGCCCGGGGCTCCATATCTACCACTTTGCCGAAGTCGTCGAAAGTAATGATGCCGGGCGCACCTGATCCCGGAGCAACCTTTTGACGGAATTCACCTGCAGAGGCTCCTTCAGGAAGCGGCAGATTTACCAGCTTGCCGTTCTCGTCCTTCTTGTACACGACATCGAGCGGGCCCCAGTGAATTTGAGCGGCCATATAAGGCTCATACTGCTGGTCGATCCAGCGCATAGTGATTTCCGGATTGCTGTTCGCTTTGGTAATGACAAAAGAACCGCGTCCCGGCCCGCCGCCATTGGCGCGTCCAATAGTCTGCTCTCCATCCGCGCCTTTAAGCGGAGACAGCAGCACATAATCCTTGGCACGTTCGGTACCGACAACCTCTTCTACTTCCCACCATACGTAGGAGCCCAGCGTCTCATCTGTCGTTTTGCCTTTGGCCAGATACTGCGCCGCATCTTGGGTGAAGGATTCCGGATCGATCAGACCCTGCTTATACCATTTTTCATGAAAATAATTCAGGCTTCCTTATATTCAGGCTGAGTCGCCGTAAAAATAACCTTGCCGTCACGGACGACACGGTGCTCCAGATTATCCGGAAGCCCAAAGGCGCCGAATAGTCCGGCTATATCCATACACCACTGCATGTGCATGAAGCTAAGCGGGATTTCATCCTGCTTGCCGTTGCCGTTCGGGTCCTGTGTTTTGAAGGCCAGCAGCGCTTCCGTATATTCATCCAGCGTTTCCGGTACCTTCAGGCCCAGCTTATCCAGCCAGCTTTTATTGATAACGTGAAAGAAAGGGTTCGTTCCCAGGTTATTCTCTTCCCAGGACGGCAGTCCGTAGATGTGTCCATCCGGTGCTGTAATCGAGGATTTGATATCGGGACGGCGTTCAAGAAGCGCTTTCAAGTTAGGCGCATACTGGTCAATCAGATCCTCCAGCGGAATGAGGGTTCCGTCCTCACCGTAATTGATCAGCTCATAATCGGTAAATCCGGCCGCATAAAAGGCATCCGGCAAATCGCCGCTCGCCAGCAGCAGGTTTTTCTTCTCTGTATAGTCGGTATCGGGAATGTTCTCCCAGTTAATCTTTACATTAGTATCCTTCTCCAGCCGTTTGAAGATTTCCATCTCCGTGAACTCCGGCGCCAGGGCCGCCTTCGGGGCTACCATTCTTAAGGACACCGCTTCGTTTACAATCGGAAGACCGGTTGCATTAAAGTTCGCTTCCTGATCCGGATTCTCCGCCTGATTCTTGGACCCGTTCCCGTTACCCGAGCATCCGCTCAGCGCAAACGCTCCGGCAAGCATCACAATCCCCGCATTTTTGAATAAAGACTTCATTATCCATAACCTCCCTTTAGTTCATGCCACCCGTTAAGCGCTTGTATTGCTCTGCTATTTTTCGCCTGAATACGGCGGTGCATCCCCCCTCTCAAGTAGCGGATATGGATATCAGCCCTTGATCGAGCCGATCATTACACCTTTGACAAAATACTTCTGCAGGAACGGATACAAAATCAGCAGCGGCAGGCTGGACACCATGATGACCCCGTATTTGATCAGCTCGGTCACGCGCATCTTGGCTGCATAGGATTCCACATCAATCATCATCCCGGAATTGACCTGATTCTGGACCAGAATATTGCGGAGCACCAGCTGCAGCGGATACTTGCTCTCATCATTCAGATAGATCAAAGCGTCGAAGAATCCGTTCCAGAAGCCGACCACGTGGTACAGCACCATGACTGCCAGAATGGACTTGGACAAGGGAAGGACAATGCTCCAGAAAAATCTGGTGTTCGAGCATCCGTCGATCGAAGCCGCCTCCCACATTTCATCCGGTATGGACGACTGGAAAAAGGTTCTGACAATGATGACGTTGAACACACCGCCTGCCCCGGGAATGACCAGTGCCCACATCGTGTTCAGCATGTGCAAATCTTTTATCAGCAGATAGGTTGGAATCAGCCCGCCGCTGAAGAACATGGTAACCAGTAAAAACCACATAATCACCGACTTTCCGGCCAGATCCTTACGGGCCAGCGGATAAGCTGCAAATACCGTAACGGCAACTCCTATGAGGGTCCCCAGTGTCGCATATAGAATAGAATTCCCATATCCGATCCAGATGGAGGAGTCACTGAATATCCGCTCATAGCCGTCCAGCGTGAAGCCTTTCGGAAACAGCCAGACCTCGCCGGAGTAGATATAATTGGGATCGCTAAATGAGGCAGTCAGCACAAAGTACAGCGGGTATAACACAAGCAGCATGATGATGGTCAGCAAAATATAGTTGATGATGTCAAACCATACATCCCCTCTGCTCTTTCGCTTCAATAATTGGTTCATGATTGTTTCCTCCTACCACAGGCTGGTTTCTGTCATCTTTTTGGCGATCCGGTTGACGGTGAATATCAGAATAATATTGATCAGGGAATTGAACAGGCCGACTGCCGTTGAAAAGCTGTATTGGGCCTTCTGAATCCCCATTTCATAGACATAGGTCGGGATGATATTGGAGGTGGCGTAGTTCAGATCACTTTGCATCAGAAATGCTTTTTCAAAACCGATGCTCATAATATTGCCCAGTGCAAGAATCAGCAGAATCACAATCGTCGGCAGAATACTTGGAATATCCACGTACCATACACGCTTCCATTTGCTCGCCCCGTCCATGATAGCCGCTTCATGCAGCTCGGGATTGACTCCCGCCAGTGCAGCAAGGTAGATAATCGTAGCGAAGCCTGTCTCCTGCCAAATTCCTGAGAGGATATAGAGTGGACGGAACCAGCCCTCATCAGCCATAAAGAGGATGGGCTGCCCGCCAAACGCGGTAATCAGGTGGTTAACAAGACCGCTGTTAGGCGATAAAAACACATTAAGCATCCCGACAAGCACGACGGTCGAAATAAAGTGCGGCGCATAAATCACGGTCTGGACAAATTTCTTATAGGACTTGCCCAGCATCTGATTGAGCATAATGGCGATGATGATCGGTGCCGGGAAGCCGAACAGCAGTGAAAGAAAACTGAGAGAAAGCGTATTTGAGATGATAGTCCAGAAATTATAAGCATTGAAAAAATCTTTAAAGTGCTGGAAGCCTACCCACTCGCTCCCCCAGATTCCCTGGCTAGGCGAGAAATCCTTAAAGGCAATTTGCACCCCGTACATCGGATAGTATTTGAATACGAGATACAGAATAATAATCGGCAGCAAAAACAGATACAACTCATAGTCTCGCTTGAACCGGCTCCATCTTTTGCGGCTTGGTTTGATCATGGAGGGATCTGCCGTACTGGTTCTTGAATTCACGCTTATACTCCCTTTCAATTTAAAATTAACAGACGTTTTGAAACGTTTCCAATTTAGGCTAAAAAATATATTTTCTAACTTGAAACGTTTCCAATTTATAAAAGAAAAACGCCAGTCGGTGCATCCATACGGATAAGCTGATGTTTCTCTGATCTGCAGGAGATCATGTAGTCTCGCCTTGCCTGAACACAACAGGTATACGGTACACCTGCTTCTCCAGCGGAGTGCCTTCGATCTTGTCATACAGCAGTTTGATCGTCATGCGCGCCATTTCTTCCACTGGCTGCCTGATGGTAGACAGAATAGGATGAAAATACGGACTGTCCTGGATGCCGTCATAACCGATGACCTTCACATCCTCCGGAACCCGGATCCCCTGCTTGCTGGCCTGATCAATATAACAGGCGGCAAGCATATCGGTAATGGCAAAAATGCCGTCTGCATCGCCGTGGTTATGCAGGAATTCGTTAATAAAAGCCTGGTTGTCTACAATAGGATCGGGCTTCTCGTAGATTACATAATCGACGCCCAAAGCTTGCGCCTCATGGATGAAGCCCTCTCTGCGGTTCATCGTCTCACTGAACACCGAGGTGACACTTCCCATAAAAGCCGGCTTCCTGGCTCCCGCTTTCACAAGCTCTCTTAAGGCAAGACGCCCTCCCTCATAATTATCCGAAGTTACGCAGGTAATCTTCTTATTAAAGTGCCGGTCAATACTTACGATTGGAATATCATTACTCACATTATTCTCGATATCGTTGTAAGTAATGCCCACAATCCCGGCCACCTTGTTCTGGCGCAGCATATCGAGATAATACAGCTCCTTTTCGGGCTTGCCGCCGCTGTTGCACAGCATCAGCTTATAGCCTTCCCGGTCCAGCTCATCCTCAATGTAATAGGCCAGCTCCGAAAAGAAAGGATTCCAGATACTCGGCAGCAATAAGGCGACCATCCTGGACCTCTGCATTTTAAAATTCCGGGCCACTTCATTCGGAAAATAGTTCAGCTCCTGTATGGCTGCTTCTACCTTTTGGCGTGTCTTGGGTTTGACGGCGCCAGAGTTGTTAATGACTCTGGACACGGTACCTACAGCAACGCCGGCTAAGTTGGCTACATCTTTAATGCTTGTCATTTAACACCTCCGACCTCTCTTCTGAAAATTATAATAGCACCAAAGTGGAAACGTTTCAATAGTTAATTTGGAAACGTTTCAAATTTGATGCTGATAATCTTGCAATGCGCTGTTTTTGGAGCAAATCCACGGGAAAGTAAACATAATCTTAAAAATCCGCACAACAAAAAAACCTTGATTTCTCAAGGTTTTCACTGTAGTGCCGAGGACGGGGGTCGAACCCGTACGGTACTCACGTACCGCAGGATTTTAAGTCCTGTGCGTCTGCCTATTCCGCCACCCCGGCATATTATGTGCGCTCTTGCGCGACAAGAAATATCATATCACGTATCCGGTGATCACGCAATCCATATTACCATTATTTTTTATTTCACACTAGATTGGGGATACTTAGGCTCAACTGACGGGTCTCGTCCTATAAAACCATTAATTATCACACAGTGAAGTTGTTACTTACCGTAAGAGTAAAGTTACCTATAATTCCTCGCCAATAGCATCAATCGAGATAAATCAAAGGCATTTTTGACTTTGATTTCCGCTTCCAAGCGCTCAATTGACCAATTCAAAGGCATTTTTGCCTTTAATTCCTGCCTTTAGCGCAAAATTGCCTAATTCAAAGGCATTTTTGCCTTTGATTCTCGCCCACAGCGCATAGTCGCCCAATTTCAAAGGCATTTTTGCCTCTGATTCCCGCCCACAGCGCCCAAAGCCGCCTTAAACGCCTAAGCAAGCTAAAATCAGGGGCATCCCTGCCCCTGATCCCTGCTCATTACCGCCCAACAAAGGGCGGAACATTCAGCGGGCCATCCGCCAGCAACCTGCAGCCTCTACAGCAGCAGGTTACCTGCTAGTGACGTTCCCGCTCTCCGCTCCGGTTACGCATGCCGGCCAGACCCAGCAGGCCGATCAGACCGAGCCAGCCCCAGTTGGAGCCTCTGTCGTTGTCTGTATTAGCGGTTGTGCTGGTGGCGCGGTATCTGCCGGTCTGGGTGTTGTTGGCCAGCGGGGAAACGGTGCTGTTGTCATTGCCCCGTACCGCGTTGTTCACCATGTTCCCGCCTCTGCGCATTGTGCCGGTGGCGTTGTTCATCAGCTTGTCGCCGCTATGCTCGACTCTGTTCATCAGAGTATCGCCGTTGCGGTTCATCGTATTGCCAGTCTGATTCATCATCCGGTGGTCCGTTCCGTTCAGCATATGAGTACCCGTTCCATTCGTTTCACGGATGCGCTCGGTTCTCATACCGTTTGCCCCGGTATCCGGAATGGCTGTACCCATCCCCCCACCGGTGCCAGCAGCATTAGCTGCATAACCAGATCCCATCAGACTCATGGATAACAGTGTAGTGCAGGCAAGGCTTGTGACCAGCTTGTTCAAGAGAAGTGCCCCCTTTGAGGAAATTGTATTTCGCTGATAATTTCCCCATGTGGCTCATCATCTATACAGGTGGTCCTTATTCCCTGACGAGGTTCACAGTCCGGCTGGCAGCATCGTAGGTGACCTGTGCGCCCAGTGCTTCAGCAACCGCCCGTACGGGTGCGTAGGTTATGCCGTTATCCAGAATACCGCTGGTAATTTTAACTCCATTCAGTGTAACTGTAATGGCGTGATCCGTTTCGCCGGTTGTCCCGTTAATCAGGGCCAGTGCATCCTTGACCTGCTGCACCGTCGGCTGCCTGCGGCCCGCAGCTGCTCTGTAGTCAGCCCAAAGGTCATCTCGAGATGGGAATAATCCTTGAAGGAGGTCCAGTCCCCGCCCCAGGCAAAACCCAGCTTCTTGGCTTCCTGAGCCACCTGCTGCCAGTCAGCCATCTTGTCATTGTTGCCGTCACGGGATGTATCCCATGAGACCGTTTTACCGTCCGGCAGGAGCAGGGCAAAATCAATGGCCAGACCATAGTTGTGATAACTGGAGCCGCCTCTGGCATTCGTTACAATGTTTCCCGGCTTGGTGCGGCCTTGCGCATACAGGGCATTTTGTTCGGCTATAGTCCGCATGCCCTGGGTGATGACGATCGGGATGCCTTTGGCGTAGCTGCGCTGGATCAGAGCACTGGCACCTGCCAGCAGAACCGGATGAAGCTTGCCCAGCCAGCCTGCCGATTTACTTTTCACCTGATCTAAAGTCAGCATTTTCCTCACCCCCTAGTATAGTAGATGCCCTCTCTGCCTGCTTTGCTTGTACGGTTTGCCTAAAGTGTGTGCACCTATTCCGTAAGAAACTGCTCAACAAATGACAAAAAGACCCCGGCCAGCAGGGTCATCTCATCCAATAGTTATAAGCTACATCAGAACCGCACAGCGGCATTCCCGGACCAAAAGCTTTTGGATGTTTTCCCGCCTAAACGGCCACACTATCCGAAATGAACTCCATTCCCGAAAGGCGGATTAGCCCATGGACATTCACAGTGACAGCTATAAGATTGCCGCGCTTAGTGACCGGAAGGACGCTGTTGAAGTAATCCGGCAGGCCGAGGAGGCTATTGCCCGGATAACAGGCAACAAAGAGGTTACACTGATCGCCTATGAGAAAACAGACAGCCCAGCCATAAATTAGGTATCAGGCGATGTAAGCCTCAGCGATGTCATCTACACGAATCCATTTCCATTCCTCTGCCCACTGCAGCTTGATCTCACGCGAGTGGGTATGAATGGAGGTGACAAAACCGCTCAGCTGCCTGCCCTCACCCTCACCATGCAATACCAGTGTTATACGGATATGACTCCGGAGTGATTGTGCAAGAGTACTCTCAATCCCTTCCAGTCTCCGCAGATTTGCAGCGGGTTCATCCGGGTGCAGTGCATCCTCTTCGTTCCTGTGAACAAGACCTCCCTGCAGGCCTTCCTCCAGCTGTTTACCCATCGCCGTTCCTCCTTATGTTGTTGGTAATCACTCGCGTTTCATCAATACGAACATACGTTTGTATTATTATAGCTGCAGATCCGGTTTTTAATCAAGCATCAAAAAATAACAACAGACGAGTTTCCATTTCATAGGTGCATGCTGCAGGCCGCAAGCAAAAGGCGCGCACAGCCAGGCTGTACAGCGCCTCTAATGAAATTCGTAACCCGCAAAAATTTGCTTATTCTGTGCTTGTATTCGTTGGTGCTCCGGTATCCACTGTATCTGCTTCTGTACCCACCACGGTTCCGGGAACAGTCCCCAGCTCCGTCTCAGCCGCGCTGTCCTCATCCAGCAATCCTACGGCTACTCTGGCTTGATTCACTTTGGAGATCCCGTACAGCATTGCTACATCCGCCTGCTGGTTCATGGCGTTGAACTCGTCTGCTGTAACCTCAGGGGAAGCCGCACTCTGCGAAGCCTGTTCTTTGATGGAATAGGCGCTCTGGAACGCAATGGCTGCATCTCTCAGCAGAGTCTCAATATTTTCCGGCAGACTCTTGGAAATTTCCACATCATTGACCTGATCAGCAATATCAGAGGCTGTGTCCTGGAAAGAATCAAGCGCCTCTTCAAGCTCCTTGTCCGTGGCAGCTCCAGTCGAATATGAGGTCAGTGTTGTATTGAAATGTTCCAGCGACGTTTTGCCCATTTCGTCAAACTTCGTCATTTCATTGTAAAAGTTCTGTACAGTCTCCTGAACCTCCTCCTCTGAAGCTGGCGCAGAGCTGTTATTGCTGCAGGCACTAAGGATCATTACCATTAAAAGTACGGTTATCAATAAGGCTTTTTTCATCGTCTCAAATCCCTCCACTTAACAGAATAATGGCGGGTTTTGTAAAGCGCAAATGAAATAAATGTAAAAAAAGCTCAAAAGCTCCAAATTTCAAATTTAAAGCGCCTTCATCGCAAAAAGATCTCCAAAAATCTGGAGATCTTCTGCAAACATACCTGATTAAGCAAGCACATAAGCAGTGGCGGGAATAACGGCCCGGGGCTGGCTGTGGCTCTCCCACATCAGAATAGCCTTGGCATCCCCCTGGTTCTCATAATACTCTACCTTCAGCTCATGCAGCTTGCCTTGAATCAGCTGTACAGTTCCTGTACGCTCTGTGCCGCTCTGCTTAATCCAGCTGTCGATGATAAGAACCCCGTCAACCCACACCCGTATGCCGTCATCCGAGTAGGTGTAGAGATTATAAGTCTCGCTGAAATCGGGCTTCAGTTTACCGGTCCAGCGTACCGCGAAGAAGTCGGCATTGATCAACGGATCAGGGCTCGTTTGTCTCCAAGTAAAGTTAATGGTCGAATCTGTCCGGACCAGTGCAGGAGCTCCGCTCAGCGTGATGTTATTGAAATACTCGCCTCTGATTCCAGGAGGATAGGTTTGCTCCCCTTCAGCGGCCAAGGCTTTATACTCGTCCCTGGTAATCACAAAGCTGTCATTCATAAAGGATTTGATCACAGCCTCCGTATTCTGCTCATACAGCAGCTTGGCCCAGGTCAGCTGGTAGGACCATTTGTTCTGCGATTTCGCCATTTCTGCCGGTAAAGGCAGTTTCCCGTTCTCACCAATGGCAATCAGCTTGCCGCGTCCAAGGTCCCACAAGCCGTCATGATGACTGGCTTTGAAATCCCCGTCATAAATGTCCAGGGCCAGCACATCTACCCTGCCGGCGCCGGGATAGTATTTGGCCGGCTCCTCGCTCCACTGGTTTTTGGCATTGGGGCTCCACACCCACAGCAGATTGTGCAGGCCGTGATAGACCGTATAACGCTCGAACATCAGATTCCACAGCTCCACGAAGCGGGTCTTCTGTCCCCACCAGAACCAGCCGCCATTCATCTCATGGTAAGGTCTCCAGAGAACGGGAACCCCTGCATCGTTCAGTTTTTTCAGGTAGACGGCTGTCTTGTCAAGGTCTGCCAGGAGCGCTTTATATTGAGGGGTACCAGGTGTAATATATTTTGCAAAATTCGCCTCGCTAAGATTCATCGAGACATTTGACCAGGCCGGGGCTGTTCCCGGCAGACTGGCATGGTAGGTCATAGTGACAATGCCGCCTGCCTTATGCCAGCGGATGGCACTATCTGTCACCCACTGACGCTGATTGGCAATCAGCGCTTCGGTCTGGTTGCCGATCGCTCCCAGCTCGTAGCCGTGAAGCCCGGCATATTGGCCGCTCGTAACCTTAAGCTTGTTGCTGAACTCATCCGCACTTTCCAGATAATCGTGTATTCCGCTGATGATTCCTTTGCCTTGAAGGGTATACAGCCTGTTCAGCAGATTCAGCGCCGGTGCTGTCAGCTTCTCATCGGCAGGAGCCCGCAGCAGGGCTCGGAAGGCTGACTGCCACGCTGCATCGTTAACCAGCCGGGATGCCGAATCGAGCAGATCCCGGAGTATGCGCTGTTCCATTTGTCCCACCATCCTTTTTTGTACCATTGTATGGGGACAACCGGTGCATGGAAGCGGCGGATGGCGGGGAAGCCGATAATCATTTTAATTTTTAAATATAGTGTCTTCAATTTTCATGCTACTACTGTATGTATACTAATAACTAGCTTGCTGCTTACTTGCGGGAATAACGAAGGGGCAGCAGATCAAGAATATCCTGATCATTCCGGACATCATCCGGCTTACCGATCTATTTTTCTTAATTTAGTATACTAAAATCTGCTAATTATAAGCTATACTGAGTAGACCCCAGCAACAAGATTTCAGCATAATCAGGAGGAGCACGTGAACAAACAGAAATTTATTCCAAGTCTTATTATCGTTGTGCTGCTGGCTCTGGCAGCTTACTGGTTCGAGGAGAACGGCCAGTCCGTCACGACGCCTTCCACCGGAGGTTCCGAGGTTGTACAGCTTGTTTTCCCCTCAGACCGTTACCCTGAAACCGCGGAGCATATCCAGGAGGCGATCAGAAACGGTGAGTCAGCGATATGTACGATCAACCGCGGGGATGCCGAGGAGAACCGCAAGGAATCCCTCAAGGGGGTACCGACCAAAAAAGGCTATGACCGCGATGAGTGGCCGATGGCAATGTGCGCAGAGGGCGGTGCCGGAGCAGACATCGAATACATAACTCCCGCCGACAACCGCGGTGCAGGCAGCTGGGTAGGCAATCAGCTGGAAGGCTATGCCGACGGAACCCGGGTAGAGTTTATGTTCAAATAAGCAGCAACAGCAGCAGCTCCGCACGCGCTTTCGCCTGGCGCGGAGCTGCATACGCCGGAACTATTTTCAGAATATACAGGCTTTTGTAATAATAACCAGCAAAATGAACAGAACCAGAATCGCATTGGTCGAGGTCATCCAAGGATTTACTACCGGTACTACCGGAGGCCCCTGATTTACTCCGCCAACATTGTTGTCACAGCCGCAACCGTATTCTGCACCCATTTTTTATTCCTCCCCTGAAATGTTTAATGCCTACAGCACAGAGTATGTAACAGGCATACCTGCAGTCTGGGCCAATCGGCAAACAGTTCTTCGCCTAATCAAAGCTAATGAATCCTAGCTATGCAGTCGATATACATTAGGAGTGTCGGCCATACCCCAATTCTAATGAAACAGGAGGTGCGAAATGGACATTGCCGCCTTATCCACTGCCATGAGCCAGGTGTCCCTGCAGCAGGCTGCCGGACTTCAGGTCCTGAGCATGGCCAAGAATTCAGCTGAAATCATGGCGCAGAATATGACCCAGATGCTACAGCAGAGCCCGCATCCGAATCTTGGAAAAACACTTGATATTCAGGTTTAATTGATTTATTCTTAAATACATAAGAACGTCAGTTCCGGTCTGATGCCGTTAAACCTTAGCCCTCCGGGCTTTTCTTTTACCCATAAATACGAACATACGATCCTATTTAGAGGTGATATTATGAAATCCTACTACCAAATGACCGCCCTTGAGAGCTGGACTGAAGATTTGTATCAGCGTCTGCAGGTGCGTAAGCCGGCCGATATTTCCATCCCGTACATAGCTGAACGGCTGAACATCTGGGTCCATTACCTGGATGTGCGCAGCAAGAGTGTTGAGGCCTCAGCGGGCATGTACACGATGTTCCTGGACAACCGGCTTCCGCCGGAGCTGCAGCGCCTCGAATTTCTTCATGAGCTCTGTCATCTGCTCCGCCATGCCGGCAACCGTATTCTGATGCCAGGGCATTTCACACAGGCGCAGCAGGATGAATCCGAGCGTTTTATTCTCTATGCGGCCATGCCCTATTCCATGATCTCTGCCGGACCGTTGCCCGAGCAGCGCGAGGATGCCGTCTATTACTTAGCTTCTACGTTCCAGGTGCCTGAGGAGATGGCTCTGCAGCGGATCGACCAGATTCAGCGGCGGATATTTCAGGGGCAGCTGATGGCGGTGATGGAACGGAGCGAGGAGAGAAAATTTATCCAGCGTAATATTCGTTAACAAAAAAAATGACCCCGCCGGCGTCCGGCAGGGTCCAAATCTATGAATAAGGGGGGTATGTCATTACTATACAACCCTTAACTTAATTCCATATGAAATTCTGCTGAAGCCAGGCTGAAATTTTATTTTTTCTGTGCAAGAGAGGGTACATTAACAAAACGGTTATGCTGCAGTACCGGCACGGCATAGCTGATATCCACCTGGCAGCAGTAAGTCACATCTGCCTCGTATCCCCGTTCCCGCAGTTCACGGCTGCTGGCAGACTCCCAGATCAGCTCCCTGATCCGTTGTCCGGAAGATCTCAGAGCACCGATGCAAACCTCCGCTTCCGGAGACTTGCTTCCGGATAACTTGGAGAGAATCAGACCAGCCCCCAGATAATCTTCGATGCCGGGACGCAAATTGTTTTCAGAACCGATCACATCCAGCCATTTCTCACCGCAGGGCACTACGGTAACCGGTATCCCCAGCTCAAGCCTCAGCCTGTTTCAGTCTCAGCAACTGCTGAAGCATTCAAGAGGCAGCCGACCAGCAATGCAGGCACCTGAGCCGCAAGCCATATGCAGGCCGCACCGTTCGTGGAGCACAGAACAAAGTCACGCTCGTAATCAGCCGAGCTGAACGACAGCGGCGACAAGGAATGCCCTCCTGCTCTGAGCGCTTCGGCTCTGCCGCGGATAATTTCTGCTCCGAGCCCCTTGGCATAAGCTTTGGCCTGCTCATTGACCGGCGATGGATACGGATAAATGGTAGCCTTGTGCTGAACTGCCGTTACTACGGTAGAGGAGAAGCTTAATACATCGACCATAACGACGATGTCCCCACGTTCTGCTGCAGCCCTCGCCCCTCTTTGACCCCATTCCAGTTTAATGTCATAGGGCGATTGATCATAAAACACAGGTTTCCCTCCTCTCTGCAGGATTCATCTCATATGAACCTTCAAAGAGGGAGTTACCCATAGAAGGCAGTCTGCGAACCGCCAAATTACCGTTTCACTTCATTTTTTTTTGGAAATATCCTGCAGATCCTGTTTCAGCTTCCAAAGAAATAGCCCTGCCGGAAGTCCGGCAGAGCATATTTATCAAGTCAAATTATACCCAAAAAGCCTTAGTGATGATAACCAGCAGGATGAACAATACCAGAATTGCAGCAGTAGAAGTAAAAGGACTGCCGTATCCGCAGTTTGCTCCGCCAACCGGACTTACATTTTCACCATAACAACCCATTTCCAATTCCTCCTTCATGATTGAGAGTACACCATAGCATATGTGATTTGCCCGCTGCTGACTGGGTGAAACGGCAATGACTTTTCGCCCGGCTGCATTTATTTGGAGATATCAATAAACCCTTCACCGAACACATCGCGCACATCATGGATCGTAACAAAGGCATTTTTGTCCTCGGCCCGCACGATTTTTTTGAGCATGGAGACTTCCTGCTTGCTGATGGCGATGTAGAGCACGTTTTTATCCTCGCCGGTGTAGTAGCCGTAGCCCCTCAGCACCGTCACTCCGCGGTCCATAAGCTCGGTAACCTTTGCAGCAATTCGGTCGTGCTCAGCCGATATGATCGTTACAGCCTTTTTGGGGTTTACCCCCTCAATGATGAACTCCATGGCCTTGGTTCCAATAAAGAGAATAACGAACGTGAACATAACCTTCTCAAGCCCGATGACAAAAACAGACAGTCCGGCAACGATCAGATCAAAGAACAGCAGCGCGTAGCTGATATTCCAGTCCCAGTATTTATTGGCCAGCCGGGCCAGAATCGTCGTCCCTGCCGTTGTACCGCCAACCCGGATAATGAGTCCGATCCCGCCCCCGGCAAGCAGACCGGCAAAGACCGCATTAATCACCGGCTCACTGGAATCAATCCGCCAGTTCTCGGTCAGATACAGGAACAGGGAGTTGAAGGCCACAGCAATAATGGTATAGATGATTGTTTTATTATCCAGCAGCTTATAGCCGATAATCAGCAATATTCCGTTGAGCGTAAAGCCAACCAGCGCCGGCGACCATTTCAGCAGATAAAAGAGAATGATCGATACCCCGGTTACTCCCCCTTCACCAAAATCATTGGGGATAATAAATACATTAACTGCCAACGCAAACAAAAACGCTCCAACCAGCAGCATGAACAGCTCGTAACCTCTTTTTTTCATACAAAACGCCTCCAATACAATACAAAGTCTAATAACCCGGCAAATAACCCACAAAAAAAGCGACTAAAGGAGGTCATTCATCCTTTAATCGCTTCGGGTAAGCTCTTTTGATACTTCTGATCATAACAAGCAATCTATGGAATGTAAATACATCCTTCTGCTATGCAAAGGACAACCTGGCCCCGATAAAGTAGCCGATAGAAACAAACAAAATGGACCAGATCAAGGCACCGGCCGTGGTGATCAGCAGATACTTACGGAATGACATGGCGCTGATGCCGGAAATGTAGCTGCAGACATGTCTTAACCCGGGAATGAAGTAGGCAATAAACACAGTCCAGTGGCCGAACTTATGAAACCATCTTTTAACGCTGGCAAAACGTCTGGGAGTAAGGCCCACCCATTTGCCGAATTTCTCGACAACCGGCTGACCCACTCTACGCCCGATGGTATAGCTGATCAGCGTGCCTGTTATGGCTCCCATGAAACAAACCACTACGGCAACAGAAAAATTGAGCACCATCACCGAGCACAGATAGCCTACGAACAGCATCAGCAGCTCGTCCGGCACAGGAATGCCGAGAATCCCCAGTGCCATGAGCAGGAAGACTGCCAAATATCCGTATTGGGTAATCATCTCTATGATCCAGGGCATGGACTCACTTCCTGTTAACGTATTTTTTAAGCGACGGAAACGGAATATGACTGATCATCATTACGGATAACAGACCCATCATCATGATGACCCATCCCGGTTTCATATATTCAACAACTAATGAGAGCATGGACAAAATCACGCCGGCGGCTGTAATCGGCATACCGGTGAAGCCCGTGGACGGGGCTGATATATTGAATCTGGCCAGACGCAGCGCACCGCAGATCAAAAAGCCAACCGCGGCCGCGGCCCCAGCCAGTGTACATTTTCCAGCTTGTATAACAGGATCAAAAAAGTCGGTGCCAGTCCGAATGAGATAATATCCGCCAGCGAATCCAACTGTTTACCGAACTCGCTGGTACAGCCCAGCATTCTGGCCAGCATCCCGTCCATCACATCGCAAAATGCCGCAAGCAAAATCATTACTAACGCCAGCTCATAGCGCTCCTGTATCGTATACAGCAGGGACAAGGATCCCAGTCCCAGGTTACCCAGCGTGCACATTGAAGGCAGCCAATTCCATTTCAAAACGGTTCACTCCTTTTCCGGCCTCAATGCCGCATGTCTGCTCAGCCTTCAAAGTACACACTGAAACAGACGCCATTTCCGATGTTTTTCACTGCATACCGGCAGCCGTGCATATCCAGAATCCGTTTGGCAATGGACAGCCCCAGCCCGGTTCCGCCTGTCAGCCGGCTGCGGGAGGGCTCAGCCCGGTAGAACCGTTCCCAGATCTGCTGCAGCTGATCCTGCGGTACAGGCTCACCCTGATTATGAATGCTGAACACACAGGCCTGCCCCTGGCCATCTATCCTGACGGTCACCGTGCTTCCTTCGTCTGCATGCCGGATGGCATTGGTCATGAAATTAAGCACCACCTGTTCGATCCAGCTGCTGTCGGCATACACCGGCGGCTCGTTCACCGGAATAACAACCACCTTCAGCCCCTTGCCCTCCAGCAGATGGATCAGCTTGTCAGCTACCTTTTCTGTCAGCTCACTCAGCATAAAAGAGCTCTTCTGCAGCTTAATGGTGCCAGACTCCAGCCTGGCCAGATCCAGCATATCCTTTACCAGAAACTCCATTTTGTCGGCTTCCTCAATAATGACCTTAATGTAGTGATCCTGCTTGCCAGCACTCACACCATCCTCCAGTCCCTCAGCGAAGCCCTTAATAATACTTAGCGGAGTCTTCAGCTCATGCGAGGCATTGGCAAAAAAGTCCTGCTGCATAATCTCCATCCGCTGTTTATGCTCCATCTCTTCCACCAGCTGGCGGTTAGCCTCACGCAGCTCGCGCAGCGCCGAATCCAGGCTTACCGACAAGGTAAACATGCTGTTTGACAGGCTGCCCAGCTCGTCCTTTTGCCGGATCGAGTTATCGCCTGTAAAGTCCAGTGAGACCATCCGTTTGGCGATATTGTTCAGCTTGATCAGCGGCCTGGTGACCATCTTGGAGAAGAACAGCGAGAGTACCAGAATCAGCGCTAGCCCGCCCAGCCCCAGATATAAAAAGAACCAGCGCAGCGCTTCATTCGAATCCTTGACATCCTGCAGAGAGGTAACCGTGAACAGCAGCTCTATCTCTCCGCCGGGCCGCTGAACAGGCAGAATAATGACAGAATTGCGGATCCCGCTCCAAGGGGCGGTCCACTCCTGCTTTTGCATTTCCAGCTGCTCCAGATCCGCCTTTTGCTCAGACGTCAGAGGGAACCACTCTTCCAGCGCCTCCAGCAGAATCCCCTGACGCGGATTCCATAGCTTGAGATCCGGCAATACAATTTCTGTGACGGTTCCGGACAGCCGTGTCATACCCTCTTCATGCATTCCTATCGTTCTGCTGCCGGCGGTTATGCTTACAGGATAGATCAGGTCCTGAGTGCTGCTGCTGTCCTCTTCAAAAAGCTCGCCCTCAAGCGTCAGCGTATCCTCTTCCTTGATATCCGCTGCCCTCAGCTCGTCCCCGTATTCGCTCATGAACATCGACAGGGAAACAACCAGCTCCCTGCCATCCTTCATCCGCAGCTTCATATGATACGGGTCGTCCGAATTCATTTTGCCGTCCAGCTTCACAATCGCCAGCTGTGTCTTGTTGCGCAGCATAAAACGGACCAGCTCCTGAGACAGCCGGCTGCCGGTCCATTGCTCACTGGTGTAGCTGGCACCAAAGGTTTTGAGATGCTTTTCGACCTTGCCCTCCTTCTGATGCTGGTAGAAGCCGTCAAAGAATAGCAGCTGGCCCAGAATGACCATTCCGTAAAAGCAGAGAAAAAAGATCACGGTCATCACAAACAGCTTAAAGGTAATTCCCTGCCTTCTCATGCTTCTTCCTCGAACATATAGCCGGTGCCGACCACCGTACGGATACAGCGTGACTCTGCGCCCAGCTTGCTGCGCAGCTTCTTGATATGGCTGTCAACGACCCGGGAATCCCCGTCAAATTCAATGCCCCAGACCCGGCTGAGAATGGTATCGCGGGAGACAGCAATGCCTTTATTGCGGATCAGCAGCCATAACAGCTCATATTCCTTGGGGGCAAGCTCCACCTCTGCACCTCCGATTTCCAGCCGGTGGGCAGAGGTATTAAAGACAGCAGCGCCAAATTTGAGGCTGCCGGAATCCGGCAGGTGACCGCCCTCCACCCGCTTCATCAGCGCATTGGCCCGCGCTACCAGCACCTTTGGGCTGAACGGCTTTGTCACATAATCGTCTGCTCCCGCTTCAAAGCCGTATATTTTATCGTCATCTGCAGACTTTGCCGTCAGCAGAATAATCGGAACCGCTGATTGCCGGCGGATCTCCCGGCACACCTCGAACCCGTTCAGCCTGGGCATCATAATATCCAGGATGATCAGATCCGGCAGCTGGGAGCTGAACCAGAGCAGGGCATCCTGCCCGTTGTCCGCTTCGTATACTTCCCAGCCATTTTGTATGAAATAATCTGACACCAGCCCGGACGGACCAGCCGTCGGCGGCGCAGAGAGCCGTCAGCCTGATTCCGGCGGCAGCGCTGATCCGCTTGCCGCGCGGTCCGGCCAGCTTCAGCCTCCGGCTTACCAGCCGCAGGCCAGGGAGAGTGCCGCTGTCTACAGCGGCAGCTTCCCGCAGGCGCCGGCGCGGCCCCGGAGTGACGGAGGCGGCAGCTACCGCCAGCCGCCGTCAGCGGTGCCGGCACGCGGCAGCCTGCCTGGTGCCGGGGAACTGTATGCCCCGAGCATTAATGCTGATCCGGGTCTCCCGCAGTTTCCCGAGCTGAATTACATCGGTCAGCATCACGGCACTTATATTATTGCCCAGAACGACAGCGGGCTCTATCTGATTGACCAGCACGCTGCGCATGAGCGGATTAACTACGAATATTATTATGAGAAGTTCGGGCGTCCGGAGGATGCCTCGCAGGAGCTGCTTCTGCCGATTACACTGGAGTTCACGCCGTCTGAGAGCCGCCAGCTCAGCGAGCGGCTGCACTGGTTCGAGAAGGCAGGGGTATACCTCGAGCATTTCGGGGGCCAGACGTTTCTGGTCCGCTCCCTGCCTTACTGGTTCCCGGAAGGCGAGGAGAAGGCGCTGGTAGAGGAAATGGCCGAGTGGGTGCTCAGCGAGCGGTCCATTGATCTGGCCAAGCTGCGCGAGAAATCCTCGATCCTCTGCTCCTGCAAGGCCTCGATCAAGGCCAACCAGAAGCTGACG
Organism: Paenibacillus sp. DMB5; assembly: GCF_001517085.1. Taxonomy (GTDB): domain Bacteria; phylum Bacillota; class Bacilli; order Paenibacillales; family Paenibacillaceae; genus Paenibacillus_AQ. The sequence continues at coordinate 129,388 of NZ_LRAC01000124.1, forward strand.
GAACCGGAGGTAGATGCGCTGCTGTCACGGCTGGCGGCCTGCAAGCAGCCTTATACCTGCCCGCACGGCCGGCCGATTGTCGTGTCCTTCTCCGCTTATGACCTGGAGAAGCTGTTCAAGCGGGTAATGTAACTTAACGATAGAAGCGAGTACCGGAAATGGAGGCAACATGATTATAACGACGGGCTTTGACCCGATACCGGAAATTGTTCAGCGGGCCAGGGCGCTGGCGGAGCATACCGGAACGAAATTTATACCCCGCGGAAAATTATCTGTTAGGCGGCTGGTTGAGCGCTACGGGGACGAAGATATCCTGGTCATCCTGCAGGAGGCGGTCCGGCTGATTACGCCGGGCACGCCGCCGATGGAATTCCATCCGAGCATGGGCTTTGTCCGGGCCAAGCGGATTCTCAAGGGTGAACCGGATGCCATGCTGGAAGCGGCCCGGATGGAGCCGGGAGATAGCGTGCTGGACTGTACGGCCGGCCTGGGCAGCGATTCCCTTCTGTTTGCCGTGCTTGGCGGAGAAGGCTCCACTGTTACAGCGCTGGAGAGCTCGCTGCCGCTGTATGCGCTGCTCTCTGAGGGCATGAAGCACTATACTTCAGGGCAGGCGAAGGTGAATGAAGCGCTGCGCCGCATCCGGGTGGTTCACAGCGAGCATCTGGAATATCTGCGCGGGCTGCCGGACAAGAGCGTGGACATCGTTTATTTTGACCCGATGTTCCGGGTGCCGCTGATGGATTCGTCAGCCATCTCGCCGCTGCGCCAGTTCGCCAACACCGCAGCGCTTTCAGAGGAGACGGTCGACGAGGCGCTGCGCGTTGCCCGCAAAACCGTCCTGCTCAAGGAAAAGGCGCTGAGCGGCGAATTTAACCGGCTCGGCTTCACGGAGCTGCTGCGCGGGAGCGCCAAAATATCGTACGGGGTGATTCACATTGACAACTGAGACGAAACATAAGGTGCTCGTGCTGCTGGGCCCGACAGCCGTCGGCAAAACACGGCTGAGCCTGGAGCTGGCTGAGGCCTACAATGCCGAGATCATCTCCGGCGACTCCATGCAGGTGTACCGCGGCATGGATATCGGCACAGCCAAGATCAGCACGGCCGAAATGAACGGAATCCCCCATCATCTGATTGATATTCATGATCCGGAGGAGGCGTATTCGGTTGCCGAATTCCAGGAGCAGGGCAAGCGGCTGATTGCAGAGATCAGCGGCAGGGGCATGCTGCCGTTTATAGTGGGCGGCACAGGGCTGTACATTGAGTCGCTGTGCTACGGTTTCCGCTTCTCCGAGGCGGTGGCCGACGAAGCGTTCCGCGCCGAACAGGATGCCTACGCGGAAACGCACGGGGCCGAGGCGCTGCATGCCCGGCTTGCCGCCGTGGACCCCGCCAGTGCGGAGCGGCTCCATCCGAACGACCGCCGCCGGATTATCCGGGCGCTGGAAATCCATCATCAGATGGGTACCACCCTGTCCGCCAACAAAGCGGAGCAGACCAGGGAATCCCCCTATGAGCTGTGTCTGATCGGCCTGACCATGGACCGTAAGATCCTCTACAAGCGGATTGAGGACCGGATCGACCAGATGCTGGAGCAGGGGCTGATTGCCGAGGTGCAGGGGCTGCTGGATAAGGGCTACCACCGCAGCATGGTAGCCATGCAGGGGCTCGGCTACAAGGAGATCGCCGCTTATCTGGAGGGGGAACTGACCTATGAAGAAGCAGTGACCCTGCTGAAGCGGGATACCCGGCGGTTTGCCAAGCGCCAGCTGTCCTGGTTCCGACACATGAAGGAAATCGAATGGATTGAAGATTTTAACGAGCAGAACTATCCTGCCAATCTTGCAAAGATACGTGAGATTATCTCCCGCAAGCTTGACAGATAAGCTGGACACAGTGCCCGCATCAACCCCTTTTGGCAGCGTGAACAGTCCCGGGGAGTATGTTTCATACATGCTCCGGGGCTTTTTTTATTTTGGCAGGCTGATTCAACCCCCGCTGATTTGCGGTAGAAAAATGGAGGGCCTTCAGCACTAACCGGGGCGTAAGGAATTGACGGGAAGGGGGCGTAAGATTTAACATGTATTCTAGAGAGAACGGACGCTGTGTGCTACCGGATGCCGCCCCGGCTGTGTCAACGTTCATGTTATATACCTTCACCTCACTCCAATTCAGCGAATTGCTGTAACTGCAGATTGCGTGGTATAATAGCAGGAAAGTTTCTCTCAGGTGTTGAATATACTTACGAACAATCTAATTGAACCATTGGGGGTACGTCATATGAACAAGTCCATTAACATCCAAGATACGTTCTTGAACCAGCTGCGTAAAGAGAATATCCCTGCCACAGTATATTTGACCAACGGCTTTCAGATCCGGGGAATCATCAAGGCATTTGATAATTTCACGATTGTGATCGACAGTGACGGGCGCCAGCAGATGGTGTACAAGCATGCGATCTCGACCTTCACGCCGCAGCGCAGTGTCTCACTGATGCAGGACAGCGGAAGCGACGAGTAACATTTTACTGCCTTAAAGCGAAACTTTTTTGTTTATAAACCGTTTGAATAGAGTGCGCGAGAGCAACCTGCGAAGGTTGTTCTTTTCATTCGTGCCCACAAATTTGAGGATATTTCCGAAAGGGAGTCAGGAGGCAGCATGTCCAGAGACGAAATATCAAGGACAAACAACAGACACAGACAGTCGGGCTCTGCGAAATCCACAGGTAAGCCCAAGCCGAAGAAAAAGAAAAAGTTTTTAACCAAAAAGCGCGTATTATGGAGTTTGTTTTTTGCGATGGCCTTGGCGATTTTTTGTGCGCTCGGCGGTTACCTGTTTATTATGCTGAACGGGCAGAAGCTGCTTAATGAGAACCAGGATAAGCTGACGGTCAATCCGCCGACACAGATTTTTGACCGGAATGCGAACCTGATCGGCGAGCTGTCACTGGAAAAAAGCGATCCGGTAGAGCATGACGATATCCCGGAGCAGCTGATCAACGCTTTTGTGGCAACCGAGGACAAACGTTTCTTTGAACACAAAGGGGTAGACTTCTGGTCGATCGGCCGCGCAGCGGTCAAGGATATTGCGGCACGCAGCATGGTGGAAGGCGGCAGTACCATCACCCAGCAGCTGGCCAAAAATATCTTTTTGACCCGTGACAAGACGTTCTTCCGCAAGGCGACAGAGGTATCTATTGCGGTTGCGCTGGAGAACTCCAAGACCAAAGATGATATTATCACGATGTATCTTAACCGGATTCCGTTCGGGGGCACGATCTATGGAATCAAGGCGGCTTCCATCCGTTATTTCGGCAAGAGCAACCTCGCGGATCTGGAACTGTGGGAAATGGCTACACTGGCCGCAATGCCGAAAGGGCCTTCCCGTTACAATCCGCTCCGTAACCCCGAGCTCTCCAAAGAACGGCGCGGCGTAGTGCTTCAGCTCATGTATGAGCAGGGCTACATCACCAAGGAAGAGATGGATCAGGCCAAAGTGGTGGAATACAGCTACAAGCCGCCGGAGAGCAAGCAGCGTTATCAGGCCTTTATTGATTTTGCGATTGATGAAGCGGAAGAGAGATTCGGGCTGACCGAAGACGATCTGAACATCGGGGGCTACAAAATCTACACCACCATGGATAAACACGCCCAGGAGACGGTGGAGGATGCTTTTGCCGATAGCGACAATTTCGAAAAAAGCGTCGACGATGAGCTGGTTCAGGGTTCGATGACAATCATCAATCAGGAGAACGGCAGCATCGTTGCCCTGATGGGCGGACGTAATTATGAGAAAAAGGGCTTCAGCCGCGTGAACGGCAGCCGCCGTTCTCCGGGCTCGTCGATTAAGCCGATTGTTGCTTATGCACCGGCTCTGGAATCGGGCAAGTTCACAAGCTCTTCCATGCTGAGCAACGAAAAGCAGTGCTTCGGCAGCTATTGTCCAAACAATCTGCATGGTTACTCGTCTACCATCAGCATGAGCACAGCCATTACGAAGTCGGAAAATATCCCGGCAGTCTGGCTGCTGAATGAAATCGGTGTGAATACCGGATTCCAGTTCGCGAAGAAGCTCGGCATTAATCTCAGCGATGACGACAAAAACCTGGCGCTGGCGCTCGGCGGCGTGTCGCAAGGCACGAATACGCTGGAGATGGCCCAGGCCTACAGTGCCTTTGCAAACGGCGGGGAGCTCCGGGAGGCCTACTCGATCAAGTCGATTGAGAACAGTGACGGGGATACGGTCTACAGAGCCAATACCACGCCTGAGCGGGTAATGAGCGAGCAGACGGCCTATCAGATGACCGAGATGATGCAGGAGGTTGTAACGGACGGGACCGGTAAAAAAGCGAAGATCAACCGTCCGGTTGCCGGTAAGACAGGCACCACTCAGAGCGGATACTCCGGAATCAGCTCCAACCGTGACGTCTGGTTCGTCGGCTACACGCCGGAATGGACAGCAGCGGTCTGGATGGGCTATGACAAGCCGAGCAAGACCCATCTGCTGAAGAACAGCAGTCCGCTTGCAGCGGCATTCTGGGGCAAGGTGATGGAAGAGGCTTTGGAAGATGTTCCGGCCAAATCCTTCCCGTCACCGTCAGGCTCCAATGAAGTAGAGCCAACCGCTACACCGGAGACTGTGCAGCCGGTAAGCGGACTGTCAGCTGCTTATGACCCGTCAACTATGACCGTAAATCTGAGCTGGGCACCAGCGCAGGCTGAAGGCGTGGAATACCGGATTTACCGGCGGGAGACTTCTGAGAGCGAGTTTACGGCGCTTCTGAACACGGTGTCGCCGACTGTGGGCGATATCAGCGCCATGCCGGGCCTTACCTACGAATACTATGTGACGGCCTATTATCCTGCGCTGGATCAGGAAAGCGAACCTTCCGACACGGTTACTGTAGCCGTGCAGGATGAGATGCCGACCATGGAGCCTGAACCGACACCGGATCCGAATCTGCCGACTGACGATCCCGGAAACGGCAATAACGGCAACGGCAACGGGAATGGTGAAGGGAACGGTAACAACAGCGGTAATAACGGCAACGGGAATGGTAACGGCAATGGCAACGGCAATGGCAACGGCCAGGGCAACAACGGTAACGGAAACGGCAATGGCGGCGGCAACGGCGGACTGCCGGTGAATACGCCTGAAGCCCTGCCGACACCGCCTCCGGCCACGCCGGCGCCAACCTCTCCGCCTGAAACGGCGCCGGGCAGCGGCAATGCCGGCCCGGATAGCGGAGCCGGGGCTGTAACCGATCCGGCGGCTGGAATGGCAGAAGGAGACGGCAGTACGCAATAAGATTTTTAGCAGGGTATATGGTTCCAGAGAATATACAGGGCAGGCAGGCTTCCTCTAATGAGCGGATGTCTGCCTGTCTTTTTTTGCGTGGGGATTATAACGGACAGGACATTGTCGTGTTTAGAAAGAATAAGTAGGTATATGTTTCACATTATCCATTATCCGTATCTTTCCCGCAGAAACGGGTACCGTCCTGATTAGGACGGCGTAGCCGTTTCTACTTGGTAAGTCTTGTTTTGAGTGTATCTGCCAAATGTGTTAAGCTGGATACACCATTATTCGAGAGGGTTATTCATATGAAACGTAAATTCGGAGACCGGGCCAACTGGCGCCGGATTACGCGCCGCCATTTTGCCTGCCGCTATGTGGAGACCCGGGAATTCAGCGGTTATATTACACTTTATACGATTTACGGGCTGAAGGAACCGCTCTGGAAAAGCTATGGCAGGCATACATACCGCATCGCGGACAAGGGATATTCCTGGCTGCAGTATTTTCCCAAGGACAGCCATTATATTGTAACGGCCATGTTTGACGAACGGCAGAATATCATACAATGGTACATAGACACCTGCAAGGTACAGGGTGTTACGGATCAGGGAGTCCCCTGGTTTGATGATTTGTATCTGGATGTTGTGGTGCTGTGGAACGGGGAAGTGTTTTTGCTTGATGAGGATGAGCTTGAAGAAGCGCGTGAACGTAATGATATTACAGACAGCGATTACAAGCTGGCCTGGACAACAGCCAAGGGTATTCTGCGCAGCATTGATGCACACTCCTTTCCTTATTTTGCTCTTTCTCTGAAGCATCGTGCCGAATTGTTCCATCACGGAGAATTCAGGAGGAAATAGAAATGGAATGGTATGTTTACCAAAGAGGCTCGTCTCCCATCCGTAAGGTATCGCGGAAACGGCGCTCGCGCTTCAGACGCAGGCTGCTGCTTGTTTGTACCGTCACAGCGGCAGCAGGTTTGCTGTGGTGTGCGGTTGCGTTCAACAAGATCAATAGTGCAGCTTCTGCATCACCGATGATCAAGGCTGATGCCGGTATTATTCTGGGGATGTCCATGTGGGGGGACGAGCCCAGCCCCGGCCTCAAGGAACGTCTGGATTACGGGCTGCAGCTTTATGAGGAAGGAAAGTTCAGCCGCTTTATCGTCTCAGGCGGGCTCGATCATCCCGACTACCGGTACACAGAGGGCCAGGGGATGCGCAACTATCTGGTAGAGCATGGCGTGCCGGACCAGGCCATCCTGATGGAGAATGAATCTACCAGCACCTACGAGAATCTGAAGTTCAGCCAGGAGATTATGCAGCGTGAAGGCATGACAACCGCCGTTATTATTACCCACACCTTTCACGGGCAGCGGGCACTCGAGATTGCGGAGGAATTCGGCTATATTTCCCCGCAGCTTGGTGTAACGGAGTCCGAAACGATGTCCATGCTCAAATATAAATCGCGGGAAATCCTTGCATACAGCAAGTGGAAATTGCAGCAGCTGTTTATGTAGTCAACAAGAAAGCTATAAAGTTCCCGAATCTGCTAATAACACCCCGCCGGCCGGAATAGACTTGAGTTAGAGTAAGTCAGCCCTGGATAATGAGGTGAACAAGGTGAACGGACGCGTAGCAGCGGCAAGTGGCCGGGATGATGGCCGGCCGTCACGGCAGATCAATATTGTGCTGCGGAATCAGGAGCCGCCTGCGGCGGGTATGGCCGCAGGCGAACCTGTGCCTGTCAAAAATCAAGGCCGCAGCGGGTTATTCCAGGAATTAAGCCGGGAGCTTGATGCCCTTGTGGGCCTGGACAATATCAAGGAGCTTGTATTCGAGATTTATGCCCTTCTGCAGGTTGCCCAGATGCGCAGCGAGGCGGGGCTGGCCAGCGGCGGCCAGGCCTACCATATGGTATTCAAGGGGAATCCCGGAACCGGGAAAACCACCGTTGCCAGAATCGTCGCCAAGCTGTTTCAGCGGATGGGGGTGCTCAGTAAAGGGCATCTGATAGAGGTGGAGCGTGCAGACCTGGTCGGCGAATATATTGGACATACCGCCCAGAAGACGCGTGATCTGGTCAAAAAGGCGCTGGGCGGCATCCTTTTTATTGATGAAGCCTACAGCCTCGCCCGCGGTGGGGACAAAGATTTCGGCAAGGAAGCGATAGATACGCTTGTAAAAAGCATGGAGGACCAGCGCAGCCAGTTTGTGCTCATCCTGGCAGGTTACTCGGAAGAGATTGACTATTTTCTGATGAGCAATCCGGGCCTGCCTTCAAGATTTCCGATCCAGGTCGAATTTCCCGACTATACGATCGATCAGCTGCTGCAGATTGCCGAGCTGATGGCCAAGGAGCGCGATTATATTTTGATGCCCCAGGCCATACTCAAGCTTAAGCAGCATCTGCTGATCGAGAAGACCGAGAGTCTTCACGCCTTCAGCAACGCCCGCTATGTCCGTAATTCTATTGAAAAGGCAGTGCGGGCACAGGCAGTTCGGCTGCTCAACCAGTATGAGAGCACCAGCCCCGGCAAGCAGGAGCTGATGACGCTGCGGACTGAAGATTTCAAGCTTTAGTCCCTGCACCTGCTGCAAAGCGCTACCGGACAAACACAGACATTTCAACAGGTATAAGAAGAAGGAGCATTCAATTCATGTCACTGACCCATGATACACAGACAGATGTGCAAGACCGGGCGATTCTCGTCAGTCTCGTCACAGACAAAATCAAGCGCACGGGCATCGACCCCGAGCTGTCTTTGCAGGAGCTGGTTCAGCTCGCCGAGACAGCCGGAGTTGAGGTGGTGGACGTTCTCCGCCAGAACAAGGAAACCCCCGATTCCAAATGGTTCATCGGCAAAGGCAAGGTGGAGGAGCTGCGGATGGCGGCAGACGGGCTGGGCGCCAACACGGCGATCTTTGACCAGGAGCTGTCCGGAGCCCAGGTGCGAAATCTGGAGGAAGCACTTGACCTGAAGATTATTGACCGCACCCAGCTGATCCTGGATATATTCGCCGGCCGGGCCAAGACAAGAGAAGGCATCATACAGGTAGAGCTGGCACAGCTCTCCTATCTGCTGCCCCGCCTGTCCGGACACGGCAAAAATTTGTCCAGGCTCGGCGGCGGCATCGGTACCAGAGGTCCCGGCGAGAGCAAGCTGGAGACCGACCGCCGGCATATCCGCGGCCGGATCACCGAGCTGAAGCGCCAGCTTGATGATGTCGTCAAGACACGCGAGCTGCACCGTGAACGCCGCCGCAAGAGCGGGGCGGTACAGGTAGCGCTGGTCGGTTATACAAATGCCGGCAAATCGACGCTCTTGAAGCAGCTGACTGACGCCGACGTCTATATCGAAAACCAGCTGTTCGCTACACTCGACCCCACTTCACGTGTGCTGCAGCTGCCAGCGGGCAAAGAGGTTGTGCTGACCGATACGGTCGGATTCATTCAGAACCTGCCGCATGATCTGGTGGCTTCCTTCAGGGCGACTCTGGAGGAGGTCAATGAGGCCAATCTGGTGCTGCATGTTGTGGATGCCTCCTCTCCGATGCGGGAGGAGCAGATGGAGGTAGTCGATTCCATTCTCCAGGAGCTTGGTGCTGCCGGCAAGCCGCGAGTAGTCCTGTTCAACAAAAGCGATCTCTGCCAGCCGGAGCAGCTGGAGATGCTGCCTTCAGGCCGGGGCTATCTGAAGATCAGCGCCTTTAATCCTGACGATCTGGCCCGTGTCACCGGGCTGATAGCCGATGAGCTGGCCGGAGATACGCTGGTGTTCCGCATTCCCGGCGACCGGGGGGATCTGTCCTCGCTGCTGTACCGGGTGGGAGAAGTGCAGGATACCCAGTATGAAGAAAACGATGTGCTCTACAGCGTCCGCCTGAACAAAGAGGATTATGAAAAATGGGGCTATAAGCTGACGGAGTTCGTGGTGCAGCAGGACTAAGCTATAGTTAAACAGCTGTCCTGTTAAGTATAATAGGAATAGGTCTTCCTAGCCCGGCGGCCCTGTCTTCAACGTTAGCGGAGACAGGGCTATGCTGTGCGTGGTGACTGCTTATGTTAAGTAAATGTAATGTTAGGAGCGAATAAGGGGAAATGGCTGTTTTTGCAGAGGATATTTTACAGGCGGCAGAGGCCGCAGAGCTTGAAATTGAAAGTGCGGTAAAAGAGTTAGACAGAATTGTGGATCACAACCAGTGGAAGGTCATTGAGGCGTTCCAGCGCCAGCAGGTCAGTGATTTCCACTTTGCCGGTTCAACCGGATATGCCTACAATGACCGGGGCCGCGAGGTACTGGATCTGGTGTATGCCGAGGTATTCGGTGCGGAGAGCGCCCTGGTGCGCCCTCATTTCGCTTCGGGAACGCATACCATCTCTACTGCGCTCTTTGGTGTGCTGCGGCCCGGAGACGAGCTGCTGTATATTACCGGCCGCCCATATGACACCCTTCATAAAGTAGTGGGCAAGCCGGGGGACGGGACGGGCTCCCTGGCGGACTTTGGGATTGGCTATAAGGAGACTGCGCTCACGGCAGACGGGAAGATCGACTGGCACGAGGTGGAGCTGTCCATTAATGAGCGGACGAAAGTTATAGGTATACAAAGATCACGCGGCTATGACTGGCGCTCCTCCTTTACCGTTGCCGAAATCGGGGAGATGGTGACCAGAGTCAAGGCGCTGAAGCCGGAGCTGATCGTATTTGTAGATAACTGCTATGGCGAGTTTACCGAAAAGCTGGAGCCGCCGCAGGTTGGCGCTGACCTTGTGGCCGGCTCGCTGATCAAGAACCCCGGCGGCGGCATTGCCGAGACCGGCGGCTACATCTGCGGCCGCAGCGACCTCGTGGAGCTGGCTGCCTATCGTCTCACTGCACCGGGCATCGGCGGTGAAGTGGGCGCGATGCTCGGGACGACCCGCGGCCTCTATCAGGGGCTGTTCATGGCGCCGCATACGGTCGGACAAGCCGTTAAGGGCAGCATCTTTGCCGCTGCGGTATTCCAGCGCTCCGGCTTCACCACCAAGCCGGCCTGGAATGAGCCGCGTACGGATCTGATCCAGGCGGTCTCTTTTGACAGTGCCGAGCACCTTATCGCCTTCGTTCAAGGGATCCAGCGCGCAGCTGCCGTTGACAGCCACGTCGTTCCCGAGCCTTGGGATATGCCGGGCTACGAGCATCCGGTCATTATGGCGGCCGGCACATTCATTCAGGGCGGAAGCCTGGAGCTGTCTGCAGATGCCCCGATCCGCGCGCCTTATATCGGCTATATGCAGGGCGGACTGACCTACTCCCATGTGAAATTCGGCGTCCTGATGGCGCTGCAGAGCATGCGGGAGCGGAAGCTTTTGTAGAGTGGAAGAGTGTGAAATTTGACGGACAGTCCGTTTAACAGAATGAGATTTTATGTTATGACCCTGCCTATTTAAGCGGGGTTACTTTTTTGTCTGCAGATGCTACCGCTGAACGGAAAAAATACTCTATAGCGTGAATGTTTGATTTCGTTAACGCCGGAAGTCAGAGTATTGTGCATGCATGGGATATTTACCGGGGAAATGGGGAAAATATTGCCGGAGGCTGCCGGGCTGGTTATGTAACCGCTTTTTGCTTCCGGATTGTCCGATGTGATATACTGCGGTAGACTTCATCCTTTTGTAGCTTACATCCAGGTAACCTTCTGTTTCGCAGTAGTCTACTAATGTTGTAAAGAAAACTTACATACCATTGACACGCCAAATTAAGAAATGTACAATGAGATGAGAAAAAGATCATTGGAAGGTTGGATGAGTCATGGGTGATGAAATCCGCAGAAATATGGCATTATTTCCTATAGGAATCGTAATGAAGCTAACCGATTTATCTGCTAGACAAATTCGTTATTATGAGCAGCACAGCCTGATCGTACCTGCGCGTACCTCCGGCAACCAGCGTTTGTTCTCATTTAATGATGTTGAGCGCCTATTGGAGATCAAGGCACTGATCGAGAAAGGGGTTAACATTGCCGGCATTAAGCAGGTGATGAATCCGGTCTCGAAGGAATCCGAAGAAGCTACGGTTATTACCCCTGACACAGAGGTTAGACGTAGAGAGTTGTCTGATTCACAGCTTCACCGTTTGCTTAAGCAGGAACTGGTTTCCGGTAAAAGACCGGGACAAGTATCTCTTATTCAAGGCGAGCTATCCCGGTTTTTTAATAAATAAACTAATTAGAGTGTTGAAAGGGAGAGGGTATCGTGAGCTTTTCTAAAGAGGATATTATGCGCATTGCCAAAGAAGAAAACGTCCGTTTTATTCGTCTGCAGTTTACAGACTTGCTGGGAACGATCAAAAACGTTGAAATTCCCGTGAGTCAGCTTGAAAAAGCGCTTGACAATAAAATGATGTTTGACGGATCTTCCATCGAAGGTTATGTGCGTATTGAGGAATCTGATATGTACCTGTATCCGGACCTCAGCACCTGGGTTATCTTCCCGTGGGTGACTGACAGCCGGGTGGCACGTCTGATTTGTGATGTGTACATGCCTGACGGAACACCGTTTGCCGGCGATCCGCGCGGTATTCTGAAGCGTTGTCTCGAGGAAGCCGAAGAGATGGGCTTTACAGCCATGAACGTTGGACCGGAGCCGGAATTCTTCCTGTTCAGAACTGACGAGAAGGGCAATCCGACACAGGAACTGAATGACCAGGGCGGATATTTCGATTTGGCGCCGATGGATCTTGGGGAGAACTGCCGCCGCGAAATCGTATTGACCCTTGAGGAAATGGGCTTTGAGATCGAAGCCTCCCACCATGAGGTAGCTTCCGGCCAGCATGAAATTGACTTCAAATATGCGGATGCGATCAAAGCCGCTGACCAGATTCAAACCTTCAAGCTAGTCGTGAAGACGGTAGCCCGTCAGCACGGCCTGCATGCAACTTTTATGCCTAAGCCTCTTTTTGGCATGAACGGATCCGGTATGCACGCACACCAGTCCTTGTTCAAAGGCAATGAGAATGTGTTCTACGATGAGAGCGATACACTGGGCCTGAGCAAAACGGCACGTTATTACATGGCGGGTATCCTGAAGCATGCGCGTGCTTTTGCCGCTATTACTAACCCAACTGTTAACTCTTACAAACGTCTGGTTCCAGGCTACGAAGCTCCTTGTTATGTAGCATGGTCTGCGAGCAACCGCAGCCCGATGATCCGTATCCCGGCTTCCAGAGGCCTCAGCACACGCATCGAGGTCCGCAATCCGGACCCTGCTGCTAACCCGTACCTTGCACTGGCTGTAATGCTTAAGGCAGGTCTGGACGGAATCAAACGCCAGCTGGATCTTCCTGCACCAATCGACCGCAACATCTATGTGATGTCTGAGGAAGAGCGGATTGAAGAAGGCATCCCGAGCCTGCCGGCTGACCTGAAGGAAGCACTCAACGAAATGATCCGCAGCCATGTCATCACCGAAGCCCTCGGCGAACATGCGCTGGCTCACTTCTACGAGCTGAAGGAAATCGAGTGGGATATCTATCGCACCCAGGTTCACGAGTGGGAAAGAGATCAGTACATGACACTTTACTAGGATGAAGTAACCCTTGACGCCGTTGGCGTTGAGGGTTTTTTGTTGTGTGGGCGTGGAAGTATAAGGAGGCGCTGAGATTCATGTTGCCCACAAAATGTATATGTCACGATAAAAATTTCTATCCCCCAGGTGGGCCAAAAGCAGATCGAAAAGGGAGTGGGTGTATCTCTTCTCCTAATGGTTCGATAAATTACTTCTTCTTTTTAAAGAAGCCAAACACAAACAAGAGAATTAAAACAACGATTATAAATTTCATCGGGTTCACCTCTTTTTTTCGGATTATAGCATGATCGTTTGATATAGGGAATAGATAGCTGCGGTGGATCAAGCAGATGCAGCAGAGGGCCGGAACAGAGGCAGAGCCTGGGAGGGAACAGATATGCGGCGATTATTGAGTGGCAATAATGTGTGGACCTCAGCCGGAAAGTACTTAACAGTCCGCCAGGAGACAGGGCGCATTACTAGCTGGAACGTACGTTCATTTATTGATAATGATGATAGCCCTCGTTTAAACAGATTGCGATTTTGCCATCCAGGCGTATATGCTATCGTCGTCATACCCTTTGTCTATATCAATTATAATGAAAAGATACTATATTACGTTAAAAGGAGGTGTTTTCATATCAGAAAAATTATGATCTTTTCAGCTTTGACTATCATCGTGCTCATTATGGGGGCTAATGCGGCGCTGCAGTTTAAATATAATTCACTTGAAAAAGGTCTCAAAACCTATTTAATTACTGTCGAGGGGTACTCTGAAGCTGACATAGTGAGTGTTAGGGCTAAACTTGGTTCCATGCCGAAATTCCCTGTATATGTAACCTTTTCTGATGATCCCGATACTACATACATTTTTACGGACAGAGATGCATCTGACTGGACACAGCTGGACCCCAAGCAACCGCAACGGTTGAAAAAAGATAATTAGACTTCAGCCTACCGCGCATTATGGATAATGCTTTGCCTGACAGGTTATCTCAATCGAAAACATATGAAATAATTTTTATTGACTCCTTCGCGATAGTGAGCGTACTAAAGCCGGTATCTAAATTTATATAATTGTAGTTAAAACCATATACCAGCCAGCCTGCATATATATCGCCATTCACTAACTGGATTTTTACCGGTTCTTGTTTCGTAATGGCTTCTTCAATGAGCTTCATGTCCATATGATTTCACCACCCGTTGGAATGTTGTATATATATTATTAAACAAGATGCAAGAAGATAATTTAAGAAAAAATATATATTATGGAATAAATTTCAATTCCAATAAAAAAAGAACCTTTAAACAAAAAAAAGGTTCTCCGGTGAATCTCAAACCCTACTCTTTGCATGTGCCTCTAACAACTCAATAACAATCGTTTGCCCCGTGACGCCGAAATTCCTCAAGCAAAGCAATTCAGTCAATGAAGCCTTCATCAAATCACCAATTGTGACGTAGTTGCTGTCATGTAACGAATTAAGAATACGGGAAATGCTTTTGGGGTTTCTGGACGTTCTCAGTCTTAAAGTGTGAATGGATTCTGGGTATAAGCTGCGGTCGATGTCAATGTAAGACATGAGGGGAAGTGTATCTCTAGTAGACAAGCTCACATGATGTCTCCCTTCATTCATCTGGTAAATATTATAAATAATTGAAATGAATTTGCAATATATTTCACATTTTGTTTACAGAAATTTTTGAACATGATTATTAAAGCGATTGAGTCCTTCGTTCGTGTTAAAGCCTGGTGCCCCCTCCGAAGATTTGGGATTTACACATTGTCCCAGAGCCGATAAAATATCTTGGAGAATGCCTTTATTTGCTGAGCGGACAGATCCGGGGGAGAGAAGATTTTGGAGAAGGGTTTAACGGAAAAGAACGGGCTGTACGCCTTGCCGCTGCAGCAAAAGCCTGAATTAAAGCGGTCATTACATATTCTGTACGGATTTGTTGTAACTATATTTCTTTGCTTCGCTATAATGGCTGGCGTATTGCCCAATATCGGGAACGAAAAATTCTTTCTGATCGCTATTTTAGCGGGGATGTCCGGACTTGCGGGGTATATCTGGGTAGGTGCAGGGGTTCTTCATAAGCCTTATCTGACCGTTACTGAGGAGGAACTCAAATTCACAACACTGTTCGGGCAGAAGGTTGTTCCCTTAGACAGCATCTATAAAGCTGAATTTTATGTAGATCATAGTATTGTTGGACTCGGAATTTGGGCGGAGCAGCAAGGCAAGCGGTCATTTATTGAAGCTACAGACCGTTTCTTTGGCAGGGATTATTCTGTTGGAATTCCCGTTCCGCTGTTCCGAAATGTCGACTTTGAAAAATTAAGGCTGACGATACTTTCGCGGGCTATGCCTGCCACTGATTTAACAGAACGTGCTGAAGGGCGGGAATCCTGATATGAAAAAAGACAATCTCCACAAAACATTCCGCGCACTGCTTCCCCTTATTTTTATTCTCATACTGACATTTGCACTTCAACTGACAACCTTTCTGATAGGCGTTCTGGAGAATTTGGCTAAGGAATCGTATAGGATCGGCTATATGTTCGGAAGTTTCCTGGAATGGATGATTTGAATCCGTTGTCCTGCTTAAAGTTTTCCGGTGCACATCGGATTGCTCTCTTCGCTGGATGATGCTGTCGGCCGGAATATATTTTTATGAATTGTGCTTTTTATGCTGCTAAAATACTGTGTATAACAAAAATCATCGTCAGGCGTAACCTTCTGGCGATTTTTTGCGTTTAGTTAGAGTGTGGTATTTATCCCGCCGCAATACTGTGCACCGGCACCTTTAATCCTGGATAGATAAAAATGTCAGCTATTCGGGTAATGAGTGTTATCCAGACGAGGAGGTATAACATGAAAAAATCAATGCTAGCAACAGCAGCAAGTGTTCTTCTCTTGTCCGCCTTAACTCTGGGCGCATGCAGCAATAATGAGACAGGAAGTGAGGCGGAGCCGACAGCCTCCAGTGCAGCGGCAACGCCTGTAAGCGAAGCTACAGCCAGTCCTGAGCCTTCTGCATCCCCTGAAGCTACTGCGGAGGCGCAGGCGTCTGCCAGTCCGGAGGCAAGTGCCCAGCCGTCATCCGGGCGGCCGCAGACGCAAAGCTTCGGCGAGCAGGAGGGGGGTGTCCCGGGCCAGGAGGGTACGCTTGAGCAGGGGGACGGGTACTCCCTGTATATATTTGACGGCTATACCTTTGATGCAAAGAACGGCCGTTTAGCGTTAACAGCGGATCCCGATTATTATGCAGAGATTGAACCTCTGCCGTCTGGTTATGACATTGCCGCTCTGAAGCAGCAAGGCCAGACTGAGCTGTCTGCTGCCGGCAAGCCTAATGATTACAGCGGGGAATTGATTGAACATCCGCTGCGTTATGCAGAGCTGTATTTACAGGTGAGCGGCGAGAAGGCTACAGAAGATTATATAGTATGGAAGAACGAGGCCGGAGAGGCTTATCTGCTCCGGATGCACAACCCGAATGGAGAGCTGGCAGATCAGTTTGCTCCCTGGATGACAGTATCGCTGTCCACCATAGAAGGTAATTAAAAATTAAGCCAGCTGTAGTGATTCGTCCGCAAGAAGGCTCCTGTGCACAAACAGGCGGCGCTTGCGGATTTTTTTATGCAAATTTTCCGGATAAATAGTGCAAAATATAGAATCTGCAGCCCCTGTTCAATCAATATACATAATAATGACAGTTGAGGAATATACTCATGATTGATTAGGGAACACCTGTTTGGTTATAATACAAACAAATGTTCTTATTTGTTGGAGGCGATCGGTCATGAGAATGGCTATTGGTCAGACCATTGAAATCGTATATCTGGACAGATCCGGCAAGATCTCCCAGCGGAAGATCGAAGTACTTGCCATCCGGGACGGGCGAATCCGGGCGACCTGTTTAACGGCGGGGGCTCCGCGGGTATTTCTGCTCTCGAATATTCTGGCCTGGCACCCGGCACGGGGGAAGAGGTATGCCTAAGGAGCGGATTATTCTGCTGTCGGACTGCCAGTCCTTTTACGCAAGCGTCGAAAAGGCCGCTCATCCGGAATACAAGGATATGCCTGTTGCGGTGGGCGACCCGGCGCGGATGAACGGGATTGTACTGGCTGCCTGCCCCCTTGCCAAAGCCCAGGGTGTTACCACCGCCTCGCGTGTAGGCGAAGCAATGACCAAATGCCCGGGGCTGGTCGTGATCCGGCCGCGGATGCGGACGTATATTACGGTTTCCCTGCTGATTTCGCAGATTTACCAGGGGTACACGGATATGGTCGAGCCGTTCAGTATCGATGAGCAGTTTCTGGATGTGACGGGCTCGCTGAATTTTTTTGGAGGAGAATTACAATGTGTCATTTCTGCGATACAGCAGCATGTGAAGTTGTCCACCGGCGTCTGGACCCGGGTAGGGGTCGGACCTACCAAGATCCTGGCCAAAATGGCCAATAATCTGGCTAAAAAGCAGACAGATGGCATTTTCCGGCTGGGCTACGACAATCTGGATGAGGTGCTCTGGCCGCTTCCTGTCCATGATATGTTTATGGTAGGCGGAAGGATGACCAAAAACTTTTTTCGGATGGGGATAACCACCATTGGCGACATTGCCCGGATGGAGCTGGGTGAGTTCAAACGGAGAATGCGGATGACAATGGGCAAGCAGAGTGATATCCAGGCGGAGTATTACTGGCAGACGGCCCGCGGCATCGACCCCAGTCCGGTCGTTACGGGAATCCGGCACCAGATCAAATCCGTGGGCCACGGCAAGGCGCTGCGCTGGAATCTGTATACGAGACTGGCTGACATCGAGGTGGTGCTGCTGGAGCTTGTAATTGAGGTCTGCCAGCGGGCGCGGCGGTACCGGTATATGGGCTCGGTGGTATCCATCGCGGTATCGGAGACGGACGGCAACACCTCACATTCGTACAGCCGGCAGATGACACTCCCTGAGCCGTCGTTCCTGACTCATGAAGTGGCAGCGGCAGCCTACCGCCTGTTTGTGGACCACTGGACCGGGATGCCCCTAAGCCGTCTGGCCATATCCATCTCCGGGCTGACCGATGACAGTGTCATGCAGCTCACCCTGTTTGATGACCGTATCCGTACCTACAACAAAGAGCGGGCTATTGACCAGATCAAAACCAGATACGGCAGCCGGGCACTCATTCGGGCCTCCTCCTTGCTTGAGTCCGGGGTTGCTCTGGAACGGGCCGAACAGATTGGGGGTCACTATAAATGAGCAAGTTAGACGGAAATGAGCGATGGAAGACCAAAATGCTGATGAGTGAGCATGTCGACCAGTACGAAGAGCAGGGTAAGGGTGAAAATGACAGCAGAACCATGCTCACGAATGCGGAACGCACGATGGTCCGTGACCTTATTCTGCTGCCCTACATAGATACTATGGTGAGCAAGAGCATCGAGGAGATCGAG
Organism: Paenibacillus sp. DMB5; assembly: GCF_001517085.1. Taxonomy (GTDB): domain Bacteria; phylum Bacillota; class Bacilli; order Paenibacillales; family Paenibacillaceae; genus Paenibacillus_AQ. The sequence continues at coordinate 147,682 of NZ_LRAC01000124.1, forward strand.
CGGTCGGGCAACATGCTTACCCGGATGTACTTAATGGCCGGACGTTATATCCAAAATAGGGTAATGCAGGACACCTACCGGCTGCAAAAAGAGCTCAAGCAGCGCAATATCAAGGTGCTGGCTGATGAGCAGGAGGATTTCCTGATGTATTATAAAATCTTTTTCCGCGGCTACCAGGAACGATTCGGACTTACGCGTGACATCATGCGGACGGAGATCAGCCTGCGGCTTACCCGGTATACGTCTGAACTGGGAACTGTACTGAAGGAGCACCTGAAATAAACAGTTCCCGTCAACAGCCAGCGCTCAGGCGGGCGGTAGATAACGTGCTGAGCAGCCCTTCAGGCTTTCCTGTAAGGTATTCTGCTGTAAATGGAGCTATGAGGTTATGCCTGGCAAGCAAATTCATTGTTTTATGTAAAAAGTAGTAAATAAGGTATACATTAAGCCTGAAATGGGTTATGGTTATGTTAACTTATTTGTGTAATTCTCATCCGGAGGGTCTTTCACTGCCTAAGCGACAGAAAGGCCCTTCTTGCATAGTTTAGGTTAGAAGGGAGTGTTAAATGTATTATGACCCGGAAATGATTTTACGTTATGAGGCGATTGAAGAGAGGGTTGTCAGGTTTATTACCAATCATTCAGGTGTTGAGTATATGAAGGGTTCGGAGCAGGTTGTTGAGGGCGGAGTCTTTGCCTGGGCGAAATTAAAATCCGCGGATACGAGCATTCAGACACAGCTGAGGCTTGATTATGTGGAGATTGTTGAACGGGCCAGACAGAGCATAGAGCATGCCGAGAGCAAGCATTTGATTGATTTTGACCGCAGCAGTGAAGCGGTGCTTAATTATATAAGGCAGGATTCGATCCTGTGGATTCCGTCCCTGGAGGCAGCCGCTGAGGCGGTCACGACCGAGCTTGCGCTTCAGAAGTTCCTTCTTACTCAAACTTAACTATATAATATTTGTATAATTGTGTAAAAAGTATTTGACCATTCGCATGCCCGGTGTTAAGCTAGGCAAATAGTAAGGCATTTCGCAGACCGCTGCGGAATGCCTTACTGTTCATTTAGGGATATTTTACATTAAATGTTAGTCAAGGGGTGATGCGCCATGTGCATTTCGCTGCTATCTAATACATGTGTTCCAATATAACCGAGAATGCGAAGCATAAAAGGAGAATACTATGATACAGGTAAAAGAGTTTGTAGACGGGGATAATTTCTATGCCGAGAATAAGGCAAATGAATTCCTCAAGGGACTTACGGAGGAGCAGGTCGTAAATATCTGTTACGGATCTGTAGTGAAGTCCTCACGTGACGGCGCGGAGCATCAGCGGAGCACGATTTTGGTGGTATACAAAACAGATGAAAAATAAATTCTGGGAGCGGCTGTTCACCTGGCTGTCTTTTGCTTCAACGTTAACTATTGTAATTTTGGCACTTTTTTATACTCTGGGCTGAAATTGAGAGAGGGAAGGGCATTATCTGCGGCTTTCGATAAAAGGAGAGCTTAAGGGTAATGCCTTTTCCTTTTGCCGGTCTAAGGGAATTATCACATACATAGATTACCATTTGTGTTATATTTGAAAAGGGAATGTTTATGATATCCGTACCAAGTATGAATTAGACTACAAGGGGGAAGCGGATTGAACACGACTTACAAGGTGCTGTTATGTGATGCTGATTTATTTGCAGCAGCGCTTGCGGAGGCAGATATATATGTATTGCAGCTGCAGGAGGGCAAACCGCCGGTCTTTGCTGACTGTGCAGGTCCGCTGCAAAAATGGACACCGGAATACATAGAGCTGGGCGGGATGACTTACAGGCGCAAAGATTTTGAATTCCGTGTGCGTATACCCGAAAAATAACAACTGCCTGATCACACAGGCAGGAAGAGCCGTTTCGGCATCTCTTATACTATAAAACGTAAAAGAGGTGTTAATATGGCAGAAAGAGATCGGTTAAGAATCCGCAGAGCGATTCGTGCCCTGCTGGCACAGCGGGCTGTTCTTCTGGAGCGACTTGAAGAAATTAATGAGAACCTGCGCAGAGTGCCGAATCCAAGCCGGGCCAGACGTGAATTGCTGGCAGCACGGGCGTCTATCCGGGAAGCCCTGCGCTTGAACCGGATCGCAATCAGACTTTTGCGCAGTGTACTGTAGAGAATCGCAGGTACAAAAGAATAAGGAATACAGAAAGGACACCCCGCCCTGCGGAGGTGTCCTTTCTGTATATAAGGGGGCAGAAGTCTGGGGCTGCTACTTCCTGATGGTGACCCGTGTGCCGACAGGAACGATGCGTGACAAGGCAAGAACATCCGCGTTATACATCCGGATGCAGCCGTGTGAAACCATATGGCCGATCGAAGCCGGGTCATTGGTTCCGTGGATGCCGTAATGGGGTTTGGACAGGCCCATCCAAAAGGCGCCGAATGGACCGCCGGGATTGGGCTGCTTGTTAATAATGGTATATTCGCCTTCGGGTGAGGCCGTCAGCACTGTACCGATTCCTACAGGGAAGCCGCGGGTCACAATGTTGTTATCCAGCAGATACAGCATACGCTGCGACAGGTCAACAATAATCCGGTAATTGGGCATGGTCATCAGCACTCCTTCTGCTATCAGAATATGTGCGTAATGCCGGGCCCGTGAACTTGAATTTCAGGATAGAAAAAAGGCTGTTGCACAATGGATGCGCAACAGCCCCGGGGGGATTAATTAGTGGATATCACGGAAAAGTCCAATGACTCTGCCTAAGATGGTAACCCGGTTCAAGCGGAGAGGTTCGTAGGCCGGGTTCTCCGGCTGCAGGCGGATATGGTCACGTTCTTTATAGAAGGTCTTGACAGTAGCTTCGTCTTCTTCAGTCATTGCTACAACGATATCGCCGTTATCTGCTGTCTGCTGCTGGCGGACAATAACATAGTCGCCATCCATAATTCCGGCCTCAACCATACTGTCTCCGAGCACGGAGAGCATGAAGACCTTGTTGTCGCCGACATAATGTGTAGGCAGCGGGAAGTAATCCTCAATATTCTCGGTAGCGGTAATCGGCACCCCGGCGGTGACTTTACCTACAACAGGAATACGGGTGACCGTCTGTACGAACTGATGTACATTCTCTGAATCTTCCTGGCCAAGCAGTTCTATAGCGCGGGGCTTCGTAGGGTCACGGCGGATCAGACCCTTCTTCTCTAGACGGTCCAGATGACCATGCACGGTGGAGCTGGAGGCAAGACCGACAGCTTCCCCGATTTCCCGGACAGACGGAGGATAACCCTTGCTGCGGACTTCGTTACGTATGAATTCCAGGATCGCCAGCTGACGACTCGAAATCTTTGACATTGGAATCAACCCCATATAGTATGTTTGGGAAAATTATAACATAGAACTTCCGTTCGTACAAACATAAGTTCTAACTATTTCATAATAACATTTGGATGATGCTGTCAGGAGAGGTAGAATAGAGCCGAAAACTAAGGGGAACAATTGTTCGAAAAAATCTATTGATCAAAACACATGTTCGTGTTATATTAATCTCAAATTTAAGAACACGTGTTTGGAGGTCGATGATTTTGTTAAAATACAGTACTTACCGCAGCATCTACGATGAGACCCGTGAGGTTCAATCTGCCGGAGATGATTCTGTTTTAGAATATGTGATCCGTATGAAGAAATCTGCAGAAACCCTGTTCGGTACATTAATGAGCCTGTTCCGCAGAGGCCAGCTGGTGAAGCTTGCCATGATCCTGATGCTGGCGGTTTCCGGCTTCACGGTGGTAGGTAATGTATTTGCAGGATCAGTATCCTCAGTACTGCCGGCTGAACGTGTGGTAGTGGAACGCGGCGACTCCCTTTGGAGCATTGCACTTGCACATAAACCGTCTGACATGAGGACGGTTGTATATATAGAAGGAATCAAGAAAGCGAGCGGGCTCAAGGGCAGTGACATACAGGCCGGGGATGTGCTGACACTGCCGGCATATTAATCCGAATTGCTATAAATATCAACTATAGTTCACGCCATAAAGAGCTTGCAGGGAGGAGACCTTGACAAGCTCTTTTTCTCATGGCAAAGTTAGAATGAATTTATAGGGGAGGGGAAAGCATTGAATATAGACGAATTGGTCGCACGCATCAATGAATTGGCACGCAAGCAGAAGAGCAGCGGCCTGACAGAAGAGGAACTGGCGGAACGCGCCAAGCTCCGCGAAATCTACCTGGGCAATATCCGCAGAAATTTCCGTGCACAGCTGGATACCATTGAGATTGTGGACAACGATGATCAGGGCAACAAGGGGCTCACGCATTAGCCCGGCGGCTTTGTCATAGATATTTTAGGACGACTAGGGGGAACTCACATGGCCCGTTCTTGGGAAAGAATGGTTCAACGCAATACCAAGCAAGTCAATAAGCAACGAAAGAAGCAAGGCAAGGAAACGATTTATGCTTCCAAATCATCTTCGGCTGCCGGAAGCAGTGATGTTTTTAAAGGCCGCAACATTGTATTTCCGGTTGTGCTGCTCTTGCTCGGAATTATGTTCTGGGTAGTGGGCTCCATTGATGAAGCCCGGGGGCAGGGTATACTGGCCAACTGGCTGGGCGTTGTGCTGTACTTTTTACTGGCAGCCCTGATCTTCTTCCGCCGTCCTTTCCTGAAGGTTGAGCGGGCCAGAGTTTCTACCATTAAATATAACCGTGAGCGCTGGCTGCAGGCATCCGAGATTGAGAAGATTATCCTGTCCCGCAGCATGGTTGCCCTGAAATATAAAGGCAAACGCAAGCAGTGGGTGTTCTCCAGATTTCTGAACCGTTATGATACCGCGGCAATGGGAGCGCGCCTCGAGCAGTTTGCCAAAGCTAATAACATTGAAGTAGTGCACGAGTAGAAAGATAGATAGACCAGCATAGGGAGAGGGAGCGTTATTATGCCGATTACCGCCGTACTATTTGATCTTGACGATACACTGCTCTGGGATGAACGGAGCGTCGAGGAAGCCTTCCGTGCCGCCTGCGAAGCAGCAGGTGACACTGTTGATCCTCATGAGCTGGAGGCTGCAGTCCGCAGGGAGGCCAGAAGCCTCTATGAATCTTATGAGACATTTCCGTTTACGAAAATGATCGGGATTAATCCGTTCGAGGCACTTTGGGCGAACTTTACTGCCGGGGAGCAACCGGAATTCCGCCAGCTGGAGCAGCTTGCTCCGGCATACCGCAAGGAATCCTGGCGCCGCGGCCTGGAAGCGCTGGGTATTAAGGATGAAGCGCTTGCTGAGCGCCTGGCTGCGAAGTTTGGTGAAGAACGGCGGAGCCGTCCGTATATGTATGAAGAGACACTGCAGGTTCTGGATGAGCTGCGCGGCAAAGTGAAACTTCTGCTGCTGACCAATGGCTGCCCGGCCCTGCAGCAGGAGAAGCTGAACGGTGTTCCGGAGCTTATTCCATACTTTGATCATGTAGTGATCTCCGGGAGCTTCGGCAGAGGCAAACCGGACAAGGCTATTTTCCAGCATGCGCTTCAATTGCTCGATATCGCACCTGAGCAGGGGATCATGGTGGGCGATAAGCTCACGACGGATATTATCGGCGGCTTGTCCGCAGGCCTGACGACGGTCTGGATCAACCGGACAGAGAAAGAACCGGATCCCGACATTCAGCCGGATTACAGAATCGGCCATCTCTCCGAGCTGCTTCCGCTGGTGCAATCACTATAAGTTTTTTTAGCCGGTTTCCTGTAGAGGGGGCCGGTTTTTTCATGTATATAAGTTTATTCGACATAAGAATTTCCTATTCTTCACATACATATTGTTCCAAATGAAGTATACTCGGTAAATACTTTCTATAAGGAGCTGATTTATCTGATGGTGAGCCAACCCGGATTTTTTGTTAGCGGTGCATTTAGTATCTTTTTCTATTTGATGTGGCTGGCATGTATAGGGGCAGGGATTGTTGCGTTTGTTCTTTTTGTAAAGCTTGCGCTTAGAGCTATTACAGCTCTGGATTTATATAACCATTCCAAAAACCTGGAAATCCGCGAGCGTTACGAAACGGTTCGGAAAGACTGAAATGAGGGGAACGGATAAACAGTATCAGCGCCAATTAAACCAGCCCAACCTGTATCCGGCGATGAAAAATAAAACAATCCATGCCCATAACATCAGCTTGCGGAAAGACCTGGGTATAACCAGATATTCTGAGTATAGCTTATTCAGTAATTTCAGTTAACTCATCCCCTTTACGTCTATCTTAACATGAAATACCCGTAATCCATGATTACGGGTATTTATGCTGCTATAAAGCTTAGTTCCGGCTGTCATTGGTTCTTCGTTCATAACCGGTGATGTAGTCGAGCCCGGCCTGACTGAGTCCGTTTCCGGTTCTGTCCGTATAGCCGGCCTCCTGGATGTGCTGCAGCGCCACAATAAAGTCTCTTTCATCAATGCCTATTTGTCTGAAGTGAGGCTCTCCCTGTTCTTGCAGCAGCTTTAAAATGTGATACACAGGATCTTTGTTAATCAATGTACTCAACAACCCCTCTGAAGTCATTATGGCAACAGTTTATGCTGAGAACGGCCTCATGGTTACAGGGAGAACGTTGGGCGGGAAATGAATATCCCGCTTTTAATCCTGTTAACGATTAATACCGGGGCAATATTTAAAATTATATGTATAATAGAAGCAGAATGGATTACTCGCGCTGTAAGCTTCGAATGGAATTCACTATCCAATCGGGAGGATGCCGGATGATCAAACCTAAGCAGCTGGCTGCTGCACTATTTATTGTTGCTGCGATTTCACTGGGAGGCTGTTCAGCAAGCAGTGCAGAGCATGAACACATGCATGCTGCGGCAAATGTCTCTATGGAACCTATCAAGGTGGAGCTGGGCTGGAGTCCGGAGCAGGGCAGGGTAAATGAGCCGGTCCTTTTTCAGGCGGTGGTTACCCAGGCCGGTGAACCGGTGGATGATGCCCGCGAAGTGCTGTTTGAAATTGTCAGCAAAAATGATGAGACGGTAAAGCTTGAGCTTAAGGGAACAGCTGCCGGAAATGGGGTATATGAGGCGGAGACGGTGTTTGAACAGGAGGGCGGGTACAGCGTAACTTCGCATGTAACAGCCCGTACGCAGCACTCCATGCCAAGCAAGGAGCTTACAATAGTACCTTAACGGTGCCGCCCCCTGAACCGCCAAAAAATAACAATTATGCAGAGTGGAAAGCAATGCTTTCCGATTTCGCTTTATTCTGCTAAACTAACTCTAATGTTTTTCGGGGGGGATATGAAGTGGCTAAACATACACTTGCTGAGAGCTTGCAGCAGCGCATACTGATTCTGGACGGAGCAATGGGTACGATGATTCAACAGGTTCCCCTTACCGGAGAGGATTTTGGCGGTGAAGAGCTCGACGGCTGTAATGAAATGCTGGTGCTAACGCGCCCTGAGGTCATCCAGAGTATACATGAGAAGTATCTGGAGGCGGGCGCAGATCTGATTGAGACCAATACCTTTGGCGCGACTTCGGTCGTGCTTGCGGAATATGATATCCCGCAGAAGGCGCGGGAGATTAATCTGGAAGCGGCCAGGCTGGCCCGGAATGCCGCAGACAAATATGATACGCCGGAGCATCCGCGTTATGTGGTGGGAGCGATGGGACCGACGACCAAGACGCTGTCCGTTACCGGCGGCGTGACCTTCCAGGAGCTGGTGAGCAGCTATCAGGAGCAGGCGGTTGCCCTGATCGACGGCAAGGTCGATGCCCTGCTGCTGGAAACCTCGCAGGATACGCTGAATGTAAAAGCCGGCAGCATCGGAATCCGCAATGCTTTTGAAGAGACCGGCATTACGCTGCCTGTTATGATCTCCGGTACGATTGAGCCGATGGGCACAACGCTGGCCGGCCAGAATATTGAAGCCTTCTACATTTCACTTGAGCATCTGAAGCCGATCTCGATCGGGCTGAACTGTGCGACCGGGCCGGAGTTCATGCGTGACCACATCCGTTCGCTGTCGGAAATTTCTTCAGCGGCGGTGAGCTGTTATCCGAATGCCGGGCTGCCGGATGAGAACGGGAACTACCATGAATCGCCCGAGTCGCTGGCCCGCAAGCTGGCTGGCTTTGCCGAGAAGGGCTGGCTGAACATTGCCGGCGGATGCTGCGGAACGACACCGGATCATATCCGGGCTATGGCCGAAATGATCACGGCGTATCCGCCGCGCCAGCTGAACGGGACTCACCCGCCGGCCTTGTCGGGGATTGAGCCTGTATATGTGGAGGATGCCAACCGCCCGTACATGGTCGGGGAACGTACAAACGTGCTGGGCTCGCGGAAATTCAAACGGCTGATTGTCGAAGGCAAATACGAGGAGGCCTCGGAGATTGCCAGGGCACAGGTCAAGAGCGGGGCGCAGGTGATTGATGTCTGTGTGCAGGATCCGGACCGCGATGAAAGCGAAGATATCAAGAAATTCCTGGAGCTGGTGGTCAAAAAGGTCAAAGTTCCGCTGATGATTGATACAACAGACCCTAAGGTTATTGACCTGGCGCTGCAATACTGCCAGGGTAAGGCGATAATTAACTCCATTAACCTTGAAGACGGCGAGGAGAAGTTCGAGCATGTTACCCCGCTAATTCACAAGTACGGGGGAGCAATTGTAGTCGGTACCATTGACGAAACCGGACAGGCCATCAAGGCGGATGACAAGCTTGCCGTTGCCAAGCGCTCCTATGATCTGCTGGTCAACAAATACGGCCTGCAGCCGGAGGACCTGATCTTTGATACTCTGGTATTCCCTGTCGGTACAGGGGATGAGCAGTATATCGGGTCAGCCAAGGAAACGATAGATGGAATCCGGCTGATCAAGGAAGCCCTTCCCGGAGTTCACACCATCCTGGGCATCAGTAACGTCTCCTTCGGACTGCCGGAAGCCGGCCGTGAAGTATTGAACTCGGTGTTCCTCTACGAATGCACCAAGGCAGGACTGGACTATGCGATTGTGAACACCGAGAAGGTAGAACGTTATGCCTCCATTCCGGAAGAGGAGCGCAAGCTTGCCGAAGAGCTGATCTACAATACAAATGATGAGACACTGGCTGCCTTTGTCGCTGCCTTCCGTGAGAAGAAGGTGGAGAAGAAAGAAAAGATCTCCAATCTGTCGCTGGAGGAGCGGCTGGCCTCTTATGTTGTTGAAGGGACCAAGGAAGGGCTGATTCCCGACCTGAATGAAGCTCTGACCAAGGACAGTCCGCTGGAAATCATCAACGGGCCGCTGATGGCAGGCATGTCCGAAGTGGGGCGGCTGTTTAACAACAATGAGCTGATTGTCGCTGAAGTACTGCAAAGTGCTGAAGTGATGAAGGCGTCGGTTGCCCATCTGGAGCAGTTCATGGAGAAGGATGAGACCGCCGTGAAAGGCAAGATTATGCTGGCAACTGTCAAAGGTGATGTTCATGACATCGGTAAAAACCTGGTGGAGATCATCCTGTCCAACAACGGCTATCAGATCATCAATCTGGGGATCAAGGTGCCGCCGGAGAATATTATCGAAGCCTTCCGCCGTGAAAAGGCGGATGCCATCGGCCTGTCCGGCCTGCTGGTCAAATCGGCGCAGCAGATGGTCACCACTGCACAGGACCTGCGTTCCGCCGGCATTGATGTGCCGATTATGGTAGGAGGCGCGGCGTGACCCGCAAATTCACCAAAACCCGGATCCGGCCGGAATATGACGGCCTGGTTCTGTACGCCAAGGACGCAATGGACGGCCTTGATCTTGCCAACAGGCTGATGAATCCGCTGGAGCGGGTCAAGCTGGAGGAAGAGGTGCGCCAGGAAGCCGAGGCTGCAGTGGCGGTAGCTCCGAAGCAGGAGCTTCCGGAACTGACCCGGGCTGTCCGCTCGAAGATTTCAGCGGATGCGCCGGTATTCACGCCGCCGGATCTCGAGCGTCATGTGCTGCGTAATTATCCGCTCGGCCACATTGTCCCTTATGTGAACATGCAGATGCTGCTCGGCCATCATCTCGGCCTGCGCGGCTCGGTGGAAGCCCAGCTTGCTGCCGGAGACAAGCGTACGGTTGAGCTCAAGGAGACGGTCGATGATATTCTGCATCAGGCGATGGTAGAGGGGACAATTGCCCCTCATGCGATGTATCAGTTCTTCCCGGCGCAGTCGCGCGGCAACGATATTCTGATCTACGATCCGCAGGACCCGTCGAGCGTGCTGCATACCTTTACTTTCCCGAGGCAGAATGTAGAGCCTTATCTGTGCCTTGCCGACTTCCTGAAGCCGGTGGACAGCGGGGTTATGGATTATGTCGGCTTCCTGGTCGTAACGGCGGGACACGGAGTCCGTGAAATGTCGACCGAACTGAAGGATAAAGGAGACTACCTCCGTTCCCATGCCCTGCAGGCAGTCGCGCTGGAAGTAGCCGAAGGGCTGGCCGAGCGTGTCCATCACATGATGCGGGATACGTGGGGGTTCCCTGATCCGGCGGATATGACAATGAAGCAGCGGCACGGCGCCCGCTACCAGGGGATCCGCGTATCCTTCGGATATCCGGCCTGCCCGGATTTGGAGGATCAAGGGCCGCTGTTCAAGCTGATGAAGCCGGAGGACATCGGTGTCCAGCTTACAGACGGCTTCATGATGGAGCCGGAAGCCTCTGTCTCGGCGATGGTCTTTGCCCATCCGGAAGCACAGTATTTCAATGTGGAGAAGCAATAGTCTCCCGTACTGAACCTCAACTTAGCGAAGGAGGAGCGATCCTTCTTCGGCAGCGGACCTCCCGTAACCGGGAGGTTTTTTGCTGGTAACGGGAAGCTCCAGAAAGAAAATGTGCTTTCAGCGCCCAAAAAGGGTAAAATTCAGTTCAGAGACTAAGCAGCTGCGGCTGCTGTGCATATTAAAGAGTGAAGAAGGGAGGATCTGGAATGGAAATCTATTTTCTTGGCACCAATGCCGGAGTGCCTACAATACAGCGCAATGTAACCTCAGTGGCCCTCAGGCTGATGGAGGAACGGCGCAGCTTCTGGATGTTCGATTGCGGGGAAGGGACACAGCATCAGGTGCTGCGCTCGCCGCTGCGGCTCGGCAAGCTGGAAAAGCTGTTCATTACCCATCTGCACGGTGACCACCTGTTCGGCCTGCCCGGCCTGCTGTCCAGCCGCGGCTATCAGGGAGGCACGGCCCCGCTGACGGTGTACGGGCCGCCGGGGCTGAAGGCTTTTCTGGATGTGTCCCTGTCAGTCAGCCAGTCCCGGGTTCCCTACAAGCTGGAGATTGTAGAGCATACGGGCGGACTGATCTTCGAGGATGACACCTTCAAGGTAGAAGCGGGTCTGCTGGAGCACCGGATTGACAGCTACGGATACCGGGTAACGGAGAAGGACAGTCCCGGCAGCCTGAATACAGAGCTGCTTCAGAGGTACGGGCTGAAGCCCGGCCCATTGTACGGAAGACTGAAGAAGGGTGAAGATATCACGACTGATGACGGAACGGTTATCCGGGCGGCTGAAGTGATCTGTGAGCCGAAGAAGGGGCGGATTGTTACTATATTAGGCGATACCCGTCCATGCCCTGGCAGCCTGCCGCTGGCCCGGGGGGCGGATATGATTATCCATGAGGCAACCTTCGCCCATGATCTGGCGGATATGGCCTATCAGTATCATCACAGTACGGCTGCCCAGGCGGCGGAGCTGGCCAGTCAGGCGGGCGGCCGTGAGCTGCTGCTGACCCACTTCAGCTCACGCTATGTAACCCAGGAGGAGCTGGCTCCGCTGCTGGCCGAGGCGCAGGCGATTTTCCCGCAGACTCTGCTGGCCGAGGAGTTCTGCACATTCCCGGTATACCGGAGAAAGTAAGCGGGCGTAGGAACGGAAAATAACCGGGGAAATCAAAATTATTTTCCGGGAAAGCGCAGGAAATGACAGGGAGCTGTCAAAAAAGCACCGTCACTGCAGCCGTTCGCTAACGTTCGACTGGGAACGTTAAATTTTAAGTAAAGAGGTGCCGTTTACTCTACGAAGCAGTGGAGATTATGACGAAACCGGGACGGCGCTGAGGGGCTAGTGGTACATTGTGACTAGTATTAATCATCGCGCAAAAGCAGCGGCTTTGAGCTGTCTAATCTAATTTAATTGTGTTAATAGTTAATTATGTTAATAGAATAATCAAGAAGAAGGAGGCTGCTGTATGAATAATATCGGAGGCTTGCTGATAGATCTGGACGGAACGCTGTTTCATGGCGGGCGGATGATACCCGGAGCGGATAAGCTGATCGAAGGGCTGCGGTCGGCAGGAATTCCTTTTTTATTCGTAACGAATAATTCCTCACGGACAGCGGCCGGCGTGGCTGCGCATTTGCGGGGAATGGGGATTGCAGCAATGCCGGAGGAAGTGTGTACCTCCTCACTTGCGGCTGCGCGTTATATCGCCGGGGAATTACCGGAGGCACGGGTGGCGATACTTGGGGAAGAGGGACTGATTGATGCCTGTGCGGCGGCAGGCCTGAAGATTGTTGAAGATGCTCCGCAGTATGTCGTTCAGGGTATTTATAGAGCTTTTACATATGATTCACTTGCAAGGGCTTCCCGCTGGATTATGGGCGGGGCAAAGTTCGTGCTGACCAATCCGGATTTAATGCTCCCGTCTGATGACGGGGTTATGCCCGGAGCAGGAACGATTGGCGCTGCAATTGAGGCGGCTAGCGGTGTTGCGCCGGTGGTGATCGGCAAGCCGGAAGCGCACCTGATTACCTTTGCGGCGTCTATACTTGGTATCAAACCGGAAGAAGCGGTTGTTGTCGGAGATAATATGCGGACAGATATTTCGGCAGGAGTGAATGCCGGCTGCAGGACTGTGCTTGTGCTGACAGGCCTGACTACAGCGGAGAATCTGGAGCATTATAAAACCGTTACAGGTGTAACTCCTGACGAAATTTGCAGTGATTTAGCTGAACTTATGGCAATGCTCGGTGTATAATGGCAAAGGTGTGAGTTTTTTACCAACCTCGAAGGGACGATGATCAATGCCGGAATTGCCGGAAATGGAGAACTACAGAAGGCTGCTTAGCCAGCATCTTATAAATGTACCGATTACGGGTGTGACCGTAAACCGGGAGAAGACGATCAACATGGAGGCTGAAGCCTTCAAAAATGCCCTGCTTGGTGCCCGTATTGTATTTGTGGAGCGCCGGGCCAAGCATATTCTGTTCCATCTGCATGACGGGCGCAGGCTGCTGCTGCATCTGATGCTGGGCGGGCTGCTGTATTACGGGACAGAGGCGGAGCGTCCGGACCGGACTACCCAGGTGGAGCTGGCCTTCGGTGACCAGATCCTGTATTTCATGGGACTGCGTCTGGGGTATCTGCATCTGCTGTCGGTGAAGGAGAGCGAAGCGGCGATGGGCAAGCTGGGACCGGAGCTCTTGGACCGCCGGATGACGGCGGAGCGGTTTGCGGCGCTGCTGAAAGGACGCAGAGGTGCGCTTAAGACCCTGCTTGTGAACCAGCAGGTGATGGCCGGCATCGGCAATTGCTACGCGGATGAAATTGCTTTTGAAGCAAGGCTGCTGCCGTCTGCCCTGGTGCAGAATCTGTCCCCGGAGGCCGTTACGCGCCTGTATGACAGTGTTCGCAAGGTACTGACGGAAGCGACCGAAATCGGCGGATACATGGAAATGCCGTTTATGGCCGGAGATACTGTAACCGGCTCGTATAATGACCAGTGCAAAGTGTATGACCGTGAAGGCGAACCGTGCCTGCGCGGCGGGGGAAACATTGTTAAAGTTGAGCTGTCCGGCCGCAAGGTGTTCTACTGCCCGGACTGCCAGCATGAAGGATAGCCCCAAAATCGGGGCACATGTCAGCATCCGCGGCGGATACGGCCGTGCGGCCCGGTTCGCCTGGGAGAGCGGTGCGGCATGCTTTCAGTATTTTCCGAAGAACCCGCGCAGCCTGAAGCTGAAGCCGCTTGATGTGCGGGATGCAGAGGATTGTGCGGACTTTTGCCGTAAGCATCAGATGGTGTCCATTGCCCACACCCCTTATCCAACCAATATGGCCGCCGGGGCAGCCGGTGCTTCTCCAAGAAAGGTTATGGTGGAGTCACTGCGCAACGATCTGGAGATCGCCGAAGCCTGCGGCTCGCTGGGCATTGTTGTGCATTTCGGAACCTTCGGCACGCTTGAGCCGTTACAAGGCTATCAAAATATTATACAATGTATGAATGAAACGCTCGATTCATGGGAGGGCCGGGCCAAGCTGCTGATTGAGAACCAGGCCGGCAATCACGGACGTGAAGGTATGACTCTGGAAGAGCTTGTCAAGGTCCGCGAGCTTAGCAGATATCCCGGGAAGATCGGCTTCTGCTTTGATACCTGCCATGCTTATGCTGCTGGTATCTGGAACCCTGAACAGACAGATGAGCTGCTGGGGCGGGGAACAAAGCTTGGTTACTGGCCTCATCTTGTGGCGGTTCACCTGAATGATTCCGTGTTTCCTTGCGGGCTGCGCAGGGACAGGCATGCTGGTATCGGGCAGGGGCATATCGGTGAAAAGAAGCTTCGGGAGCTGATGCTCACAGCCCCTTTTCGCCGGGCGGCTGTCGCCATGGAGACCGCCAAAGGTTCTGATGGCACCCACCGCGGTGAGATTGCCGCTGTAAGGAAATGGTATGAAGCGGAGGGTTAGCCGTGATTAACATATTTATGGATGATTGCCGCAAGCGGCCTGCGGGCTTTGCGCTGGCAAGAACGACGGAGGAATGCCTGCTGCTCCTGCGGGAGTGTGCGGTCAATATCCTGTCTCTGGATTATGATATGGGACCGGAGGATTACAGCGGGGATGAAGTGGCAAGGCGGATCGTGCTGGAAGGGCTATATCCGCGCGAAATCTATCTGCACACCTCAAGTTCCGCGGGCCGCAAAGCTATGTATGAACTGCTCTATTCCGCTGTCCCTGCAGGGACTGTGCTTCATAATGGCCCGCCAGGCCATGAGCTGCTGGCAGAAATTGCTGCAGGAGTGACTGCGATATGAAGACATTTAAGCAGATGAATGAACAGGAGCTGGCGTTAGCGCTGGAGCAGCCAGGCGAACCGCTGGTCGTCTTTTTGCATACGCCGCTGTGCGGGACCTGCAAGGCCGCCCGCCGCATGCTGGAGGTGGCAGCGCATCTGCTGCCTCCCGGCCTCCTAATTGCGGAAGCCAATGTGAACATGCTTCCGGGGATCGTCAGCCGCTACCGTATATCAAGTGTGCCGGCGCTGATGGTCTGCAGGGCTGACCAGACCGGCGGGCCGGAAATTTTGTATTCGATGGGCTCTGTAGAGCAGATGCTGGATTACATAAGGAGAGTGGCCTCATAAATGATATCATTACAACATCTTACCCTGCGGAGAGAGCAAAGCCTGATTCTTGATGATGTATCCCTGGATATGAAGCCGGGTGAAAACTGGGTCATCCTGGGACGGAACGGCTCCGGCAAAACAACGATTCTCGAAATGATGACGGGCTATCTGTTCCCGAGCAGCGGGTCGGTCGAAGTGCTCGGATACAAGTTCGGACAGTGCGATGTCCGTGAAGTACGCAAGGAAATCGGTTATATCGGACCATCCCTGATGGAAAAGCTGTCACTAAGTGATCCCGTCTGGGAAGTGGTAGCTACCGGTGCCTATGCTTACCTCCGCTTCTATCAGGCGATTCCGCAGCAGGTGAAGGAGCAGGCAATCAAATTGCTTGAAGATATGAATCTGGGCGGGCTGGCCTATCATCCGTTCGGCACCCTGTCCCAGGGTGAGCGCAAGAAGGCGATGCTGGCCAGATGCCTGATGGCTGAACCGAAGCTGCTCATCATGGACGAGCCCTGCGCCGGTCTTGACCTGTATGAACGGGAAAAAATGCTTGCGGAGGTCGACAAGCTGAAGCAGCGCAATGTTTCGGTCGTCTATGTTACCCATCATGTTGAAGAGATCGTACCGCTCTTTACACATGTGGCGCTGATCCGCGACGGCAAGCTGGCCGGCTCCGGACCCAAAGAAGAAGTACTAACGAAGGAAATGATCATGGCTACATTTGATATTCCTGTGGATGTTGAATGGGATGGCGGTCGTCCCTGGATAAAAATCAGACCTGGAGGCAATTGATTTGAACGATTTAAAACAAGAAACCGGAGAGCAGGCTGCTGCTCCTGAAGATACAATCCTGTCCCGCTATATATGCACCGCCAATCACGGCTTTGCCCCTTATGCCCAGGAGGAGCTGCGCCGTCTGTTCGGAGCAGTGAAGAGCACGCTGCTGCTGCCGGGTGAGATTTTTCTGGCTACGCTGGAGGGCGAACCTGCTGATATAGCTGAGGCGCTGAGTAGTAATCCGCCCATCTTCCTTCGGCATATCCAGCCGGTCCAGTTTCAGGACCAGGGTGATATGTCCGCTATGGAGCGGCTGGCGGTTTATCTGAGCCGGCGCAGTGAGCTGGAGGGGCAAAAGGTGTCCCTGCATGTCCGCAAGGGTACCAATTCCTTCTGGCCGGACAGTCCCGGTGAACTGCGCGAGTGGCTGCAGGAGCGGCTCTCGGACCTGGAAGCGGACTTTACTGTGCAGGACCCTTCCTGGATCATATCCGTCTATGCAGACGGGGATGCGCTGTATGCCGGGGTCTCCCGGCCGGAAGATAACCTGTCCAGCTGGAACGGCGGGATGATCCGCTTCCGCAAGGAGGATGGACAGATCTCACGGGCCAAGTTCAAGCTGATGGAAGCCGAAAAGGAATTTGCCATTCCGTTCTCAAGCTTCCGTAATGCTGTGGATATCGGCGCTTCACCCGGCGGCTGGACTTCGTTCCTGCTGGAACGCGGCCTGAAGGTTACAGCAATCGATCCGGCGCTGATGCATGAATCGCTGCGTAATCAGCCGAACCTGAAGATTCTGCGCAAGAATGCCGGCGAAGTCAAATTCAGCGAGAATGAATTTGATCTGCTCGTATGTGACATGAGCTGGAGTCCCAAGCTGATGGCTAAGCTCGTCACCGGTCTGCTGCACAGCCTCGCACCGGGCGGAACAGCCGTAGTTACCGTGAAGCTGATGCACAAGAAGCCTATGGCAGTGATCAAAGAGATCATCGCCATGTTCGAAGGGGAACGGATGCAGCTCCAGCGGGCAAAGCAGCTGTTCCATAACCGGGATGAAATAACACTTTATATGATTAAATATTAATCAGAATAAATATAAGGAAGATCCGGGAAAGCCTCCCGTTGTCTGCGCCTCCGGCCTTGAGCCGGTCCGGCTGCAGCACGGGAGGCTTTCTTTTTTTTATAATCCAATCGAAGGGGAGACGGCTAATGATTTTTGAATCGAAGCTTGCAGAAGGGGTTCTTCTGGGCGGGAGGTACCGGATTATACGGAAGCTTGCCACGGGGGGGATGAGTCATGTATATCTTGCTGAGGATATGCGCCTGCCGGGCCAGTGCTGGGCCGTGAAGGAGAGCTACAGCCGGAAGGAGAGTTACGTTGCAACAGAAGCGGAGGCGGGGCTGCTTATTTCCCTGAACCACCGGCTGCTTCCGCGGGTTACGGATTTCTTTCCGCCGGATGAACAGGGCTGCAGCTATCTGGTAATGGATTATATAGAAGGCGTCACACTGTCGGATTATATTATGGAGCAAGCTGCACCGCTGAATGGAGCACAGATCATCTCCTATGCCCGCCAGCTGCTGGGGGTACTCCATTACTTGCATAGCCATCATCCCCCGATTATCTACCGTGACCTGAAGCCTGCAAATATTATGCTGACTAAGACCGGTGAACTGAGGCTCATCGACTTCGGAATTGCCCGCAGCTACAGACAGGGAGCTGAGGAAGATACCGAAAAGCTCGGCACTGCCGGTTTTGCTGCGCCCGAGCAATACGGCAGCGGGCAGAGCAGTCCGGTCTCCGATCTGTACGGTCTGGGAGCACTCATGCTGTATATGGCTTCCGGCGGGCTGTACAGCCGCTGGGAGACGGGAATGGAGGTCAGGCTGAACGGCAGAAGCACTGAGGCGCTGATCCCGGTCATTCGCCGGCTGCTGCGTTACCATCCGGAAGAGAGATATCAAAGTGCGCAGCAAGTGCTGCTGGAGCTTGAGCCGGCAGCGGAGTCCGGCAGCAAGCCTGATCCATGGGATATCAGAGGTAGACTGGAGCCAACTCCAGATTTCTCCGCCAATTCGCAGGGCATGGTCATCGCCCTGCTTGGTGTAGCCGAAGGCCTCGGTACAACGCATACTTCACTGGCAGCCGGTAGCTGTCTTGCGCGGAAGGGAAAGACGGCGTGGGTTGGCCTCAGTCCCGATTCTACCGTCTATGAGCGGATATGCAGCCTGCTGGATCATCCGGTAGAAGAAGCAGATGTTCCTGTCAGCTGGAAAGGAATAGATTACTGGCGGCGTCCTGCGGCCGGTAATCTGAGAGGACTCCTTGATAAACCCTACAGTTACATTGTCGTAGACCTTGGTACAGGCGGTTATGATGGGGCTCTTGAAGTATTTGGTAACAGCGGCATTCCGCTGCTGCTGTCTTCCGGGGCGGACTGGCGGCTGGAGGATACCCTGCACTGGCTGCGGCGCAGCGGCTTATGCCCACTGAGGATTGGCGCATTTGCCTGCCGCTGGCCGGCCCTTCAGCTGCTGACCTGCTGGCAGCTGCGCTGCATGGCCGGGTTAAGGTGTGCAGCCTGCCGCTGCAGCAAAATCCTTTTCAGCATAACGGCAAGCTGACCCATATGCTGGATCGCCTTCTGACGGAGACGGGAAAGCTCCATTTACCTGTAAAACGCAGTGGAATATTTCAGAAAAAGGCGAAAATCCGCTAATCCCTGTTTCAGTGAAGTAGACACCTGTGCTAAAATGTTCGTTATATGCACACAGACAGATTATTGCCTCATGCTAAAACTAGATAGGAGCTTAACGAGAATTTATGAGTTTACTTACTGTAGAAAATGTTTCACATAATTTTGGTGACCGGCAATTGTTCAAGAATGTATCCTTCCGCCTGCTGGACGGTGAGCATGTCGGATTTGTAGGGGCGAACGGCGCGGGTAAATCGACGCTGATGAATATTTTAACCGGAACATTGCTCAAGGACAGCGGAAGAGTGGAATGGACGCCGCGGGTCCGGTTCGGTTATCTGGATCAGCATACAAATCTTACACCGGGTAAAACCGTGCGTGACGTGCTCAAAGACGCCTTTCTGCCACTGCTGGAGCTGGAGAAGGAAATGATGGTAATTACCGACAGAATGGGCGAAGCATCACCGGAGGAGCTTGAACTGCTGCTGGAGCAGATGGGTGAAATCCAAGAACAGCTCGATATCGGTGATTTCTATCTGATAGATGTTAAAGTTGAGGAAATGGGCAATGGCCTCGGACTCTCGGCGATCGGGCTGGACCGTGATGTGGCTTCACTGAGCGGGGGACAGCGGACTAAGGTGCTGCTGGCGAAGCTGCTTCTGGAGAAACCAAATGTACTGCTGCTCGATGAGCCTACGAACTACCTGGACGTTGAGCATATCGACTGGCTGACGAACTACCTGAAGCAATATCCGTATGCTTTTATGCTGATTTCCCATGATACCGAATTTATGAATAAGGTCGTTAATGTCGTGTATCATCTGGAATTTGGTAAGCTTACGCGTTACACGGCTAATTATGAGAAATTCCTGGATATGGCTGAAATGAACAAGAACCAGCATATTGAAGCCTATGAGAAACAGCGTGAATTCATCAAGAAGCAAGAGGAGTTTATCCAGAAAAATAAAGCGCGCGCCTCCACCTCAGGCCGGGCGAAGAGCCGTGAAAAGCAGCTTGACCGCATCGAGCGAATTGATCGTCCAGAGGAAGCAGCCAAGCCGAGCTTCTCGTTCAAAGAGAGCCGGTCCAGCGGTAAAACCGTGTTTGAAGGGATTGACTTCGAAATTGGCTATGACCGTCCGCTGCTGCCGAAGCTGAACATGCTGATTGAACGTGGTGACAAAATTGCGATCGTCGGCAGCAACGGAGTGGGGAAATCTACACTGCTGAAAACCATTCTGGGAGTGATACCGCCTTTCAGCGGAAAAACCTACCTGGGGGATTACTTGTATTCCGCTTACTTCCAGCAGGAAGTGAAGGCTGCTAATGTTACGCCCATTGATGATGTCTGGAATGAATTCTCCAGCCTTACTCAGAATGAGGTGCGCGGCTATCTGGCCCGCTGCGGGCTGAAAAACGAGCATATCAGCCGCCCGCTGAGCATGCTCAGCGGGGGCGAACAGGCTAAAGTACGCCTGTGCAAGCTGATGATGCGTGAGAGTAACTGGATTCTGTTTGATGAACCGACCAATCACCTTGATATTATTGCCAAGGCTGAGCTGAAGCGGGCATTACAGGAGTATACAGGTACCGTGCTGCTCGTCTCCCATGAACCCGAGTTTTACGAGGATTGGGTAACGAAAACCTGGAATGTTGAGCAATGGTCTGCGCAGAAGGTATAGAATAATTGCAGGGATCCGGGCAAAACGGCCTTGAAAAGCTGCTTTTTCCCGGATCTTCAATATAGGGGGCTGTACAGGAATGAACGACAGTAATAATATCCAAATCACCGGCCGGAACGGACGTTATTCCCGTCAGGTCCGCTTTGCACCATTTGGTGCAGGAGGTCAGGCAGGGCTTGCACAGGCCAATGTATTAATTGTAGGTACAGGTGCGCTGGGAACCGGAATTGCAGAGACTCTGGCCCGCTGCGGTGTCGGAAGGCTGATTCTGGCTGACCGGGATTATGTGGAGTGGAGTAATCTTCAGCGCCAACAGCTCTATACGGAAGAGGATGCCCGTCTGCGCACCCCCAAAGCCGAGGCGGCTAAAGTCAGGCTGCAGCAGATTAATTCGGAGATTCAGATAGAAGCCCACGTGATGGATGTACGTGCGGAAGAACTGGAGAGCCTGTTGTCCCGGGTAGATCTGATCATGGATGGCACTGATAATTTTGACACCCGTCTGATCATCAACGATATGGCTCAAAAACACGGCATTCCCTGGATTTACGGGGCTTGTGTCGGCAGCTACGGCATTACATACACCATTCTTCCAGGCGAGACACCATGCCTGAACTGCCTGCTTGGAACCGTTCCCCTGGGAGGAGATACCTGTGATACGGCGGGCATTCTGCCGCAGGCGGCGCAGCTTGTAACTGCCAATGCAACCGCAGAGGCGCTCAAGCTGCTGGGCGGCCGGCGCGAACAGCTGCGCGGAAGACTGCTGAGCTTTGACGTGTGGCGTAATGAACACCAGGAAATAGGAGTGAAGGCTGCCAAAAAAGCAGACTGTCCGTCATGCGGCAGCCATGCGGTCTATCCTTATCTGACCGCAGCGAACACCGAGCGCAGCGATGTGCTCTGCGGCAGGGATACCGTGCAGATCCGGCCGGCGCAACGCCGGCAGCTTAATCTGCAGGAGACGGCTGCCAGGCTCGCAAATCTGGGCACCGGCAAGGTGGACAGCAATCCGTATTTAGTCTCGTTTACAGAGGAACCGTACCGTCTGGTTATCTTTGCTGACGGGCGGGCCTTGATTCATGGAACCAGTGATATTGCCGCAGCGCGCAGCGTATATCACCGGTATTTTGGCTGACGAAGGGAGAACAAATGATGGAGACAGGAACGATCCGGCACATGGCGCTGTTTACGCTGAAGGTTCCGGCAGATTCCAGGGAGGCACAGGCCTTCCTTAAAGACGGCGAAGAGATTCTTAGCGGCATTCCGGTTGTACGCCAGTTTGAGGCACTGCGCCAGGTAAGTGCCAAGTGTGAATATGACTTCTGCTTTTCGATGGAGTTTGCGAATCAGGAGGACTACGACAGCTATAATAATCATCCGGACCATCAAGCTTTTGTAAGTGAGAGATGGGAAACGGAGGTTGCGAAATTTCAGGAAGTTGATCTTTTGAAATAATCCTTTGCAGCAGACTGCAGACACATATAGAGCAGGAAAGACCCTTCCTTCCGGAATGGTCTTTTTGCTTTGTGGGGACTCTAAGCATTATCTGCGGCGGGATTACCGCTCTGCAAGGCTGATGGATGCGGGGTAAAAACGATGAATGAAACAATCGTTTGGTTCAGGGCTGGGGGAAGAGATGGCGGGCAGAGGGAAGCGCAGCTGAGTGAGCTGGGGCTTCAGACGGCAATAAGCGAGATCCTGAGGATCTTCGCTTATTGTTAACCAGGATGCAGCCTGTCCTGCTGCTTGCGGAAATTAGTGATGCCGGGGCATGGCCGGGGTGGGAGATCATCTCGGAGTACCGGTCGCAGGGGACCTTTATGCCGGTAATGGTAATAGCAGGCGGGGGGAGCAGCGAGGAGGCAGTTGCTGTATTTGAAGCAGGCGGAAATGAATATATGCTAAGCCCGCTCCATGATGAAGAATTCAGATGCAGGGTGAAGAATCTGCTCTGGCTCACCGGACGCCGGCGCGGCCTTGAATCATTGATCAAAATCGACGGCCTGATGCTGGATGCAAGCCGCAGGCTGGTCAGCCGGGACGGGATCAGGCTCAGCCTGACCCCCAAAGAATTTGACCTGCTGTATTATCTCGCTGTTAATCAGGGGGAAATCTGCCCCCGGGACGAGATTCTACGGCATGTCTGGGGATACCATTTTCATGCGGATACCAATGTGGTCGATGTGTACATCAGACATATCCGGATCAAAGTGGATAAAGGTCACCGGAACAAGCTGATTCATACGGTGCGCGGCACCGGTTATGTACTGAGGGCGCCTAGCGGCAGTCCCTCAGGTGTATAACTGTATTTTCAATACACGGAGCAGATATATACAGCTTCCTACAGTACCCGGCGTGCTTTCAGATACGTTCTTTTCCAGTTGCCGGAATTCAGGTCTGAAACGGTTACGCCCGGGGAACCGTAAGTGTGCAGGATTTTGCCGTTGCCGGCGTATACAGCCACGTGTGTAACGTTCTTGCCGTTAGCCCGGCTGCCGCTGGAGAAGAACACAAGGTCGCCGACACGGAGATTCGATTTGGAGACCGCTTTTCCGACCTTGGATTGGGCTACAGAGGTACGCGGCAGGTTTACACCGTATTTTGCAAAGATATATTTAGTAAAAGAGGAGCAGTCAAAATATCTAGTAGTCGACGTGGAAGCGCCGAATTGATAGCGGGTGCCCAAATATTTTTTACCGAAGTTTACGATGCTTTGTCCGGTAGAGGCTGTCACAGATGCGGCAGCAACGGGTGCTGTGCCGGCTCCTGTAGCCATCAGAGTACTCAGTCCGATTGTAGTGCACATTCCCACGACAACCGCTTGCTTGAACCATTGGTGCTTCTTCATGTTGTAAAAACCTCCCAGGTTTATATCTTTCTTGAATGTTTCTTTCTCTGTTTCGTAGTATAGCAGTTTATAACCAGCCTATATTTTTCCATAAATGTCTCGAATCCAAGCCGGGCCTGGGTTGGAAGCGTTTTATTAAAAAAACATTAAAAGTTACAAAAAATTAATAATTATAAGAAAATGCATAACAAAAAAACCGGAAAACCCTTATGTATCAAGGGGAATCCCGGTTTTACACTTTTGAAACAAAGGTTACAACGATGTCTCCGGATATGTATTAATCCTTGCTCTGGATGATAAGCAGCAGGCCGCTTTCGATGGTAACCGTTCCTGTCTCTTCCAGCAGCCGGTTGCTGACAGCGAGGGACTGGCCCAGCTTGAGCGTTGCATTGTCCAGCGGATACTGGAAGCCCTGCAGGGTAATCCCGGTTACTTCAGGAGTCAGCGGGAGCAGGGAGACATAGGTGAAGCCCTGTTCATGAACATGCACCTGTGATCCGGTAAGCGTGATAAAATTGTTGGCATCCATTACAGAACAGCTTATCTGGCGCTGCAGCGCCCTCGTCATCATCTGAATGCTGGCCAGCGTATGGTCCATTCTTGTGCCTGTTACGCCCATCATTAGGATCGATTCAGGCTGGGTGTTCAGCGCCAGATCAAGCGCCAGCTCACTGTCAGTCAGGTCCTTGTCAACAGGATCGCAGGTAATCGTCTCTTTACTGCCTGCTCTGATCTCCTCCAGCGCTTCAGGGCTTACCGAATCAAAATCCCCGACGGAGATATCCGGCGTAATCCCGCGGCTGACAAGAAATAATGCGCCGCTGTCCGCCCCGATAATAAAATCCTCTTCATCTATATGGTGCAAAAAGTCCTCGGACAGCACACCTCCGGCAAAAATAACAACGCGTTTGGATGGCAAATTAATCTCCCTCCTTCTATTGGTGTTATAGTTTGTCATCCTTCACAAAGTATAATGCAGGATCCAAAAGTTGTACAATTACAGCTGATAAGGCTAAAATAAAGATAGCGGATTTTTTCTACTATAGAATAAAACCTTCAATTTTCAGAACAGAATCAGAGCTGCGGGAGGTGAGAGAAATCGTAAACGTATTATTCGTATGCCTGGGCAATATTTGCCGTTCGCCAATGGCGGAAGCGGTTCTCCGCAGCAAAATTGCAAAGCGCCGCCTGACGGATTCCATCATGGTGGATTCAGCGGGAACAGGAGACTGGCATATTGGAAAAGTGCCGCATGAGGGAACCCGGCGCATTCTCGATCAAAAGGGGATCAGCTATGCCGATATGACTGCACGCCTGGTGGGCAGCAGCGATTTTGACAGCTTTCAGTACATAGTCTGCATGGATAACTCTAACGGCGAGAATGTCCGAAAGCTTCCCGGAGGGGATAAGGCGGAGCTGCTGTTCTTCATGGATCTGCTTCCGGACGAGGAGCTGCGCGAGGTGCCTGATCCTTATTTCACCGGCAATTTCGAACAAGTCTATGACCTTATTGATGCGGGCTGTGATGTGCTGCTGGACAAGATTATTCAGGAGAAGCTATAGCAGCCTACAGGCAGAAGCAATAGGTTAGAATTAGTGTTCAAAATTAGCCTGCCCGGTAACCGTCCTAAAAAAGAGGACGGGCACCGTGTGCCCGTCTCGGATTGAAAGCGTAATCAAACTGCCTGCATCTATACATAAGTTGACTGATTGTTCACTGTTTCGTCATTTTAAGCTGTTTCATGGGGTTAAGAAATAGAGTAATGATTCTGGGAGCTCTTTTTGCCAAAATCCCCAAAGATGCTTGCCGTCCTTCTCGCGGTAGGAGACGGTGGCTCCACGGGCTTCAAGCAGTGCCTTTGTATCGCGGTTCATCTGGACGAAATCGTATACGCCGGTATCTGTCTGATAATCGGTCTCCTGCAGGCCTACCACCATATTGATATTCAGCCAGGATAAGTCATCCTCCCGGGCAATCAGGTCGCGGGATTCGGGATAATAAGCTCCCGACAGGCTTAACACACGGCTGAACAGGCCGGGATAGGCAAGGGCAAGATGCAGGGAGACGCTGCCGCCCAGCGAGTCTCCGGCGATAATCCGCTGATCGGGAGTGCGGCGGACCGGATAATTGTGTTCAATGAAGGGAATAATTTCTTCGGCAAAGCAGGCAAGGTATTGCTTGAAGCGGCTGCCGAAGGGGGCATACTCCTGTGTCCGGACCGCCACGTTCACCTCGACGCCTACAATAATGAACGGCTCGATGTCTTCTTCTATAATGAGCTGTCCGGCAAGGGTGGCGATCCGACCGAAATTGAAAAATTCTTCGCCGTCCTGACAATAAATTACGGGATAGCTGAGTACTTCGTTGTAGCCCGGGGGAAGATAAATGCGGAGCTTGCGTTCCTCCTGCAGCTGTTCACTCCAAAGGGTTTGCTTAACGATTGTTCGTTTCAGAAAAACAGGTTCACTCATGACTGAATCGTCGCCTTTCTTGTCGAATTTTGCATTACACATGCGGTTACGTTAAAATTACCCAAGCGGTAAATGTGTGAAAAATCATTTACTAGCTTGAAAAAAACAAATCTGTTATAGGATATTCTAAATCCTGTTATACATACAAAATTTATGAGAACATAAATTTTATGCGTATTTCTTTGACGAAACAGATAAAACAGGTGTATAATAATTCTATAACAGATACCACTGATGTTCAAATTTTTTTATTGAGGTGAAAATGATGACTAGAGTTCCTTATGAAGTTTATACAGAGGACGTGGAGGCCCTTTCGGTGCTTTCTCCGGATGGAGAGGTTATCAACAAAGAGAAGATGCCTGCACTTACCGATGATCAGCTGAAAGAAATTATGTACCGTATGGTCTTTACCCGCACTTGGGATGACCGTGCAGTTAATCTTGGCCGTCAGGGCCGCCTCGGCTTCTATGCTCCGGTATCCGGACAGGAAGCAACCATGATCGGCAGTGAGTTTGCACTGCAGAAAGAAGATTTCGTATGCCCGGGCTACCGCGATATTCCTCAGCTGGTATGGCACGGACTTCCATTATATCAGGCTTTCCTGTATTCCCGCGGTCACCAGCACGGCGGACAGATTCCGGATGGCGTTAATGTTCTGATGCCGCAGATCATCATCGGCGCGCAGATTCTGCATGCTACCGGGATTGCAATGGGCTTCAAACTGAAGAAACAGCAGAATGTTGCAATCACCTATACAGGTGACGGCGGTTCTTCCGAAGGTGACTTCTATGAAGGCCTGAACTTTGCCGGACGCTTCAAGCTGCCGGTTATCTTCTTCGTACAAAACAACGGTTATGCGATTACGACTCCGTTCGCTAAGCAGACGGCTTCCAAATCCATTGCCCATAAAGCAGTAGCAGTTGGTATTCCGGGAATCAAAGTAGACGGCATGGATGTCTTTGCTGTAATCGCTGCAGTTCAGGAAGCTGCAGAACGTGCACGCAGAGGCGAAGGTGCTACGCTGATTGAAGCTGTAACTTACCGTTTCCGTCCGCACTCCCTCTCCGATGACGCCAGCAAATACCGTTCCAAGGATGAAGAAGGCCAGTGGAACGAGAAGGATCCTATCGCCCGTCTTGCCAAGTACTTGGAGAAGAAAGGCCTGTGGACCGAAGAAGATACAGCTCGCGTAAGAGAAGAAGCGAAAGCGACTGTAAACGAGCAGATCAAAAAAGCAGAGCAAACCGAAAAAATGACCGTTCCAGGCTTGATCGACAGCATGTTCGAGGTAACTCCGAAACATCTGGAAGAGCAAAAAGCCGATTTTGAATAAGGGGGATATCAGGCAATGGCACAAATGAATATGAAAGAAGCAATTCGTGACGCACTGCGCGTTGAACTGAATCGCGACCCTAATGTTATGATTTTTGGAGAAGACGTTGGTAATGTAGGCGGCGTTTTCCGTGTAACTGAAGGACTGCAGAAAGAATTTGGCGAAGACCGTGTATTCGATACACCGCTTGCCGAATCTGCCATCGGCGGTCTGGCTTTTGGCCTCGGGGTACAAGGCTTCCGTCCAATCGCTGAAATCCAGTTTATCGGCTTCATCTATGAAGCTCTTGACCAGATCGTTATCCAGGCTGCACGCCTGCGCTACCGTTCCGGCGGTAAATATAATGCACCAATCGTATTCCGTACTCCATTTGGCGGCGGCGTTAAGGCAGCTGAGCTTCACACGGATTCCCTTGAGGGTCTGATCGCTCAAAGCCCGGGGATCAAAGTGGTTATTCCTTCCAACCCTTATGATGCCAAAGGTCTGATGATCGCATCGATCCGCGACAATGACCCTGTATTCTTCATGGAGCACCTTAACCTGTATCATGCATTCCGTGATGAAGTGCCTGAAGGAGAATACACTGTTGAGCTGGGCAAGGCTAATGTTGTACGCGAAGGTTCTGATGTAACCATCATTGCTTACGGTCTGATGGTACATACTGCAACCAAAGCGGCTGACCAGCTGGAGAAGGAAGGCATCAAGGCTGAAATTATCGATCTGCGTACTGTTAGCCCGATTGATATTGATACCATTGTAGCTTCCGTGAAGAAGACTAACCGTGCAATTGTAGTTCAAGAAGCACAGAAGAGCTCCGGTGTTGCAGCCGAAGTTATTGCTCAAATCAACGAAAAAGCGATTCTGCACCTTGAAGCGCCTGTACTTCGTGTGGCAGGTCCGGATACCATTTATCCGTTCGCACAAATCGAAGATAGCTGGATTCCTACACCAGCACGCGTAGTGGCGGCTGTTAAGAAAGTTCTGGAATTCTAATAGAGATTTTATCTGCCGTCCTTGCACAGAGGGCGGCACCACTTTCTGCATTATACTTAAACATTGAGCAAATGCTTTCGCTATCCAAAATGAAGCAAAAAACTTTTAGGAGGTTATCAAGGTGGCAAAATTTGAGTACCGGTTCCCTGAGCTGGGCGAAGGTTTGCATGAAGGCGAAATTATCAAAATGCACATCAAAGCCGGCGATAAAGTAACCGATGACGATATCGTAATGGAAGTACAGAACGACAAGGCGGTAGTAGAGGTTCCTTGTCCGGTTAACGGCACAGTGCTTGAAGTATTCACCAAAGACGGCCAGGTATGCCGCGTTGGTGAAGTTGTAGCAATCATTGATGCAGAAGGCGATGTTCCTGAACAGGAAGGCGGCCATCCGGCAGAAGTAGCTTCCCAGGAAGCAGACGCAGCTAAAGGCGGAGCAGACACTACTTCTTCCCCGGCAACCAGTGCTCCTTCAGCCGGAGGCGCTGTAAACTTCGAATACCGTTTCCCTGAGCTGGGCGAAGGCCTGCATGAAGGTGAAATCATCAAGATGCACATCAAAGTCGGCGACAAGGTAACCGACGATGATATCATCATGGAAGTACAGAACGACAAGGCGGTAGTAGAAGTACCTTGCCCGGTTAACGGAACTGTAACTGAAGTTCGTGTTAAAGACGGACAGGTATGCCGCGTAGGCGAAGTTGTGGCGATTATCGCTGCAGAAGGTGAAGTTCCACAGCAGGAAGGCGGTCACGCTGAAGCTCCGGCTGCACAGGAAGCTGCAGCAGCACCAGCAGCTGCACAAGCTGCTGCTCCGGCACCTAACCGTGATATTCTTGCTACTCCAAGCGTCCGTAAAGCGGCACGTGAGCAAGGTGTTGATCTTGCGAAGGTGAACGGCAGCGGCAAGAACGGCAAGATCACTCATGACGATGTTGCAGCCTTCCTGAAGGGCGGCTCCGCAGCTCCGGCTGCAGCAGCAGCGCCTGCAGCGGCGGCATCCGCGCCTGCAGCAGCTCCGGCAGCTGAAGCCAAAGCACCTGCAGCGGCACCGGCTGCGGCAGCATCCGGCAATGTGAGCCTGGAGGAAGAACGCGTACCATTCAAGGGTATCCGCAAAGCGATCTCCAATGCTATGGTTAAATCGGCCTACACAGCGCCGCATGTTACCATCATGGACGAAGTGGATGTTACCGAGCTGGTAGCTTTCCGTACCCGTATGAAGCCTGTTGCCGAGAAGAAGGGCGTGAAGGTTACTTACCTGCCATTCATCGTTAAGGCTCTGGTTGCAGCATCCCGTCAGTTCCCTGCGCTTAACGCAATGATTGACGAAACCACTAACGAAATTGTGTACAAAAAGTACTACAACATCGGTATCGCTACAGATACAGACAACGGTCTGATCGTACCGGTAATCAAGGATGCTGACCGTAAGAGCATCTGGATGATCGCAAGTGCGATCACTGATCTGGCTGTGCGCGGACGCGACGGCAAGCTGACTGCTAACGAAATGAAGGGCAGCACGATCTCCATCTCCAACATCGGCTCCGCCGGCGGTATGTTCTTTACTCCGATCATCAACTTCCCTGAAGTTGCGATTCTGGGTACAGGCCGCATCACTGAGAAGCCTGTTGTGAAGAACGGTGAATCGTAGCAGCTCCGGTAATGGCGCTGTCCCTGAGCTTTGACCACCGCATCATTGACGGTGCGACTGCACAGAACTTCATGAATTACATTAAGACCCTGCTTGCAAATCCTGATATGTTAGTTATGGAGGTGTAATAAATGGTAGTCGGAGACGCTTCAATCGAAATCGACACATTGGTTATTGGTGCAGGTCCCGGCGGGTATGTGGCGGCAATTCGTGCCGCCCAGCTCGGCCAAAAAGTCCTTATTGTAGATAAATCGGAACTAGGCGGTGTCTGCCTGAACCGCGGCTGTATTCCTTCCAAAGCGCTGATCTCTGCAGCACACAGCTATGAAGCTGCACAGCACGGCGATGTTTTCGGTGTTACTGCCGAGAACGTAAAGGTAGACTGGGCCAAAACCCAGGAATTCAAAAACGGTGTAGTCAAGAGAATGACAACCGGCGTAACCAGCCTGATGAAGGGTAACAAGATTGAAGTATTCAGCGGCGAAGCGATGTTCATCAGCACAAACGAAGCCCGTTTGTTTAATGACCATGAATCCCCGCGTTACAAATTCAATAACTGCATCATCGCGACTGGCTCCCGTCCGATTGAACTGAAGCCTTTCCCGTTCGGCGGACGCATCCTGTCCTCTACAGAAGCTCTGGATCTGCCAGAGATTCCTAAGAGCATGATCGTAATCGGCGGCGGCTATATCGGTGCTGAGCTTGGCCAGATGTACTCCAAATTCGGCACAAAAGTAACGATCATTGAAGGTCTGGATACTGTACTGCCAGGCTTCGATAAAGATATGACCCGTCTGGTTGCCAAGAACATGGCGAAGACAGGCATCGAGATCGTAACCAATGCTAAAGCGGAAAGTGCTGTTCAGAACGATAAGGAAGTAACCGTTAAGTACTCTGTCGGTGGCGAAACCAAAGAAATTACTGCAGATTACCTGCTTGTAACTGTAGGCCGCCGTCCAAATACTGACGGTGAGCTGGGTCTTGATCTGATCGGCGTTGAGCTTGACGAACGCGGCCTGATCAAAGTTGACCACCAGGGCCGTACCAACATCCCTAACATCTACGCTATCGGGGATATTGTTCCTGGTCTTGCACTGGCACACAAAGCATCCTACGAAGGTAAAATTGCTGCTGAAGCGATCTCCGGCCACAAATCCGTGGTTGACTATAAAGTCATTCCGGCCGTTGTGTTCACAGATCCTGAATGCTCCAGCGTAGGCTTGACCGAGAAAGAAGCAAAAGACAAGGGCTACAAGGTAAAAGCTGGCAAGTTCCCGTTCGCGGGCAACGGCCGTGCAGTTTCCCTGAATGCTCCGGAAGGCTTCATCAAGATTGTGGCTAACAGTGAGAACAACCTCGTACTGGGCGCACAAATCGTTGGTCTGGAAGCATCCAACCTGATTGCCGAGCTGGGCCTGGCAATTGAAATGGGTGCAACGCTCGAAGATATCGCTCTGACCATCCATGCGCATCCAACCCTTGGCGAAATCGTCATGGAAGCGGCTGAGCTGGTAGAAGGCCACCCGATCCACGTTGTAAAATAATAAATTACTGTCTGCTTACGAGACATCATAGAAGGGACTTCCAATGTCATGGTTATGGCTGAGGGAGTCCCTTTTTTCAGTGCCTGCCGCTGCTATAGCTGAAGCCTCTAAGCCCTGTGTAATTGCCGTTGCGGCCGTTTCGGGCGGTGGTAAGACTAGTGCCGCAAATGCGTTGAGAGAGCGTCTGACAGACGCTGTAGCGCTGTATTTTGATGACTATGACTTTGAAGGGCCGGATGGTTTTTCAGAGTAGGTGGAGCGCGGCCGATTATAATAAGTGGAACCTGCAGCCGCCTGCGGAGGACCTGAAGGGGCTGTTTAGCGGAGCGGAATGCCCGGAATTTATTTTACTGGATTATCCGTTTGCCTACGTACATAACGAGTTAAAAAGCCATATTGATTACGCAATATTTATTGATACGCCTCTGGATGTGGCGATGGCCCGGAGAATGCTCAGAGATTACAGGGAATCGGCTCTGCTAAATCTGGCAAGTGAAATGAAAGGGTATCAGGAAGGAGGACGCAGGGCTTATCTCGAAATGCTTAGAGTGGTTCTGCCATCCTCCGATTGCTCCATCGACGGCACATCGAGCGTAAATGAAATAACTGAGGAAATATTGGAGCGAGTACATACGTTGAGAAGCGAAAGGAGTAATAGCTATGAAAGCAGCTAAACTGCAGGCCGGAGACGAAATCCGCATCATCTCACCATCCAATAGTCTGGGGATCATAGCCCCTGAACAAATTGAGGCATCCAAAGGGCTGCTGGAGGGACTCGGGTTCACCGTTTCTTTTGCAGCACACGCTTATGAAATGGATCAGTTCTCCTCGTCCTCTGTCCGCTCCAGGGTGGAGGACATTCATGAGGCTTTCCGCGATCCTGATGTCAAAGGTATTCTGACCACTCTGGGAGGCCATAACTGCAACCAGCTGCTACGGGAGCTCGACTACAGGCTGATTGCAGACAATCCCAAACGTCTCTGCGGATACTCCGACATTACAGCGCTAGGAAGTGCGATATACACTCAAACCGGACTGATTACGTATTCAGGTCCTCATTTTTCGACATTAGCCATGCGGTACGGGAATGAGTATACGATCCAGCACTTTATCCAAATGATGATGGAGGATGAGGAGATCCTTGTGCGGCCTTCTGACCAGTGGAGTGACGATGAATGGTTTCGGAATCAGGACAATCGTATCTTTGAGCCTAACGCCGGCCCATATACGATCCACTCAGGAGAAGCGGAAGGCGTTATTATCGGGGGCAATCTGTGTACACTGAATTTGCTGCAGGGTACGGAGTTTATGCCGAGCCTTAGGGATGCGATCCTGTTTCTGGAGGATGACTTTGAATCGGGTCCGGAGACCTTTGACAGGGATCTGCAATCCCTGATTCATCAGCCGGGTTTTGAGCAGGTTAAAGGACTGGTAATCGGCAGATTTCAAAGGGCATCGCGGATAACGCCCGAATTACTGTGTACGATCATTAGGAGTAAAAAGGAGCTGCAGCAGCTGCCGGTCATCGCCGACGTGAATTTCGGACATACCTCGCCGCTGATCACTTTTCCGATAGGTGGAAGGGCTATGCTTGATGCAGCGAAGGAAACAGCAGAACTGAGGATCAGTGAATAAAGGTTGGGGGAATTGCGGTGAAATACAGCATAACCATACCGGATCATGACTGTCCTGTTCGCCTTTCTAGCTGAAATGATTGTCCCGTCAGTAACTTATGGCGGGATTTTTTTTACCTAATTATTCATCTCCGATAGGCTTCTCCCTTCCTCTGACCTTCTAAAAATCCAAGTATGATTAAAAATCCAATTTATGTATAAGCTATACAGGTGTTGAATGGGAAGAAGGAGTAAGCGATATCCGTAAGAAAATGTATATAAAGTAGGTGAGCTGTTGTGCGAAAAAAGTGGAATCGGATTTTGCCGGCGATGCTTATAGTTAGCCTGATTATCGGATGCCAAAACACGAAACCCAAAGAACAGGATTTAATGCGGATTAAATCGGCTGGTGAACTTAAACCGAAGAAAGTCATATTACTGGTGGCAGACTCTTTAATGTCTCAGTCAATCGACAAAGGAATAAGAGAACATGAGCTTCCTGCGCTTAAATTCCTGACTGATCACGGTCAATATTATAAAGATCTGGTCAGTTCTTTCCCCACGATGTCCGTCACCATTGACAGTTCGCTGCTTACAGGAAAATATCCGGATGTTCACCATGTGCCGGGCCTGACTTGGTACTCAGCGGACAGCAAGAAAATAATCAATTACGGGACCGGACCGATGGAAATGCTCGGACATGGAATTCATCCGGTTTTGACCGATGCGCTGATTCATTTGAACGGAAGTCATTTGAACAGAAATTTGCCCACGATCTATGAAGAATTAGCTCGGCAAGGATTGAAATCGGGTTCGATAAACGGCCTGGTTTACCGGGGAACGACAGACCATAAGCTATCGATTCCGGCCTGGATTCAAGGCCCTGCTTCTTTGCCGAACGAAATTCAGGTGAAAGGACCGGATTTGTTATCCCTGGGTTCGTTGTCCAATCCGTTTGAAGATATAAAAAGTTTGCCCGATGGGCTGACGAACCGGCTGGGATTAAATAATGATTTTGCTATAGAAGCCGTGAAGCATTTGATTCAAGACGATAAATTGCCTGATTTTTTATTAGTCTATTTGCCCGATTTGGATCAGAAGCTGCACAAGAAAGGCCCCGCGGATTTAGATGGGGTCAAAAAGCTGGATCAGCAGCTTGATTCTTTACTGAAATCGTTTGGTTCTCCGGAAAAAGCTTTGCAGGAAGCGGTTATTATCATCGTAGGGGACAGCGGTATGACTCCAATTCTGCCTGCTGAACAAAATCCGGTAATCGACCTGCCTTCTTTGTTTGGTGCTGACCAAGTTTTACGTCCGGGTGAACCTGTAACTAAGGAGACAGAAATCATCCTCGCCGTTAATGAAACTATGGCCTATGTGTATTCCTTAAAAGCAGACCGTTCCCTTAGAGATCATGCAAATGAACTAAAAAAGGACCCGCGTATCGATTTTATTGCATGGAAAGA
This sequence comes from Paenibacillus sp. DMB5, assembly GCF_001517085.1. Lineage (GTDB taxonomy): Bacteria > Bacillota > Bacilli > Paenibacillales > Paenibacillaceae > Paenibacillus_AQ. Next base: position 182,105 of record NZ_LRAC01000124.1, read on the forward strand.
AAAGGAATGGGTTTACGCAATCCAAGGATCAACGGCCAAGCAAATCAAGTTCAAAGCTAAAGGCAATCTCATTGATTCTTACAAACAAACATGGACGGTTGAACAGGACATGGAAGTGCTGGATTTAAAGGTGAACGATTCTGCTCATTCCTTGGAATACGATCAGTATCCCGATGTCCTGAAGCGATTATCGGCTGCGCTTGATTCGCACCCGGGCGAATTTTTGGTTGTTACGGCCAAACCCGGATATGAATTAGCAGACAGAAGTTCGCCGACACATAAAGGCGGAGGCGGTCATGGATCCATTCGTAAAATGGAATCGCTTGTTCCTTTGATCATCGGCGGAACGGATCAGAAGCCCGAATATTTACGAATTGTTGACTTAAAAGGATATTTGCTTAACCTTTTAACAAAGAAGACTCACAACGATAAATGAACTGCCTGATTAAATCGTTCACTTTACCTGCTGCTTTTGTGGGAATCTGGTGTTTGGCTTTTTGGATAAAAACAAGCTCACTCTTGGGGAGCCGTTCTTGCAGCAGCTTGGCGTATGGATGGAATGGTGTGTCCTTTTCTCCGTAAACCAACAAGACGGGATGATGGATCTTTTCCAATTGAGCCGTACAGTTATAATTCAGGCTGTAATGATAATTCTGTTCAGCGTTTTTAGCGTTTGTTTTTTTCGCGTCGGTAAATAATGACCGCATCAGTGACAGCTTTGTTTTTGCTTGATTCCACGAAATTGAAAGGGCAATGGCACTGATCGCGCCGATACGGGACAAGAAGAGTCCTCGTGCAATTTTGTTTCTTAACTTACTGTCGTTCACTTCTGACATCCCACTAATCACAATTCCGCCCAATGCACGCTCGGGACAGCTTAAGAGAAAATCGAGGACAACCGAGCCGCCAGTGGAGTAACCGCATAAAAATGCTTTTTCGATCTTCAGCTGATCCATCAACTGACGGATATCCTTGACAATTAACGGATAAGTAATCTCTTCTCTTGAAGGCTCGCTGCTGCCGTGACCCCGGATATCAAAAGAAACTGTTCGGAAATCCGCTGACAATTTCTTCATCTGATATTGAAAATTCAAGCTTGTCAATACTGGAGGATGGATGAATACAATCGGTGTTCCTTGACCGCAATCTTCGTAATACATGCTATATCCTTTGATGCAAGTGAGGGGCATTGGATATCACCTTCTTTACTTAAATGATTGCTTTTCCACTATATACAAGCATTCAACCCTGAAAATACAAACAGCCGGCCGATCAGCTGCCCGGCTGTTTAATTGTGCTGGTGTAAATGGTATTTAGAATACTCTTCGAACCGGCTGAATCATCTGACGCCAGGCATTTCCCCGTAATCTGCGCCGTCTTACCGCCCCAAAACCAATAACTCCGACCCCTAATGCCAATAAAGACATAATCGTTCTGTTTTAGATATGATGTTTATATTGTGGATGATCAGATCTCCTCATTCATGGAAATAATGTTTATCCAATCCCAGGAAAACCCCTACTGTACCAGGAAGATTGTATTTTCTGCGCGTTAACAAGTTACAAGGACCGTTAGCTCATGGTAAAATGATTAAAGAAAAAGAGAGAGGGGTGTTAGACTGTTGCGTAAATATTTGGATTTACTTCAGGATGTGCTTGATCATGGCACGACAAAAAGCGACCGCACAGGGACCGGCACAATTTCCGTATTTGGGCGTCAGCTTCGCTTTGATCTGTCCGAAGGGTTCCCGCTGGTTACAACCAAGCGCATTCATCTGAAATCTGTTGTTCATGAACTCCTGTGGTTTTTAAAGGGAGATACCAATATCTCTTATCTTAAAGAAAACGGTGTTTCGATCTGGGATGAATGGGCCGATGAGAATGGTGAACTGGGACCGGTATACGGCTCACAGTGGCGTGCCTGGGAGAGCAGTGACGGCCGGCATATTGACCAGATCGCTGCGGTCATTGATTCCATCAGGAACAATCCGGACTCCCGCCGTCATATTGTAAGCGCGTGGAATGTCGGAGAGATTGAGCAGATGAAGCTTCCGCCGTGCCATTTTGTGTTTCAGTTTTATGTAGCTGACGGCAAGCTGAGCTGTATGCTGACCATGCGTTCTGTGGATACGTTCCTCGGCCTGCCTTTTAATATTGCAAGCTATGCCCTGCTCACCCATATGGTCGCCCAGCAGACAGGTTACGAGGTGGGGGACTTCATTTGGTCCGGAGGCGATGTGCACATTTATACAAATCATCTGGAGCAGGTGGCCACCCAGCTGTCTAGAGAGCCGCATCCGCTGCCGAAGCTGAATATCCTCAGAAAGCCCGATAGCATTTTTGATTATACATTTGATGATTTTGAGTTTGAAGGGTATGTCTATCACCCTGGGATCAAAGCACCGGTTGCTATTTAATCTTTCCGGGACATGAGGATTCTTGGTAAAGGAGGGCATAGATATGAGTATCAGCATGATTTGGGCCATGGCGGAGAACGGTGTAATTGGTAAGGATAACGATATGCCGTGGCATCTGCCGCTGGATTTTGCCTATTTTAAAGAACAGACGCTGGGCAAAAGAATGCTTATGGGCCGCAAAACCTGGGAATCGCTAGGCGGGAAGCCGCTCAAGGGCAGAACGAGCATCGTTATTACGAGAGATGCCGGATTTCAGGCGGAGGGGGCACAGGTTATCCATACGCTTGAGGAAGCGCTGGCTGAAGGACGTAAGGACGATGAGCTTATGATTATCGGCGGAGCTGAAATCTACCGGATGATGCTTCCGTATGCGGATAAGCTGCTTGTAACCCGGATCTATGAGGAGTTTGAAGGAGAGACAAAGTTTCCGGAAGTGTGCTGGGAAGAATGGAAAGAGATCTCCAGCGTTCAAGGGATCCGCAATGAGCAGAACCCGTATGATTACCGTTTTTACGTTTATGAACGTACGGTTTAAGGAAAAAACGTTTTCTCTGACACAACATGTGAAATAGTACAAATAATCAGCAGATTAATCCATTACAGTGCGAAAGTATAGAATGCTACTATAGTTAAAATTACAATTGCTAAACTTAAAAATAGTATAGAATGTGCAGGTACTTCATTGCGCTGAATCGACACGAATCTGCCGCAGTATGCTACAATGTACTATACATCAACACGAAGAGAACGGATGGGGGAAACGTAAATATGTCTACACCTACTGGATTTATGGAGTATAAGCGCCAGCTCCCAGGTGACCGGGATCCTGAGCAGCGCGTTAAAGACTGGGAAGAATTCCATCATCACCTTACCGAGGACGAGCTCCGCACTCAGGGCGCGCGCTGCATGGACTGCGGAACCCCCTATTGCCATACCGGCATTGATATGACCGGAGGCACATCTGGGTGCCCGGTTCACAACCTGATTCCCGAATGGAATAATCTGGTTTACCGTGGCCTGTGGAAGGAAGCGCTGGAGCGTCTGCACAAGACGAATAACTTCCCTGAATTTACAGGCAGCATCTGTCCTGCGCCTTGCGAAGGCTCCTGTACCGTCGGGCTGATCGGCCAGCCGGTTACGATCAAGACCATTGAGCTTGCCATCGTGGATAAAGGCTTTGAGGAAGGCTGGGTTGTCCCTAATCCGCCCGAGAAACGTACAGGCAAGAGAGTAGCCATTGTCGGCTCCGGACCAGCCGGACTTGCTGCAGCAGCCCAGCTGAACAAAGCAGGACATACAGTAACAGTATATGAACGCAGTGACCGCGTCGGCGGTTTGTTGACATATGGCATCCCTACAATGAAGCTGGATAAACGCGTCGTTCAGCGCCGGGTGGATCTGCTGGCCGCTGAAGGCATCACCTTTGTTGTGAACACCGAGATCGGTAAGGATATTCCTACCCAGCAGCTCGTCGATGACTATGATGCGGTCGTACTGTGCGGGGGAGCAACCAAAGCACGCCAGTTCAATGTCGAAGGCAGTGAGCTGAACGGTGTCATGTACGCAATGGATTACCTGACCGGCACGATCAAGAGCTACCTGAACTCCAATCTGGAAGACGGCAATTTCGTATCGGCCGCTGGTAAAGATGTGGTTGTACTGGGCGGCGGGGATACCGGTTCCGACTGTGTTGCAACCTCTCTGCGTCATGGCTGCAAGAGCATTACCCAATTCGGTACGCATGATAAAGCACCGCTTGAGCGTGATCCGATTGCCAACCCTTGGCCGCAATTCCCGAACGTGTATACACTCGACTATGCACAGCAGGAAGCCAAAGCCATCTTCGGCGACGACCCTCGTGAATTCTCCATTATGACCACCAAGTTTGTTGGTGATGAAGAGGGCAACCTGAAGGAGCTGCACACCGTGCAAATCCGCCGTATGGTGGATGAGTCAGGCCGCAAGATCTACCAGCCTGTACCGGGTACTGAAGCTGTCTATCCGGCTCAGCTGGCGCTGATCGCGATTGGCTTCGATGGACCAGAACAGGATATCATTCAGGAGCTGAACCTGGAAACGGACCGCCGCAGCAATGTGAAGGCCCGTTACGGCAAATTCAATACCAGTGTGGATAAAGTTTTTGCTGCAGGTGATATGCGCCGCGGACAGAGTCTGGTGGTCTGGGCGATTAACGAAGGCCGCGCAGCTGCACGTGAAGTTGACAAATATCTGATGGGATCGACCGTTCTCGTCTAACCGATAATCTGTGGATCACCAAAGAGCCGCCCTCCCAGCAATTGCTGGAGGGGCGGCTCTTGTAATATATAACATGAGATGCCGTGTGTTAAGCACGGCATCTCTTTAAGGAGTTCTCTAATCCTCAAGCTTAAAGCGCTCGATCTTCACCTGCAGGTCTGAGGCCATCTTGGACAGTTCACCGGAGGAAGCGGTAATCTCATCCATAGAGGCAAGCTGCTCCTGAGTCGCTGCTGTTACGCTCTGGAAGGCATCAGAGGTGGACCGTGCGATATTGGAAATTTCAACGACGGAAGCTGCGACCTGCTCGGCTCCTGCAGACATTTGCTCCGTAACGGCGGAAATGTCATGGATCTGGCCGTTGATTCTGGCGGTGGACTGTTCAATATTCGCAAACGCCGCTTTGGCCTCATCAGTCACTTGAATCCCCAGCTCCACGTCAGCCGATACCCTGTTATGGATCGTCTCATAGGTCTGGTCAATAAGGACGGTCATTTGTTCAATCGTCTCCTGGATATTACCGGCAGTCGTCTTGGACTGGTCTGCCAGCTTGCGTACTTCAGCTGCCACTACAGCGAAGCCCCGGCCATGCTCACCGGCGCGGGCGGCCTCAATTCCGGCGTTCAGCGACAGCAGATTAGTCTGTACGGCAATATTGGAGATCGCACTGCTCATCGCTGACACCTGGGAGTTCAGGCCGTTCAACTGGCCGATCAGCTCAGAGGACAGGTGAGTGGACTCGCGGATCGCATCCATCTGCCGGCTGACCTGGCTGATTTTCTCGCTGCCGCTATGCACATCTGCTTCCGTATCTGCGGATGAGCTGACGATCGAGGATGCTGCCTCGGCAATTTTTGTAATGCCGGCAGACATTTCCTCCATTGCCCGGGACGTCTCGGCCATGGCTGCGGTCTGAGTCTCGGCTCCTTCTGACGAATCCTGGACCATCTCGGCCACATAGGCCGTAGCTTTGGCATTTTCTTCGGTGGTAGCGGTCAGCTGCTCGCTGGATGCTGCCAGCAGGCCGGAAGTCTCGGAGATGTCAGTCACGATATTCCGAAGTGATTCCACCATGAGATTATAGTTTTTGGCCAGCTCCCCGATCTCATCAGCACGGTCAATTGTGATCTGTTCGTTCAGATACCCTTCGCTTACACGGCGTGCAGACTGGTTAAGCCGGGTGATTGGCCGTGAGATAGCTCTTACGATGAAATACATCAGAATGAGTGCGATCACAAGCGCACAGCCCAGCACGATTAGGCCGTTATACAATACAGGTAGCGAAGCGTCTGAAAATTCCTTGGTTTTGATTACACCCACGACAGTAAAGCCTGTAACAGGATCTGTCGTATAATAGCCGCTCATTTCCAGTCCGGTATCCGGATTGGTATAGGCCAGATCGCCTTTGTCTCCCACCAGCAGCTCAGCGACATAAGGTGCAATATCTTCACCGGCCCTTTTCAGCGGATGGGACACGAACTTGTTATTACGGTCAACAACATAGTAGTAGCCCTCTTTGCCGAGTTTGTTGCTATTGATCCGGTCACTCATTGCTTTAAGATTAAGAGTCGTGGCAAGGGCGCCTTTCCCGTCCTTGAGAGTTTCGGAAATGAACAGTGTATAATTGCCGGTGGTTAAGGATACCGTCGGGTCTGTGAGGGTAACTTCACCGGGATTGCCGAGAGCGCCTTTATACCAGTCACGTGTACGGGGATCATAATCCTGGGGGCCGGGGTCAGGCGCTTTCATCCAGGCTCCGTTTTCATTTCCTCCTACAAAAAGCTCAAGCTCAGGATGCTCTTTTATAAACAATTCAATCAGTGTTCGGGTAGCCGGATTTTTGTTGTCTAAGTCGGCAGATGTCAGCTGCTGGCTGAGCTGAGAGACATTCTGTTTGGCGGCAGTAACCGATTCGTTAATCCCTGCAGCCAGCAAATCTACGCTTGTGTGCATCGATTCCTGCATCTTGTGCTCTAGCTGTTTACTGGAGCTGCTGTAGGAAAAGTAGCTTACCAGTACAACCGGAATAACCAGCATGACGGTAAAAATCAGGAGCATTTTCCTCTGCAGTGAACGGGATGTTAAATTTTGAGCGGCATTTTTGATTTTTGTGAACATAGCGATGATTCCCCCTTGAATACATTTACACAGAGGTTTTGACGGGCGTTTCCTCTTGAAAATGCTCTACTCATATATTCGGTTTATTTTCAAAAAAATTTCATATGTAAGCCGGTTTATCTGAAACATTTAATTTACAAATGGACGGAAATAGTGTAAACGTATACATGAAAGCTAGCCGGAACCGGTTCAAACATGGCAATTTCATGACAGGCTTGACGCATTTTGTGATTTCGGATACATTAAATAACAATTCAATAACGCAGCAGCGTTGACCAAGGATCTGCGTCCCCAAATATCGCCAGAACAGAGAGAGGATTCACCGGCTGAAAGGTCCTCCGAGCCGCGAAGGGAGCGCACCCTGCTTTGGAAGCTGCAGCAATGGAGGTAAGCCTTTATTTGCTGCCGGCCCCGGCCGTTATCCGGATAGAGGACTGCCAGGCATAGCCCGGCGGTTGAAATAGGGTGGTATCACGACGCATTCGTCCCTGACGGATGCGTCTTTTTTGCGTTTCAAACAATCAGGAGGAGATGATTTAGATGCGCCAAAGCCAGCTTTTACTGACTACACTACGCGATGCACCTGCGGATGCAGAAACGGCAAGCCATCAGCTGCTCTTGCGTGCCGGCTACATCCGGATGCTCGCAGCAGGAATATACAGCTACCTGCCGCTGGGCCGCAGGGTGCTGCGCAATATTGAGCATATTGTCCGCGAGGAAATGGATGCCGCCGGTGCTCAGGAGGTGCTGCTGCCATCTTTGCTGCCGGCTGAGCTGTGGAAGGAGTCGGGACGATTCGAGCCGTACGGTAAGGACCTGATGACCCTTATGGACCGCCATGAGCGCCAGTTTGTGCTCGGCCCGACCCACGAAGAAGCAATAACGACCCTGGTCCGGGGAGAGATCAGCTCCTACCGCAAGCTGCCGGTTACGCTCTATCAGGTTCAGACCAAATTCCGCGATGAACGCCGCCCGCGTTCAGGTCTGCTGCGGGGCAGGGAGTTTCTGATGAAGGATGCTTATTCTTTTGACACGGACAAGGAGGGGCTGGACGCAGCATATAACCGTATGTTCAAAGCCTATGAACGGATTTTTACCCGCTGCGGGCTGAACTTCAAGGCAGTCCAGGCGAATGCCGGTGCTATGGGCGGTGAAGGCGGAAATCACGAATTTATGGCGCTCGCAGAGGTTGGAGAGGACACACTCGCTGTATGCTCGAGCTGCGATTATGCTGCAAATCTGGAGGAAGCCGAGGCGGGTATGGCGGTTAGCGGTATCTCGACTGGAGAGGCAGACCAGCCCTCTGCTCAAAAGTTTCATACGCCAGGGCTGCGGACAATCGACCAGCTGGAAGAGAAGCTGCAGCTTGCGCCGGAGAGCATCATCAAGACACTGATCTACAGCGGTGACGGCACCATGTTTGCCGTGCTGGTACGCGGGAACCATGAGGTGAATGAGCTCAAGCTTGCGGCTGCTGCGGGCGTTACCGCAGTCTCTCTCGCAGATAATGAAGCCGTCAGGGCGGCTGCCGGTGTCGAGAGCGGATATGTCGGACCGGTCGGCCTGAAGCTGCCGCTGATCATTGATAATGCCGTGGCAGCGATGGAAACCGGGATTGCAGGTGCAGGCGAAAGAGACTACCATCTGCGGAATGTGGTGCCTGGACGTGACTTTTCGCTTGAGCATGTGGCTGATATCAGAAACGCTGCCGAAGGGGAGACTTGTCCGAAATGCGGAAAGGGTGTGTACCATTTTCATAAAGGGATAGAGATCGGCCACATCTTTAAGCTGGGTACAAGGTACAGTGAGAAGCTTGGAGCCGTCTATCTGGATGCCTCCGGCAGAAACAATCCGATGATTATGGGCTGTTACGGCATTGGCCTTTCCAGAATGCTGGCAGCGGTTGCCGAACAAAGCCATGATGATGAGGGCTTGCTCTGGCCGGAGGAGCTTGCACCTTACCAGGTGCATATATTACAGCTGTCTGCCAAGGATCAGGAACAGACCGTGCTGGCTGAAGCGCTATACAACGAGCTTAACGGGGCAGGTATTGGGACACTGCTCGATGACAGGGATGAACGGCCAGGGGTAAAATTTAAGGACGCCGCACTAATCGGCATTCCGGTTGTGCTGGTGGTCGGCAAGTCGGCCGGGGAAGGCAAGGTTGAATTCTGGGACCGGAAGAGTGGTACGAAGGAAGTTATCAGCAGCACAGAGGCGGTCTTCCGGGTAGCAAGGGAACGAAATAAAAGATAGTCCAGCTCAAACTTCATATTCAGTATGAATATACCGGTAAATTTGATGAGGCGGAAGAGCTGCGGAGCAAAGCTTAATATATTTCATCAAAAACTTTGGAGTGCTTCCGGTGTAAAGCTGGCGGCAACTCCATTTTTTTATAGCACTGCATATGGGTTAAAAAGAGATGAACGTACTTTTTTGCTGAGTCACTTCTATTAATAGCAGGTAATTATTTTTGCAAAATGGTATAATAAAAAACTGGACGTGTTTTGGAACAACGATAGGTAAGGAGCGATATTTTTGAAAACACTCATTATTGCGGAGAAACCGGACATGGGGCGGAATATCGCCGCCGCAATAGAACCGAAAGCCAAAAACTACCGTTCCTATTTAGAAGGGGACCAGTACATCATCACCTGGGCGATCGGACATCTGATTGGGCTTGCCGAGCCGGAAGCTTATGATGGAAAATACAAAAAGTGGAACATTAACGATCTGCCGATTATACCCGACCAGTTCAAGCTGGTGCCAAACGCCCGCACTATTGATCAGCTGAAGGTGATCGGCGAGCTGGCCAAACGCAGCAACCTGCTGGTCAACTCCTGTGACGCCGGGCGGGAGGGGCAGCATATTTTCTCACTGATCCAGCGGCATTTGAAGCTCAGCCAGCCGGTAAAACGGCTGTGGATATCGGATCTGACGCCGGAGACGATCCGCAAAGGCTTCCAGGAGCTGAAGGACGGCTCGGAGTATGAAAATCTGACCAAAGCGGCCAGAGCACGCAGTGAGGCTGACTGGCTGATCGGGATGAACGGCTCACGCGCCTTTACTACGAAGCATAATGTGCTGCTGTCCGTGGGCCGGGTGCAGACGCCCGTGCTGGCACTGATCTACGACCGGCAAAAGACGATTGAGGCGTTTTCGTCGCTGAAATTTTTTGAGGTCGAGGGCCATTTTGCACAGAATGAGGTTGTCTATAAAGGCATGTGGCAGGGGGACCGCCTGACCGACAAGGAGAAGGCTGATGCGCTCGCAGCCAAGGTCAAAGGCAAGCCCGGAAGGATTGCTTCCTATGAGGTTAAGGATACGAAAGAGTATCCCAACAAGCTGTATGATCTGACGCTGCTGCAGCGTGAAGCGAACGGGAAATACGCATTTTCCGCCAAAAAGACACTGGATATCGCCCAGGCGCTCTACGAAAAGCACAAGGTTATTTCGTACCCCCGGACGAACTCCAACTATGTTACCGAGCAGAACATTCCGGAGATGCACAAAACGCTTAATGCGCTGCAGGGCACCTCCTATGACGAGCTGGTTAAAGGCGCCAACCGCAGCCTGGTCCATAAAGGCAATAAATTTGTCTGCAATCCGTCCAAGGTGGAAGACCACCATGCGATTCTTCCGACCAACCGCAAGGCTTCGGGGCTGAGCGCAGATGAGGCGAAATTATATGATCTGATTGTGCGCCGTTTCTTGTCGCAGTTCTATCCGGCCGCCGAATATAAGGTACACACGGTCTTTACGGAGGTGGAGGGTGAGAGCTTCAAGACTACGGTCAAGGAGCTGCTGAGTCTGGGCTGGAAGGTGATCTATGCCGACCAGAAGAAGGACAAGGCGAAGCCGTCCAAAGGAAAAGGCAAGGATGAGGAGGAGGAAGAGGAGATCGAAGTGAACGAGCCGTTCTCTATCTCCCCTGCGGATGAAGTGCTGTGCAGCGATGCGGTTGTCAAAGAGAAGGATACGCAGCCGCCCAAGCATTACACCGAAGGCACCCTGCTCAAAGCGATGGAAAGCGCGGGCAAGCAGATTGAGGACGAGGAGCTGCGCGATGCCATGAAGGATTCCGGACTCGGCACTCCGGCAACCCGGGCGGCTACTATAGAGCGGCTGAAAAATGTCGGCTACGTCGAAATGCAGGGTAAAAAGATTGCCATCACCCAGAAGGGGCGGACGGCGATTGAACTGATCCGCGGAGCGGGCATCGAGCTGCTGACCTCACCGGAGATGACCGGGCAATGGGAACGGAGGCTTAATGAAATCGCCAGAGGTACGGCTGCAGACGGGCAGTTCATGGAGAATGTGAAGCGCTTCGCTTCCATGATCGTCGACAAGGTGAAGGTCCAGTCCCGTGCGGCCAAAACCTCCTTTGAAGGCGAGACGCCTTCAGTCCGGGCCGGCTCCAAAGGCCGGGGCAGCGGTGCTGCGTCCAAGGATGGCGCGGACAAGCCGGCCGCCGGTACACGCAAGCGCAGCAGTGCCGGTGACGGCGGGGCTGGTACCAAGCCGGCCGGAGCAAGAGCGGCGAAGCCGGCAGAGCAGGGGGACAGCGGGCCGAGGATTATCGGCAGCTGCCCCCGTCCGGGCTGCGGCGGCACCATCTTCATGGGCCGCAAGGGCTACGGCTGCTCCCATTATAAAGAGGGCTGCAAGTTTGTCATCTGGAAGGAAACCCACGGCCGGACGCTGACGGACACCCAGGTTAAGGCGCTGATTGAGAAGGGGAAGACCGGCAAGCTGAAGCTGGCTGCCGAGGACGGCTCGCCGCTGGAAGGCAAGCTGGTATTAGCGAATACGGATACTGGACAGCTTAGTGTAGAATAATGAAACGCTGCCCCGGGCAGCTAAGAAAAAGAGGATGCAGCCTGACCGCGGGATCTCCCGGCAGGCTGCATCCTCCTCTTTTTGAACCACATATGCTTTATTTCGCAGACTCAGCCAGACTGCTCTCAATGGCGGCCGTAAGCCCATCATATGAGGAATCCGGCAACAGAACACCGTTCACCATAAATTTGGGAGTGCCGTTAACACCATAGGCTCCGGCAATCTTGAAATCTTCCTTAACGTCGTACATGTAGGTATGATTCTTCAAATCCTGCTCGAACCGGGCATAGTCAAGGCCTTCGATGTTATCTTTAACAAACTGAAGGATGAACTTCTGGGTGGCCCAGATGGTGCTCTCATCGCCCTGATTGGCGTAGAGCTCATGAACATATTCCCAGAACTTCTCGTTGCTCTGCTTATAGATTGCTTCTCCGGCGCTGGCAGCAAGGTAAGAGTCGCGGTCAATGAAAGCGAAGTTCATGAAATAGAGCTCTGCTTTTCCGGTGTCCACATAGTCTTTAATGAAGGTATCCAGATTGGCTTCGGTCCATTTCTTGCAGGCCGGGCATTTGAAATCGGCGAACTCAATGACCTTGACCTTGGCGTCCGGACTGCCCAGATGCGGCTGCTTCTCATAATTCAGGCCGTCAACGACAATTGTACCTTTGACATCCGTATAGTTAGGCAGCCCCTCAAGCACATTCTCCTCTTTGGATTTGCCGTCTGTAAGGACATAGATAAGTACAATTGCCAGAATGACCGCGATGATACCAAGCAGCATGGGCAGCAATCGGGGGCCGGCAGTGTTCCGCGCAGACTGCTTATTCGGTGTGCGGTTAGGACTTGCTTGCTTGTTCATTCCAAACCTCCTGAATGAGATGAAAATCTACTCAAACAGTATAAACACTGCAGCTGCCGGATGCCTATGGCATTTGTAACAGGAGGCCTGCCTTTATGATCAGCCGTGGTTTTGCAGTTTGGATGCCGTCCGGATAACCGGCGGAACCTCACTGATCGAGGAGATCGTCAAGACCGACTGCTGCATCTCACGCTGAAGCTCAATGAGGTTATAAAGCCATTCATTCTGCTGCTTCAAGTAGATGCTGTTAATGCCGGCAGTCAAGGCCGGAAGCACGTCGGTGCGCAAGGAGTTGCCGATCATCCAGGTGCGCTTGCGTTCAAACGGATAGGACACCAGGATATTTTCCAGTGATTCGATATTTTTATGCTGGCGGATAAAGATCCTGTCGTCAAAATAGACATCGAGCTTCATCTGTTCAATTTTGCGCTGCTGGATGGTGTCGTCTCCGCCGGTGTACAGGTAGAGGTCATGCCCGTCATGCTTGAGAGCGTCGAGGGTTTCAACCATCCCGGGATAGGCTTCGACTTCCTGATCGTAGACGCTCAGCCCGAGCTTCATCAGCTGCTGCTCATGATAAGGATCGGCAGACCGGTTATATTTGGCACAGAAAAAGCGGTAGGTGGCGATCAGCGATTTGGGGAAGTTGTCGCTTGCCAGTCCGCTGGTGCTGACGGTTTCCACATCGATTTCCACCTGTTTGCTGCGGAATTCTCCGGTTGTCGGGCCATATTCCCCGAACCAGTCGGACATCAGCTCGAAATACTGCCCCAGAATGAGGTCAAAATATTTGTTGCAGTGTACCAGGGTGTCGTCCAGATCAAAAATAACTTGTTGCGGCAAATACTTCATAACGCTCACTCCTAAGCCTGTAAGTTTGTCAGCAGTCTCTGCTTGTGTATTGTTATTATAAACGAATATAAGACTCAAGGAACATCTGCAGATCCGATGCGCCGTCCGGACGGACACTGTAGCGCTCATTGCCTTCGCCTTCACTGCCCAGATGAACGCGCAGCAGTCCGGCTACACGCAGCATCAGCAGATGATGCATCATCGTATCACTTGTCTGGCCTAGCACAGACTGAAGCTCCCACAGTGTTTTGGGTTCATGGGCAGCGTAACGGAGCAGCCTGAGCCGGGTTGGATCAGACAGTGCTTTGGTCAGTCGAAGCAGGACAGTAGGGGGCTCGTCCTCATTGTCAGAAGGGACATCCACAGGATACTGGATAATCATAAGTGTATTATAGAAGCAATACATATTGATCGGCCGGTTATGGATAGTCGGCAGCAGCACAACGGTCTGCAGGTCAGGAATATCTTCAATAACTACACCGCCAGAGGCGTATTCAATGAGCGCTGCGGAACCCATTTTGCTCTCGAGCAGCTTTTTCTCGGAGGCGTCCTCGATCAGAAGCGGCAGCAGCTTCTGCTCAGCATGACGGAAATACTGCTCATACCACAGCCGCAGGAGCGGGGGGGTAATCCCGCTTGATCCGTTCACATTCATGAATTGTAAAATCAGGGAAAAGCGGGGCAGTCTGCTCAAAGCACTCTTCCAGTGACTGCGTTTCCAGTTCATCCAGAAACTGCAGCACCTTCGATGCAGGCCGGCGGCGGTAAGCCCAGACGTACAGGACATCATAATCGGTAAAAGGCCATTCGGCTGCCTGCCGGAGCGCGGATACCAGCTGCGGAGGAATGCGGCCGTCTATATCGCGGATCCAGTCAGGACCGATGTCCAGGTTGGAAATCCATTTCCTTGTTACATATAACATAAAACTGTCGATCAGTTCATAGACAGGCGAGACATCAATTTTGAGTTCATAAGTCATGAAGCTTGCACCCCCAGGAAATCGGTCACTTCTATATATTATCTCTTGTTTTGAAGAAGGTTGTCCACTATAATGTTCCATGTTTGCCTGCAGGGCAACCTTTGTCCGCATTTGCCTGATAAACGTTCAAGGAGGATCCACCCGTGTCAGACCAGCTTTTACTTAAACGTTCCAACAGTAAACTGAATTATTTTATTCTCATTACCGTTATTATTGCCGCAGGCCTGAGCCAGGGGCTTCTGCTGCCGGTGCTCTCGATTCTGCTTGAACAAAAAGGGGTTTCCTCCTCGCTCAACGGGCTGAATGCCGCAGCTCTTTATGTCGGCTCGTTCGCAATGACTCTTGTTGCTGAACGTGTGCTTGGAGCTATAGGCTTTAAGAGACTGATAGCAGCCGGCCTCAGCCTTGTCCTGGTAACGCTGCTGCTGTTCCCGCTCCTGCCGGGAATCAAGGTCTGGTTCATTCTGCGCCTGCTGGTCGGCATAGGCGACTCGGCGATTAATTATGCCGCCCAGCTCTGGGTGCTGCTGATGGCACCTGCAGAGCACAGGGGGCGCAATCTCTCGCTCTACGGAATGTCCTACGGGCTGGGCTTCAGCCTGGGGCCGGCCGGCATCAGCCTGCTGCGCTTCGGTGAAGCCGCTCCTTTTCTGATCCTGGCAGGATTGTTTATGCTCGCGCTCCTCTTGGTGCTGTTCAAACTGCCAAACTCCCGGCCTGACAAAGTAGAGCACAATGAGGGGCAGGCCCGCCGGTTCGGCCGCAGCTACAGCCTGGCCTGGTATGCGCTGATTCCGGCGCTGTTGTACGGATATATGGAAGCGAGCCTGAACAGCAACTTCCCGGTCTACGGGCTGCGTTCCGGGTTCACAACAGACCAGATCGCCACCCTGCTGCCGTTCGCGGGCATCGGCGGCCTGCTGCTCCAGCTGCCGCTGGGCGTGTGGAGCGACCGGTACGGACGGAAAAAATCCTGATTTTTGCCGGTACCGCCGGAGGTCTGGCCTTTACGCTGCTTCCGCTTGCGGGCGGGCATTTTGTATTTACGCTGTTGCTGCTTCTGGCAGCCGGCGGCCTGGTCGGCTCCTTCTTTTCGCTGGGGCTCAGCTATGCCGCAGACATCCTGCCGCGTAATCTGCTGCCTGCAGCCAATGTCGTTTCTTCTTTTCATTTCAGCATAGGCAGCATTATCGGCCCGGGCATCGGCGGCCTGCTGCTTGAATTCGGCTGGGGCAGCGGTGTATTCGTGCTGCTTGGCAGTTTCTATATTTTGTTCGGCCTGACCGGGTTATTATTCTCGCCACGGCAACTGAATTGAGGTAAGATAAGAACAGATGTGCGCATGGAAATTGATCCCGCTTTCAGAGTACACTATAGAGTAGAGACGAAAACAGGGAGAGGCTGAACTATGATTACAGTAGAACATCTGGCCAAAGCAGTCGGAGAAGACAAATTGCCGGTACTGCAGGATATCGGTTTTCAAATAGAGCCCGGGGAGCTCGTAGTGCTGGTGGGAGCCAGCGGAAGCGGAAAGTCCACGCTGCTGCGCTGCCTGGCGCTGCGCGAGAAATGGGATAGAGGCAATTTCCGGGTAGACGGGGTCGACATTATGAAAAGCCCGCTCGCCGGCAGACGCAAGATCCGCCGTGAATGGGCGTACCTGGAGCAGAACGCCGAGCTGAATCTGAACCGGACAGCACTGAAGAATGTACTGATCGGCCAATCCTCGCAGACACCGCTGTGGCGGATGGTGACGGGGATGGTGCGGCAGGATGATTATATGGGGGCAATGGACGAGCTTGATACGCTCGGCCTGCTGGACAAGGCCAAGCTGAAGACGAGCCAGCTCAGCGGGGGCGAGCGCCAGCGTGTAGCCATTGCCCGCGCGCTTGTGCACGGCGCCAAGGTTATTCTGGCTGATGAGCCGGTAACCGGTCTGGACCCGCGGACGGCCGAAGGCGTCCTGGAGACGCTGCGCAAACTCTGTAAAGAAACAGGATTAACAGTAATTACCGTACTTCCGCTGGAACTGGCGGAACGTTATGCAACAAGGCTGTGGGTACTGGAGAACGGCAGAATCAAGCATGATGTCAGAGGACGTCGCCTGACTTCCCAGGAACGCCTGAACCTGTAGCAGATTAGAGCATGAAACAAGGAAAGAGTGATGAAGTTGAATCTTAGTGTTCCCAGACGTCTGGCGGCGGCTGTCCTGTCATTGTCCGTACTGTCCGGCTGTACCTTCATCAGCGATCCTGTTTCGAAGATGAAGTCTCCGGAGCTGACAGCCGACAAGGCTTCACTGATGGCGGCCATCAAGTCACAAATGCCGGCCAGTGCCTCGCTGATCCGCCCTTCAGGGGATGAGGACAGCTCCATATTCACAGAGGATTTTGATAAAGACGGCACGATGGAGACGCTGGTCTTTTATTTGACCGAGAACGAATCCGTCCTGATCCACGGCATGATTCTGGAGAAGACGGAGGACGGCTGGATGAAGAAGCTTGTCTTCGACGGTGACGGCACGCAGCTGGAATCCGTTGACCTGGAGGATGTAACGGGAGACGGCAAGCTGAATATTATTACCGGTTATTCGCGCGGGGAAGAGAAGGGCGTCGTCGTCTATTCCTATTCCGGTGGAGAACTGGAGGAGCTGCTGGCCCAACCTTATACCAAATATATGATCGATGACTTGAATGAGGATGGGACAGCGGATCTTACCCTGGTCTATTTCAAACGCAATGAACTTAACAAAATTACCACTTATCAATATAGTGACGGCTTTAAGGTACTAGATCAGCTGGACGACCTGGACCCGTATTTTAATAATTATTACAATATTGTCTCAGGAAAAGTGGCAGAGCATAAAGAAGGTATAGTCCTGGATTCGGCTGTGGATTCCCGCTCGGCCTATACCACGGTGGTTGTGATGGAGAACAACAAGCTGCGGGTAGTCATTCCGGGCGATGCCAATACCTTTAAAGACAGAAAAATTGTCAGCGAGGACATCGACGGTGACGGCATCATCGAGATTGGCATGCTGGAGCCGCCGGGAGGCTGGGAGTATTTTGACCCTGAAGCCATTCCTTACTTCACCTCTTATTACAAATGGGACGGCAAGGATGGCCTGAGCTTTACAGCGCAGAAATACCGTGATCCGGCGGACCGCTTTGTCATTGATTTCCTGCCGGAATGGCACGGGAAGATAACTGTAGACACCAAATCCGTACAGGATAAATCGCTGAAGTTCATCATGTCGGATACGGGGGAGACGGTTGTTGAGGTAACCTTCTTCAACCAGATGGAATGGGACCGTGTCAAGAGCAGCGGCTGGAAGGTGCTTGGCAGGGATATGGACAAAATTATCGGCTACCGGGGTGAGCTTGTACAGAGCACGGGCGGGGGCGACAATGATAAAATAACCGCTCCAATTGAAAGGAAGGGAATCGATGAGTAAAGTACTGATACTGGAGGATGAAGAATCCATCCGCAGTTTTATTGTGATCAATCTGAAACGTAACGGCTTCGAAGTACTGGAGGCGGCTGACGGCAATGAAGCGCTGCACAAGCTGACCACAGTGCCGGATATTGATATTGCACTGCTGGATGTGATGGTGCCGGGTATTGACGGCTTTGAGGTATGCAGACGCATCCGTGAGACCAATGAGCGGCTGGGGATTATTTTTCTGACGGCCAAGGTGCAGGAGCAGGATAAGGTCTATGCGCTATCCGTAGGTGCCGATGACCATGTCAGCAAGCCGTTCAGCCCGACCGAACTGATTGCGCGTATTCAATCTCTGCTTCGCCGGGTTAACGTACACCGTGAGCAGTCGGCCAAGGTCTCCTTTCATTCCGGCCCGTTTACGCTGGATCTGATCTCCAAGCAGTTCAAGCGCAGCGGCGAAGCTATCGAGCTGACGCCGACAGAATTTTCGCTGGTGCAGTTTTTCCTGGAGAAGGAAAACACGCCGCTAAGCCGCGATTCCCTGCTGGATCATGTCTGGGGCAAAGAGTATATGGGCGATCCCAAGATCGTCGATGTAAACATCCGCCGGCTGCGCCAAAAAATCGAAAACAACCCGTCGGAGCCCGAATATCTGCAGACTGTATGGGGGCACGGCTATAAATGGAAAGGCCAGGGACAATGATCAAGAAGGGGATGCGCAGGCAGATTGTACTGCACTATATTTTAGTAGTCTTTGTGGCGCTTCTCCTCGTAGAGGTTATCTTCCTGCTGGCGATACGGACGTATTATTATGACAGTGTATACAGCAAGATTACGACCCATATCAGCACGGCGGAGGAGTTCCTGAAATACGAAATTTCGGGTGAGCGTTCGCCCAACCAGCTGCAGAAGGTGCTCGATTTCTTCAGTATGGATTACACAGAGCTTGAAGTGCTGTCCACCAGCGGGGATATCCTGACCAGCTCTACAGGCTTTCAGCCTGACCGGACCATTACAACCAGCGATGTTCCTGAAGCCGTTGGCGGAAGCATCGGCAAATGGGTAGGCAGGCAGGCGGGGACCAATGAGAGTGTCATGGCGGTCTCCAAGCTGATTCAGGTGAATAGCCGTGATAAATATGTGATCCGTTATCTCACCTCGATGGAGCGGATTGACAAAGACCTTCTTAATCTTACCCTGGCGTCGATCGGAATCGGTGCGGCTGTCATGGTGATCGTTGTCCTGTTCAGCTTCGGGCTGGCCAATTCCATTGTGAAGCCGCTGAACAATATAACGGCGGTCTCGGCGCAAATGGCCAAGGGAAGGTTCACCGCCCGCATCAAAGGGGATTACAAATATGAAATCGGCGATCTTGCAACTACGCTGAATTATATGGCCGATGAGATTATCCGCAGCAATCAGATCAAGGATGATTTTATCTCCTCCATCTCCCATGAGCTCAGGACTCCGCTGACCAGCATTAAGGGCTGGAGCGAGACGCTGATTTCGGGCGGTTATGATCCGGAGGAGACGAAGCTTGGCGTGGGGATCATCTCCAGGGAAAGCGACCGTCTGATCGGCCTTGTGGAGGAGATACTGGACTTCTCCAAGCTGCAGCAGAATGAAATGAAGCTGTCCATAGTGCTTACTGATATCAAGGTAGTGCTACAAGAGACCCTTCTTAATATTTGGGCTAAGGCAGAGAAGAAGCGGATACATCTGGTGCTGGAATGTGAGGATACTATTTACATCAAGGGTGATCCGAACCGGCTTAAGCAGGTTTTTCTTAACCTTGTGGACAATGCCGTCAAATTCTCCCCCGAGGATTCCAGCATAGTCCTGTCTGCTCATCGTCTGTCAGAGACCGAAATGGCGGTAATCGTCAGAGACAGCGGGATAGGGATCAGTGAAGCGCATCTGTCCAGGGTTAGAGACCGTTTCTTCCAGGTTGATGCGCTGAATGGCGGAACCGGCCTGGGACTTGCTATCTCCCAGCAGATTGTTGAACTTCATCACGGCAAGCTGGAGCTGGACAGCGAGCTTGGCAAAGGGACACAGGTTACGGTTATTCTGCCGCTGACCGATGAGCGTCCGCCGGCGGCTGAGCAGCTGCTGACGGAAGAAGTGGACGACTACGAGTTATAAGAAGTCTACTAACGTCTATACACGGCAAAAGGGCTGCAATACGGTCATTATGACCAGTATTGCAGCCCTTTTTATCATTAAATGATTAAGGAATGATTGGGGTTAAGATGGGAGTCCTTCAGCCCGCAGTCTGCCTGTCTTCTCATAGACCTCCTGCAGCAGGCGGGAAGGCTGTGTTCGGATGACCGGTTTGGCG
Source organism: Paenibacillus sp. DMB5 (assembly GCF_001517085.1). GTDB lineage: Bacteria > Bacillota > Bacilli > Paenibacillales > Paenibacillaceae > Paenibacillus_AQ. The sequence continues at coordinate 202,208 of NZ_LRAC01000124.1, forward strand.
GCTACAATCTCATTTGGGCCTACAACGACAATGTTGTCAGGGCTGCCTTTGATCACAGCTCCATCCTTAATTACAGCACCCTCACCGATAATTGCATTTTCAATCAGTACACCGCGGCCGATATAAACCCCCGGCATTACGATACTCTGATGAATCCGGCTGAGCTTGCCGATCTCCACGCCGCCAAAAATAACGGAACGCTGCAGGCTGCCTTCCAGCAGGCAGGTTTCATTCACCAGGCAGTCGTCAGCTTGAGCCTGTATACGGGGCTTAACAGCCGCCGGTTTCGTGCGCCGTGCCCGGCTGTACATCGGCCACTCCGCATTATTTAGCTTGAAGCCGTTATCCTCCTGCAGCAGATCCATATGAGCTTCCCAAAGGCTGTCAACCGTACCTACATCTCTCCAGTAGCCCTGGAAACGGTATGCGAACAGATCGTCGTTGCTGTCCAGCATGGCGGGAATCACGTCTTTGCCGAAATCATGGCTGGAAGACGAATTAACGGCGTCATTCAGCAAATATTCCTTCAGATAGGCCCATTCAAAGAGATAGATGCCCATTGAGGCAAGATTGCTCTTAGGCACCTTAGGCTTTTCGGCGAACTCGGAAATCTTCAGCTCATCATTGACGTTCATGACGCCAAAGCGGCTTGCTTCATCCCAGGGAACCTCCATAACCGAAATGGTTGCTTTGGCGGATTTACTGATATGGTAATCCAGCATTTTGCGGTAATCCATGTGGTAGATATGATCGGCGGAAAGGATCAGCACATGCTCCGGATTTTGGCTGTCGATAAAATCAATGTTCTTGTAGATGGCATCTGCTGTCCCGGTATACGTGCTCCGTCCGTCCACACCTGAAGGCAGCAGTCTGACACCCTGATCAGGTTTGGAATGCAGCCCCCATGGCTCACCTGACCCAATATGCTGATGCAATGAATTGGCTTCGTACTGTGTTAATACCCCTACAGTATCGATGCTTGAATTTACACAGTTGCTGAGGGGAAAGTCAATGATTCTATACTGTCCTCCGAAAGGGACTGCAGGTTTTGCCATGGTGGTGGTTAAGGGGGCCAGTCTGCGGCCTTCCCCGCCAGCCAGCAGCATGGCGACACATTCTTTTTTACTCATTTGTTATCCCTCCCATTTTTTTGTCAATGCTTGTAATATAAACTCCCCACAAGCGCTTGAAACGGCATAAGTGAAATATATTGAGGTCCTGCTGTAAAAATTACATATTTATTTTCTTCGTTCAGAAAAAACCTATTTTTTCCTTAAAACGCATTTTCAAAAGACAGACATTCGGGTAATGTTATAGGTGCATCCTATACAACTAAGGTGGTGATGATTTGCCTGACATCCAAAAAACAGTAAACCTCCCGTCAACTGAAGATATTTATCTGTTCCATGAAGGCACGAATTATCGCAGCTATATGATGCTGGGCGCGCACATTGCCGCTGAAGAAGGAAAGAAGGGCGTACGCTTTACCGTGTGGGCTCCTCATGCGACATATGTAGGACTGGCTGGTAATCATAACGGCTGGGATGGAACACAGGAAGCGGACTCATTAATTAAGATACCCGATTCAGGATTTTGGAGTCGTTTTTTTCCGGGAATAGAGCCGGGAACTTTTTACAAATACAGGATTATCTCAGCAGGCGGTGAAAGCTTCCTGAAGGCGGATCCTTATGCCTTTAAAGCAGAAGTGAGACCGGCGACTGCATCAGTGGTGGCGGATCTGACCGGCTATCAGTGGGGGGACAATCTGTGGAGACGCAGAAACAAGGCCCCTTATAACGGTCCGATGAACATTTATGAAATGCATTTTGGCACCTGGAAGCAGAAGGAAGACGGTGAATTCTATACTTATAAAGAAATGGCCGATCTGCTGATCCCGTATCTGGTGGAGATGAGCTATACTCATGTGGAGTTTATGCCGCTCGCCGAACATCCTTATGATTTATCATGGGGGTATCAGGGAACCGGGTATTTTGCTGCCACGAGCCGTTATGGTGAGCCTCAGGAGCTGATGTATCTGATCGACCAGCTGCATCAGGCCGGAATAGGTGTCATACTGGACTGGGTTCCAGCGCATTTTGCCAAGGACGCACACGGACTTAGAATGTTCGACGGTTCTCCGCTGTATGAATATGCCGATCCGCTGCTGGCCGAGAAGCCGGGCTGGGGTACCTTGTCCTTTGATTTCAGCAAGCCGGAAATTACTTCTTTCCTCATATCCAACGCGCTTTTCTGGTACGATGTATATCATATAGACGGAATGCGGGTGGATGCTGTGACAAGCATGCTGCGTCTTGATTTCGAGAAGCAGAGCCACCAGTACAGACGTAATGTCAACGGCGGACTGGAGAATCTGGAAGCGATCCGGTTTATTCAGCAGCTGAACAAGACAATTTTTCACTATTATCCAAAAGCATTGATGATGGCTGAGGAATCCAGCGCCTGGCCTGGAGTTACTGCTCCGGCGCACGAAGGCGGGCTTGGGTTCAATTACAAATGGAATATGGGCTGGATGAATGATACGCTAGGTTACATAGAACATGATTTCGGGGCGCGTCCCTACCATCATAATTTGTTGACCTTTCCGATTGCCTACGCCTATTCTGAGAACTATACGCTGCCGCTGTCCCATGATGAGGTTGTGCACGGCAAAAAATCGCTGCTGGACAAAATGCCAGGCTCCTACGAGCAAAAATTTGCCGGCTTACGCCTGCTGCTCGGTTATCAAATCTCCCATCCCGGCAAAAAACTGCTGTTCATGGGCGGTGAATTCGGACAATTCATCGAGTGGAAGGATCAGGACCAGCTGGACTGGCTGTTGATGGACTATGAAGCTCACCGCAGGATGCTGGCTTACACTGCAGCGCTTAACAAGCTCTATGTAAACGAGAAGGCGCTCTGGGAGCTGGACCACGATATGGAAGGCTACCAGTGGATCTACGCGGATGATTATGGCCAAAGTGTGCTTTCCTATATCCGCCGGGGCAAGAAGCCCGTTGATACGCTGGTTATTATTATCAATTTCCAGCCGGTGGAACGGAAGAATTACCGGATCGGCGTTCCCCGCCCGGGCACTTATGAAGAGATATTCAGCTCGGAGACCGTTGAGTTTGGCGGTTCTGGTTACCATAACGGTCCGATGAAGAGTTCCAAAAAAGAATGGCATAATCAGGTGAACAGCCTGGAGCTGACGATCCCGCCGCTGAGCTTTCTGGTTCTAAAGAAGGCAGGACGCAAGCCCAAAGCAGTTGTGGAATAGAGAATCCGTACTTTTAAGGGGGAAATCTGCATGAAAGTATTATTTGCTGCCGCTGAAGCCCATCCGTTTATCAAAACAGGAGGCCTGGCCGACGTCATTGGAGCTCTGCCCAAAGCGTTGAAGGGAGCCGGGGTAGATGTACGTGTTATTTTGCCAAAATACAAAGGGATTCCCGAAGCTTACACTGCCGAGCTGGAGCATGTAGCGGTAGTGGACGTGCCGGTCGGCTGGCGCAACCAGTATTGCGGAGTTGAGCGGCTTGTATATGACGGTATCCCGGTATATTTCATCGACAACGAATATTACTTCGGCCGGGATGGCATTTACGGGTATATGGATGACGGCGAGCGGTTCGCCTTCTATAACCGGGCTGTGCTGGAGTGCCTGCCGGCCATCGGTTTTCAGCCGGATGTGCTGCATTGCCACGACTGGCATGCTGCCGTTATTCCGCTGCTGCTGAAGGCACATTATCGTCATGATGAATTCTACAGCGGTATGCGTACCGTATTCACGATCCATAACCTGCTGTATCAGGGAGTATTCCCGTATTCGGTACTAAGTGAACTGCTGGATCTGGATCACAGCTATTTCGACAGTGTGGAATATTACGGTAACGTGAACTATATGAAGGCCGGAATTGTCCACAGCGATCATGTCACTACGGTCAGTCCGACCTATGCGGAAGAGATCCGGACTCCGTATTACGGTTACGGCCTCGACGGCCTGCTCAATTACCGGGCAGGCAGCCTGAGCGGAATCGTCAACGGCATTGATACCAAGAGCTACAATCCTAATACGGACAACAAAATTTATACCAAATACCGTTCGAATCTGGCTAAAAAAACCGAAAACAAGCTCGGCCTGCAGCAGGAGCTGGGATTGCCGGTTGCTCCTTATATTCCGCTGGTAGCTATGGTTACGCGGCTGGTTGATTCCAAAGGCCTTGATCTGCTGACCCGGGTACTCGACGAAATCCTGTATTACGACGATATCCAGTTCGTTCTGCTCGGCACCGGGGATGAGTCGTATGAGCGCTGGTTCCGTGAAGCGGCGTGGCGTTATCCGACCAAGCTGTCGTCACAGATCCTGTTCAATGATGCATTATCCCGCAAAATTTATGCGGCAAGCGACATTTTCCTGATGCCGTCCAAATTCGAGCCGTGCGGAATCAGCCAGCTGCTCGCCTTGCGTTATGGCAGTATTCCAGTTGTACGCGAGACAGGCGGGCTGAACGACACCGTCCAGTCCTACAATGAAGAGACGGGTGAGGGGAACGGCTTCACCTTTAAGGATTACAATGCCCATGATATGATGTTCACCCTCCGCCGGGCTGTCTCGCTTTACCACAAGCCGGAACACTGGAAAAAGGTGACCAAAAATGCCTTTGCCGGTGACTACAGCTGGAATGTTTCTGCCCAGCAGTATATGGATATTTACAACAAGATTAGTGAATAAAGAGTCCCGCTGTATAAAAGGCAGTACACCAAAAACACTCCGCAAAGCCTTGAGCTTTACGGAGTGTTTTTGGTGTTTGGGCTCTATTTACAGCTCGACAGGGTGGGGAGGAGAGGGTGTTAGGGGGGATTCAATTAACGCGAGCTATTCCAGGGGCAGACATTTAGAATCAAGGGCAAAAATGCCCTTGATTTCAGGCCAAATGGGGAAATGAGCGAAATGAAGGGCAAAAATGCCCTTGATTTCAGGCCAAATGAGGAAATGAGCGAAATGAGAGGCAAAAATGCCCTTGATTTGGGCCCAACTGGCGAAAAGGCCAAAATGAAGGGCAAAAATGCTCTTGATTCCCGCCCAACTGGCGAAATGGCCAAAATAAAAGGAAAAATTGCTCTTAATACTAACCAAACTGGAAAAAAAGCCAAAAGGGCGACGTTCCTAATAAAACAGCTGTCTTACGACAGCTTACCTTCATTGCTTCCTTGGTCGTTTGCATACATCTACTATTTGTCATTATACAAACTAATTGGTATATGCCATTATACAGACTAACAAAAATTCGTCATCTTTCACCGGACCCGTTTCAGGCTACAACCAGCCACCAGCAGCCCCCACCTATAAGTAACTTAGTGAGCATCACTGTCAGTAACTATCCATCTATCAAGTACCAATCGTCCATTATGCCACTAGCAGCCCCGCCTGTCAGCCAACAACTCGCTTTCTGGGCAAACCACTAGCTTTTTACCCCGTCACCCTCCGCAAAATAAAAAAGAAACCCAGCTCATGCTGGTTTTTAAAATCCATCACGCCAAGCAGCGTATCCTCATCAATCAGAAATGGTCGATAATCGCCTTCTGGTCATAGACCATGGAGGCACTGAGCTTTTCCCGGTAGCCGATCATCCGCAGCCGGGCTTTGCTTGAACCGGTCCTGATTAGCGGTGAAACCAGCCTGAAGAGGGGGCTGACTATCCGCCGGGGGATAAGCTGAAAGGGCAGTGTTAGCGGGAGCAGCCCGGGATTCACGCAGAAGAGCCGGCCATTACGCTTTTCGAACAGGAGAGGATGTACAGTTTCAGCGTCCAAGAACTCTTTTCCGTACCAGCCGGTCAAGTGAAGCAGGCCATCCATAGGATGACCAGATGGAAGCTCGCTGCCGCGCCATCTGCCCCGCATCTGGTCCATCTCCACAATTTCGAGCAGATCGAACCAGGCGAAGGCTTCCGCCTGCGTCAGCTGCCCTTTTTGCAAGTATAGCTCCTGAAAATCGTTTGCACTAAACTGCGACACAACTTATCCCTCCGATAAAATAACACTACCCGCATGTGCATATGCGTTTCAGACCAGATACTGCTCCAGATTCCTGCATAGAATCCGGTAGCCGTACGGATCAAGTGAGATATGCATCATTCCTTCCTCAGGTGCGACTCTTTCACCGGTCAGCGCATCCTGCCAGTCGTCTGTCTCCATCGGATGGCTGAGCGTACGGGGAGCGGGGGAGTTATTCATCCATACTGTAAAATGGATTCTCTCGTCAGCCCGCTCGTACACAATGCAGGGATCGTTCTCACAGGCCAGCAGGATGCGGAAACGCCCTTCCCGCAGAGCTTTGTGCTGCTTGCGCAGAGCAATCATCATCCGGTAGAAATCATACAGCTCACGGTCCTGCTTGGCCTTGTCCCATTCCATACATTTGCGGCAGTCGGGATCTTCATGGCCGGTTAAGCCGATCTCATCGCCGTAGTAAATGCAGGGCGTCCCCATAAAGGTAAAAAGAAACACAACCGCAAGCTTCAGCCTCCGCTTATCTTCACCAACCACGGTCAGCAGGCGGGGAGTGTCGTGGCTGCCGAGAAGATTGAACACGACCTCGTTCGTTTGCTGAGGATAACGCATCAGCAGGCCGCCGATCCGGTGACCGAAGGTGATGCCGTCCATACCGCCGTTGAAAAATTCCAGCACGGTCCCGGAGAACGGATAATTCATGACAGAATCGAACTGGTCGCCCAGAAGCCACGTCAGGGAATCGCTCCATACCTCTCCTACGATATAAGCATCCGGGTTAGCCGCCTTGACCACCTTGCGGAAATCACGCCAGAAATGATGATCCACCTCATTGGCCACATCCAGCCGCCAGCCGTCGACCTTAATCTCCTTGATCCAGTATTCCGCTACCTCCAGCAGGTAGTTTTTGACCTCACGGTTAGCTGTATTGAATTTGGGCATATTGCCAAAAAAGCCGAAAGTGTCATAGGTAGGGATACCGTCGACAACCTCAGCGGGAAAGGAATTCATATGGAACCAGTCTTTGTACACGGAATATTCACCCTTTTCCAGCACGTCCTGAAACGGCGGGAACTGGTCACTGCAATGGTTGAATACAGCGTCCAGCATCACACGGATGCCGCGGCTGTGGCATTCTTCGACGACACGCTTCAGCAGCTCATTATCGCCGAAATGCGGGTCGACCCTTTTATAATCCACAATGTCATATTTATGATTGGAAGGGGAGACGAAGAGAGGCGTAAAATAGACCGCGTTGATCCCCAGCTCCTGCAGATCATCCAGATGATCCAGTACACCCTGCAGATCTCCGCCAAAAAAATTGCCAAGCTCCGGCTTTCCGCCCCAGGCTTCAGTGCCTTCAGGGTCGTTGTCCGGATCACCGTTGGCGAAACGCTCGGTCATAATCTGGTAGAAGACCGCATCCTTGGCCCATTTAGGCACCTGAAACAGGTCAATCTGATGTATATAAGGAAATTCATAAAAATGGGTGGGCGGCTGAGGACATTCCGGACGGATGCTGTTATCCAGCAGAAACACATTTTCCGAACCTTTGCTGACGCGGAAGGTGTAGCAGAGCCGCTTGTATTTTGGCCGGACGGCACATTCCCAGTAATCGAATTTGTCATCCGAGGCTGCCTTCTCCATCATAATTTCATAAAAGGTATGGTCCCAGTCATATTTGTCACCGGTGAGGGCTGTAACACAGTCCACATCGTCCCGTTTGGTGCGCACACGCAGATGTATAGTTTTTGTATCGTAAGCATAGGCCCACTTGTCACGGGGCACATGGTACATAGCTTCCAGCAGCATGATCGCACCTCCTAAAAGTTTTGTGAGCATAACCTGCCTGAGACCCTTCGTGCAAAACTTGCTTCGAAAGCATCAGCTTAGTTTTGTGAGCACAACCTGCCTGAGATCCTTCGTGCAAAACTTGCTTCGAAAGCATCAGCTTAGTTTTGTGAGCATAACCTGCCTGAGACCCATCGTCAAAACTTACTTCGAAAGCATCCGCTTAGTTTTGTGAGCATAAACCGTCCTGAGGCACTTTGTGCAAAACTGCACAAAAGCCGCTTTGCTAGCATACATTTAGTTTTGTGGGTATAAACGCCTAAGACACAACTGCTTGCGTCGCCAGCTTCAGGTAAATATTACCACCCTGAGCTTGGCTCTGAATCAGTCTGGTTATTTTGTGAACGGCTGGAGATAGTAGTAGTATACCCGTCTTTTCCTGCAATGTGCAAAAGCGCCGGGACTGTCAACAAACTGATAGCGTTTTCCTGTCAAAATACCTTTTGATGATAAAAAATGTCTTTGCATATTCATGCGCAGTGATTTATAATAAATCGGTCATGACAACCTAGATAACTTAATGAGAGAATAGGGGAGATATAAAGATGAAAAAATGGGGTAAACTTTCACTAGGAATGCTGCTTGCAGTTGGTCTTTTGGCAGGCTGCGGCAATAACAACGATAATGCTGCTTCAACAGATAACACTGCAGGCAACACCGGTGCTGCTGCTACCAAGACGCTGACACTGGGAACAAGTGCAGACTTCCCGCCTTACGAATTCCATAAAGTAATCGACGGTAAAGATACCATCGTAGGCTTTGATATTGACATTGCCAAGGATATTGCTGCCGATATGGGCGCAGAGCTTGTGATTAAGGATCTGCCATTTGACTCCCTGCTGAACGAGCTGTCCAGCGGCAGAGTGGATATGGTCATTTCCGGCCTTAGCCCGACCGAAGAACGCAAAAAGGCTGTTGATCTGTCCGATATCTACTACAAAGCCGAGCAGGCGGTAGTTGTACGTGAAGCAGACAAAGATAAATTTGCGACAATGGATTCCCTGAAAGGCGCCAAAATCGGTGTCCAGACCGGTTCTATCCAGGAAGAAATTGCCAAAGGTATTATAGGCGCACAGCTGACGTCCCTGGGCAAAATTTCTGAAATCGTCCTGCAGCTGAACTCCAACCGTGTTGACGCTTCTATTATGGAAGGTCCGGTAGCTAAATCCTTCGTGAAGAACGTGGAAGGTCTTGTAATTACCGATGCCAAGCCTGAAGTTGAGGATGATGGGTATGTAATCGGCGTGAAGAAGGGTAACACGGAGCTGCTTAACCAAGTAAATACTACCTTGACCCGCCTGAACTCCGAAGGTAAGATTGACGAGTATGTAGCGGCAGCAAGCGAGCTTGCTGAGAGCGAATAAGGTTTTGCCAAAAGATAGAACCTGCGGTGCGGCCATCATATCTGTATGGTATAGTCAGCCGCAGGGCAATGAATGCTCTTTAAGTAGAAAATAGCGGTAATACGCTGTTTTCTATTTTTTTGAAAAGGATAAGAAGAGGAGGTTTTGCCGTCAAATGAATATTTTTGATATGGCTTATGAATACCGCAATTTTTTCTTTGCAGGTCTGAAGTATACATTGCTGCTGGCAGTGCTCGGGGTGTTCTTCGGCTTCGTGCTGGGGATCATAGTCTCGCTGCTGCGCATGTCCAAATGGAGAATCCTGCGTTTTATCGCAACCGCCTGGGTTGAATTTTTACGCGGTACACCGATGCTGGTGCAGTTATTCCTGATCCATTACGGCTTGCCGGAATTCGGGCTGGAATTTACTCCGATCCAATCCGGGGCGATTACCCTTACGATCAACAGCTCGGCTTACCTGGCGGAGATCTTCCGCGCCGGTATTCAGGGTGTGGACCGCGGCCAGGTTGAAGCAGCGCGTTCACTCGGGATGAAGCAGGGCATGACCATGCGTTATATTGTCCTCCCGCAGGCACTCAAGAATGTGCTTCCGGCGATCGGGAATGAATTTATTACGATCATTAAAGAATCCTCCATCGTATCGATGATCGGAGTAGCGGATCTGCTCTTTCAGGCGAGAACCATTACGACGATTACCTATGAAGGCTTGACACCGCTGGTTGTCATTGCCGTGATGTATTTTGTATTGACCTTTACCTTGTCCAAGCTGCTGGGCATACTGGAACGGAGGCTGAACACCGATGATCACCGTTAAGAATTTGCAGAAGCATTTCGGCAAGCTGGAAATCCTGAAGGGGATTGACCTTGAAATCAAGAAGGGCGAGGTTGTCGTCGTGATCGGCCCCAGCGGATCGGGCAAAAGCACCTTCCTGCGCTGTCTGAACCTGCTTGAAGAGCCCACCGGCGGTGAGATCGCCTTTGAAGGCCAGTCGATCACGGATAAGAAGCACGATATCAATCAGACCCGTGAGAAAATGGGGATGGTGTTCCAGCAGTTCAACCTGTTTCCGCACATGTCGGTGCTGCAGAATATTACCCTTGCCCCGCTGAAGGTAAAGAAGCAGCAGGCTGCTGAAGCGGAGAAGATTGCCGTCGATCTGCTGCGCACCGTAGGGCTTGAAGACAAACGCGATGCGTATCCGGCCCAATTGTCCGGCGGACAGAAGCAGCGCATTGCCATTGCGCGGGCGCTGGCGATGCAGCCGCATGTGATGCTGTTCGATGAGCCTACCTCGGCACTTGACCCTGAAATGGTCGGAGAGGTGCTTGAGGTTATGAAGAAGCTGGCTGAGCAGGGGATGACCATGGTTATCGTGACGCATGAGATGGGCTTTGCACGCGAAGTAGGTGACCGCATCCTGTTCATGGACGGCGGATACATCGTTGAGCAGGGGACTCCGGCTGAAGTATTCGGCAATCCGCAGCATGCCCGGACCCAGGATTTCTTAAGCAAAGTGCTGTAATCATCCAAAAACGGCCTCCGGAGATGCTCCGGAAGCCGTTTTTATTTAAGTACATATAATTTTGGCGTCAGGGCAATTGGTGTTATAGTATAACAAATGGCCAATCAACTTGAAAAGGAGTACATACAGATGAGAGATGAACTTTGCCGGATTGGCATCATTGATATTGGTTCCAACTCCATCCGGCTCGTAATCTACGATACGACCCCGGAAGGCGGCTTCAAAATTATTAAAGAGTGTAAATACTCTGCGCGCCTGAGTGAGAAGATTACGAAGGAAGGCAGACTGGAGCGCAAGGATATGGATACGGTTATTCCGGTCCTGCGCCAGTTCAGGGAAATCTGCAGCGCCTTCGGTGTCGAGAAGATCCGTGCAGGAGCAACCGCAGCAATCCGCAATGCAGCCAACTCTGCCGAGATCATAGAATATCTGTCTTCAGCCTCTTCCATTACGATTGAGATCATTACCGGTTATCAGGAGGCCTATTTCGGATTCCTGGGAGTGATTAACGCCTCCGATGTACAGGACGGATTCGTGATTGATATAGGCGGTGGCAGCACGGAGGTTACCCTTTTCCGCGGACGCCGCTATCAGCATAGCATCTCCTTCCCGTTCGGCGCGGTCAACACAAATCTGCTGTTCAGCCATAACGGGAACTGGAACGCGGAGCAGGTCAAGAAGCTCCAGGCTTATGTGACCGGCAGGCTGGTCGAGCATGACTGGCTGGGAACGGGCGAAGGGCTGCCGCTATACGGCCTGGGTGGAACCCTCCGCTCCCTGGGCAAGCTTGACCAGAAAAACCGGGATTATTCGCTGCCGAATTCACACGGCTATACCTTGTCCGGTGAGACGATCAACCGGTTCATGGAAGTCCTGCCGGCCACGCCCTTTGAGAAGCGCAAGGAGCTGGACGGGCTGTCCAAGAGCCGCGCGGACATTATCGTTTCCGGGCTGATTATTTTCCATACGGTATATCACTATATTAAGGCAAGCCAGGCTGTAATCAGCGGGGAAGGGCTGCGTGAGGGCATGCTGCATGATCTGCTGCGGCCGGAGCAGCCGGTATGTGACAGTGCACTTGCATTCAGCCTGGACAGGATTATCCGCTTTGACATACACACCTCCAAGCAGCATCTCGATCATATCAACAAGCTGGCCCGGCGTTTATTCAGCGCCTTTGAGCTGGGCGGGGACAGGGCAGAGCAGGAGATGCTGATCTATGTCTCGGTCATGCTGCACCGCACAGGCTCCAACATTAATTACTACCAGTCCAAGCGGCATACCCGCTACTGGCTGATGAATTCGCCGATCCGCGGGCTGAGCCACCGCCAGCTGATACTGTGCGCCCTTATCGCCTCGTACAGCACAAAAAGCCGAAGCAGAAACTGTCCCAGGCGCATAAGGACATTTTGCTGGCTTCCGACGAAAATCTAATTCATAAGCTGGGTACGCTTGTACAGTTAAGCATTGCGCTGGATAGCACGGAGATCGGAATTATCCGCGATCTGAGCGTCCGCCTGCACGGCGGAACGCTAGATCTGGAGTTGCATGGTACGACAACAGTGCTTATCGGCCAGGAGGACATTGAGAACGCCCTGAAGGCGTTCAGGAATGCTTGGGCGGTGAAGATAAAGCTCGGCTACCTTTCCAACGGCTGACATCCATAGCGGCGAACTGGCTCCGGAACGGGGCCTTTTTGTCGTCTGGGCTTTCATAATAACCATTAGGCTGGAGGAAGCTTGCTTTTACGTTATCATTCAGTGACATTTCCAGAACCTTGACAATCTGCTTTCTGATGACACTGTCCTTCACAGGACACATCAGTTCAATCCGCCGGGTCAGGTTACGCGTCATCCAGTCTGCACTGGACAGGTACACCTCCGGCTTGCCGCCGTTCTCAAAATAGTAAATCCGGGAGTGCTCCAGGAACCGGTCAACGATACTGCGAACCGTGATCCGCTCGCTGAGCCCTTCTATACCGGGACGCAGACAGCAGACCCCGCGGACGATCAGATCGATGGATACCCCGCTTTGGGCTGCGCTGTACAGGTTGTCGATGACCTCCTGGTTGGACAGGGAGTTCATTTTGGCAATGATCCGTGCCGGGCGGCCGGCGGCCGCATGCTCAGCTTCGCGCAGAATCAGCTTCTGCAGCGACAGGCTCATATTGGTCGGTGCAACGATAAAGGCATTCCAGTTATAGTTCGCAGAATATCCGGTCATCTGGTTGAACAGCTCGGAAGCATCCAGCCCGATTTCATCATTCGCGGTGAACAGGCTGAGATCCGTATATGCCTTGGCTGTGCTGTCGTTGTAGTTGCCGGTGCCTACATGTACATAACGGCGGAGTTCGTTGCCTTCCTGGCGGACGATCAGCGTTACTTTGGCATGTGTTTTAAGACCGACAAGTCCATAAACCACGTGACAGCCGGATTGCTCCAGCTTGCGCGCCCAGGCGATGTTACGCTCCTCGTCAAACCGGGCTTTCAGCTCAACGACGACAGTGACCTGCTTGCCGGACTCGGCAGCATGGGCAAGTGCAGCAATCAGCGGGGAGTTGCCGCTTACGCGGTACAGCGTCATTTTGATAGCCATGACGGATTCATCCTCTGATGCCTGGGTAATGAAATCGACCATGGCGTCAAAAGATTCATAAGGATGGTATACGAGCACATCGCGTTCTCTGAGTACCTCAAAGAAATCCTCGTTCTCATCGAACTCCACTGGATAGTGCGGTTCAATCGGTGCGTCAAACAGGTAGTTGAAGCCCTTCAGACTGCCCGCAAAGCCCCGCAGGAATCCCAGATCAAGCGGCCCTTCAATCTCGAATACGAAATCCTCCAGTTCAAATTCAGCCTGCAGCTGCTCAAGTGCATAAGGGTGAATTCCTTTTTGTACTTCCAGCCGGGCAGGCACACCGCGGCGGCGTTTGCGCAGCTCCTTTTCAATTTCCTCCAGCAGATCCTCCGCACCTTCCTCATCAATAGTCAGGTCTGAATTGCGCGTCAGGCGGAATTCGTTAACAGCGACAGGCTCATAGCCGCTGAACAAGGTCTGGATATGATGGCGGATCACGTCTTCAATGAACACGAACTGCCGTTTTTTGCTGTTGGAGCGGTGGGGAAGTGGAATACATCTTGGCAGGTTGGACGGAATTTGCAGAATAGCAAAATAAGGCTCTTCTTCCTGCGTGTTCTTGCGGGTCAGCACGACAGCAAGATAGATAAACTGGCTGTGCACTAGCGGAAACGGTCGGCTCTGGTCAACGGCCATCGGCGTAAGCACCGGGAAGATAATATCGCGGTAATATTCCTCTACGGATTGCTCCTGCGCATGGGTGAGGTCTTCATAATTGACGAATACAATGCCTTCCTTGTGCAGATTCCGGGACAGGTCGCGGAAGGTGCGGTACTGGTCGGCGATAATTTTGGTGACACGTTTGATCAGACGTTTGTATAAGCCTGAAGGCGTATAGCCTGTAAAATCCTTTTTGGTGTAGCCTGCTCTGATCTGATCCTGGATTCCCGCAACACGGACACTGATGAATTCATCGAGGTTGCTGGACACGATCGCCAGAAATTTAGCCCGTTCCATCAGCGGATTCTCGGGATCCTGCGCCTCCTGCAGCACCCGGCGGTTGAATTCAATCCAGCTGAGATCACGGTTAAGATATGCGGTAGCAGGGCTGTTGTGGATGTTTTTTTTGTCTTCTGTACTCACGTTGATTGACCCTCCAAGTATGCTTCAATGTCTAAATGGTCTAAATTTATTACCTATTCTATTATTCTACTATCTGCCAAAGCTAGAAATGTTAACTCTGTGTAAAATTTTTGCCGGCGTCATGCGGGCTTTCGTTTTTTTTTGGCGCTGTAAACGTAATTCTAACAGAATGGTAACATTTTCTTAGGCATAGGTTACAAAATTGTGATATATTCGATACTGTCATTTAACAAAATACTGCATCTTAGCTGCCAGGCAAAAAAGGTAACTAGGTCCAGAATTATTTCGGTGTGAGAACGGTAAATTCCTGCACACCCCCTTATTGAAGGAGGAACACATGAAGAACAAATCCAAAGCTTTCGCCATTTTTGCCGCCGCTCTCGGGATCAGCACAATGCTACATACAGCCCCTGTTCAGGCAGACAGCGTACATATTGCAGGCGCAACTACAACTTATTATACTCTATCTAACTATTATGGCATAAACATCAATGAAATTATGGATGCCAATCCGGATGTAGCTGCGGGTAATATTTATCCCGGCCTGAGCCTCACCATCCCCGGTATTACAGCACCCAAGGATACAGTCTCGATGAAAGCATCCGCCGTCTCCGAGGCTTCCATTATCACAGCCAGCCTGAACGTTGAGTCTGCTTCAAATACTGTAGAGGCATGGGGCAAGGCATTCAGCTATGAAAAAGTGATCCAGGTCAAAGCCTCCGCCTATTCGTCTGCGGCAAGCGAGAATGGTGTATGGGGCGCCGTCGATTATTTCGGTAATCCGCTGAAGCTCGGAACCATAGCTGTTGATCCGAGCGTCATCCCGCTTGGCACCAAGGTTCTGGTGACCGGCCACTCACACCCGGGGCTGCCCAAGATGGCCTTCCTGGCCACGGCAACGGATACAGGCAGCGCCATAAAGGGCAACCGGATCGATATATTTATACCGGGCAGCCAGAGCTCAGTAGCAGAATTCGGATATCAGTATGTAAACCTGTTTATCATTGACTAGACCAGCAGTATATATCCTCTCTGAAACAAAACGGATACCGACCTGTAAAGGAAGGTATCCGTTTTTTATTTGTTTTTAGACACCTGCAGCATATGAGGCACAGTAACGAAGATATAGCCTCTTTTGCGCATGATGGTAATCACCTCGGGCAGTGCCTGGATCGTGCCCTGCAGATTGCTGCCTTTACCTCCGCCTCCGTGCTGAAGAATAATGGCCCCTTTGCCAGCGTGCGCCACAATATTGTTTCTGACCTGTGACTTGGGCAGACTGCGCCAGTCCAGAGAATCTACATTCCAGTTAACCAGTTTGTAGCCGCGTGACTTGGCCCATTTAAGCTGCGCCTCGCTGATATCCCCGTAAGGAGGCCGGATCAGGCGCGGCTTGTAACCGGCGAGTGCCGAGATGATATTTTCAGTACGGATGATCTGGGTGCGGAATTCATTCATGCCCAGCTTGCCGAATTCCGGATGGTTGTAGGAGTGATTACCGATAACATGGCCTTCGCGGATAATCCGGCTAACAAGCTCAGGATGCTTCTCAGCCCTGCTGCCGACGACGAAGAATGTAGCCTTGACCTGATATTTGCGGAGAACATCCAGCAGCTGCGGAGTGAACCTCGGGTCAGGCACATCATCGAAGGTCAGCGCAATCATTCGGGTTCTCGGCCCTTGTGTGAGGATGGTCTCCGGATATTTGCGGATCAGCTGGCTAAGGGTCAGGCTCTTGTTGCTCTTACTGCGCTTGTTGCGCCGGGCTGCGGCCTGGAGCGCAGAGCCGGCGGGGACGGACTGCTCCGGTTTTTCTTTCATTTCCTGCTGTTGTCCGGTGCCGGGCGCCTGTGCTAATAAAACTCCGGAAGCTGCTGCAGGCGGGAGAGAGCCTTGAGCAACAGCCCAGATCAGCAGACAGAGCAGAATATATAATTTTCTGTACCTAAGCAGATGCTCCATGCCGCATTGCCTCCTTATAAAACAGCCTTCAGCCAATGACTGGTTCTCTTGTTATCCCCCGCCCGCAGCGGATTTATGCCGGGCTTCTGTCCGGCGGACAAAATTACAACACCTTCAAAAATCCGTGTATACTAAGCTTATTCGGGAGACTAACCCGGGCAACAAACATAGCTCAGTGAAAGAAGGGGACGGAAATGTCTGAATTGTTTACGCCATATGAAATTAAAGCGCTGGTTTTGAAAAACCGGGTAGTCATGCCGCCGATGTGCCAATATGCAGTTGTACAGGAAGACGGCGTGCCGGGTGACTGGCATTTCGTACATTATGTCAGCCGGGCGGTCGGCGGTACCGGCTTCATTATTGTAGAGATGAGCGGCGTACATCCGGATGGGCGGATCACCAATAAAGATACGGGAATCTGGGACGACGGGCAGATCGAGGCTTACCGCAGAATAACAGATACTGTACATGCCTATGGAGCCAAGATTGCGATTCAGCTGGGTCATGCGGGACGCAAAGCGCTTGATGCCAATCCGCCTGTTGCCCCTTCGGCCATTCCGTTTGATGAACGCTCCAAAACGCCGCAGGCACTGAGTGCAGAAGGCATCGCTGAGATGATTAATGCTTACCGTGAGGGAGCAAGAAGGGCAGTGGAGGCCGGCTTTGATACGGTAGAGCTGCATGGTGCGCACGGTTATCTGATTCACCAGTTCCACTCGCCGCTTACAAATATCAGAGATGATGAATACGGGGCGGACCCGATCCTGTTCGGTGAACAGGTGGTGCAGGCTGTTAAGGAAGTCCTTCCTCCTGAGATGCCGCTGATCATGCGGGTATCGGCCAGGGAATATGTGGCAGGGGGTTACGATGAATCCTATGCGCTGGAATTTTGCCGCCGTTACAAGGCTGCCGGAGTGGACATGTTCCATGTCTCCTCGGGCGGCGAAGGGCCGATTGGTTCGGGCGGGGTCCCTAACGCCGGACCAGGTTATCAGGTTGACCTTGCAGAGCATATCCGCAGCGGGCTTCAGATACCGGTAATTGCAGTCGGCAAGCTGGATGATTACAAGGAAGCACAGGCTGTTATTGAGGAGAAAAAGGCAGAGCTGGTAGCTATTGGCCGAGGAATGCTCAGTGATCCTTACTGGACGCTGCATGCTGAGGAGGCGCTTGGCGGTGTAGATAAAGCAAATGTGCCGGTACCTTATGAACGCGGTGTGTGGAAAAGAAAATAGATCGTTAATATTGTGAAGTATGTCACAGATTTTAAGCTCCTTCTAAGGCATGGTTAATAAGATAAAATTTGAAGGAGCTTGATAACGTGGCGACGGTAATAAGTAACGAGCGGCTGGCTAATGGAGTGTACCACCTTCGGGTGGAGGGAGATTACGGCGGTAAAATGGGTCAATTCTACATGTTGCGGGCATGGGGAGCCTATCCGCTGCTGTCAAGGCCCCTTAGCATACATCAAGTGAACGATGATGGTGTGGAATTTCTGTACCACGTTGTAGGTGAGGGGACCGAGATTTTTGCGGAGCTGAACCCGGGAGATAAGGTTCAGCTGGAAGGACCCTTCGGCAACGGATTCCCTGAAGTGGAGGGGAAGATTGCCCTGATCGGCGGGGGGATCGGAATTGCACCGCTGTATTATTGCGCCCGGCAGCTTCCCGACAGTGATGTATATCTGGGCTTCAGCAGAGAGGCCTTCCGGACAGAAGCCTTCCGGCCGCTCGCGGCAGAGCTTACCGTTGATGTCGGCGGACTGATTCTCGATAGCGTGGATTTTAACAGCTATGACCATATTTTTGTCTGCGGCCCGCAGCCGATGCTGAAGGCGGCACAGATGAAGGGGGCCGCAGCGGGGACAGCTGGCAGACGTCCTAATGTCTACCTCTCACTGGAAAACCGGATGGCCTGCGGTATCGGCGCCTGTCTGGTCTGCAGTGTGTCCTGTCTTGACGGCCAGCGCAAAGCCTGCGCTGACGGCCCTGTATTCCTTGCCGAGGAGGTTGTTTTCCATGATTAATACTATGGTTAATACTACAGCGACAATCGCTGGCGTTCATTTCAAGAACCCGGTCGTAATGGCTTCGGGTACGTTCGGCTTCGGCAAGGAATATGGCAAGCTGTATGATGTTTCCATGCTGGGCGGCATTTCCGGCAAAGGCCTTACACTGCAGGCCAAGGCCGGAAATCCGGGAATCCGCGTCTACGAGACCCCTTCCGGGCTGCTGAACAGCGTCGGACTGGAGAATCCGGGTGTGGAGGCATTTCTGAGTAAGGAGCTGCCTTACTGGGAGACCCTGGATACAGCACGTATCGTGAACCTGGGCGGAAATACCCTGCCGGATTATGTACTGGGTGCAGAGCTGATCCAGCGTGATGCCGATGAGCGGGCGCAGGCGGGCAAGCAGGCCGTTGATATGATTGAACTCAATATCTCATGCCCTAACGTCAAAGAAGGCGGTATCGCCTTCGGGGTCAAGACACCAGCCGCGAGGGAGGTTGTGCGGGCTGTGAGGGCTGCCACCCGTCTGCCGCTGGCCGTGAAGCTGTCCCCGAATGCCGAGGATATCGCGGAGATGGCGGAGATGTGCGAGGCCGAAGGTGCGGATGCCGTGTCGCTGATTAACACGATCTCCGGTATGAAGATTGACGTCCGCCGCCGACGCAGCGTCTTCAATAACCTGTATGCCGGCCTGTCCGGACCGGCTATCAAGCCGGTGGCACTGCGCATGGTGCACCAGGTAGCACACCGTGTCTCCATCCCTGTGATCGGAATGGGCGGAATTACCTCCGCCACGGATATTATTGAATTTATAATGGCTGGTGCAACAGTTGTCCAGGTAGGTACCTACAATTTCATGAACATGCGGGCCGGCAGTACGCTGGTTGAAGAGCTGCACCAGTTCATGCTGGAGGAGAGTATCACATCACTTGATGAGATACGCGGAATTGTCTAGAATTCTTGCCCTACTGAGATACTGGTATGTACCGGGGTTAATATAAGGTAGGGAGGGATCAGTTTGTCTTTGGAAGATGCGGGATTTGAGGATATTGAGCTGTCAGCTACGGATGTCGGTAATGATCTGCTGCTGCTCATTACCGGCGGTGTCCGTCATATCGGTGCTTCAAGCACAGCCTATCTTGACGGCGGAACTGTCCGTGCATCGACAACGGCAGTTCCCCACCATAAGGAGCATACGATCAGCGAGAATATTGCACTCAGAGCCGCGGCTGCATTAAACCGGACGGTTACAGTGGTAATGGGTATCCATTATGACAATCTGAGTAAAGAAGGTATAATGCAGGTTGTCAGAATTGTTAATAATAAAGTGGATCAATATTTAGCAGAGCAAAAATGAAACGATATCTGCACTCCCTGCGTATAAGTTACCAAATGAGCAGTTAACTTTTATTTTGGAGGAATGAACCATGTCTATTTTTAAAAGATTGCGTGATTTGACCATGTCCAACGTTAATGCAATTATTGACAAGGCTGAAGACCCGATCAAGATGACCGATCAATATATCCGTGACATGACCGAGGATCTGGAGGATGCCGAGAAGGCTGTAGCCGCCCAGATTGCCATTGAGAAGAAATTCAAGCAGCTGTATGAAGAGCAGGAGGCGCTTGTAGCCAAGCGTAACCAGCAGGCCCACACTGCCGCACAGGCCGGTAACGTTGATCTGGCCCGCAGAGCGCTGGAAGAGAAGAAATCTGCCGAAGCCAAGCTGGTTGAATACAAAACAAGCTTTGACCAGAACAAGGCATCTGCTGATAATCTGCGTGCCAAGCTGGATGAAATGCGCAAGCAGCTTACCCAGATGAAGAACAAGCGGGAGACGCTTGTTGCCCGTTACAACGCTGCTAAGGCACAGACTGAGATCAACAAAGCAATGAGCGGATTCAGCTCCGATTCGGCGTCAGCCGGTCTGAAGCGCATGGAGGAGAAGATGCTCGCCGCAGAAGCACAGGCTGAAGCCAGCAACGAAATGAACTCCGGCAACAAATCGCTGGACGACGAATTCGAGAAGCTTGGCAAAGATCAGGCTGTTGAAGATGAATTAGCAGCACTGATGAAGCAGTACGACAAGCAGTAATATAGCAGAGTTCACCGGTTTCTTGGCCGGTGCCTACAGGCGGAGGAGAGACTGAAGCGTTTCTCCTTCGCCTTATCTATGCTTATTGTACCGGTCAGGAAAAATGAACAAGCGGGGGCTAAAGGAATGGATTTCCATACTCTGGTATCCATGGTTGTATGGACGGTGAGCGGCGCAGTGCTGCTGTTTGCACTGATGTTCGTGGATTCGCTGTTTACCCGTTATAACGATCTGGAGGAGTTAAAGGCAGGCAACATGGCGGTGACAGCCCGTTTTCTGCTCAAACTGCTGGCACAGGGCTATATCCTGTCGTGTTCCATTGCATCTTCAAGCAGTCTGGGAGACGCACTCGTCGTATCCATCGTCTCATTCTGGCTGCTGTTTATAGTAGAGAAGTCTGTGGAGCTGCTGCTTGGCAGATGGGGCAAAATTGATCTGGATCATGGAACCCGGCTTGGCAAAATCGGCTACGGTCTGCTGGCGGGCTCCCTGCATCTGAACGGGGCTCTGATTATCGCCGCATTTATCCGGGGATAAGCGGACGGGTCAACGATGGAAGGTACTAATATCTTTTTCAAAAGGAATGATGGATTGTGAGCATCTGGAAAAGAATCGGCAATATCTTCTCCAAGCCTCCGGCACCGCAAGCACCCAAAAGTATGCTGAATCTTGCGCCCGGGGATATCTGCGAGGTTTCATTGGTTACCTACGAGGTAACCGGACGGACGATGACCAGCGGACGGAATGCAGTCGTTCTGACGCTGCGCGACGGCAGCCGGATCGCATATCTGCATGTGGAGGAGAGAGAGCAGCTGCAATATGCGCTTTACGAGCCTATAGATGGGCGTCTGGACAATCCGGCTGAGGTGCCGGCAACCCTGGAGCTGGATGATTATACCTTTTACCTGGAGGAAGAATACGAGGGCTATGCTGCAGTTACAGGCCAGACTCCTTATATGAACGGGGGAACCCAGCATGTCTGGCAGTACCAGTCTGATAATTACCGGCTGCTGAGGGTGGAGTGGCAGAACGGACGGTTTATGCTGTACGAAGGGGAAAAGATTATTCCGGGCGATGTCCGGGTCATCCGGGCGACTTAAGAATCACTCACTTATACCTAAGGAGGCATTTAATATGGCTGAAGGCAAGAGCAAGCTGGATGAGCTCAAAATTTTCGCCAAAAATGTGTTTAAAGGGGCAACGGTTAATTCGATTTTCGATCCGGACATGACAGAAAAGAAAGTTCAGGAGACGCCTGAATTCACTGCTAAACAAATTCTGAACCATTACAGGGGAAAAGAGAAGCTGACGCAGGAGCAGTTCGAACAGCTCAAACGGTCTGCAAAGTATATGTGAATATAAAGAATAGGATGCCTGTGCGGCTCAGCGCAGGCGTCCTTTTTTTGCATTTTATATGCTTTATGACAGCAAATTTAACTTTACAGCGCCCCATGTTACTATAGTGTAAGTAAATCATCATGGTTAACGGAGGTATACATGGACAGACATCGCGATAAGGCAGATCAGAAATTCCAGCGCAAAGCGCTGCAGGTACAGGAAGCTCAGTCACGGGTTATGGAATATGCCAAGCCGCTTGGTACTGAAGAGGTGCCGCTAAGCCAATGCTGCGGACGTGTTCTGGCGGAGCAGCTCCGTGCACCGCATCCGTTTCCGGCGTTCAACCGTTCAGGGATGGATGGTTATGCGCTTAGGGCAGCGGACACTTTGTCCTGTAATGCCGGGGAGCCAGTATGGCTGGAGGTAATAGACAATATTCCGTGCGGAGCAGTAGCATCTGCGGAGATAAAGGAAGGAACGGCAGCGCGGATCATGACCGGGGCACAGGTACCCCAGGGTGCAGATACTGTAGTCATGATCGAAATCACGGAATCCAGAGAGTATGACGGGAAAACCTATGTGGGCCTCCGTAAGCCGCAGCAGCCGGGCAGCAACATTACCCCGGTTGGCTTTGAATTACAGGAAGGTGAGCTAGTCCTGCCGGCCGGACGAACCATTGCTGCAGGCGATATTGCCGTACTGGCCGCATTCGGGTTCCCGGTGGTAAAGGTGCAACGGCGGCCGAAGGTTGCTGTTTTTGCCACCGGGACAGAGCTGCTGGAGATCGATGAACCGCTGCAGCCGGGAAAAATCCGCAACAGCAATTCCCCGATGCTAGAAGCGCTGGTAAGAGAAGCCGGTGGAGAGGCGGTAATGCTGGGCACGATTGCTGATGATCTGGAGCTGGCCCGCAGCAGGGTGCAGATGGCACTGGAGAACTATGATTTGGTGATTACGACCGGAGGAGTCTCAGTCGGTGATTACGATATTATGGGGGATCTGGTCCGGGAAAAAAGCGGGGAAATGCTGTTCAACAAGGTTACGATGCGTCCGGGAAGCGTCACTACGGCTGCTGTACGCGGTGCAAGCTGCTGCTTGCATTGTCGGGTAATCCCGGAGCCAGCTTTGTAGGCTTCCACCTGTTTGCCCGGCCGGTCATTTCGCTGATGCTGGGAGCGGATCAGCCGTTACTGCCGGAAATGAGCGCTTTTATGGGTACGGACTATAGCAGGGTTAATAACTATACCCGGTTTGTACGCGCCAGACTGGTCATCCGAGACGGGATGATCCATGCCTATCCAGCGGTAATTGATGAATCCTCCGTCATGGTAACCATTAAGGACAGTGACTGTCTGATTGTTGTTCCGCCGGAAGCACGCGGATTAAAAACCGGGGACAAGGTGAAGGTGCTGAAGCTGCCGGGCGAACTGCGCGGGCAGGAATGAGAGGGGGAAGGTTGATGCGCCACTTGAATAACAGCACCGGGAGAGGAAGGCTGCGTCTGCAGAAGAGCTCTAGTCGGCGCGTCTCCGGAGTGCAGAGAAGGAGTATAAGTCCGACTGCAACTCCGGGAAGCGACAACGACCGGGCCGCATTGAGTAAACCGGCTGTCTGCCAGATCGTCGGCTATAAGAACAGCGGCAAAACATCACTGGTCTGTGCGCTTATCCCTTTACTCAAGCAGGGAGGGAAGTGCGTGGCAGTTATTAAGCATGACGGGCATGAATACGACATGGACCATCCCGGGACCGATACATGGAAACAGCGTCAGGCCGGCGCCATGGCGGTTGCCATTACAAGTCCGGCACGAACGTCTATTATTGAAGAACGGGGCAGCAGCTTATCCGAGCTGATTAGGGGTTTTTCCGGTTACGATTACGTTCTTGTTGAAGGATTCAAGCAAGAAGCTTACCCGAAAATTGTGCTGATCAGAAGGCCGGAGGATCTTGAATTACTGCAAAAAACGCGAAATATTGCAGCAATTGCTGCATGGGAACAAATGATCCCATATATCCATTCGCTAGTTCCGGGAAAGCAGGCACAGGTTTTTCAAATCAACGATACCGCAGGAATGGCCAACCTTTTACACCAACAACGATCTAATTTTCAAAATTTCAACATATGAAAAATTCACAATAGAATGCTATTAAATCATAGACATGCTAATAAGCGACTTTTTAAAACACGGATAAAGGAAGGGCGGTGCCACACCCTAAGGGGGAACCGGCGCCGCCCGCACTGCGGTAAATGAGGCATACATAGAAAGGAGAACTACAAATGAAAGTAAGTAAACATAATGCAGAGCACTATATTTGGGGAGATGGATGTGACGGTTGGCATTTAGTCCAGGATGAAAAGCTTAGTATCATCCATGAGCGGATGCCGGCGGATACAGCTGAAGTAAGGCATTATCATGAGAAGTCCCGGCAATTTTTCTTTGTGCTGTCCGGTACGGCTACGCTGGAAGTTGACGGCGTTGAATATACCCTTAATTCACAGGAGGGAAAAGAGGTCCAGCCGCTCGTTCCGCATCAAATGCTAAATAAATCTGATAAAGACGTTGAGTTCCTGGTTACTTCCCAGCCGCCCAGTAAGGGCGACCGTATATTAGTAGTAGAACTATGAATTAGTAAAAACAGCGGACAAGAGGCTAGTGTGGTTACCGTCCGGACCAGTGATCAGGCCTTGTCAGCGTCGCGGGCAGCCTAGTGGCTGCATCTCCCTTGGCAGCATTCACTTGAAACTGGGTCAGGAAAAGGCTCGTGGAAAGATCAGCGCCGCAGATATTCGTGTCCCGGAAATCGGCCCCGATCAGGTCGGCTGCCCGCAGGTCAGCTCCGCTGAGGTCGGCAGCGATCAGGTAGGCGCCGCGCAGGCTGACACAGCGCAGGTCGGCCTTTTTCATCCGGGCGCCGATTAGATCGGCACCGCGCCCGTAGTTTTTCTGGCGCGGCGGTGCCGGCTTCAGACTGCTGCGGACGGCCTGCCTGGCTAACTCACTTGCCTGCAGCAGCAGTTCATTGATTTCATAGCGCAGACCCGTTATATCGAGCTTTAGCACGGCCTCTGGCTCCTGCAGCGTAAGCTGTTCAGTTTTGTCCCTCGCTGCTGTTAGAGCAGCATGAACAGGAGCCGCTGCAGGCCAGCTGAGCGCCTCGGTCATATACCACAGCAATTCGTGCAGCTGGCGCATTACGGGGAAAACTTCAAACATCCGGGCCGCTGTAGAAGGGGCCTGGCGCCAGTCAACACCGCTATAAGTAATCATGGATACTTTTTGTCCTGCGCCAAAGCAATCATAGACGGTACAGCCGCGCATGCCGGAATCTCTCAGCCGGTTATGAATTCCGCAGCGAAAATCCTCCTTCAGGTTGTGACAGGGCTGACCGGCTGCTTTATCCATCGCAAAGTCTGAAGACAGGGCAAAAGGCAGAGCCGCACAGCAGAGACCGAAGCATTGCCCGCAGTCTGCACGCAGGCGAAGCAGCTCATTTTCAGAAGAATTTATATATTCTTGGTTATCAGACAACGGAAATTCCCTCCAGCATTAAAAATAAAAAGTACAGAGTGCTTACAAGTAACCTTACCTTAGCTATCCTGACGGCGCTCAATCGCTTCAGACATCGTTTTGTCAGTCAGATGGGCATAGACCTCAGTCGTTTCTGTTGAGGCATGTCCAAGCTGCTCTTTTGTCTTGTAGATATCATTCTGCAGATAATAGTCTGTAGCGAAGGAATGGCGCAGCTTATGGACCGTCAGGTAAGGCTTGCCAAAGCGTTTGGCGTATTTGATAATCATCTCCTGAATGGCCCGCTTGGTCATGCGCTTGCCTTCGTTAGCTCCGTTAGGGAGGGCGATAAAAAGAGCTTTTTCACGTTTGGGTGTTTTATAACGGATTTGACGCAGGCTTAGATACTGAGCCAGATCATCCTTGGCCTGCTCCCGGAAATAGACCGGCGTCTTGAAGGTTTCATCGTTGTTGCCTTTACGGTACACGTAGAGCAGCTTGTTGTTGATGTCCAGATCGTCGATGTTCAGATTAACTACCTCGGATACCCGCAGGCCGGAGTTTAGAATAAGACTGGCTATGCAGGCATCCCGCTCACGGTTTTGCTGGAACGAATAGTAAGCCTGTTTGTTGGATTCTACATCGCGCCCGTAGCCTTCATAAATGTAGCCTACGAACTCCAGCAGCTCCTCTTCTTCGAGAATTTTACCTTTTAGCTTGGCGGCCGTATCTTTAGGCTTGTGGATGCGTTTGATTTCAACTTTGGCCATAATATTGCGCTTTAGCAGCGGATAAAAGTTCTCGTCTTCGGCTATCTGGCTCAAATAATGGAACAGGGAGCGCAGGGCAGACAGCTTGCGGGATACCGTAACCCGGGAGTTGGCACTTTCGGCGCGAGTGGTCAGATACAAGCGGTAGCCGACAATGCTGTCCATGTGCAGAGTCTCCAGCTCCAGCAGAGTTATGTTTGCATTGCTGTCCGCAGCGGACAATCCTTCAGCCCGGAGCCAGCCGAAAAAGGATTCATAATCCCGGATATACTCCAGCAGGGTGGAGGGGGAAAGATCCGGGCGTTTATAGTCAATGAACTGCTGGACAAACCATGGCATGTGGACTACCCGCTGATCCAGATGCTTGCGGTCGTTGTTTTTTTGTATGCTCATGACGTTCACCTTCTTCTGAGTTTGCATGATTAGAAAAAATAGGCTGTATGTATACCGGCGTTTGTCTATTTTATCATAAAGTTATATGATGTGTAGTAAAACGTGAAGCACAGAGGTGAGCCTAATGGAACTTGGAATCGAGCTGGTTCCCAAGGAGCAGAAGCAGATTATCAGCAGGCTGATGCAGTTTTATCTTTATGATTTTACCCGCTATCTGGATATTCAGGTGGACCGTGAGGGCAATTTTCCGGCCTATCCCGGCCTTGAAGCTTACTGGAGCAGCGGTAACAATAAATTTGCTTATCTCTTTACTGCGGACGGAAACATCGCCGGCTTTGCGCTGGTGGACCGTCTGCTGCGGGACCCGGAAGGGCAGTTTTATATGACGGAATTTTTCGTAATGCAGAAGTATCGCCGCAGCGGGGTAGGCACATGGGCAGCACACAGGCTGTTTGATATGTTCCCGGGAGACTGGAAGGTCTCGCAGATCCGCGCGAATACACCGGCCCGCAATTTCTGGCACAGGGTGATCGGGGCGTACACGAACAATGAGTTCAAGGAACGCTTCAATTCGCGGCAGGGCAATCCAAGCCAGTACTTCAGTACCGTTAATGCGGCGAGGGTCAAAAAATAACAAACATGCTGTGAGGTTTAACATGAAAGAATCAACAACGGTTCCGGGTCCGCTTAAAATGGCGGTTACACTTGCCACTGCGCTGGCCGGCGGTGGTCTGTTTATGCTGCTGGGCCTGCCTGTTCCATGGCTGCTCGGACCGATGATTGCAACACTGATCGGTGCAAACCTAAAGAAGCAGTACTACACCTGGCCCGGCCCGCTACGAAACAGCGGGATGATCATTGTCGGCTATACTATCGGACTTTCGTTGACCGCACCAGCACTGAAGGAGATGGCAGGGCAGCTGCCGTCGATGCTGCTGCTGACAGGGCTGCTGCTGCTTTTTTGTGCTGGAATCGCGGTCATTGTATCCAAAATATCAGGGATGAATTATAAAACGGTTCTGCTCGGCAGCATACCCGGCGGCCTGACGCAAATGATCGTACTGGCAGAGGAATCAGATGATGTAAATCTCACGGTTGTGACCGTTATCCAGGTTGTCCGCCTGATGATGATCATTATTTGCGTGCCCTTGCTGATATTCAGTCCGTTTTTTGGGCCCGGCACAGGTTCGGAAGAGGCTATGCCTCTGGTAACGCAGTCTCACCCTCATTGCGGGAGTTATTCCCTAATTTCATTATCTACGCCTTTGCCTGCACGTTTTGTGCCGTCGCCGGTCAGAAGGTGAAATTTCCGACAGCCTATCTGCTTGGCCCGGCGCTGGTTACTTCGGTCCTCCAGCTAAGCGGACTTACCGGCCCCGTACTGCCGGACCTGCTGCTGAATGCGGCCCAGCTGATGATAGGTGTGTTCGTAGGGCTGCTGCTCGATCCGCGCAGGCTGAATAATAAGCTGGTAACCTTGCTGCTGGCCGTTCTAAGCAGTGTGGTGCTGATAGGCGGGGCTTACATAATGAGCCTGCTGTTTGCTTATTTTGATGAGGTATCCGTTTCTACTGCGCTGTTAAGCCTGGCGCCGGGCGGGATGGATCAGATGAGCCTGATTGCCCACGAAGTGGGGGCCGATCTGCCGACTGTCGCGGGTTATCAGCTGTTCCGGACATTTTTTATCTTCTTTGGTGTTCCGCCGCTGTTTAAGCTGATTTTCCGGGGGAGGAAGAGGAAGGCTTCAGCAATTGGTTAACATAGCTATAGTTATGTTAACCTTTCTCGTGTAAATGGAGCTTATTGGATATAGGGGGAGGAACGATCAATTTCATAACTATAAGTTAACATAATAATTAATATGTTAACAATATATTATGATATAAAGATACCATAATATA
Organism: Paenibacillus sp. DMB5; assembly: GCF_001517085.1. Taxonomy (GTDB): domain Bacteria; phylum Bacillota; class Bacilli; order Paenibacillales; family Paenibacillaceae; genus Paenibacillus_AQ. The sequence continues at coordinate 230,654 of NZ_LRAC01000124.1, forward strand.
CCACTCTGAAACGCAACCCTCTCAACCGATTTTTATCATTATTTACCTTATTTCAACATATGAAAAATTCACATTAGTAAAAACAAAGTAAACCTTTCGCTCTGCCACATACTACTCCACAGATAAACTTCTCCTCTCCCTATCCACAATAAAACATGAAAAAGGAAGGGGGCAACCCCTCCCGGAAATAACGAAACACAGACAATGAAATCTAAATATCCTCATAAAATCTGACTGGCCGCTAGTGGAGTAATTCTGTTAAGCGTTTTTTTAGCTCAAATGCAGTGTTGATAGCAGACAGGGCGTGATTCAGCGAAAGTACGGATGCTGTTCCGTCCCTGAAGCATTCCAGAGCATGCCGCAGGCTTTGCTCATAAGGGTTGACCTTGTCCAGCAGTATTTCCTGCCGGCCGGCCTGGCCGTAAACGTAAAGAGCAGTATCTATGCCGCCCTGCATATCATCTTTTTCATAAAATTCAAGCTTGGCGTGCTCAAAATAAGCCTCATATCCTACAGTAAACGGATAGGCCGAAGGCATTAAAGAGACTGCAGTAACCTGCGCATTAATCTGCGGTGTGTTGAAGGTAGCCTGTACCAGTGCCTGGCCTGCTTCTGCGTCCTGAGTACCCCAGACACTCGTTGCAGAAGCGCCATTCAGCAGCCAATTTATATAATCCAGCTCATGAATCATCAGATTGGTCGTAATGTTGTCCAGCCCCAAATCGCCCCACAAAGGCGGGGTTTCCCGGATCAGGCTCACCTTTAACAGCCGGCCGAATTTCCTTTGCTGAACGGCTTCATACAGATATTGATAGGCAGGGTCGAATTTAATGAACTGGTTGACCAGCACTCTTTTTTTATAATGGGTTTCAGCGCGCTTCATGGCTAACGCATCCTCGGCCGTCAGGCAGACCGGCGTTTCACAGAATACATGCTTCCCGGCTTCAAGCGCCATCAAAGTATACTGTTTATGTAAGGCTGAGGGCAGACATATGTCAATGATATCAAGGCCGGGATCATTAATGACTTCTTCAACCGAGGTGCTGGTTTCCACGCCTAGTTCTTCCTGCAATTTCTTAAGCTTCTCTTCATTTCGTCCAAAGACGACTATGCGTCCGGCAATTCCGGATTGATGGAACAAGCTGGCATGGTAAGCACCAAACCCGGTCCCGAGTATCCCAATATTCATAACTAACAGCTCCTTTTGTGTTATACAACCATAATAAATAACTATTATTGACAACAGAGTGGCAAGAATGTCCATGAACTTTTACGGATTTTTGTCAGAGTGTCCCCTTTTAAAGTGCAAGATAGATTACAAAGTTTCACTCTTGATTTTAAGGATATATATGGTAAAATATAAAAATAAAACGAACATACGTTCTTGTTTGGGTGAGGTTTTCTAGTCCACAGTATTCCAAATCCGGTGGTTTAACCGCCTTTATATAGATATTTTCCGACGAGGAGTGGTGGGAATGGATAGGAACGATAGAATGTGGCAGATGATCAGTGCGGTGAAATCTACGGTTACGGACCCGGCGTGGACAGCCAGCTATAAGGAGCTGCTCAGGCAGCCTGTTAATCCTTGTATTAGTGATGGAGCTAGAGAACTGCTGGAATTGTTGTATTCGGTACAGGGCAAACGAATGTTAACCGGCCAGCATGAGTATTTAGAAGCCCCCAATAACTATAGCGGACAAATTTATGATAAGACGGGTAAACGGCCCATGCTAAAGGGTTTTGAGTTTGGCGGCATCAGCGGTCAGAACGAAGCGCTTCTGGCAGAGCAGAGAGATAAAATTGTTACTGCGGCCAAGGCATGGCATGATGCCGGAGGAATCGTTACCGCTACCTATCATCAGGTGTATCCTGGGACTGCCCTGGAATGGCCCAATGTTAAACGTAAAACCACTCCGGATGAGTTTGACCAGATTCTTACACCGGGGACGGTTCTTCATACAGCCTTTCTTGCTGCCATTGATGAGGTGGCTGTCTATCTAAAACAGCTTAGAGACTATAAGGTTCCGGTACTCTGGCGGCCTTATCACGAGATGAACGGTGACTGGTTCTGGTGGGGAGACAAAACGAATTTCAATGCTTTATGGGAGCTCATGTATCAGCGGTATACCCGTTATCATGGACTTAACAATCTACTGTGGGTATGGAGTGCAAATGCCAACAATGAGTGGACCAAGCCTGCCAGAGATTACTATGTCGGGCATAACCGGGCGGATGCACTCGGATTTGATATCTACGACAATGCTTATTACTATTCCAATTACGACGAGCTGCTCTATCTGGCAGAAGGTAAGATTATCAGCGTAACGGAGAATGGGCAGCTCCCGGACATGACCCGGACAAGCCTTCGCCAGTTCAAATTATCGTGGTTTATGACATGGGGCAGTTATTTGACAGACAAAAATACCGATGCAGTTATTCAGACAGTTTATAACCATCCGTTTGCACTGAACCGCGGAGACTCTTTTACACCGGTCGTTGTTCCGCCTGCCTCAGCGGCTGACGGTATATTGGGAAACTACTATTTCGGCCAGAACTTCAATACGCTGAAGGTTACCAAAGTAGTACCGACCGTTAATTTCAATTGGACTTCCAGCACTACCATTAATTCATGGAACATGACGGTAAGATGGACCGGTTTTGTGCAAGGCGTCCATGATGAGGAGTATACGTTCTATGTCCAGTCGTCCGATGGTGTCAGACTTTGGATTGATAATATATTAATTATTGACGACTGGACGGTACATGGAACACTGGAGGTATCGGGAACTGCAGTGCTGGCCGCCGGCAAGCAGCATCGCATCAAGCTGGAGTACTTTAACAACCAGGATACACTGGCTAATGTTAAGCTCTCCTGGGAAAGTGCAAGCACGGTAAAAGAAGTGATCCCGCAAACTCAGCTCTACAGTGTATAAAGGCTCCGGCCGGAAGCTTTGCCTGATGTTTGTTTACAACCGTTCTTTTGGTCTGATACATTGAATATATAAGCACTTATTGACAGAAGAACGGCAAGAACTAAGGTTGAGAGGCTGATGGCTGTGCGTGTACACCGGTTAATTGCTATTATGCTGCTGATTGAATCCCGGGGGAAAATCAAGGCAAATGAGCTGGCAGCTGCTCTGGAAACCTCCGTCCGGTCCATATACAGGGATATCGATGTGCTGGCGGAAGCCGGAATACCTATCGTGACTACAACCGGACCGAACGGAGGGATTTCCCTCATGGAGGGCTATACAGTCAATCTGCGCCAGTTGAACGGGGATGAGCTGATCCATCTTTATTTAACCGGTCTGGGGTTTCATCAGGGCATGCAGAAGGAATCCACGCTTAAGCTCAAGAACGCATTATTGAAGCTTGAGAAGTCAATGCCGCCGGCTTACCGGGAGGACATTACCAAGGCCAAAAATGTCTTTTACTTCGATGAAACGCCGTGGTGGAACGAGCGTCCTGCAGTTCCTTTTCTGGAGAGGCTCCGTGCCGCTCTATGGCACTCTCATAAGCTCAGTGTGGAATACCGCAAGGTTAACGGGGAACGTTCCAGCCGTACGCTGCGGCCTTACGGGCTTGTGGTAAAGCAGGGGGAATGGTATCTGGTCGGCTACTGTGAAGATGCTCAAGAACTGCGTACGTTTAAATGTGAACGGATTACAGCGGCAGAACAATTGGAAGAGGAATATACGATTCCTTCAGATTTTTCTCTGGAGGAATACTGGAGGGGTACGGAGAAGAATTTTAGACAAAACCGCAGAGCAGAGGAGTATTATCCTGTAACTCTCCGGTTGGACAAACCTCATCCTGAGCTCGTTAACCGGCTGGAGGTAATGAATAACGTTGCAGATCATAAGGCTTTTATTCTGACCGTTAACATGTACAGCTATGAACAGGCTTGTGAGAAGGTGATGCAGCTGCCAGGTGACGTTGAGGTTCTGGAGCCCATAATACTGAGGGAATACATAATGGAGAAAATTAAGCTTTTACAGAAAATGTACTTTTAGTTATGGGAATTACTGGATATAGAAATGAAAAACAATTTTAGTTAACATATATAATATTATGTAAACAATAATACGTTAATGCTGTACCTTGTCAGCGTGACTGGCGCCATTTCAAAACTTTTTTGATTGATAATCCATTCAGGTCGAGGTAAAATTATACATTGGTTGAAAAGCGCGGAAAATGGATGTGCATCTATTCCATTCACGGTTTGGTTAGCAAGTTTGAGACGAGAGGAGTGACTTCCGCTGAAAAGCATTAAGCCTGGCCGCGGCCCTTCCGGCATGAGTGCAATCGGGAGTATTGCTGTAGGAGTATTTGGAGTCTTCTGGACGATAACAGCGGCACAGATGGGTGCGCCGGTATTTTTTGTAGCATTCGGTGTTATTTTTGTCGGGTTAGCTATAGTGCAGGGGATATATCACTTTAAGAACGCGACCGGGAAGAACCGGATGTCCCTGATGGACATTACAGACAGACATGAAGAGCCTGATCCTCTGGACACCTTTTTTCAAAAATCAGTAGACTCTGATCATTATAACCACGAGTCCCATGAAAGTGATAACACTCTAAGTTATTGTCCTTATTGCGGCAGTAAAGTAACTAACGCAGCCTACCAGTTTTGCCCGAGATGCGGAAAGGCTTTGGAGTCATAATGCTCATATGAACGGAATCTATTTAACGCAAACAGCGGCAGCCCCGGACCATGAGGTCCTGAGCTGCCGCTGTTTGTGTGCGGTGAATGTCCGGGTTAAGCGCAGATTTTGGCCTCTGCCAGCTCTCTGGCTTTCAGCCTTTTATGGGCGGTAATCAGAAACGGCAGACCGAGAGCTGTGGTCAGTGCCAGAGGGACAAATACAGCAGGGCCGCTGGAAGCGCCGAACTGATCCAGCAGCAGGCCGCCGAGAATCGGGGCCATAACCCCGCCGAACCCGTTGAAGCCGATTGTTCCGAAATAGGTGCCTTTCCATTCCGGCTTGGCAATCCGGTCAATCAGCATATCCATCATCGTGAACAGCAGCACTTCGCCGATGGTGAACAGAATTACTCCGGCCATCAGGAGCCCTATTCCGCCGGCAGCGCCGAACAGCAGCATGCTAACGGCGACGCAGATATTGCCTAGAATCAAAGGAACAATTGGCGAAAACCTGTTTGCCGTGCGGACAATCGGGTATTGGACTACCAGTACGGTAACCGCGTTGAGCGACAGCATATAGGAGAAGACCTTGCCGCCGTCTGTGAAATGAGTGTTCATCGCCAGATACTGCGCCAGTGTGGAACTGAAATGCCCATAACCAAGCACGCAGAAAATAGTGCCGAGCAGTACAGGCAGGAAGACCCGGTCCCGGCCTGTAACGGCCAGTGCTGTGCTGAGTTTGGGTGCGGTGACCTCTGAACGTCCTGGCAGTGTGTTATGGTGAATCCGGAACTGCATTAACAGCACAAGCCCGTAGGCAATATAGACGATTCCTGCAATCACGAAAGGAAAAGTCGATTCGGCGGAGCCGAGCTGCAGGCCGATAATCGGGCCGAATACCACGCCAAGGTTAACCGCAGCATATCTCAGGTTGAACACAAGCAGCTTATGCTCAGGCGGTGTAATGTCTGACAGCATGGCCCGGGAGGTGGGCTCAAACACTGCACGGCAGATCCCGTTCAAAGTATTAACAAGGAAAAAGACCCATAAATGCTGGGCGGCGGCAAAGCCGAAGAAGACACAAGCCCATCCGAAGACGGACACCAGCATAACGATTTTGCGGCCGATCACATCGGAAATGTAACCGCCGTAGAAGCTGATCATCACCCCGGCTAGTGAGCTGACCGCTACGGTAAAACCGGTCTGGGTAGGTGAAGCCCCGAGCACCTGGGTCAGATAAATGGACAAGAACGGAATACTCATGGAGGTAACCAGGCGGCCGAACATCGTACCGATAATAATGGTCCAAGCGAGCGGATGGATGTGCTGTAGATAATGTTTCATAAGTCAGGGAATCTCCTAATCTGCTGGATGAATTTTGAGGACTGCCTATTTCAGGCGGTGTCATATATAATTATTGTAATATTTAAAGGGGGAAAGAAAAGTGTAAGGTTTCCCCCTATCCTTTCACCTTTAACAGGAGCATACCCAATGGATAACCATATCGTACACTATCTCCGCATATCGGCCGGGTTCAACAGCCTCTCCAGACTGCAGGAGCCGCTTCCGGCAAGCATTGAGGTGCTGGCGGAGGTGCTGTGCTGCACCCCGCGCAATGTCAAATTCATATTGCGCCGGCTTGAAGAGAAGGCCCTGATTCAGTGGCGGCCCGGCAGAGGCAGAGGGCATTTCTCGTCTATTACTTTTCTGCGCAGTATGGAAGATGTACTGGAAGACCAGCTGCTTGAGCTGGTCAATAACGGAAAAATCAAGCAGGGGATCGAGCTGATCGGGCTGCCCGAGGTGAATAGTCCGCTGAGGGAACGTCTTCTGGCTGTTCTGAACAAGCAGATGGGCTACCACAGTGAAGCGGAGTCAACAACCGGTCTGGACGTCCTGCGGATCACCAGCAACCGGCAGATGGAGGAGCTGGACTCCGCTTCTGTGTACACCGCGTTTGAGGCTTTTTTGCTCGGGCAGATATACAGTACCCTGTTGACCTACGAGGCTTCCAGCGGCAGCTTCACCCCGGGCATTGCCCATATGTGGGAAACGAACGAGGATTATACCAGCTACATTTTCTACCTGCGCAAAGGGGTCCGGTTTCATCACGGCCGGGTTATGACATCCAGAGATGTAAAGGATACGCTGGTGCGGCTCAAGGATAAGAACAGCCCGGCGATCTGGCATGTCCGCGACGTAGCCGGTATAGAGCTGTTAGGAGATCACCGTATACGGTTTGATCTGTCGCGTCCGAACCGTTTTTTTCTGCATACGCTTAGCTCCGTCTATATGTCGGTTCTGCCCTGCGACCAGGAGTTTAATGCTGCCCGTCCATCGGGAACCGGACCTTACCGGGTAATCAATCTGAGCGATGATGTGCTTGAGCTTGCAGCATTCGATGATTATTACGGAATCCGTCCGCTGCTTGACCGGGTAGAGATATGGTCATTGCCGGATAAGTGGGCCAGTGTACGCCAGTACCAGCTGCCTGAAGCAGGGGAGATCCGACCGTCGCCGGCGCTTTGTACCAATAACAGCATTGACTATCCGGCTACAGGCTGCAGATATATCCTTACGAATTTCCGCAAAGAAGGGCTGCAGCATGACCCGCATTTCCGCCAGGCCATGAGCCTGCTGTATCACCCGCTTGCCTTGATTAAAGAGTTGGGCGGGAACCGGCTTACTCCGGCTGCCAGCTTTTTACCCTGGTTAAGCCGCCGGATGGACTGGACCGAACCCGGTATGGCTCAGATCAGGGAACAGCTGCAGCAAAGCAGCTACAACGGTGAAGTCATCACTATTGCTTATACAGCTGCCAAGAAAGAGGAGCGTGAGGAAGCCCAGTGGCTGCAGCAACGCGGAGCAGTGGCCGGGATAAGAATCAGCTTGCTGGAATATAAGGATTTTCAGCTGGATGAGATTATCGGGAGGGCGGACTTTGTGTTTGCCGAGGAGGTGCTGGAGGATGACTGGCAGTGGGGGATGATTAACTATTTTGTCAACCGGTCGAATCATTTGCACAGACTGCTGCTGGAGCACCAGCTTACGCAAATCCGGCAGGCCGTCGACTGCTTTGCAGGACTGGATGAGCACAGCAGAAGCAATCTGCTGGAGCAGACAGAATCCATACTCCGGGATCAGGCATGGGTGCTGTACGGCTGTCATCTGAACAAAAGAGCCCAGCTTAATCAGAGCCTGTTTGGTCTGCATACCGGCTCCTTCGGCTTCCTGGATATCTCCAAATTGTGGATTAAATCAAGCTTTCCGGAGTCTGGCGGCCGTCCATAACGTTTCCTTTTTGTACCGGGGGGTATAATGTATAAGATGTGCCAGCTTCATAGACAGTTCCCGGCTCCCCCAATTCATACCCACTACTAAAGGAGGAAACTACTATGGAAAAACGCAAATACGGCAATACAGACATGGAAGTAAGTGTACTGGGCTTCGGCGGCTCTGAAATCGGCAGCTCGGATCAGAAAACGGTAGACCGGCTGCTGGGAAGCGCAGTGGACGCCGGGCTTAATCTGATTGATACAGCGGAATGCTACGGCAACAGTGAAGAGCTTATCGGCAAAGCGCTGGGCTCACGGCGGAGTGATTATTATCTGTTCACCAAATGCGGCCATTCCGCAGGAATGGATTATCCGGACTGGGATCTGGTTTTACTGGAAAAGAGTATTGACCGCAGCCTCCAGCGCCTTCAGACCGACTATGTTGATATGATCCACCTGCATAGCTGCCGGGAAGAGGTTCTGCGCGACGGGGCGGTCATTGAAGTGCTGCAGCGGGCCAAGCAGGCCGGCAAGACTCGTTATATCGGCTACAGCGGCGACCGGAAGGATGCGCTGTATGCGGTGCAGACCGGCGTATTTGACAGTCTGGAAATCTCGGTCAATCTCGCCGATCAGGAAGCCATTGACCTGACCTTGGACGAGGCAGCTAAACGGAACATGGGCGTAACCGCAAAACGCCCGATTGCCAATGCAGCCTGGATGTTTGAGAGTATGGACGAGAGCGAATACCCTTTTATCTACTGGAACCGGCTGCGTGAATTGTCTTACGGCTTCTTGGCCGACCCGCAGGAAAGTGTGGAGACTGCCCTGCGCTTTACGCTCAGCACACCCGGTGTGCATACCGCCATTGTCGGAACCACCAAGCCGGAGCGCTGGCAGCAGAATGCCGGATTGCTCAGCAAAGGCGCACTGCCGGCTGACCAGTACGATGAGATCCGCAGCATCTGGCGGAGCATCGCCGGGGCAGACTGGGTTGGACAAACCTGATAAGCCTGTACTAAGCCGCCTGATACTAGAATGGATAATCTATACCTTGTTGAAGCTCACGCCTGATTAAGGGTGTGGGCTTTTTAAGTTCCACATGAAGAACCGAACGAATGCCCGGCTAAGCCTGATAGAAATCTGATCCTTTAGGTTAAGTAAATACATATGCAAAACGTGTGAGGAGGCATCATGACCTATGGCAGAGAATGCAGAAAGTATTAGAAGCTTAATTAGGAAAGGAAACAAGTCTTCAGGATCTGCAGCAATCGGGAATACATGCATCGCTGTTGTTAAAGGAGTTGCCTTTGCGCTGACCGGCAGCGGTTCGATGTTTGCCACGATGATGCATTCGATCGCTGATGCCGTTAATCAGCTGTTCGTTTTTACCGGCAGTGTGCTCGCAGAGAAGCGGCCGACCCGCCGGTTCCCGGACGGCTTCGGACGGGTCATTAATCTTTTTTGTATGATAGCGGTAATAGTGGTTACCATTATGGCTTATGAAACGATGCTCGAAGGCTTCCATCTGCTGCAGCATCCGGCTGAAGAAGCAGGCGGCTACTGGATCAATGTGCTGGTACTGGCGCTGTCGATCGGAGCGGACGCCTTTGTATGGGTGAAAGCGATGAATGAAGTGCTGCACGATGCCCGTGTGGAAGCCAAGGGCTTCCGCAAGTTTACAGCCTCACTCAAAAACGTTAAACGGGCCGCACCGCCGACACGGCTTGTCTTTTACGAAGACCTTGTTGCAACAACCGGGGGGCTGCTGGCGATGATTGCTGTACTGGTGACTGCGCTGACCAGTTTCCATCTGCTGGACGGGATCACAAGCATCCTGATTGCGTTTATGATGATCGGGGTAGCCTTCCGTGTCGGTTATGACAATATGGTCGGATTGATCGGTGTAGCGGCACCGCCGGAGATTGAGGAGAAGGTAGCGAAGATTATTTTTGAAGAGCCCCAGGTTACCGACATTTTCCAGATGCGTATTCTGCAGGAGGGCCGGTACTACCATGTTGAAGGGCTGATCGAGCTCAAGACCGGGCTGACACTGGCTGATGCCGATGACATCAAATTTAAGGTGAGGGACAAGCTGCTGGCTGATCCGCATATTTCGGATGTGACCTTAGGGATTCTTGAGGATAATGGAGTCCGTAACTGGATGCCGCGGAATGAATTGCAGGACTTGACCTGAGCGGATAAAGAAAAGGGGAGTGCCGTATGAAACGGTGCTCCCCTTTGTTATGAGTGCTTTTTTTACAGCTTGAATTACATTTGCCAAAGTACGTTAGACCGCCTGCTTGCCGTCACACTTTTTGCAGACATCCAGCTTCCCGCCGTCGGCGCTTTTGCCGATATAGAGCAGCTTGATCCGTGTGCTTCCACAGATTGGACAGGTTCCTCTGCTGCGGGACGGCATCCGCCAGAGTGCTTTGCCGCGTTTGTTCTTGGACATGAGTATTCCCACCTTCACTCGTAATACCCTATCCTATGCCTGTCCCGTCCGTACTATTACTTCGTATATTTGACATTCCAGTTATTTCTAATATAGTGTGAGGGTTGTAATTCATTAATCATCCGGAAAACTGGAGTACAGGGGGAAGCAAATGCACACTTCGATTTATATGGTAAGACACGGTGAATCACCAACGAATGAGAGGAATCATAACGAAAGAAGCAGAGGTTTAACGGAAAAAGGAAAGAGGGATGCGCTGCTAGTTACTGAAATATTGAAACAAGAAGAGATAGAGGTTTTTGTCTCGAGCCCTTATCTGAGGGCCATCTTAACCATTGAGGATTTGGCTGGGGCCAGTGGCCAGGAGGTGCTATTATATGAAGACCTTAAAGAAAGAATCTTCCTGAATGAAGACAAACGCTTGCCTGATGAGGAGCTGATCCCATTATTGGAGCTATCTTTTGTTGATCCTGAGTTTGCTTTGCCGGGCGGGGAGTCTAATGCAGATTGTCAGGGCAGGGCAATAGCCGTCGTAAAAGAGTTATTGAAGAAATATAACGGATGCAAGATAGCTTTAGGGACACACGGGGCCGTTATGACTTTGATCATGAATCATTATGACAAAAACTACGATTTGGATTTCCTGCTAAACATGTCCAAACCTGATGTGTACAGGCTGGATTTTGACGGGGAAGAGCTGGTGAATGTGATCCGGTTATGGAACTAGTGGTTTAATAATCGAAGTACAGCAGCGCCAGCCGCAGGACTATCGTTCATTTGCGGGCTGGCGCTGCTCTGTTCACATGCTTTTCTGGTATTGGACCATCAGATAATGACTCATGAAATGGTAGATCAGAAAGACAACAACTACAGCAAGTGTCACCCATAAAGGAGCTGAAATAAGAATCGTAACATAGGCGATCGCCATGATCAGCCACTGGGTAATATCTGCGGCCTTGGCTTTGGCGCGGTTGCGGATTACTGTATTCCGTTCATCGTGATAATCAATGATGGCCTGCTTTTCAAGCCCGGGGTTTTTGCGTGCTGCACGAATCATCAACAGATTGGATATACTGACCCCCGCACTGCCGGCCCCGATACCGATCAACGTACCCGAGACAGCCTTAAATTCCTCAATGTTAAAAAAGAAACTCGCCGCAATTGCGCAAATCCCGGCGAACAGCAGTATTACGTAAAAAGCTGGTGATCTTCTCATTTCTCTTCCTCCTCGTAGATGAAAATCTCCTCAACGGACAGATTGAAAAAACGGGCGATTTTGAAAGCCAGAATGATGGAAGGGTTGTATCTTCCGTTTTCGAGTGAGCCAATCGTCTGTCTGGATACCTCCAGCGCTGCGGCAAGCTCTTCCTGTTTAATGCCATGCTGCTTGCGTATTTCCTCCAGCCTGTTTTTCAAAGGATCACCTCACTGTGAAAGGATGGAAAGTATACTTTCCATAATTAAAATATCATTAAAACCGGCAAATGTAAAGCCTACTTTCCATTTTGTTGAGGAATCTAAAGGAGTATCACTTTGCTTAAAAAGTTGTAAGAGGACAGGAACACATATTCATTGAACCCCACGTAGTCGAGATTTAAAGTATATATATTCTTGTCCCGAGCAAAGGGCAAGAACATGTACTGTTTCATGATTTGATAATCATCTAAATATATATTAAGTACATTAAAGATCAATCTGACTGCCTGATATTTCGGGGTTCATTCCAGAACACATCTTTGGCTGAATTTGCGGGCGTTTAAGCAGCAGCTCTGATCGTAGCAAGGAAGCGTGGGGAATATTCTTTAAGGAAGGTCAACTAAAAAATAAATAAAAAGAATTGTGCAACCCTTATATTAAGAGAGATAAGTAGATGAATTATGTAAAATAAATGGTACAGCGTAACAGTTGCCTCAGTAATTCGTCCGCTGCCTCAATAAGATTTTATAACTCCAGAGATTCCTGAGAAACAATACTTAATTCATCACTTGATCTCCAATCTAATTTGTAAGTATTTCTTCTAGATCATGATTTATCCCAAGTTGTTCCTAATGCTCGGAATAGGTTTCGGCAGTAATATGAATTTATAAACAGTTTCTCTGACTTCACTTAATAATGCGTTGACTAGGTATTATAATATACCGGACTTATCAGTCCCAGGTTCACCTACAACTATATGCCCCCTAATTGATCTTAAAATAACCGAGGGCATAATTGGGTTTTGGGACACTATTGATGAGGGGAAATAAAGTTCGTTAGTGGAAAAAAGTGTGTTAGCGGGAACTAAACAAATAAAAAGAGTGGTTTCGAGCAAAAAAATATGTGGGATTATGTGATAAAACAAAAGAGATGATATCATCAGAAGTAATCTCTTTTGTTAATAAAGTTATCTTACAAATCGGGCTACTGAAATTATGCAGTCGGATTGGAAAAGCAATGAGCATTTCACGAAATATATGAAAATCACAGAAGTATTTAAAGGAGAGGCGCTTTCATAGCGTCTCTTTTATGTCGCATACTGTTAAACAATGTCGTTCACACTTTTTTGATATTCATATTGACACAATATATTGTATTAAAATTAGAGTTTAATTGTGGACAAACAATATATATAGTGTTATACTGCATACGAGAAATCCATAAATTTCTAGTAGGGAGTGGTTAAAATGAACGAGAAGACAAAAACTGTGACGATCATTGTCAACGGTAGACCACATGAGATTGAAAAGAAAGAAGAACTTACGTTTCAAGAAGTGGTTGTAATTGCGCTTGGTTCGTATGAAGAGTCCGAAACTACGGCTTATACGGTCACTTATACGAAAAATAAACATGGCGAAACAGTTTACCTCGAAAAAGGTGAGGAAGTCAAAGTGAAAGATGAGATGATCTTCAATGTCACGCGAACTGATAAATCTTAGCCCGGACCTTAAACGGTTGGAAGATGAAGGGTATAATCTCGATGTAAGGGGTGCTTTTGCACTTGTGCATGGCGTTCCTTACGTAAACGAAGATCGCGAGATTAAATACGGAACGCTTATCTCCGATCTTACGCTTGCGGGGGATCGGACAACAACACCATCTAGTCATGTAATCTTTTTCGCTGGTGAATATCCATGTAATAAACATGGACAACGGCTTTCATTTCTTGAGCATACGTCTCATACTGAAGTTGTTTTTGAGAATGTAATAAGAAACCACTCATTCTCCAACAAACCTCCACAAGGATACAAGGATTACTACGAGAAATTTACGCAGTATATCAACCATCTTTTCACTCCTGTTTCTGCTTTGGATAAAAGCGTCAAAGTCCGAAACTATGAGAATCCGATTCCATCAAATCATGTCTCTGTATTCCAGTACATGGATACGAACTCTGCAAGGTCGCATATTACGCCGATTGCCGAAAAGCTTGCTAATCAAAGAATCGCGATAGTAGGCTTGGGTGGGACAGGCTCGTATGTATTAGATTTTGTATCAAAAACGCCCGTCTCTGAAATTCATCTTTTTGACGGTGATGCTTATTTGCAACATAATGCATTTAGAAGTCCAAGCGCCCCCTCATTAAATACGCTTGGCTCTCAATATAAGAAAGTGGATTATTTCCATATGGTGTACTCAAATATGCACAAGGGCATCATTCCGCATGATTATATGTTGACAGAAGACAATGCAGAAGAATTGCTGGTTGCGGACTTCGTATTCATCGCAATTGATCATGGTGAGAGCAAGAAAAGGCTTGTAGATGTGCTCATTCGCGCTGGAAAGCCCTTTGTTGACTGTGGAATTGGCGTTCAGATTGTAAACGATTCGCTAATTGGACATGTGAGAACAACGACATGTACATACGATAAGAGTGATCATGTTTATGAGCGAATACCGTTTAATCAAGGTGGTAACGATGCGTATTCGACTAATATCCAAATCGCAGAACTCAACTCCCTGAACGCATCATTCGCGGTTATTAAATGGAAGAAGCTTTTGGGCTTCTATCAGGATTTAACGAAAGAAATGGATGCCACTTATGAACTAAATACAGGAGGATTGGCAAAACGTGACTTCCTCGATTAAATGTATTGAACCTGTATTTGTAGAAGTCATCCCTAACTCGCTTGAGCAAGGCAAACTGTACATTAGTCTTAAATACAACGCGGTTCTCCATCTTTGCGCTTGTGGGTGTGGCAATGAGGTATCAACTCCACTCAGTACAACGCAATGGAAACTGTTTAAAAACGGTAATAGCGTCTCGCTCAAACCATCTATCGGCAACTGGTCATATCCCTGTAAGTCTCATTATTTCATAACCAACAATGAAATCCAGTGGGCGGGGCGTTGGGGAGAAGAGAAAATTAAAAGCGCTAGAAAAATCGACGAACAAGTTAGAAAAAGACATAACACTCGTTCGATACAAAAACAGTCAAAACAACAACCTTCAAAACCTAAGAAAAAGAGCTTATGGGCGTGGATATTTGGAGATTGATTTTAGAGACAATCAGCTTAAAAGGTTGGTTGTCTTTTGTTTTTAATCTTTCATGCTATTGAAGGGAGGCAACAACATCAGTGATCTTACGAACAAACTCCATGATAAAATAGAAGGATACTAGGGCATATTAATTTACATTCAGAAAAGAACTTGAATATTAGAGATTGAATGATGGGTATCTGTTAGTACATTATTTGAGCCCAAAGCAGGTTATTTCGGCCTGAAAAAAACAGCGTATAACATAAATTATACGCTATTTTAGTTTAAATCGATTTTAAGATACGTTCACGGACAATATTCCAGCTTAAATCAAGTGAATATTTACCATTATTGACCAGTTGGAATGCACTGCATCCTTATCTGCACCCCGCATGCTATAATGATTCAAAAACAGACAGGTGGAGAGATATGACGACCAGCAATTCAGGCTCCGTCCAAAAGTGGAGATCGGACAAGCTTTCCCATTTAGGCTCATCCATTTTTGCAGAGGTGGCAGAATGGAAGGAGCAGGCACGAAAGTCCGGACTCGGGGTTATTGACCTTGGCATCGGCAGCCCCGACCAGGCACCGGCCCCGGAGATCCGTGAAGCATTGAGTGCAGCGGTGCTACGTGATGACAGTTATTCATACCCTGCTTCCAAAGGAAGTGCAAATTTCCGCGAACAGGCTGCAAAATGGATGAACTGGCGGTTTGGCGTAGAAGTGGATCCGGAGGAGGAGCTGGTCTCTTTAATGGGTTCCCAGGACGGGCTGGCCCATCTGGCCTTGGCCGCATGCAATCCGGGGGATCTGGCGATTGTGCCTGACCCGGGTTATCCTATTTATTCAGGCTCACTCGCTATTGCCGGTGTGAAGGCCTGGCCGCTGCCGCTGCTTGCAGACAATGATTTCCTGCCTGATCTGGACAGCATTCCGGAAGATGTATGGCAGAAGGCTGTTTTTATCCTGCTTGCCTTCCCGGGAAATCCGATTTCGGTTACGGCGGACTATGCTTACATGGAGAAGCTGGTAGGGCTGGCCCGGAAGTGGGAGGTGCTGATTATCCATGATCTGGCTTACTCAGAGATGGGCTTTGACGGTTACCGGCCGTTAAGTATTCTGCAGGTGCCTGGAGCGATACATACGGCAGTGGAGTTTCATTCTTTCTCCAAAAGCTTTAATATGGCCGGCTGCCGCATCGGTTTCATGACCGGTAACCGTGAAGCGGTGGGGGCGCTCCGTGAACTCAAGAGCAATGTGGATTACGGTGTATTCAATCCGGTGCAGGAAGCGGCAGTTCTTGCCCTGGAGCTGGCGATGCAGGGGGACGGACGCCTGGAGGTCGCGCCGCTCTATGAACACAGACGGAATGTGTTCATGCAGGCGCTGGCAGAGGAAGGCTGGACAGTGCCAAGCCCGAAAGCCACGATGTTTATCTGGGCGCCGCTTCCGGAGGATTATTGTGCCGGTCAGCCGGGGCGGTCGCGGCGGTTTGCACAGGAGCTGCTCCTTAAGACCGGGGTGGCGATTATCCCGGGGGATGCTTTTGGCGTACAGGGCGAAGGGTTTGTGCGGATTGCGCTGGTGGAGGATGAAGCCAAGCTGGTGGAGGCGGCCCGGAGAATCGGCAGGTTTGTGCGGGCACTAAGGTAGAGAGAAGCAAAACAGGGCTTCCCGGACGGAAGTCCTGTTTATGTTGGTTTTATGTGCTGCTGATCCGGTTCTGGCGGTATTTGGGGAACAGGCAGACACCGAGGAGGCCCAGACACCAGGCATCAACGATCCTTACCACATGTACGCCATAGCTTGACAAGGACACTGGAGCAGCGAAATACCAGAGGAGCAAAAGGAAACCGGCCAACAGGCATACGGAGGACCAGAAAAGATATTTTTGCTTAACGGATTTGCTGGAAGGCTCCTGCTTAACGGAACGGCTCCTGAGAACCAGGTATCCGAAAATCAGACTAAGCCCGAATACTGTGCTGCCATGCTGCAGGAATTTGTATAAAGGGATATCATGGCCGTAGACACTGAAGATGTGGTTAAACAATCCCGGAAATTTAGTCACCATAAACCCCTGCTTGTGGGTGAAGGCATCCCAGGCCACATGCGTAAGCATGCCGAAGAGTGCTGAATAGATGAAGACGAATATCCGGGTTACAGGACTTGCAGCTGTTCTATGTGTGTAAGTGTCTTGAAGAAAATGCGGCAGATGGCTCATTAAAGTCCGGTGAACAAAATAATGATAGACCAGACAGATGACCGCAACCAGCGGCAGATTGAACACAAGAAATCCAGTGAAGGTATGGCCAATCTCGGCGACAGGCCTGCCTCTGACAAAATACTCGAAATCCGGTGACATGCTTCCAAGGACCATGGCAGTAAAGTGTACATAAGTGCTTTTACGGGAGAAAGGTAGAATGATTGCCGGGTGTGCAAAGGTTAAGGGCATATTATAAGGCTCCTGATTCAATGTTAATGGACAGTGCAAGCAGTAATTTATGACAATAGGGATAGGCTCTTTAATAGCTATTATACTTTATTGCCCCCTAGAGAAGGTGATTAGTTTCTGACTAAATAAGTTAACATAATAAATAATATGTTACCTTTTATTCGTAATTATAGAATCAGGGTAATAAAGAAGCATCAACAACTCAGAGGAGGAACAATCATGAGCTTTAATCTCGGAGGACTGGGCGATAAGGTTCAGGGCCTTATGAATTCAGTCAAAGACGGTAATATCGGCGAGCTGCTGCAAAAGCTTCCGCTTGACCAGCTTCCGCTGGATCAGCTGTTACAAAAGCTGCCGGTCGACCAGCTGCTGTCCAGCTCGTTCCTGCAACAATTCACCCCGTTTCAGTCTCTGAAGGAGCTGCTGCAGAGCGGCGGCTTTACGGGCTCCTCAGCGGAGGACCTGAAATCCCTGCCCCAGGATCAGCTGAATGAGCATGTGAACCAAACAACCTCCTTCGGTTCATTGAAGGATATGCTGGTGAAGGCTGCGGAATTTTATACCCAGAGAAAATAACGGCCAAAAATGTGGCAGTGGGGACGTATTTCGTTCTTGGCTGCCACTTTTTTTGATAAAGGTATCTTTATCTATCCTTCCTATCTTCATAAATAATACTGCGCAGCTGTTGCTTCCATTTCCTCATTCGTCCCGATGCTGATTCTCAGATAGTTGTCAATCTTTGGCCGATCAAAATGTCTGATCAGAATTCCCGCATTGCGAAGCTGTTCAAAGATGTATTTTGCCCCTACAGCGGGGTGGGAAATAAAGATGAAATTAGACTTTGAATCCGTGACATAGAAATGCATTGCTGTAAGCTTGCGTATCGTTTCATTTCGGGTATGGATGATTCTGCTAACTGTTTGCTTATAGTAATCTTCATCGTTAATAGCCGCTTGCGCTCCAGCCAAAGCAAGTCTATCCAAGGTATAAGAATTGAATGAGTTTTTGACGCGGTTCAGTCCTTCGATTAGCTGAGGATTTCCGATAGCATAACCTACACGCAAGCCGGCCAGGGCATACGATTTGGAAAGAGTGTGTATAACAAGCAGGTTGGGAAATTCGTCCACCAGGGAGACTAAAGATTCACCGGCAAAATCGATATACGCTTCATCTACGATTACAATGTGTTCTGTATTGGCAGTGAGCAGAATCCGAATGTCCTCTATGCTCAGGGCAAGCGCCGTTGGCGCATTAGGATTGGCAATGATGATACTGCTGTTTTGAGCAGCAAAGTGTGTTACGGGTATAGTGAAATCTTCGTTAAGGGGAATGAGTGTGTATGGAATTTTATAAAGTTCAGCATAAACGGGATAGAAGCTGTAGGTAATATCAGGAAAGCAGACAGGGCGAGCTTTATCAAAAAAAGCCTGAAACGCAAAGGCCAGTATCTCATCTGACCCATTGCCAACAAAAACTTGATCTGTACTTACTTTTCTGGCTTTGGCAATGGCCTCAATCAGCTCCCGGCACATATGGAGTCAATGAGCGGGTAGTGTGATTCCAATATTTACTCATCAGGCAGATCCTCCTATATACTCTTTCAGGAAATAATATCTAATAAATCACAAAAAGAGTATTAAAAATATTGCAACACGCCCGCACGGATTATTCTCCGAATGCGGGCTTGTCTTTGTCCTGTATACGAATCACTTGTATAAAGAGAGATTTAGCTCTTCAGCCAGGCAGTTGCCAGCATCAGGGCGCCTTTTTTCGCTTCGGTATCTGCCATTGCATTCAGCATCACGAAGTCATGGATGATGCCCTGGAATCGCACTGCTGTTACAGGCACTCCGGCTTCGCGCAGCTTATTGGCATAGGCTTCGCCTTCATCACGCAGCACATCTGCTTCTCCGGTAATAATCAGCGCTTCCGGCAGACCGCTCAGCTGCTCCAGACTGGCCCGAAGGGGAGAGGCGGTGATCTGCGCCCGTTCTTCGGGGTCAGTTGTATATTGATCCCAGAACCATTGCATTCCTGTACGCTGCAGGAAATAGCCTTCTGCGAACAGATGATACGATTCCGTATCAAATGCTGCATCCGTTACCGGATAGAACAGCAGCTGCTTGGCGATCTTTGGTCCGCCGCGCTCCTTAGCCATCAGGGTAATGGCAGCTGTCATATTTCCGCCGACACTGTCACCGGCTACGGTCACATTACCGCTGTCCAGCCCACTTTTACCGCCACTCTTTGAAATCCACTCCAGAACGGCATAGATTTCTTCAATAGCAGTAGGGTATTTAGCTTCCGGGGACAGGCTGTATTCAGGAAAAACGATTGCAGCTTCAGCACCGACTGCAAGCTCACGGATGAGCCGGTCATGGGTGTGACTGTTGCCGAACACCCAGCCGGCGCCATGAATATAGAGGATGACCGGCAGGTCGTCACCGACTCTGTTCAGCGGACGGATAATCCGCACGGGCACACTACCGCCGGGACCGCCAGAGACGGTAAGGTCCTGAATGTCGACCGCTGGTTTATCTATTTCGCCTGACTGAACACTGTTAACCGTTTCCCGGCCTTTTTCCGGACCAAGGTCAGGCAGAAAAGGAGGCTCCGAGTTATCATTCGCAAATTGCAGGGCTGCTGGCTCAAGTACGATTTTGTTATAATCAGACATATGTTTATCTCTCCTTCTCGTTATGAATAATGGTATGCTCTCTTCCATCCATAACCCGATGCGGACAGTCTGAAACGATTCACATAAGCCGGTAAAGCAAAGACACTGTTGAAGAAAGGTTAAAAAGTAACTTTTTTACTAAAACATCAGTCTATACCACACTTTGAATCAGACCTCGGCGGTGTTTGCTGTTGAAGTTAGATAGCTTGGGACGAATATTAAAGGCCGCGATTCCCTATAGATTGGGATTTCGCGGCCTTTTTATGTGTGGCAATTGCACCCATTCACATTTGAATCAGATAACATTGGACTTGTTCTGTTGAGTTTCCTTCTCAGGCAGATCAGGTAAAGAGCTGCGGCTGTTCCGGAGCCAGACAATGGCGGTGAAGCAGGCTACAATTACAACCGGGTAGCCAATCGCCCAGCCGGTAAATGGAAATACGGCCACAGTAGCGATGAAAGAAATCCAGCTGATTGTTACGCCGAGCCGGCTGCCTTTCAGCAGCCGGATGCCTGCGGCACAGCCTCCTATGTAGGTCAGAATAAAGGTGGCGTTCGGAAACTGGATCAGGGTGGTAATAGACAGCAGTCCGCTTCCGTAAAGGAATAGTACCACAGCATAACAGCCCAACAGGAACATCGTGGCACCCGATGGTGTCTGATACCGTGCTGACAGACGGCTCATCCACCGTGGCGCATAGCCCTGGCGGGCTAAAGCAAAAGCCACGCGCGAAGCGGCACTGGTGTAAGCGATGATGGTCGCAGTACAGATGAACATCCCCGTAAGTCCGGCGATAAATCCGCCCCATGCTCCCAGCGGCTGGCTGATGATCCAGACTAGTGAGGAGTCGGCGCCGCCGCGCAGATAGCTTTGTGTGCCGACTGTCGCCAGCGCAGACAGGAAGTACAGTACCCCTACAATAACCGCAGCAACGGTCACACCTTTAATGGCCGCCCGCTGCGGATCTTTAAATTCTTCGGACAGATGGGAGACCGCTTCCCAGCCGATAAAGCACCAGAACAATATCGCCGCGGCTTGCCCGATGCTGGTCCAGCCGTGAGGCATAAATGGGGTAAAATGTGCACTTTCCATCCGGGGAAGCGCTGCAGCGAATGAGAAGACCAGCACGGAGACAATTGCGATCACGACGGCGATTTGCACTTTGCCGGCCACCTGCATCCCGATCCAGTTCGTAATCAGTCCAACTGCCAGCATAGCTGAGGCCAGGGCAATTCTTGCCCCGTCACCCCAGCCCATCGCGGCAGTCATATAGCCTGCTCCCGTCAAGGCAGCTACCGGTCCGCCGATTGGGACGGACATCAGGAAGAACCAGCCGACCATTGCCCCGGCCCGCGGCCCGAAGGCCAAAGTGACGAAATGAGAGACTCCGCCGGCGTTTGGATACTTGGCCGACAGCAGTCCCATCGACAACGCCAGCGGAAGAATGAGAAGGGTCATGAAGCCCCAGGCCAGCAGGGATGCCGGTCCGGCCATTTCTGCCGCCAGGCCGGGCACGATCAGCACCCCTGATCCGAGCACGGCTCCAATATAGAGGGCAATGGCCTGCGGCATGCCGATATTACGTTGTAAGGAATGATTTTGCTTCATCTAATTGTCCCGCTTTCCTTGTATTTATGTATAGAGTATCAGATAATGGATCCATTGGAAAAACGGAATTATTAAATGATATCCATTCAAAATACCGATAGGAGGCCGGCAAGCGATTTATGGAATCACGGCATTTATTCACCTTTCTGGTTGTAGTCGAGGCTGGCAGCTTTACGAGGGCCGCTCAGAAGCTGGACTATGCGCAATCAAGTATTACGGCGCAGATTCAGGCGCTGGAAACAGAGCTGGGCCAGCCTTTATTTGACCGGATCAGCAAAAAAATTATTCTGACCGATGCCGGGCGCCGCCTGCTGCCCTATGCCCAGGAAATCTCCCGGATGCATGCCCTGGCTCAGGATGCGCTGCGCTCCGAAACAGAGCTGTCAGGCGTGCTGCGCATTGGTGCACCGGAATCGCTGGCTGCTTTTCGCCTGCCGGGAATTATCAAGGAATTCCGCGGCAGCCATCCGAAGGTGCAGATTACCCTCAAGCCGGGAGCCTGCTGGGAGCTGACCGAGTTCGTCCGTACCGGAGAGCTTGATCTTGCTTTTCTGCTTCAGCCCGAAACGGAATATAAGGACTTAATCTGCGAAACTCTGATTCATGAGGCTATGACCCTGGTTGCGCCGCTCGATCATCCGCTTGTACGTCTGAAGGAGGTGGTTCCGCTTGATCTCAAGGATCAAACGATCCTGCATACAGAGACAGGCTGTACCTACCGTATATTATTTGAGCGTCATCTCAACAGCCATGGCGTTTTTCCTGATCCGAATCTTGAATTCTGGAGCATCGAAGCGATCAAGCAGTGTGTGATGTCCGGTCTGGGCATATCCTTCCTGCCGCTGATTACGGTCCGAAACGAGCTTGCGGAAGGCAAGCTGGCACGGCTGAACTGGAATGATGAATCCCAGCGGGTAGCTACACAAATCGTTTATCATAACAAAAAGTGGATGTCACCTGCACTGAAGCAGTTTTTGCAGATGGTTCAGAACCATGCAGCCAAATGGCGCAATAACGGAGGTGAACAGCAGTGACTGAATACGAGAATGATTATGAAGAGGAGCTGGAGGCTTTTCTGATCTGGATGAAGGATGCCGGATTTACGGCGTACACGCAGAAATCTTATCTGGCGGATGTACGGGAGTTTCTGAACGGGCTTAACGGCAAACGGCTGGAGTCCGTCAAAAAGCTGCATGTTGTCTCGTATCTGACCTCTGTACGTGAGCGGGGAGTCAGCGACTCAACACGTAACCGCAAGCATGCGTCTATTAACTGCCTGTTCCGGGCACTGATTGAGCTGGAGCTGCTTACTGTTAACCCTGCGGCAGGCATTAAAAAATCCAAAACCGAAAAAAACCGTGAGCCGGTTTATCTGGATGAAGGCGATCTGCAGCAGTTTTTATCAGCGGTCAGCGGTAAATACCGTAGCCGCAACCTGGCAGTCTTCCTGTTAATGTCGTACATGGGACTACGGGTAGGAGAAGTGCATACGCTTAATCTTAATGATTACAGTCCGGACCGGCGTTCGCTTCGTGTGTTTGGTAAAGGGCGCAAATGGCGGAATGTCCCGGTTCCGGATGCTGTCGCCCCGTATCTGGAGGAAGCGATTGCCGGGCGGTTGTCACCGTGGCGCAGCAAGGAGGAAGCGATGTTTATCTCGCAAAAAGGCCGGAGGCTTTCGATCCGCGGGATTCAGGGCATCGCAGCCGGTACGTTTGAGCGTTTCCAGCAGAGTGTGCCCGAGGCGCACCGCCGGCCGTATTCAAGCCATAAGCTGCGGCATTCCTTCGCTACCATGCTGCTGCGCAAGGGAGCAGATTTGCGCACGGTACAGGAGCTGCTGGGTCATTCTTCGATTCAGACAACGACTGTCTATACGCACATTACGAGCCGGGAGAAGGAAGAGGCGATGGCTAAACTTGAGATTAGCATACCGGTAAAGGAAGCAGCAATTACGGAGTAACTGAATTTTTAATCATACAAGGCAGAGTACAGCTTATTTTTCGCTACAACCATAACTTTTATCAGCCGGAGGACGTGTACGTCCACGGTTTTTTTGCGTTCCAGCAGCACGAGTATTTGTTAGTATAAAGTTTTCTTTAATTATAACTTGTTATTATTTTGTTTTTCAATTATCCTAACAAAAGATAGACAGTATTATAAATGTTATACAGCGGAGAGAAGCTGATGACTTTATCAATGGGAGGATACAGCGGTGAACGAAACATTTTTTAAAGGAATGACTTATGGCTGGGAATCAACCAGAGGGGCGTACAGACAGCCCTATGCCGAGGATTCTCTTAGAAAACTGGCGGAAACGGGAAGTGAATGGATTGCGCTTTCCTTTTGGACATGGCAGGATACGGTGCATTCCACAGAGATTTATTTTGACTACGGATATACGATGACCGACCGGGATATTGAGCATACCGTGAAGCTTGCCAAGCAGCTGGGACTGAAAGTCTGCCTTAAACCTGTGGTTAATTCCAGGGACGGGATATGGCGGGCGCGGATCGGCTTTCCTGAGGATGGCGACGTTTACTGGGCAGCCTGGTTCAAATCCTATACTAACTTTATTAAGCATTATGCTGAGCTGGCGGAGGAGCTGGAGTGTGAGTTGTTCTGCATCGGCTGTGAGATGGTGGCTACAGAGTCGAGGGAGACAGAGTGGCGCAATCTGATCAGTGAGGTCAAAGGCTTATACACCGGACCGATCGTATACAATGCCAATCACGGAAAAGAGGAAGGGATCGAATGGCTCGACGAAGTGGATTATATCGGAACAAGTGCCTATTATCCGGTAGCTTCAGTTCCGGGGGATACCTTCGAGAATATGCGGGCCTCCTGGGAGCAGCAGAAGCCGCGGCTGAAGGCACTATCTGAACGGTTCGGCAAGCCGCTGGTCTTTATCGAAATCGGCTGCCGCAGTGCGCTGGGCTGTGCAACCATGCCTTGGGATTTCTCGCATAAGGAGCTTCCCGTTTCCCAGCAGGAGCAGGCGAATTTCTACCGGTCGGCGCTGGAGACATTCTGGGACGAATCCTGGTTTGCCGGTTTCTTCTGGTGGGACTGGAGCACCAAGCTGTATCCGGCAGAAGAAGCTGCTGCTAACGTCGGATTTGACATTTACGGCAAAGAAGCGGAGCAGGTTTTAAGAGACTACTATAAGCGTCCTGTAATCCGGTAAACTGGTAATCGCAACCATGATATTTAATTCATTGTCAGGCAAAAATGTTTCATGTTATATTAACAAAATGACATGGTAAGTAAACTCCGTCCTTTGGCTGCGGCGATTCGCAAACCCCGCTGAAGGACGGATTCTGTTGTGTGCGGGGCTGCATACAACAAGGGCTATCTTCCGGTCCGAGTAATGCGACCGGGAGATAGCCCTTTGTTAATAACCGGGGATATTAACTTACAGCTCGAGCTTGGAAATCTCTGATTTCAGCTTGTCCGCAGATTTCTGGAACAAGGCCTGTTCCTCCTCATTGAGCGGCAGGTCCAGAACTTCGCGTACGCCGGAGCGGTCAACGACACATGGCGCACCGAGGAACACATCGGAAACTCCATTGTAATTGTTAAGCAGGGTCGAGACATTGAGCACAGCGCCTTCGTTATCAAGAATGGAAACGACAATCCGGTCCAGCGCCAGCGCAATCGCGTAGGACGTGGAGCCTTTGGCGTCTATAATTTCATAGGCGGCATTTTTGGTGTCTTCAAAAATATCCTGGCGTTCAGCTTCATCGAAGCCCAGATCGGTCCCGGCAATATTGGCGAGACTCCATACCGGCAGCTCGGAATCCCCGTGCTCACCGATAATCTGTCCGTGAATGCTGCGCGGATCGATTTCCTTATGCTTACCGATCAGGTACCGGAACCGTGCGCTGTCCAGCACTGTACCCGAACCGATGACGCGTCTGCGGTCAAAGCCGCTGATCTTCAGGGTGGCATAAGCCAGAATGTCCACCGGATTCGTGGCAATCAGCAGGATGGCATGATGATTGTATTTGGTGATTTTTTGGATGATGTCTTTGAAAATGGAGATGTTCTTTCGCAGCAGATCAATCCGGGTTTCGCCCGGCTTCTGCGATGCGCCGGCGGTTACGATAATGATATCCGCTTCCCGGCAATCTTCATAGGTTCC
This sequence comes from Paenibacillus sp. DMB5, assembly GCF_001517085.1. Taxonomy (GTDB): domain Bacteria; phylum Bacillota; class Bacilli; order Paenibacillales; family Paenibacillaceae; genus Paenibacillus_AQ. Next base: position 256,373 of record NZ_LRAC01000124.1, read on the forward strand.
TGCCCATAACTTCACGCCGCCGACAAACGGCATGCCGTGATTCATGTCCAGCGCTTCTCCAAGTGCCTTCTGATGATTGACATCTATTAGTACTAATTCTTGCATACGTCTGCGAAGCAGCAGGGTATAGGCAGTTGTTGTTCCTACTGCACCGGTGCCGATGACTACGACACGATTGGGCTTAAATGGGGGGGCCATTGATACATCTCCTCCGAAATTCGAATTTTTTGTGTCCAATCTTAACCATCATAATCGTTAAATGTAGTGTTTTCAAGCATCCTGTTTTTAATCCATTACCCCGGAAGCGGGCATGCTAACAACAACTTTTGGCAGAAATGAGTCTGCTATCCGGCTGAGGCTTTGTTATAGGCCTGCTGACCACTCGTCATTGAGCAACATCATTATTATTGACAGGAGAGAAAAGAAGTATGGATTTATTCCGCAAAAAACCGCTGGCTGCACCCCTGAGTGACGATGCCGGCAAGCTCAGCAAAACCCTGGGAGCCCTTGATCTCACTGCCCTGGGGGTTGGTGCGATCATAGGTACCGGTATTTTTGTTATGACAGGGGTTGCTGCTGCCGAGCATGCTGGTCCCGGACTGGTGCTTTCCTTCGTGCTCGCGGGAATCGCCTGTGTGCTGTCCGCACTTTGCTATTCCGAGTTCGCTTCCACACTTCCGGTATCCGGGAGTGCCTATGCTTACAGCTATGTTGCATTTGGAGAGCTGCTGGCCTGGATTCTCGGCTGGGATCTGGTGCTCGAGTACGGGGTCGCGGCAGCGGCGGTCAGCAGCGGCTGGTCCGGTTATTTTCAGGGGCTGCTTGACGGCTTCGGAATCCATTTGCCCACGGCGCTGTCCGGGGCTTATAATGCGGACAAAGGAACTTTTATCAACCTGCCCGCCGTGGTTATTATCCTGCTGATTTCCTATTTGCTGACCCGCGGCGTTAAAGAAACGGCACGGTTCAATGCCATTATGGTTGTGGTGAAGCTGGCTGTAGTCCTGCTGTTCATCTTTACCGGAATATTCTATGTTAAACCGGAGAACTGGACGCCTTTTCTTCCATATGGTTTCCACGGGGTAGTGAACGGGGCGGCAACCGTATTTTTTGCCTACATCGGCTTTGATGCCTTATCGACTGCTGCTGAGGAGGTTAAGCGCCCGCAGCGTGATTTGCCGATCGGGATTATTTCATCACTGGCCATCTGTACAGTCCTTTATATTTCAGTATCGCTTGTGCTGACCGGTATTGTGCCTTATCAGAACCTAAATGTCAGCGACCCGGTGTCCTTCGCTCTGCGGTTTGTTGATCAAAACATGATCGCTGGTCTGATCTCTGTCGGAGCCATAGCAGGGATGACTACAGTCCTGCTGGTTTTGCTGTTCGGACAGACTCGTCTGCTGTTCGCCATTTCACGGGACGGGCTGCTTCCTGAAAGTCTGGCCAAAGTTAATCCCAAAACACAGACTCCGGTGCGGAGCACCTGGATGGTCGGCGGAATCATTGCCGTGTTTACCGGCTTTGTTCCGCTTGACCGCCTGGCTGATTTGACAAGCATAGGTACGCTGTTCGCATTCCTCGTCGTTTCACTGGGAGTTATTGTGATGCGCCGTACGCATCCTGATCTGAAGCGGGGGTTCAGAGTGCCTTGGGTACCGGTCATTCCGCTGTTAAGTGCGGCGGCCTGCGGATATTTGATGTATAATCTGGGCAGGGAAACCTGGACCGGCTTTATCATCTGGTTGATTCTTGGACTTCTGATCTACTGGCTGTACGGATACAAGAACAGTAAACTGTATAAGAAATAAAGCTTTACGAAAGGAGAGAGGGCGTTGTCATCCATAACTGCAGGCTATAAGACGCTGAGAATGGCCGCTGCTTTTCTCTTCATCCTGCTGATTCTCTCGGCCTGCTCTTCGTCCCCGGCGCCAGTGCCTACCCTGCCGCCCCAGCCGACCGAAGCACCGGAGGAAGGGCAGACGATCACGCTGATTACACCCGGCGATGCCAAAAATGTAACCAATGAGAGCACACCGAAATATCAGATCCAGACCCGTCTGACGGATTTCCGGCTGCTGAATGAATCGGTAGGGCTTGCGTGGGGTGTGACCAAAAAGGAACTGCGGATCTACATGACCATGGACAATGGCGGAACCTGGGTAAATATCTCGCCCTCGACCAATGTCCAGTTTATGGCTAATCCGGTTTACGGTGAAGAAATCTTTTTCACTGATCCGGATAACGGCTGGATTATCCGCAGCGCCTTTGGCATGACGGAAACGGTTGTCCTGCGGACAACTGACGGCGGCCAGAGCTGGAGGGTATCTTCTTTTCCGGATTCCAATAATGTGTCGTCAATCTATTTCAGCTCTCCTCAGTCCGGCTGGCTGATGACCTCCTGGGATGCCAATACCACGAAATCCAGCAAAGCACTTTATGCCACCAAGGATGGCGGGGCAACCTGGACCATGGTTATGCAGAATGAACAGTATAATCCGAACCTGCCGAATAATACGATTCCGATGGCCGGAATTGTGACCGGAATGATCTTTAAGAATTCGACCCACGGACTGGTTACCCTGCAGACCGGTGCGCTGCCCAAAATCTATATGACCAGCGACAGCGGTGCGACCTGGCATCCGGGGCAGGAGATCCTGGTAAATGAAGAGTGGAAAGGCTGTGACAAGGTTATTACCGGAGAACCGGAGTTTTTCGGCGGTGACAATACAACCGGCTTCCTGCCGGCAGCCTGTCAGACAGACAAACAAAACAGCGTCTCTTATAACGGTTACTTTACTGCAAACGGGGGAGATAACTGGAGGTTTGTTGATTTTGCGCTGAATAGCCAGACTGGCATTAACCGCTATCTTCCTCCAGTGTTTATTAATGCTTCAACCGGATGGATGTTAAGCGGTAACCTGATTTACAAGACCCTGAACCAGGGCCAGACCTGGACCCGACTGCGGCCAGCAGTGTTCTGCAATCGAAGCTTCTTGAATATCCGGAGATTGTAAAGCTTCAGTTCATATCCGCTGATGTGGGCTGGCTGCTGATCCAGAAAGAGGAGGACCGCAGGTCTATCCTCCTGCAGACTACCAACGGCGGGATCAGCTGGCGGGTGATGTAACACTTTTACGAATATTTGGTAAGAGGAAGGCTGCTGCGTGCAGTCTTCTTTTTTTGCCTGGAGGCTCATTTGGAAGCAAGGCTATGATACAATGGTAGGCAGATTTGTTCGCGAAATATTTACATACGGAGGAAGCTTATGACTGACTATCAGAGCATTGAAACGGAAGCGGAGCTGCGCGAATTACTGGGATATCCGGGAGAGCTGGTGCAGCATAAAGTAATCGGAATCATTGATGAGCATTGCCGGCGTTTTATCGCCCAGTCTCCGATTCTCATGCTGGCTACTTCGGATCAGGAGGGACATGCCGATGTTTCGCCCAGAGGGGATGCGCCCGGATTTGTATTGGTTCTGGATGAGCACCGTCTGGTTATTCCCGAACGTCCCGGTAACCGCAGAATGGATTCGCTGATCAATCTTTTGTCCAACCCGCGGGCCGGGCTGATTTTTATGATACCGGGGCTTGAGGAAACCTTGCGGGTTAACGGGCGGGCAACGGTCATCCGGGACGAGCAGCTGCTTCGTAGTATGGAGGCTCATGGCCGAACACCGCTGGTCGGAATTATGATAGAAGTAGAGGAATGCTACACCCATTGTGCAAAAGCGTTCAAGCGTTCCCGCCTGTGGAATCCGGAATCCTGGCCTGCCAAGGAGAGTCTGCCTGACATTCCGGAAATGATAGCGGATCATGTAAAGCTGCCTGGCATCGGTGCGGAACAGGTGAAGACCTCATTACACGAGAGCTATACTAAACGGTTATATTAGATGAGGCTTTGTCTAAAAAATGAACAAAATCACGTATTTTAAATTTTCCTTAAAAATGTGAAAAAAATCACATGACAAACAATAATGCTTGTGATATATTTAACACATAGAAAACAAGTTCATTTTTTCACAAACTTTCATCCACGAATAGGAGAGATTATAATGAAAACTTTTGAAACGGATTATGTGACTAGAAACCTTCTGCAATTGTGCTATAACTGCGATGACGCTCACCTGTGTGAAACAGAAGAACAATGCAGAGCTTGCTGGGCTGAGAACGGCATGATGCCGGCTGAAGAGAATGAAACCAAACAATTTCTTGATCTCGTACATGCATAATAGAATAGAGAAGCAATACACTCTCAAAGACCACATACGTTCTCATAACTGAGGACAGAGTGGTCTTTTTTGCTGTTTGGACCAGGACAATTGTGTTTTTTGTGATGCTGTAATGACAGGATGAGGCATATACATGTACAGAAGCATCCGGCAGGCACGCCGGAAGCGGCAAGTACTTGGGGAATAAGGGGGAATAAGTCATGGGAATGGGCTCGGATCCTTCTTGGATGTTCGATCTTACCGGGACGGTAATACCGATCTTCCTTCTGGTTATGATTGGAATAGTCGCGGTATCTGCAGGCAGAGGCTTGTTTCAGTGGAGCCGGAACAACAGCTCTCCCCTGCTCACTATCCCCGCCCGTATTGTCAGTAAACGCAGTGAAGTCCGCCAGCAGCAGCTGCAGGATGACAGCCAGTCCAGCCGGACCAGCACGACTTATTATCTGACTTATGAGCTGCAGGACGGGAAACGGATGGAGTTTAAGGTAGACGGCAGTGAATTCGGCATGAGCGCAGAAGGGGACAGAGGTCTGTTAACCTATCAGGGAACCCGGTACCATGGTTTTCAGCGCCATCCACATTACTCGACTGCGGAGTAAGTATGGATCGTAATAATGAGTATAGGCAAATGTTAATCCTGCACCGTGTTTACTATATAACAGAATTTGCTGTACAATCCCCTTGTTTCCACTCCCGGAACAGGGGGATATTTATATTATGCGCAATTTACAAATACAAGGAGGAGATGTGTTAATGACATATGCAGATAAAACCGTTATTGTCACCGGCGCGGCCGGGGGATCGGCAGAGCGGTTGCAGCGGCTTACGCGGCTGAAGGAGCAACGGTAGTGGTGGCTGAGCTGGATGCTGCTCTAGGCCAAGCGGCCGCTGAGGAAATCACTGCAGCAGGCGGTCATGCTGAATTTGTGCCCTGTGATGTCAGCAGGGAAGAGGATATTGTAGCGCTGGTTGCCCATACGGTGTTCAAGTTCGGGACCGTTGATATTCTAATTAATAATGCAGGTATTGCCAATCCGCATTCTGCCGGATTCTATGAGCTGTCCGCCGATGAATGGGACAAGGTGCTGAATACAAATGCCCGCAGCGTCTTTCTTGCGACCCGGGAAGCAGCCAAATTCATGAGGATGAATCCTGACGGCGGGGCTGTCGTCAATCTGTCCTCTACACGCTCGCTGATGTCTGAGCCGAATACAGAAGCTTATGCGGCTTCCAAGGGAGCTATCTCGGCATTGACGCATGCTATGGCTGTTACTTTAGGTGAGGACGGAATTACAGTGAACTGTATCAGTCCGGGATGGATTGAGACAGGTGATTACAAGGAGCTGCGTCCGGTTGATCATAAGCAGCATCCGGTCGGCCGGGTAGGCAGACCTGAGGATATCGCCCGGGCATGTCTGTATCTTACAGAGCCTGAGAATAACTTCATCACTGGTGCACAGCTGGTGATTGACGGCGGAATGACCCGCAAAATGATCTATGAGCCTTGATATGCTGTAACGGTACGGCGGAAAGAAATTAGGCTCTGACTGTCACCTCTTGGGCGGATGCACATACAATACAGCGAGCAGTACAGAAAAGTGGAGACTTGCGCAGCGGGTCATGACTGCAGACCGGTATAGAAAGTTGCGGGCCGCAGAGCCTGACCTTAGCTCGGCAAGTGCAAAGAGGAGGATAGCATGGCCGTCATCAAAACAAATTCGGAAGATGTGAGGGTGCTGGCACGGCTGATGAGGGCGGAAGCGGAGGAGGATGGGGATTCCGGCATGCTCATGGTCGGCAATGTTGGTGTGAACCGGATTCTCGGAAATTGTCTGGACTTCAAAAACATCCGGAATGTGAATGATATGGTGTATCAGAGTCCGGGCGGCTTCGAGGCCCCGCAGAAGAGCTACTTTTACCAGCGGGCCAGAGAGTCAGACATCAGGCTGGCTAAGCGGGTTATAGCTGGTGAAAGAATCAGGCCTGCTACTAACGCACTTTGGTTCTTCCGTCCTGTCGGCGCCTGTCCGGCGCAGTGGTATAACCAGCAGAATACCGGACGTTATAAGGCCCATTGCTTCTTTACCCCGACTGCTGAGGATTGCCCGGCTGTATTTTAGGCATCACGGGCTGCAGGAGACAGCTTGGCTGAACGAATACGGATTGCCGAAGCTGTCTCCTTGAGCCAACATTTACTTAGGAGGTTTTTTACAAATGATTAGTCAACCTTACCGTCCCGTTACTTATATGATCGGCAGCAATCCTTCGGGCAGCATGATGCCGATGGGTTCAATGCAGCCTGCAGGAACTATGGCCCCTGTGAGCACTATGCCCCCTATGAGCACCATGCCCCCAGTGAGCACCATGCCCCCTCAGGTTACAAGCGGAAGCCCGATGACTCCTACCGGAGCAGTAGTGCCTACAACCGCGCCAGTCTTTGAGCAATCCTATATCGAGAATATTTTCCGGCTGAACCTTGGCAAGATCGGAACGTTCTACTACACATACGAAAACAATAAAGAATGGAATGCCAAAGTTTACAAAGGCGTGCTGGAAGCTGCCGGCCGCGATCATATCATCATCAGTGATCCGGTTACCGGACAGCGCACTGTGCTGCTGATGATCTATTTCGACTATGCAACCTTTGATGAGCCGCTCGTTTACCAGTATCCGGGTGTTATCGGCAATCCGCCTACGCGTAACTGCCGCTAAATCTCGAATCTCATTATTCATACGGAAGGCAGATCCCCGGCGGCGGGGACTGTCTTTCTTTATGTTTTCTAGTACCATAGATGACGGATTGGCAACGAAATCATATTTTTACACTAATAATACCTGTTTTTGTGCTGCGGATAATACTATAATACAGTATATCTTTAACATTCGTGATTGTAGTCGGGAGATGAAGACATTGGGAAATTGATGATGAAAGGAACAGCTGAAATGACGCAGGCTGATACTCTGAACAAACGAAGGAGGTGGGCCTATCCGCCGAACAAGGACTCGGTGGGTAGGAGGATAATTTGAGTGACCCTTTACCCGGTATATTACATGTAGGTCTCATTATTTTGCTTGTGCTGTTTAACGGCTTTTTTGTTTCGGTTGAATATGCAATGGTCAAGGTACGCAGCGGCCGCATTGAATCGCTGATTGAAGAAGGCAGCAAAAGAGCGCTCGCAGCTAAAAACATCGTGCACAATCTGGACGCTTATCTGTCTGCCTGCCAGCTTGGCATCACACTTGCCTCGCTAGCCCTGGGCTGGCTTGGAGAGCCGGCTGTTGCTACGATTGTTGGGCCGCTTGTAACAGGCTTAGGCTTTGGCGATGCAGCCGTTTATGTAATTTCACTTATTATTGCTTTTATGTTTATTACGGTTCTGCATATTGTCCTCGGTGAGCTCGCCCCGAAGACGATTGCGGTGAACAAGGCGGAGGCGGTACTTCTGCTAACCTCCGGGGTCATGAATGTCTTTTACCGGATCATGTATCCATTTATCTGGATCGTGAACGGATTGGCCCGGGGACTGCTGCGTATCTTCCGCCTGTCACCGGCTTCGGAGCTGGCTACGGCGCACACCGAGGAAGAGATCCGCATCATTATGCAGGAGAGCAATAAGAGCGGGCTCATCGATAATACCGAAATGACCCTTGTAGACAATATTTTTGAATTTGCCGATACCATGGCACGGGAAATTATGATCCCCCGGACCGAAATGATCTGCCTGAACAGCCATCTTCCGGTTGAGGAGAACCTGGAAATTGCCTTTGACGGCATGAGAACACGGTATCCGGTCTGTGACGGCGATAAGGATCATATCCTTGGATTCATTCATATCAAAGATCTGATCCGGGACAATACGCCTAACTATTCCGACTTGATACGTCCTATCCTAACGGTTCCGGAGTCCATCCAGATTAGCGCCCTTCTGAAGGTGATGCAGCGGGCAAAGACGCAGATCGCGGTTCTGATTGATGAGTATGGCGGAACCTCCGGTATGGTAACCCTTGAAGACATCATGGAAGAGATTGTCGGGGAAATACAGGATGAATTTGACGAAGAGCGTCCCGGCATCGAGAAGCTGGGGGAGGATGAATACTCCATTGATGGTCTCATGCTGATTGAAGAAATCAATGATTTGCTGGGACTTCATATGGAGACCGATGACTATGATACAGTCGGAGGCTGGATGTATTCCAAGCTTGAGGTCAATCCTCCGCAAAAAGGCCAGAGCGTCGAGTTTGGCAGCCATCTGTTTGTCGTGGAGGAAACCGAGAACAAACGTATTTCCCGGATCAAGCTGCTGAAGCTGCAGGTTCTGTCCGAGGAAGCAGGAGCTTAATTCTAGTGTTATGAGGCATGGTGCATAATTTGTGCGCTATGCCTTTTTTTGTCTGTAAAAATCCTTTCGGGTGTAAGAATATACCATTATTTAGCCGATTCGTGCTGTTTCTTGGAGGGTATAAGTAGTGTAAATACATTAGTTATATTCAGTAAAGAAAGGAGAGGAGCGCATGCTGCAACACCCGGATCATTACCGTGACCTGCTGGTGCTCTTTTCTGTTGTTATAGCGCTGCTTTCCTGCTTCTCCGCTCTTGATCTGGCAGAACGTCTGATTAGGGAGAGCAGAGGCCATAAATTCATCTTTATGTTGTCTTGTTTTTTAGGCACAGGCATGTGGAGTATGCACTTTATCGGGATGCGGGCAATGCGGACGGAAATGACTTTGGCTTATGACTTGCCGCTACTGCTGTTGTCCCTGCTTGTACCGATTGCAGCTTCTTACGCGTTGTTTCTGCTTTTCAGCAGCCCCTTTACACGCAGCCGGTTTTTTTTGGCGTTCGGCGGGGTTCTCTTCAGCGGCGGCCTTGTGATTATGCACTATTGCGGCATTCTGTCGATGAAATTTTACGGAGACTATGAGCAGAGCCTGCTCTCCATCCTAACCTCCTTTGCCTTCGCCCTCGTTGTTCCGGTGATTGCCTATTTCTACAATCCAGGCTGGATCGCAGGTCCTTATAATATGTTCACTCTCAAAAAAGTACTGCTTGTACTTGTGCTTACCGCGTGCCTGAGCGGGTCACACTATGCCGCCATGGCCGGTGTATCGTTCTCGAATACAAGCGCTTTTAATTATACAGGAACTGTCCCGCTGCTGCCTGATTCACTGCTGGGCGTATTATTGGGAGGCTCGTTTTTGCTGATTGTAACGCTGGTTCTGATTCTTCTGTACAGGGACCGGCAGCGTGTTCTGTTCTCTGCAAGCTTTAATGAGCAGCGCTACACGGCTTTATTTGAATCCAGTCCCGACATGGTGCTGTGTATTGATCCGGCCCGCAAAAAGGTTATAAGCTCCAACCCTTCACTTCAGCATATGACCGGCTACCAAAAGGAAGAGTTAAGCGATTATAATAGCATTCTCTGCACCCCAAAGGATAAAGCTACACTTAAGGAAGCAGTGAAAAGGGCAGTGGACGGGTATTCCTCCAAGCTTGAGCTTGAAATCCGTCTAAAGGACGGCGGCACCATGATCTGCAGCACTACCGTTTTCCCGCTTGTTCATGACACCCAGAAGCTGGTTTATCTTGTTGCTGAGGACATTACAGCCTTTATTCAATTCCAGCAGCAGCTGATTGTCGCCAAGGAAGCGGCAGAAAGCGCTGACCGGATGAAAAGCGAGTTTCTGACGACCATGAGTCACGAGATCCGTACGCCGCTGAACGGCATTATCGGCATCAATCAGCTTTTAACCGAGGATATAGACAATCAGGAGCTGCAGGAGCTGCTGCGGCTGCAGTACAACAGCAGTCAGGCGCTGCTCAGTGTAATCAATGATGTGCTCGATTTTTCGCGGCTTGACTCGGACGGGCTGAAGCTGCAAAACGAAGTATTTCCGCTGCAGGTACTGCTCGGGGAATGCTCCAATCTGTTCGAGGCTACTGCCAAGGAGAAGGGGCTGGAGCTGAAGCTCGGGATAGCAGCAAATGTTCCTGAAATGGTAAGCGGCGACAGTGTGAGAATCCGCCAGATCCTGGTTAATCTGATCGGGAATGCGGTTAAATTCACTCCCGGCGGCATGGTGTCGGTAGAAGTGGCATACAGCGGTTCACAAGCAGGTGAGGGTGAATATACATTTAAAATTAAAGATACCGGTATCGGCATTTCGCCAGATAAGCTGCCGCTGTTATTTCAGCCTTTTACACAGCTTGATGCGGCGCATAACCGGCATTATCCCGGCACTGGCCTTGGGCTTGCAATCTGCAGGAAACTGGTCGAGCTGATGAGTGGCCGGATTAAGATTGAATCCGAGCCCGGGAGAGGGACAGAGGTCATATTCTGCCTTACGCTCCAGTCCGGCGACAAGAATTGCAGCGGGGAAAGAGAGAACAGCTTAGCGGCAACTCAGCCGCTGGAAACTGAGGCTGTATAAGCTTAGGTTTGCCAAAGAGAGAAGTTTAATTATATAATTTTAAATTATATGATTTAAATTTATTGTCCCGCAGGACAGAAAGGAACTCTCACTTGGGCAAAAACAAACGTAAAAGCGCTGCTCTTCCCCAGAAGAGTAAAAATGAGAAGCTTGTAGCGCAGATGGAACAGCAGAAGAAGAAAACATTGATAGTGATTGTTGCGACGATCGCCTTGGTTGTCATTATTTTTGTGGGATTATTTTTACTGGCTTCAAGAGACTCATCAACAGGAACTTCAGCCGAACCGGTTGAATTTAACTACAGTGAAATGACTAGACTTGGCAGTGAGGACGCACCTGTCAAAATCGTCGAATTCGGCGACTACAAATGTCCGGCTTGCGCCCAGTTCGCAGGTGCCATTAAGCCGCAGATTGTACAGGAATATGTAAATAAGGATAAGGCCGCTCTATATTTTGCAAATCTGGCCTTTATCGGGGATGACTCAAAAACTGCTGCTCTTGCAGCCCTGTCTGTCTATCATCAGGACAGCGATGCATTCTGGACATACTATGATGCTATTTATGCTAACCAAGGTGATGAGAACAAGGAGTGGGCGACAGAGGACTTCCTGGTTGAGCTGGCGCAGAAAGAGGAGCTGCCAATTGATTATGATCTGCTCCGCAAAGACATTGAAGACAAGACCTATAACAGCCAGCTGGAAAGTGAGATTCAGCTAGCCTCGGCTTCCGGGGTTTCTTCGACTCCAACCCTCTTTGTGAATGGGGTAATGGTTGATGAGCCATTCAACATGGAGGCTATTGATGCCCAGATTCAGGCCGCTTCCGAAGCGGTGGTTGCCGAGTGATGAAGTTCACCGCCTTCTGCCGGCGCCATTGTCTGTATCTGGCCTGGTTTGTGTCGATCGTTGCTGTTGCAGGCAGCCTTTATCTGAGTGAAGTACTGAAATATGAGCCCTGCAAGCTGTGCTGGTTCCAGCGTATCTTTATGTATCCGCAGCTGTTTCTGCTGGGAATTGCCACGTACAAAGGGGATAAAAAGATTATTCCCTACGTCCTGCCGTTAAGCATTATCGGGGGAAGCATCTCCATTTACCACTATGCTGAGCAGAAGATTCCTGCGCTGAGCAAGGTGCTTCCATGTACAGTTGGCGTTCCCTGCAATCAGGATTATATTAATCTTTTAGGCTTCATTACTATTCCGTTGATGGCCCTTACTGCTTTTACCCTGATTACAGTTTTATTGTGGACAGGACGCAAAGATACAGACGTAGAATAGGCAGCAGGCAGGCGAAATTCCAGGCAAAAAGAATTCCTGATTTTTTTGTCACAATTAACATCCAAAACACGCTAAAACCACGGTACAGAGGGATAATGCAAGAGAATGAAAGATCCACTTATCCCTTATCATGGAATTGCGTGTTTTGGATGTTTTTTCATTCCTTTTCATTTGTTTCACTGCTTTACTGGGAATGCTTTGTAGACTATCATTAAGCCTTGTGAGAAGTTGAATACGCGCTGAATTTTCCGTAGGGAAATCGGGGGAACCAAACTCGGCTGCAAGGCCGACGGGGTGAATCGGAAACAGGCCAAAAAGGCTGTAACCGTAGGGCTTTCCACAGTCCGAATCCGCCAGCTAACCTCGTAAGCAAAGGTGGGATAATGACCATGCTCATGGCATGCGGATCATTTCCGTATGCTTATTTTTGTGCCTGCATTTATGAAAACCTACCTATGAAAACGATGAAAACAGCGCACGGTATAACCGGTTCAACTAACAAAGAGAGGAACTGTTACTACAATGGTAAGCAAGGTAAAACGACTATTGATCGGACGTCCGATGAAGTCGAACGAACTCGATCATGAAAAGTTATCCAAGGTGAAAGCACTGGCTGTCCTGTCTTCTGATGCGCTATCGTCTGTAGCCTACGGAACGGAACAAATTCTCCTGGTACTGGTGGCTGCAGGCTTCACTGCCATCTGGTACTCTCTGCCAATCGCGCTTGCCGTATTGGGCCTGCTGGCCATACTCATTTTGTCCTACCGGCAGACGATCTTTGCCTATCCGCAGGGCGGCGGGGCCTACATCGTGGCCAAAAGCAATCTGGGTGTTCCTACCGGCCTGTTAGCCGGCGGCTCTTTATTGGTTGACTACATTCTTACCGTTGCGGTTAGCGCCTCGGCGGGGACAGACGCGATTACATCGGCTTTTCCAAGTCTGCATGACCACTCAGTTCTTATTGCAGTTTCCGTTATTATATTGCTTACAATTGTCAATCTGCGCGGGGTTACGGAATCGGCTTCCTTTATTGCAATCCCGGTATATTTGTTCGTCGGCTCGATCTTTTTTCTCATTGCTGCGGGTGTAATCAAATATCTGACAGGCGGCGCCCATGCTAGTGTACCTGAAATCGGCTCAGCAGTATCCAATGTCAGCCTGTTCCTGCTGCTCAAAGCGTTCAGCTCCGGCTGTTCGGCCTTGACCGGGGTAGAGGCGGTATCCAATGCCATTCCGAACTTCAAGGCTCCTGCGGAAAAGAATGCCGCCAAAACCCTGATGATGATGGGATTGATCCTTGGCGTAATGTTTACAGGCATTACCCTGCTGGCTTACTGGTACGGAGTTACCCCGGATGAAAAAGCCACAGTAGTGTCCCAAATTGCCGAGTCGACCTTTGGCCGCGGCGGTTTGTACTTCTTCATTCAAGGGATTACGGCTGTCATCCTGTTCCTGGCGGCAAATACTGCCTACTCGGCATTCCCGCTGCTCGCTTTTATGTTCGCCAAAGATAAATATTTGCCCCATGCCTTCATGGTCCGCGGAGACCGGCTGGGCTTTTCTAACGGTATTATTTTCCTCGGAGTTCTGTCGGCACTGCTGGTAGCTGCATTTCACGGGAATACGGAAGGACTGATTCCGCTGTATGCTGTCGGTGTGTTCATTCCGTTCACCTTATCCCAGCTTGGAATGATGGTGCACTGGTACAAAACGAGACCAAAGGGCTGGCAGAGCAAGTTTGCAGTAAATACGGTCGGTATGCTGACCACGCTAACCATTACGCTAATCTTTATTATTACGAAGTTTTCCAGCGTATGGATGGCCTTCATCTTCCTGCCGGTTGTAATGCTGGTATTCCACCGGATTCACCGTCACTATCTAAATACTGCAGACCAGCTGCGGATCTGCCCGTCAACCGACAAGCCTTGCATTAAGGGCAGCACGGTTGTAGTCCCTGTAGCCGGTGTAACCCGTGCTGTATTACATTCCATCAGCTATGCCAAATCCCTTACGGACAATGTCGTAGCTGTATATGTAGGCTTTGATGAAGAAGAGATTCACAAAATGGAGCAGAAGTGGGAGGAATGGAATCCTGGCGTGCGCCTGATCGTCCTCCGTTCCCGGTACCGGAGCATCATCCGACCGCTGGTCAAGTTTATTGATACAGTGGAGTGGAAGACCGCTTCAACGGACCATATTACTGTACTGATTCCGCAATTTATTACGAAGCACTGGTGGCAGGCCATTCTGCATAATCAGACCAGCCTGTTCATCCGTTCTTATCTGATGAATCAAAAGGATATCGTAGTAGCAACCGTTCCATATCATTTGCACAAATAGTCATACAACACAAGCTGGCGGCTGTCTCCGTATGTAACGGGGCAGCCGCTTTTTATAATAGGAAAAATCCGGTTCGGAATTCCAGCCTGTTCAGGGTAATATTAATATTATATTGACATGGATAATGAGAATCAATATCATTTAAAGAGTTAAGTCTATAAGTTATGAACTTACTGGACAGACATACACAGGAGGGGTAATAAATGTTTTCATTCGAACCAAAGAAATCCATGAAGCTGGCGCTTGCCGGACTTCTGACTATGACCATGCTGCTGACTGCCTGCGGCAATAACAACGGCGGGAATGAGGCGAATGCGACAACGGCTCCGGCTTCAACGGCTGAAGCAACCGCGGCGGCTACTGCAGCTCCTGCTGAAACTGCTGCACCTGCTGCAGAAAAAACGGTCACAGACGCTATGGGACATAAGGTAACAGTCCCGGCGAACCCGCAGCGCGTACTCGGTTCATATCTGGAAGATTACCTGGTGACGCTCGGAGTAACTCCGGTAGCCCAATGGTCCGTGACCAACGGCATTCAGGATTACCTGTCGGACGAACTTAAAGATGTGCCAACAATCAGCTTTGATCTTCCGTTGGAGGCTGTAACCAGCTTCGCACCGGATTTTCACATTGTACAGTCTGAAGGCTCTGTTCAGAACGGCCTGTATGACCAGCTGAACAAGATCGCACCTACTTATGTGCTTGGCGACGAAGTCAGCAAGGATTGGCGCAAAGCGCTGCTTACGATTGGTGATCTGCTGAACAAGTCACCTGAAGCTGAGAAAGCGATCGCGGATTATGACCAGAAGGCTGCTGACGCCAAGGAAAAAATCAGCGCATCGTTCGGAGATAAATCCGTAGCAATTCTGTGGCTGGTGCAAAAAAGCTTCTTTATCGTAGATGAAACCCGGTCAAGCGGAGCGGTTCTGTACGGGGATCTTGGCCTGCAGCTGCCGAACCTGGTTACTGACATTCCGGCAGAATCCAGAGCGACCTGGAATTCGATTACCCTTGAGAAGCTGGCCGAACTGACGGCCGATCACATCTTCCTTGTTAACAGCGACAAAACAGACGCATCGGAGATTCTAGAGGGACCGATCTGGCAGGGGATTCCTGCCGTGAAGGCAGGCAATGTGACCGAGCTTAGCGCAGATGGCAGCTGGCTGTACAGTGGTGCTTATGCCAACACCAAGACTATTGATGATGTTGTCAGCGCGCTTGTGAAATAAGTTAGCAAAAACAGAGTCGGTTAACTCCCGGTGTGCAGGTTATTGTATCTTACAAAGATACGAAGCCTGCCTCTTTTTTTAACCAGCTTAAGGACTGTGTGAACTCTTGTACTACTTTCATATATTTGCGATAATGATGATTGAGAAACAATATCAGTTGAATGATAAACAATTTCAATTACATGATAGAAGCAATGAGCTCAGCTTGTTGAATTCATTCCACTAAGGGGAAGACTTATGGACTCATCTACACATTCGGCATCCGGCAGTCCGCATACAGGAGCTGTGAAGCTGCTGCAGTCGCGGCCCGCAGCGGCAGTTATGATCTTGATTCTGGGAATCGGCGCGATTCTGTTCGGCCTGGCGCTGTCGGTATCAGTAGGTGCGGCGGATATTGGGCTGGCCACGGTCTGGGAGGCGGTCTTCCGGTTTAATCCGGATCTGCAGCAGCATCAGATCATCCGTGAACTGCGGATTCCAAGAGCACTGGCTGGAGCTCTTGTAGGTGCCTGCTTTGCCGTAGCCGGTGCTATAATGCAGGGAATGACCCGTAATCCGCTGGCTGACTCCGGCCTGCTTGGACTAAATGCAGGTGCAAGTGCCGCCCTGGCATTAACCTTTGCCTTTGCTCCTTCGGTTTCCTTTCTGTACATTATGGTGTACTGCTTCATCGGCGCTGCTGCAGCATCACTGCTGGTATTCGGCATCGGGTCGCTTAGCCACAGCGGTCTGACACCCCTGCGGCTGACGCTGGCCGGTGCGGCAGTAAGCGCACTCCTGCTTGCTGTGAGCCAGGGAGTGGCGATTCTGTTCAATCTATCCCAGGACATCGCCTTCTGGATGGCGGGTGGTGTTGGAGGCGCCAACTGGACCCAGCTTAAAATCATGACGCCATGGATTGCCGGAGCGCTCATTGCTGCGTTGCTGCTGTCAAGATCCATCACCCTGCTCAGCCTGGGCCAGGAGGTGGCAGCCGGTCTAGGCCAGCGTACGAGACTGGTACAGCTTGCCGGAATGATTGTCGTTGTGATTCTGGCAGGAGCTGCCGTTTCAACGGTAGGGCCTATCGCTTTCGTGGGATTAATGATTCCGCATATTACAAGGTATCTGGTCGGTGTCGACTACCGCTGGATTATTCCCTGCTCGGCGGTACTGGGAAGCCTGCTGATTGTCTTTGCCGATATTGCCGCCAGAATGATTAACGCTCCCTATGAAACGCCTATCGGCGCGCTAATTGCCGTTATCGGTGTACCGTTCTTTGTCTATCTGGCAAGCAAGCGGAAGGGGGAGCTGTAATGAGCCCTGTTAATGCCTTTCTTTCGGGGAAGCAGCGCCGCAGCCGTCATTTCACTATCCTGCTGCTTCTGGGAATTAGTATTATCGTTATGTTCATTGTCAGCATGAATACAGGGCTTATGCGTTTAACGCCGCTGGAAGTCTTACATACCCTTTTTGGTGACGGAACCCGGCAGCAGAAGCTGATCCTGTTTGATTTCCGGCTGCCGCGCATCGTTATTTCTCTGCTTGTCGGTGCCGGCTTTGCCGTTTCCGGCTGCATTCTGCAGAGCCTGTCGCGTAATGCGCTGGCCGAGCCGTCCACGCTGGGAATCAACGCCGGAGCCGGCTTTGCCGTCATCATCTTTATTTCGTTCGTTCCGGCCACCGCGGCAGGGCCGATCTTCGTCCTTCCGCTGATGGCTCTTCTGGGAGCGGTGCTTACCGCCGCACTGATTTATTTCTTGTCTTACCGGCGGGAAGACGGCTTGTCGCCAACCCGGATGATCCTGATCGGGATTGCCGTGGGCGCCGGCATCTATGCCTTCCAGCTGATCTTGTCCCTTCGGCTGGACCCGCAGAACTTTCAGTTCGTATCGATTTGGCTGGCCGGTAAAATCTGGGGCGGTGACTGGCGGTTTGTGCTGGCGCTGCTGCCCTGGATTGTAATTATCCTGCCTTTTGCCTTCTACAAGTCCCGAGTACTGAATCTGCTGAATCTCGGCGATCAGACCTCGGCAGGGCTGGGAATGCCGGTTGAGAAGGAACGGCTCGTACTGCTTGCAGCAGCAGTAGCACTGTCGGGTGCCTGCGTTGCCGTCAGCGGCGGCATCGGCTTCGTCGGACTGATTGCGCCTCACCTGGCCCGGCGGCTGGTCGGGCCGAAGCACCAGGTGCTGCTGCCTGCCAGCGCTTTAGTAGGTGCGCTGCTTCTAATTACAGCAGATACCGTAGCCCGCTGGATTCTGCAGCCGGCTGAAATTCCTACCGGTATCATCGTTGCGCTCATCGGAGCCCCGTATTTCTTGTATCTGTTAGCCAGATCCAAGGCTTGAATCTAATACAAACAATTAAGGAGTGGAGATTATGTCAGAACGTTTAAACACAGAACAATTAAGTATCGGGTACGCTGAAGCAACGATTGTCAAAGGGCTGAACCTGTCACTCCCGACAGGTAAAATTACTGCGCTGGTTGGAGCTAACGGCTCCGGCAAATCTACAATTCTTAAAACAATGGCACGGATTATGAAGCCAAAGAGCGGTAGTGTGATGCTGGACGGCAAATCAATCCATACCTTATCCACCAAGGAAGTGGCCCGCCAGCTGGCGATCCTGCCGCAGAATCCGACGGCTCCGGACGGATTGACGGTGTCTGAGCTGGTTGGTTACGGCCGGTATCCCCATCAGAAGGGCTTCGGCACAATGACGCCCGAAGACCGCGAGATTATCGCCAATGCGATCACTGTGACCGGTATGGAGGAATTTCATGACCGTCCGATTGACCGCCTGTCGGGCGGTCAGCGCCAGCGTGCCTGGATTGCTATGGCTCTGGCCCAGCAGACGGATATCCTGTTCCTTGACGAGCCGACCACGTTCCTCGATATGGCCCACCAGCTTGAAGTACTGCAGCTGCTGCAGAAGCTGAACCAGGAAGAAGGCCGCACGATCATTATGGTGGTGCATGATCTGAATCATGCTTCCCGTTACGCACAACATATGGTGGCGATCAAAGCCGGTACAGTTGTCAGCGAAGGGACTCCGTCCGAGGTAATGACGCCTGATGTACTCCGCAAGGTCTTCGGCATTGAATGCGACATCGTTGCCGATCCGCGTACGGGTGTCCCGCTGTGCCTGCCGTATGAGCTGGCCGCTTATAAAGCCGCCGGTTTGTAATCAATCAAGGTTACGCATAAAGAGGAGGAAATGTAATGAACGATGCACAACAAGAGCAGATACAGGACTTCGGCAGCAAGTTTGATCTGCATCCCGGCATTCCGGAAGGAACAGTGCATTCCTTTAATGCCGCTGAGATGGCAGATGAAGCGGGTATGAGAGCTTTTGTCGAGTGCTACAGGCCGCTTATCAAAGGGCTGGATGACAAAGTGGCTGCCTCTTATTTTGCCGGAGCCTTCGGTAATGTGGCCCTCGCAGTCCAATATGCTCTTTCTGTCTATTCTGCCAGTCCTGATGTCAGTCTGCCCGGCTTGTCTGTGCATCTCATCCCGGCCAATGGATATTGGCGTGTAGCCTTTTCCCTGAACAAATGGTCATTCATTCCGGCTCCTGCGGACGCGAAGGAGCGGACGGACTGGCGCAATGTACAGCTGACGCAGTTCTACCGGAATACGGCTGAACCGCTGCTGACTATGTTATCTAGCGTTACCGGGCTTGCCGGGAGCGAAATTTGGGGCCAGCTGCCCACAAAATTTAACTATTATCTTGAGGTTTTCACCTCCGGTGATGTTCCCGCAGGCTTGCTGGAGACTTTGCAGGAAGATTACCGGTATCTGCGCGAAGAAATGCCTGCGGCAATATTCGGCTTGAAGAGAAATCCGTTTCACGTTCAGGTGCGCAGGATCGAATCGCTGGCTGATCCGGATAAGACTGTGAATATGCGTAACCGCTGCTGCCTGTATTACCGGACAGAAGGGGGTAGCTATTGCTACACCTGCCCCCGGCTGAAGGAAGAAGAGCGTGCGGCCCGCCGGACCGAATTCCGCAGTACTGCCTCTGCAGGCCAGGCTTAGATATAATTCGCCGGATTGCCGCATAAACTGGATACACAAAGCATCAGCCGCAGGCTCCCGTCATTGACAAGGGAGCCTGTTCGTTGTTACAGTTGGGGATGCCATTAATTCAGGCTGATAGCCGGCTCATGTATTGATTGTAAAGGAGCATGAAACATGAATATAAGCCAAGTTGAACAGGATCTGCAGCAGCTTCTTCCGGTCGGAACGGTAAGAAGCCGGGAAATGCTGAAAACTTATGTATTTACACAAATCGGCGGGATAGCCGATATTCTGGCTGTACCTGCAAGCTATGAGGAAATACAAAATGTGGTTACATACGCCCGTGAGCGTAATATCCCGTTAACCGTCCTTGGAAACGGGTCAAATGTCATTATACGCGACGGCGGCATACGCGGAATCGTGCTGTATACTTCGGTTTTGGATAAGATGGCCATTGAGAACGGGCTGCTGGTTGCCCAGTGCGGTGCCAAAATTATTGATGCCTCGGCCTATGCGCTGGAGCAGGAGCTGACGGGGCTGGAATTTGCCTGCGGTATTCCCGGAACAGTAGGCGGCGCGCTTTATATGAACGCCGGTGCCTACGGCGGCGAGGTCAAGGATGTGCTGCACAGTGCCCTGGCCGTTAACAAAGAAGGACAGCTCGTAACGCTGCAGGGGGAGGAGCTGCAGTTTGGATACCGGCACAGTATTTTTGCCGGAGGAGATTATATCGTGCTTGAGGCGCGCTTTGCCCTGCAGCCGGGAGATCCGGCGGCCATCAAAGCGAAGATGGATGAGCTGACCTATCTAAGGGAATCCAAGCAGCCGCTCGAATATCCTTCCTGCGGCAGTGTGTTCAAACGGCCGCCGGGCAGGTTCGCCGGGCAGCTGATTCAGGAAAGCGGGCTGCAGGGTGTACGGATCGGCGGAGCGGAGGTATCCCGCAAGCATGCCGGGTTTATCGTGAATGCGGATAATGCAACGGCTAATGACTATATCGGCCTAATCCATCATGTCCGGGCTGCGGTCAAGGATAAGTTCGGTGTAGAGCTGGAGACGGAAGTACGAATTATCGGGGAAGACTGAACAGGAGGCCGCAGCACTAGTCTGCGGCCTCCTGTTCTTTTAATATGGAACCTGATGTTTAAAACTTAATGCAATTAACTATCATGAGTTAAGCTTCACTGATAGTAATGGTGTACCGGGCCCGCTCAGTCTGCAGCTCAGCTTTATCAGCTTCCGCTGAATGAACCTGCAGTCCGCTGACCGCCAGTTCATAGCTTGGCTGCGGCAGGGGGACAAGTTCCCCGTCTCCGTTCAAAGTGCTGCCGGTGCCTCTCAGTATAAGGGCATCGCCCAGATAATCGTCAATTACATCCTCGGAGCTCCGGTAATCCACACTTTCCAGGCTGAAGTGAACGGTGTCCACATCCTCAAGCTCCTGCTTTTCAATGACAATAGTTTTACCCGCTCCTGAGGCTAGCCATTCTTGAAGCTGCTGTACCGCTTGTTCCATAAGCTGATCCCATCCTTGTATAGGAGATTATATTTTAAGTTACCCCTTTAGGGCCAATTGAATCCATCCCATCCCTTATAATCCGGTACCAGGCATTAGCCGGTATGTTTGCTGTATGCCTTAGAAGTGTACAATAAAGTTATGCGTGATGAGCGCAATGCTACTAACAAAAGAAGGTGAAGCGGATGTGGAACGCCCTGTTGTGGGGAGCGGTATCCGGTTCGGCGGTGCTGATTGGTGCGCTGGCAGCCCTGTTTCTGCGTATCCAGACCAGGTGGATCGGTTTCATTATGGCGTTCGGCACAGGCGTGCTGATCGGTGCTGCCGCCTATGAGCTGCTGGATGATTCTGCGAATGACGGCGGACTGGTTCCGACGATCATCGGTTTTATTGCCGGTGCGCTGGTGTTTACAGGGTTTGACTGGTACATTTCACGCAAGGGAGGATCGGGACGGAAGCGTTCGGTCCGTTCCGGGAAGAGCGCACAGCCACATAGCGGAAGCGGACTGGCGATATTTGCCGGCACCGTGCTGGATGCCATTCCGGAGTCCATTATGATCGGGGCAAGCCTGATCTCGGGAGAAGGGGTAAGCCTTCTGCTGGTGATTGCCATTTTTATCAGCAATATTCCTGAAGGACTGTCCAGTACAGCCGGACTCAAGCAGGACGGATACAGCAAAAGCAAAATAATCCTGCTGTGGCTCAGTGTGCTGGTTATTTCTACTGTAGCTTCTGGAGCAGGCTATGCGTTTATGGATCATGCGAACGGTTCTACAACAGCGCTGATTGCTTCTTTTGCCGGAGGAGGAATTATTGCGATGGTTTCTTCCAGCATGATGCCGGAGGCCTACGAGGAAGGCGGGCCGCTGACCGGTCTGGCTGCTGCACTGGGATTGCTGTGTTCACTTATTCTGGATCATCTGTAAAGCTTGCCAGAAGACAACGAAACATGGTATAGTTCAAGGCGCTAATACAAGCATAAGAAGAATTCTGTGCGTTCGCACAGGAGAGGTTCGCAAACTCCCTCTATAAAAAACTATTTAGTA
Source organism: Paenibacillus sp. DMB5 (assembly GCF_001517085.1). Classification (GTDB taxonomy): domain Bacteria; phylum Bacillota; class Bacilli; order Paenibacillales; family Paenibacillaceae; genus Paenibacillus_AQ. The sequence goes on from NZ_LRAC01000124.1 coordinate 278,447, forward strand.
GAGCCAAGTTTTCGAAATCTCGTTCTTCTTTCCTGTTGCCGGCAGAAAGCCGGGGGGAAAAGAGAGGGGTTTTTTGTCATGTCAGAAGGCAGACTGAAAGAGGAAATGCCGGAGGTTACCCTATTGGGCAACCAGGGAACCAAGTATAATTTCGGTTACGATCCGGAAGTGCTGGAAGCGTTCGATAACAAGCATCCCGGCCGCGATTATTTTGTCAAATTCAATTGTCCGGAGTTCACCAGCCTGTGTCCTGTAACCGGTCAGCCGGATTTCGGCGTGATGTACATCTCGTACATTCCCGATATCAAGATGGTGGAATCCAAGTCGCTTAAGCTGTACCTGTTCAGCTTCCGCAATCATGGTGATTTTCATGAGGACTGTGTCAACATTATTATGAATGACCTGATCTCCCTGATGAATCCGCGTTATATTGAAGTGTGGGGCAAATTCACGCCGCGCGGCGGCATCTCCATTGATCCTTACTGCAATTGGGGGCGTCCGGGAACCAAGTATGAGGCCATGGCCGAGCACCGGCTGATGAATCATGACCTGTATCCTGAGAAAGTGGACAACCGGTAGGCGGAAGGCAATGGGAGGAGAGAGTGAACGTATGAATAAAAAAGCACTCGTCGTGTTCAGCGGCGGCCAGGACAGCACTACCTGCCTCGTATGGGCGCTGAAGCATTTTGAAGAGGTACAGGTTGTTACTTTTAATTATAACCAGCGTCATGCAGCCGAAATTGAAGTCGCGAAAGAAATTGCCGCTAATTTCGGCGTGAAGCAGCATATTCTGGATCTGGGACTGCTTAATCAGCTGGCACCCAACGCGCTCACCCGCGATGATATAGCAATTGAAGCCGGGGAAGACGGGGAGCTGCCGAGCACCTTTGTGGACGGGCGCAATTTGCTGTTCCTGTCGTTTGCCGCCATTATGGCGAAGCAGCTGGGCTATGCGAATATCATAACCGGTGTGTGCCAGACTGACTTCAGCGGTTATCCTGACTGCCGGGATGTGTTTGTAAAATCACTGAATGTGACGCTTAACCTGTCAATGGATTATGAGTTTGTTATTCACACCCCGCTGATGTGGCTCGATAAAAAAGAAACCTGGAAGCTCGCCGATGAGCTTGGCCAGTTCGATTATGTCCGTGAGCATACCTTGACCTGCTATAACGGTATTATCGGCAGCGGGTGTGGCACCTGTCCGGCCTGTCTGCTGCGCCAGCGCGGGCTTGAACAGTACGTGGCAGAAAGAAAGCAGGGTGATCTGTAATGCTGGGTGAAGTAACCGTCTGCAAAATATTCACCTTTGACTCCGCACATCAGCTGGTCGGCCACAAAGGCAAATGCAGCAATCTGCACGGGCATACGTACCAGCTGGAGGTTATGCTCAAAGGCAAGCCGCGGACAGAAGCCGGCCACTCAGATGAAGGCTTTGTCATTGATTTCAGTGATATTAAAGCGACCGTACAGCAGCAGCTGGTAGACCGGCTGGATCATGCTTTTCTGGCCATGGGCAATGAGCCTGTGCTGGAAACCCTGAAGCAGACCGGCTCCAAGGTAGCGCTGCTCGGCTTCCGTACAACAGTAGAAAACATGTCTGCATACATTGCCCACCGGCTGAAGCTGGCAGACCTTCCATTGTATTCTGTTAAGCTGTGGGAGACACCAACCTCCTGGGCGGAAGTGCTGGCTTCAGACATTCCGGAAGACGGGCCTGCCTACCGGATACACGGAGGCTGTGACTGTGAGTAAAATTCCGGTAATTGAAATTTTTGGTCCGACGATTCAGGGAGAAGGCGCCGTTATCGGCGTAAAGACGATGTTCGTGCGCACTTACGGCTGTGACTATCGCTGCAGCTGGTGCGACTCGGCCTTCACCTGGGACGGCTCTGCCAAGGATATCGTGCGGATGCTGGAGCCGGAGGAGATCATGAATGAGCTGCTTGCCCTGGCCGGCAGCAATTTTGACTCCGTGACCATCTCAGGTGGCAATCCGGCACTGCTCGGTGACAGCATGGGGCAATTTGTTGATCTATTGCATGAGCGCGGCATCCAGGCAGCAATCGAAACCCAGGGGAGCCGCTGGCAGGACTGGTTCTATGAGATTGACGCTCTGACGATCAGCCCGAAACCGCCAAGCTCAGGCATGAAGACGGACTGGGCGATACTGGACAGTATTCTCGAGAAGCTGAAAGTGCCTGGCAAAGGAACTCACAGCCTGAAGGTCGTGGTGTTCAATGGGGAAGACTATGCTTATGCCAAAACGGTACATCAGCGTTACCCGGGAGTACAGCTGTTCCTTCAGCCTGGTAATGATGATGTGACGGAGCAAGGAGATATATCGGCACGTCTGCTTGGACGCCTGGAATGGCTGTTCAATCTCGTTATTGCCGATCCGGCCATGAACCGGGTAAGAGTGCTGCCGCAGCTGCACGCGCTAATCTGGCACAATAAACGGGGAAAATAGCTGGCACCGACTTAAGAGGCAACTGTGATTATCTGATGATAATTGCGGTTGCCTCTTTTTGCTGATCTTTTATACTTTAATAAATGATAGAATAGATTTGAATAGGGGAAAACCGGAATGGAGTTCGAAGGGCCGGCATTGACCGAATCAGAATTATTTTATACAGGGAGGATTTTAGCGATGACTAAGGCACTGCTGATTATTGATGTACAGGAAGCAATGTTTTCTTATCCGGGAATGAGTCTGTTTGACGGGGAGCAGGTGATGGACCGGATTGTCTCCCTGCTGGACAAAGCCCGTTCGGCTGGCGCTCCTGTCGTGTATATCCAGCATACAGAGGATGAGGAATATACCCGGGGGCTGCCGACCTGGGAGATTAGCAGCCGGATTACGCCGCGTGAAGGAGAAACGGTTGTGGAGAAGCCGACCTGGGATGCGTTTCACCGCACCGTACTGCATGAGGAGCTTCAGCGTCAGGGTATTACAGAGCTGGTGATCTGCGGGATGCAGACGGAATTCTGTCTCGATACCACCTGCCGGCGTGCTTATAGTATGGGCTACCGGAATATTCTGGTACAGGATGCGCACAGTACCTTTGATAACGGAAATCTCAGCGGGGAGGAAATTGTCCGGCACCATAACGGGGTGCTCGGCGGAAGATTTGCCAGACTGCAGCGTGCGGACGAGATCGGGTTTTGATGAGCCAGGCCAAGTCGGCAATGAAGCCAATCCGCCGTTCCAGGCTGCGTTTGTATGCCGGAAAGCGGTACTTCATCTGTAAAAGATATTGGCAGTGGCTGATCCGTCCAGGCAATAGGGCAAAGACCTTCAGCAAAGATACACTTACATATAAGGCTGCAGAGCATTCAACCCCGCTGCTGCGGAAGCTGCGTAATGTAGACATGCAGCTGCAATACAACAAAATCACCAACCTGACGATCGCTGCCTGCAGACTGGACGGGCTGCTGATCCGTCCGGGTGAGACCTTTTCCTATTGGCGGAGTATCGGGAAGCCGACCCGCCGCAAAGGTTATGTGGACGGGATGGTATTATTCTATGGCGGTTTCCGCTCCGGAACAGGCGGCGGTTTATGCCAGCTGTCCAATCTGATCTACTGGATGGCACTGCATACCCCTTTGACAGTAACGGAGCGTCACCGGCACAGCTACGACGTGTTTCCGGATGAACGGCGCACCCAGCCTTTTGGCAGCGGGGCCACCTGTGCCTATAATTATCTTGATCTGCAGCTTACGAATCATACAGATCATACTTATCAGCTGAAGCTGCATCTGGATGATACATTTCTGTACGGGGAATGGCGCTGTGACAACGAGCCATTGTACTCCTATGAGGTATATGAGGCGGATCACGTCATCAGCCTCGAGCCTTGGGGCGGATACATCCGCAGCAACCGTATCCGCCGCAAAGTGCTGACCCGCAGCGGAGAACTGGCCGGGGATGAGGCTGTGGCGGAGAATCATGCCCTGATGATGTATTCACCGCTGCTGTATCCGCCTGCCGGAACGGAAAGCGGATCCTCGTAACAGATACAAACTTTCGACGAAGGGGATAATCCGGGGGATTTTGGGGTTATAACATAATAGGATTTGTTAACTCTACCTTCGAAGGAGTGATCCTCATCATGAGAGCTGTTACGTACCAAGGGAAGAAGAAAGTGGAAGTCAAGGATGTTGCCGATGCCAAGCTGGAGAAGAAGGATGATATTATCGTCCGGATCACCTCGACGGCAATCTGCGGTTCTGACCTGCATATTTATAACGGTGAAATTCCGGGCATGCATGATGATTATGTGATCGGGCATGAACCTATGGGGATCGTTGAAGACGTAGGACCCGAGGTGACAAAGGTTAAAAAAGGCGATCGCGTCATCATCCCGTTCAACGTAGCCTGCGGACAATGTTTCTTTTGCCAGCATGAGATGGAGAGCCAATGTGATCACGCGAATGATGCGAAGGATACCGGCGGTATGCTCGGTTATTCCAATTCGTACGGCGGTTTTGCCGGCGGGCAGGCGGAGCTGCTTCGTGTACCCTACGGTAACTTCGGACCGTTTGTCGTGCCTGAGGATGCGGAGATGGAGGATGAAAAGCTGCTTTTCCTGTCTGACATTGTACCGACTGCCTGGTGGGGTGTGGAACACGCCGGTGTTAAGCCTGGTGATACGGTAATCGTGCTCGGCTGCGGTCCGGTCGGGCTGCTGACCCAGAAGTTTGCCTGGATGAAGGGTGCTTCCCGTGTCATTGCGGTCGATCATGTGCAGTACCGGCTGAATCACGCCAAGCTGACCAATAATGTGGAAATCTTCAATTTTGAAGAGATCAAAGACTTTGAAGCGCATATGAAAGAGATTACGCGCGGGGGAGCAGATGTTGTTATCGACTGTGTCGGCCTTGACGCCAAGAAGACTGTGGTGGAAAAGGTGGAGACAGCGCTGATGCTTCAGGGCGGTTCGCTTGGTGCATTTCGGATCGCCTCGGAGGTAGTGCGCAAGTTCGGCACCATCCAGCTTGTTGGCGTATACGGCCTTAACTATAACATGTTCCCGCTGGGTCATCTGTTTGAGCGCAACATTACCCTCAAAATGGGCCAGGCCCCTGTAATTCATTACATGCCGCAGCTTTATCAGATGATTAAGGAGAATAAATTCGATCCTACAGACATTATTACCCACCGGCTGCCGATCAGCAGAGCGGAGCATGCCTACCAGGTGTTTGGCGAGAAGGAAGAGGATTGTATCAAGGTAATACTGAAGCCGTAGCAGCCAGAAAGGATAAGGACAGCCCGCTTGGAATATCCGGCGGGTTTTTTGAAAATATAAGCATTTATATGTTTCACGTCATAAATAATCCTTCTATTTCTCGCAGAAACGGATACCGTCCCTCAAAGGACGGCAAAGCCGTTTCTTCTTGTTGACTGAAAGGGCAATCAGGATATAAGCTCTAATATGGCTTGTAATTTTGTCTTTAATCCTGAAAGGAAGCTGCCCTGTGAATATCAAAAAACCTCCGGTTCCGGTTCCGCTGCTGATGCTGGTCGGAATTGTGGCCATCTCGTTCTCCGCCATTTTTATCAAATGGTCATCTGCCCCGGCCTCCGTTCAAGGGATGTACCGGCTGCTGTTCACCTCACTGCTGATGCTGCCCTTTGCCCGGCCTTACAGCGGAGCAGCCTTCGCGCTTAAAAAGAAAGACTGGCTTCTGCTCGGATTCTCCGGTTTCATGCTGGCACTGCATTTTCTGCTTTGGATGGGCTCACTCAAGTTCACCTCTGTAGCAAGCTCAACCATGATTATGGCGCTGGAGCCGGTGTTCATCATGATCGGTTCATATGTACTGTATAAGGAAAAAAGCACAAAATCAGCGATTCTCGGCCTGGGAATTGCCATATTCGGAACGGTATTCATCGGCTGGGGCGACATCGGCCTGTCAGCTGATAATTTAAAGGGCGATCTGCTGTCGGTCGGCGGTACGGTTGCTGTATCGGTACATATGATGGTAGGCCAGCGCCTGGTGTCCCGTATACCGTCTTATTTGTACAGCCTGATCGTTTTTATTTCTGCTTCCTTTGTTTTTGCCGTTTATAACCTGGCTGCCGGAATACCTTTCTTTGATTATCCGCCTAAGGAGTGGGGCATTTTTGTGCTTCTGGCTATCGTGCCTACCGTATTCGGCCATATCCTGTTTAACTGGCTGCTGCAGTACGTATCGGCTACGACAGTCTCCATGAATATTCTTGGCGAGCCGGTTGGCGCCAGCATTCTTGCCTTTCTGCTGCTCGGGGAGAAGCTCAACAGCCTGCAGTGGGCCGGAGGGATTCTTGTCATGGGAGGACTGGCAGTTTATTTGTATGCCGGACGTAAAAAAACAGCACCGGCTGCGGAAACTATGCCATCGGCATCATAATGATTACGGAAAACATAATTTGATTGTTTAAAGGGGGATTTAATATAATGAATGAACAAAATTTGGATGAACAACAAGATCCGCAGGCTGTGATTGCGTCCAGTGAAGAGACATGGAACGAGGATACGTATGCTGCCTGGACAAGCAGGTTCGGGAAACCGGCAGAAGCAGCAGCAAAGCTGGCGAAAGACCCGCAGGGAAGACTATATCCGCTTCAACCTTATCTGGGTGAGGTTGCCGGTAAAAAAATAATGAACCTGATGGGTTCAAACGGAATGAAGGGGGTAGCACTGGGCTTGCTTGGAGCAGAGGTAAGTATAGCCGATTTCTCTGAGGCAAATGCCAGATATGCAGCTGAACTGGCGGAAGCGGCAGGCGTGGAGCTGAATTATATTGTGTCCGATGTGTTGAAGCTGCCTGAAGAAGTGCTGAACAGCTCATTCGACATTGTATTTGCCGAAATGGGGATTGTCCATTATTTCACTGATCTTGCACCGTTTATGGATACGGTCTACAGGCTGCTTGCTTCTGGAGGCCGGTTTATCCTGCGTGATTTTCATCCTGTCACAACCAAGCTGATTTCCTCAAAAGGCTCCACCGCCAAAGTGCGCAAGCACAAGGTGGACGGAGATTATTTCGACACCGCGCTGGAGGAGAAGAAGGTATCCTACTCCAAATACCTCCCGACTGCAGGGCAGCAGCCCGGAAGTGATGTGAAGCACAGTGTAGTATACTGGCGCCGCTGGACATTGGGTGAGCTGGTAACGGCAGCGGCACGCAGCGGGCTTGTCATCTGCGAACTGGTTGAAGAGCCCAATCTGTCCTCGGACGTCTATGACAAGGGTATTCCCAAAACCTTTACCCTGGTGGCCGAAAAAAGATAGCATAACAAAAGGAACAAGCAGACAGTGCTTCGAAAGTGCTGCCTGCTTGTTCCTTTTTCTATTGTAATTAAGTTAATGGCATTAATTATAATGATTAATGCCATTAATTGTTCTGCAGATCCATGCCTGCAGCCATATCTATAAAAGCCTGCTGCAACGGTGTCAGTGTATGATCCTTACGCCAGGCAAAGGCAAACCGTGCTGCGGGCACAACTCCTGGAAGCGAAGCCCAGCGCAGGCTGTCAAGCGCCAGCTCGGAACGGATTCCCGCCAGGGAAAACACGCCTACCGACCCGCCCTCCATAACGATCCTTTTATATGCTTCCGGATTATTTACAACCGCATGATTCCACAGACGTACAGCATTGGATTGTGCCCAGCTGTCAGCAGCATTGGACAGATAGGAAGCTGATTCATGCTGAATCCATGGTTCAAGGGCTATGCCCTCCGGGGTAAGCTGGGCTTCCCGGGCGAAAGGATGGTCAGGAGCAAAAATAAGTACAGTGTCATCCCCGCAAATATCCTGCGTCTGGAAGGACTCATCTTCATTCTCCGCCATATAAAGCACTGCCAGCTGTATATCCCGCTGCGCAGCCGTTCCCTGACTGTATTATCGTTATGTACGCTGAGCACGGCATCGATACCCGGATGCAGATTAATGAATTGGGACACTATTTTTGGTAAAACATATGTACCGGGTATATAGGAAGCTTCCAGCTCCAGATTACCCGAATTGAGGGAAGAGAACTGCTTGAGGCTGCGCTCCGCTTCAACGGCCAGCGACACGATACGTACAGCATACTGATAAAGCGCCCGGCCCGCCTCTGTCAGCAGAACGCGTCCGCTGCGGTATTGGAAAAGGGAAGTGCCAAGCTCAGACTCCAGGCTTTTCATATGAAAGGAGACGGTCGGCTGCTTCAAGCCGAGTTCGGCGGCCACATCTGTAACCTTTTTATATTTTTCAATCAGGACCACAATTTGCAGTTTCGTTATATTCATGATTTCCTCCGGCTGAATGATGTTCAAATGTTAGTTTATCTCTCTAATATAGATTATATCTATAACAATATACATTTTCTATTAGTATTTTTATCTTTCGTTTTACAAAACGAAGACTTTTCTCTAACGAACGAGCTCTAGAATAATAAGAGTAAAGCGGAGAGAAAACATAGAGGAAGCTTCCAAAGTGAGTTTTGTAAGAAGCAGATTCAATGGACACAAACACACAAAACCTAAGCTTATGCTTCCGAAGCGAGTTTTGCGGAGTGAGTAAAAAAAGCATGGGCTAACAAAACTTTAGGAGGAACAAAAAACAATGCAATTCAGAAAATCGTGGATCATGGCTCTGGCACTAACAAGCGTAGTAGCACTTTCGGCATGCGGTAACAGCAACAATGCGGCAACGAATAACGGGGGCAATAACGCAGCTGCGACAAACACACCTACAGAAAACAGCAGCGGTGCAGAATTAAGCGGATCAATCCTGGCTTCGGGATCTACAGCACTTCAACCACTGGTAGAGCAGGCGGCTGAAAGCTTCATGGATGCTAACAGCGGCGTTGATATTCAAGTACAAGGCGGCGGCAGCGGTACTGGTCTTACCCAGGTTGCTGAAGGCCAGGTAGATATCGGTAACTCCGACGTATTTGCAGAAGAAAAATTGAAGGATGCCGATGCTGAAAAAGCAGCTGCACTCGTTGACCACCAGGTAGCGGTTGTTGCCATTGCTGCAGTATCTAACCCGGATGCGGGTGTAGATAACCTGACTAAACAGCAGCTGGTTGACATTTTCACCGGTAAGATCACCAACTGGAGCGAAGTTGGCGGTGCTGACCAGGCGATCCAGATCATTAACCGTCCAAGCAGCTCCGGTACACGTGCTACCTTTGAAGCTTTTGCACTTGGAACAAAGACTGAAGATCTTCAAGGTTCCGTACAAGAGGACTCCTCCGGTACTGTTAAGAAAATGATCGGCGAAACTCCGGGAGCAATTGGTTACCTGGCGCTGTCCTACCTCGATGATACTGTAAAAACACTGAACTACGAAGGTGTTGAGCCATCCGTAGACAACGTAGTGAGCGGAGACTATCCGGTATGGGCTTATCAGCACATGTACACTAACGGTGAACCGAATGAAGTTGTAAAAGCATTCCTTGATTACATGCTGACTGATGAAGTACAGAACGGTGATGTGGTTGAGCTGGGATACATTCCGGCGAATGCAATGCAGGTTTCCCGCGCGTTGACGGCAACGTAACAAAGAAATAAATAAAGCTTTAACACAGGATAAGATCCATTAGATCAAGTGATTAGAGGCGGAACTCTTCTGCCTCTCTTTTCACTTTAGAAAGAGGGAGCATCTTGCGGGGAAAAACAAATACAAAAAAGATCGAAAAACATCATATTGAGGACATGGTAGGGCGTATATATATGTCCCTTTGCGTACTGCTTCTGATCGTGATCATTGTTTCAATGGTCTATTTCGTAGCGTCCAAGGGTATTGCCAACTTTATCAGCGGTGAAGTGAAACTGACCGACTTCCTGTTCGGCACCAAATGGGCGCCTGAAGCAGACACACCGTCTTATGGAGCTTTGCCATTTATCACCGGTTCCTTCCTGGTTACCTTGCTTGCTGCACTGATTGCCAGTCCGCTCAGCATCTGTGCTGCGCTGTTCATGACTGAAATTGTTCCAGGCTGGGGGAAAAAGCTGCTGCAGCCGGTAATCGAGCTGCTGTCCGGTATTCCGTCAGTTGTATACGGCTTTGTAGGTCTTAGCGTTATCGTTCCATTCCTGCGTGACACATTTCCCGGCCAGGGCATCGGGGTTGCTGCAGGCGCGCTTGTACTGTCGGTTATGATTCTGCCGACAATCACAAGCGTGGCTGCAGACGCGCTTGCTTCTTTGCCGCAAAATTTGAAAGAATCCTCATTTGCGCTCGGTGCCACCCGTTGGCAGACCATCTCGCGTGTCATTCTACCGACTACAATGCCGGCGATCATGACCGGGGTAGTACTGGGTATGGCCCGTGCGTTCGGTGAAGCTCTTGCTGTTCAGATGGTTATCGGTAATGCGCCTTTCGTGCCGCGCTCGCTCTTTGAATCGGCCTCTACGCTGACCAGTGTCATTACACTCAGCATGGGGAACACAACCATGGGCTCGACGATTAATAACGCGCTGTGGAGTATGGCGCTGGTTCTTATGCTGATGACGTTCGTATTCGTCCTCCTCGTAAGAATGCTCGAAAGGAGAAATAAGATTTGAAGCCGAAGACAGCAGACAAAATTGCCACGACCCTTATCGTATTTTTCGCACTATTGATTGTAGCCATCCTGATCGGACTATTGGGATACATTCTTGTACGCGGGCTTAATCATATCAGCTGGGATTTCCTGACCTCGGCTCCGCAGAAGATCCGCGCAGGCGGCGGGGTAGGGCCGCAGTTATTTAACTCCCTCTACCTGCTGGTGCTGACCTTGCTCATTACCATTCCGCTTGGCCTTGGCGCCGGTATTTTCATGGCGGAATATGCCCGTCCCGGCAAGCTTACGAACTTCATCCGTCTGATTGTGGAAGTACTGTCGTCCTTCCCGTCGATCATTGTCGGCCTGTTCGGCCTTTTGCTGATTGTAAACTTTTTTGATCTCGGATTCTCCTTGCTGTCCGGCGCCATTGCGCTTACGTTCTTCAATCTTCCGCTGATGGTGCGGATAACCGAGCAGGCTTTCCGCACAGTGCCCAAAGCGCAGAAGGAAGCCGGCTTTGCGCTTGGACTATCCAAATGGAAGATTGTAACCTCTGTATTACTTCCGGTAGCCCTGCCAACCATCATTACCGGAACGATCCTGTCCGCAGGCCGTGTCTTTGGTGAAGCAGCAGCTCTTATGTTCACAGCGGGGATGAGCAGCCCGCGTCTGAACTTCTCGGATTGGAATCCGCTGCATTCAAACTCACCGCTGAATCCGTTCCGTCCGGCTGAAACGCTGGCGGTGCACATCTGGAAAATCAACAGTGAGGGCCTGGCGCCGGATGCAATCCAAATCGCAGCCGGAGCTTCAGCCGTTCTCGTAATCATGGTATTGCTGTTCAACCTGCTGGCCCGTTATTTCGGCAGATTTATTTACCGCAAGCTGACAGCATCCAAAAGAATAAATTAGTGATAAACAGGAGGAGTAAGAGATGGGAACAGCGGCAGCGGTGCGCGAATCATTTCAAACAGAGAACCTTAGTATTTTTTATGGAACTTACGAAGCGGTTAAGGGAATCAGCCTTCCTTTTGCCCAGAATACAGTTACAGCACTGATTGGCCCTTCGGGCTGCGGTAAGTCAACGTTCCTCCGTTCGCTGAACCGGATGAATGACGATATTTCCGGTTCAACAACCAAAGGCAGCATCTGGATTGACGGGGTGGACATCAACGCGCAGGGTACGGATGTGATCAAGCTGCGCCAGAAGATCGGTATGGTCTGGCAGAAGCCGAACCCGTTCTACAAATCCATCTACGAAAACATTGCGTTCGGCCCGAAATATCACGGCGTGAAGGGTAAAGCAGCTCTGGATGAAATTGTGGAGAGCAGCCTGCGCCGTGCCGCACTGTGGGATGAGGTTAAAGACCGGCTGAAGGATTCCGCACTCGCCCTGTCCGGCGGACAGCAGCAGCGTCTGTGCATTGCCCGTGCGTTGTCTGTTAACCCGCAAATTCTCCTGCTTGATGAGCCGGCTTCCGCGCTTGACCCTGTATCAACAGGTAAGGTTGAGGAGCTGATTAAGGAATTGAAGGAAGACCTGCGGATCGTTATTGTTACTCATAACATGCAGCAGGCAGCCCGCATTTCGGATTACACTGCGTATTTCTACCTTGGTTCGCTCGTCGAATATGACAAGACCGAGAAGGTATTCAGCAATCCGGAGAACCAGATGACCCAGGAATACATTATGGGCCGTTTCGGCTGACAGTTAATAATCATAAGAGCATCCTTCGGGATGCTTTTTTTGTTCGCAGCGATGATAACACTTGAAAAACTAATGCCATTAGTTTATATTGTAACTAATATCATTAGTTTTATTGGGGGAGATCCGCATGAGAGTTATTCAAACAGGAAATTTACTGCAGCTTACCTGGTTTCCGAAGTTTTTTCCCGTCAATTGTTATCTTGTCGTTGAGGACAATGAGCTGACCCTTATTGATGCGGCGATGCCGTTCAGTGTAAAAGGAATTATGAGTGCCGCCGCCGGGCTGCAGATGCCGATTACACGCATAGTGCTGACTCATGCACATGGCGATCATGTAGGGGCACTGGATGAGCTGAAGAGGCAGCTTCCGGCGGCCAAAGTCTACATCTCTGAGCGGGACGCCGATCTGTTAAGAGGAGACCGGACATTAAGGGCGGATGAGCCGCAGATGCCGCTGAAGGGTTCAGTGCCCAAGAATATTACTACAGTGCCTGATGTGCTGCTGCAGGAAGGCGATCTAATCGGCTCCCTTCAGGCTATCAGCACACCTGGACATACACCGGGATCCATGTCCTTTTTGGACCAGCGCAGCAGGGCGCTGATTGCGGGAGATGCGTTCCAGACTTTCCGTGCTACCGTTGTAGCTGGTACGATAGTTCCGCTGTTTCCTTTTCCGGCGATGGCTACCTGGCATAAAGAATTGGCACTGGCAAGCGCCATTAAGCTTGCAGAGCTATCTCCGGCTGTGCTGGCGGCAGGTCATGGCAATATGCTGACAGAACCTGTTCAGGCGATGAAGCAGGCGATCCGGCAGGCTCAGAATTCTTTGAATAAAGGAGGCCGCTAAATGTCACCCAGAGCAGGTTTGGATAAACGTACCCTGGTGCTTGCTGCGGCAGAACTTACTGATGAACACGGTATGGAGGGGGTGACGCTCGCCCTGCTGGCTGCAAAGCTGGGCGTGCGCTCCCCGTCCCTGTATAATCATGTTAACGGGCTCAAGGAGCTGCGCACACTGCTGGCTGTATTCGGGCTGGAGCAGCTCTATGCCGTAATGTCAGCCTCATTAGAAGGAGTCAGCGGAGAAGCGGCAGTTCATGCTATTAGCAAAGCCTACGTTACGTTTGCGCAGCAGCACCCCGGTCTGTACGAAACGACGCTGCAGGCTCCGGAGCAGGGGAATGCAGAGCTTGAAGAAGCCGGTGCGAGAACCTTGCAGTTAATTATCAGTGTACTGTCCGGCTACGAGCTGGGCAGTACTGGCGGACTGCACGCAGTCAGGGGCTTAAGAAGTATTCTGCATGGCTTCGCCGCACTCAGGAACAAGGGCGGCTTCGGGATGCCGCTGGATCTGGAGGACAGCCTGACCCGGCTGATCGATTCTTATATTGCCGGAATCGGATGCATGAGAACCGTGGATTAAGCTGCAAGAGAACTGCTGGATGAAATCTAACCTAAGGGAGAGATGAGCAGGATGGAAGAGCAAGGTATTGTAACAACCTATGAAGAGATGACAAAGGTAGTGGACAGGCTGGGAATTCTGCCGCTGGCCCAGCTGATTCCCGGACATCCTTCGGTAAACGGATTAACCAAGGCCGAGAACTGGCATACCGGGTCAGAGCTTGATCCCTGGTCATGGCGGGCCAGGTTCCCCGGGGAGGGGTTAGCCGGATATGGCAAGTTCATCCGCAAAAAGGCCGTCCTGGTTTCGCGGGATTGGTTCCCGGCCTTTGTCAGAACTGTAGGCAGCTTAACGGAGCTTGAAGAACGGTACAACAACGGCCTGGCCAGCAGGGAGGCAGTAGTCCTGCTGCAGATCATCCGCGGCAATGAGGGCATTGAAACACGTGAACTGCGTACACTGGCCCAGATGAAAGCTAAAGAGCAGAAGACGGCGTTTGACAATGCATTGAATGAACTGCAGGGTACAGCAGATATTGTGATCTCCGGTGTCAAGGCACGGCTGAATGCTGAAGGGGAAGTTAACGGCTGGAACAGCACCTCCTTTGAAACAACCGGTCACTGGATGCAGGAGAATGATCTGCACAGGTTTGAGGGATCACGCGAGGAGGCAGCAGGTTGGCTACATAAGGCAATGGACAACGCATGGGCGCCAGAAGCGAAAGCCTGGATCAGCAAAGTTTTGTCTATCTAAAAACGAAGGATGTTCCTGATGGCCGGGTCACGGCCGGAGAACATCCCGGTAAGCGCTTTCTATTTGCGTTATATAAGGAATCAGCTCTACAGCATTGGTGCCAGGTAAGCAATCAGGAAATAAAGGAAGCCGAATAGAAGCATGATGTAGGCTGTGTATTTGATGGCGTTGGAGGCTACGATGCTTGCGTCCGTGGGTGGCTGAACCTTGGTGCGCCCGTTTTCCATGCGCTCCGGTTCCTGGGACAATGACTCTTTCATAGTGTTCCCTCCTAATATTGATGGATCTAAGAATTGGCAATACAATCCTTATTTGTATTGTGACATATTTGTGAATAAAATTCAACAATATTGTGAATGAATTTTGAACAAAAGTTAAAATTTAAGCAAAAAGCCCCCTGCCATGAAAATGGCAGGGGGCTTTTAATACTATTAAGTTTTAGGCCCAGTTTCCGGCACGGAAAATCGGTTCGATCTTGCCGTCATCCGTAATTCCGTCGATATTCATCTCCGGTGAACCCATCATAAAGTCCACATGGGTAAGGCTGTGGTTCATTCCATGCTCAGCAAGCTGCTCCTTGGTCATGTTAATACCGTCCTGGAGAGTGAAGGCATATGCCGCCCCCAGCGCCAGATGACAGGAAGCATTTTCGTCATACAAGGTTGTAAAATAAAGTATGCCGCTCTCGGAGATTGGCGAATGATATGGAACCAGTGCCACTTCACCGAAGTAAGCGGCACCCTCATCCATAGCGAGGAGCGAAGCCAGCGCTTCATAGCCGACTTCTGCGGTAAAGTCAGTCACTTTACCATTCTCCAGGGTCAGGGTGAAGCGGTCGATAATATTCCCGCCATAGCTAAGCGGCTTGGTGCTGCTGACTGTTCCGTTCGCGCCGGTCTTGAGCGGTGCTGTGAAAACTTCCTCTGTCGGGATGTTGGCGAGGAAAGGAACCCCGCGTCCGTTGACCGCGCCGGCCTGACACCAGATATGCCCTTCAGGCAGCTCCAGGGTCAGATCCGTACCGGGAGCTGTGTAATGCAGCTTACGGTATCTGCGCTCGTTGAGAATATCGCAGCGCTGCTTCAAGCCGCCCAGATGCTTGCTCCATGCTTCCACCGGGTTCTCCTGATCCGCACGGACTGCCTTGAATATAGCGTCCCAGAGCAGGTCTACCTGATCCTCAGGCGCCGCATCCGGGAATACCTTGGCTGCCCAGGAGACCGACGGATAGGCTACGATGCTCCAGCTGATCTGATTGGACATCAGCATCTCACGGTAAGGGGCCATGGCTATACCTGCTGTACGCTGATTGTCTGCAATCCGGCTGGCTTCAATGCCGTTCAGCAGATCCGGATTGGTAGACACTACGTTCAGGAAGGCTGCACCATTGCGGCCAAGGTCCTCCAATTCGTCTGCATGCCATTTTGGCGGCTCGAGAAAGCTCTCGGAAGGCGCGAGCTCATAACGGGTCCGCGTTACAAATTCATCGCTGTAATTGACTTTGACCAGCTTTGCGCCTGCTTCATAAGCCTTACGGACAATCAGACGCACCAGCTCCGCAGATACGATATCCGCGTTGATGACCAGAGTTTGTCCGGGTTGGACATTGACTCCGATCTTCACCGCTAGCAGTGCATAGTTCTCCAGCTTTTGCTTGAAATCCAGCATAGGTTCAGCTCCCCTTAATTGTCTCTGTATAATTAAAATGCCCAGTTACCCTTCAAGAAGACAGGCTCCTGTGATCCGTCTTCATTGATCCCGTATATATCCATCTCACCGGAGCCGATCATGAAGTCAACATGGGTAACACTTGTGTTCAGACCGTTCTCAACCAGCTCATCCTCGGTCATTTCTTTGCCGCCTTCCAGACAGAAGGCATAGGCTGTGCCAATCGCCAGGTGATTGGAGGCATTTTCGTCAAACAGGGTGTTGAAGTACAGAATATTGGACTCGGAAATCGGTGACTTATGCGGTACAAGCGCTACCTCGCCAAGGTATTTGGCTCCTTCATCCAGACCGATCAGATATTCCAGGGAATCCTGGCCCTTCTCGGCACTTACACTGATGATACGGCCGTTCTCAAAGGTAATGGAGAATCCGTCAATGATGTTGCCGCCGTAGCTGAGCGGCTTGGTTGCTCTGACGGTCCCGTTGACACCGGTTTTGAGTGGTGCGGTAAAGACTTCCTCAGTCGGCATATTGGCAACGAACGAATGTCCCTTGGCGTTAATGCTGTCACCCTGGGCCCACAGGTGGCCTTTTGGAAGCTCGATGGTCAGGTCGGTACCTGGTGCTATGTAATGCAGGCTCTTGTATTTTTTGGCGTTGAGGACATTAGCCTTCTGCTCCAGAGTATCCAGGTGCTCCTGCCAGGCGGCAACAGGATCTTCGCGGTCCAGGCGTACCGTGTGGAAAATGGCCTCCCACAGCTTATCAACACGTTCCTCAGCAGGTGAATCAGGGAATACCTTATCGGCCCAAGCCTGCGACGGAATAGCAACGATGCTCCAGCTGACTTTGTCGGACATCTGCAGCTCACGGTATTTTTTGAGCGCTGCTCCGCGTGTCTTCTGGAAGTTCGCAATCCGCTCCGGATCAATGCCCTTCAGTGCATCCGGATTCTCGGCAATTACATTCAGGAAGGCTGCTCCGTTCTCGGCGAATTCAGTCATTTCACCGGCAAACCAGGTCGGTGCTTTGGTGAACACCTCAGGTGCGGCATGCTCGAACTGCTGGCGGGTGATGAATTCATCACTCCAGTTCACTTTTACCAGGCTGGCTCCCAAGGCATAGGCTTTGGCAGTAATCAGACGGACGAATTCCGCTCCGGCAATCGGCGCATTTACAACCAGAGTTTGGCCGGGCTGGACATTGACTCCGACTTCAACGGCGAGGTCCGCATATTTACTGAGCTTTGCTGCAAAATCAGTCATTGGTTTTCCTCCAGTTTATTCTTTTTTTAGTGCTGGAAAGCATTGTACTAAATTATTAACCGCCGGATGAAAAAAGTCAATTGCTCCAGTAAAGAGAGGAAATATAATGGTTATAAATGCTATACTATGGTGGTATGATTCATCAGAAGAAAGGCAGGATAACAGCATGAACGTAGAAATTATCAAAGCCGAGCTGAAACAGGAGGAAGATAAGAGCTTCGTGGGAAGAACGGTATTCACGGTGGAGCAGCATAAGCACCCGTACGAAATTACCTTTTTCAGCAAAAAGGGCAGTGAGTGGGATTACAGCCTCAGCTTTGCCGGTGAACCGGGAAGTGAGGAGCAGTTCCTTGAGGTGGACGGGCTGCTGGAGAACGATGATGATTTCTTCAATCAGCTGCTGGACGCCGCCCTGGATACTCAAGAGGATACCGAAGAATAGTACAACACAAAAATGCGACCGCTTAGGGCAGAAGCCGCCTCCCAAGGGTCGCGTTTTTTTATCCTATCGTAATATTGCCTTCCGGATAGCGGAACAGCTCTTTGTTCTTCTTCGGTTTAATGGCATAAGCCAGAGTCAGCGGTCCGGTACGGCCGACGAACATCAGAATGATAACCAGGATTTTGCCGGGGGTGGTCAGCTCCGGAGTCAGGCCCATTGTAATACCTGAGGTGCCGAATGCCGATACAGCCTCAAACAGCACGGTCAGAAAATCAGCGCTTTCGGTAACAGACAGCAGCATTGTAGCAATAAGGACAAGCATCAGCGACAGCAGGGTCATTGTAATAGCTCTGTAGACGTTATCCTTGGAAATCCGGTGCCGGAACATAACGATGTCTTCCTTGCCCCGGATTTTGCTGTAGGCAGTGACGACCAGGATGGCAAAGGTGGTAATTTTGATCCCTCCGCCGGTCGATCCGGGTGCGGCCCCGATAAACATTAGCAAAATCATTAGAAACTGGGTTGATTCACGCAGCAGCGGAATTTCAATCGTTGTCACTCCTCCGGAGCGCGGTGTAATGGCCTGCAAAAAGGAAGCCATAAGCTTGCCGCCGGCGTGCAGCGGTTTAAGTGTTGTATTCAGCTCCAGCCAGAAAAAGACAGCCGCTCCGATCAGAATCAGCACCGCCGAGGTGGAGAGGACAACCTTGGAATGCAGGGTCAGGCGCTTGCGTTTCGGAAAATCCACAATATCCGACAATACGATAAATCCGATACCGCCGAGGAAGATCAGCAGCATAGAAGTAATGTTGACAATCGGGTCTTCCACATACCGGGTAAGCCCGCTGAACGGCCCGTGAACATCACCAAACAGGTCAAAGCCGGCATTGTTGAAGATAGACACACTATGAAAGAGTCCGTAATATACTGCTTTGCCGGCCGGCATATCCATAATAAATCTTACAGTAAACAGCATGGCCCCGATTAGTTGAATAACGAGTGAGTATATGAGCACCCGGCGGATCAGCTTCACTATTCCCTGCATGGAATTCTGATTCATCGACTCCTGCAGCAGCAGCCGCTCCTTCAGGGAAATCCGTTTGTTCAGCACCAGCGTAATCAGCGTTGCCATCGTAACAAAGCCGAGGCCGCCGAACTGAAAGAGCACCAGCAGCACAATCTGCCCGAACACGGTCAGCTGAGTGCCGGTATCAATCACGGCAAGCCCGGTTA
This sequence comes from Paenibacillus sp. DMB5, assembly GCF_001517085.1. Taxonomy (GTDB): domain Bacteria; phylum Bacillota; class Bacilli; order Paenibacillales; family Paenibacillaceae; genus Paenibacillus_AQ. The sequence goes on from NZ_LRAC01000124.1 coordinate 297,440, forward strand.
CACAGGTTGCAGATGTGGCCATGAACAGGGCGTCAATGAAGGAAATCCGCCCGCTTGTTGAAGCAGCAGGCAGGCACAGCAGCAGGGTTCCGACTGCAATCAGCAGTACGAAGCCGAGCGATAATATTTTGGGCGGTGTCAGTCTTAAATGCCCCAGCGATATATTAGCCAAACCATCAATCCTCCGAAGTCTTGTAATGATCCTCCAAGATTATAGCATAAGTTGCTGCCGCTTCACTAAAGGGGGCAGGGAATTGGCAGATTTTATCGAATAAGTAAGCCTGTGAATCCAATTCTGCAGATAATAGAGGAGGCTATGCTTGCTGTGACAAGTCCGATTATGAATCAGATTGGTGCCGTCTTTATACCGGTAAGTGACATTGAAAGATCGAGAAATTGGTATTGCAGCTTATTGGGACTTCCGGCAGACGAGGAAGTGTTGTTCGGGCATTTGTATGTGGTTCCGATGCAGGGTCCTGGTATTGTGCTGGACAGCAAAATTTATACACCCGAATCTATACTAAAAGTCCCGGCCTTTCATTTTAACACAGAGGATATTGATGCCGCCTATGATTTCGTCAAAGCAAGCGGCGCAGAGCTTCTGACTGATATCGAGCATGACCATTGGTTCAATTTCAAGGATCCTGACGGAAACGTCCTGATGATCTGCCGCTGCTGACAGCGGCTTTCCGCTGACAGGTATAGTTGAAAAGGAGCCTGATGTTATGATTAGAGAAGCATTGCCGCAGGATGCCGGTGCGCTTGAAGCCCTATACCGCAGCTGCTGCCGGACCATCCTGACATCCGGGTAACTCCGGACAGAATAAGCGCCATCCGCATAAATCCGGACAGCTTTTTGTTTGTATATGTCAGCAACGGGGAGGTGGCGGGGACAATACACCTGCATCTGTGCATGGATGCGCTCAGCGGCGACCGCCCGTTCGCCATTATTGAACGTGTTGTGACCGCCTCACATGTGCGCGGTCTGGGATTTGGAGCCGCCCTTATGCGACATGCTGAAGAAACGGCAATGAGCCGGGGAGCCCTTAAGGTAATGCTCTCCAGCAACACACGCAGGGAAGAAGCCCACCGTTTTTATGAACGGCTTGGATACGACGGCGAGGGTAGCCGGCTGTTCAAGAAATATCTGTAGAAATAGACAGAGGACTTGAAATAATTGGAGGACACCTTTATGAATGTATCATTCAGAAAGCTTGTCCCGGAGGATGCCGGCAGGCTGCTCAGCCTGCAGCATTCCCTGGATGAGGAGACTGCTTTTATGCTGCTGGAGCCTGATGAACGGCAGACGAGCGTACAGCAGGTCAGGGAGATGATAAAAAGCAAGGAGAGATCGGTTAATTCCATTCTGATCGGTGCCGAAGCAAATGGTGAGCTGGCCGGATATATATCGGTGAGCGGCGGGGATCTGAAGCGGATCAGACATAGCGCCTATATTGTAATCGGCATCCGCAAAGCCTTTCAGGGGCTGGGGATCGGTAGCGGATTGTTTCGGGAGATGGAGGCTTGGGCGCGTACAAGCGGAATTGTCAGACTTGAACTGACCGTGATGGCCCATAATGAACGCGGAATTGCACTGTACAAGAAATGCGGCTTTGAAATTGAGGGAATGAAGAAGAAGTCCCTGTACATAGACGGAGAATGGATTGATGAGTATTATATGGGTAAAATTCTGGACTGAAATATAGGGAAGCAGAGGCACGACGTCCTGATCTAAATACACAAAGTCGCCCCTTGGCAGGGGCGACTTTGTGTTAGTTATATATAAACTGAATTATTCCGCTGGCTGTCCATCTGCGTCTTTCTCGCCAATAAACACTTCAACTTTGCGTATCCGGTTCTTGTTCATTTCCCGGACGGTCAGTGTAATATGCTCATGCTCCATGCTCTTGCCGTTAGCAGGTTCGGCCATGTGACTGTACAGCCAGCCGCCGATTGTGGTCACTTCATCATCATGGAGGTCAATCCCTGCACGTTGCTTAAGCTCCATCAGCGATACCTTGCCGTCGAACAGATAGCGGTTCTCATCAAGCTGTTCTACGTTCTTGCTCTCATCGCCGTCGAACTCGTCGCGGATCTCGCCGACAATCTCTTCGAGGATATCCTCTATTGTGATAAGACCGGAGGTGCCGCCGTATTCATCAAGCAGCAGAGCAATATGTACGCGCTCTACCTGCATGCGGGTCAGCAGTGTCTTAACCGGGGTTACCTCGGATACGGTAAGCAACGGAAGAATCAGTTTTTTGAAATCAAAATCAGGATCGTTATCGTACTGCAGATAAAGCTGCTTCGTATTGATCATCCCGATAATATTGTCTTTGCTGCCGTCGGCCACCGGGAACCGGGTATACTGCTCTTTACGGATGATGTCGAAGTTCTCCTGGAGTGTATTATCGGTGAACAGACAGATCATATCAGTCCGCGGAACCATAATTTCCTTGGCCAGCATTTCGTCAAAGTTAAAAATACGGTTAACGTAGCCATACTCAGCTTTGTTGATCTTGCCGTTCTCGTAGCTCTCGGATAGAATGAGGCGGATCTCCTCTTCGGAGTGTGCATCTCCGTGCTCACTGGCCGGCTTCATGCCGAACATACGGACCAGCAGATTGGCCGAGCCGTTCATCAGCCAAATTAAAGGGTAAAGAATTCTGTAGAACCAAATGATCAGCGGTGAAGTAAATTGACCGATTTTTTCCGGAATGTTGATTGCAGCTGTCTTGGGAGCAAGCTCACCGACAACAACGTGCAGGAAAGTAGCGATGATGAAGGCCAGGAAGAAGGCAATCGGTTCACTGACACTGTGACTCACATTTGCGAGGTCAAACAGCGGCAGCAGCAGCTGCTCAAAGGCCGGTTCCGCAAGCGCCCCGATCCCGAGTGCTGTAATGGTGATCCCGAGCTGACAGGCGGAGAGATAACCGTCAAGGTTGGCAGCCACCCGCTGCACAGCTAATGCATTCTTCTTGCCGTCGAGGACCATCTGGCTTACCTGGCTGCCTCTAAGCCGTACCACTGCAAATTCCGTCGCTACAAAAAAAGCGGTTAATACAATCAAAATAGCCACCAACGTCAAACTAAGTCCTATACCCATAAAATCTTTACCATCCCTCTCGTCGTTAAAATAGGTTATACTCATATTATGAGTTCATATGAACTCATTGTACGAACTTTCGTTTGAAAAATCAAATGGCGGAGGGGTGCCATCAATGCAAGCTTTCACATTAAGCCGTAAGGAAATGTCTGCTCTCCTGCTCTCCCTGACGGATAAAAGTGAACAGAAGCCGCTACACATCCTGCAGGAAGCGTGGTCGAAATTCCATAAGGAGGAAGTGCGGAAGGGAAGGTCTCTCACTGCTTTTTTGTCTACCGATATCCCGCCTATTCTGCAAAAGATCATCAAAGGTAACACAATTAATGGACTCTCACTCGCAGATATTGCCGCCCTGGGCAAGCTCATTGAATATTCCTCCTTGTCGGCTACTGCGATGCAGAACTGGGTCAAACGCGATTTCAAGGAATATCTCGGCTCGCCCAGGCTGGGCAGGAAATACTCCGTTAATCAGGCTGCGCTTCTATTTATAATAGACGATTTGAAGGCCTCACTGGATTTCGAAAGCATCCGCCAGCTTTTCCGTATTCTGTTCCTGCAGCCAGAACGTGACGACGATGATCTGGTTGAACCGGCTGAGCTGTACTACGGCTACGCGGAGCTGTTTGAGGACATTAAGCGCAGTCCCGCGCTGCAGGCACAGGGAGTCGCCGAGCGAAGCGCCAGCAATGAATATTCATGGAAAACAGACAGTACCCTTAGGGGGGCGATGGAGAAAATGATGGACAGGCTGACCCATCTTTCCCGGTCCCAGAAGGATGCGGTGCGCAACATGCTGATGATTGCGGCGATTTCAGTGCAGACCTGTTATTTTCAGGCGCTGGCAAGACAATACTGCAATGCCGCTTTATTCCTTGATTTTTGACTGCTGCAAATTTAGAATGTACTGGAGTAAACAATGGTAACAGGCTACATAGCCGAAAGACGGGAAGAGGTGCATGGGTAGATGAGTCAAATGACGCTGCTGCGTAACCCGAAGCAGCGCAAGCTGCTGCTGAGCGCAGGCTTAAGCTGGATGTTCGACGCGATGGATGTCGGAATGGTTTCCTTTGTCGTTGCGGCGCTGGCTAAAGAGTGGTCGCTGGGCCCGGAAAAGATCGGGCTTTTAACCAGTATAAATTCAGTGGGGATGGCTGTCGGAGCTGCTGCGGCAGGTATTCTGGCCGACCGCTTCGGCCGCAAGTCGGTGCTGCTGTGGACGCTGCTGATCTTCTCGGCGGCGAGCGGATTATCGGCATTTGCCACAGGGTTTGCGATCCTGTGTGCTCTGCGTTTTGTAGCCGGCTTCGGCCTTGGCGGAGAGCTGCCGGTCGCTTCGACGCTGGTGTCCGAGAGCATGCCGGCGGCGGAAAGAGGACGGGCTGTCGTCCTGCTGGAGAGCTTCTGGGCGTTAGGCTGGATTGCCTCGGCCTTAATCGCGTTCTTCATTATTCCGGATTATGGCTGGCGGGTCGCGTTTGCCATAGGTGCGGTACCGGCGCTGTACGCCCTGTATTTGCGGAAGGCGATTGATGATTCACCGCGGTTCACCGAGATGAAGAAGCAGAAGCCTGTGCCGCTGGGCAAGCGGATTGCAGCGGTATGGTCTGCGGAATACCGCCGCTCAACCATCATGCTGTGGATTCTCTGGTTCACCGTAGTATTCTCATATTATGGAATGTTCCTCTGGCTGCCGACCGTAATGGTGCTGAAAGGCTTCAGCCTGGTGAAGAGCTTCGAATATGTGCTGATTATGACGCTAGCCCAGCTTCCGGGCTACTTCACTGCCGCGTACTTTATTGAGAAGTTCGGCCGCAAGTTCGTGCTTGTAATCTATCTGCTGCTCACGGCCGTCAGTGCCGCCTGGTTCGGCAATGCAACAACAGAAGGGATGCTGATGGCAGCCGGGATCTGCCTGTCCTTCTTCAATCTGGGTGCCTGGGGAGGCATGTATGCCTACAGTCCTGAGCTCTACCCGACAACGGTCCGTTCCACCGGTGTGGGGCTGGCAACCTCCTTCGGACGGATTGGCGGCATTCTTGCACCGCTGCTGGTCGGAGTGCTTGTAGGGAAGGATGTAACCATCAGCACCATCTTCATGCTGTTCTTCGTAACGATTGTCATCGGGGCACTTGCCGTGCTGGTGCTTGGCAAAGAAACAAAGGGAACGGAACTAACCTAGGATGTTTAACGTTTATGATGGCCCGCCTGTGATTTACGGCGGGCCCATTATTTTTTCTTTTTTTTCACAACAATAAAAATCATTATGACGAGCAGCAGCAAACCCGCAGATGACCATATAATTGGCCAGTCAAATGAAGCTCCGCCGGCATATTCTCCGTTATAGTCCGCTCTAATAAACGTTCCATTGTCCAGTTTGACCGCAATCGCTTCATTGATATTAACGCCTTTAATACTGTAATATTTAGTCCCCTTTGGGTATTGGTTCGAAAAATTACCGGAATAAGTGCCTTCCTCATCCGAATATTTTGTAACCTGGCCGATCATCGAATCCACTTCTTGGGCTTCTACCCGTTTGTCCGAAATGACATAAGACTTTCCTTCATTTACAACAAATCTGTTCGCCCAATCGGCATGCACAGCCTTTACTGCCAATAAAGTGCCGGCAAGCCAGAACGCAATCAGCAGAAACAGAGACCTTTTCAAATGATCACTCCTTTCATACCTATTATAAGACGGGTATATTTTAGTATTGTTGCGCTTTTGCAGCTATTGCGGACTAATCAGTACTATAGTATATTCTTACTTGAATACACAAACGAACGTTCTCATTGTCCGGCTTTGCGCGTGACAGATGCTCATCATAAGATCTTGAGGCGCGGCGCGCTCAGGGTCTTATTTTATAGGCTGGCCGCGGGCCGTTAACCGCTGCATCAGGCAGACACGCATATGATATAATGTTGAAATGACTAATGTTTACGAGTGGGGAGATTACGGATGGCGAGAGACAGGCAGGGCCTGCATTTTTCGGAGCTGGTCTGGGAGAGTACAGAACAGGATATGGCGGTTCCACCGCGGGAATCCGGACACAACCCGTCTGAAGAGCACAGCTCTGTGATGAAAAAGACGGCAAAAAGCGGACAGGCTGACGGAAGCGCTCCGCAGCAGCTGCAGCTGTGGGATCTGGAGCAGGGCAGCCCGCCGGCTTCTATGGGACAGTCTGTGCAGAAGACGGAACAGCCCAAAGAGTGGAATGTGCCGCCCAAAGAACCCCGGATGAAGTCTGCTCCTCCTCTGCCGCGTACAGCGTCCTCCGCTTCGCCCGCCAAGAAGGAGACAGAGAGCGAGTTCGTACAGCGTGCGGCTGAGCTGGAGGATATGACTGCAGATGAAGCAAAGCTTGTCCCGTTCAAAAGCTACTGGCCGACCTACAGCCATATGACCGCCGAGCAGAGCCGCTGGTACTTCTTCTGGCGGAATGAAGTGAGACAGGGTCGGTATCCGAAGACGGATCTGTCTTACATTTTTCTGCATGTGTATGAGCTGATTAACGGTATCGGCTGGCGTGATCCGAATGACGGTTACCGGCAGCTGGGGCTGATCTGGGAAGCTTACCGGGCCCAATATAAACGGCTGGATCAATACCTGGGCAGCTGGATGGCGGACTTTTCATTTGTACACAAGCTTGACGTTCCCCTGTCGCTGATCGTTGCGCGTACACGCGGATTATCCGGTGATCTGGCGGAGATCGAACTGCTTCGCTGTCTCAGCACCGCCCCGGAGCAGCTGACCTTCGAGGTTCTGACTGTGATGTCTGACTATGATATCAGCAAATCTAAGTTCTATGCCGGTGAGGGAAAAGAAGCGTCTGAGCGCTACATACCGCAGGTGGTAGCCTTAATCGACGCCTATGTCGCGAGGAAGCACGGGGCACGGCTGATCGAAAAGTTCCCTCCAGGGCCTCCGGTCATGCGGGAGCGCTACCTGTTCCGCAGTGCGGTATATGATATCTCGCGTTATGGCTATTCTGTACTTGTACCTGTCGTGAGGATCAGCAAGCTGCTGCCGCTGCGCAGCCTGATTACCCGCCTGTTCCGGCTGACCGAGAACAAGCTGCGGGAGCTTATGGGCTTCCGCGGACGGCTGAAGGATATCCGGATAGACCCTGACATGGACGAGCTGATTACCAAATACCTGCAGCGGGAATTCCGCAAAGCGGAGCAGGAGGCCAAGGGTCCGGCAGTTGTCATAGACCAGACGAAGCTGGAACAGCTGCAGAGCGATTCCGAGGTTGTCCGCAGCCTGCTGACAGTAGAGGTATATGATGAGCCGCTTAAGGAGCAGGAGTATGTAGCGGAAATGGTTCAGGCTGATAGCCGGGAGCAGGGTTCAGAGCAGCTGCATGCGGGGATATTGGAACGTGAACAAATTTTAATGGAAGCTGAGAACAACCTGGAACAGGATTATGGCCAGCCGCTTGAGGACAATATTGCTGCTGAAGGAGAAGCTGCGGTTGTACAGACGTCTGCCGGTGTCACTCCGGAATGGGAGGAGCTAAGCGCAGAATTGCTTCCATTGCACCGGAAGGTGCTGCTGGCGCTGGCCGCGGATAACGGGCCTGTCCAGGTTGACAGAATTGCCGCAGCTGCCGGAACGATGGCAGAGCTGCTGTATGATGAGATCAATGAGCTTGCGATGAATATACTTGGTGATCTGCTGATTGACGGCGGGGAGCTGGCTGAGGAATGGAAGCCGATGCTGGATTTACTTAATGAGGTGAATGATTAAATGAGTGAATTAAAAATACCAAAGCGGATGACAACGGCACTGGTCAATTCCCTGACTGCCGGAGTCGTGCCGCGGATCGGGCTGGAGCATATAGCTGTCGGCCGCCGGCCTGAGGTGGAGGCGATACTTCGGGACATGGAGAACATTGCGGACGGCGGCGCGGCCTTCAAGCTGATTACCGGTAAATTCGGCAGCGGCAAAAGCTTTTTGCTGCAGATTATCCGCAACTATGCGATGGACCGTGACTTTGTGGTCGCGGATGCCGATCTGTCGCCTGAGCGCAGGCTGGTGGGCACGAAAGGTCAGGGACTGGCAACCTACAGGGAGCTGATGAGCCATCTGTCGACCCGCACCCGTCCGGATGGCGGAGCGCTGGAGATCATGCTGCAGAAATGGATTATGGGGCTTCAGCAGGCTGTAATGCAGGAGAAGGGTCTTACAGCCGACGCTCCGCAGCTTGCGGAAGAGGTGGAGCAGCGGATTTACAGTGTCGCCTCCGGGATGCGGGGCTTAGTGCACGGCTTTGATTTTGCCAAGGTGCTGGCCTCTTACTGGAACGGCCATAAGCTGGCCGAGGATGAGCTGAAGCAGGATGCGCTGCGCTGGCTGCGGGGCGAATTCGCCACCCGGACAGAGGCGCGAAAGGCGCTTGGTGTCGGCGTATCATTGACGATGATAACTGGTACGATTATATGAAGCTCTGGGCGGAGTTCACCGGGGCAATTGGGTATAAGGGACTGCTGCTGTTCATTGATGAAGGCGTGAATCTCTATAAAATCACCAACAGCATCTCACGGCAGAGCAATTATGAGAAGCTCTTGACCATGTTCAACGATACGATGCAAGGCAAGGCGGAGCGCCTGGGCATCTTCATCGGCGGCACCCCGCAGTTTGTCGAGGACGGGCGGAGAGGCCTGTTCAGTTATGAGGCCCTTCGTTCACGGCTGGTTGCAGGGCGTTACGGTGCAGCGGGGCTAAGCAACTTTACCGGGCCGATCATTGCGCTGGAGATGCTTTCGCATGAAGAAATTCTGGTGCTGCTGCAAAAGCTGCGGGATATTCACGCCCTGCACTACGGCTATGAAGCAAGACTGACCCAGGAGCAGCTGGTGCATTTCATGGAAGAGGCTGTGGGCAGGCTGGGGGCGGACGAGCTGCTGACCCCGCGCGAAATCGTGCGTGACTTCATGGATCTGCTGCACACGCTGAGCCAGCACCCTGAGCTGTCCTTTGAGAAGCTTGTAGGTGAGCGGACGATTAAACCGGATGCAACCGATGAGAATGATCTGGACGGCCTGCTTGCGGAGTTTGACCTATGAGCAGCAACCCGTTCTACAGGCTTGCTCCGTTTATTAAAGAGTTTATATACAAAAACCGCTGGGAGACATTGCGAGAGGCCCAGGTGGATGCCTGCCGCGTGCTGTTCGACACGCCGCATCATCTGCTGATCGCCTCCGGGACGGCTTCAGGAAAGACGGAGGCGGCTTTTTTTCCGGCGCTGACCGAGCTGTATGAGCGGCCGTCCGATTCCGTGGGCATCCTCTATATCGCGCCGCTCAAGGCGCTGATCAATGATCAGTTCACACGGTTAAATGATTTGCTGCGCGAAGGCAACATCCCGGTCTGGCACTGGCACGGCGACGTGCCGCAGGCTGACAAGACCAAGCTGATGCAGAAGCCTTCCGGCGTCCTCCAGATTACTCCGGAGTCGCTGGAAGGCCTGCTGATGAACCGGCCGAATGCCATTCCGGCCCTGTTCCATGATCTGCGCTTCATCATCGTCGATGAAGTGCATGCGTTTATGGGCGCGGACCGCGGCATCCAGGTGCTCAGCCAGCTGGCGCGGATCTCGCGGATGGCCGGCTGCCATCCGCGGCGGATCGGGCTCTCCGCTACGCTCAGCGACTACGCCTCCGTGACGGAGTGGCTGGCCGCCGGCACGCGCGAGAGCGTAGAGGTGTCCGCGCCGCAGGGCGGGCGCAAGCTCCGGCTGAGCGTGGAGCATTTCTCGTTCCCGGATGCGCGGGACGAGGTGCAGGCCGAACGCCTGGAGCTGGCGCGCCAGGCGTATTACGGGTTTATCTACGACCATACGCATCTGAAGAAGGCGCTGGTCTTCACGAACAGCCGCACGGATGCGGAGGAGACCATCCTTGAGATGCGGCGGGTGGCCGCGAAGCGCGGGGAGCGCGACGTGTTCCATGTGCACCACGGCAGCATCTCGGCGATGCTGCGCGAAGAGACGGAGGCCGCGCTCCGCGAGGGCTCCGGCCCGGCCGTTACCGCAGCGACGCTGACGCTGGAGCTGGGCATTGACCTTGGCGAGCTGGAGCGCGTACTGCAGCTCGGCGCGCCTTACAGCTGCGCGAGCTTCGTGCAGCGGCTGGGGCGTTCCGGGCGGCGAGGCGATGCCGCGTCCGAGATGATCTTTGTCACGCCCGAGGAGGAGGACGAGGAGGCGCAGCTTCCCGCACGGATGCCGTGGACGCTGCTGCGGGCCATTGCTGTCATCGAGCTGTACGTGCGCGAGAAATGGGTTGAGCCGCTGAACGTGCGGCAGCTGCCGGTGGGGCTGCTCTATCATCAGACGATGAGCATCCTCAAGAGCATGGGTGAAGCCGAGCCGGAGGATCTGAAGGAGGCAGTCTTGACACTGCCATCCTTCCGCGGGATAGATCCTGCGGATTATGATGCTTTTATGGAATACATGATCGCGATGGGTCATATCGAGATGATGGATGAGGGCACGGTGCTGATCGGCCTGGCCGGCGAGAAGATTGTGAACAACTTCCGTTTCTACGCGGTGTTCAAGGACGATGAGGAGCATGTCGTGTACAACGGCACCGAGGAGATTGGCTCTATTACCACCGTACCGCCGCCGGGCTATTGCTTCACCCTTGCCGGTAAGCTGTGGAAGATCGAAGAGGTCGACAACCGCCACAAAGCGGTTTACGTCAAAAGCTCGCGCGGCAAGGTAGACACCCTATGGCTTGGCGCAGGCGGTGATGTGCATACCCGCATCATGACCAAGATCCGTGAGGTGCTGGGCTCGACAGCGATATATCCGTACCTTGCACCAAGCGCAGCCGCCAGACTGGAGCGGGCGCGCCGGCTGGCGAAGGAGAGCGGGCTGCTTACCCGCGAGGTGCTGCCGGCCGGCGGCGATTCGATCTTTATCCTGCCATGGGCGGGAAGCCGGCAGTTCCGTACACTGGAACGCCTGCTGAAGAACAACCTCAAGGGTCCGCTTGGCCTGCGATCCGTCGTGCCGATGGAGCCATACTACATGGTCGTCGCCGGCAAGGCGGATGCGGAGACGCTGGAGGCGGCGATTCTTGCGGAGACGACCGCTGCGTCCGACCCGCTGTCCTTGCTCAGCAAGGATGAGGCTCCCTACCTCGGCAAATACGATGAATTCATCCCACATGAACTGCTGCGCAAGGCCTTTTCCCTGGACGGGCTGGATGTGCCGGGACTGCAGGGAGTGCTGGATAAGTGGCAGCGGGGGCAGTGAAAAGGGGAGAAACCTAGCGTGACCTCCCCTGAGTGGCACTTGATGAGCCGGAATTTAATTGTGATTGTATTTTGTGCAACCGATCTGCTGTATACAATACAATTGATCATACGGGCAGCGTTAAGTGTTACTGTACAACGCCTACCCTCAGAAAAGGAGCAGCTGCGGCTGCTCTTTTTTGTGCGATTTCATTTACATTTAGGAGTGAGCTGATTAAACTAAGTGGAATTTCGCCATCTAATTCCAAGTCATTCGCTCTATATCAGATTTTAGTTGGAAAAACGCTACTTAATTTTAACGTTTCCGCTCCAAAAGCGGGATTCCGGCCAATTTAAGTGATGATTTACCACTTAATGATCTTCAATTCTGATAAACAGCAGAATTAAGTAGCAAAAATCCACCTAAATCCTGCACCCAAATAATCTGCGAGCCTCAACCGCTGATAGCATCCCGTTCCAATCCGTAGCATCCCGTTCCATTCCGCTCCAACCCGCCATCGAGGCCACCCCATTCCAGCCCTATCAATATAGAAAAAACAAACCTTTATTCTGCAGTTCCCACCTTGTTGGAAGCGCTTAATGGGATGATAATTAGCCTATCACGAGTTAGGGGGCATACAAACAATGGTCAAAAGAAACATGCAGAAATCACTGGCAATCGGATTCAGCGCAGTAATGGCACTCAGCTTGGCCGCATGCGGCAACTCGGACAATAATGCTAACGACTCCGCAGCCACTAACGCACCCAAGAGCACAAACAGCACGAACAGCGGCGGAAATGCAGCAGAGCCTGCACCGGACAGCGGCAAAAAAGTAACGATTACCTTCCAGAACATCTATCCGGACCCGGCAACGCCTTCGCACAAGATGATCAACGAGCTGACTGAGCAGTACATGAAGGAGCATCCGAATGTAACGATCGAGCTGGATACGCTGAATACGGACCAGCAAAAGGTCAAGTTAAAAACACAGGCCGCTTCCAAGGAAGTGCCTGATATTACGATTGTGAACCCGGCTGCGCAGATGAAGCCGTTCGTGGATGCCGGGCTGTTCGCTCCGCTGAACGATGTGCTGGACCAGAACGGGCTGAAGGATACCTATCAGGAAGGTCTGCTGGATTACTACAGCTTCGACGGCAACGTGTACGCACTCCCGGACGGCAATAACATTGAGGTTGTGTACTACAACAAAGAGCTGTTCGAGCAAGCCGGTATTGCAAATACGCCTACCACATTTGAGGAAATGCTGCAGGATGTCAAGATCCTGAAGGAGAAGGGCATCACACCGCTGGCAATCGGGGAAAAAGACTCCTGGACCGGTTCCTTCCTGTTCATGAATATCCTTCTGCGCACAAACGGCGGACCGGGCTTCCTGCAGGATGTACTTAGCGGCAAGAAAACGTTCGAAGATCCTGCGTTCATTGAAGCGGTAGATGCATTCCAGCAGCTGGTGCAGGCTGGGGCCTTCCCGGATGGGGCAACCTCGATTGATGCCAATGCCGGCGGCAATATTTTCAAATCCGGCAAAGCCGCTATGTGGGTTATCGGCTCCTGGGAGACCGGCGCGATCGACGCATCCTCTGTAGCCGGCAAGGTAGGCGCCTTCCAGTTCCCTACGGTTAACGGTAAAGGCAATCCGAACGAATTCATGCTGGCACCGGGCAGCGCCTTCGCGATCTCCGCGAACAGCGAGCATCTGGCCGAAACCAAGGACTTCCTGAATTTCTTTGCGTCCAATCTGCCGAAAAAACAATTCGAGCTGAAGAATGCCGTAGGACTTGGCCAGAAGGTGGACGGTGACCTGAAAGCGGCAGGATACTCCGATCTTGCTGTCAACATTGCCGGATTGTTTAACCAGGTTCAGGGCGGGGATCTCGCTTTTGACAACACGATGAATCCGGCAACCGCACAGGTTCACCTGAGCAGCATCCAGAATCTGTTCGTGCAGAAGGTGGATTCGGCGGCAGTGGCAAAAGAGCACCAGCAGGCTTTTGAAGCCAACAAGGAATAAGCATTAACGGTTTAGTTTTCAGGGGCTCCGGCCCCACATAATAACACACTCCCCATCTCCGGTGCGGATAACAGCCGATCTAAAGCTGCTCCGCACCGGATTGTAATGGGCCTAGATAAAAGAATCTGCTTGATCTGGAGGCGGGAAAGATGAAAGTACTTAAGGTGCCAGCGCGTACAATAGCCGTCTTCGTATTGCCGTGTCTGCTCTTATATGTGTGCCTTGTGTTCATACCCATACTGGTATCCGTATATACAGGTCTGCTGAAATGGGACGGCTTGTCGGCCGCGACGTTTATCGGGCTTGGCAATTTCAAGGATATGTTCTTTAATGATCCTGTGTTCTGGCCTTCCGTAAAAAGAACCCTGCTGTACGCCGTTGCTTCCATGGTGGAAATTCCGCTGTGTCTGCTCATGGCGATTCTGCTGAACCGTTATTTGCGCAGAGGCAATACACTGGTGTCGATCTATTTTACACCGGTCATTCTGTCTGTCGTCATCATTGGACAACTGTGGAAAACCGTCTACAATCCTACCTCCATGGGCGGTATGCTGAACGGTGTGCTGGTCTCCCTGGGGCTGGAAAGCTGGACGCATAACTGGCTGACGGAGCCGCAAATTGCGATGTACGCCCTGTATTTCGTATCCCTTTGGCAATACTTCGGCTATCATCTGCTGATTCAATATACAGGTGTGCAAAATATTCCCGATGAGCTCTATGAAGCAGCTAGAATCGACGGGGCAGACGGCTTCAAGGCCGACCGTTACATCACCCTTCCGCTGATTGTCCCGATTTTCAAAATATCGATTGTGCTTGCTTTTATCGGCTCGCTGCAGGCCTTTGATCTGGTTATGGTCATGACTGCCGGCGGTCCGGCACATGCCACTGATGTCATTTCCACGCACATGTACAACAGCTCGTTCGGCTCCTTTAAATACGGCTACGGCAGTGCGATCGCGACCTTCCTCGTTGTGGTATGCCTGGTCTTCACCGGCTTTATCAATATGATTTTTAACAGAATCGACCGTAAATTCAATTAGACAAGGGGTGCACGGTGATGCAAACATTCAAAAAAGGAATCGTGTATCTGCTGTTCGCCATTCCTGTAGTAACCCAGCTGTATCCGCTGCTGTGGCTGCTATTATACTCACTCAAGACGAATGAAGAGATTATGGACGGTAGCTTTTTTTCCTTTCCCAAATCCTTTCAATGGCATAATTACAGCGAGGCTTATACTTCGGGCAACTATCTGAAGTACCTGGGCAACAGCGTGTTTGTTACGGGGATTACGATGGTATGTGTCATTGTGCTGTCGTCCATGGTGGCTTACGCCATCTCCCGGTTCCGCTGGAAGTACGGCGGTGTGGTGATGACTATTTTCCTGATGGGGATGATGATCCCGATGCAGGCTACGCTGCTGCCGCTGATGATTATTTTTAAAAATATCCATGTCCTCAATACGCACTGGTCGCTGATTCTGCCATACATCGCTTTTTCCACACCGATTGCCGTCTTTATCCTGTCAGGCTTTATGCGCGATATTCCGCATGAGATTGAAGAATCAGCGTTTATCGACGGGGCGAGCGTTTACCGGATTTTTACCAGCATCATTCTCCCGGTGTCGGTTCCGCCAGTTATGACGGTGTGCATTCTGACGTTCATTAATATCTGGAATGAGTATATTCTGGCCGCCACGTTCATCTCTGCAGAGAAGCTGAAGACGCTGCCGTTTGGGGTATACACCTTTGTCAGCCAGTATTCGGTCAACTACGGTAATATCGGGGCTTTTCTCGTCATGGGGGCATTGCCGGTGATCCTGATCTACTTCTTTCTGTCGAACCGGATTACGAAAGGAATGGTCGCGGGGGCGGTCAAAGGCTAAAAGCCGTTGCTTTCCAAAAAGGGTTGGAATTATAATAGGGAACGGCAGGACAGATCAGGTGGGGCGAGGGAGGAGAGTCTTATGCGAAACGGCTTTCATTCCATCCATTACCGGTTGTTTCTGCTGTTTCTTTTTTGCATGTCCAGTATTCTGGTTAGTGTCAGTCTGCTGTACTATAACCGGACTACCGAGCAGCTGCATGAAAAAATCAGCGATTTGTCGCAGAAGAATGTCGCCCAGACGGCCGGGTTGTTCACCCTGCTTTATAAGGGATATGACGCGCTGTCCAAGTCGCTCAGCAATAACTTTGAAATGATCCGCCTGCTCAATGAAACAACCGATGAACCGGCGGTGGCCTATATTAACGAACAGACGATTACGAATATCATCGGCTCTATTTTTTACTCGCGTGATGATCTCGTAGGCATTCATGTCATTACCGACAAGGGCAAAATTTATAATTACGGCAACTATATGAATGTGGTCGATCCGGATTATAAAACAACCGACTGGTACAAGCAATTGCAGGCTTCCTCCGGTAAAATGGTCTGGCTCGGCGTCTATGAGCATTCGCTGATCGACCAGGTGGAGGACAGTCCTGTATTCGCTTTCGGACGGCAGATTTTTGACCTCAATGAGCATAAGCCGATCGGCATTGTCCTGTATGAGACCAATCCCGAGCCGGTGCTGGATGCGCTGGACAACCTGAAGCTCGGCGAGCACAGCCAGGTGTATCTGATGTCGCAGGACGGACGGTTTGTCTCCTCGGCTACTGATCCTACACCGGAAGTAGAGAATCTGCCCGCCCTGCCGGCTTATGAGGATGTGATGGTGAAGCAGGAGACGGACAGGCTGATTGTGGCCTCGAAGCTCTCTTTTTCAGGCTGGTGGGTCATGTCGATTACGCCGGATAAGGATCTCAATGTGGAGCTGGTCGAGATGAAGCGCTATCTTCTGATTGTCATTTCGATTCTGATTCTGGTTTCCACACTGATTGCGTTCATCGTCTCAAGAACCATTTCTTCCCCGCTGAAGAAGGTTATCCGTGAAATGCGGCAGGTGGAGGTCGGGAATTTCCGCGGAATGGTCAATGTGTCGTCCTATCAGGAGATCAACATTCTCGTTGCTTCTTTCAACCGGATGGTCCGGCGGATCGAGGAGCTGATTGAACGTGTGAAGCTGTCGTCCGTCAGTGAAAAGAACGCCGAGCTGCACGCTGCAGTCCCAGGTGAATCCGCATTTTCTGTACAACACGCTCGATATGATCTACTGGATGCTGGATGAGGAGGGCAATGAGCAGCTTGGGGAGCTGGTGCTTTCCCTCTCGTCAATGTTCCGTTATAGCAGCCACTGGGAGGACGGGGCAGAGGTTACACTTGCGGAAGAGCTGGAGCAGACCGGCCATTATCTGGCCATCATCTCGATCCGCCTGGAAGGCCGGCTGAAGATTGTAACGGATGTCGGAGAGCACTGGCTGGGCATTAAGGTGCCGAAGATGACGGTGCAGCCGGTCATTGAAAATGCGGTGAAGCATGGTCTGGAGCCGCTGGACCGGCAGGGCATTCTCAAGGTGTATACCTGCGAGGAAGACAATATACTTAAATTGGTGATAGAAGATAACGGCAACGGCATGACGGAAACGGAGCTGCAGCACCTGCTTGATTCCCTGGATGGCAGAGGTCCCAGAGAATCCGGCAAAAGCGGCATCGGACTCCAGAATCTGCACCGCCGCCTGCAGCATATGTTCGGGGAGAGCTACGGGCTGCAGATTCAGAGCTATCCGGGGACCGGGACCAGAGTTTCGATCCTGCTGCCGCTTACCGGGGAAGGAGACCTGATTACATGAACATACTCATCGCCGACGATGAACGGGTTATCCGAGAAGGTATCATGCGCACCATCAAGCATCTCTATCCTGAGTATGAGGTATATGTTGCGGAACGGGCCGAGGACGCGGTCAGGCTGATGGAGGAGCAGCATATTCACATTGTCCTGACCGATATTCTGATGCCGGGGATGAGCGGTCTTGAATTCATGAAGATCACAAGGCGCAGATTTCCTTACGTGAAATGGGTGGTCATCTCGGCCCACAGCGAATTCGCATACGCCCAGGAGGCCGTCCGGCTTGGTGCCCGGGATTATCTGCTCAAGCCGATCGGTAAAAGCAAGCTGCAGGAGATTATCAGCAGTCTGACTGAGGAGATTCAGCAGGATAGCGATTTATCCAGGCAGGGGGAGCGGCTGCGGGCCAGTCTGCGCTTCCTGCGGGAAGGGGTATTTCAGCGGCTGGCTTCGGGACTTGATATAGGCAATCTTGATTTGAGCCCTTTTATCGCAGACTACAGCTGCTATTATCTGGTGATGGTGCAGCTTGAGCCAGGTGAAGGCGGGGTAAGGCTGGAGCATTTTATCGTGGAAAATGTGCTGTCGGAGCTGGTTGAGCGGCACGGGCGCGGTTTTGTGGTCAGCTATGACCGGCGGAGCCTGCTGGGTCTGATCACCCTGGAAGAACATGCTCAGATCGGGAAGTTTCAGGCGGAGGTGCAGGAGCATCTTAGCCATTATCTGAAAATTCCCTTTCAGCTGCTGTATTCCGGATTAAGCCATGACTTCAGCAGTGTGCCGCAGGTAGTGAAGCGGATGCGGGAGCCTCGGCTTCACAGGCCTTTGAGCTGGAGCCGGTGAAGGGCAGCGGGGAGAAGGCGGTTGAAGTGGCGCTGCACTATATCCGGGAGCATTATGCGGAAGACCTTTCCCTGGAGCGGATGGCTTCTGTCGTTTTTCTCAATCCGGCTTATTTCAGCCAGCTGTTCAAGCAGAAGACCGGACAGGGCTATAAGGAATATGTAACCTCGCTCCGGCTGGAGCAGGCCAGGCTGCTGCTGTTGAATCCGAAGCTGAAGCTGGCCGAAATCGCTGAGCGGGTCGGCTACCAAGACATGAAGCATTTTACCCAAATGTTCCGTAAAAGGACCGGGCTTACGCCGACCGAATACCGCCAGCAGGCGAATATTAACATTCAGCTGTCGAAGGGGACACCGCCGCAGTAAAAAAGCAGCAGATTCCGGTTTCGAAACCGGTGTCTGATGCTTTTTTCACATTTGATTTCGTTTCCCTTTATATTCCGCGTCGCTGTTTAGATATTATTGGTATTGAAGTAGAAATTGCTGATGCTGTCCTCTGCTCCGGCCGCAAACAGAATGATTACAACGAACAGCAGGATAAGCAGGGCGTAAATAATCGTTCCGACAATCCCGCAGACCAGTCCGGCAATGGCCAGGCCCCGGCCGCCCTCATAACGGTTACGGATTTCCTTCAGGGATAGCGCGGACAGTATAATCGCCACGATTCCGAAGAGAAGGCCGATATAAGGGGTTACAATGGAGAGAATCCCCAGTACGAGAGAGGCGATGGATTTGCCGTTAGTGTGTGCCGGCGGAGGCGGCGGGGGCGGATAGTAATCCTGTTGCTGACCATACGGTTGATAATTCATGATAAACTCCTTCTAAAAAGTAATGGTTGCTTCGTCTTTTTTAAAAGCTCATACGTCCATTATATTACATTCGTTTCAGGTATAGCAGACCCCGATTTCACTTATTTCTGCTCTGGGGTGTAATTGATCCAGTGCTCCAGCTTGACTGCCAATGTCAGCCCGGCAGCTTCAGCCAGGCGGATAGACGCTATATTGGTATCCTGCACCTGATATCTCGGTATGTAACCGCGTGCCAAGGTATAATGCAGCGCTGTTCTGACTACACGGACAGCCAGCCCCTGTCTCCGGCCGGTTCCGCTGTATGCACTGCCCCGATCTCCCAGATCTGCTCCCCGTTGCGGAAAACGATACAAGTACTGAGCGGAGTCAACTCCTTATAAATGGCTACCGAAAAGGCGCTGTCCTCAAAATATTGTGCAATCTCCTCCGGTGTATAACCGTTCTCCATCCACAGCGGCAGCAGACGCTCATCTATCTGATCGTTAACGATAGCTTCCATATCCGGTTTGAATATTTGGCCGGGGGTGGTGGTGTAGGAATAGAAGCTGCGGACCTGTGTTAGCGGAAAATGAGGGGCAACAGCAATCCTCGCTTCCTGCTGGAGCTTGAACACCAGGCTGGCATCTGCGGGAATCCTGCTTATGAGATCAGAGAGCACTTCCGGATTGCTGTAATCCATGAGTACAACATAATCCGCTTCCGGATATACCCTCCTGTCATAGGCAAAGACATCAGCCGGCAATAGCAGCAGAATCCCCCAATGCTCTGCTTGTTCCACCAAATAACTGTCCATAACCTGATGATAGGCAGTCATCATTTTTAGCAGTGTCACATTTTTCAGCGGATTTCTGCGCAGGTAACACATGATATCATCATAGCTGCTCAATTCTTTATCACCTCTTTTTTCCGGCAAGCGCTGTTTGGCTCTGATTCTCCACATTTTACTATAAAACAGCCCAGATGGCTTCACTTATATCTGCGGATCTGCTTGAGCGTTAACACTGCGGCGGTACCGAACAGGCTGAGCAATACCCCTGCAGCACCCATGACCATGGAGACTCCGAATGCATCCGCACCTGCTGAGAACACCGCCAAACCGAGCGGTGGGGCGACACTCATCAGCGAGCCCAATACGCCGAACATCCGGCCCTGCAGCTCTCCGGGCACCTCCAGCCTCAGGATGATATTGATCAGCAGAGTACTGAAGGAGAAAGTGAAGCCGATCAGCAGAATGACGGGAAGAGCCGCGTTCATCGCTGAGGTGACGGACAGAAGGATATAGAGCGGACCGAGCAGTACCAGGCTTGCGGACACAACGATACCGCGGTGCTTCAGTCTTTTTCCTGCCAGAATAATCATCCCTGAACCCAGCATATAGCCCAGTGGAATACTGCTCTCCAGCAGTCCGAACTGTAACGGCGTCGCTTTCCAGACCTGGACGGCCATTACCTGGGTAAGCATCAGGCAGGACAGGAAAAACATCGTAAGCACCGGCAGCAGAATGGTAATAGATCTGGCAAAGGCATGGCCCCAGATGTAGCGGAAGCCTCCGGCCACATCCTGTTTAAAGGAGCGGGCCGTATCAGCGGCCGGGACATTACCAGCAAAAGAGCCGGCGGCTGCAACCAGCAGGCACGCGAGCATAAACGTCATTCCGTCTACGAATACAGCCCAGGCTCCGCCGACGGCTGCGACAAATATACCGCCTAAGGCATAGCCCAGCGTCCGCGAAATATTCTCGGACAGGGTCATCCAGCCCGCCGCCTGCTGTATGTAATCTTTACCGACGACCGGAAGCAGCGAAGCCTGGAAGGCAGGGGCCTGGAACTGGCCGGCTGCGGTCACGATGCCGGTCAGGCAAATGATAAGTATGTAGGACGGGGAGTTCAGGGTGAGCGTGAAGGCTATTGCCAGTACGGCTATGCTCTGGACAAGATAGGAGCACATAATCAGCGTTCTGCGGTTCATCCGGTCGGCAAGCGTACCTGTCACACTGCCCAGCAAGGAGCAGAGGAGAAGATTGCTGATTGTCAGGATGCTCATCATCCTCGCGCTGCCTGTTTCCTGCAGCACCCACAGGCTGAGCGCCAGCGCATGAAAGGCATTCCCCAGAACCGATAAGGTACTGGCACTAAAAAGAAAAAGAAAGGTCCGGTTTCTGTACAGAGCCGGGTACTTGCCGGATGCTTCAGGTACCGTTTGGCCGGAACCGGCAGCAGATGGAATCATGGCATAGCCTCCTATAATAACTTGGTTTAAGAAGCAGCAATGGTTAATGAGCCGCTATCACTTAAACGTTTAAGTTATTATAAAGAAATTAAGGAGAGATATCAACCAGAAATTGGTTGCTGGCGGCAATTGCCGATCATCCGGAGCGGATTTCAGGGTCGCCATCAGTTCAAACGCAGTCTGTGCCCGGTCATTCTGAAAGCGGATGATCCGTGTATCCGGCTGGACAATTTCCGGAAAACCGCAGGTGCACAGCGCTGTAACCGAGGCAGCGAGCCCGGTGCGTTCGACCGCTTTTGCCAGAAACTCATTAATGACGATGATATGCTTACCGCGGCTCTGCAGCAAAAAGGCTTCAAGTTCCTCCTGCGCCAGGTCAGCTTCAGCCGTTACATGAATATCCTCCCTGGCCAGACCGGAGCTGTCCATAATCCAGCCAGTAAGCGCTGTATTATTGTGGTTCTCCATGATTAAGCAGGAGGGGGCAGCAGCAGCGGATATAGCTGTCTCCAGCGCCTGGGGGTAATTATAATTCACCTGATTAAACATCCGGTCATTGATCAGACTGCCGATCAGAATCAGGGGCACACCATCCACGAAATTAGCAGAAATCCGGTAAAACATCTCATCCATCACATCCAGGACAAAAACGGCATCCAGCTTGCGTTCCCGGATGACATCCATTGCCGGGTTAAGCGGATCGAGGCTAATTACCAGTGTATGGTAACCGGCAGAGGTAAGCTTTGACTCCAGACTGTCTGTGAGGGACAAATAGCTTTGGCGCTTCCAGTAGGGAAGCCCCGGGGATTTGTTGATGAGGATGCCGACCATGCCTGTCCGCTGAACAACAAGCGAACGTGCTGCCAGATTGGGGACGTAGTTCAGCTCTTTGGCGATTGCAAGAATGCTCTGGCGGGTGGCGTCCGGAATAGTCTGGTTTTTGACATTATTCAGCACATAACTGACCGTGGCCACCGATACATTAGCCAGCCGCGCGATATCCTTCATCGTTGCTTTCTTCATCCTGCATTCTCCTTTATGTACAACAGCCTTAGAAGAAAAGACTATCACCCGCAGCATGGGGAAGTCAACGTATGAAGGGGCTTCAATAGCAATTGTGAGCCTGCAAAAAAGCCGCCCAAGTCATGTAGTGACATTGAACGGCCTGCGGAACAAATGCTCTAGGTTTCGTTTTTGGTTACTCCGTTTAGACTAGGCACGTAAACGGCTGTTTTATCCGGATCCGTCATTTGCGGAATCTCCGTGATTGAAGCATGATTCTGCTGGCTGTCTTTGGTATCGGCCTTGTTATTGGCACGGCTGTATTTGGCATCGGCATTGTTTTTTGGCATAAATGTCACCTCCGTTTGCTAAAAGATAGTATGAGTCGGCGCCTGGCATTTTATGCCGGATCATCAGAACCATTGACAGGCGCTGCTATACTATTGTTAGTTAATTAATTTTTGCTGCCTGTTGCAGCACCCTTAGATCGGAGGAAACCTTACTAATGTCCCAAACTGCTTCAACTGGAATTGCCCCTTCCGGTAAGGGAGCTTCCAGGGGATTAATTCTGCTTCTGGCTGCTACTTCTGGTCTTGCTGTAGCTAACCTGTATTACAATCAGCCGCTGCTCGCGGAGATCGGCCGCACGTTCGGAGCTTCGTCCAATGAGACAGGGTATGTCTCCATGTTCACTCAGATTGGTTATGCGCTGGGTATGCTGCTGTTTGTTCCGCTCGGAGACATCCGGGAACGGCGGACGCTGATTTCCCTGCTGCTGATTGCGGTGGCTGTGTCGCTGGTTGGCTTTGCCGTTTCGCCGTCCCTGCTGTGGATGTATATTGCCAGCTTTGCTGTCGGCATTACGTCCGTGGTTCCGCAGATTATTGTACCGTTCTCGGCACAGCTTGCCCGGCCGGAAGAACGCGGCAAGGTAATCGGAACGGTCATGAGCGGGCTGCTGTTCGGTATTCTGCTGGCCCGCACCATCTCCGGCATCGTCGGAGATTTCTTCGGCTGGCGGTCGATGTATTGGATTGCCGCTGCATTAATGCTCCTGCTGTCGGTGATCCTGTACCGTCTGCTTCCGTTGACCAAACCGGAAACCTCCGCCTCATATAAGGAACTGCTTGGTTCTATGGTCCAGCTGGTCCGGAAATACCCCACCCTGCGTGAAGCCTCACTGATCGGTGCCTGCATGTTTGGCTCATTCAGTGTATTCTGGACTTCCCTGGCTTTTTACCTGGAGGGGCCCCCATACCATTACAGCAGTGCAATCGCCGGCTTGTTTGGTCTGATTGGTGTAGCAGGCGCGGCTGGTGCACCGGTAGTCGGACGCTTGGCAGACAAAGTTGCACCTAAACGGATCATCGGGTTGCTGATTCTGCTGACCTTACTGTCCTTCGGGTTGTTCGGATTATCCGGCCTGACCATCTGGAGTCTGGTTGCCGGAGTCATCGTGCTTGATCTTGGCGTACAAGGAACCCAGGTCAGCAACCAGGCCCGGATCTACGCGCTGGAACCGGCTGCACGCAGCAGGATTAATACCGTGTTCATGGTCAGCACCTTTGCCGGCGGCGCGCTTGGTTCCACGCTGGGCAGCTATGCCTGGCAGCACTGGGGCTGGAGCGGTGTCTGCTGGAGTGGAGGCATCCTGGTAACTGCCGCACTGGCAATATGGGGTGTGCACCGGATTATATACAGAAAAGCAGAGCTTGCGGTAAGCTGATTGCGCATTCTTCTATATTCTATCTGGAAGCAAATGTCCAAACCCGTGCCGGCAGGCTGCATACATTATAGGGAGATATCTATGAAATACAGGTTAGGAGGCGTAGCCCTGTGTCTGTTAGACAGCATACTCTTGTACCGAATACGGCGTTCGCCACTCCTTATTATGTGATAAACAGCCATAAGAGCGGTCCGGTCTTTATGATTGTATCCGGTATTCACGGTAATGAGCCAGCCAGCATCGCTGCGGCCCAAGCGCTGGCAGGGAAGTTTCAGCGCAGTGAGCTGATGCTGAGCCGGGGCAAGCTGATCATTGTACCGCTGGTGAATCAGCGGGCATACCGCAGGAAGAGCAGGGGAGTGCCGGATTTGAACCGCACTTTTCCGCATGCAGGCTCCTCCCGGGCAGGGCATCCGCTTTCTGCTGCCCTGTTCGCACTGGCCAAACGCCACCGCCCGGACTGGTATCTTGATCTGCATGAAGCTAACGGGTTGTCGCAGCGTAATCCGCGGCGTGTCGGCCAGACCCTGATAGTCAGCCATGGCACAAGAGCAGCTTCTGCAGCGCGGCGGATTATCAGCACCATGAACCGTTCCGTCGGGGTGACCTCCTACCGCTTCAATATCAAGCACCGTGAACGCGCCGGTACCTCGCGAATGGCTGTCCAGCAGCTGCTGGGGGCCAAAGCGGTTACGGTGGAAACCTGCTGGAGTCTCGATTTTGCACTGCGCGTGAAATACCAGCAGAGGATTGTCCGCCATTTTCTAAAGGCAGCAGGTATGACGAATTGACATGTAAAGGCTTAGCACGCCTTGTTTGCGGGTTCACAGAAACGGATAACGTCCCTTAAAGGACGGCAAATCCGTTTCTTTTTGTGATACATAAATCACATACAATATGCCCCCCGGGGGGATATATTTCATGATAATGTTTCTCAATATAAACGTAGTGGGAGTGAGGAGTATGGGAGAAGTGAATACTGCTGCATATTCGGAAGGTTCTGCTCTGCGGGCTGTCTGGGAGAAAAATGGCGGCATCCTTATCGCTGCATCCTGCCTGGTACTGATTGCACTGGCCTGGATTCTGGAGAAGCAGGGGCTGCAGGCAGGCGCGGTTGTCCTGTTCGTGCTGGCGTATGCAGTAGGCGGATACCGTAAAGCTCTTGAAGGGCTTGAGACATTAATCAAAGACAAGGATCTTGATGTCGATCTCCTGATGGTTATTGCGGCAATCGGGGCAGCTGCTATCGGCTACTGGCTGGACGGGGCGATTTTAATCTTTATTTTTTGCCTGAGCGGTGCACTGGAGGAATACTCCATGGAGAAAACCAATCAGGATATCGCCGCTATTCTTAAATACCGTCCTGAAGAAGCGGTACTTGTGAAAGACGGGATTGAAGTTACTGTTAGAGCTTCCGGGCTGCTGCCGGAGGATGTTGTCAGAGTAAGACCCGGCGAGCGGATTCCCTGCGACGGCATAATTCTTGGAGGAAGCTCCGCAGTGGACCAGTCGGCGATAACCGGGGAATCGGTACCTGCTGACAAAATGCCTGAGGATGAAGTCTACGCGGGTACAATGAACGGGCAGGGCGCACTCACCATTCGGGTTACCAAGGCGGCCGAAGACACACTGCTCTCACGAATCATACATATGGTGCAGGAGGCCAAAAATGAGCTTCCGCCAAGTCAGCTTTTTGTAGAACGGTTTGAAGGCATTTATGCAAAAGCGGTGGTAGCCTTAGCGCTTCTGCTGATGGTTCTGCCGCCTTATCTGCTGGACTGGTCGTGGGAGGATACCATCTACCGGGCAATGATCTTCCTGGTGGTTGCTTCTCCCTGTGCCCTGGTGTCCTCCATTATGCCTGCTGTTCTCTCCGGAATCTCCAATGCCGCGCGTAAAGGGGTATTGTTCAAAGGGGGAGTCCATTTGGAGGGAATCGGCGGTGTGCAGGCGGTGGTCTTTGACAAAACCGGAACCTTGACCGAGGGAAAGCCGGAGGTTACCCATGTATGCCCGGCCGAGGGAGTAACGGAAGCTGAACTGCTGGCTGTAGCGGCTTCGCTGGAAAAGCTGTCCCGGCATCCGATTGCCGGTGCGGTAGTAGAGTATGCCGATGCGCGGGGTATTGCGTTCGAACCGGCCGGGGCGATGCAGGATGTGACCGGGCTTGGCGTCAGCGGAATGGTCAATGGTATCCCTTGTCTGGTCGGAAAAAGAAGCATGCTGCGTAATCATGAAATACCGGAATTGTATGAAACAGCTGCAAAACAGCTTGAGGCGGAAGGGAATACCGCCCTGTATGTGGAGGCAGACGGGCGGCTGATCGGACTGCTGGCAGTGCAGGATGTGGTCCGCAGCCAGGCGGCGGAAGCCGTTGCCAGCCTCAAGGCAATGAACAAGACGGTCATCATGCTCACCGGCGATGCCCGCCATACGGCAGAGGCAATCGCACGCAAGACCGGGATCGATGAAGTCTATGCCGAAATGCTGCCGGACGGGAAGCTGGATATGATCAGGGAGCTGACCCGAAAATACGGTAAAGTAGCGATGGTAGGAGACGGTGTCAATGATGCTCCTGCACTTGCAGCAGCTTCAGTAGGCATTGCCATGGGCGCCGCTGGCAGCGATGTTGCGCTGGAAACGGCTAATGTAGTGCTGATGAATGATGATATTTCAAAAATCCCGTATGCCATTACACTCGGAAGCCGGACGACCCGGGTCATTAAACAGAATATTACCTTTGCCCTTGCCGTTATTGTTGTACTGGTCGTTTCAAATTTCTCGGGCGGATTGAATCTGCCATCCGGGGTTGTAAGTCATGAGGGTAGTACACTGCTGGTGATTCTCAGCGGAATCCGCCTGTTAAGATAAGTTTGATTATGAATCTATTCCTGATATAATACCCCTAGCTGATAGCTTTGACAGAAAATTGTAAATACAGCCGGAGGGAATTATGGTCCAGGAAGCAAACGATGAATTTCACGATGAGGATTATGAGCATAAATACCGGAAGCAGATTGTGAACCGTCTGGCCCGGATTGAAGGGCATGTCAGGGCTGTTAAATTAATGACGGCAGAAGACCGCGACTGCTCCGAGGTGCTGCTCCAGATCGCTGCCATCCAGAAAGCGCTGGACAAGGCCGCCAAGCTGCTGCTTAAGGATCATTTGGAGAACTGTGTAGTCAAAGCCGTCCACCACGGCAACCAGGAGAAGGTGCTGGAGGATCTCAACAAAGCCCTTGATAACTATATCCGTTAAGCAACATGCCGGAAGGGCTGATCTTCCGGTTTTTTTCGTTCTGGCTAACCTTCCATAAGGTGGAATGCTCAATGTCATAGATGGTCTGTCCCGGTATATGATACTTTCTAGGCAAATTTCATGCCAAGGAGGCAGAATCTATTGATTACTCCGGACAATCTTGAGACGTATTATGTGAGAATAGGCAGGCTGAAGCAGCGTTATCTGCCGGAACGGTTTGAACAGGAACTACCGGTGTTCGGCTCCCATACGGAGGCAGCAGACTGGTTCCGCTCGTTGTTCAGCGAAGATTTTATTTTTGTCGAGGTCATGGAGGCAGCAGGCGCGCAGCAATATTACCAATATGACATTATCCATGACCGGGAAATCTGGGAACGCAGACAGAGGGACCTCCGGGAAAAGGGGTCAGCAAGCGGGCCGGGAATGCTTCTGTGCGCCCAGCGTGTTGATATTTACGAAGATGGTTCGGTGCATCTGGCAGTATAAGCCGAATAAATTAAAAGCGGCCGTCCGGGACGATTGATCTGTCCGGGCGGCGCTCTAATTACCGGAGCATTAAGGCGGCGTTAGTACGGTGCGCCCGCTTGCATAAGAAAAAAAGCCGTACAAACGTACGGCTCATGAATAACAGCTCAGATTTTGAATCGGGCGGACAATTCCTGCAGCTCCTCCGCCATTTCGCTCAGTGATTTGACTGCACCTTCGACATCCTTCATGGTTGCTGTCTGCTGCTCGGAGGCAGCGGCAACGTTCTGTGTCTTGTTGAAGGAGGAATCGGCAATTTCTTCGGTCACGATCAGGGAGGCGCTGACCTCCTCGGAGCTGGCCGAGATCTGCTGGGCGGCGGCCGAGACATCCTCCAGCTGCAGGTTTACTTCTTGAATGAAGTTTACTATCTGTTCAAAGGTTTCTTTCGCTTCCTGCATGCCGGTAAGGCCAAGACTGATCTCGCTGCTCTCCTTGTCCATCATGGAGGCGGCCTCTTGGGTCAGCGTCTGGACTTCCGAGAGGATGGAAGCGATCTGCTCGGATGACTGGTTGGACTGCTCGGCAAGCTTGCGGACCTCCTGGGCCACGACGGCAAAGCCCCGTCCGTGCTCACCGGCGCGTGCAGCCTCAATCGAAGCATTAAGAGCCAGCAGATTGGTCTGTTGGGCAATCCCTCTGATCAGGTCTACAATAGCGCCGATCTCCTGCGAGTAATTATGCAGCTTGCGGATTACCGCTGCTGATGCCTGGGAGGTGGAGAGTATCGTATCCAGCTGGCCGCTGACGGTAGTAATCTTCGCGCCGCCGTGTACCGCCTGCTCGGTTGTGTAGCTGGTTACGCCGGAGATGTCGGTCACCGACTCGGCAACCTTTTGAATGCCGGTGGATACCTCATCCATGGCCCGGCTGCATTCCCGGGAGCTGCTGAGCTGGGTAGCCGAACCGTCCGCTACAGCCTGAATTTCTTCGGCAATGTGACTGCTGGCCTCGGCAGTCTGCACGGAACTGGCCAGCAGCTCCTCAGAGCTTGCCGACAGCATCTGGGAATGCTCTCCGATCTTCGAGATAATGCCCCGCAGTCTGGCAATCATTTCATTAAACCCTGCAGTCAGCACACCGATTTCGTCTTTTGAGCTGTAGCTGCCTTTGACAGAGAGATCGCCGTTCTGGGCGTCATGCATCAGCAACTTCAGATTGTTCAGCGGCCGGGTAATCATACGGGAGAGCAAGAGACTTACGGTACCGCACACAAGCAGGGAAGCTGCCAGCATCAGAATCAATTCCAGCTTGCTGGTCGAGGCGTCCTTTTTATTGCTGCTATTCAGCTCTGCGGCCGCATTCTGGTTCAGCTGTTTGATGGATTCAAGTATACTCATAATTTCGGTGCGGACCGGAGTCAGCTGGTTTTCGAAAACGGTATAAGCTTCAGCCGGCTGGTTGGCTTCGAGTCTGCCGAGCATCAGATCGCGGGCTTCGTTGCTTACCGGAATCAGCCCCTTGAACGAATCGTACAGCTGCTGCACATCCTCCGGCATCCCGACCGACTCGATTTCTTTCTGGGCGGCAATGTTACCTGTGATGATCGCGGCGATAGAGTCATTAATTTCCTTTTGCCGTGCGGCTGTCTGGTTGGAAGGGATCATCAGCTGCAGCTGCAGGGTATTGATCTGGGCGTTGCCCATGATAATCTCACTGATCAGCTCGTTGGGAACCATGTATTGATGGTACATCTGCTTGGCGTTTGCATTAATCCTGCTAAGGTAATGGTACCCTGTGAAGCCGACGAGCATCATGAACATAATGGATAGCCCGACTAACCCCGTAATTTTTACCGAAACCTTCTGATTGACCATAAACCTCATCACGACAACAACTCTCTCTCGTTTCTAGATGTAGTAAATATTAAATCTATGTTATTAATATCGTAAAAAACAGCTCCAATCTAAAGAGCAGGGAGTTACTTTTGTATCAGCTTCCCCGTCGCCGATATGTATGAGCAGCGGGTTAACTGCATAAAGTCAAGGATGGGGTTTTATTGCAAAAGAACGTGGAATTGCCTATCTTTCCCGTAGAATCACCTCTTATTGCCAGGCTGGCCGGGTCTCTATAATGGGGGTGTATCCCAACATATTTTTACTGAGGAGGATTATAATGCGTAACAAGTTTGCCATCTGGTCACTTGTAGCGACGATGCTGGTCTCGACCCTGTACCTGGCTGCCGGTTCCTTCGGAATCGCAGCTGCCGCCGGTGGACAGAATCTGACCCCGGGCAAAACAGTCACCGCAAGCGGCCAATCCCAGTCGTACACACCGGATAATGTAAAAGACAGTAATCCGGGCACCTACTGGGAAAGTACGAACAGCTCATTTCCGCAATGGATTCAAGTCGATCTCGGGACAAGCACCAGCATTGACCAGGTCGTGCTGAAGCTGCCGCCTGCCTGGGAGACGCGTACCCAGACCTTATCTGTTCAAGGCAGTCCGGACGGAGCTTCATTCAGCACCCTTGCCGGCAGCGCCGCTTATGTATTCAACCCTGCATCGGGCAACTCAGTGACAGTTGACTTCAGCGCTTCCAGCACCCGCTACGTCAGGATCACTGTGACGGCCAATACCGGCTGGCCGGCCGCGCAGTTCTCGGAAGTCGAAATTTATGGCGCGGCCGGTGCAACGCCGACACCTGCACCGACAGCTACACCTGCTGCCGGTACGTATCAGGCTGAATCCGCAGCACTTTCCGGCGGCGCAAAGGTGAACACCGATCACACCGGATTTTCGGGAACGGGGTTTGTGGACGGCTACTGGACACAAGGGGCTGTCACTACATTTACGGTTAACGTTCCGGCTGCCGGTACACGCAATGTTA
Source organism: Paenibacillus sp. DMB5 (assembly GCF_001517085.1). Taxonomy (GTDB): domain Bacteria; phylum Bacillota; class Bacilli; order Paenibacillales; family Paenibacillaceae; genus Paenibacillus_AQ. The sequence goes on from NZ_LRAC01000124.1 coordinate 327,764, forward strand.
CTCTCCGGTATGGTAACGGGAATACCTCGGCACAGACCTTGAGCCTCTATGTGAATGGGGCCAAAATCCGCCAGACCTCGCTGCCGAACCTGTCCGGATGGGATACATGGGGGACAAAGACAGAGGCGCTGAATTTGAATGCCGGGAACAATACGGTCGCCTACAAATATGATGCCGGTGACAGCGCCAACGTGAATCTTGATCAGATCACAGTAGCGGACACCGTAACAGCTACACCCACTCCAGTTGTGACTCCAACCGTTACACCAGCTCCTACGGCGGTGCCCACACCTACGGTTGCGCCTACACCTGCACCAACCCAGACCGTAATGCCTTCACCATCCGCAACCCCTGCAGCAACAGCTCCGCCGGGCAGCAATATCGCGATCGGCAAAACCATCACCGCCTCCTCAGTAACGCAGAACTTTACAGCAGCAAATGCTAACGACAATAATACCGCAACCTATTGGGAAGGCGGCAGCAACCCGAGTAATCTGACTCTGGATTTGGGAGCCAATCAGAATATTACCTCTATCGTCCTGAAGCTGAACCCGTCTGCTGAATGGGGAACTCGGGCCCAGACCATTCAGGTGCTCGGACATAATCAGACTACGACTACCTTCAGTAACCTGGTCTCTGCCCAGAGCTATACCTTTAACCCGGCCACCGGCAACACCGTTACTATTCCTGTAACAGCAACGGTCAAGCGCCTGCAGCTGAATATCACAGCCAACAGCGGCGCACCGGCAGGACAGATAGCCGAATTTCAGGTGTTCGGCTCACCGGCTGCCAATCCCGACCTGACGATTACAGGTATGTCCTGGACACCGTCAGCTCCTGATGAAGCCGCTGCAGTTACACTGAACGCCACTGTAAAAAACAACGGTAATGCAGCATCCGCAGCAACCACGGTTAACTTTTACCTTAATAACGAGCTGGCCGGCTCCGCTGCCGTCGGTGCGCTCGCCGCCGGGGCTTCAGCCACGGTGTCACTGAATGCCGGAACCAAACCTGCGGCCAGCTACTCTTTAAGCGCCAAGGTGGACGAGAGTAACCTGGTCATCGAGCAGAATGAAACCAATAACAGCTATAGTCATCCATTACCGCTTATCGTCAATCCCATTTCCAGCTCTGACCTTACCGGTACTGTCACATGGAGCCCTGGGACACCGTCAGCGGGCAGCAATGTCTCCTTCACACTCAATCTTAAGAATCAAGGCACAATTGCTTCAGCCGGCGGAGCCCATGCGGCTACGGTAGTGCTCAAAAACGCCGCCGGAGCCACAGTGCAGACCTTTACCGGCACATACAACGGCGTCATTGCTGCAGGCCAGACTGTTCAAGTCGCCGTTCCAGGAACATGGACAGCCGTGAACGGTAATTATACAGTGAACAGTACTGTTGGGGCAGATGGTAATGAAGCTGCCTCCAAGCAGAATAATAATACCAGCACAGCAAATCTGGTGGTCTACGCGCTGCGCGGAGCAAGCATGCCGTACAGCAAATATGATACAGAGGATGCAGTAAGAGGCGGTGCGGCGGTGCTTCGAACAGCCCCGACCTTTGACCAGTCGCTGACCGCATCTGAAGCTTCCGGCCAGAAGTACATTGCCCTTCCGTCGAACGGATCGTATGCCGAATGGACCGTAAGATCCGGGCAGGGCGGTGCCGGGGTAACGATGCGCTTCACCATGCCGGATTCCCCGGACGGCATGGGACTTAACGGTTCAGTCGATGTCTATGTTAACGGCAGCAAGGTCAAGACGGTTGCTCTAACCTCTTATTACAGCTGGCAGTATTTCTCCGGTGATATGCCGTCAGATGCACCGGGCGGCGGACGTCCGCTGTTCCGCTTCGATGAAGTACACTGGAAGCTGGATACGGCACTCAAGGCCGGAGACACCATCCGCATCCAGAAAAATAACGGGGATGCCTACGAATACGGCGTGGACTTTCTGGAGATTGAACCTGTTCCTGCCGCAATTGCCCGTCCTGCAGGTTCGGTAGCTGTTACAGACCATGGCGCAGTGGCAAATGACGGCCAGGATGATCTGCCTGCCTTTAAAGCCGCCGTTACGGCAGCAGTCACTGCGGGCAAACCGCTGTATATCCCGGAAGGAACATTTAACTTAGGCGGCATGTGGGAGATCGGCTCGGTCAGCAGCAAGATTAATAACATCACGATTACCGGAGCGGGCCTTTGGCATACCAATATCCAGTTCACTAATCCGAATTCAGCCGGGGGAGGCATCTCCCTGCGTGTCACCGGACGGCTTGATTTCAGCAATGTCTACATGAATTCGAACCTGCGTTCACGTTATGGCCAGAATGCCATCTATAAAGGCTTTATGGACAATTTTGGCACCAACTCAGTGATTCATGATGTGTGGGTGGAGCATTTTGAATGCGGGATGTGGGTTGGGGATTACGCGCATACACCGGCGATTTATGCCACCGGACTGGTTGTAGAGAACAGCCGGATCCGCAACAATCTGGCCGACGGCATCAATTTCTCTCAGGGAACCAGCAATTCAACCGTGCGCAACAGCAGCATCCGCAATAACGGGGACGACGGTCTCGCTGTATGGACCAGCAACACCAACGGGGCTCCGGCCGGAGTAAATAATACCTTCTCGTACAATACGATCGAGAATAACTGGCGGGCTGCAGCGATAGCTTTCTTCGGCGGAAGCGGGCATAAAGCGGACCACAACTACATCATTGATACGGTCGGCGGTTCCGGCATCCGGATGAATACGGTATTCCCCGGATACCATTTCCAGAACAATACGGGCATTGTGTTCTCGGATACAACGATCATTAACAGCGGTACCAGCCAGGATCTTTACAACGGCGAGAGGGGAGCCATAGACCTGGAAGCCTCTAATGATGCCATCAAAAATGTGACCTTTACCAATATTGATATCATCAACACCCAGCGTGATGCGATCCAGTTCGGCTATGGCGGCGGATTCGAAAACATAGTATTTAACAACATTAATATTAATGGTACAGGTCTCGACGGGATTACAACCTCGCGCTTCTCCGGACCGCATAAAGGTGCTGCAATCTATACGTATACAGGCAATGGATCGGCAACCTTCAACAATCTCGTCACAAGCAACATTGCTTATCCGAATCTGAATTATATCCAGTCTGGCTTTAATCTGACCATTAACAATTGATAGCTGTACCTGCCGGCAGGGAGGAGGGGGTCTTCAGACCCTCTCTTTTTTGAGAATAAGATTAATGAAGTTAATAATTAATGAAGTGAAAAGAACTAAGATATCAGGCAGAACGCGTTATTTAGGTGGAAAATCAGGAAACCGGTTTCTGATTGTCTAATAAGCAGGAAAAAGGAGCATTAACCAGATAAAGTTCCGGATATTAGCTCAAAAGATCCATTGACCGCGCTCCGCTGCGGATACTATAATCAGAATCAGGAAAAATTCATTGGAGCAGAAGCGGAGGATACCGCTTTATTTCATTTAATTTATGCAAGCGCATACAATGGAGCTTTTCCGCTCAGTCCATGGGGGTGATGGATGGTTTAAATTTAGCACAGGCAGTGATGCCAATAGCCGGCAGTTCATTTATTACCTTTTTTGCAAACGTTTGCGCATTAAAAGATGTGAGCTTCAATATCAAACATTTGATCAGGAGGTAGTCTATTTGGTAAGAAATAAAACGAGGCGTTTTCTTTCCTGGCTGGTTATTTTTGCGCTATGCTTCAGCTTGTTCGGTGCATCAGGCGGTGCGTCCGCCAGCAATACCAATTATACGGTTACTTACACTAACACCACGGCAACGGCTGTAACCCTGCATTGGACAACGAATAACTGGTCGAGCGTCACCGACACCACAATGACAAGAAACGGAACGACCTTTACAGCCAATCTGGCAGTCGCTGAAGGAGCAACCTTAACGTATTGCTATCACATCACCGCTCCAGCCGACAGCTGGGATAATAACGGCGGCAAAAACTGGACCGTAACCATTCCCTCAGCCGGCAGATATGAAGCGGAGAATGCAGCATTAACAGGCGGGGCAAAAGTAAACACCAATCATACCGGATACTCGGGAGCAGGCTTTGTGGACGGGTATACGGCCAGCGGCGCAGCTACAGCTTTTACAGTGCAGGCTTCAGCTGCAGGCGCATACAACGCAACTCTGCGTTATGCGAACGCGACAGGCAGTGCCAAGACGGTATCTGTATATGTGAACGGGACCAAAGTCAAGCAAACCACACTTCCAAGTCTAAGCAGCTGGGACACCTGGGGTGAACAGAGCGAATCGCTCAGCCTGCAGGCCGGAAGCAACACCATCACCTACAAATACGATTCAACCGACAGCGGAAATATCAATATCGATTATGTAACGGTTCTGCCCGGAACAACACCAACACCAACGGCAACTCCGGTGCCAACAGTTCAGCCTACGGCAACTCCATCTGCTACTCCTTCACCTACTCCAGTAGTTACACCATCACCAACTCCAATACCAACGGCAACAGCAACACCAACACCTACGAATACTCCTACAGCAACTCCAACAGCCAGCGTAACCCCATCACCAACAGCAACGGCAGCGGGCATTACGGTCCATGTGAAAAAGCCGTCCGGCTGGAACGCTGCAATGCGTATCCATTACTGGAACCTGAGTCCGTCCACGGTACCCGTCAGCGGCGCCTGGCCAGGCATTCTGATGAAATCCGACGGTAATGACTGGTACAGCTATACCATTCCCGGTGCGGCAAGCACCAGCCTGATTTTCAATGACAGCAACGGCAAACAGACTGGTGATTTAACCCGCAATGTAAAAGAAAGCTGGTATTACACAGACAACGTCTGGTATACCGCTAATCCCGAGGCGCTGAAGACACCGGTCATCACTGTCTCGCCGGCTCCAAAAACATACGATGCTGCACAAACGGTTGCACTTTCAAGCAGCAATACCGGAGACAAAATCTACTATACAACCAACGGCTCTACACCGACCGTAGCCTCGGCCTTATATACGGATCCAATCCAGGTATCGTCCTCGATGACCATAAAAGCGTTTGGCGTGAACGCGGACGGCGTTACAGGCAGTGTGTCCTCTTTTGCCTATGTGATTGACCTGAATGCCGATTTGCAGCCGCCGGTGATTACGCCGAATCTGCCGGTAGGACAATCCGCTACAGCGGTAAATGTCTCTTTTAACATCAAAGACAACAAAGCAGCCACAGTAACTGCCTACTATACAGATAATGGCACAGAGCCTACTACCAGCTCAAAAGTATACCTTACAGGTAATGTGCTTGCCGGGCTGACCGGGCCGCAGATTCTGATCGCCAAAACAACGACCCTGAAATTCCTGGTGATCGACGCCGCCGGCAACAAGACGACCCAAAGCTTTGTTTACAGCATCGGCAGCAAAGGGGATTTCCGCGAGGACTCCATATACTTTGTGATCACATCCCGCTTCTATGACGGCGATACCAGCAACAACGCCCATGCCTGGGATGATGCCAAGGCTGGCAACCCGGATTCCGACCCAGCGTGGAGAGGGGATTTCAAGGGACTGATCCAAAAGCTTGATTACATCAAAGCGCTTGGCTTCAGCGCCATCTGGATTACACCTGTTGTTCAGAATGCCAGCGGTTATGATTACCACGGCTATCACGCGATTAATTTTGCCAAAGTTGATCCGAGATACGAGTCCGCAGGCGCCTCCTACCAGGATCTGATCAACGCCGCCCATGCCAAGGGCATCAAGGTCATTCAGGATATCGTCGTCAATCATACCGGCAACTTCGGCGAGGAGAACCTGTTCCCGATGTTTAAGAAGGATGAGACCAAGCCGGACACGATCGCGAATTTGCTCAAAATAACCAACAAGCTGCCGGCCAACTACGATTCCATGACACCGGATCAGCAGTATCAGGCCAGACTGGCCCTGATGAAGACTGCCGAGACCAACAACAATATCTATCACACGGAAAAAAGCCTTTCCTGGGAGTCGTACACCGTCCAGACCGGCCAGATCGCCGGGGATTGTGTGGATCTCAATACGGAGAATCCGGTGGTCAACCAGTATCTGATCGACAGCTATAACCAGTATATTGATATGGGCGTAGATGCTTTCCGGGTGGATACGGTTAAGCATGTCAGCCGGTATATTTTTAACAAGTATTTTGTTCCGGCGTGGAAGGAAAGAGGCGGCTCGGACTTCTTCATCTTCGGTGAGGTCGCTACCCGCTACAGAGATGTCTGGAACAGCGGCATTCCGGCGATTTCGACGCCGTTCTATACCTGGAAGTCGGCAAAGTCCTACCCTGGCGACGGTCAAAATGACTACGCTTCCAACAAGCTGTCCGTTGAACAGGAATGGGCGGATAACTCCACAACTGCGGGTCAGCCGACGTCGAACAATGCTTTTCTGATCGGCAACAATTATCATACGCCGGACTACTCGATGAAATCAGGCATGGACGTAATCGACTTCCCGATGCACTGGGCGTTCAAAACAGCGCAGGAAGCTTTCAGCATGCGCAGCGGAGACCAGTTCTACAATGATGCTACCTGGAACGTGACGTATGTGGATTCCCATGACTATGCTCCTGACCAGGCGCCGGAAAATCAGCGGTTTGCCGGAACCCAGGACACATGGGCAGAAAATCTTGCTCTGATGTTCACCTTCCGCGGCATCCCGGCCATCTATTACGGCTCGGAAATCGAGTTTCAGAAGGGAAAAGCAATTGATGTAGGCCCGAATGCACCGCTCAGTACGACGGGACGCGCTTATTTTGGTGATCATATTGAGGGTAGCGTTACCGTGCAGGATTTTGGAAGATATACGAATGCTACGGGTACACTTGCTGAATCACTGAGCCATCCGCTGGCTAAGCATATCCGTCAGCTCAATCTGATCAGAAGAGCCGTACCTGCCCTGCAAAAGGGCCAATACTCTACAGAGAACGTCAGCGGCAATCTGGCCTTCAAAAGAAGATACACCGATGCCTCCAAAGGCATCGACAGCTTTGCGCTGGTCACTATCTCGGGCAACGCTACCTTCACAGGCATTCCTAACGGCACCTATGTAGATGCTGTGACTGGGGACATCAAGAACGTAACGAATGGCACCATCACACTGAACTGCTCGGGCAAAGGCAATGCCAGAGTCTATGTGCTGAACGGCAGCGGCGGGATCGGTGAGAGCGGAACCTATTTAAAGTAGAAGCGGTTATCAAATAAAGGAACGTATAGCCCCCCTTGCCATTGTGCAAGGGGTTTTATATCATTGAACAAAAGTATCTGGAAGAATTACAGAGAACTGGGAGGTTTATCATGGAAAGACGGAACGAGGTTTTGTTTGAGCAGCTGTCTGCGTACCGCAGCGAGCTAATCGGTGCGGTAGCGGATCTTTCGGATGAGGAGGGAGAAAAGGTTCCGGCCGGGTTTAATAACAATATCCGCTGGAATCTGGGCCATCTGTATACCGATCAGTTTCTATGGCTGCAGGCGCTTACCAGGGAGCAGCAGCCCCTCCCGCCAAGCTATATGAAATGGTTCGGGTACGGGACGGGACCGGCCGATTTTTCGGAGCATACACCGTCTATAGCTGAGCTTAAGACCCTGCTCAAACAGCAACCGCTGGTTATCCGCCAGACGTACGGGGAGCGTATGGAGGAAGAATTTCCCCCAACTGAAATGGGAATGTATACAGTCAGCCAGGTGCTGATCAGAACCATATATCATGAAGGGCTGCATCTTGGTGCCATCCTGGCAATAAAGCGGAAATTGCGGTTAGACTAAAGCTCTTCCGCCAAAGCTGATGCTGTAGCCAGTCCGCAATACATATTTCATTGAACACATGAAGCTTTTTCGCATAAATTATGGGGCAGCCGTATCCGGCTGTCTTTTTTCATCAATGAAGAAGGTCTTGTGTTAAAATAGATAGGCAATTATCAAGCACGAAAAGAGTGAAATTATGCGGATTGGTTTTTTTGACTCCGGAATCGGCGGAATTACGGTGCTGCACCAGGCCCTGAAGCTTCTGCCAAATGAAGATTACCTGTTCTATGCGGATACGAGGAATGTGCCCTACGGAGAGAAAACAAAAGAAGAAGTGAAACAATATATTTTTGAGGCTGTGCAGTTTATAGCGGAGCAGCAGGTAAAAGCACTCGTCATTGCCTGCAATACGGCAACCAGTGTGGCAATTGAGGAGCTGCGTGAACGTTATGAATTTCCGATTCTCGGAATTGAACCGGCCGTGAAGCCGGCTGTGCAGAAATGGGAGGTTCACCGCAAAAAGGTGCTCGTCCTGGCCACGAATCTTACGCTGAGGGAAGAAAAGTTCACTAACCTGGTCAAGCGGCTTGACCACCGGGATATCGTCGACAGCCTGGCGCTTCCGGGCCTGGTTACATTTGCTGAGCAGCATGAGTTTAATGATGAGCTGGTCAAAAGCTATCTGGAGCAGGAGCTATCACGCTTCGATCTGTGCCAGTACGGAACGGTTGTGCTCGGATGCACTCATTTTCCTTACTTCACCAATGTTATCAAGGAGATTTTTCCGGTAGGTACGGACTTTATCTCTGGCAGTACCGGTACAGCCAACAATCTGAAGCGGATTCTGGAGTGTGATCAGCTGCTGGAGAGCGGAAGCGGAGATATCGCCTTCTATAATTCGGGAATCAGAGTGGAAGATACAGCTACTCTGGAGCGTTACGGGCAGCTGCTGCTGATGCTGGATGGGTTGTAACACAGACAAATGAATTGAGCAATCTGCCTAATCCTGCTATACTTTTCGCATGTGAATTGGATTGGGGGTTGTTACTGATGGCACTTCTTAATTGCTCATTGGCTAGGCTGTCCTCATGCAGAGCCTAATCAGGGGCGATACTTTGCGTGAGGTGCGATAGAATAAGGAATTCATTCGCCCAAACTGGATTTTATCGTTTCTAATAATAGGCTTTGCACCGGTATGAATGCATCTATCATATCTAAGGGGCGAAAACCTATGAATACACCATTTATTAGAAACCATCAATTGAATGTGATTAAGAAACAAACGGATTTCCTGCAGAATACGTTACGTACGGTCGCTGACCGGAGAGTACTGGAGACGGTAAGGTATACAGCAGCTGCAACAGTGGTTAATGCCTTTAGTGAACTGACTGTGGAGCAGCGGCAGATGCTGGAGCAGATCTCTTCTTTCGAGTCGGGTTATGATTTTCAGCGCTTCCTTGACAGTCTGGAGCCGCTGATGGTTCCTTATCCGGATATTACGCTGAAGCAAATCCAGAAGCTTTTTCCCAAGACCAAGAAGCTGAGGGTACCGGATCTGAACACAATTGATTTCAGGTATCTGACCTATCTGAGCTGGGTGGACATTGCGGCCAATAAGCTGTTTATTGTCTATCCGCATCACGGGCAGTTTATCGGGATTGAGGGAAGGCTTATCCCAACGAATAAGAAGGGCTACTGCCTGTTCTGCAACCGGCATCAGGAGCTTGCGTTCCTCTCGGTGTCGACCAAGCCTGTACATGCTTCGCAGGATAACATTGCTTCTGTGGGCCAATATGTGTGCATGGACAATCATGCCTGCAATCACAGCATCACCAGTACAGAGGCACTTGAGAAGTTCATTCTGTCTGTGCGGAAATCCTGATCATATTAAGAGACGGCTGCCCTTAGCGGGGCAACCGTCTTTTTGCATATCTGACTGTATAATTGTGCAGGTTACGACGGAGGAGACGGCGCTCCAGCTGCTGAAACAGTGAGCAATGGTGGTCAAATGCAGCTTAAGGGTAATAATTTCTGGAACGCCAGATATCCTATGAACGATTGAGCAAAGGAGCGATAAACAATGATCGTAACATTAACTGTGAATCCAGCTGTTGATGCCAGTACAGGAATTGATAAGGTAGTCCCTGAACATAAAATGAAATGCAGGGAGGCCACTTATAAACCGGGTGGTGGAGGAGTCAATGTTGCCAGGGCAGTCCACAGGCTTGGCGGTAAGTCGCTGGCGGTGTATGCTTCAGGCGGATTGCACGGACAGCTGATCGGCAGCATGCTGGATCAGGAAGGTGTAGCCTGGCAGGCGGTACCGATTACAGGTCAGACCCGTGAGAATCTGATTGTGCTGGAGGAATCGAGCGGGAAGCAGTTCCGTTTTGATATGCCTGGCCCGTCCTTTAACGAGAATGACTGGGAAGCATGCCTGCAGGCACTCAAACAGCTCGAAGCAGCGCCGGATATCATTGTAGCCAGCGGAAGTCTTCCTCCCGGGTGTCCGAAGGATTTTTACGGCCGGGTGGCGGAGATTGCTAAAGCGCGGCAAGCGCGCATTATTGTTGATACGTCGGGAGAAGCGCTCCAGCTGGCTGCTGATGCCGGTGTTTATCTGCTAAAGCCCAATCTGCGGGAGCTTGAAGAGCTTAGCGGAAGGGCAATCGGTAACCACAAGGAGGCTGAAGAAGCTGCACTTAGCCTTATCGATGAAGGGCGTACGGAAGTAGTGGTGATCTCGCTGGGAAGTGAAGGGGCTCTGCTGGTGACAAAAGAAGGTTCAGAGCACATCCGGTCACCTAAGGTGAAGGTGGCCAGCGTTGTCGGGGCCGGGGACAGTCTTGTAGGCGGGCTTGTGTACAGCTTATCTCAAGGACATCCGCTCAGGGAAGCGGTAAGATATGGAGTCGCTTCTGGTGCGGCGGCGGTGATGAATCCGGAGCGTGAGCTCTGTAGGCGGGAGGATACGGAACGTTTATACGCGGAAATGGAATGACCCTAAGGGAGATTTACATGCAGAAAAGTCCGGATTCCGGGCTTTTCTTTTTGTTGTCTGCAAAACCCGCTGCCAATACAGCATTCTTGCAAATGTACAGTAACATTTCAGTGTCCTTCATGCTATCTTGGGCTTGCGGAATCTAAGTAGAACAACCAAAAGGGGGAAAGCGATCAATAGAGCTGAATCTGTTTACTGTTTACATTGATGAACTTGTCCTTACAAAACAGATTTACTTGGGAGGCGGATTTATTGAAAAAGCCAAAGCAATATAAGCTCAGCCTCATTTTGCTGGCTCTGCTGACTCTGATGCCGGCGGGAGCGGGAACTGCAGCACCAGTGCTGGAGGTGGTTCCTTTTCCGATGGATTCCAGCAATCAGGCCGGATGGTGGTCACCGCTTGCTACTTACGGGCTTGGTTTTGAGTACGCTTACATGGCTTACAATGCGCCGGGATCGATTCCGGGAAAACACACGGTTGCTATTGCCAGACGGGATAATGACGGGAATTGGAGCAAACTGCCGCTTATGGACGGCACTACACCTGCAGAGTACATCGACGATCTTGGTCATAATCAGCCTTCTATGGCCAGAGACGGGAGCGGCCGGTTTCATGTCTTTGCGTCCATGCACAGCAATACTTGGCGGTATTACCGGTCTGATACAGTAGGCGGAGTTCCGCAGAATCATTCGGATGAGCTGCCTCAGGGCATGACGGTAACCTACCCGGTGCTGACAACAGCTCCTAACGGGGATTTGTATTTGCTGGTACGTGCAGATAAAGATCTGGCAGGTAAAAGAGAGGCCGTGCTGTTCCGCTGGAACAACGCCGATTCGGTATGGACTCAGGTCAAAGTCATTGCGGCACACCTTAACCGGTCTGTCTATCCGGACGATCTTGTTTTTGATGCAAACGGCGATCTGCATATTATATTCGAGTGGGCGTATTTTGCAGCCAGTCCGCTGCGTCACCAGCTGTCGTATTTAAAATATAGTCCCGCTACGAACGAGTTCACCAAAGCAGACGGAACGCCGGTTGCAACACCGGTAAGCCTGACAACAGCGGATATTGTACAGCCTATGGCTCCTGGAGAAGCCTACGTTCAGAGCGGCAGCGATCCCGGCGGTCCGGGTGTGCAAAGCGCCAAGCTAACGCTAGATTCAGCAGGAAGTCCGGTTATCGCATACCGCTACCGTGAGGAAGGGAGTACAAGCTTTTCAGTCAAGCAGGCTACTTATGGCCCTGGAGGATGGAACCTGCAGACCGTCTATAATGCAGCTCCAACTACAGCGGCAATTGATGTGACCTGGACGGGAACTACAGCAAGAATCTATTATGTAAAAAGCAGCGGGACTGACCGTGCCTTCATGGCTGTCAACACAGGCGGAACCTGGACGGAAACCTCGCTTGCGCCGGGTATTCCGATAGAGCGGCTGGCCGTGGACCGCAGTCCTAAAGGCGTAGATATTTTGTATCTGGTGGATGTGACGAATCTGAAGCTTTATTACGGACGTAATAATTAAGGCAGTGCAACGGATGGCAATGGATGACGCCAGATAACTGAACGGATGAGCAGGGTGAGGCGAGTGAATTAACGGTGCTCATATGATGAAGAGGCAGCCGATGCATATAAGCACTGGCTGCCTTTAAATTTAATATGAATCAGAACGGGATAGGATGTAGTGGAAAACATATTTATCCATACGAAATGGAAGATTTTCCGGGCGCTATAAATTAATTTAGTCATATTTATCCATGTTGATGAGGGTTTAGTACAAAGCCTGGGCTGCAGTCTTGGAGATTCACAAATCTGCCAATAGCCGTGTAAAGTGCAGGCAGGGATTGGACTCCGAAGTCTAGAATAGAGTCGTAATCCCATTAGTTGGATATACTGGTGATCGAAGAACCGTAATTAGCTTTTTTAAAAGGAGTGCTGCTGATAATGAATTTTGAATTTGACAGTGAAATTAAGATGCTGGAAGGTAAAATGAAATGGAAAGTGATTTATTTCCCATATTCTGTTCAGGAATTATTCAACACCAGCGGTAAGGTACCCGTACAAATCTCAGTGGATGGTCAAGAGTTCGAACATACCTTGCTGCCGTCAAAAAACGGGCATTATTTAGTTTACAATGAATTTATCCGCAGAGAAGTGCGTAAAGAGTTGGGTGACCAGCTTCATGTCATTTTAACCAAATGTGAGGAAAAGCGTGGAGTAACCGTACCAGATAACATATCACAGACCCTAGAGGATCACCAGCTTCTGGACCAGTTCCTGGGTCAGCCTGATTACATCAAGCGGGAACAGCTTAATCACATCGAATTGGCCAAAAAGGATGAGACGAAAAACAACCGGATTCTGGCCCTAATGAAGAAGCTTAAGGAGAAATGAAAAATCTATCAAGGATAATATATGGTAAAAATGTGCAAATTGATATTGATAAGTCAATTTAAGATGAGCGGTTAGTTAAACTGGTAATTTGGATGTAGTTTTGTAAATAAGAATTAAATTTCAGGATAAGTAAAAGTATTAGTAACAGCATAAAACAAAAAAAATAACAACAATCAAACAACTAAAGAAAATAAAATCAAAACAAAGAAGAAAGAAATAGAGCACAAATAGAGCACTAAAATTACATAATATTCAGTTAACTGAATATTCAGATTCGGACACAAAACAGCTTAAATCAGCCTAGTACGGATTGTTTAGTCACTACTTCCTCACAAAACCCGTATTTTGTACATATGTAGCTAGGTTAGATTCAAGGCTCTTCAACCAGGCTATATGTCGGAGGACAAGAACATAGTCCCTTGTAGGACAAGAACTTGATCCCATTGCCGATTAGTCTCCTATTTTGGCCACAAAAAAACAACTCACTCGAGTTGTTTTAATAATCATGTTTCTTTATATATGAACTAACGTAATTAATCAGTTCATAATTTTTTGGATATTCGATGGATATCCGTGCCGGTAAATATGATTTCATTTTTGAAATAGCTCTCTTTCTTCTTAAGCTATGATTTGGACATTGATGTTTAGGTATTTTAGTGTTAGCTGTATTCTCATAATACATTTTAAAATTTATACCTTCAGCGCGCTTTCCTTCAATCTCTTGATATTTGAAAGCAATTTTAAAATTGGCTTTTGTGCTCATGAGGATCTTATCCCAATCCGTATGTTTCTTGCCATGCAGCAAAATATCGTTGGCATATTTAAGACAGTCATAAAAAAATGCTAAACTAAAACGATATGACCATTGTTCTTGAATCCACACCAATGTATCCTTATTAACCTGTTTACCCTTACTACTAAGAACATATTCTTCTAATAATAATTTAATGTCATCAGTTATTGCATTAGTAAGCAGCTCATATCCGTGTCGTCCTCCACTTCGCGCCACAACACTACTTCGGGTATCAGAACTATAAAAACGTTCAGTCTTTAAAAGTGTTTTACGCCAGTTAACATACGCGTAAGCGTATGGACAAATATCAGGGAACTCTTCCCCATCACTTTTTAGTAACTGCCAAAATTGTTTTATACAATTAGAATGATTCCTGAGTAGATTCTTTCTTAAATAACGATTAACAGTTTGGAATGTATTCACATTATTATTATATAGATCTTTGTTAAATTGAGTAGAATAATAAAAATCATCTATAAGTATCTTATTGTTATCCTGAGTAAACGATTTCATTGATACATATGGTTGAAAATCGGAAAGTATATTTAGACTCGCGGATTCAGGAGAAAATAGAGTTCTGATTCCTTCAGAATTATTGGTTTTGGACAACCAATGTAAAGTTGCTGGATCCACTATCTTAAATTTTGTATCCCATTTTTCCCAAAGTATATTTGAAAAATCAGCAAATTGAAATCCGCATTTACAGGAAAAAGCGTCTCCAAAAAATCGGTTGGAAAATATAAAGGGAATATTCATCTCACATTTTGGACATGTCTCTTTTAATTTTGTATTGTGAAAAGGACAATAATCCAATAATTTAAATTGATGTAACCAGCTATGATGTCCGTATGAAATGCACTCGCTACACCATCGTAGATGTTTAGAAAACCAGGACGTGACTGGATATCGATGGCTATGTAGAGGAATTGTCAGTGAGTGTAAGGATTGTTGAGTAAACTTTACTAAGTTCACTCCAAAAATCATTTCTAAGATCGACTCGTCAAAACTTTTAAGGGAGAATAGATCAATTTTTCGTTCATCTTTTTTTGGATTGTTTTTATTTTTCTCACAACTATTTGCAGCATATTTAAAAATATTGCCTCTGCTTGTACGATTAGCAAATGACAATTTCTCGAATATGGACCAAGGAGTCTCGTATTCATGGATCCATTCGGTTCTCCAAATAGCTTGCATCAATATTCCCCCCAGCTCAATTTAAACAAGAGCCATGTAGATCTCTGACTCTACATAACCCGACATTTCGATGGCTTCCCTCCACTGCGCTTTATTAATCCAGTAATGTTGATCTCCATGTATCCCATACTTTTTCAAAGCATTTTCAATGGTAAAAGAGAAATATTCCATAGGAATTTCTAAGGCTGCAGAAACCCCATGTTCTTTTCTCAAATCCGCGAATAGCTCAAATAACATTTTCGCTTCGCTCTCCAATCTTTCCTTCTTTTTATAACCTTCTGGGAAAAAATATTGACTAAAGCTACACCCGCTTGCTTCAGGGTAACAAGAGATTTCTGGTGAATCATAGCCGCTTAATATCAGTTGCATATCTTCCCAGGTTCTTATTCCATGAAAGTCATGTTCATGTGTCATAAAACGACCAATAACCTGAGATTTCCTTTGCTCCAGAAAAAAGGTACGTCTTGCAAGGAGTTCTTCTTGGCCAACGGAGATAACAGTCATTGAAATTTTTCTCTGCACAAGCGCATTATAAATATCCATGAGCCAATTATAATGTGCCTCTGTGAGCCGGTGTGCTTCGTCAATGATTAGAACCAAACGCCGAAGCTTTGATTTTTCTGCTTTTTCAAGCATAAAATTTACAACCTGTCTCCGTAATTCTGATGAATTACGTTTTGATATAAAGGGAAAATTAAAGTCGCTAAGTAGATCTGAATAGAATTTTTCCTCACTTGGTACACGGTATGAATTACAGTTGGCATAAAGAATAGGCAATGGTGCACCAAAATTTGTAGGCAAATGATCAATGGCAAAACGTAAAGCCCATGTTTTTCCGATTCTCGGTCTACCGTAAACTATCATTCCAGGAAGACGATTGTTTACGATTCTCGTCATACTGCCCATTAGTCGTAAAACTTCCTTCGTCGGTATGATATAGTCACCTGTCTCGATCGGATGTGTGCCTATCTGTACTTGAGGTCTCTCCAAGACAATCTCCTCACTTATAGTTTCGTTTTGTATAACTTCATTAAGTCTTTATAATCGGTGTACTCCCTATTGTCCTGTTCTTTTTTTGTATGTTCTCTTGCTCTTTCTAGCGCTGCATTGCGTTCCTCTACTCTCTCTAAAGCGTCTCTCTGGCCTTCAGGTTCATTAATCGTTGTTCGCTTCCGAGTTGATTCTTTAACCTGCGTGACCTTGTTTGCAGCCCCCCGCTTCCCTTTGGTTGCGTTAATTCGTAGAAACTCAGTATAAACAAATATTGGATCGTCCCAAGTAGTAAGATAAATTAAGCGCTGACGGACTAAAGAGTTTATTGCTTTTCGTATCTGTAATGAATGCGGAGTAATAGACCATTTACCCGCTGCAGCAAGATAATCAAATTCACTCCCATCTGGCAAAAATGTTCTAATCGTCCGAAGATCATCAACATTAATGTGAAGGATGAGTTCTTTGTTTAGTAGGTGAGTTGATTGGCCTAGTTTGTCACTTCTATACTCTACCCCTTGAAACTGAATGTATGGTTTCTTGCCAGATTTTAATGATCCTCTAATCGTTGCTGTCTTTGTCACTTGCATAAATAACACCTCTTTGCGGAGTTCTTCTTCTAATTGTCTCGGTAATAGTCCAGCATTTAAACGTTTTCCAAGTAGTTCCAGAGGTGTTTGATGATAAATTCCTCCGTGCGGCTTTCCGTTGTAATCAGATATAAGGATGTCTATAAGTTGTTTTAAATGTTCAAAACTCATCTTGTATTTAATAGCATTCTTTTCGGGATCTGTTCTCCGTGGATCGCTTGGATTACTGCCCGTTGTATTTGGAAGCCTGTGAAATCCTGTTTCTTCTAAAATTTTAAAAAATCGCTCGATAATCCCTCTTCTCATTGGTAAAGCAACAGGTCCTAAATTAATATCACATCCAATAAGATGTTTAAGTCGATCCTGTACTAAATTGGCTAAGTGGGATTTTGCATTATCAAAATAAATCACATCCCAAACGGCCCAGGCAGTTGATGAAGGATACACTTCAGAAGGAAATCCACCCGTTTCATTGTATTTGAGGCCTTCAATTGAAACCGTGCCCTTTTCATGTGGAATCACAGTGTTTCGAAAACAATGCATTACATCAACTGCACTATATTCTTTATTTAAGCTAATGGCATAACCCAATACTACTCTTGTAGCCACATCAATTAGTGTTAATATCCAAAAGCGGTCAAGCACAATCGGAACCAGGTCACCTTCTGGCGTCATGACTTCGATTATAAAAAAGCCGTCAATACGATGAGCATCAAATTGTACTTTTTGATAAGGATGCAGTGTTGAAGGGTGATTTTGTTCGCCCTCTCCTGTATGTTTAGCTTTAGTAATCGCATCTTGTCCATATCGGGTCCTGTTTTTCCCAAAATACATGAAGCTTAATTTGGTGATATATCTTTGAAGAGCCTTAAATCCCAAATGGTCAGTGTTAAAGGGATATTGATGTAATGGAATTCCTAAATCTCGGCATGAATCTATAAATTTTTTATGTATATGATGGGTTTTCATGGCAGGCTCTAAAGAGCGACGGTGATTCCCTAGAAACAGATCTTTAATTAAATCCTGAAGCGACGGGTATGTTTCCAGTAAAAGTTTAAATTCACCAGTTTTCCTGCTTGGATTTTTCTTCTTACTGGATAGATTAAGATGATAGGGTTTTACCTTCTTTTGCGGAATCAATGCTCTAAAGCCCCAAACAAGACCATCATCTGAGATTAAGATGCATCTGTGTATAAGCCTTCGGAGATTCTTGGGGTGAACTCCTGTCTGTTCATAAATACGCTTAAGTTCAATTCCTTTAAAGTAAAGTACTACTGCATTTTTTCGATTTACATAAACGGTTCTCTCCTCTTCAGATAAAAGCATCTCATCCACAACAGGCCATAACTCAGGATTCATTTGCTCTGGAAGTAAATGTGGGTTTTCAACTATCTTTGTTCGGCTCAATCTTCGACACCTCCATATCCAAATTCAGAATCGCTGAATCAATATCAGCTTTAAGTCTTCCTTGATAGTAAAGCCAATAACAGGCTAAAAACACATCGTAAACGCTTAGCTTCATCAGTTTGTTACATAGAAGTTTTAAGCTAATCTTTTCATAATCAATACATTCAGCAACATCCTGAAGAAAGTGTGGTTTTTCCTGGTTAGTAATGCTCTTTAAAATTTTAATGCGATTTTCTATGGTAAATGGGCCTGTTCGGATATTTTTCTCGGTTCTTACTTCATGTTGTACATTATTCAGCCAGCACCATTCCTTCTGAGCTTCAATTTGTCGCATGGTCACATCGTATTTCCTGCTGGTTGGTTTCAAGTCTTCTCATATTTCACTTCAACAAAAATCCGGCTGCCGTTCCTATGAAGCTCACACATATCGAAAATTGTTCTATGTTGTTTATCATTTAAAACATACGTGATCTCTAATGGTTGTTCACAATATTCGATCACATCTGGAGTAGTCTCGATTCTCACCCAATGGTCGTATTCTAAGTCACTATAAAGAATGACATCTCTATCTACTTTAGGACCTTTACTGTTCCAGTAATTGTTTCCATACTTCTTACTTCTAGGCATTACAATTGGTGTATAAGGCAATTGATAATGTCTCATGTTATGTTTCGTTCCTTAACATTTGGGATTTTATACTTCTGTATTGCCTATTTATATACTTTTTAATCCAAGGCACGGATGTTGCATAGATGTTGAACGAAGAGTTCTATATCTCTCGTAATCTGGCAATACTAGAGTTAATAGATTATGAGAGGAGTTTTTTTTATGTATAGAACATCCTGTTATAGAGAAATTGGAAATCTAATACGTACTAACAGAGAGCAACTTGGATTAACTCAAGAAGCTTTATCGCTAATCATTCGTCTCTCCAGACCAACCATTACTAACATCGAGGCTGGCCGGCAACATGTAAAAATTCATTACTTATATCGAATCGCTGATGCTCTAAAAATTTCGATACATGACTTATTGCCTTAACTTAGTGCTTACTATTCTTTCCTGTAGAGTTGCAGCCTGCTCTTCAGAGACTGGACGGTTTCAAAGTATTTCTTTTCGATCTCTGGGTCAATCTTTTGAGCACTCAAACTAATTGCAGAAGCATTTATGACTTGATATGGATGTAATATATATATTTCCGAAACATTGATAGGGTCAAATAAAATGGGTATCTTCCACTCCCCTTTTATGACGGCCCTTTCAAACCAGCCAAGCTGAATTATTTTAGCATTTGTGTAGTATAAACCATTAAAGTTAATCCCATTGGCGGTTATCTCTGCAACACCTGCCTCCAGACTTCCTACTATTTGCATCTCTATCACCTCACTAACTACTATTACCAAATATCAAGTCAATAATACGTAAACATATCATTTGGTATAAATGACTTATATACATGAATGTATCGCTTCTTCCCCATTGTTTACACTTACATCAAGAGGTGTAACAATGGAAACTTCCGTAATGAAAAAAATAGGTCAGCGTGTCCGAGACATCCGGAAATCTAAAGGTCTGTCACAAGAACAGTTGGGTGAAAAAGCCGGCTTTCATTTTTCATACATAGGCGGTGTCGAAAGAGCTGAGAAAAATATTACCTTAACCAATTTGATTAAAATTGCTGATGCTTTAGAGGTTCCTATAATTGAACTGTTCTCTTATACAAGACATCAAAAATCTGTGCTAAATGAAAAAGATATCATGTTAAACCAATTGGTCGATATCTTGATGGGATTAAAGAAAAGTGATTTACGAAAGGTTCAACTATTTTTAGATGAGTTTTTTGAAAAATAGTATTTCAACCGCAGTCCACACCATGGTTGCGGTTTATTTGTCTTTAAATATGGGAATGAATTCCTAATAATATTAGGAGGGATTTTCTATGCATACCATATGGAAAGGCGCAGTCAGTTTTGGGCTTGTACATGTGCCCGTCAAACTCTATGCAGCCACCGAGGAAAAAGACATCGCTTTGCAATTGCTTCATCGTAATTGCCATGGATCAATTAAAAACCAAAGGTTTTGCCCCTCTTGTGGGACTTCCGTAGAACAGGAGGCAATTATTAAGGGTTATCCAATTGATACCAATCAATATGTTACTTTCGAGAAAGAAGAATTGGATAAGATACAAGAAGAGTCCAGCAAGAGGATCAACATCATTGATTTTATTAAAGAAGATCAAATTGACCTGATGTTTACCCAGAAGGCTTATTTCCTTGGTCCGGATACTCATGGGAGTAATGCCTATTACCTGTTCCTAAAGGCTCTAGAAACATCCAAACGATTTGCTATAGGTAAACTTACGCTCCGATCTAACACTAAGCTATGCGTAATGAAGCCTCTTAATGGGAATTGCATTCAACTGGCCACCATGCATTATGCAAATGAGATTCGTTCAATAACTAATGTCCCCAATTTACTAAGCAGTAATATTGTTGAGGAGAGCCAATTGAAGTTAGCTTTGCAGATTGTGAAAGGGATGTCAGGAAAGTCTGATGTGGCCTCTCTCTCCAGTCCTGAGCAAGAAAGACTTTTAGCAGCCATTCAGTCTAAGATTGCTGGTCAGCAAATTATCTCTAAACCAGCACAAGAAGCTGAGGTTGTAATCGACTTGTTGGAGGCACTTCAGAAGAGTGTTAAAATGAGTAAAAGTAAATCAAAACCAAGAGAAACTACTCAGAAGAGTGAGGAAAAGTTGGGATGAAATGAAAAGAGTTCTCTGGCTGAGGTGTACTACCATAAATCTAAAACGGCACGGGGAATAGCCCTGTGCCGTTTGCTTGACAGTCTGCCGTTAATACACAAATACTCCACTGTTACATTAAACTCTTAATACCCGGTAACCTGGAAATATTGGGCTTGGATATAGGAGTTCCTTTACTTTATGCATCGATGCTGATCCACCTGTGTTCTCCAAAAACACACCCGGAATCCCATCCCCGCAAAACCGCGCATTTTCTTTTCCAAATATTTCAATAACAGAAGTGATTGTGCGTATAAACGGGTCCTGCGGTGCATCCTTTCTTAATTTATCTAGGAAGCTATCTATTTGATCTTTGCCAATCCATCCATCGGTCGGAATAGCACTTTTTCCAACAGCAGAACAGAATATCCCTTTCCCTCTGTTCTTTCTGGCTGACAGCAAGCTTCGATAGATGACATCATCGCTCGGCAATGAATACCCCATTAGGACCACATGCTGTGTTCTCTCCAGAGAAACTCTCATGTCCCGCTGTATTTCTTCAACGAAAGAGGGATGCTCGCCTTTAAAATTGCTTTGCATAACAAGCGGAACATGTTGAGCCTCAGTTATGGTCCCACAGAAGGTACACTGAATTGCATCACTTCTTCCATTATCCTGCGCGTTCTTCTCTTGAAGTGATTTTACTTCATACCCGAAGCTGAGAGAAGGCAGCGGTAATGGAGGAAACAGAGTTGCCGTATCCAGTCCCCATTCACCGCCCATATACATTGTCAGCTTCCCACAATTGGGGCACTCCCGCCAACCCGAGCAACCATGAGGAAAATAATATTTCCCTACACGTACTCTTCTGGAAGTTATGTGGTCCGGATCGTTCATTCTTTGTACAACAGTTTCATTGAACGGATACCAGACCTGTGGGGTGTTGCCATCAATTTTGCGAACGCCCATAAAATGGCCCATATCATGAAATAGCTTAAGGGGCATAGGTGGCACCCCTATAACCGGAGGTGAGGCTCCATTGTTATGATTATTGTGTACATTGAATAACAACCACAGCAGAATCGGATCCCAGTTCATCGATATAATCGAATGGCTGAATAAATAGAAGGATCGCTCTTGTAGTTTATCCGGTACGTCCTTGTAGAAATCAAATCCTTCTTCTATCATTAACTGATAAAGTACTTCGGCAAAAGACTCGTATTTCTTAATCAGGTCCCTTTTTTCGGTAATAGCAAATTGAAAGTCCAAGGTATGCATAAGAATCGTCAGCATTTTCAAGGAATTACGGGCACCAATCATTCGGTTGAACGGAATAAAAGAAGCATCCACTTCATCCGGAACATAGAACCCCTGCCGGTTCAAAATATGCATGTCAAGAATATTGAAAAGATCCTGAAGTTGAAACTCTTCTTTCGTATTGCCTGGGCAGATCTGAATAATGCGGTACAGTGTATTCCAATCGTATGTACTCCTTAATTCCTCAAGCCGGGTTCGCTGCTGATCCTCATTCAATAACGGAAATTGTCGACGGATGGACTCTATTGCCTCTGTACTTGTATCTGGATCACCCAGTATATTTAACAGATCGACTACGGCCTCCAGCCATACTGGTTTATCATCATATCCGATAGATTTCTTCACCCGGTCGGTTAAAGTAACATCTTTTTGTGCAAGCAGGTAAAAAGATTCACTAAGTTTCTGCGTGGTCCGCATCCCTATAGAAGCAGTAGCCCCTGCACCCCAGAATACAGCAGTTTCCGGCCATACCGGTGTATAATCAAGTATTGTCATTTCGAGTCCCTAACGCAGATTCTCGTAATTTTTTTCATATTTTCCACCGTAAACTCTGCCGCAATATGCTTGAAATACAGTTCTGTTGCAAAAGCTTCTAGGTCTGTGGAAAGGGGAAATTTTGTGGTTTTGAGGCTTAATTCGATTGATATATTACTCGCTTCATCTGCGGTATAAAACAAATTGAATTTCGCCTCAGCATCATCCGGAAGCTTAAACGAGTACTGAGATAAGCTAGATAAGGTGATCTTCATTTGAGCACCTTCTTTTTCCAGCATTCTTATTGTGGCTATTGTTTTCACATTCCTCTTCCTCTCTTTTGGGGAATTATTCATCTTTACTGTTTGATGAAAGATTCCACACGCAGAATTAAAATCCTTTTTTCCAAATCATTTAATGAGAGAACTACAAAAAATCGTTTTGTAAAGGCCGCTTTACTATTTGTCGCTTCTCCTGATGATGGCACATTGCTCTCTCAGATTGTCAGATAAGCTTAATCACCGAGGTTGAATAGTCTATGACAGTCGGACGCTAAGCATAACCCTCAGAATGCATTGCAGCCACAGAGTGTTCCCCCCGGGCAGAGCAAGAAGTGTCGTATTAAGCATATTATTCCAATGTAAAGTATAGTAAAATTAATGCATGTTCAAATAATTGTCAGATAGACATATTAACTTTTGGAGGTAGTTTTTCTGAGTCACTTACACTCAATATCTGGCTGTGAGAATGAAGAACGCCAAGCAGATATCATATTCGTCCATGGACTTGGTGGTGACGCGATTGATACTTGGCGCCATGGAAACAATTCTGAATACTACTGGCCTAGTTGGATTGGCCAAGATTTCCCTGAAGTTGGAGTATGGTCTCTTGGTTATGCAGCTTCTATTTCGAAATGGCCTCGTTTTCGTAAATGGTTTCCCAAAAGTAAACGTGACTCTGGATATGCTATGGCACTTCCAGATCGCTCACAACAAGTATTGGATTTAATGGTACAGCATAATCTTGGACCAAGGCCAATAATGTTCGTATGTCATAGTTTAGGCGGTCTTCTCACTAAGCAGATTCTTAGAATGGCATCTGATGCAGGAGATGACTCTCCGGAACGGTTAATATTTGAAAGTACTCGTGCTGTGCTTTTTCTTGCAACACCTCACCATGGTGCAGATCTCGCTACATTAGTAGCAAAATTTCGCCTTGCGTTCCCTACATTGGCTATCGAAGATTTAAAAGCGCATAATGCACATTTACGTGATCTTTTCGAATGGTATCGTAACCACGTAGATGAATCAATCAAAACGCGAACTTATTATGAGTCTCGGCGTGTAAAAGATGCTCTTTTAATTGTTAACCCCTCTTCCTCCCATCCTGGCGTAGGGGCGAATCCTGTCCCCCTTGATGAAGATCATCTATCCATAGCAAAACCAGTCAATCGAAATTCACAGGTATACACTGCTGCAAAGATGCTTTTACAAGAGTGTTTGAAAGGTCCTCCAATTGTTCAAGAGTATCGTAAGGATATCGAAGTTCTCTCGAAGCAAACTAAAGCCACACTAACAGATATAAGTGAGTTGTCGATACTGCGCGTTGGTAAAAGTGAGATAAAGGTTATCCGAAGATGTGTTCATGAAATTCGAGATCAAATTGAAGAGCAATCAATTGTAGTGGTTGGTGAACCTGGGACCGGTAAGTCAGGCGTACTATACGACCTGGTCAACGCATTAATAGAAGAAGGTAGAGATACTGTATTCCTTGCAGTAGATCACATAACTGCTAATACGCATTCCGAACTCAAGGAACAACTTGGAATAAATCATGAACTAGAAGAAGTGCTTACAAATTGGAATGGAGATAAACCTGCATTTCTAATAATTGATGCGCTCGATGCTGCACGTTCAGATCAGACTGTGCATTTACTTACGACTTTATTATCTAGAGTAGTTCGAAGAAACGACAGATGGAATGTAGTCACTTCTATTCGCAAGTTTGATCTGCGGCATAACCGTGAAATACGCAATGTATTTTCTGGACAACCGCCCATTAAGGAGTATTGTGATTTTGAACTGAATAATACATGTCACGTGCAAATTCCTGAATTTTCAGATGAAGAATTAAGTATCGTTTCTCAGCAATCTCTGTTGTTGCAAACTCTAATTGAGGCAGCCGACGAAACAATGAAGCAATTGTTACACGTACCGTTTAATTTACGTCTCATGGGTGAGCTAATTGGTGAAGGTACATCAATTGTGCACCTCACTCCTATCAGGACACAACTGGAATTACTAGATCGATATTGGGAAGAACGGATAATACAGCCTCATGATGGTCGTCGTGATGCTAGGGAAGATATTCTTCGAAATGCAGTTTCCTATATGGTGAAACACCGTACACTTCGCGTTCCGCGAGGTTTTGCAGCTACTTCAGAGTCAACTCGCGAGCTTGATCAAATACTTAGCAAACATGTGTTGATAGAATGGCAACCTTCACCTACATTTTCTCCGGATTCTTCAAATTTAACGTTTGCACATCATGTTTTATTTGATTATGCGGTGGAACGATTGTTAATACGTAGCCAAGTTGATGTTACACAAATGTTGGCTTCTGATCCGAACCTCGTCTTGATTATTCGCCCGAGTTTCGATATGCACTTTCAGCATGTTTGGTCTCAAGATCACTCGCGTTCGCATTTTTGGAATTTAGTTTTCCGTTTTATAGAGAATGTTAATATTCCCGAAATTGCTAAATTAATTGGTCCTGTTACAGCTGCAAAATTTAGTGCGAGCATGTCTGATGTGTTGCCAGTGATTCAAGGAATTGAAAGCATGGCTACGAAAACCATTGGAGAGGAAGCATTGCGTCATACCATAGGAGCATTGTTTGCAATGGAATCTGCGGAATTTGCACAACGTCTAACTGGTAAAACAGCATCACCCTGGGCAGAATTGGTTGAGTATTTAAGTAAACAGCTCTCTGACAAAAATGAATATATTATTCGTATTCAACTTTCTTTATTGTGTAGACATTTAACGAATCTAACAACAAAACAATTGGATCACGTTGGTGCTGCATCAAGAAATTATTTGGATTATGTCTGGTCACGAGAAAGCAGTTTGGAAAGATTGGTAACACTTGCAATTCCCTGGGTGTGTCAGACCTATCAGAGTAATATAATTGAGTCTAGCAGTCTATTGAAGCGAGTACTTCAAAAGGAACGACTTAGTAATTATGGATTTTTGGAAATACCTTGGTTGGCGTACAATGTCAAAAATATCATGAATTATGACCCTGCCTTTGTAAAGGAACTATATATTTCTGCTTTCAGCTATATTGAAGATAGTAACGACACTACCACCCTTGGTGGAAGTAAAATTCTTTCTTTGAGATCGAACCGTAGACAAGACTACGAAAGTGGATTGTACCAACTTGCGGAGGATTTTACGCATTTTATTGAAATAGCCCCCATAGAGGCAATCACCGCACTAATTATAATTGTTGAAAACCATGTTTTAACAAAGCAAATCTATCTTAGTGTGGACGAACTACAATATAATTTCCTTGTAAATGGAATCAATGCAATTATATATGCGGATAATAGCTATATTTGGGATACCGGGATCCATTCTCCCGGAGATGAAATTTACAATATGCTTGACGTTTTTCAAGCTTATTTAACAGGTTTGAGCAAAGATCTGAGTAAGATAGGGTTCTTACAGCAGATAGTAATCATCTTTATTAAACATAACCGTATGGCAGCTTTATGGAGACGATTGCTCATTTGTGGAACACAATCACCCTCAACTCTTGGCCTTGAGATCCGCTTCTTAGGTTGGACACTGCCTGTATTAAAATGTCGAGATACAAGTTATGTAGTGGGAGATTACTTGGGAGCTATATACAGTTACTTGTCTCTTGAAGATCGAGAAAAGATCGAATTCATTATCCATTCAATCCCTTCTACTTTTGAAAATGGAAAAACACTTCAAGGAGAACGTATTCGCGACCGTCTTTTAATGAAACTACCGCTTGAGCATGTCTGCACTTCTGATACCAGAGAGCGTATTTCGGAACTCAACGTATTTGAAAAGGCCGATACAGAAAAGCCCGATTTTCCTATATGGGAATCAAGTGAGTATAGTTCAAGAGATTACTTAGCTGATGAAGGAGTTCCAGTAGATGAAGCTGCAAATGTTCGAATTCAAGAATTGGAGCTGCCAGTCCATTTATTTTGTGAAGAGCATCGCAACTCTCGCCCCACATTAGAAGCTGTTGAGCTAATAATGCCCAATTTACGAGGACTTAAAGAAGCCCTCTCAACTGCTGAAACTGATGGGGTGCATCCTAAACAACTAAACCACGCTTGGGGGTATCTGGCTGAAGCTTGTGCTAGAGCTACCAAATATGAAAATGTAAATTATGATGAGGAGATGGGGAAATTCCTTCTCTCTGTTTTACTAGCAGCCTCACAAAATCCGGAGCCTATGAGCAGTTCACATGACGATCAGTTTGATGAAACTCCTAGCTGGGGTAAGCCGGCTGCACGTATTGATGCTGCTGAAGCTTTGACAGAACTTGCCCGCTTCCAGTCTCTTGCGACACCTGGTTTGTTAGCCATTATGGAGGAACTCATAATTGATCCAGTGCCAGCTGTGCGTTATCAAGTGACAATTCGGCTATTAAATCTCTACAGTACTGCTAACTCCTTTATGTGGGGGTTAATTGATCGTGTAGTAAATGAGGAAACGAATCGCGGAGTTCTCCATGGCCTTGTTCAAGGTGTGCTTACTCGATTGACAGCAAGATATCCTGATAAGATTAATGCACTTGCAGGGATAATTTATGATCGAACCGCTCCGGGTAATCGCCTTCGCCACTCATGTATAGATATTTTTGAGCGATTATATATTTTTTATAATCATTCCGATGCTAGAGTGAAGATCCAAAATCTCATTCTAAACCCTTTAACAAACACCAATGAAAGCCGATATTTTGTGGTTCAACTACGAGATGCATTCATTAGCGGTTTTAAGGAACAGCAGTATACAAAAACAGAATATGCCTCCATACGGAAAAGAAGCTGGGATATCCTATTGCAAATTCTGCAAGAAGTTAAGGTTGAGTGGCAGAGCTTAGTAGAACAAGCACCAAAAGATGATGTGTTGTCTAAAGAACTTCAGCAAAAACACTCTGATATTATTGAAATCGTTGATGCCGCTAATATGGCAGTTTACTTTTCCTCAGGTGCTCACGATAAAAAAAATGGCGAAGATGGCTCAGTTTCTAATTCCTTTGATTTTGAGAGGGTAAAGGTTTTCTTTACTGAAGCAGATAAAGTACTTGATGAATTGGCTGATTTCTCTATTCCTGGGGTCACTCATCACTTGCTTCAAACGCTAGAGTTTTTAGTACCAGTGGATCCAGTTGTAATTTTCATGCGTATCGTGCGAACAATTCGAGTTGGCCAAAGTGGAGAGTATCAATTAGAGTCGATGGGAGCGGACCTGCTTGTCAGACTCATAGAGCGGTATATGGCAGAATATCGTATAGTCTTCCGTGACAATCCTGATTGTCTTCAATCGTTAATAGAGGTACTCGATATATTTGTTAAAGCAGGCTGGTCTAGTGCACAGAGATTGACTTATCGAATGGAAGAAATTTTTAGATAACATAAAGATAGAAGCTCTTCAATTGAAGCTTATACATTCTCTCTTCACCTAATAGAAGTTGTAGAGAAATAATAATTAATATGGCCTACACAATCAAATATTTAATTGTGTTTGTGTAGGCCAAGTAAAAATAAATTACAGAGCTCAATTATAATGAAATCATCAATTTTTGTAGCGAGTTCTATTCATAATTAATTATTCCATTTTCTTGAATAATACGTTGTGCCTCATTCTCATATGTTGCTGATAATTGTCTAAGGGTTACTGCGAAACGTTGGTAGCCTGAATTCTCAACATCCTCAGCCTTTTGCTTGTACTGCATAGAAAGCTCTAATTCAGGTTTTGCCGTAGGATCTACCCAATGTGCACCACGTGAATTAAAAGCTCCCGAGCTATATCCACTCCTCATATCTTGCACTTCCCTATGATTCAATTCTTTTGCTACAATATGATTTATCCATAAACCATCAGGGTCTGAAGGAGCATAATTCAGCACTTCACCTACTTTAACAAGTGCTATTTCTAGATGGCCAGACTCTGTACTCAATTCTTTAACTCGCTGAAGCCAATCAGAGAATAATGCACCATCAAAACTTCCGTTCTTTTGTGTACCTGGAACCACACTCCAATTTCGAAGTAAGTGCCATGCATTATCAACAATTGCTTTTTTCTGCTCAGTTAAATCAAGTACAATATTGCTTTTATTAGAGCGATAAACCAACCCAATAATTTCACAGAAAAAATCAGGGTCACTGGCAAGTGTAAACTCAAGCGTTTTAGGTTTCCCTCTATTATATCTGTCTAAAAGCTTTAAGTACGCCCACTCCAGATTAAATAGATCAGCCTGCGGAATTTCAGATGAATTCTGAAGTACTTTAATTAATTCTACGATATTAGAAGAATTCATTAGATAGGATGCTTCAGAGGAAGAAAGAGCTGACATTAGAGCAGTTACACATTGATTGAGATTCAGCGTTTTCTGCTGATGAAGTATTGTATGCAAACAGTTAATAGCGGCATACGGTCTTCCATAATCTAATAGCTTTTCTATAGCAAATTCTAAATCTCCTCTTACAACGTATGGATTGAAATCAACATTTGTCCAATATTCAACTTCTGAGTTTTTTAACCACTGTGATGCTCGAACCCATACCTCATTTGTAAAAGGCAAAAAGCTTAAAAATTTCGCGATTTGCTTAGTACTCCAACTGTCTTTATCAATGACATCCACCCAAGCCCATCCGTAAGTAAATTGGCGGCGCCAGATGTAACCTCTAACAAAGCTAATATATACATCATCATCGGAATCTAAATATTGAGGGAATAATTTTGCTTCTACTTTTGCTTCATCAAAACTCCCCAAAGCCTCTCCTACCTTTATGGGTGATTGTACTTCTTTAACAAACTGCATTATTTTATCTACTCCATACAAATCAAGGATTTCTTTAATTACTTCTTTTCGTTTTTTATCCAACTTTCCGATTTGCTCATCCCAATCATCTCTATCATCGAAAAGATCATAATCATTTTCAGCAAACAAATGCCGATAAAGCTTAAGCGGATGAACTGGGGCGAGTTTTGATGCAACTACTTCAATTAATGAAAGTAGGTCATCTTTTAATGACCACTCTGCATCAACAAAGGAACGATGCTTATTTATAAAAATTAGAAGCTTATCCCATAAAGGAAATCTTTCATCTTCCGAAAGCGCTAGAATTTCCTCTGAAGAAAGTACATTAAGCAGCTGATCAAACGCACTTCTGGGAAGATTGTTTAAAAGTTCAATAGCTACTATTAGTTTCGTTGTATCTAATCCTGCCATCGAAATAAGCATCTCGGCATAAAACGAAACTTGCTCCCAATATTCAATTTGGGTAACGTCATTTTTCCATTCTTCCGGGATAATTTTTCGCCATTTGGGCTTGTAAGTCCCTCCTGAAGTTGTCTGTTGATCTGGAAGTAGTTCAATAACTAGTTGCCATGCAACATCTGGACATTCATTAGATAGTAATCGTACAGCTGCTTTTCGCTTCTCAATTGGAGCAGTTGTTTGAGGAAACCATGGTAATAAAATTGTCGATAGTGAGTTATCAGGCCGGTTTCCTGAATTACCGCCAGGATCAAAGGTAGCTAATTCGCCAAGGATAGCACAAACTCTTATTAAATATTTTTCATCCCAAGCTAACGCTTCTAATGCCCACAACAAGCCAGTCAAATAATTGTTTCCAGTTATACCTTGACTCTCTTGTAAAAAAAGCTCTGCCAGCGGACAAGGATTAGCAAGCAATGCATTCTCTACTGAATACAAAAACTCTTCAGGAACAGCTTCTGCCAAAATCGGTAGTAAGTTATTTAAACTCCCCCAAAGTTCCCACTTCAAATATTCATGGAATATTCCACGAATAGATAAGATTGCTGTTACATTAGCCTTATCATAAGAGCAGTTAATTAATGAATCACTTCTATTCCCGAGAAGCGCCAAACTATCTGCTAAGTTTCTTCTCAAGATAGAAGAATAAGTAAAAACTTTCCCGTATATATTTGCTGCAAATCTATTTTCCGGAGGCAGTTCAAACGCAGGATTTTTCTCCGTTAATACTGTTACAATTATTTGAGTAAAGGTATCAAGATCACTATCATAGATATGTGATCCGAGTGTATCCCATAATGAGACTCGATCAGAATCAGAAATTTTCCAAAGACCATTTTTCAGTGAAAGCGGACTATCTTTTATTTGAAGTAATTCTCTGGCTTTTATTATAAAATCAGCGTAGTTGTTATTAAATAATAAATTTATAATATCAATATCTGCTTCATTCTTTTCTTCCCAAGCTCCAATTAAATTTACTAGTGCAATAACACGTGCGTAAGTATTTTTGCTCCAGTCAATATTCGATTCCTCAGGTGATATTATCAAGTCTGCTGGTATGTAGGTAAGACTTGGTTCTTTAAAAACATCTTTTAAATCTTCTGGTATTCTAGCAAGAGTAATTGTTCCTGCATTCTGGTTCCAAGTTTGAACATAATCAACAATACGCGCCCAAATAAATTGTGGGTTCGCTTTTTGGTACTGAGAAATATGTGAATGGAGTAAGGATAGTACAACGCCTTCTTCGTTCCCAAGATCATAGCCCAATACATAAAAATGATTTAAAAAAGCATACAAATCAATCTCCGAAACTTCCTGATCATTATTCGCTAACTTTAGATGATGCTTGAATACCTTTAATTTCTCTTCACTTTTTGGTGGGCTGAAATTTGTTCTAGTTACTTGTCTCTCAAATTCATCAATATTTTTAGTGCATTTAGCTTGATTTAACAGCCATTGAATACTATGAAAATCCGTTGCATTAAGTGGTCCACAGATCAAAGCAATAGTATCTTTACCTTTTGTAAAGATTTTAGGGTTATTAAAATCAAGCCATGCTGCTCGGATCACTTCTGAAAACACAGTGTTTTCTTTAGTTATGTTTATTCTATGCTTAATCTGTCCGAGTAATTTCCGCTTCTCCCTATGATCTGGATTTTGAACAATGACAATTAAGTCATCTGTATTAAATCCATCGATTCTACCTTGCAATTTTATTTCTGTTATTGGCCAATGAGGTAAGCAAGGCATGACTCCTCCAGTTAGCATCAAAGCAACAAAAGAAGCTTGAACATGTGCTTCAAAATGTCCCCCTCCATTACCGGTAGAAAAAGGATTACTGAGTTGCTTCTCTTTCATAATACCCCGTCCTTTGTATACTATTGGAACAGATACAGAACTTAAAGTATTTCTCATCATGCCCATGAGTTAATACTATTGGATTAGTCCATAGTGCACATTTATTCACGCCTATTCGCTAAATACCTCTTCAATAAGATTGCCTTTGAAAGCATCAAGAATAAGGTCGGGATCATCAAAAAAGTGTAGTATCATCTTTGCCCAATCTAATACGCTAATTTCGCCTTCGACGAGCCATTGCTTAACATGCAAATTTGCATGGGCATTTATTTGCTGATTTACCCGTACTTTATATTTTTCGTTGTTATAAAAATTAAATGACCCATCTATATGGACAAATTTATTAGTTAATGGATTGAATATAGAATGGAGATACCTCGTTACAAACAATTGATTTTCTTCTCTTCCATGAATGTCCCAAAGCTCTTCGACTTCAATCCATCGTTCCGAGTCCTTTCGATGGGAAATTCTGAATTGAACTTTTTTCATAGTTTCCGGACTATATACGCAAAAGAATTCACTGGTTCCAGAATGGATAGGGAACTGGATGTTGTCTAAGTTGATTTCTCTCCCTTGATACACCTCAAAAAAGAAGCGCGTGAATGGTTTGTAGTGTTCCTTTTGTAAAGCTATTGTCTGGTCTAGCCTCAATGAAACGGTATTATTGTTTGTCATTTGCTCAGTTAGAAGCATAATGAGTGGTGGTGGTGCTGCTGCGTCCCTTCTCGCCCCATATAACGGACTGTAATAAAAAAATTGCTTTCCATGAAAAACACCTTGATGATTGGCAGAACTTTTATCATTAAGCAGCACGACTCCGTATTTTGAATCTGCGTCATCTGGAAGTGTTTCAAGAGGAACGGTGAAAATTTCGTAGATATCAAGTGTCTTATTTAAAAAACTTAGTATAACCAGCTCAGTTTCTATGCTTGTCTCGTCCAGTAAATAAGCAAGATATGGATCAATATTCCATAAATATTTAGCAACATCTTTTCTTAATATGTTATTTTGCTCCATTAATTTATGAATTTCATCAAATGCTGGTTGAATGAGATCTCTATAGCCAATATCATCAAGATATTCGCGCTTCTGGGGAACTTCATAGTATGCCATCCCCATTGAAAATACGAAATAGATTGCTTTTTTTATTTCAATCTTTTGTTTTAAACTCTCAATAAAGTCAATCACGGTCACTCTCCCCCTTTATATAAATAGAATGAAACCAAATTAGTGTATCTTTTCTTGCTCATCGCTTTTTAAAACAACACTATTTGCTCAGTTGCTGTTTGTATACTTCCTCGGAAAAGCCCCAATCCGTTCCATGGACTGAAATGAAATCTTCAAATGTTAAAATTTACATTTCTCGATGACCAAATACATCTCTTAGGAATTTCTTTTTCCTTTATTAAATTTGAACATAAATCAATTGGTTCTTGATTCGTCGATGTATTCGTAACTTCACGCCGATAATAGTTTGATGGATAGCTGTCTTTTATTATACTCTAGGTAACACCCTCTTGTTATACCGCCTTTCCCAGTTTCCCCGCGCCCACTGCGCCCGGCTATTCTCCATTGATACCGGTCCACCCGTTTAGGCTACAATAGCCCTGCGATCCGGCGGGCGGCTGACCGTTGAAAGTTCTCTTATACAGTCTTAACAAATTGTGGAGGAAAACAAGTATTACAAATCATGTTCTATATTTTCCCGTTCAACCAGAGAGGTCCATGTTTAGTATGATATTTAATAAAAGCAGCGGAAGTTCAAGATTTGATAATTAACTCTTAGACTCCCGCTGTTGTCAAAGTAAACAAATCGTGAAAATTATTATACTTATTCCTTTTGAAAATTTATTATTTATTCAAAGCTAAAGGGAACTCTGCATCGATAATGCTTAAATGATCCTCACTTGAAAATTCAGCATTTTGGAATATTGCTGATAAAAAATCTGTTAGAAACTGATATTCTCCATATAGGTTCCATAATTTTATTCCCACGTCATTGAACATATCATATAGAT
Source organism: Paenibacillus sp. DMB5 (assembly GCF_001517085.1). Lineage (GTDB taxonomy): Bacteria > Bacillota > Bacilli > Paenibacillales > Paenibacillaceae > Paenibacillus_AQ. The sequence goes on from NZ_LRAC01000124.1 coordinate 361,864, forward strand.
GTGCCAAGAACTGAAAAACAATTATAGAATTATCATCAATTCTCTTTTTTGTAGCAATTTCTTGAAAAGTTTTTGAAACAAATCCACAGAGCAAATCAGCTGCCTGAATGAGTATTTCGTCTTTAGAATTCAGTAACATCAATGAATCTATATGTGGAAAATTTGATAAAAAAGGTTTACTATCGGTTCCAAAGATTGACGGAACGGCTTTGTGCAAAAATTTTGATCTCAAATCATTGAAAACATCATCATAATTTCTTAAATTATCATGATATACAGACACATATGATTTTTGCATAGCTGAATAGAATTCAATATTTTTCAGTAGTTCTATCAACATTGTGCCTGTAAGAGCAATATGCCTCATTCTAGTACCGTTGCTTGTTAAAACTTCAAATTCTTTAATCATCTTTGATAAATTTTCATCGGATAAGCTTTTTAATGTATCAGCAACTTTTTCTTGATTTTGATCCTGAAAAATCTGAATAAGTTGCTCATTGATCTTTTTCATTAAATCTATTGTAACAGTACCGTTTTTAATTAAAGTTGAGAAATTCTGCATGACTTGCTCATCTTGAAATATGCATACTGCAAGAGCTTTTTTAAGTTCTACAGGACGGCTTAAATAATCATTTACATTGGGATTGTAGTCACAATCAAAAAAAGTTTCCACTATCTTTGCTGCTATCATAAACTTTTTATCTGTTACACCAAAAAACGGGAGGAATCCGAATTCGATCACTAACTTCTTAAAAAGATTATAGAAACGGTACGTTCCACTTTTGCCTTTCAGAAAACTTTTCGCCTTTAGTTCTGAACCCTGTATTGAAGCAAGAATGCCATTCAAATAATTTACAGCCTCTTCTTTTCTATCATCTGGTACAAGCCAACCTCCATACACAAAGTATGGTTGAGTTTTGTCGTCCCAATTAGTTCCGGTATTTCCGCTTTCATCAATATAAAACGAAGCGTTCACTGTAATCCCTCATTTATTATTCTAATAATCGTTGCCATACATAAAAAAATATAAATTTTTTCCCCGCCTATAATAATAGTCTTTCTAAAAATCATCCCAAGTGACTTTCATCTCAGAAGTGAACTTTAATGTCTCTATTTCATTTATTGATAATTTTTTAGCTGCCGAATATTGTAAATACCCTTTGCGTAAACGATAACCAGACTTTATTTTATCAACATAAATAGGTATACTAAACTTTTTATGTTGGTGATAATAAGTGACTTCTTTTTCAATCTCTACAATCGACGGACTGTTTGGGGCTAGCTTGAGATCAACAGCTATATTAATTTAATTCGGGGCGATGCGGAAAATTTGGACTCCCGGCAATACTCTATTCATATGAATCCGCTTCTTTTCAATTACTCAGTGACTGAAAAGTATCTCTCCTCTACAGAAATTCGACTTCTAACCTAGCTTAATAACAACTTTGATCAGCTCATCTATACGTTTGGCTTAGTTTTAGATGATAATCTAATCGGCAATAGTACCATGTTCTTGACCTTTTTCGGCAAATAAGGGATCAAGTTCTTATCCTGCGAAAAGCACAAGAACTTGATCCCTTAAAAAAGAAAACCCGCGCTAGGTACGGGTTTTAATAGGACAGAACCATAGCCTTTGTTGACAGAAGTAACTCTGACATAGGGTGTCCACTGTCGGTTAAGGATCAGTTCCACCGCAGAAACCGTATCTGGAAAAGCTCCTGCAGGCCCATGAAACGCAAATATTAAGTAGGCTTATTTCAGTGCTAACGACAAGATATCCGCCCGGCGCAGTCAGGCTAACCATCATAAGACGCCGGACTGAGCGCAGGCATGCGGCTCCGGAAGAGCTCCTTCAATGCTACTCTGCATATCATACCTGCGCCGCTGTACGCTGTCCTGCCCTCCTAAAGCTAAATCCTCTAAAATTTCTATTTTTCTGTTGCCTGAATAAACGCCTGACTTGGACATAGAAATAGAAAAAACTCACATTCAACTTGTCGGTTTATTTAATAACCCAGCGGCGTTCTGAGTACTCTTTTTGGGCCGCAAAAATTAATCTGTTTCTTCGCTATCCTCTGATGGATCTTCATCTAGAGCAAAATCGGATAAGAGTGTCTGGCTTGGAATTGTATAGTAGAATTCTCGTTCATTCCCATAAATAACGTCATCTTCAATGTTCAGACTGTTAATCCATCGAACGATAATTTTACGATCATGCCGATTTCGAATGGCATATTCAATATCGCTTTCAAAAGCCGGTATCGAAAAATTGTCCATAGTTTTCGAGAACATGTCATTGATTATATAAATATTTTTGAAATGCGGATCGTGATTGGTAGTCTTCCCGATGAATAAATGGTAACCGCTAATATACATACCATCCGTCCCAACCTGCAAGGTAATGACCTTTCCGATGGTGTTACCCATCAACTTGGCATCCACAAAAAAACGACGGTAATACTTCATCAGCACATGCCTAAAGTCATTTTCCTTTAAAATATCAGCTATGTCTTCCCACGACCAAACGATCACCTGCATTTGATTGGTCGAAAGCACTGCAGCAGCCTGCTGCAATTGGGTATCTCGTTTCGCAGTAGTGGCAATGATATAGGTGCTGATGGCTGGATTAAATCCTGCTGTACCAGCTACTTCTTTTGTAACGTCTTGAATGGTCAGTTTCTTTCCAAACTCTTTCACCTTACACTGAACACCAACCCATTCCAATGTATCCTTATCACGGCCAAACACATCAATCGAATTCTGCGCCTGTCCACGGGTGCCGTTCAGTAGCACCCCATCCGGGTTTTTTAAACGTACCCGCATTATATCTTTGAGCAAATTTTCAAAGACTTTTTCATCCTCGATCGGCGGTAGTTGATGACTGTCAACGTTCATCTAGATCTCACTCCACATATTTTGTCGTATATGAAGTCCCCTGTCATTGCTCGAATTTCAACTAAAACGTTGATTCATAGTTAGAACAGAGTCCTTCCAAACCTATCGGTGAACAGCCTCCGGGGGGCGCCGGCAGGTTAAAATGTACTACATTCTCCTTTTTATCAAATAAAAAAAGAATTCGATCAAATAGCACCCAAGAATTTACTTCCACCAGATAGCGTTATCCCAAGAAGGGTCTTGTTTATTGATTGCTTCAATAAATCGTTTTGCAACCGCCGACAGTATGTCGTACTCGTCGCTTGTACAATATTGCTTAATCTGTTCCATCAGTTTGAGGAAAACGATCCCGAAGAGATCACTTTCGTCACATGGAGAATTGCCCTATAGGTTAAGGCTATGAAAGCGATAACAGGCAGGTAAAGGCACTCTAATGAGCTATTGCTTCCTTCGTTACCTCAACCGGACAACATCAATACATTGGACTACCTAACAACTGTTCAGTATCGCCAAGAAGCCCTTAAAAAGGTTGTCTGATTTACTGTTGACAATCCATCTTTGTTTTTCATTCATATCAAGTCCCCCTTCCATCTTAACAATAAGAGTTGCAAATATACGTGCTTCAACAAAGTGGGACAATGATTAACAGCAATTATAGTTACAAAATTTTGAGTTAAAAACCTGAAGAGTACTAGTTATTCCCTGGACAAAGCAATCTGTGCTGGCGAAGTTCAGTTGGCGTACACGGCACATGTATTGTATGGAAGAAAGTAGGTGCCAATTGCATTACCAGCGGGCTACGCTGTCACTGTTAATGTCCGGGTAGCTACCAGATAAGTGATGCTACATCAGTCGGCCATCCCGCGCGCATACGATACTTCTCCCATGATAGTAGTGGTCCAAGCCATCAATTACGTATTCTTCTGATCAGATCTTTGAATCCTGTTATACAGAGGTCTGTAATATTGAATAGCGGCACGTTCGAATCCTCTTAATGCCGCTGTTACTAGATACTGATATAAAGTTAAATCATCATCTGGTATGTCCAATTCCCACCAGGGAAACTCTTTGATTCGAACCCTTGAATAACGATGATTCAAAAAAATTGTGGGGAGTTGGTGGTGTGTTCTTTTGTTTGAAGAAAATAAGGTATTTGACCAGAGTTGTTGCTTCTACCAAGCCATCTGTAATGAAAATCGTCAGGTAATAATAAATAAGTAGTAGACTGAGGCACAAAGAAAGTGCCCAAAAGGAATCGAAGAAGAAAATAAAGTATTAGACAGAAGCACGCGCTGTCGCTGGCCGACGTAGCTGGTTGCCGATCACGGCGCCCGGCGCTTTCGGAGAACCAGGAGCGGGAGCTGAAGCATGCGAAGCAGCTGGACGGCGTAGACGATTGCCGATCGTGGCGCCGAGTCTAATACTTTATTTTCTTTCAACACGTACCACACTGGGCCATTTTCTTACCGAGGGCGTCTGGGGGAGGAACCGCTGATTCTCTTAGGCCACTGTTCTCGGTTGTTCCGACCAGTCCTTGAATCATTTGATTGATTTATAGGACAAGACATTCACTTTCCCGGACAGCTCTGTCTATACGAAAATGGACCGGGTTTGTACCTTGCTCAGCTCTAACCTCACCCGCCTCATTTAGTTCTTAAATCCATTGATTCCTGGGGAGCACGCTTTTATTTGCACCCTCTTTAGATTCAAGTCTGCCTTAGACCTGTTAAATCAATAGTGATCTAAATCTTCTCTTAGTTCAGCCCTTATATCCTCCTGTTGAGCCTCCCTGTTGTATTTGTCAGCGATAGAACGGAGTAGTGCAGTTGTACGCGGCCAACGTGCACTAGAGATATTTGCGTAACCATTATATCTATCGGCAAGCTTCTTCTCCTGTGCCCCTCCCTCAGTTGTACTTCTACTTACAACTCCCCTACTGTTATAGATACCTAGAGTAAATCCTTTTTCGAGGTTTGTGTTGCTAAACTGCTCTATAACATCTCGAACGGCTTCATGTGGCCATGCACCATCGTCCCCAACAATTGATGCACTTAAGACTTCACCAACATACTGAGCCCCAACTGTACTTCTCCCCAAATCAAGAGTGAATTGTAAAGAGTTGCTAACCCAATCAAGTAACTCCTGCCTGTCAACACTGTTATCTTCCTTAAAACCTGGTACAGTGCGCCATGATTTCAAAAGGTCATAACCTTGAGATGCACGCTGACGTTCCTCGTAGGTAGCTTCTTTCGATTCCTCATTCTCTGCGTTATAAACAAAAGATATTACTTCTGCAAAAAAGTTAGGGTTACGTGCTAATTCACGATGAAGAAGTTTAGGAGCATGGCCGTATCGATCTAGGATAGGGAGGTATGCCCATTCCAAAGATGCTATTTCCCCTTCTTCAATATCATTAGAATCCTCCAATTTCTGAAATAACTCAGAAATATGGTGGGAAAATGAATTAGAGGGCAAATTGTCTTTTAGTGATACATCAAGTGTTTTTCTCAAGGTCTCCACTATTTGAGCGGGTTTGGCAATTTTTATGTGTAATGCTAATAATTCAATTGCGGAATAGGGCAAAGTATATTGTAAATACTTGTGAACCGCTTTAACTAACCCTTTATCATTTATAGAATACGGGGAACTTAATGACCAGTATCTTTTCTCAACCTCATTTCCTGATTGCTGTACCAAACTCCAGGTAGTTTCATTAGAAGGTAAACATATTAATATTTCTGCTTTTTTATTTGCCTCCCATTCTTTGGAAACTTCAAGCTTCCTTACTGCCCAGTCATTTCCAAGAGTTTTAACACTACCTAAAATATATCCACGAGCGAATTGTGCGAGTTTCTTATCAGGTGAGTCCAAGTAATTCAGAAGAAACCTATCCTCTTCCATTTCTATCAATCGGATTTCTCCAAGCGTTGAACCCAACTGAAATGGATGTTCGACATTTGTGATGAGATCAATTACTTCCTCAATACCAAATCTTTCATATATATTATTTAGTGCATTTGCCCTTACTTCGTGAAGTTTTTTTCCACGCTCTTCCCAATCCACTTCACGCCCTTCTGGTAATTCAGGCCGATTACTAAAGAGCCAACTATAACGGGGGGCTGGTTCTTGCGGTTCAAATTTATGAAAAACTTCTTCTATACTATCTACTATTTTTTCAGGAAGAGCCCAATCTGCATCAGGGAAAGAGCGATGCCTCGATATTTCTTTTCTGAGTGCGTTCCAAATCAGCGCCTTATCTTCTGACCCAATGTCTATAGCGCTTAGTCTATTAAGTTCATTTAAAACAACATCAAAGTCCTCTAAAGATAACATTGGTAAAGCTTTAATGATTTCATCCCAACGTTCGCCTGAGTCTCCTACTTCCGTTAATAAGAGCTTCACAATCTCATGGGTTATTTTGTCATACTCTGCTACTAAAACGTTTCTCTTATGATCTGGAGCCCAGTCCCTCCATTTTGGCTTAGATGTATTGTGTCCTACGCCATGGAACTGTGGTAATAACCTACATAACAAATCCCAAGTAATATTCGGTTCCCTTTTTAAAAGTACTTCAAGGATTTGAAGACGTTGGTCAACAGAAGCAGAAGTTTGCGGATTCCACGTCAAAAATATTTCACGAAGACTATTATTAGGTCTATTCGTTAACTTTCCACCAGGGTCCAACTTACTTAGCCTAGCTAGTAATATTGAAGCTCTACCAAGGTATTCTGGATTCCAAGCGAGTGTCTCAAGTGCCCAAAGTAGCCCAGTATGAGGAGAAGAACTAAACATTGCATCTTTTTGATCGTTAAAAAGCTTTAAAATTGCCTCCTCATTTAATATTTCGTCTTCAAGTGCTTGCAGAAACTGTGTTGGCGCTGCCTCTGCAAGAAGTGGGAGGACAGAGGATAATGTAGACCACACTTGCCAACTTCCTTTTGAACTATTAAATAACTCATAAATAATAGTAGAGGCATGAGTCCTCAACGATAAGGTAGGATGAAAAGAATCCTCCTTAGATCCCATAAACGCTAGTGTATCAGCTATATTTTTTATGAAAAGTCCTGAATAATTAGATGAATGACCAATTGCCCCTGCCATCCACTGCTTCTCGTTAGGCAGATCAAATTTAGGATCAATTGTAGTAAGAACTTTAAGAGCTACTGATCTAAATTTTTCTATATCTGTTGGGGTAACGTAACGAATCAAGAGTGACCATGCATCTTCTTTTGAAATTATGTACCATGCGTCTCCTATACGACGGACAGGAGGGTCAGATTCGTTTGCCCATCTTACTAGCGATTCAGTAAGATCATCGTAAGAACTATCTGCTAATTCAATGAGAGCTTCTTTATCACCTTCTTTTGTTTCATTCCAAGCACCTGCAATTAATAATGGAATAAGAGATCGTGCTTCACTTGGCCGTGCCCATAGAGGCTGCCTTATTTCTGGACTAAGACCAGCCTGTCGACGAAATGTAGTAAGTCCTCTTCGGGCTAAAAGTCCGAGTTCACGCGAGTAGTTTTCATCTATTCCAATTTCAATTAGGATTTCTGTCACTTTATTACGGGAAAGGCGTGGGATCTTCAAAGCGCTTGACGATGAACTATCGGAACCCCCCAAAGGTATCATGATGTGATGGCCATTCCTAATTGCACGGCTTAAACCTTCTGAATCAAAAGCAGGAATTAGTATAAGGTTATTTTGCGATGATGATAGATAAGTCCACGCTTCTGAATTATTTACCACTATTGCTTTTGATAGAAAAAATCCTTTTCTGTTGAGGGAAGCAGACTAATAGCGGCAGCAAATAAAGCTATAGCTTCATCACGTGTTTCTGCTTGTAGCCTTAGTGGAGAATTTGAATTTTTCAGCCATTGATATATTTCTGCTTTGATATTTTCACGCCCTGCTAATACCATTTCTGAAGAGATAGCAGGTTGGGTTTCCTCCGACCAATCTGTCCAATAACTACCTAGATCAGTACAGTTTTGCGGGTGCTTACCTAATAGTATAGACAACCAAACATGAACTGTAGGATTTTGGCTTAACCACGTTTCAAGATCATCGGCATCATAAACACGAACTTCCTTCCAAATCCCTTCTTTTTGCCTTTCTTCAGTCCATTTATCTTTATCTCTCCACCGCCTAGGTGTGATAAAAACATATGAGGTTTCTTCAGGAATCATAAATAAAGGGTTTTTGCTTCGTTTCTCGTAATCGTCATCAGCTTTCCCTTTGACAGTTCTGTTTACCCCCATTTCCCACACTGTTGTTCCTTTTGGTATAAAACTACTGCTTTCCTCGGCAATAGTAATACCATCCCATCCGCCAAGACTCACTCCTTCACCTGCAGCAAAGCTAATTTTTTCAATGTGATCACTACTTGAGAGTATTAAACTTCGAATAAGCTGAGGAAGTACGGATTGTGAGTCACGTCTATCTGCCCATTGGACTAGATCAGTTGCATCAACTAGTAATTTAGAATGCATAAAAATATTCCTCCTAATCTTATAAACTCCAACTGAGATCATTATACTAAATCAAACTTAGTTTAACTATTTGATACGTAGTAAAAACAATGAAACATAGCAACACTCACCAAAAATAGATGCCAAATGATAAAGCGAAGATAGGCGTTTTCAAACTCCCCTATGCCCATAGTATCCTCATGTGTCGGATTAATCTCATAAGGAATACCCTCCAGACAGTCCCGGATGACTGCCCATTGCTCTAACGTCATGAGTCTGTAATATATTGTGTAAACTCTCAAACCCATTAAAATGGAAGTAAGAGAAAGGTTGGGGAGAGCACATGAGACTTTGGTCACAACAGCAACTTCGGGAGTTCATTAAGGAGAACAATCTTGTCAGTGCACAAGATGCACAAATTGCCTTGAAAGACCTGTTTGCAGAGACGATTCAGGAGATGCTGGAAGCGGAAATGGATATCCATTAGGGCTATGAAAACATGAGGTGAAGGCAAAGCTCACTCCAAAAGTCGAAATGGAAAGAGCCGTAAAACGGTAGTCAGTGAGTACAGCGAACAGGAAATCTTCATTCCTCGGGACCGGCTGGATGATTTTGAGCCCTTGGTCGTCAAGAAGCATCAATCCAATGTAGCTTCCGGCGACGTCCCTGACGCGCCGCCGTCATTGATGTGCCAAATGTGCCTAAACCTGGTCTTGTCAGTGTACCAGTACAAGCTTGAGGACTAGCTGCAGCTTCTTCACGCTGTTGCTGCCGTCGCCGCCGATATGCAGATCGGGCCAAATCTGTGGAGCCGGCAGTGGAACGACTAGAACAAACCAGCAGCGTGGAACTATTGTAGCTGTAATACCGAGCCGGCACAGTTCGTCCGTCGGCTTGTTTGGAAGCAACCAGGTGTGTAGGGCTGCAGCAGCTGGCCATGCTCCTGATCGCTCAACTTGAGTCTGTAAAATATATTGTGTAAACTCTCAAACCCATTAAAATGAAAGTAAGAGAAAGGTTGGGGAGAACACATGGGACTTTGGTCAAAACAGCAACTTCGGGAGTTCATTAAGGAGAACAATCTTGTCACTGCACAAGATGCACAAAATGCCTTGAAAGACCTGTTTGCAGAGACGATTCAGGAGATGCTGGAAGCCGAAATGGATACCCATTTGGGCTATGGAAAACATGAGGTGAAGGCAAAGCTCACTCCAAACAGTCGGAATGGGAAGAGCCGTAAAACGGTAGTCAGTGAGTACGGCGAACAGGAAATCACCATTCCTCGGGACCGGCTGGGTGAGTTTGAGCCCTTGGTCGTCAAGAAGCATCAATCCAATGTAACCGGCATCGAAGAGCAAATCATCGCCTTATACGCCAAAGGAATTAGCACCCGGGAAATCCAGGATCATCTGGGACAAATGTATGGCATTGAGGTCTCTCCTACACTTATTTCTAATGTCACGAACAAGATCGTACCTCTCATTAAAGAGTGGCAGAATCGGCCTCTGCAAGGCGTTTACGCCGTTGTCTATCTGGATGCGATCCACTTCAAAGTGAAGCAGGACGGGGCCATTATCAACAAGGCCGCCTACATGGTCATTGGCATTGATCTGGACGGAAACAAAGACGTGCTGGGTATGTGGATTGGGGAGAATGAGTCCTCCAAGTTCTGGCTGAGTGTGCTGAATGAAC
>NZ_LRAC01000125.1 GCF_001517085.1 Paenibacillus sp. DMB5
GCCGAAATCAAAGGCATTTTTGCCCTTCATTTCGCGCATATTCACCCGTTCTGCCCGAAATCAAAGGCATTTTTGCCTTCATTTCGCGCACATTAGCCCATTCCGCCCGAAATCGAGGGGATTTTTGCCTCTCATTCCTCTCATTCCTCTCACTCCTCTCACTCCTCTCACTCCTCTCACTCCTCTCACTTCGCACACTCGCCCGCTTCTGCTAGAAACAAAGCTATGTTCCACTTCCTCAATCCTTTTCCTCGTCCTCTTCTTCTCCCTTTTCCAACATGCCGCAAAAATACAAAAAACCGGGATAACTCCCGGTTTAATGCGATCTACTTTAGAGGTTTGTCCCTATTCCAAACACCTCAGCTTACAGAGAGGACACCTGCCATACTACGGGCGTCCGTTTAAGCTGCTCGCCGAGCCAGTCACGGGCGATCCGCTGAAACATCTCGGCATCCCCGCTGCAGAAAAACTGGTGAATCGGGGTTTCATCCCCCCGGGCCAGCTGGCCTTTGTCATAGAGAATCGTGCTGATCTCCCGCGCTGTTTCATCCGCCGAGCTGATCAGTTTCACTCCCGGCCCCATCACTTTGCCAATCGGATCTATGAGAAAAGGATAATGAGTACAGCCGAGAATCATAGTATCGATAGGCTCGTATTTGATGCCGTTCAGAGATTCTGCTACCGCAATATGGCTCTCTTCGGAACGGAACATGCCCTGCTCCACAAAGGGCACCAGCGCCGGACAAGCCTGGCTGACCACCTCCACGAACGGGGACAGCTCCTTCAGCGCAGCGGTATACGCTCCGCTCTTGATTGTACCCACCGTCCCGATAACACCGACCCGTCCCGTTTTGGTGGCGCTGATCGCGGCGCGGGCTCCGGGATGGATCACACCGATAACCGGAATGGACACCTTGGCCGAAATATAATCCAGCGCTGCTGCTGTTGCAGTATTGCAGGCAATTACTATCATTTTAGGATTGAATTGAATTAAGTAGTCAACGATTTGTTCAGTGAACAATTTCACTTCTTCTGTCGAACGGGGTCCGTAAGGGGCACGGGCAGTATCACCGAAATAGATGATTTTTTCCCTGGGAAGCTGTCTCATGACTTCCTTGACAACCGTAAGCCCCCCCACACCTGAGTCTAGTATAGCTATAGCCTGCTGCACGAACACACCGCTTCCTTTTACTTGTTTTGTGTAGCTTATGTAAGGTCAGACACAAGTGTACCTGACTTTTAGCCCCAATTGCAGATAATACTCTTTTTAGGGCTCCAGTTCAAGGAAGGATTAAAAATAACCCCACAAAGCGGGCCTTGACAAGAAGCTGACTCAGGTACTTTGCACAGGCCCCGGAAACATATAAAACCGCCTCCCGCAAGGTATGCGAGAAGCGGTGCCAAGCGGCCGGAGGCGGCTTCAGCCTATCTGTCCGGAACTCAGTAAGCCATATTTTCCAGCAAAGGGAGCAACCGGGTCCCCCTGAGTTAACCACACACCGGCTGTCCCGTGCCCGTTATTAGAGAACGCCGTCCTTGTCATCTTTTGCAGCAGAACCGTCTTCCAGCACAGCATCCGCACTGTCTCCGGCGTCAGCCACATCCTGGGCATCCTCTGCAGCTGCCGCAATAATTTCTGCGGTCTCAGCTTCATCAAGATTTACGGCAGCTTCTTCGGCAACAATACCGCTAACCACGGCAATCTCTTCCTCCGCATCAATCTGGGTATACTGCTTGCTCCATTCCTTCACTTCGCTGACGACAGATTCCACTGCGTCCTTGGCTTTACCGTACAGCTCCGAGCTTTTTTCACTTGCTGCACCCGCAATTTCCTGCACTTTATCAATGGCACCGTTCGTTCCGTCCACAATGTCCTGGCGCAGCTCTTTTCCCGGTTTAGGGGCGAACAGCAGCGCAGTCACTGAACCGACCACACTACCTGCCAGAATTCCCCACAGCAAGCTTTTGGTATCCTTTTTCATCGTCAATCTCTCCTTTGGATTCAAAGTGCCTCTGCCCGTCACCCCCGGGCGTTCGCCTAGTTCTGCTATATCATAAGCATAGAGAGTTTGTCCTGTGACTGTTTCAGGAAGACTTTTCGTAGGTTTTGTCCCGTTTGGCCGGATGACCGGGATCCGGTGTAATTGCATACCGGCAGCATTGGCCGCCTTCAGCCATACATTCACTGCGCGTTACCTTTGCCCCGAGCAGCTCCTCGAACAGGCTCTGTTCACACTGGCAGGCTTTGCGGTACTGGGATGCAACCTGGCGGATCGGGCAATTATACTCCCGCATCACAAAGCTGCCGTCCTCCTCCTTGCTCCACTCGGCCATGTATCCGCCGGAATTCTGGATCGAGGCCAGCTCAGCTACCCGTTCCTCCAGATTCCGGTTTTCCATCATCGGTGTGTACTGGGCAAGCATCCGTCTGCGCCGGCCTTCAAACAGCACATTGACCGCCTCAATCCCGCTCGTATGATCCAGCTCCCGCAGCAGCTCCAGCGCCAGATTGTGATAGGTTTTGGGAAAATGCTCCTCGGCCCGCTCCGTCAGCGAATACACATGCAGGGGCCTGCCCATCGCCTGGCGGACGACCCTGGTTTTGGCCAGTGATTCCTGCTCCAGCTGCAAAACATGACGCCGGACCCCCATTTCCGTAATCCCCAGCTCTTCGGCCAGCGCGCCGATGGTCATCGGCCCCCTCATTTTGAGCAGCGTCATTATATTGCGCCTTGTCGAACCGCTCTCCTGCCCTTTTTTCATGCTCAGGCACCTTCTTTCCTTAAGGCTTGTCGGCAGTGTATTTCAGTCCTCCGTTCTTGCGATGGATACAGATCAGACCGTAAGTTCTGCACCCAGCTCCTGATCCAGATACCTGCGCACTTCCAGGGCGAATCGGTCCAGAACATCCGGAATCTTTGCGGTCAGCGGGTGCAGCCTGCTCCGTTCCCAGACATAATAATCCTGCACCAGCGGCTTGCGGAGCGCTACCAGTTCAATCAGGGTATCGTAGATTCCGCTGTCCCCGAGCACTTTTTCGTCATTGATAATCGAAATGATATCCTCATAACTTCCCGCATCTCGCATAATGAAGCCGTCAATCAGGCAGCTTCCGACATCCGTCACTACCTCGATCCCCAGATGCAGACAACGCTCCTGCACAAGTCCGTTCATAATGCCCCCATCCCAGGAATCCGCAGCACTGCGCAGACCGGCCCCGATCGCGGGAATCTGATCCAGTATATTCTCAATTTGCTTCCGGTTAACATAGTACACAGCTGAACCCTCCAAGTCAGGTGGTATGCAAGAATGCTAATGTGCTAAACTTACTTGCCGCGTCTGCCCCGGCGTTTCAGCCAGAACAGCATGATGAAGCAGGCGGCCAGAAAAACGACCAGGTACGTCAATGCTTCCATCGGATACTCAAGCTCACGCATTTACCTCACCGCTTCCGGTATAAAATGGGAACCCTGCCGCAGCCGGCAGCTCTTTAGATTTCGTAGTCCACAGCGACAGAAAGCTCTTTAACCTCGTTAATATGGGCGATAACTTCTTTATGCGCCGGGTGAACCTGGTATGCCTGCAGATCCTCGAGTGAAGCAACGGTGGTCACCAGTGCGATATCAAAAGACCGCTCCGAATGAATCACATCGGCACCAACCTCAATGGAGAGCAGCTGCGGAATCTTTCCTTCCATGTTGCGGAGCACTCCGACTGTAGTAGCCACACTCTCCGGAGACCGGTCTTTCAGTTTAAAAAATACGATATGCTTGATCATCTATTTCGCTCCCTGCTGTGAGTATTGTAAATTTGATTACTAAAAATATATCATAACGGTAACACTTCTGAAAGAAACTTAACCCCCATGTCAGCAATTACAGCATTAACCATTGCAGCGTACCGGAAAGTATTGTAGTATAACGTTAAAAATTCGGAGGAAGTATGCCTAAGAATCAACAAGAACCTCACAAAATTCAGGCCTGGTCTCTGATCAACCGCAAATATCTTGGACAGGGCGTACGTGTAAAACGGTTCCGCAGACCTAAGCGCAGCCAGATCCGCAACCGGGTGCTGCTGGCCGTTCTGATGGCCAAGGACATCAAATTATCCAAGCTTGCGGAAGAGCTCTCCGTCTCCTCGCGCAGTGTAAGCGCCTGGGTGTACGAGGGCCGCATTCCTTCCAGAAACAATCTGGACAAGGTCTGCCGTCTGCTGGGGTATCCGTCCCATATCCTGTTCAACGAAGCACTTCTGCGGCAAAGTCCGATTGTCTGCCAGCCTACCCCATCACGTTTTATGAAAAGAACGCTTGCCCATTCTCCGCAGAATAACGTTATTTTGACAGGGCTATGCATGGTGTATGACTTCTCTGTAACCGATGTCAGCATCTGGATCGGCGTCCACCCGGGCACCTTCCGCAAGTGGCTTCACCAATGCCATCTTCCAACCCTGGCCCTGCAGGAAAAGGCCGAGAGCTTTTTCCGGATTCCGCGGCATATTTTATTCGCTGATTGTGAGCTGAGATAGCGGACTGAGCGCCCGGATGATCTTTTTACACCTTGGAGACAACTATACTTAAGGCCCTTCTTTCTATAAAAGGAGGGCCTATTGACGTCTTTTGCTATATCAGTATGTTTTGCGTGCGATGATGTACCGCAGTATGTATTCATGGGCTCCGCCCTGGCTGCTGTGCAGACTCTCGGGGAACGTTCCGGTCTCCCTTATTGCGGTTCCGGCAAAATGGTCTCTCAAATCAGCATCACTGAAGAAGTGCGCGTACTTTGCTTCCTTGTACTCGTAGGTTCCCGGTTCAAGCCTGCGGCCGCGGCCGTTGTTCATGTCTTCATCGGAAAAGCTGGTGAAATACAGCAGTCCGCCGGGCTTCAGCTGGGCAAGACATGCGGCAATCAGCTTCCTGCGTTCCACCTCCAGAAATAAATGAAGCACATCGTAGCAGTATACAGCATCCACCTGTACGCTCAACTGCGGCTCCAGGGCCGATCCGGCCATAAAAGTAGTCTCCGGGTCCCACTCTGCCGCCAGCTCCAGGGCTTCTGTACTCGTCTCGATCCCGTAGGTTGTGAACCGTGCCGAGAACACTTTGGTATTGCGTCCGTAACCCGCACCTGGAACCAGCACCGATTCCACACCTTCCGCCCTAAAAAGCTTCTCCGCCTGCCAGGCCGACGGACTGGGCTCACTACCCCATATCATGCCTTCCCGGGCAAAGCGCCCGCTCCAATATTGTGACATGGTTATCTCCTTTGCTGCCGGAATTTTGCTGCTGGAATCTAGTCTTTAATCCTATACCAGTATTGATAGATTTCTTTATAGCCCAGCTTGTCATATAATGCGGAAGCGCCGGCATTTGCCAGCACCACCTGCAAAAATGAAGATGCCGCACCCTCCGAACACCCCCAGTGCAGCAGCCCGAGAATCAGCTCCTCTGCCAGTCCCTGCCTTCGGTATTCGGGTGCTGTAATGATATCGTACAGCCCGATATATCCATGCTGTATTACACCAAGGCCGCAGGCTGCCGGCACGCCGTCCTTAAGCAGCAGCGCATATCCCTGCTGCAGGCTGGATGCGGACAGCATCCGGCACAGGGTATCCGGCTCTGTGCCGGACAATTTCGCCTGACGGGAGAACGCCGCGAGCCATTCCTCTGTCAGATGCCCGCTGATTATGAGTGTATGCCGGCTCTGCAGCGGCGGCAGCTGCTCCAGATCGCGAGTCCGCACGGATGAGGGGCTGTCCATCCGGTAGCCCAACTCCTCCAGCAGATCATCCAGCCCGGCAGGGTTGATGTAGGGGGTGATTTTGAATACCGTCTGCATTCCGGCCCGCTCATAATACTGCTCGGATAGCAGGATTTTTTGCTTCACATCAAGGCCATGCTCCATCTCTGCAGGCCCGTATAAAGGATTAACGGAATTCGACCGTTTCGTATAACCCGAGGCTGACCGCAGAATCCAGCCCTCGAGCAGCACACTCTGCTCCGCCGGCCAGGTGTTCAGGGTCAGCTCTTCAATATTTTTGTACACAGCCGCATTCTCCTTTCTGGCACTAGCTTCGTTTGCTCCGCATCGCATTCAGCAGGGTCAGCCCGCTGTTCTCCCCGGAAGTATAGCGGTCGTATTCAGGCGATTCCATTGCATAGATGGCAATTCTGCCCTCTGCATCAAAATGGACACCCCAGCCGTAGCGCTTGGGCAGCATGGACGCTCGCAGGCAGGGATGCTTCCTTGAGAAAAGCTCAGCCCATATTTCAGCCCGGCGGGAGATACGCTCTTCCTCGGGAATTTGCTTGTGGCGCACATGGACCTCATACAGCAGCTCCTCATGTGTATAGCGGTAGGGTTCTTCTGCAAGCAGCTCATACTGGATGATATGTGCAGGCAGCTGCGGCTTGGAGGTGACTGGTATGATACCTGTCTCCACCGGACAATCTGCCGCGACGCGGATAAACGTATTAATATAGCTCATTTTCCCGCCTCCTTTTCTCCTATCTTAATTTACAGGACTGCTCAGGTAAAGGGATTTACAAACAGCACAAACAGCCATTTCCTGAAATACCGGAAATGGCTGTTTCTTCCTTATAGCATGCTTGCTGTCTTGTCTTAAGACTGCTGACGTACCGCCGGACTACCAGCTGGATTTGGTGACGCCGGGAATCTGACCCTTCAGTGCCAGCTCACGGAACACAATCCGGGATATCTTGAATTTGCTCAAGTACCCTCTTGGCCGGCCTGTAACAGCGCATCTGTTCTTCTGGCGTGTCGGCGAGGAATCGCGCGGCAGCTTCTGCAGAGCCATATAATCTCCCTTTGCCTTCAGTTCTCTGCGTTTGTCCGCGTATTTGGCGACCAGCTCCTGGCGCTTAAGCTCTTTTACCACTTTGGATTTCTTTGCCATACGTATGAACTCCTCTCTATTCCGGATAATCCGGCCGTTCTATTCATTTAATGCTATCTTCAGCGCTTCAAGATTCTGGCGCATAACGGATATATAATTCATATTGCTGCTGCGTTCCTCATCTGTAAGACCTTCAATCGGGTTCAGAACGGCTGTCTTCGCTCCAATTTCCTGGGCAATAGTTTCGGCGACACTGGATGACACCAGAGTTTCAAAAAAGATCGTTTTTACATCGTTGGCCTTGGCAAACTCAACAATTTCAGCCATCTGGGCAGCAGAGGGCTCCTGCTCCGGAGACAGGCCGGCAATAGGCACCTGAGTCAGGCCGTATTCCTTGGCAAGGTAGCCAAAGGCGGCATGCTGGGTTATGAAATCCTTCCGCTTGGTACCCGCCAGCCCCTCTTTGAAGTCCTTATCCAGCTGCTCAAGCTCGGCAATATAGCTGTCGGCATTAGCTTTGAATGCAGCAGCATGCGCCGGCGCAGCTGAGGTGAGTGCCGCTTCAATGGTACGCACCTCCTTGATGGCCAGGGAAGGCGCCAGCCAGACATGGGGATCGAGTCCGCCATGGTCATGAGTGTGGCCTGCTTCAGCATGATCGTGATCCACAGTGCCGTGGGCTTCTTCAGCGTGCTCATGATCGTGATCCTCAGTGCTATGAGCTTCTTCCGCATGCTCATGAGCGTGACCGCCTTCTTCCCCTTCGGCGCTTTCCATAATCTCCAGCCCTTTGCTTGCCTCAACAGCAATCAGCTTGCTGCCGGAGGCACTGTCCAGTACCTGGGCGGTCCAGCTCTCCATCCCGGCCCCGTTATAGATGAGCATATCTGCATCAGTAATCCGGGCCATATCCTGGGATGTCGGTTCCCAGTCATGCGGCTCGACACCTGCCGGTACCAGGAGCTCGACATCGGCCAGATCGCCGGCAATATGCCGGGTGAACTCATACATCGGGTAAAAGCTTACTTTGATATCCAGTTTGTCAGCGGGAGCTGCGGCCGTATCAGCAGCGGCTGTATTTGCATTACCGCCAGCGTTTGTGGCAGCAGCATTGCCAGAGGGACTGTTATTGCTGCCGCAGCCCGCAGCAATCAGCATGGCCGACAGGGACAGGACGGCAAGATGACGGATTTTGAACGTTAGCATAATGAGGTGTGACACTCCTTTTCTTCTATATGAATTCTATATTTCGTGAACGGATTTCCCGCTGTGCAGGGGACTCCGGTATTTACTGTGGCGGCGTTTCAGCCTGATCAGCCTTTGTGCAGCAATGGCTGCCAGCAGGAACAGCAGCAAAATGAGTGCAATCGTACCTCCGGGAGGCGTATTTATATAGTAGGAGGCAGTCAAACCGCTGAACACGCCGAGCAGCCCGGCAGATACCGCAATCAGAATAGCGGCGGTGAAGCCGGAGGCAATGCGCAGGGCGAGTGACGCCGGGAGAACGATCAGCGCCGATACCAGCAGCACACCAACAACAGGCATGGCAGCGGCAACAGTCATGCCTGTAAGCACAGCGAACGAAAAGGACAGCAGACCTGTACGGACACCGCTGATGCTGGCTGTCTCTTCATCAAAAGTCAGGCTATAGAGCGGCCGGCGCAGCACAATGAAATACACAAGGCCAACGGCCGCAACAATCGCGATAAGCCTCAGCTGGGTATCGCTGACGGCGACAATGGAGCCGAACAGGTATGAGCTGAAGCTTTTGCTCAGATTCTGCTTCAGACTCATCAGCACAACAGCCAGTGCGAGCCCTGTGGTCATGATAATGGCTACCGGGAGCTCACTGTATGTACGGTAAGGACGGCGGAGCTGCTCGATGACCAGGCCGCCGGCAACCGCGACGGCGAAGCCGCTGAGCGCGGGATTTAGCTGGAGCACCGAGCCGAGCGCCACTCCGGCAAGCGACACATGCGACAGGGTATCGGCCATCAGCACCTGGCGGCGCAGCATCAGATAGACCCCCAGCAAGGGGCCAATAATGCCGATCAATCCGCCGGCCCAAAATGCGCGCTGCATGAATTCGTAACCAAGCATGTCCATCCCTCCCTCTCCTTGCGCTCCAGGCTGATTACACTGTCCAAATAGGCACCCGCTTCCTCCTGACCGTGTGTGACCATAATGACAGTCCTGCCATGCGATTTGACATAATGGCGCATCAGCTTATAAAAACCCGTACGGCTAGCCGCATCCATCCCGGTTGTCGGCTCATCCAGCACCAGCACCTGCGGCTGCTGGGTCAGCGCCCGGGCGATGCAGATTCGCTGCTTCTGTCCGCCGGACAGCTCGCCGATCCTGCGGCTGCGGTAGTCCCACATCTCTACCTGCCGCAGACATCTCTCCACCAGCTCATCCTGTTCCCTGGTGAAACGGCGGAACAATCCGAGCCGCCCGTAGCAGCCGGACCGGACTAATTCAATAACAGAACTGGGAAATCCAGTGTTAAACGAAGCAATCTGCTGTGGAACATAGCCGATATTCAGCTTACCGTCCCCTGTCAGCTCACCGTTCAGCTCAACCGTCCCGCCCCACGGCCGCAGCAGGCCCAGCATCAGCTTGAGCAGAGTCGTCTTCGCCGCCCCGTTCGGTCCGGTGATACCGATGAATTGTCCGGCTTCAATATCCAGCGAGAGACGGTCGATGACCGGCTCTTCACCATAACCGAACACTACATTCCGCATGGATGACAATAGCATGGAACTGCCTCCCTTCTTTAATTATTAAGATTAACCCATCTCGGCCCTAAACCACCGCCGCTACTCCTGCCCTGCAGCCAGCAGCTCCTCAGTCGGCCAAGGCAGCGGATTGTTGAACTGCTTCCAGTCCTGACTCATCTCCTCAGCAGTCAGGAGACATCTGTCGAGCCGTGCTTCCAGAGCGGCCCGGTCCATCCCGATGCCGATGAACACGATCTCGTTCATCCGGTCGCCCCACCGCTCATCCCACCGGGCCTTCACATCCGGCTCAGTCTCCAGTACCTCCAGCTGCTGCGCTTCCGGCAGCGTCGCCAGCCAGTAACCGGCCGGCCGAACTGGATCGACGGGCGGCCTGGCTCAAGGTTGCCGCCAGATCACCTTTAGCGGCAATCCAGACCAAGCCTTTGGCCCGCACCACTTCTTCCGGCCAGTTGCTAAAGAAGAAGCTTAGGCGCTGCGGATGAAACGGCGCTCTGCGCCGGTAGACGAACGAGGTGATGCCGTACTCTTCCGTCTCCGGCGTATGCTCTTCCTTGTTCAGCTCGGCAATCCAGCCGGAGGACATGCTTGTCTTTTCGAAGTCGAACCGGCCGGTGTTCAGAATTTCTTTAGGATCAACCACACCCTTGACGGTGCGGATTATTTTGGCGGAAGGCTGCAGCCTGCGCAGTACAGCTTCCAGCTTGTTCAGCTCCTGCTCCTCCACCAGATCGCATTTGTTGAGCAGCAGCACATCGCAGGTTTCAATCTGGTCGATCAGCAGGTCGACGATATCGCGGACATCATTGTCCCCGGCGGTCATGCTGCGGTCAAGCAGGCTGTCCCCTGATGCAAAATCATGCCAGAACCGGTTGGCATCGACCACCGTGACCATCGTATCGAGCCTGGCCAGCTCCGTCAGATCAATATCGAGGTCCGGATTGGCGTAAGTGAAGGTCTGGGCCACCGGCACAGGCTCACTGATCCCGGAGGATTCAATCAGGATATAATCGAACCGGCCTTCGGCAGCCAGCCTGCCTACTTCGCGCAGCAGATCGTCGCGCAGGGTGCAGCAGATACATCCGTTGGACATCTCCACAAGAGTCTCCTCTGTCCGTGACAGGGTGTTACCGGATTTAACCAGATTAGCATCTACATTCACTTCGCTCATGTCATTGACGATTACTGCCACCTTCAGGCCATCCCTGTTCTGCAGGATATGGTTGAGCAGTGTCGTCTTGCCGGAGCCGAGATAGCCGCTCAGCACGGTTACAGGTATTTTTTTCATGATTATGCTCCTTACTGTAATGGTTTTATTGGGATCAGCCGTTTACGAATCAGCGGGTCTCCCGGTGCAGTGTTACGCGCTTTAAACGCGGAGAATATTTTTTCATTTCCAGACGCTCCGGATTATTTTTCTTATTTTTGACGGTGGTATAGTTACGGT
The DNA here is from genome assembly GCF_001517085.1 of Paenibacillus sp. DMB5. Lineage (GTDB taxonomy): Bacteria > Bacillota > Bacilli > Paenibacillales > Paenibacillaceae > Paenibacillus_AQ. The sequence continues at coordinate 11,041 of NZ_LRAC01000125.1, forward strand.
CGCCTGTTTCCGTGCAGGCCAAAGTTACAGTTACTCTCATAAGTTTCAGCTCCTTTTATTTAATCGTAATTCTTACGATTTACACATCATAACGTCTTCTCTGACCAAATGTCAACTGTCTGCAGCCAAAAAAATTCCTAGCAGCGCCGGACTTAATCTCTCAAAAAAGATGGTCTTTCTGCCATTGGCAGCACGTATAGATGGAATTATGAAACTATGATTCTTGCAGTGATTCATAACAAATAAAGGCGGGAGTGTGGACCATGAAGATACCGGTGATGATATTGAGCGGCTTTCTGGGGAGCGGGAAGACAACCCTCCTGCTCACCCTGCTGCAGGAGAGCAAGGCACGGGGGCTAAATGCGGGAGTTGTGATGAATGAGCTGGGCAAACGTGACGTAGACGGATATATTTTGCAGGAGCAGACCGGGGCCAATGTGGAAAAGCTGTTGGATGGCTGTGTCTGCTGTAGCCGCAAAGAGGATCTGCCCAGAAGCCTAGGTGCCGTCCTCGCCCGGCGTCCCGACATTATCTATATCGAGCTAACCGGAGTGGCCGATCCTGAAGAAATTGCCCTGGCGCTGCAGGAGCAGCCGCTTAGCGAGAGAGTAAATTTGCATTATACAGTTACCGTACTGGATGCAGAGAACGTGCTGGAATACAACAGCCGCTTCTCGTCCGACAAACAGCTGGTCAGGACGCTCCGCAAGCAGCTTGCCGGCGCTGATCTGCTGATCGTCAACAAATCCGATCTTGTTGAGCCAGAGCGTCTGTGGCGAATCGAAAAAACCGTCCGCAAATACAACACGGACTCGGAGATTGTGTTCACCCATTACAGCGAGATCAATCTTGCTCCGCTGCTGGCCGGCATATACCCGCAGGAGCCCCGTAATGCAGCCGCCTTGCGCAGCACGCTTCCGGTCAGCGGCGTTCCGCTGAAACGCATGCACAGCGGACAGACTCCGGGAGCTACCGCGGTACAGGAGCGGGAAGCCGATTCCGGCGGTTCCTATTCCCAGGTATCCGCCGTCACCCTTACCTTCCCGCAGTCGGCGGAGCAGGGCATTTCAGGTGAACAGCTTGAGGCCTTTTTCCAGCAATGGGGCAGCAGCCTGCTCAGAGCCAAGGGGCATGTCCGTTTAATTGGCCCGGAGCACGGGCTGCAGCCTGTCCAGCTGGTCCAGTTCGCCGGAAACCGCATCAGCTGGGAGGCATCACGCTACCCCGGCCAGCCCTATATTGTGTTCATCGGACTGGGGCTTGATGAGCAGCAGCTGACAGCGCAATGGTCCAGTCTGTTTGGCTGAAGCTATGCAACGGGAAGGAGCTAACATGTATTGACATCTTTTTTTCCGCTCAAAATGCTGCCGCTGCTTATTCCCGCCGTCTTCCTGATCGTCCTTGGCATAGTCTGGCTGCCGGAGCATCCGGAGCTGCTGGAGAACGCATATGTCCACAGCTTCAAAACAGCCTTCATCGGCATTCTGCTGGAGGCCATGCCGTTCGTGCTGCTGGGAGCCCTGCTGTCCTCGCTGCTGCGCGTGTTCGTTCCGGACGAATGGATCTCGCGCTGGATTCCGCAGCGGCCGGTTCCCGCGATCCTGTTCGGCTGCCTGCTCGGCATCCTTTTCCCTGTCTGCGAATGCGGAATGATCCCGCTTGTCCGCCGGCTGATGCAGAAGGGAATGCCGCTCTATGTCGCCATAGTATTCATACTGTCCGGCCCGATCCTGAATCCTGTCGTATACGGGGCCACGCTGACCGCCTTCCGCACGCACCCCTGGCTCGCCTACGCACGGATGGGACTGGCTTTTGCCGTAGCAGCAGCTGTAGGGCTAATCATATACGTCACTGTGACCAAGTCACCGCTGCGGCTGTCCATCCGGCGGGAAAGCGGTGAAGCACACCGGCTAACAGCCCGCGGGGGCAGATTCGTATCCGTGCTTGTTCATACTTCGGATGAATTTTTCGAGATGGGCAAATATTTAATCATTGGCTGCCTGCTGACTTCCGGCATTCAGACCTTCATGGATCACGGCAGTCTGGAAGCCATCGGCGGCATGCCGCTGGGCTCGTATCTGTTCATGATGGGCCTTGCCTTCGTGCTGTCTCTCTGCTCGACTTCCGACGCTTTTGTCGCGGCAACCTTCCTGCATACTTTCCCGTCAGGCTCTCTTCTGGCCTTCATGGTGCTCGGGCCGATGCTTGATTTCAAAAATTCGCTGATGCTGCTCTCGCTGTTCAAGACCAGATTCGCCTTTTATCTGTTCTTTCTTATTTTCTCGGCCGTTTTCGTCGGCTCGGTGCTGGCATCATTCTGGCTCTAGTCCACTTTCAGGAGGTCCCTATGAACGACCCGCGCAGCATCCGCGTACATTATCTGCTCAGGGCGGCCCTTCTGCTCGGTTTTGCGCTGTATATTGCACATTTAAGCCAGCAGGATGCATTGCATTATTATGTCGCCCCCAAGCTCGCCCGCTGGATCCGGCTCTGTCCGGTGCCTCTGTCGCTGATGGCCGTAAGTCTTGGAATACAGGCTCTTTTCGGCAAAAGCAGTGCACTATGCGACTGTGAGCACCAGCTGCCCCGGTCCATGTTCAAGAGCACTGCTCTCTACGGCCTGTTCCTGCTGCCCCTGCTGCTCGGTTTTGTGCTGCCGGACCGGGCGCTCGGGACAGCTGCAGCAGCGAGAAAGGGGGTCTCCCTGACCTACATTTCGCCCGAGGAAGGAAGGGAGGAACGGTTTGCCGCCGCAAACCCGTACCAGGAGGAATTCGCCGAGCTTGCAGGAAAGCTGTATAAACAGCCTGTCATCACTGTACATCCCGAGATTTTCTCTGAAACCTTCGGGGCCATCGACCTGTATAAGGAGCAGTTTGAAGGCAAGGAAATCACAGTCTCAGGGTTCCTGTACCGTGAACAGGGGGCTGCCGGAGATTCTTATGCGGTAAGCCGTTTTCTGGTGCAATGCTGCACGGCAGACGCGACCCCGTTTGGCATTCTGCTTGATCCGCAGACGCAAATAAGCCTGCCCGCAGACACCTGGATTGAGGTGCGGGGCAAGCTTCATACCGCTGATTATCAAGGTAAAGCTGTGATTCAGATTATTCCCGAAACGGTAACTCCGATTCCTCAGCCATCGACGCCTTATGTCTACTCCAACGCCGATTCTGTAGCCGCCTGGGAACAGATCAGCAGCAGTCCGGGAGTAAAAGAGGCTAAATAACGGCATCCAGCTCCTCGTCATTATCGATCGAGGCATCCGGATTGACAACCTCAACCATCAGTCTGGCCGGAATGCAGATAATCTGCTGTTTCGGCCTGGAGATGAACCCCATATCCAGCGCAATCGGCAGCGGGGCATCGGAATAGGTCATTTGAATGCCATAGTCGTATATCTTGAGAATGTTATGGCCGAATTTGGTCTGAATATCAATGGTCTGTTCTTCCTTGGTCAGCTTAACGGTCTGGTAGGCTTTGCCGTTGATTGTAATCACGGCCTGCAGGTCTCCCTGCTCATAGTGCTCCCCCCGTACGTCCAGCCATTTGACACCATAGATTCCGCCTGCAAGCAGCAGAACCAGAACAATCAGTATAAAATCGCCGCGTTTCATCATATCCGGTGCAAAGATCCTCTCGCTGGCTAAATTTATTCGTAAAAATTACGGATAATATAAATATAGTCAGCCAAGAAAAGATTGTCAATGTTTATGATAGACGTCTCCTCACGAGCAGCAGGCCCAGCGTAAGCAGGACATAGATCAGCAGCACCACAACAAGTGTCAAAATCCGTTCAGATACCGTCCCATCCGCAAACAGCACCGGACCTAATCCAAAAAAGCTGACCAGTGCGTACATAACGCCAAACCCTGTATACACGAGCCCTTTCATTTACTGTCCTCCTTCGTACGCGGTTTACTCCTGTTTGCGGAGCTGGGCTGACCATTCCCGCAGCACCCTGTCCAGCTCCTCTGTACGGATCGGCTTGGAGATGAAATCCTGCATTCCCGCTCTCAGGCACATCTCCTTATCTTCCTTCTGGGCAAACGCGGTAGCGGCCACAATCACCGGATACAGGCCGTGCTCCTCCCTGATCCGCATGGCAGCCTCCATGCCGTCCATCAGCGGCATCTGGATATCCATAAAGATCAGGTCATATTGGCGCAAACGCACTGCCTCCACTGCCTGCTGCCCGTTCAAGGCAACATCCGCATGATACCCCCGCTTTTTGAGAAAAGCCTGCATAATCTGCTGATTAACCGGATGATCTTCAGCAATCAGGATCGACAGCGGCCCATATTCACCGAACGAGTACTCGCTGCGCCTGTTCTGCACCGTTACCTGCTTGTCCCCTTCACCTGCCGTTATGAGCTCCTGTGCGGAAGCCTCCCGCGGAATCAGGGCCTCAATGGTAAAATAGAACGTTGCCCCCTCACCTTCCCGGCTGTCCACCCCGATCGCTCCGCCCAGCAGCTCGACCAGCTTTTTGCTGATCGCCAGTCCCAGTCCGGTTCCGCCGTACTTGCGGTTAATGGAGGGATGAAGCTGGGAAAAGGATTGGAACAGCAGCCCTTGGCTGGCCGGGGCAATGCCGATTCCGGTATCTTTTACAGTAAATTTGAGGATAACCGCACCGTTCTCCCGGACCGCTTCCAGCTGCGCAGTCATGCTGACCGTTCCTTCATCAGTGAACTTAACGGCATTGCCGACCAGATTAATAAGAATCTGACGCAGTCTCCCCTCATCGGTTACAAGGAGCGGCGGAAGCTCAGGATCAATCTCTGTCTGTAGCACAAGCCCTTTTTCCTTTACACGCGGATAAAAGATTTCGGTTACATTAGACATCACCTGCCGGAGATCAACGGCCTGCAGCTCCACAGTCATCATGCCGGCCTCTATTTTGCTGAAATCAAGCACCTCATTCAGGATATGCAGCAGTGATGCACTGCTCTTGTTGATAATTTGCGTGTAGTATTCCTGCTCCTCGCTAAGCTCGGTGCCTGTCAGCAGATCCGTCATCCCGATAATGCCGTTCATCGGTGTGCGCAGCTCATGGCTCATAATGGCCAGAAACTCCGATTTGGCCCGGTCCGCCTGTTCGGCTGACTCCTTAGCCCTTACAATTGCTTTTTCCTCCGTAATATCACGGAATACGACAACAACACCCTTCTGCTCCCCGTTGTCGAACAGCGGAGTCATCCGGTATCTGACCAGGAAGCTGGAGCCGTCCTGACGCCAGAATACCCCTTCCTTCTCTTCATAGGACAGATGCTCCGAGAACCATTCAGGCAGTGTCTTGCCGCCTCCCGGATAAGGCTCTCCGTCCAGCCAGGTCTGACGTATCGCGTGCAGCTCAATGCTTCCTCCGGACTGACCGGAGCCGTAGCCCAGCATCGCGCTGGCAGCAGGGTTAATAAACACCGTCTCCCCTTCCAGGCTTATGCCGAAAATCCCCTCGGTAACGGAGTTAAGGATCAGTGCATGCTCATAGCTCAGCTTCTCAATCTGTTCCAGATGCCGCTTGCGTTCAGTGATATCGCTTGTAATGGCAAACACACCGACTACGCGGGAATCCAGCATAATCGGCACATAAATCATACTCACCTCGACCAGGTGCCCATTCCTGTGGATCAGCCTGCTCTCAAAGGTCTGTGCCTCCCCGCCGGCAGCGCGTGCAAATCTTTCGGTTACAAAATCCAGCTCCTCCGGATCAATAAGCTCGCTGTAGAAGGAGTGCAGCAGGCTGCCCCTTGAATAGCCGGTCAGATGCAGCAGACTGGCGTTAAGCGACTGGATGCAGCCTTCCAGATTCATGGCTATGATGGCAGAAGGGTTATATTCAAACAATGACTTATAGCGGTTCTCGCTTTCCATCATTTTCAGCTCATACTGCTTGCGTTCCGAGACATCCCGGGTTACACCGATAATTTCGGCGGTTTCTCCGGTACCGTAACGGATATGGCGCAGCGTTGTTTCCACCCACAGATAGGAGCCGTCCTTGCACAAAAAACGGAATACGATCGGCTCCAGTCTTAATCCGCTCATCCCGTCTCGGATATACTGCTGGACTCTGGCTTCATCCTCAGGGTGAATATATCCCATCCCTTTCGTGCCGACCATCTCCTCAGGCGTATAGCCGAACATCTGCTGGCACACGGCGGAGGCATACAGATAGGTGGCATCCTCATCCGCCGCATTGCGTGTGATAAAATCCTGGGAGTTTTCAGAAATCAGCCGGTAATTCTGCTCGCTCTCGCGCAGCTGCTCCTCCATAATCCGGTGTGCGGTTACATCCTGGACTACGCCGCTGATCTGCCTTGTTTTGCCGTTATCATCCAGAACAGCTTCCCAGTGGGCATTAATATATTTATCTGTCCCGTCTGCTGCTGTGATCCGGAAGGTCATACTGTCACTCCCCCCGGAATGCAGGCATTTCCGGATGGCTCTCATCACCCCCGGCAAATCCTCCGGATGGATGGAGTCCTGAATCAGCCTGGGATCATACGAGGAGTGATTGCTGAAGTCACCCCTGTGCCCGAAAATATGGCGCAGCTCCTTGGATACCGTCATCTGCTTGCGGGCATGATTCCATTCCCAGGAGCCCATTTTGGCCAGAAACTGGGCACTTGCCAGCATGTCTTCATATTTCTTGCGCTCTGTGATATCCCTGGCAACGGTCAGCACCTGCTCCACTTCACCCTGGGCATCACGCATAACCTGGAAGGAGCTTTCAATCCATAAATAATCACCGTTTTTGTGACGGACTCTTCTGGTAAAAACATCTTTATCTGAATAAAGCTTGCCGGGCTCTTTCATCTCAATGGCATCTTTAATATGGTAATATTCAAGTCTTTTCTTGCCGATCATCTCATGCGCGGGATACCCAAGCATCTTCTCCACGGAAGGAGAGACATACATAATCGTTCCCTCGGGATCAGCCAGCGAGATCATATCCGGAGTATTCCGGGTGATCAGGTTATACAGGTTATATTCTTCCCGTACCCTTTGCTCAGCCTGCTTGCGCTCCGTAATATCCTGCAATTCCGCAATCATATAGACGGGAGTGCCTTCAGCCTCATCAAAGGTCAGAAACAGGTGCAGTGCCACCCAGAAGATTTCGCCGTTTTTGCGGATAAACCGTTCTTCACTGTCCACAGCCGCACCGGGACTCTGGAGCAGAAGCTTCATTACCCGTTCCTGGTCTGCCTGGTCTTTCTTCTCTATACATGTGATATCAAGATAACGGAGGCTGAGAAATTCCTCTTCACTGTATCCGAACATGCTGCATAAAGCGGGATTCGCCAGCTCGATCATTCCGTTCGTGAGCGAAACGACCGCAAAACCGGTGGAAGACCGCATATATAGGGTTTTATAAAGGACTTCAGACAATGATATTGCCTCCTCTGTACATTCGGGGGTCTTGGCTCATTCATAGTATACCTTTTTTTCGGCCGATCCGCTGTCGAACTGAAGTCCCTGATTGGAATGAGACCGCAGCTTGCACAAAATCCCCCAGTCACGGGTGTGAATGAGGGATTAATGACAGTTAAAAAACAAAAAACCCTTCTGCTGAAGGGTTTCGTCATAAAGCTGATGCGGTCGAGAGGACTCGAACCTCCACGGTATTGCTACCACACGGACCTGAACCGTGCGCGTCTGCCAATTCCGCCACGACCGCATATTATGTATCTCAGTGACTTAATCACCGTAATTAAGAATATACACTCTTTTCAGATGAATTGCAAGACCTATTTTTTAAATGGATTTTCGATTCAGCGTTCATCCTCATATATTGATTTCATTCATAAGATAAAAATCACTGTTGGATTAAATATAATAAGTTATATTTCTGTTTAACTTAGTAAAGAAAGGACGATGGACATGGATTCTTTAGATAAAAAAATCATCTCTACCCTAATGGCTAATGGAAGGATCACCTGGTCTGAGCTGGCCGGAATGCTCGGACTCTCCTCCCCTGCTGCCGCTGACCGCGTAAGACGGCTGGAAGAGCAGGGGGTCATCAAAGGCTATACGGCTCTGATCGATTCTGAATCAACGGGCTACAGCCTGGCTGCACTCGTTGCCGTCTCCCTTGAACGTCCGGCACACCGGCAGGCTTTTCTTACGCTCGTACACGGGCTGCCGGAAATTCAGGAATGCCATCACACGGCAGGTGACGATGACTACATCCTGAAAATCCGCTGCAGGGGAACAAAGGATCTCGACCGGATTATCAGTGAGGAACTGAAGGGTCTGCCGGGTATTGTGCGGACGAGGACGACCATTATCCTTGGCACCGTCAAGGAGACACCGAATGTTCCCCTTCCGTATGGAGACAACGGAGCATGACCCCCTGGCCTGCATTGCTGGGCGGCCTGGGCTTCGGCTTTATTGTCGCTGCACCGGTCGGCCCGATGTCGCTGCTCTGCATGAACCGGACAATGCGTCAGGGATTGTCCGCCGGTTTGGGGACTGGAGCAGGCATCGCGCTGGCTGACGCCTTTTATGCGCTGGTAACGGTGACCGGCTTCAAGGCGGTGGGCGACTTTACGGCTGCATATGCCTTGCCTCTGAAGCTGCTCGGCTCCCTGTTCATCGCTTATCTCGGAGTAAAAGCCTGGCGGACTGCGGGAGCCGCTGCAATACCGGAGACTGCGCGCAGCGGAATTCTGTACAGTCTGCTTACCTCGTTTCTGCTGACGCTTGCTAATCCCGCTACGATCCTCAGCTTCATGGCGCTGTCTGCTTCCCTGGGGGGCAATACCGGCAGCTCCCTGCTTCTGCCTGCCGGCATTGCCCTTGGCTCCTTCTGCTGGTGGCTGCTCCTGGCTCTAATCATAAAAGGGATCAGCCGCAGGCTGCCCGGATCCTTTAGCCGGATTCTAAGCCGTATCTCCGCTGCCGTACTTATTCTTTTCAGCTTCTATGGCATATTCAACGCACTCTAATAGGTATAAATAATAAAGTTTATAATCTTTATATATTTCACTTATAAGTCCCAGCCATGTTACAACATAGATAACACTGTAACTGGAGAGGAGTTATACCGACATGAATCAGAAATGGAATGCCGGAACCTACGATGCGGATATGGCCTTCGTCTCACAATATGGCCAATCCCTGGTTGAACTGCTGAAGCCGCAGCCGGTGAGCGCATCCTGGACTGGGGCTGCGGCACCGGGGATCTGGCGGCCGTCATTGCCGGCTACGGCGCTGCAGTTACCGGCATCGATGCCTCGCCTGAAATGATCGCTGCAGCCCGCAGCAAGCATCCGGAGCTTGAGTTCATCCTGGCAGACGGACAGCGCTATACCGCTGAACCGTCCGCCGATGCCGTGTTCAGCAACGCGGCCCTGCACTGGCTGACCGATGCCAATGGAGCTGCGGCAAGCATTGCAGCAAGCCTGCGTCCCGGCGGCCGCTTTATCGCCGAGTTCGGCGGCCAGGGCAATATCGCCTCGGTCACCAAGGGGCTGCCGCGCGCCTTCGCAGCGGCCGGATGCCCGGATAAGCTTGCGCTGCCCTGGTATTTTCCCGGAATCGCAGAGTACACTACCCTGCTGGAACAGAACGGGCTGATTGCCAGCCTTGCACTCTGTTATGACCGACCGACTCCGCTGGCCGGCGGTGAGCAGGGCTTCAGCAGCTGGCTGAATACATTCGCGGACGGGATTCTCAGTGTGCTTACCCCGGTACAGCGTGAAGAAGCGCTGGCCTTCATGGAGCAGGAGCTGAGACCGCAGCTGTTCCATGAAGGCGTCTGGGTAATGGATTACCGGAGAATCCGTGTTGTTGCTGTAAAGAGCTAAAAAAGAGCGCACCGGAAGATTCGTTCCGGTGCGCTCCTTCAATATAATAGCCTGTCTCATCTGTTATTTATTGGACAGGCCGCCAACCTGTCTGTCTCTCCCTGCTCCCAGCCCGGCAGCACACAGAAGCACTGCGGCGGCGGCCAGCAGGACGAGCGGAATATTCCAGCTGTCCGTGGCATCATGCAGCAGCCCGAACAGCGCAGGCCCCATGGCTGCCAGCAGGTAGCCGACAGACTGGGCCATCCCGGACAGCTCGCTGGCTTCCTGGGCTGTGCGGGTCCGCAGGCTGAAGAACATCATGGCCAGCCCGAAGGCAAAGCCGCCGGCGATGCCGATGCAGACCGCCCACAGCGCCATCCAGGCCGTGCTGCCCAGCCAGATGCCAAGGATTCCGATAAAGAACAATATAGAAGTGATTAGGACCAGACTCCGCTGGTTCTTCATCCGGCCTGCCAGCAGCGGCACAAAAAAGGTAAACGGCAGCTGGGCCAGCTGCATCAGCGACAGAATCCAGCCGGCGTGGCCGGCCGACAAGCCGCGTTCTCCAAGAATTACCGAGAACCACGAGATCAGCACATAGTACAGCAAGGATTGCAGTCCCATAAACAAGGTAACCTGCCAGGCCAGCGGTGATCTCCAGACGTTTATTGAGGATTTAGTAGCTTTTGCCCCGCTGTTCTGGACAAAGCCTTTCATTTGCGGAAGCCAGAACAGTACCGCTAGCAAAGCGATAATAAACCAGAGCGACAATGTACCGCGCCACCCTAACCCTGCTCGTCCCGCAAGCGGAACGCTGAAGCCCGAAGCTGCTGCCGCACACAGATTCATTGACACGGTATACATTCCGGTCATCAGGCCGATCCGCGCGGGAAATCTTCCCTTGATCAGTCCGGGAAGCAGTACGTTGCAGACAGCAATAGCTAGTCCGATCAGCGCAGTGCCTGTGAAAAAGGCTACGGCACCCGCAGCTGAACGGAGCAGAATACCGGCAGCCAAGGTCAGCATGGCCAGCAGCAGTACGTTGGCCAGGCCAAAGCGGCGGGCCAGCTGCGGCGCAAACGGCGACAGCAGGGCAAATGCAAGCAGCGGCAGCGTTGTAATAAACCCGGCCAGCGTATTGGACAGCCCCAGATCGTCACGGATCAGGCCCAGCAACGGTCCAACGGAGGTGAACGGCGCCCGCAGGGCAGCTGCAACAAACAAGATTCCAAGCACCAGCGAGGAGGCGGGCCGGAGGCGGTTCGGGTTCCGGGCATGCCGTTTTGCGGATGTCCGGTCTTGAGATTTTACAGTCATGATGATCCTCCTGATTGCAGTACAAACGGCTGACAACCGGTGATTGTCAGCTGCTACAGACCAATTTTCTTACACAGATTGTTATATTATAACTCCGCCTGACTCAAATTGCATAAGTTTTTAACGTTCTGCGCCCGATATGTACACTGCTCCTGCCAGTCCTGAGACTGGCAGGAGCAGCCGGATGGACCTGCTTCATTATACCCAGAGGGATTTAGTAATGATTACAAGCAGGATGAACAAAACCAGAATGGCGCCAGTTGAAGTGAACGGGCTGTATCCGCCGACATTTTCGCTCATGCTTAACTCCTCCTTTTTTCCTGGAATATCCATAACATATGTCTTAGTATCCAGCTTGGACTGGGTGAAGCGGCACGAATTCCTGCCCCTTTGCACATGACAAAGGTTGACAAATCCGGTAACCGTCTTTAGTATCCTAAGAATAAGACGGTTGAGAATGACTCTCAACTAACAATACATACAGAAATGAGTGAACAAGAGATGCTGCGTCGTTTTTTCTCCTACTACCGGCCCTACAAAGGGCTGTTTATTCTCGACTTCACCTGTGCGGTGGGCGCGGGGCTGCTGGAGCTCGCTTTTCCGGTCGCTGTGAATAAATTTATCGATGAGCTGCTGCCCGGCAAGGACTGGCCGCTGATTCTGCTCGCTTGTATCGCCCTGCTCGCGATTTATGCCCTGACAACTGTAATGAATTACGTGGTTACTTACTGGGGGCATATGCTGGGAATCAACATCGAAACCAATATGCGCAAAAAAATGTTCGACCATATCCAGAAGCTCTCCTTCCGTTTCTTTGACAACAATAAAACCGGTCATCTGATCGGACGGATTACCAATGACCTTAACGACATCGGCGAGGTGGCCCACCACGGTCCGGAAGATGTGTTCATCGCCGTGATGACACTGGTCGGTGCTTTTATCCTGATGGCAGATCTTAATCTGCAGCTGGCTGTGATTACTTTTATCATTGTGCCGATTATGGCCTGGGTTATCATCTACTTCGGACGCAATATGACCTCTACGTACCATAACCTTTTTGGCAATGTGGGGAATTTCAACGCCCGGATTGAAGACAATGTAGGCGGCATCCGCGTGGTGCAGTCCTTTGCCAATGAAGAGCATGAAAAGGTGCTGTTTGCCGAAGACAACCAGAGGTTCCGCCAGACCAAGCTGATGGCATACAAGCTCATGGCCAAAAGCTCTTCAGTCAGCTATATGATGACCCGGCTGATTACGATCGTAGTGATGATCTGCGGCGCCTGGTTCTTTATCCAGGGTGAGCTTGCGATCGGTGAATTTGTCGCTTTCATTTTGTTGTCCAATATCTTCTTCCGGCCGATCGAAAAGATCAATGCCGTTATCGAGAGTTACCCGAAGGGCATCGCCGGGTTCAAGCGCTATCTTGAAATTATTGATACCGAGCCGGACATTGCCGATAAGCCGGACGCCATTGATGCAGATTCCCTGCGCGGCGACATCGTCTTTAATGACGTGAGCTTCGGTTATGAGGCAGACCGGCCTGTGCTGAACCGGATCAGCCTGAAGGTTAATGCCGGGGAGACCATTGCTTTTGTCGGACCGTCCGGTGCCGGGAAAACAACCATCTGCAGCCTGCTCCCCCGCTTCTATGATGTGACCGGAGGTGCCATCTCCGTGGACGGGACCGATATCCGCGACATGAAGCTGCATTCCCTGCGCAAGCAGATCGGGATCGTGCAGCAGGATGTGTTCCTGTTCTCCGGTACCATCCGCGAGAATATCGCCTACGGCAAGCTCGATGCGCCGCTGGACGAAATCTGGACAGCTGCCAGACGCGCCCATCTGGAGGACCTGATCAACAGCCTGCCGGACGGCATAGATACCATCATCGGCGAACGCGGCGTGAAGCTGTCGGGCGGTCAAAAGCAGCGTCTGGCCATTGCCCGGATGTTCCTGAAGAACCCGCCGATTCTGATTCTGGACGAGGCCACCTCCGCGCTCGACACTGAGACGGAGGCCGCCATCCAGCAGTCGCTTGCCGAGCTGTCTGTCGGCCGGACCACTCTGGTCATTGCCCACCGGCTGACCACGATCAAAAATGCCGACCGGATCATCGTCGTGAACGAGGACGGCATCTCCGAGGAAGGCCGCCACGAAGACCTGCTGAACACCGGCGGCACCTACAGCCGTCTGTATCAGGCGCAGTATAACGCATAGTCCACGTTGACTGAATAAACAAACAACCTTCCGCTCCCCGGCCTGTCGGCCGCCCTGCGGAAGGTTGTTTTGTTGTGATGCAATCAGACCGGCTGCTTCTGCTCTTAGCGAGGATTCGCTATAAAGATCAGCATACTTGTGCACAGCCAGCAGTATTCATTCCACCCGTCAGCATATGCCTGCATGACGGACTTACCCAACAGCCCTTCTAGTCTGGCGCTCCCCCCAGAAAGCGGAGCGCCAGCTCCCGGTAAAAGCTGATCGATTCAAGGTACGCTTCAATATCAATCCATTCGTCCGGCTGGTGGGCAAGCTTGGGATCACCGGGACCATAGATCAGCACAGGCAGCTTTCCGTGATTATGGAGCACCGAAGCATCCGTGTAATAGGACACTCCGTGCACAGCTGCAGAAACAGCTCCTCTTTCTGTTGGGACGGCAACGGTTCCGGCCACTCCCCCGGCTACATGCTCAGCATCTGCACAGGTGTCAGCAGAAATTGCCCCTTGTCCCGGCTCACCTGCCCCGCCGGCAAGCTCAAGCGCAGTGCGGATCAGCTCCTCGCCGGGATCAGTGTAGACCACACTCCGGTCCAGCAGCTCCTCCACCTCATAGCGGAAGCCGGCATTCAGCTGCTGCATGCCGTCAAGCTTGGCCGTAATCTCGGCCAACAGCTCAGAATGCCGCAGCGGAGGAACCGTCCGGATGTCCACATCGATGCTGCAGCGGTCAGCGATCACATTGGTCTGCACACCTCCGGCGATAGAGTTGACCGACAGGCTGCTTGATCCCAGAACGGGATCATGGGCTTGCCATTCCAGCGCATGGCGCTTAAGCAGCGCGATCACTTCCATCATCCCTTCCACCGCATTCAGTCCAAGCTGCGGCATGGAGCCGTGGGCGCTGCGACCATGCAGCGTTATCCGCAGCCATAGAGCTCCTTTGTGGCCAATGGCAACCCGGCTGCCTGTCGGCTCGGCAATTACCAGGCCATCCAGCTCCTCCAGGCTGTGCTGCTCTGCATACTGCCGCGCCCCGCAGCTGTCGACTTCTTCCCCGGCTGTCGCCAGAAAGATCAGGTCGCCGCCAAGCTTGATGCCCTCCTGGAGCAGCGACACGGCGGCGAGCAGCATCGCGGCCAGTCCGCCCTTCATATCGGAGGTCCCCCGGCCGTACATCCGGCCGCCCTCAATCACTGCACCATGCGGCGGGAATTTTCCGGCTTCGGCCGTCCAGGGGCTGACAGTATCCAGATGTCCGCAGAACATCAGCTTCCGTCCCTTGTCTGCGCCGGTGAACACAGCCTCCAGATTGCTGCGGCCCTGCTCCACTCCGTCTATGCTGCTATCCAGCCCCGCCTCCTGCAAAAAATCCTGCAGCAGCAGCGCTAAACGGTGCTCATTGCCCGGCGGGTTACAGGTATCCGCCTGAATCAGGCTCTGCAAAAAGGGAACGGCAAATTCCCGGCTTCTCACATCTTTCATCTTCCACATCCCCTTCAGCAGCTTAATTTCAAATAATTATGTTGAAATGTACGCTATTCCGCCGGGGTTTGCAGCCCAAAATGTCACGCTCCGGGCACCTGCCGCCGCACATGCTCCCTGTTATTTTTTCGCAATATGCACTTTTAGCTGCTTGCCTTTGATGGTTGTATTCTTCATTGCCTGGAGCACCATCGGGCCCTTGCCGTTAAGAATATCCACATAGGTTACGTTGTCCTGAATCGTAATGATCCCGATGTCATCGACGGTCATTCCCTCAAGCCTGGCAAGCGTACCGACGAAATCGACCGCACGCAGCTTCTTTTTCTTGCCGCCGTTAAAGTACAGCTTGGTAATGTCCCGGTTCACTACCTCGGATTTCCCTGCCTTGCGGACCTGCTTTTTCCCGAGCTTACGTTCAAAGGCCTCCCGTGCTTCTTCCACAGCTTCCGCAGAAGGAGCCTGGGCAACCGGAATGCTGAAGCCGATATAGGCTTCAATGTCAGCAACCCATTTGTGCTCATTAGGCGTAACCAACGTAATCGCTTTGCCGCTGCTGCCTGCACGTGCGGTACGTCCGGTGCGGTGCACGTAGCTTTCTTTTTCCATCGGAATGTCGTAATTGAATACATGGGTTATGTTCTCCACGTCGATCCCGCGGGCAGCCACATCTGTAGCAATCAGATAGCGGAACTGTCCTCTCCTGAACGCATTGATGACTTCAAACCGCTCGTCCTGCAGCATCCCGCCGTGCAGCTTGTCCACTGGAAGCTCCTGGTCAGCCAGTCCCCGGAACAATTCATTGACCTGCTCCTGCGTCCGGCAAAAAATAATACAGCTGTCCGGGTTCTCCACCGTCAGCAGATCCAGCAGCAGGCCGAACTTGGCCGCAGGTCTGGCCTCAATCAGCGTGTGCTCAATAGCAGCCGTTGTGATCCCGCCTGCTTCAATTTCAATATCCGCCGGGTCAGTCATATACTTGCGGCACAAGCTTTTTACGGCCTCGGGCAATGTCGCGGAAAATAGCATCGTTACACGGTCTTCAGGCAGGCGCCGGATGATCTGCTCAATCTGCTCGATAAAGCCCATGCTCAGCATCTCATCTGCCTCATCGATGACCAGATAGCGGATCCGGTTCAGAGGCAGGGTGCCACGTTCGATGTGGTCGAACACCCGTCCCGGTGTTCCTACGACAACATGCGTTTTCTGCGCCAGCTCAATTTTTTGCGGAGCGAACGGCTGCTTGCCGTACACAGCTACGGCCTTGATCCGCTTAAAGCGCCCGATATTGGTGATATCCTCTTTGACCTGTGCAGCCAGCTCCCGGGTTGGAGTGAGCACCAGAACCTGCGGCTTATTCTCCGCCCAGTCCACCAGCTCACAGACAGGGATGCCGAATGAGGCGGTCTTGCCGCTGCCGGTCTGCGATCTGACGATCAGATCCCGGCCCTTCAAGGCAACAGGAATCACTTTGCTCTGTACTTCGGTCGGGGCCGAATAGCCCAGCAGGTCAAGAGCCTTGATAATCTCTTCATTTAATTCATAATCTCTGAATTGCAGCTCGCTCATGTTAATTGTTCCTTCCTTGTTTGCGCCTGTTCTCATATTAACGGCTTCCGGCTGCCCTGATTCCATTCCTTATAAAATTGCTCCAGGTACAGCAGCATGAAATCATGCCGCTCCTCAGCCAGCTTGCGTCCGTAGGACGTATTCATCAGATCCTTCAGCTTCAGCAGCTTCTCATAAAAATGATTAACCGCCGTCCCCTTGGAGTAGTCGCGGTATTCCTTCTGCAGCGATTCATCACGCGGAGCCTCCTCAGGATCGTACACCGGACGGCCCTTGGCCCCCGAAAAAACCATTGTCCGCGCAATGCCGATAGCCCCCAGCGCATCCAGCCGGTCCGCATCCTGCACGCATTGCCCTTCCAGTGTAGCCATGGGAGCACCACCGCCGCCGCTGAAGGACATCGTCCCGATAATCTGCATGATATGTCCGGTTTGCCCGGCGTCCTCCAGATGCTCCTCGAGCCAGCCTGCAACTTTTTGCAGCCCCGCTTCCTTGGAGTCGTTCAGCTTCTCATCAGCGACGTCATGCAGCAGAGCCGCAATCGTGCAGACGAGGACATCTGCCCCTTCCATTCCGGCAATCAGCGCAGCTGTATTCCTTACCCGGTCCGTGTGAAACCAGTCATGCCCGGTAGTATCCCGGCCTAGCTGTTCCTTAGCAAAGCCTTCGGCTGCCGCTATTAATTGTTCATGATCCATTAACAATACCTCTTTTCACTTTAGTTATCACATAATCCGCACATTGCCGATTTTGCGCTTGCACGGCCCCATTTCATCCGCTATAATGTGCATTAATCAAAATTCGAAGGGAGCTGATTCCGGTGAACCTTATAAACAGCATTTCAATCATACAGAATCAGCTTCATCATCTCAAGCGGCGTTAGCACACCTGAAGGCATTCAGGGAGGGCTAACGCTATTCGCGTTTGACCTCCCTGCGTAATATGGAAACGCGCAGGACCACGAGGTCCGGCGCGTTTTTTATTTTGGCCGGACATTCCGGACCACACTAAAGGGAGCTGCTTATTATGCAAAATATCAAAGGAACCTATGATTACTTCGGACGCGAACAGGCGGTAAGACAAAAGGTCCAGACTGTGCTGCGCGGGCTGTTTGAGCTGTATGATTTTGAACCGATGGAAACTACGCTGCTGAATGAACTGGAGCTGCTGACCTCCAAATATGCCGGGGGTGACGAAATCTTACGTGAGATGTACCAGTTGACCGACCAGGGCGGACGGACGCTGGGTCTGCGGTATGATCTGACCATACCGTTTGCCAAAGTCATTGCGCTGAATCCAGGCATCCGGTTTCCGTATAAACGTTATGAGATAGGCAAGGTATTCCGGGACGGTCCGGTCAAAAAAGGCCGGCTGCGCGAGTTCCTGCAATGCGACGCCGATGTGGCCGGCATTGCCGGCCCGCAGGCTGAGGCCGAGCTGATGCAGCTGGCTGCGGAGGTCTTTCGCAGACTGGATATCCCCATCGTCCTGAAATGGAACAACCGCCGGTTTCTGGGCGAAATCCTGGCAGCAGCCGGTGTTCCTGCAGAGGACAGCCTGTCTGTGATGCTGACCCTCGACAAACTGGCCAAAATCGGCCTGCAGGGTGTATTGTCTGAGCTTCGCAGCAAAGGGCTCACAGAACAGGCTGTCCTCGCCATAAGCGGACTTCTGGAAACGGAAAAGGCGGATTTCAGCACTCTGGCAGAGCGCTATGGGCTGGGCAGCCAGCCGGGCGCACTTGAGGTTCAGGCGCTCCAGCAGCTGATAGATGCCACCGGACTCACCCGGGTCTGCAGCTTCGATCCGTTCCTCTCACGCGGCCTCTCTTTTTATACCGGAACGGTATATGAGATATTTGATGCTACCGGCAGCTATACCGCAAGTCTGGGCGGGGGCGGACGGTATGATAACATCATCGGCAAGCTCATCGGCCGGGACGATATCAATGTGCCGACAGTCGGCATCTCCTTCGGCATGGAGTCGATTATGGCCCTGCTGGGAGAACGTCCGGTGCAGGAAGCCGATTCCGGCGTACTGCTGATTCCGATCGGCGAGACCATGCCGCAGGCACTGACCGCTGCTGCCATGCTGCGGAACGCAGGCGTCCGGGTTAATGTCGACACCGGCACGCGCAAGCTCAAAAAAATACTGGCCGCCGCCTCTGCCCGAAATATACGTTTTTGCCTGCTGGCCGGAGAAAATGAAGCAGCGCTGGGGAAACTCCGGCTGAGGGACATGATGCTGCAGACAGAGCAAGTGGTAACTGTGGAAGAGGCTTTGCAATGGATCAAGAGCGCTTCAAAGCCGGAGGATGCTCTGCCGGGCATTTCTGCAGATTAACTCAAATAAAGAGGCCGCTCCTGTTAAACAAGAGTGGCCTCTTTATTTGAGGTTAGCGGCTCCGCTGCAGCCGCTCCCGGTATTCCTTTGGACTTTTGCCGCTGTATTTCTTGAAGGCGCTGGCGAAATGACTGGAGCTGGCATAGCCGACGAGCGGTGCAAGGTCTGTGAGCTTCAGCCTCTCATCCGGCAGCAGCTGCTCGGCTCTGCCCATTCTGATCTTTACGGTATAATCAGCAAGCGGAATGCCTACGTGCTGCTTGAACTGCCTGTTAAGGTGCCCTCCTCCACCCCGAAGAGCTGCGCCGCGGCAGAAGGCGGCAGCTCCCAGCCGTAATTGCGCTCCACATATTTTCTGACGGCTTCCGCAAGCGCTCTTTCCGGAAACTGGCGGGCCAGCTTCACTTCTTCCATTACAAGCAGCCCCAGTGCAGACAGCTGCTCTGCCAGCTGTGCCGGAGAGGTACAGGCAGCAAGCGCTGCGTGACTGTTCCACAGATATTTACAGAGGGCAGTGCCTCTGAAGGCAAATTTCCCGGCGGCAACGTTCAGCAGGAGCAGGAGCCGCAACCCCTGATACAATTGGTTGGCAGACGGCTTCGCTGCAGCTTTGTCCGTTCCAAACAGGGCTACCAGCTCCCGCTCAAAAGCAAAGGTATCCGCAGTCTCAATCATTTGCAGCAGCCTTCGTTCTTCCTCCGGGGATAACCAGGACATGACAGGCATTACTGCGTCTGCAGCTCCGGAGCCCATACCGGGCCGGCCGGTCATATCCAGGGTGCAAAGGCAGGAAGCAAAGGCATTTCTCAGCCGCTTCAGCCCCTTAACCTCAAGACCGGCCGCTGAGATACACTCATATTCAATAACAGCCTCCAGTCTCTGTCCCAGCTCTGTCAGAAACCGGCTTGCACGGCCCGCATGCTCAGCACCTTCCCTGGCAGGAATCAGGAAATAGACCTGCAGCGGATTAGCCTCACTCACAAACGGATAAATATGCTTCCACCCGGCTGCCGCTTCCCGGCACACAAGCTGGAGTCCGGCACCTGCGGCAAGCTGCCGGCGCCTGAAGGCAGGTGATATTTCCTCAGGCGGCAGCTTGAGCTCAGCAGCGGCAAACCGCAGCCTGATACCCTCAGCGGCAAGGGGCGCCAGCTTGAGCTGGCGCAACCGTGTCCTGACCGGTTCCGTGCCCGGCCAGTCCTCCTGAATCAGCTGCAGGAGAAAGCTCTCCTGCAGCTGGCGCACTTGTCCGCGTCCCGTTTGCAGCTCCTCTTCCGGTGAGATTTTAACCATCCCTTATCCCCCTTATTTCAGCATTAAGCAGAACACTTAACATCCACAATAATATTCTTACTATTATTATGGACTGAAATACCTGGAAGAACCGCTGAGGAGTGAAATCGGATCAGATTTTGAACCTGTCTACCAGTACTTGCAGCTCTTTGGCGCTCTGGGTATTCTCATCTGCCATAGCAGCCTCATGGAAGGTCTTCTCGACAATGTCGGCGGTTTTTACAGCAATGTCCTGTACGCCGATCGCTCCTTCATTAACGGTTGCAGCAACCTCATTCACAGCAATAGCGATATTGCCTACGGTTTCGTTCAGATGATCGGCGGCTTCGGCAAACTGGCCCATCAGCTCATTGATCGTGGACGCATCTTCATTATACTGCTGGCTGACCTCGGTAAGGCGTTCATAGTCTGCGAGCACGTTCTGGTCGATGAAGGCCAGCACCGCCTCGGAATGCTCTTTCATCAGCTCGACTGATGAATACACATTTTTGACAACCCCCTGTATCCCGGATGCCGTCTCTGAGGATTTCTCCGCCAGCTTGCGGATTTCGCCAGCCACTACCGCAAAGCCGCGGCCCGCTTCACCTGCCCGTGCAGCCTCAATCGCCGCATTAAGGGCAAGCAGATTGGTCTGGCTCGTAATCGACAGGATGGTATCAGCAAGCACGTTAATCTCATGGATTGCGCCGGACTGCTCGATCGCTTTTTCCATTTCGGTTCTTACCGCTTCATAGATCTCCTTGGCCCGGTCTGTCGATTCTATGGCATCATGCTGAAGGGCAAGCGCACGCTCTGTAATATGGCCGGATACATCCGCGCCTTCTCTGACCCGCACGGAAATCAGCTGCACGTTGTTCTGGACTTCATGAATCGCCGCCGTCATCTCCTGGGTGGAGGCTGCCGTCTCCTCCATGCCGGCGGACAGCTGCTCTGTTGTTGCGGAGTTGTCGTGCGCATTCTCGCGGACATCAACCGAGAGCTTTTCCAGTAGCACCGCATTGTCCAGAACCTTGCCCGAAATTCCGACCAGGCTGCCGGCCATTTCGCGCAGAACCGCACGTGTATGGAACATCGCTTTGGCAATCGTACCGGTTTCGTCCTTGTTCCGGACCAGATGCTCGAACTGCTTGTCGTATTTCAGATCCAGCTCTGCCGTCCGGTTAATCAGCTCTGTCAGCTTGATAATCGGCGAGGAGATCCGGGTGGCCACAATAATTCCGATCAGCAGGGTCAGCAGAAGACTGCCCAGCCCGAGCAGGATAATATAGTTGGTCATGTTATCAACCGGCTGCATAATTTCACCCAGATCACCGGTCAGCACCAGCGTCCATTTGGTCAGCGGGAGGACAGTAAAGGCCGCTTTTTTCTCGGCTCCGTTATAAGAATACTGCACGTTGTCGTCCGCAACCGTCTCCCCGGACTTTACCCGTTCAACCACACCCTTGATCTGTTCATTCTCCACAGGGGAGCCGATCCTGGATTCATCCGGATGATAGAGGATATTGCCGGTCTCATCTACCAGATAGGCATAAGAAGAAGGGGCGTTGGCCACTTTGGCATCCGCCAGGTATTTGATGATGCTGTTCGCATTCACGGCTGAAGCCACGAACCCGATCATTTCGCCGTTATTTATTACCGGATGGGCAAAAGCCAGCACGTAAGCGCCTGTGGACTTCGACTTCAGTGTTTCACTGATCACTGCTGCCTTGGTCTTGATCACATTAATCGTATAATTGCGTTCGCTGAAATCTGTTCCCACCAGCTTCGTATCACTGTCGGCAATCCCGATCCCCTGCATGTTAACTACAAACATATGCTCAAGATTTCCTGCATCCTTAACCTGTGCCTGCAGTCTGGTATTCACTTCATTCACCAGTTCATCCCCGGCGGCCAGCTCACCGGCAGCATCCTTCAGCAGCAGCTCAGCAATTTCCGATTCTCCTGCTACCAGCTGCATGCTCCGCTTCTCTTTGTCTATCATAGCTTCAATAGTCTGTGCTTTGTTCGTGTTGACTTGTGCCATGGCAGATTCGGTGAGGTCCATAATAGTGCCTGTAGATTTGTAATACGTGAAAACTCCCATCATTGCTGTAGAAATCAGTATAACGGCGATCATCATAACCGATAGCTTCATCCGAATCTTCATTTGTAAGCACCCTTCCACCTTCATCTTATCCATCTTTTAAAAATCCTTAATTTTGTAACAATTATTACAATCTATATCGGATTATACCGGAGATTATTGTAGATGACATGAAGAATTTCAGCGAATTTTATCACAGTTTGTCGAATGATGAGACTAAAAATAAAGCCCTTTTTCTCCAAACAGAGAAAAAAGGCTTTATAATCATTGGCTGTCTATACCTCTGCCGGGAAAAGGGCGTCCAGCGCCGGACAAGGCTGCTTCTCCAGGAACCGCTCCAGCGGTTTAGGCATATTCGTGTATAGTTCGTTCAGCGAGGTACCCTTGTAGATGTTGCCGATAATGACCGGATGGCACAACTCGGAGATGAGAATATCACCGTTACCGTGCAGATGCAGCTGCTTCTTGCCTTCAATGCAGTGAGGGAAATAGACGCCCGGCTGCTCCTCAAAGCCCAGTCTGTCCATGAACCGATCCATGCAGGTGAAGTACAGGGTAGTGTCTTCCTTCCGGTTCGCAATCAGCTGGTTTACGGCATTCTTCAGATTCTCCTGTGCTGCGATCGCCTTCCAGCCGGTGTGGCCCATAATGATGCTGTTCTGGATTTCGTGGGTCCGTACCCCCATGGAATATACATGGTCGCTGATCTCCTGCATGTTATCCTGCGTCTGGTCGAACAGCAGCGTTTCCAGCACAACATTCACATCTGTTTTGGCGAACATGGTGATGTTCTCTCTGATTTTCTCGTAGACTGTCGGGTGGATGTTGTAATATTTCGAGAAGCCCTCAGCTGTCGTAAAATTAAATGAAATATGTATCGTGGTCAGGCCGGCTTCCACCAGCTGTTCGATCCGCTCTGCATTAAGCAGACTGCCGTTGGAGTTCAACTGGGTCTGTATACCGCGGGAAGAACAATAGGACACAATCTCCACACAATCCTGGAACTTCAGCGTAACCTCACCGCCGGAGAGACGTACCCGCGTCAGCCCCGGAAGCTCCTCCAGTATGCGGATAACCTCCTTGCCGTTGATAGCCTCTCCGTCATTTCTATTATAGGCGCAGCAGTAATCGCAGCGGAAATTGCAGTTCGAGGTAACGCCTACTTCAAGCCCCTCCAGCTCATACGTCAGCGGCTTATCAAGCTCCAGTGCTTTATATTTTATGCTCATGCTCAAATGTCCTCCTGTAAATAAAATAGTCAGCCTAAGGGTCAACCTTAAAAATTATAAAGGTTTCGCGTCCAGGTTAATGTGACATTTGTTGTGGCGGGTTTGTCCGGCATACAGCGGATAGACCAAAAAAAAAGAGACTGCACACGGCAGTCCCTTCCTCAAAACAAATTTATAATTCCACGGATTTACTCATCTCGTTCCATACCGGCTGCCGATCAGGCCCAGACGCCAGATGGCGATGCCTTTCAGCCCGTAGCGCTTCGCCAGGCCGATCTTCGCATTCACAGAGGTCTCATCCTCACTGAATACTGAGATGCCGAGAATCAGCTTGTCCTTGCTGACCTGCTCCAGCGCCAGGCGGATTCCCTGATCGACCATCGCCAGCGGCTCCGGTCTGGATTCATCTTCATAGGCGTATGCCATAATGACCAGATCATCAGCTAACGATGCCAGCGTCTTGTAGTCATAGCCCTTGTAGGAGCCGTTCAGCGGCGGCAGAATGACCGTCAGCTTGAGTCCTGCCGGACGTGCCATTGCCGCCAGGTTCTTCACGAATGTATTGAACTGGCTCTGTACTAGCTGCTTGTCTCCTGTCAGCCCAAGTCCTTCCAGATCAAGACCGATGCCCTGAAAGCCCTTCTCCGTTGCCAGCGAAACGATGCTTGAGATGGTCTGCTGCTGCAAAGCGGGGTCTTCCAGATTCTTGGTCAGCTCAAGCTCCTTATCCCCCGAGTAGACCATCAGATAAGGGGCCGTGCCTGCGGCTGAGGCGTTCTGGACAATCGATTCCGGTGTTACATCACCGTCTGCCTTCGGCCACCAGAAGTCCGTACTGTTTGTTGTAAACTGGCCGCTGCGGTCCAGCCGGCTCCAGCCAAAATGTACTGCATCAAAGCTGGGAATCAACGATACTTCACCGTAAGATTTCTGGGCGTAGAAACCAAGCGTATACAGGTCTCTTTGGGGAGAGGTGATGGACACGGTCTTTGTCGCCTGATTCCAGCTTACCCCTGCCCCGAACTGCTGGCCGAAGAAGCTGAGCGGAATCATCGTCGTGCCGCGAATGTTCTGCGGTGCTACAGCCAGCTTAACTGCTGCGCCATTGACTGTTGCCGTTGTACTGCCTAATGTAAGAGTGACCACCTTGGAGCCTGAAGCTTCGGTATTGGTCGCTGTAATTTTCCTGGCAGCCTGGTTCCACTCCACTTTAATGCCCAGCGCTTCGGAAATGGCCCGGAACGGCACCATCGTTGTTCCGCTCATTACGGCCGGTGACACCGGAAACGGCAGCGGATAACCGTCCAGCATAATAGTTACGCTGCCTGCTGCAGCCTGTGCGGGCTGTACAGAAAGAGCAGTAAAACCGCTCATCATTATTGCAGCGCATAATATCAGCTTACTCAGTCTTTTCATATCTTCTATTCTCCAATCTGCAGGATTTCTGAATGACGGACAATCACGACCCTATCATTTTACCAAACTAGCACATTTTAGCAAATTAATAGATTGTCACTTTTGAATGACGCCAATGACATTTCTTCAGAACCCTGCAGCCGGGAGAGCCTACATAAACGCGCTTAAAAAGATACCAACCGCACGCCGGGCATCCACTCCAACAGCTATCTCAATATATTCCCCTACCTTAGGCTGCGCCCGTAGATCAGCCACAACCATCCCTGAGGTATGCTCCCCCTGATGCTCCACACGGACCTTCATCTGCCGGCAGGTCAGCAGGTCCGGATGCAGCGCGGCCATCATGGCCAGCGGATCGTGCATCGGTGCGGCATTCATTATGTAATTCGCCTCCCGGTAAAAATGGAAATAATGCTGCAGAGACTGGTCCATAAATTCGATAACCGCCCGGTTCTCTTCCTTGCCGTGACGCTTCAGCAGTTCCAGATGTTCCGAGGTAATCAGCGTTTCCAGGGTTACATCCAGCCCCACCATCAGCACGGGCAGACCTGAGGTAAATACCCGGTCTGCGCCAGCGGATCGCCCCAAAGATTGGCTTCCGCTACCGGAGTCACATTCCCCGGCTTGAAAATCGTCCCTCCCATCACAACCACCTTTTTCAGCTTGGCTGTCAAATCCGGGTCCAGTTCAAGCGCCTGCGCCAGATTGGTCAGCCGGCCAAGCGTCACCAGCACAATTTCGCCGGGATGCTCATTAGCGAGTCTTACGATAAACGCTGCAGCATTTTCTTTAACCGGCAGCCGGGAAGACGGAGGGAGCTGAACGTCGCCAATGCCGTTCTCCCCGTGCACATGGGGCGAGAAGCCGCCAAGCTCACGTGCCAGCGCTTTGGAAGCGCCAAGGGCAACAGGAATTTCATAATCCGGCTTGGCCAGATCCAGCAGTCTGAGCGTATTGTCAGCCGCCTGTTCGACGCTCGTATTGCCGAAGACCATCGTAATTCCCTCTATTACTACACCCGGAGTACGGAGCGCGTATAGTATAGCCAGTGCATCATCAATTCCGGTGTCACAGTCAATTATCATTCGGGTCAAACTCATGTACAGTCTCTCTCCATTCATCTCTGTATTCAGCGTGGTCCAGTCAAGCAAAAAGCCTGCCGCGTTCCCCTGAACAGCCAGTGTTCAGGAGGATCTGCGGCAAGCTTACTGTAATATTATTTAGTTTTACTGCTGGACATAAGGTGCAGCCGCCCGGCTGAACCGCTGCAGGGCTTCAGCCAGCACTGAACGCGGACAAGCCAGATTGATGCGCAGATGGCCTTCGCCTTCAGGACCGTAAGTGGAACCCTCGTTAAAGGCCACTTCGGCCTCCTTGTACATCAGCTTTTTGAGCCCGGCGGCATCCAGCCCGAGTGCCCGGCAGTCCAGCCAGAGCAGATAGGTGGCTTCAGGCCGCATAACCTTGACTGCAGGAAGATGCTCTGCCAGATAGCTGATTGCATAGTCCGCATTTCCGGCAATATGCTGGATCAGCTCGTCCAGCCAGGCTTCTCCTTCATTGTAGGCTGCCTCTACCGCTTCCTGGGCAAAATAATGCGACATATGCAGGCTTAGCGCCTTCAGCTTGCGTTCGTATTTACGGCGCAGCTCCGGGTTTTTAGCCACAATATAAGAGGTCTGCAGGCCCGGCAGGTTGAAGGTTTTGGTTGCTGCCAGCGTGGTAACCGTAATGTCAGCAAGCTCCTCCGACAAGGAAGCAAACGGAATATGCTTATGTCCGGGCATGATCATATCGCAATGAATTTCATCGGAAATGACCGTTACCCCGTAACGCAGGCACAGCTCGCCCAGACGCAGCAGCTCTTCACGCTCCCAGACCCTGCCGCCCGGGTTGTGCGGGTTGCAGAGCAGCAGCAGCTTGGCGCCGCCCTTCATCACCTCTTCGAGATGCGTATAATCCATTTCATAACGCCCGTTGTTCAAAAGCAGCGGATTCTTGGCTACTGTCCGGTCGTTCATATTAATGACATCATAAAAAGGATAATAGACCGGCGATTGCAGAATTACCTCGTCCCCGGGCTCGGTAAGCAGCTCGACCGAAAGGCTGAGCGAGGTTACGATCCCCGGTGAATCGGTAATCCACTCCGGCTGAATCTTCCAGTCATGACGCCGGCTGTACCAGCTCACAATGGCCTGCTTGTAGGATTCGCCGGTTACACTGTAGCCGTAAACGCCTGACTCCACTCTGCGCAATATCGCTTCCTTTACCGCGGGCGGACTCTCAAAATCCATATCCGCTACCCACAGCGGCAGAATATTGCTGTTGCCAAACAGCTTTTCACTCTGGTCCCATTTATAGGATCGGGTATTGCGGCGGTCTATTTTGCGTTCGAAGTCATACATTCCTTCAATCCCCCATCTTTTAGGCTTTTCAGATTATTGTATCACAAGGGGGGGCAATCAGGCATCCTATACCGCATCACTGCCTTTACGCAGCCGTTCCAGGGACTGGCACAGCCTTTCCTCTTCAAACGGCTTTAAAAGATAATCCACAATTGCCTGGTCAAAAGCCCACAGCGCATGCTGTTTACTTCCCGTCGTAACTACGATCTGAATGGCCGGCAGCTGCTGCTTAATCTGCTCTGCCACCAGTACTCCCTGCAGGCCGTGGAGCTGAAGATCCAGAAACAGCACATCCGGCTGCAGCCCGGCCATCTGTTCCAAAGCGCTCTGCGGATGAGAAGACATCCCGATCACAGCGACTTTTCCTGACCTGTGCAGCATGGCAGCCAGCTTATAGAGATCCTCCTGATTCACATCCAGCAAAAACGCCCTAATCATTTCTCTCCCGCCTTTCACCAGGAAATTGGTTTAAAAAAAGAGCTGCCCTTGACGCCTGTCAAACAGACGTCCCGGGACAGCCGTGATTGAAGTTAATCCGCCTTCAGCTTTCTGCTTCTGCCAGAATAATGAGCTGCAGCACAATGCGTCTTATTTCAGCGCTGCCGGCAGCAGGCTGCGGAGATCATCATTGTTAATGATCAGATGAATATTATTCATCGTTCTGAGGGAACCGGAAATCACTCCGGCCAGCTGGCCGTGCGCATCCATCAGAGGCCCCCCGGACATTCCGCTTGCTATCTGTGCCGAAGTCAGAATTCTGCTGCGGCCGTTAATCTCAGCTGCAGGCGTGTTGACGATGCCCTCGGTAATAATATTCGTATTCTTTAGCGGGTACCCCAGTGCGAATACCGTCTCGCCGTGTTTTACCGCATTCTTGCGCACCTGAAGATAGGAATAAGCATTGTCTTTTATCTTCATCGCCGCAGGCGAAGGCAGCTCCAGCACCGCTAAATCCTTGAGCTCATCGTATTTGGTAACTTTGACAGGACTGATTACAGTCCCGTCTGCCATTACCCCTTCCATCCGCTCCGCACCCTTTACAACGTGGTACGCAGTGACCGCAGTGCCGCCGGGGGACAGGATAATTCCTGTACCCGTGGCACTTGCCGTTCCGTCGCTTTTCAGCACCCGCAGATAGAACATTGCTTTTTCTGCAAGCTGATAGGTCTGTTCAGCGTTGTTGACAACCGACGTATCGGCACTGGTAGTACCATTGTATAAGAACGCTGCAGTCAACAGGGATACTATAATGCAAAGATACGCCAGCTGTTTTTTCATCCGCTTATCATTCCTTTATCGTTTATTGCACTACTGACATGATATCTTTGAACGCCCAGTGGGTGGCCGGCAGATCCTTGTACTTCACAGCCGTTACAGTCAGCTTCTTCGTGCCGACAATCCGGTTGATCATTACGACTGCCTCCGCACGTGTAATCGGAGCGTTCGGTTTGAAGGTACCGTCAGGGAAGCCTTGCACATACCCTGCTCTGGACAGGGCGTTCACATACTGCTCGGACCAGTGGCCCTTCAGATCAGACTGTTTCGTAATGCCGGCAGTCTTGAGATCCAGATTAAGCACTGTAGTCATAATCTTCGCAAACTCGGCTCTTGTCAAGCCTTTTGTACCGCCAAATCCGCCGTCAGGATATCCCTCAATGATGCCTGCCGAAGCAAAGAATGCCGTCAGCGCTTCATGTTCAGCCGGCACATCATTGAACAGATTCCCTACATTTACATTCTCCATATCAAGCAGCGGCGCCAGGGAAGTGATCAGCTCATATCTGGTAATTGCTGCGCTTGGTTTGAACGTACCGTCTGCATAAGCAGTCATATACTTGGTCTCATTCGCTGTGCCCTTCAGGCTGTATTTGGCATTTTCAACCGCATACTCGATAGTGATAACTGTATCATCCTGATCGGTGATCATTTTGATAGTCATGTTTCCAGTAATGAGAAGCTCACCGGTATATTTCGTGCTGTTCACC
The DNA here is from genome assembly GCF_001517085.1 of Paenibacillus sp. DMB5. GTDB lineage: Bacteria > Bacillota > Bacilli > Paenibacillales > Paenibacillaceae > Paenibacillus_AQ. Next base: position 40,169 of record NZ_LRAC01000125.1, read on the forward strand.
GTCGGTGTGCTGCCGTCAAGCGTGTAATAGATGACTTGCCCTTCAGGCGCATTCAGCTTCAGCTTGCTGTTCTTGGCAACCTTCACCGGAGCCTCGCTGTCACCGTTAATGCTTGAGTTGCTGGTAACTGCTGTAATGGCAGGCTCTTTGGCAGGAGGAAGGAAGAATCCTCCTCCTCCTCCTCCGCTTACAGGAGGCAGAGTTTCCCAGTAACCAGTGATCACGCCGCTGTACTCTTTGCCCGGAGCAATGGTCACCGCCTTGATTGTTGTTGTGCTCTTCAGCACAATTGGCGCAGTATAGAGCAGTGATGTTTCATTTGGTATAGTACCATCCACTGTGTAATAAACATTTCCGCCTGGCTCACTGGTGCCCAGTTCCACAGTAACATCGTAATTAATAGTTTGAGTATCAGCACCTTTAACAAATACCGGTGCAGCAGCTGTTGCAGGGTATTTCACTGCAGGCTGGTTGATCATGATGCTTCTGCTTAGTCCTTGAGCGGATACCGTCAATTTAGTGCCGGCTCCATCTCTCAGTGTGCCAGTCGTACCGTTCAGAACAACGGCTGCCGGATCTGCACTCCAATTCACCCCGTCTGCACCTTTCAGTGCAAAGCTGGAGGCTACCCGGTTAATCAGGTCCTGCGGGCTAAGGATAACTGCAGCAGTGCTGAGCATTCCTTCCTTCGCCCCTTCAAAAGCAGTGAGTCCAGGGTAGTAGCCGTTATGCACTGTCCAGTGTCCTGCTGCAAGACCTGAAGGAAGCGTTCCGTTAACCAGTTCAGACGCTTTAAGTCCTGTGACATTAGAGGTGCCCGCAATGCCGGTTACAGCTTTGCCTTCAGCATCAAAGTAAGCCACATTCACCTTGAGCATTTGTGCATTGAATACAGAGCTGCTGATAGAGGCTTCTTTCGCCTTCTGTCCGGCAATTCCGCCGAAGAATGCCTGTCCTGGTGCAATCACACCGTTGACAGCTGCTCTAACCTCACCGGTACTCAGGGAAGAAGCAATGCTACCTTCTGCCGCATAACCGGCAATACCGCCGCTCCATGCCTTCTGTGTACCCTCTGCTGAGATTCTTCCTGCAGCATAACTGTTACTGATACTGCCGCTGTTGGTTCCGGCGATACCGCCGGAGACCGCTTCGGCTGCTGCTGTATTCACATCTGCGTAAGAAACGGAGTCAGAGATCACACCTGCAGGCGCATTCTGGCCGGTGATTCCGCCGGCTGCCTGTCCGTTCCCGCTGATGCCGCCGCCCGAGCTGGAAGCCGTGATAGCACCTGCGTTCACGCCGGTAATTCCGCCGATCCGTCCCGGACCTGATACAGTCAGGTTAACAGCATTAACCTTGCTGATTGTTCCTTCGTTGACCGCTGCCGCACTGCCCGCAGCTTCAGTACCCTGAAGGGCACCGCTGATGGTAACACCGGTGATGATCCCGGTACTGCGGTTAATTCCGGCAGCAGCTCCGGCATTTTTACCGGAAGCTTTAACACCGGCAAAGTTCACATTGGCAATGGTACCGAAATTCTCGGTAACAAATCCACTATAGGTCTGGTCAGCCGAGGTTATTGCCAGCCCGGATACTGTATGACCCTGGCCGTCAAATGTTCCAGTCAAGCTGTTGAACGGAACCCACGGCTTGCCTTCAAGATCAATATCCGCTCCAAGGAGCAGTGTATTGTATTCAGGCTTTTCAGTAGCCGTTCTGTTGTAAAGAACGTAGTAGTCTAAACCAGTCTCATTGTAGAGCAGGACTGCTCCGGTTAACTGCTCCGCAGAATTCAGTGTAATTACACCCTCTGATGCGTTATCCATGAAGGATGTATCATAATCAATGTTCCAGGCACCTGAAGCCAGCGGGTTCAGCGCCTCTTCTGGCGCCAGTTTCACAGCGCTAACTGCAGCACCGGCATTTTTGCCTACCGCTGCCAATGTGCCTACATAACTCGAACTATTGATTTTACCGTCACGGAAATTGTAGCCGACAAGTGCGCCCTGCTGGAAATCAGCTCCTGTTGCACTCGCCGTAATGGCTGGCACATTAGCATAAACATTGCTCAGGGTACCGTCATTGTATCCGGCAAAGCCGCCTGTAAAGGAACGGGTTGCCGATTTGATTCCTGTAGTAGATATTTTCGCCTGCAGTGCATAGGAGCTGCTGATGCCGGCATTTCTTTCTACAGCTGCCGCAAAACCGCCTGTACGTGTATCAAGAGCGGTGTTCGCCACATCACCTGATGCATAGGAACTGCTAATGCTGTAGTGGTCAACTGAACCGGCGAAGCCGCCGACATAAGATCCCAGTCTTCCGCTTACATTCAGTGCACCTGTGGCGTAAGAGTGTGTAATCTGTCCCTCGCGCACATCGGTATCACCGAGCAGACCGGCGAAGCCGCCTGCGTAAATGGTGTTGTCTTTATTGGTATCATTAATATTTATCGGAATGTCCGCATGGGAGTAAGTGATCTTGATGTGATCCCCCATACCCACAACTCCGCCGGTACGTGTTGCCGGCAAGGAATTCTCTAGTGTCAAAGCAGTCCCAACTGTAATTGCCTGTCCGGCAGGTGCTGCTGTTTCACTGTAATGAATCTCGCCGTCAGCTCCCTGACCGACAATACCGCCGACATTATAGACACTGCTGTCATCAGCCTTCAGGCTGTTGGCCGCGTAGGCATCCACAATAATACCGTTGCTGTAGCCTGCGATACCGCCGAGATTTACTGTTTTACCGCCGCTGACATTAAGTTCTGCCTGCGAGCTGGAACGGTAAACCGAAGCGTCGTTATTACGTCCGGTAACACCGCCGGCATACAGATCCATAATATGACCTGTACCACCAACTGTTACAATTCCGTTATGAACATTGGCAAGGTAGATGCCGCGGTATAATGGATACGGCTTACCGAAATCAAAGCCCTCATTAATATCACTGCTAGAAATGAGTCCGGCAATACCGCCTGCTGCTGCCTCACCTGTCTTGGCAGCTGCGTTCATTACTGGTGCTGCATCCACATTGTAAAGGATGCTATTGTCAGATTGTCCTGCTATACCGCCGGCAGCGACCGTTTCACCGGATGCCTGTATTGTGCCTGCAAATGAACTGTCGTTCATGGCTGCACTTACAAATTGTCCGGCAATACCGCCGATTACTGCATTCAGAGAGTCTGCAGCAGTAGCCAGCGTAACCTTGTTTACAGTTACATGGTCAAGGTCAAAGGTTTGGTTGCTGGCCGCAAGCCCCAGAGCCTTAAGTTTCATGCCCCCGAGAGTGCCTTCCTTAACGCCTACTGCTGCACCCACTATACCATTACCTGTAAGCTGGACTCCGTCTCCTGTTCCGGTAACGGTAATGTTATTAAGCACTGTGCCTGCCTCGGCATGTCCGATAACACCGCCCAGAATGGAGTCGAGGCCGCTTGCCTGCAGTGCTCCGTCAGTGAAGTTCACTTCCAGATCGCTTGCTGTTCCTGCAGTATAAGAACCGAATAGTCCGCCGGTAATGCTCTCCATTCCGGAGGAGGCAATCTGCAGTTTGGAGCTCACCTCGGACTTCAGTCCGGTTACATCACCGGTTTGCACACCTACAACTCCGCCGATTACAGCCTGATCCGCAGAGCTGCCGATGCTGCCGTCGATAGCAGTGACAGAATAGGTTGCTGCAGTCAGATCAGAGGTGTTATCACCGATGATACCGCCGGCAATTCCGCCGCTGTATACAGTCTCAACCCGGCTTCCGCCGTCAAAAGTGACGTGAAGTCCAGAAACTTCACCTGTGTTCTTGCCGATTACAGCTCCAACTGTTCCGCCGCTGATCTTGATGCCGTTCAGCAGCTTCAGATCCACGTTCGATACGGTACCCAGGTTAAGGCCGGCCAGAGCGCCGGTGAACTGGTTACCTGATACAGTCAAAGGCTCCAGATTAATATCAGATACTGCTGCATCTGCCCCTATAACCCCGAACAGTCCGGAGTAAGTGAATACCGGCTGCAGTGTCAGACCGTCAATCAGATGGTTGCCGCCGATGAAGGTTCCTTCAAATGCATTCTCTTCCTTGTCACCGATTGGAACCCATTGCTTAGATTGAATATGAATCGGGTTCATGATGGTGATTGTTCTGCCTGCGAAATTGAATTTGTCCACTCCGGCGATAGTGCCGTTGACAATGGACGCAAGACCCGCAAGCTCAGCTTCAGTAGTAATCTGGAAGCCGATAGCGTCCTTATCCTTCATGTACCAGTTGATATTGGCGTTGACATCATTGCCGAGGTCGCCGCCGGTATTGGCTTCACGGTTCACTTCAGGATATTTGTAATCGGCATTCAGAGAGCCGTATTTCCATGCGCCTGTGAAATCCCAGCCAGACAGGTCAGGGAACACGGTTCTGTCTTTCAGGGAAGCTGAAAGAATGGTCGTCAGCCGTACATGCACATTCAGCCACCGGTGGTTGCCTTCGGCAAAGTCCGGCAGATCCTTGTTGATGTTCAGCGACTCATCTTTAATATAGTAGGTTTTGTATAAAAGCTCTTTGCTGGCATTATCATAACGTCCGGCAAAACCGCCGGCATATGCGCCGTTAGCAGCCGAAACCTCAGCCGCAGAATAGGCATTGGATACTTTACCGTCCCGGATTCTGCCGATAAAGCCGCCGGCATAGGAATGATCACCTGTGGCAGCCACACTTTTTGCCACATAAGAATTCTTGACTGTTCCGCCGGTAAGCTCACCGATCAGACCGCCTACATTCGTATACACTCCGCTGGCGGTAACTCTGGATGAGGTGTAGGACTGCTCAACAGTACCTGCGCTGTTGCGGCCGATCAGACCGCCCAGGAATACAGATTGGCCTGCTGTACCGGTCGCTTTTCCGGTCAGATCAATGTCGATATAAGAGCCTTTAACTGCTCCGGTGTTCTCCCCTACCAGACCTCCGGCCAGAGTGCCTGCGCCTTCAATGGTCAGGTTGGCATTCGAATAGGTGTAGTAAAGCGTACCCTTTTCAGTGTTGAGACCAGCTAAGCCGCCAAAGGTTACGTTGTTGCCCTTGGAGGATACCGAGATTTTGTCTGTAATGCTGTTATTGGCAATCAGGCTGCGGTTCTCGCCGACCATTCCCCCAAGGACGGAGGACGGGGCCGTTGCAGCAATGCTGCCCAGTGTACGCGTGTTCTGAAGAGTGCTCACTGCAGTTCCCGGATTCATCACCGGATCACCGGTGCGGGCATCGTTAAGCCCGACAATTCCCCCGATGGTAGAATTGACCGCTGTTGCATTTACCTTCAAGCTGAGTGCTGTTACATAACTGTTAATAATAACTGCTGAATTGGTACCCAGGTTGTAAGCGGCAATACCCGCTGTTTTGGCGTTTGCACCATTGATGGTCAGGTTGAGCGTCTTTCCGACCAGGCGCTCCATTCTGGATTTGTCGTTATAGCCGACAAGTCCGCCCGTATAGCCGTTTGCGGCATCTTTTGTAGTATTAATAAGCAGGTTCTCCAGGTTGACAGTCGTTGTGTCACCGCTTAGCGTACTGTTCTCCAGTGCACCTGCCAGACCTCCGACTCTTGCCCCTGTTCCCTTAACGGAAATATTGACATAATCCGGCGCTGTTGCTGCAACGACTGGATTAACAATATCCGTAGCCTGGGCGTAACCGACAAGTCCGCCGGCTTTGACATCCGCACCATTAACAGTGACTACAGCCAGCTCGCCGGCATGGAATACCGGAGTGTTGATGCTTGCGCGGTTAGCAGCTGCATCCGCACCTGCCGAACGTCCGGCAATACCGCCGGCTTCTGTACGGATTCCGCCTGCTGTGATGCTTACGGCGTGTGCCGTTGCATCTGTAAGGGAGCCTGTATTCAAACCGGCAACCCCGCCCAGCAGCGCATCTGCGCCTTCAGAGCTGAGGATAATGTTCTCGGCAAGCACATATGGCGCTGCACCATGGTTCTCACCGAAAATACCGCCGGCATGGGTAGATGCACCCTTTGCCTTAATTTCAATACGCTCGGCATGGAGATGAAGCGCGGAAGTGCGGTTGACACCGACAGCACCGCCGACGATTCCGTTGTCCGCATTCATTTCAATGACAAAGTCCTTCGCCACAATCGGTGCTTCCGTTGTACCAATCACAGCCAGCGTGTTCAGGTTACCAGCTACTGTACCAAGTGTGTAGCCGCTTTTTCCGCTTTCAGTGATCAGTCCCACTCTGGCAGCCTGACTGTTAGTCAGAGTCAGTGCCTTGACATTAATACCGACAAGACCTCCGGCAGTAACATTATCTGCACCGGAAGCGGGGTTCTTCACCGCAGCCTCGATGGTAAGACTGTTATAATCTGCACTTTCGGCATCCCCGGCATAAGCGCCGTTGATTGTTCCTTGAGCGTTACCGGCGATCCCGCCGATTACACCGCCCTCAAAGGTTGCTTTCAGGCGGATGTTCTTTACTACTGCATTGTTAATCGTTCCGTCCAGATAACCGGCAATCCCGCCGATTGTTCCGTCAGAAGTGATTGTTGGAATAACGGACGCCGCTTTGCCAGTCTGCGAAGCCAGAATGCTTCCGCCTACTTCATAACCGGCAATACCGCCGGTATACACATCTGCCGAGCCTACGGCATCAATGGCACCGGTAAAGGAGGCATTGGAAATACTTCCGCCTGCATCATAGCCGGCGATTCCGCCTGTGTAAACAGAGGTTCCGCCGCTTGTCTGAATATGTGCAGTGTTCTGGTAAGCATCTACTGCAGGGTTATTTAGAACAATCCCGCTCGCAGCGTAACCGATAAATCCGCCGGTGTAGATATTTTGCGAACCTGTAGCCGTTACATTTGTAGCATTGGTATATTCTTTGGTCCATGTAACCGTACTGGCCGCATAACCGGCAATACCGCCAGTATGCACATTCGTTCCGCCGTTATTGGTTACAGTTGCCGTATTGACAAAAGCAATACTGAAATCAGGGTTTGTCACAGCTCCCACTGCACCGAAAAGGCCGCCGGCATACGTGCCGGTTGCTGACGGAGCATTGATGCTTACAGCACCGCTGTTGCTCGTCGAATCGGAGAACACTGCTGTGTTGTCGATTCCTCCGACAATACCGCCAGCATATACTGTTGCTCCGCCATTTACGGTGACGGCTGCACTGTTGCTGATAACCGTATCTTCATCATTCATAGTCACAGAGCCGATGGCATGGCCTGCGATACCTCCGGCATAGATGGAGTCGCTGCCCTGGCCGTTAGCAAGCACAGCACCGGTGTTTGATACCTTTTTAAGCTTCAAACCGCCGGCGTCTCCGTAGCCTACAATCCCTCCTGCAGCAGATGTGCCGTTTACTGTGATGGAGGCATTATTAAATGAGTTGGCAACCGATCCTTCACCCATCCCGACGATACCGCCGGCGTAACTATGGTAAGGCGCGCTGTCTGTAGCAATCTTAAGGTTATTTGTAATGTCGTACACAATGCTTGTGCCGGCCATTTTACCGACTGCAGCCCCTGCATACACATCGTAGGTGACGGTAGTTACGCTGATTGCACCGTCGTTCGAGAACACAAAGCCGCCAACGGTTCCGTCAATCATATTGCCTACCAGACCCTGGTAGGACAAACCGGATGGCACCTTCATTTGAGAAATGGTGATCATGGAGCCTTCTTTGGAAATCAGCGTTCCGCGGAACGGATGCTCTCCGTTACCGATCGGCACCCAAAGATACGCACCGAGATTCATGTTACGGTCAATTTCAAGAATTTTACCGCTAAACCCGTTTACCTTGCCGCCGTCTGCGTCAATATCTTCATTGACGAGCTTCGCCACCCCGGCGAGCTTGGCTTCTGTATCAATCTTGAAGGTTGTATAAACCGGGTTGTACCATGACGTATCCGCTGCACTCGACCAGGTCTGCCCGTCGGCTTTAACCATAAGGCCACCGGCAACCGCTGCGATAGTCAGAACTATCAGTGCAACCGCCAACCCAAGGATTGATTTTTGCTTCATTGCCATCATGACACCACCTTAAATTGTTTGAAATGCTGTACAGTAGGATACCCGCATCAGCTTCTCAGCTGATGCGGGCCCTGCTGTTCTATTGATTGTCTGTAATATACTGGTCCAGTCTGATTGCAATCGTAGCTGCTTCAGCACGGGTCAATGCACGGCCGGGTTGATTTTACCGTCCACACCGCGGATGATGCCGTATTTGATGCTGAGTGCTATCGACTGCTGAGCCCATGCCGGAATGGAATCCTTGTCAGCATATGCTGCGAGAATTTGCGCAACCTCAGCTTCGCTGAGCGTCTCGCCGCCGGCGCTGATAACATTTAGGAGTCTGCCGACCATAGTCATTGCTTCCATCCGTGACAGGGTAGCCTGCGGTGCATATTGACCGCCGTTCTGGCCTGTAACGATACCCAGCTCAGCAGCGATCGATACGCTGCGGCTGTACCAGCTGCTCGCCGTCACATCCGAGAAATTCTGCTTACTGAACGGATTGTTCATCAGACCTGCCACTCTCAGGAGAATCGTCGGCAGCTCTGCGCGGGTAACCTTGGACTGAGGAGCAAAGCTGTCAGCCGATTTACCCAGCACAAACAGTTTACCGGAAGCGGCATTGATATCCTGCTGAGCCCAGAAGCCTGCAGCCACATCCTTGAATGCCTTCTTGTTACTGATGAAGAACAGGCTTCCTTCGCCGGTCAGCTGTACATCCACAGCAGTGCTGTTGCTATTCAGCTTCCAAGGTACTGTTGTCCAGTTTCCGCCGGCATCCTTCAGAACCACTGCGGTAATTGCGCCGGCAGTAATGCCAGACGGGATCCCTACATTGGCTTTGAGAGCAGGAGCCCATTTGCCGGAAGGCAGATTGACGGCGACATGTACCCCTTCGCCCGCTCCCAGAACAGTGAAGTTCTGCACTGATGCGATTGTGGACATGGCTGTCTTATCAGCAGCTGTATTGCTTCCGATGCTGATCTGGAGCGGACCATTCAGTCCGGACAGATGCTCCGGTGTCAGGACAAGTAATCCGAACGGAACTTGGATTACCACTTTCTTCTTGGCTGTAACAGCCTGCTGCACAACGCTCTGATCAACAGTAATATCGAAGCCTGCAGCAGCTGAATCTGTACTGCTGATTGCAATATCCCCGCTGCCCTCTGCAGCTTTGCTGCTGTCAGTCAGGTGAATTACAGCTGTTGTTCCATTCCAGGCTGCTTCTGCATCCTGGCCGTTGAGCGTCACCGCCGGTGCCCCCGTCGGTGCCGGAGTCACTGGCAGTGCCCCGCCGCCGCCGCCGAAGCCACCTCCTCCTCCGCCGCCCGTTCCGCCAGGCTTATTGGTGAAGATATTGGCATCCGTAATTGCTGCTGCCATTGCCAGCTTATTCATAGAGGTCCGCTTGGCAACAACGATGACATCACCGATTTTGACAGGAACAATGCCATCGCCAGGCAGCACCTTCCAGCTGCTCAGATCAGATTTAAACTCCGGAAGCACTGCATTCCCTCCGCTGTAAATCTTGTACGCCAACTGCTGACCGGTCATATCTCCGGAATCAGAAACCACAACCTGCGTATGGGCAGTATCAGTTCCTACAATTGCCGCCGAGATTATGAGGCTGCCCAGCTTCACAGGCTCAGGCACTTCAACCGAAGCAACCGTGTAACCCTGGATTGTTACTCCATCTGCTACTGTGTACTCCCCTGTAATCAGGCTTGAGCCTGTTGCAAGGGCTGTAACGGTAGTAGTGCGCTGCTGCGTTGCTTGATTAACCACTGTCTCCACATCAACCGAATCCCCGGATGCTACAGAATAGGTGATTTTGCTCATGTCACTTTGACTTACTTCGACTTGCTTATATTTCGTCTTTCCATTTTCATCCTTGCCGTCGGCCACTTTAATATAGGCCTTGGTAATGATGCTCTTCTCACCAGGCTGCAGGGAAGGAACCTGTTCAAGAATCAGCGCTGAAGGAACATCAAAGCTTTCATTGGAGATGTTCACAACTGCCGAATTTTCATTGCCCGCACCATCTGTAGCGGTGAACTGAAGCGCAACAGTCGGATCAGCCGACGCCACAGGCACTTGAGCATTAAAGGTGCCGTCTTCAGCAACCGGCACTACCGTACTGCCTACTTTCAGGAGAGTTCCCTTTGTAGTAGTCCCTCCTACAGTGATCTTGTTGCCCGAACCGTCGTTCACCGTTCTTGCTCCGGTCGCCGGCTGGTCAATGTAGAGCACAGGCGCAATGGTATCAACTGTCAGATAAAGCATGGTTACGGAGAGATCCTTGGTTACTGTATTGGTTGCCCGCAGTTCTACAGCAAACGGTCCGTCTGTCTGGAACTTGGTCAGCTTCAGCGTACCCTGGCTTCCGCTTGCAGTATTGCTGAGTGCTACCTTGCCGATTGATTCTTCCGCGTAGAACGCTTCAACCGTTACATTCTTCTGATCCGAAGTAAACGTCAGTGTCTGTTCCGTTTGCTTGGTAAGCAGATTGATGTAATCACCGGTGTTCTCCACGGTACCTTGGCCTGTCACATTCAGCTTAGGCTTAACAGGTACAGGAAGCAGCTTCTTCGCAGCAGCAACCCGGTCTGCGTAATGATAATTCTGGTTTTTGTCATCAGCCTCGGTCGGAACAGTTGCTGCCGACACGCCGATTTCGTATTCATAGCCGACTTCAAGACCGACATACTTCACATCCTTCAGGTCCATCGTGGTGCCTTCCAGACTGCCCAGCTCCACAACATCTGATGTAGAGGTTGCAGACCAGCCGCCGATCAGAATATCTTCATACTTGCCAGTTGCCGCATTCCAGTAAGGGGCAAGCTCGGTTTCCGTAAACAGGATTTCGCCAAAATTGTCATAATCCTTCATTTCGCCGTCCTGCAGACGTTTTGCATCAATAATATAGCTGTGCTCATAACCGCTGTGTCCAGCCTTCTTCGCTCCCGGTTTGAAGGAAAGGGCAAACAGTCCGTTTCCTGCCGGTTCAACCTTCAGATCACTGACGTTCTGCGGTGCATACGGATCAACAATCTCGAACTTCTGCACCGACGTCTTCGTAGCGAAGGTAGCGCTGGACTTCAGCTCGGCACGCAGATAGTAATTGCCTTGTCTCAGCAGTCCGCGGATATCCTCCGGATTGCCCATGAGGGTTACATTGGTTACGTCAATGCTTGTGCTTCCGCTGGTTACTCCGCCGTTGACGCCGCCATTTTGGCCAACCGGAATATCCTTGGCGATCAGCAGACCCGGATCACCTGCTTCAAGCACGGGCTCTCCGTTGTCCAGCGTAGTTGTTGTCTGGGATACGGCGTCCTGGGCCAGATACAGATTGATTGTATCCCCTTCGGCCGCATTCGCTACTTTCCAGGAAGCGTTGAACTTGTTTGCATTCGAGCTGTCCTTAGCCAGAACAATATCGTTCAGCTGCGGTGCAGTCGGTACGTTCAGCAGCTTGGTCTTGACAGGGGAAACCGCCGTCAGTGTCCATGTACCGCCATTTACCTTATCTGCTGGTACGATGATATATGCTTTACGCACATCCACCTGGTCTTTTGAATTTGCTGCCGGAATGTACTGGGTGAACGCATTGGCAGTCGGGTCTGTATTCGTGTTGTCGAATTTAACCGGAAATACCTTGCCGCTTCCATCCTTCAGCGTGAATTCCGGACGATCCTTGGATTCATATTCCATTTCAATAACCGCATTACCGGTTACATTATCCATTGGAATTTCATGCACTCTGCCGCTGTTTTTAACCGTGATGCCGCCTACGCTGACGTTCAGTGAACCATTTTCAACGTATTCCACACCTTCGGCAACTTCGCGGTAGACAATTTCCTGATTCTCCTGCTCAGCTGCCGGAACAGCGGCTTCGGAGGTTGCTACGGTCTCAACACCCTGTCCGATAACCATCAGACGAGGTCCGAGCTCAGGGTCATCTACAACAAGATGAATCACGCCATCCGGAAGCTGGTCTGTCGAGGTTCCGAATTCAACCCCGCCGCCCCAGTAATAGGTGATTCCGAGCGAGATCAGCAGAATGCCGATGCTGCCCCATACCTTATCATTGTTGACTCCGAGGAACATGCTGGAAAGCGGCATACCGCCGACTATCGGCACATCATTAGGAATCTGGACCTTGGAGCCGATATAGCCTTCAAAATCGGTGCGGTTCTTCTCGAGATTCTGCCCGACAAAGATCCCCGCTTTACCGATAATGATATCCCAGCCGCCGATATCCATCTCTGCCTCAACGCGCACGAACCAAGGAGTAACCCACTGGGCTTCGAGCAGCGCTTTGGTCAGCATCGGCAGCTTGTCATCGTCTTCCGGGTCTGCCATCGTGGAGAAATCCATCTTGCCTTCCACTTTCAGTCCGGTCCGTTTCACCGTCAGATCGACATCTCCGAAGAAGTAAGCCGGAGCCATACCGAAGCGTAAGCTTACACCGGCTGACACAGTCAGCGGGAACGGATCATCCTTGCTTCCGCCGGCAATGGTATCCGCAAGCTCGCGGACCGCGCCGCGGATTCCTGTCAGGTACGTAGCACCGGTGATCAGAATACCCGGAGAAGGAAGTCCTGCTCCGAAGGCAATGACATCCGGCAGGATCCGGCCGTCTCTAACCTTCTTAAGGGACAGCTCAACCGATACTTCGAGCATGTTCTTGAGCTGGGCATCAAATGCCAGCCCGTATTGGTTCTCTACCGGCTCTCCGCCGATATCCTGGACAAAGTGGGTGACTGTAATTTCACCGCTTGGGCTTGCCGGACCGTCCTCATCCTCTTTCTTGGCGCCTTCCTTCTTGGGTCCGAATAAGCCAACTTCCTCACCCAAGTCGAATTTGAGAGCCGCGTCAATGCCGACAAAACCTTTATCATTGAACACAACGTTGTTGATCTCTGCATTAATAATCTTCATCGACAGGGAACCGCCGAAGGAGATTCCGCCTTCTCTTAACATAAAGTCATTAAAAGAAAGTCCAAAGCCGTCAATCGAGAAGCTCGGCGCTGCGAACAGCGACTGTCTGTTGAAATACACATCCTCGATCATTACCTGACGCAGCGGATTCAATCTGTCGCCTACGCCCCCGACTGCCATTTCAGGCTGCCGTTTTGAGTATCATCTTCAGGGTTCGTATTTTCTTCTTCCTCTTCTTCTTCCTCGTCATCACCTGTGCTGGCCGATGGAAGGTTAAAGTTCTCATCACCCAGTGACTTGTTGAAGCCGTTGAAGAAATCCAGTGTCCATTCCCCTTTATGGAAAATAAAACCGCTGCTTGCTACACTCAGCGTTCCGTCCCCTTTGATGAACAGGGTATCCAGGAACGGCATGTCATCTGACTGCGTTGTTCCGAAGATGTCCAGCTTACCGCGGACAAACGCCAGATCTTTACCTGTATAAGCTACAGCATCATTAATAATGGCCGGTTCAGTCTTGGTATCAACAATAACCTGCTCGTCAGCCTTGGAGCCGACCTGCTTGATCATCCCGCGGATGACAACAACCACTTCGCGGTCAATTTCCTCTTCCTCTGCTTCAGCCTCGAATGCCTCCAAATCTTCCTCGGAGTCAAACAGCATGTAGTTGTAGAGAGGCGTTTCTTCAAGCGCTTCATCATCCATGAATTCACTCAGCTCGAACTCCGGATCAACGGCCTTGCTGGCCATTCCGATTACCGCTTTGGTCTTTTTGTATTCCGTTACTGCATTATAGAGGAAGGCTCCGTCTTCAAACGGCTCGTCCGGGAACAAGCTGTTCAGATCGTCGAGCAGATCTCCGCTTACAGACGATCCGTTAGCAATGCCGCTGACATCCACCAGCTGCTTGTATACGACCATAATGCCGGCTTCGCGGATCCGCGATTCGTCATTATCGGATACGATAATAGTCTGTTCAGTGGTGATGTCATACATCGAGGCAATTTCCTCGTCACCGCCAGCATCGCCCTTGTAGTCAATCTCCACCTGGTATTCACCGAGCGGAAGCTCAGGTCCCAGGCCTTCTTCGATTACATTGCCGGCCTCATCCACTTTATCTCCGCCGCGGTAAGTGATTCTCATATCACCGGACATTCCGTCATCAGTCGGCTGCATAACTACAGCATCCTGGACGTTAACCTTGTAGCGTTCACCGGTCACTGTCTCTTTCAGATACAGATCAAAGTTAGGCGCAGTCGTCTCGTTGCCTGTATTGTAGGCTTCGATGTTCGACAGGTTGACGGTCATATACTTCACGTCTGTACTGTACAGCTCCTCAGGAGACATTCCATATACATAGGTCGGTGTTGCCTCGCCTACCGGCGGAAGCAGAATGAAGTTCGATTTGTTCGACTCATACTGTGCTTTGATACTTTCATCCGCCATACCCTCAATCTCACTCTGGGTCTCCGGACTGCGTGCTGTAATCATATATTCGCGGGTAGTAGGCCAAGGTCTGCCTTTAGCCTGCACCTTGAACGATGCGGCAATCGTATCACCCGGCTTGTACTTCGGCTGGATGCCCTGCTCCGCTTCTTCAGGCGATGCCGTCTTCTTGAATTCCAGCGTCCGGCTTCGCGTGTTCTCAAGCACCGCATTGCCGTTCGCATCTCTTACGACGTTCCCTTTACTGTCAAGTCTGACGAAGTTCAGCCCGCTTTCGAGCGTAAGCTGCACTTCAATCTTGGAATGCTCCATGTTAAAAGCGGCCAGATTCTCTACCTCTGCAGTGATATCGAAAATGCCCTCATCCCGGTAGGCACTGTCATCCTCAAGAGTCGCCAGCTGCTGAATCTGATCTACATAGCGGATCGAGAATACTTTATCCGGAGCAATGATTTCCCCGAGGCCGTAAATGGTCTCGAAGCTCTGGGAACCGCCGGCGGCAATCTTGTCCGGGTTCCAGTAGAAGGCGACTGCAGAGTCGGCACTTCCGTAATCATTGGTGTCACGGGTGAAATCCAGATTCGGGTTCACCTTGTAATCCCATTTGGTGTTGGCCAGCCCGTTCCAATGGCCGACAATCATCTCGTCCACAATATTGATATTCTGCTCGGCAATATTGTTGAAGCCGTAGGCGACAACATTGGTCGCCTGCGGATTGGTCAGGTCCAGCTTGTCACGCATAACCCAGTAGGAAGGAAGCTTGTACAGCGCTGCATCCTCTTCCGGAATGCCCGCTGCCCGCGGGTCATGCACCAGCTTTCTTTCTACCATCAGCGGAGCCTGGTAGGCAGTGCCGATCTGGAACAACGGCCCGTCATTGGCGCCGACCATTGTATCCAGCAGGATCCGACTGCCGACCTCAACGACAGCTCCGCTCTTGTTGTTGACTTCATAGCGGATATTGATATTACCGGAATTCACCATATCCTGGCTGTCGGTGTAGAGCATCAGGATCTGCTTGATCTCTACGCCTTTGATTTTCCACAGCATTTCGAGCTGCTTGGTTCCGTTGGAGTTCTCCACAATCTGCGGTGCTGTGGTTTCGGAATAAAACTTGCTGTCGAACTTGTATTTGTTGCCGTAGATATAATCTGTTCCGTCAATCCGGAACGTCGTAAACGACGTTTCCGGATCATCTCCCTGGAACAACAGATTGGTAGTCTGGTCCTTCTTGCGTATTGGCTGGCCATCCACTGTACGGACACCGTAACGGCCCGTAGCGTTATCCACAGTGACTTTGATGAAGTCATTGGCGATCGTGGTTGTATTCGTCGCCTTGGCCGCATCCGCCAGGGCATGCAGGCTCTCTGATGTAGACAGGAATACCATCACAAAGGAGAGCATCATCGCACACGTTTTTTTAAGCAGCTTCACCTATAGTCCCCCTGTTCATAGTTCTTTTCTAGTTCGTGCTGCTGACGAAGAAGGTCGCATACTCACGGTCGCGCTCCTGCGTTCTCACGATAATTGTGTACCAGCCGGCTTTCGGGAAAGTAACCTTGTACTGTCCGCTCACGAGCTGATCATAGGTGATTTTGGTAGCGATTGTTTTCATTTGCCCTTCGCGGTAGAGTCCTGACTGATACATCAGATCGAATGTACCCCACTCATTCACTTTGTCAGCGCCCGAAACCTTCATTGTGTTGTAGCCGCTGATCTTGAAGGTAATGGTATTGCTGCTGAACAATGCGGATTCTCCGGAGGAGGCTGAAATCAGTGTATCGTCTCCGAAAATAAGCAGTCCGCCGTCCTTCACGACAATAACATCCTGCGTTGCCATGGTTTTATTGCCGACCTGGTCAGTTGCAGTGTAAGTAACCTGCTGGCGGCCAAGCTTTGTCAGATCAAGACCGGTGATAGCCACCTTCACATTTCCTGCCGCCGATACGTTATCGGAGACGGTGTAGCCGCCGAGATCAACGGCGAAGTTAAAGTTCTGCTTGTTCTGGGCAATGCCGACAGCACTCTTTTTCAATGTGAGCTCAGGTGCCGTGTTATCCAGACCTTTTACCGTAACCGGAATTTTGCTCGAATTGCCGAGCAGGTCGGAGATCGTCATTACCGTTGAACCCGCGCTTTCAAATTCTCTTGAGTAAGTGAATGTACCGTCTGCGGCACTGATTTTGTTCGTGTAGCTTGCGCCCGACTGGATCGGCTTAAGTCCCGAGAACACCATATTCGGTGCCGTCGTCTTGCCGGACACCGTCACTTTCACCTTGCCCTGTGCGTACTCCTGTCCGCCGATCGTAACGATCTTGCTGTCAGGAACTGCTTTGCCTGCAGCATCTACGAACGTATAAGTGATTTTATCCGCATCCGGCGCTGTGTTCAGAATATTGGTGACAGTCTCTTTGATTACGGTCGTATTACCGAACTGGTCCGCTACGGTAAAGGAAGCTACACCGTTCTCTTTCAGGGATACGGTCTGGTTCTGGCTCGTGATAAAGATCTGCTTCGCCGAGTTATCCGCCTTCTGCACTTCCAGCGTTACTCCGGAGGAGAGCACCACATTGCCGTTGCCGTCCTTAATCGTGCCGAACGCCTTGCTGCCGTCAGCCCCGTACTGGTACGAGCGGACAATTTTTACCTTAGGTGCTTCTTTGTCAATATTGTTCACTGTGGCTACCGCTGTGCCAGTGTTGCCTGCGGCATCCTTGAATTCAAAGGTAAATGAGCCGTTCTCTGTAAAGGTATAAGAGCTCTTGCCGTTGTTGTTCGTAATAATAATCGGTTCTGACGGATCAACCAGCTGTGCCGTAACATTGCTGTTCGTCAGTGCTGTGAACGGATATTCTACGGTTGCCATCGGCGCCGTTCCATCCACATTCTTAACAACGATGTACAGAGTGTCGGTACGCTCGGCATCATTAAGGTCGATCAGATCAAAGCTGTAGAAGCCATTCTCTTTGACATTAAAGGTATTGCCTGTGCGTGCCGGTACGGTTGGATTCACCTTGCCGACAATAACCTTGACCCCTGCAGGAACCGCCACTTCAATATTGGCACCGACAGTGGCATTCACCGGGCTGGTAGTATTCATGCTGGCAAGTGCATATACCGGAGCATCTTCCGGCATCTGGGCCGGTATTTTCAGCTTGGCAGCGTCGCTGATCTTGCCGCCCGGCGTTCTGTATTTCACCATAACCTCCAGGAATGCAGGATTACCTGTAGGAACCTTAACCGAAACAAAGTTTGTGTAAGGCTTCCAGTTCACCCAGCTGGCTCCGTTATCCGGAGATATGGAATATTCATAGCCTGCTTTATCCTCTGTGTCGAGGCTCAGCTTCACAATGGCGGTATAACCGTCTTCCTCGTCACCGGACAGGTACAGGAGTGCAGACTCGGCAGCTGCCGGAGGTGCATCTTTATCTCCGCTTGCCGAAACCTTGAAGCTTTCAGGCGTGTGGGAGACGACACTGTTGCCTGCTCCGTCAACGGACCACACATACAGGGTGTAATCGGCTACCTCACCCGGCTTCAGATCCTTGCCGGTAATTTCAACGGCTCCGCCAAGCGGAAGGTCTGTCCATCCCTGGGAAACTGCATCCGGTGCAGGAGCATCCGCTTTGACCCATTGGTATTTCGTTTTCGCGCCTGTCTTGCTGTACAGCTCAGAAACAGTAACACTCAGCGACTGCTTAGGTAGCGGATAATTAACGCCGTTCTTGCTGTAGGTTACTGATGACGGCTCGTTATCGAAATAATAGGCTTTGGAGTAGTAATACGCCTTGTCGCCCTGCTTCACAATTAAATGCACATACTGCACACCGTTCTTGGTAGCATCGGCCGGGATCAGATAAGTGATCTTCTCAGGCTCTTCTGCCGCCAGCAGCGCTACTGCCTTGTCAGAACCTGCTTCCGGCTGGGCACCAGCTGAAGGTGCAGCTGTAGCTTCGGATCCGATTTCCGGTTCTGCAGTTGGTGCCACAGTTGGCACGGCAGTTGCTGCCGGTGTAGCAGAAGCTTGAGGCTCAGGTGTAGCCTCCAGTGTATTGACAGCCACTTGCTTGAAGCTGCCTGCATTGAGCAGGCCAACGGACAGCAGCTTCATCATTGCCGCCGGTCCAACCACTGCGCCGACCGCCGGTTCTACAGCCGGATCGGCTGCGGGTGTTGGTGCCGGAGTAATTTCCGGTCCGCTTCCTCCGCTGCCTTCACCTGGAGCAGGTGTCGGTGTTGGCGTTGCTTCTGCTCCGCCGCTGCCCGCTTCAGCTGATGAAGACGGTGAAGGGGATGGCGATGCTTCCAGAAGCGATTTTTTCCCCGTCATTTCTACCGGCTCCAGTGCCGTAAATTCACTGTCACCAGCCGGATGATTGGAGCTGCCGGTAATGGCATATCCGACAAAGTCCGGTGTAATGCCCCCAATGCTGAACATTACATCATGACTCTGTACATAGTTAGGGTTGGACGGCGGTGTGAATTCGGCAGGCATGCTGTCCTGTGAATTCACAGTGACCGTCTTGCTGTAAGCCACATCCGTAATTTCGTTGCCGGCTTTATCAGCCGCCTTAAGGTAGAGCCAGTAGCTGCCATCCTCAAAAACATCCTCGTAGGTTGACTGGGTTACTGTTGTGCCATTGTAGTTGGCTGGCTTCCAGTCCACATCCGCCGGCTGATTGCCGTCTTTAACCCACTGGTACTTCACGGTATCGATTCCGCTGTGCGGATCAGATACAAGGGCTGTAATCTCAACACTGCTAGAGTTGTCGTTACTCGGAGTACCATTGGCAATGGAAGGAACCTGATTATCCAGCTTCAGGATACCTACGTTATGAGTCCAGTTGGAGTCGTCCTTCTTGAAGTAGTCCAGCTCCCATACATTTGTGTCGCCGTATTGTCCAACAGCAACCAGTGCCTTGTTGTCGGCATACAGAATTTTCTCATCTTCAGTGCCCGGAGCCTCTGCAAGCCAGGCCTTGTACTGCTCATCATGCTTTCTGACATATTCTTGCTTCAGCTCATACTGCTTCAACTCTCTCGCCGAATCCCAGGTCATGTCTGCAGTCCATGTGTGCAGATACCACTCTCCGCTGTTCTCGGAAGTAAAGGCTTCTGCCGGAGGTGCCAGCAGGTTGGTTTTGTTATTGGCAACCTGAAGCTTGATATCCTGGAATTTACCCGGATACAGCTCCTCTGAAGGCTGCTTCGCTGACAGTGCGAAACGTTTGAGCGCTGCATAATTTTCATCTGCTACAGATGCGAATGGATCTGCCGGATTCTGGCTCCACAGGTAGTACACCAGGCCGACCGACGGAGAAGCCGAGCCCGTCATATTCGACGGACGGTAAATCCCCCGGCTTGGTCTGTCAAGGCCGCGGTCTGCAGCAATCGGATCCAGACTTGGAACTTTGACCGCAGGATCGTTGGCATCTATCGTAACTTTTCCTTTTTTCTGATAAGTCGTATTGCTGCCTCCGCCGGTTTCATAACGGTAGCCGATAATTGGCAGCGTGTTGTCGATGGACAGGTTAGCCCAGTCGATCTTGGAGTTCACCAGCGACGTGTCGCCGTCCACATGCTCGCCGTCAAAGTTGGCCGGCTGGAACAGCAGGTTACCTGCATAGTCCTGAATAACGTTGATGTCGGTATTGTCGCCCTTGGCATCATTGGAAAGCGCAATGACTTTGAGCAGCGGCGCCTCTACCGCCGTACCGCCAGGCACCGTCATCCGGAACGTCCAGTTCTTTGTATTGGAACCGCCGGTATAATAAGCCTTCATGCCGTTATTGAAGCGCAGGAAGGTCTGCTCAGTGGTCCAGTCTTTTTTCACAACAGCTTCTTCGGTCATTTGAACCGTAAAATCAATAATATCGCCTTCATTAAGCGTTACCCCGGTCAGAATCTCCGGCTGGATGCCGTTACCGACCTTGGTATACTTCGGCCGAACCGCATCGACAATGACCCGGTAGCCCCCGCTCTTGTAATTGAAAGGATCGACTGTAACCCCCTGTACATTCTTCAAGCTCGCCGGGCTGCCGGCATTCGGAAAGCTGATTGTTGCCATATTTCCCGCCGCATCCGCAAGTCCGGCTGCCGTGAATTTCTCCTGCATGGTCTGTTCCATTGGAGGATTGTTCGGGGTTGTCCCTGCAATCTTCGGCTCCACCGGAAGGTTTCCGCTCTGGGAGTATTCGTTCGGGCTGTAGGAAAAGGCGATCGAATTATTCAGCGTACTCAGATTGGAGGAGCTGTACGTGATGTTGTCCAGATACTGCATCTGCCCAGCCCCGGGAAGTCCGGTTCCCGCCGGATTCATAAACAACGGATGCCGGAGGAAAAAGTCAGAGTTGCTGGCTACCAGCGAGGTCGGCTTAACCGGCTCTGTGAAATTGTAGGCGACCGTTACATTTTCGCTCTTTTTCACATACAGCTCAGTCTGGTTAATCGTTGTATTCTCACGGGTTGCACCGTTGCCGGTGAAGGTGTAGTCTTTTAGCACTGGGCGTTGCATGTCCTCGAAATTGAGGTAGAAGCCGCGTACTCCTGCCGCCTCACCATCATCATCGCCTTCACCCATAACCCATATATTAATAACTGAATTAGGAGTGATAATAGCGGAAGCAGACTTATTGTAAACCTGGCTGCTTCCAGTTCTTTCTCTGATGATTTCCGTTCCGTCAATGGTTATTATGATTTCGGAACGACGTGTCCATGTGAGCCCAGAGTGTCGTCTTAAAACAGCAAATCCTGTGTGCATCTCGGCATGACCGCTTTTGGCCATTTCCCGCAAAATAGGATTATCGGCTACACGCACCTCGAAGGTCACAGTTGCTTTATTATCGTTAACCCCTGCATAAATATTTCCGCCCGCCCAATCATATTGAGCATCTTTATCAGTTTCGGTCTGCACAAACCCTTCTACCTGGTTGTTATAGAAGTTAATAAATGTATTGGTGGCAGAATAGGACAGATTTCCTATACGCGCCCCGCTCTTAAAGACCACTTCAAGGTCCTTCGCCGCAGCCTGCACCCGCCCTGTCCACATATCAGGTATCAAAGACAGCAGCATAATAATCGTCAGACTTAATGCGGTGTATTTCTTCGCTTTCCTGCTCATCAGCAATTCGATGCTCCCCCTTATTGTTTCATCATTCTAAGTCCGCCGTCCTACAAGAATAGTTGGTGTTTAGTCTCTTTACCTTGTGTCTGCACGCTCTCTCCTTTCGGCTCCCTTACGACGGACAAGAATAACTAGCTTCTTAATACCTATTTTTTCATATCTGAAATCCATTCTAGCAGGGAGCTCTAAACAAACTCTTAACAAATCTCGACAAAATACTGTTTCAGAGGGGTTAAAAGGGGGTAAATTGCATGAAAGTGCGTATTTTTTTCTTTTTTCTAGAAAATATTTTTGTTTATTCGACTTTTTATTTATTTCCGGGCTGATTTTATGGGCCTGTACAAATTAAAAAGCCCGGACAGTGACTACCGCCCAAGCTGAAAATTTTTTTGCAATTTGTGAACACCGACCTGTTTTTATCGAAACATATGCTCCAGTTCATTCCAATTAAAAAAGCCAACCGCTCCCGGTTGGCTTCCCCTCTATCCTCTATATAAAATATTACTTCGCCACCGCACCCCGGTTAATCGCCTTGCCCACCTGCTCCAGAATCGCGGACATTGAAGCCGGGTCTTTTACATCATAGTCGTCGATATTCAGGCGCAGCACCGGACAGGCGCTGAACTCATTGATCCACTGGGAATAACGTCCGTGCATATGCTCCCAGTAGGAGACATCCGTCTGGATTTCCATCTCGCGCGCGTCGTCATTTGATCCGGGTGAGGATCGACGGCAGGCTGCCTTCCGATACAGATCAGCACGTCAGGATGCGGAAAATATGGCGTCATCACCATCGCCTCATACAGACTGGTATATGTGTCATAGTCGGTCTTGGACATGGTGCCTTGATCGGCATGCATTTTAGCAAAAATCCCGGTGTCCTCATAAATCGAACGGTCCTGCACAAAGCCGCCGCCCAGCTCGAACATCTTTTTCTGCTCCTTGAACCGCTCCGCAAGGAAGTAAATCTGCAGATGGAAGCTCCACCGCTCAAAATCATGATAGAACTTCTCCAGGTAAGGGTTGTGGTCAACCTGCTCCAGCGAGGTCTGGAAGTTCAGCCGCTCCGCCAGCGCTCCGGTCAGCGTCGATTTGCCGACCCCCACCGTTCCGGCTACGGTAATAATCGCGTTCTCCGGAATGTTGTATCTGTTCATTTCATAAGCTCCTTTAATTGTGCGGCGATGGTGTGGTAATCCTCCTGATTTTCCACAAAATCAACCTTATTCCCGTCAATAGTAACGATCGTCGTCGACGGCTCGCGGACCGCCAGCTGGGCCATGGCATCGTCGTAATCCTCGATCAGCTGCTGCAGATAAGCCTTGGAAATTTCCTCCTCGAACGGACGGGCACGCTTGGCGATTCTTGCCAGCAGTGTATCCAGATCCGCCCTGATATATAGAATGATGTCCGGCTTCGGCAGATCATCGGTGAGCACATGATAAATTTCACGGTATTTGTCCCGCTTCGTGCCCTTCAGCGTCCGTTCGCTAAAAATCAGATTCTTATAAATATGATAATCCGAGATAACCGGTTTCCCTTTCACTATGTACTCGGTTACGGTGTCTTCCAGCTGCTTGTACCTGTTACATAGAAAGAACATTTCGAGCTGAAAGCTCCAGTCATCCATATTCTGATAGAACTTGTCCAGGAACGGATTCTCTTCAACAATCTCTTTAATTACCGGAAGCTCAAGCTCAGCCGCCAGCATGGTAGCAAGGGTAGTCTTACCGGCCCCGATAGGGCCCTCTACTGCAATAAAAGGTGCATGTTTCATTAACGCTGATTTCCTCCTCAGATACGGACCAAGCCGGGTGAAACTGTAATATAGGTATCCTCAAAAAAACAGACTCAACCATTGTATCACAGCTGGGCTTTTTGTGAGTGTATGAATTTTAGGCATTTTGTGCTGCTGCTGCAAAAAGAACCCGTACCCGCTTAAACATAAGCGGATACGGGTCTGTTGGTTCTTACAACGGCCTATTCCTCGAATTTGCTCAGTAACCGTTTGAGCACAACCGCAGCCTGGGCTCGGGTGGTGTTGCCTTCCGGCTCAAAGGTACTGTCTGTCATGCCTTTCATAATTCCTTCATTTAATACCAAGGCCACATCATTCTTCGCCCAGCTGTGAATGCTGCTGCTGTCGGAATATTTTCCGAGCAAGCTCAGGTCTGCCGCGGATGCATTTCCGGCTTCAAACAGCGGATAGGCGCGGCCGATCATGACTGCCATTTCTTCGCGGGTAATTCTCTTATCCGGTCCAAAAAGATTACTGCTCCATCCTTTAATGAGACCTTTGGATACTGCAGTTTGCACAGCTTTACCGTACCAGGAAGATGGATTCACATCCGCAAACCCGTTGCCGGACCCGTTGTCACTCTCCGGCAGATTCAAGGCTCTGACAAGCATAGCAGTGAACTCCGCACGGGTAATGAAATCATCGGGCTTAAACGCAGTTTCCGAGATTCCGTTCACCAACAAGCGGCGAACCATCCAATCAATATCCTGCTCTGCCCAATGTCCTGCGGTGTCGGCAAAACGGCGGTGCATGATTACTAGTGCGGCATAAGGCCCCTTAGTATTAATGTCGAACAGTAGCCCTGTTCCATTGGCGTTCGGGGTGCTCTTCACATACACCCAGCGTGATGCTGCTGCATCGTACCGGTAAATGTCAACAAGCTCCTTTTTCTCAGACAGGGATACAAATTCACCCTGCAGAGCCTTCTTCGCTGCAGTAAGCGGAATCGGTGCTGCCAGATCATTGCTGACCGTTTCTGCATGTACCATTACCGGCGGAGTAAGCACCTTCATTGGTGTAGCCGGTTTGCCTGCTGCTTCGGCTGCTGCCGGGAGCGTGTCGCCCGTCTTCACAATAACCAGCCTATACTTGGCACCCTCTGCCAAAGATGTCCCTTGCAGAGCTGCAGCGGCATTGATTTTCACATTGATCAGCACCGTTTTCACCTGCAGGGTGGCCGCTGCATTTTTTAATAGCAGCATGCCTTGAGCCGGTACCTGCAGAATGACCCCGTCTGCCTGATGATCTTTTAGTTCAAAGTAAAGCTCTTTAGCCTTCCGGCCGTCTTTCAGTGCTTCTGAAATGGCATCGGCGCTGATATCGACGTAAACTGTCGTTTTTCCATCAGGTGTTGTCTTTCTGGAAATTCTCGCGCCTTCCCCTACATCGAGAGGATCTTTCGGCTCCCCGCCCGGAGCAGCAGTTGGACTTGCCGTTGGGGCCGGGTTACCACTTGACGTCGGCACCGGTGTCGCACTTGCACTTGCCGTCGGCGCCGGCGTCGCTGTTGCACTTGCCGTTGGCGCCGGTGTCGCCATCGCACTCGCCGTTGGTGCCGGTGTCGCCGTCGCACTCGCCGTCGGCGTTGGTGTCGCCGTCGCGCTTGGCATCGGCGTCGGTGTCGCCGTCGCACTTGGAGTCGCGTCGGTTCACCTCCGCCAGCGACACTTACATGAATACGGTAGGTCTTCGCTGTTGTTCCGCTGCCAAGATCCACGGATACCTCTATGATTCCGTCCTCAGGCAGGGTCAGGTTTTTCGTCATTCCGCTAACCGCCGGTTCCGAACCGATGGTAAGCTTTGCTGCAGCGTCTGCAGCTGCGGCAGTAATCTCCAGACTCTTCGTGCCTGCCGGAAGTTCCAGTGTATACTCGGTTTGTGCCGGATCGAATGCCGGCGTAAGAGTCCCGCTTCCAACACTCAGACCGATCAGATTCGGATTCACATCAGGGGTTATTGCCAAGGTGCCTTCTCCTGACAAATTCCCTTCTTTATCCTTCACAGCTCCCGCAAGGATTTCCAGCTCAGACGCTTCCAGAACAGCATCGCTGAGTGTCAGCAGCAGCTCTGAGGATTCACTGCTGCCCTGTTTCGTTGTGGCTACAGCCGATGTAATGATACCGGCTCTGCCATTCAGCTCAAACTTCGCAGCATCCGCGGCGGACTGAATCGGCTCATTATACAAGATCCGGATCATCCGTCCTCCGCTTTCCATAGTTGCTTTTACTGCAGCCGGTCCTTCCACATCAAGCTCTTTCATCAATACCGGATGCGGACCTGCATCTTTATCCAGCATCTTGGCATTTGCATAACTGGTGAAAGAATTCTTTCCTAATTTCACGCTGTATACCCCATCAAGCGATAAGTCAGTTTCGGGTATAAAACGTACGGTACGCGACAAGGATACATCCGGGTCGGCCGCACTCTTCTCCACCTGAATAAACTCAGCCGTACCCTCCAAGCTGTTCAAATCCGCATCGGTGAGGATCACCGCTCCCTGCGGCAGATCGGTCACTTTAAGGTATTTGGAGAACGTAATATCAAGATAGCTTCCACCCTCATAAGTCACCCCTTGTACGGTGGACACCTGAGGGGCCGCCCGGGAGATCAGACCCGCATTCACTTCGGTATGCGGCGGCGGAACATCTAGCTCGTTACTTGACAGCGTTTCATAGCCCGCCTTGGTCCATATCACTTTCCATTTACCCGGCGGGACATCCCAGCCGTATTTGCCGGCTTCATCCGTTAATTGCGGATTCACCTGCTCATACTCTTCAGCCTTCCAGACTTTCCACGCTCCGGAATTCGTGTCCAGATAGAGCACAGTTGCCGTTACGCCTTCAAGCGGATTGCTCACTACCGCTTCATACACAAAGCCGCTAGGGTCATAAATCCATTTGGGGCTGGCTACCTTTATGCCTTTCTTCTTCTTCATCTTTTCATCTTCGTCATCTTTGCATTCATTGTAGCCTGAGCCGACTTTATCGATTTGTTCGTCCACATAGCTATCGATAGCGTCACTTGCAATACTTGTGACCTCACCTGCTATGAATCCACCTATTCCAGTCAATGCCATCACACCGGTTCCTGCACTCATGGCAGTTTTAGCTACCTCGCCGAGAATTACAGCAGCTAATGCTTTGCCGGCTTCTTTAGCTGTTGTAGGCATTTCGTCCAGGCAATCCATGCCGCTGGATTCGACATTATGCATGATCTTGTTGATTTTCCCGGCATACTCCATGTAATCTTCGTATTGACCTTTGATATCATTGAGTTGGCCGTCGACCTCATCGACATCCGCTTTTATCTCCATAAAATATTCAGCGGTGTGCTCCCATTCTTCCAGATTGGGCAAAGGAATCATAGTATTTATGCCTCTTAAATTCCCTTGTTCCCCTGATAAAAGACTGCTTGGGATATATCCCCCGAACTTAAGAGTCATAGAAGTCTCGGTTTCTGCAGCCTCATAGGTTTTCTGCACAGCGGGGATACCCGAGCGCCTTGCAAGCTCTTGCTCCTCAGCTGTTGGAACATACCCGGAATCGGGATCAACTGTGATCGAAAAACTCAATCTGGCATCCTGAAGCTGCGGAAAACTCAGAACCGCCTCTCCGGAGTATTTACCGTCTGCCAGTTCAAATTTCTTCATTGATACTACTTCGAAATCTCTCATCTTCAGAGGCAGTGATGCGCGGATTTGCTCGATGTCCGGTATCGTGCCGTCGTAAGTACGCTGCTGATTCTTCACATCATAATCCACATAAATAGCACCCAGAGCATTCTGTGTTGTCGGTACAGTAGCCCGGAACAAGGCTCCTTCTCTCACTGCGGGAACAGATTCCCCATCCTGTCCGTCCATGTAGACTCTAACGTTCTCTACCTGATCCGGCTGTGTAAATTCCAGATCGAACAGAAACGGATGTCCAGGGACGACAGTATAAGGCAGATCCGGTATATTCTTGCCTACCTCAAGCGATATCCATCTGCCGTTCGGCGCCTGGGAATAGGCGACCCGCGTCAGCTTAGGGAAATTCACATCATACTCAGCATAGACTTTTTCAGACTGCAGCTTTACGGCATTCATTTCAGTTTCGGCCCATAAAGCATGCATACTTTGGTTCCCCATATCGACAAGGGTTACGGGGGTCTTCCAGATCCCTGAGGCATTAGCCACCGCTCCGGCGATCCGCACCTCGGTGTCATAGATATGCACAGTGCTTCCCGCCGGCGCATAACCGCTTAGTACGGCCTGCATATCGGGGTCGGAGATTTTGTCCGGTGCATCCAGCGTAACTCTCGGCGTATCCAGGTGCACCGTGCCGATCGTTTCTTCAACGCTCTCTGAATTCAGGGTTGCCCGAATTCTCGCAGCGGTGGATATACTGGCTTTATTGAAAGATGGCGCCACCTGAAGTTTATATGATACTGTACCGCTGCTTCCATTAGCCAAATCCCCCAGAGGAACACGCAGTATGCCTTCTTCCAGCGTGGCTTCTCCAGCTCCGCCTGTTACTGCCATATTCCCGAGAGAGTCGGTAACAAGTGCCATATCCTCCGGAATCTCAAGCAGGAGAACCGCATCCTCGGCCGTTTGGTTTGAATGGTTTCGATATGCGGCCTTCATCACGATTGTACTTCCCGGAATTGCGCGTGCAGGCTGGGCTGTCAGGTAATTTCCGGATTGATTCATAAAATGACTGGACGGGCTGAAGGTAATCTTGCCCAGATCCTTAATTTGATTCTCTTCAACGGTAAATTCAACGGTTGCATACTCATATTGGTTCTGGTGACCCGTGCTGCGAATAATTTTGAGAATTTCCATCCGGAAGGTCCCGCCTTTGGGGATATTCACGTTGAACGGATAACTCTGAAGCTGATCATCCCGCGCTTCTGCAACCCATTTCTTGCCTCCGTTAGGAGTGATTTCATAGATAGAGCCGCTATACATCAGGTCGCGCCCGATCTCCACCTCACCCTGAATCCGGGCTCCCTTTTCCTCCAGACGGACCTCAATCTCGGCGTTGGATTTTTCATCCATGATGGCACTTCCGCAGCCTCTCACAAACCCGTAGATGTTGCCTTCCAGGCAAGCCTCTACCTCGCTGCCGGGCTTTCCGGCAAGCGTATAAGAATTGGAGAAGTAGCCTTTGACCCAGGCACCATCCGGCTTAATGGCCACTGTTGTCCAGATAAATTCATCGTTCATGTTGAGCGGCCCGATCCATTCCGTGTCCAGTGCCTTTTTGTATACGTTCAGGTTGACGACGTAATTCTCCGGCTGCTTCATGGGAATTTCCATGGTTGTCGTTGCCTCGGCCTTTACATTAGCTTTGAGCAGCCCGGAGCTGAGCTGATACGAAGACTGGATAGCTTCAAGCGTCGCCTCGCCTGCATACAAATCCAATTTCACTTTGCCGTCAAAACTGGTACGTCCGCTGGTGACAATCGGCTTGCCTTTGTAATTCTGGGTGGCAATAACGGTAGAATCATACACCGGCTTGTTCTCCGGATCGCGCACTGTAATCTCCAGCTTTCCGCGGTCAGGAGAAACGAGACCTATCAATAATTCATTATCCCCTTTATCCAGCGTAATGTTTAAGGGCGTACCGGGAGCAAGCTCATATTCAACATCCTCCAGATCCAGCTCGGCAGTCAGGGTCTGATTCTGCAGGAGCCCATTACGCCACCCCGTTGCCCCGTCATTCCCGGTTGTGGTACGTCCACCAGCTTATGTTCAGAATCCCAGAGATTCACCGGTATATTGGGGACCGGCTTGCCGTAGGAATCAAGCACCTTCACCCGCAGCTGTGCAGGCAGCGTAACCGGGATCTGGATGGAAGCGGTTCTGCCGGGTTCAACCAGCACGCCTTCCAGCCTTGCCATCTCATACTGGTAATCCGGAGTATAGAGGACAATCCTCGTTTCCTCATCAGGCTGCAATCCCTCAATAAGCTCCAGCTTATTTCCGGTGAGTGTAACGGATCTTTCTGCAGTGTCCGCCTGATAAAGGGTGAAGATAGCTCCCTGCAATTCCTCCGGCGGAACACCGGTGAACTCAATATCCAGATTTCCTCCCACAGCGAGGGGCAGGTCCTCTGCTTCAATCTCTTCAGCCTTACCTTCACCGGTCAGGACCAGCCTCATTTCGGTAAGCTCTGTCACATCCGGCGATAATGCAAAGGACCCGCGGTATAATCCCGGCGCTTCTGCTAATTCTTTTAATAGAAGAGAGTCTGATTTTTGGACTTGCTCATCTCCCTCCCACTCCTTGTAAGTCCATTCAACCGTTGCCTCGCGGCCGGCGTCCCTGGCCATACAGCTCAATGGTGCTTCCCTGTTCAAGAGGGCCCCATTCACTGCTGCGCTCTCCTACCCAGTCAAAGTACAGATCCTCTTCCGAGGGAGGATTCTCTCCTCCTTCTCTAAGCCAAGTATAGGCTGGACCTCCCATACTCATCTGGTAACGGGTGTTAATGGCTTCCACCTGAATCAGATCTTCGTCATCTGTCCCTTGGGGAACATCGGTCAGCGTATACGTCTTTTCTTCGGCCGCAGGAATATAAGCAAAACGTGCTCCGTTAAAATACAGGGCGTATCCCGTGATACCTTCCGCGTCGGAAGCATCAGGCCAGCTTACGGTAATGTGATCCTTGCCGATATCGGTCGCCTCTATGCTGCTTCCTTCCGGCCATAGGGGGGCGGTTCCGGTTGTGGCCACAAAATAATCAAAGGATTCAAACTCCGTATCCCCGAGTGGCTCCATGTAAGAGGAGAAAAAGGTAACCGTTGTTCCGCCGTTTCCGACTGTTGGACGCATCGATGTAGAACCGAGCTTTACAGGGGAATCCGGCACAGCAATTTTCGCTGAACTGAGATCCTGAATACCCGCCACATAACTTTCAGCAGGATCTGAAGCATCGTCCCTTCTCACCTCATAGGCCACATAAGCGCCATCCGGGCTGATCGAGGGATACCTGCTGTCCCTGCCATGTTCACTTCCGTCCTCCTGCAGGGAGACTCTGCGGAAGTTGTCTTCCGCTTTATCATAGACATAGATATCATCTTTGCCGTTGCTGTCTCCGGGAACCAGATTCTGCCGGTAGGTGGTGAAAGCTATCATCCTTCCGTCACCGCTGACAGAGGGTGATCTGCCAGGGGAGATATGCTTCACAGTTCCATCTGCCAGAGTGTACATGTACACACTTTCCGCACCGGTGAATTCCTCTTCTGTAGTGAGTTTAGCTTTGGAGACAAAAGCGATCGCGCTGCCATCCCCGCTAATGGAAGGAGCCCAGCTGTCCGTGTTCAGGCCTTCCTCAAGCGGTACACTGATCCGTTTCAGCTTATCCCCGCTTCCCTCCCGGTCGAAGAGATACACGTCCCGTTCTTCATTCATATCCTGGGGCACAAGCTTCGCATCGGAGTCAAAGGCTACATACCGCCCGTCAGCACTAATGGAGACATATTCCCCATCATCGTATCTGAGCTCGTTCGTGCCGCTTACTCCGCTTACGGTTTCCAGTTCATCAGTCGTTCTGTCATACAGATACACCTTGGTGATTCCGCTTAGCAGTTCTTCAGCATAGGTGTATACGACGTAACGGGCATCCGGGGTCATATCGAAATAGACAACGGTTCCGGTGGAGTCAGGCATCCGGACCCGCTGGAATTCAGCCGTACTCCGGTCCTGGATATATACGGCTTTTCGTCCTATACCCTTCTCATCATCAGGATCATAGGTCATGAACGCCATGTATCTCTCGTCGCTGCTTAGCTCGGTGAGCGGCATGTCAAACGTAGGATACATAAAGGACGAGAGCCCCCGGTTTAATCTGCTGAGCAGGTTCCACGATGCGGGCGTACCGGTTTCTGTTTTCAACGATTCCAGAAGGTCAGGAACCCCGGCCGCATCATACACGGCATCAGTAACGGAAGGTCCTGCCGGAGAAATCTCCGGCACAGTGGACGCGGCCGCAGTGCCGGGCATAGCAGCTGTTGCCAGCATCGTGAAGGCCAGCAGGGCAGCGAGCTTCTCTTTGACGGCCCTGGCAAATCCGATTTTCATTACACTCTACCCTCCCATTTTGTATTTCAATTATTGTGTTGCTGCATCAGTAATAACAATTTCCCCTTCATCAAAGAACACTTTCATTTTCATATTCTCACTGACAAAGCGGACGGGTAGCAGCGTAACATTCTTCCGGATAATGGCCGGAGAATCAAGCTGGGTAGCCACTCCGTTTACATAAGCTTCTTTTTTATCGATAATCAGCTCAATCTTAGTCGATTCCTTTGTCAGGGTTACCCGTCTTTCCTTCGGATTCCAGTCCACCTTCGCTCCCAGTGCTTCTGCGATGAAGCGGATCGGGACCATCGTACGTCCTTCCTGCTTGAACGGGGCAACCTCCAGGGTGTAATTCTTTTCATCCACGGTGGCCTGAACCGAATCCAGCTTAAGTCCGATCGTTTTGAACCCAAGCGGAGCATTGTTCACATAATTGGAAGACGGATCACCGAACTTCACCGGACTCGTCATAACCGTTCCGAAGCTGGTCTCTACCTCTACCACATAATACTCACCGTTTTTAATGGATCTGTTATTACCGGCATACAGGTCAAAGTCCACACTTCCTCTAAAAGACCCTACAGGCTCTTTTTCATCCTTTTTAAAGCCTGGTGTCACTACTGTTTTGCCTTGGGTAATTCCTAGCAGCCAGCCGGTTCCTGCCCTGTTTGTTCTCCAGATCCCTCCACTTGGTTTGCCGTCTTTGTCTGTGCCGCGCAGGATGACTGACAACACCTCTGTTTTCTGTGCAAAATGAAGCTTCAGCTTAAAGTGGGCGTCAAGATTGCCGTCAGGACCGAACTCGGCGATACCCGTCTGATCAGAAGTAAGGTCCTTCCAGCTGAATTCCCGGATAGCCACAGGAGCGTAGGAAGTTGCATTCTCGGCATAGGGAGTAACCGGCGATTTCACGATGCCTTTGCTTGTGACAATCTCCAGGTAATAATATTCACCCGCCTTCATTCCGTTGTTATCCGAAGCATAGAGCTCCAGTTGTGCTACACCTTTAAAGGTGCCCAGGGTCGTTTGGAATTTGGAATTGATCGTTTTACCGTCCTGAACCACTACAAGCAGGTAGCTAGT
This sequence comes from Paenibacillus sp. DMB5, assembly GCF_001517085.1. GTDB lineage: Bacteria > Bacillota > Bacilli > Paenibacillales > Paenibacillaceae > Paenibacillus_AQ. The sequence goes on from NZ_LRAC01000125.1 coordinate 72,627, forward strand.
ATCGGCTGCAGAATCTCTCCACGTTTTCCAGATGCCGTGATTCACATCATTTCCTTGTGCGTCTGCTGTTCTCATCGTGATAGATTTGATCTCCGTGCCTTCTCCGGCATCGATCAGCAGGCTCAGGTGACCGTCACGGATACCGTCCGGCGTACCAGCCGTATCCAGTGAAATGCGGTCGTATTCTTTGTCAAGAAATTCAAATTTCTTGACCAGGGCATCCGGCGATGCAGCAGTCTCTGCCGCAATCGCACCTCCCCCGGCGGCAAAAGACAGTAACAGTGCAGAACATACACAAGCGGAAAGCATTTTTTTACCAAACATGATATTAGCTCCTTTAAGAATTAAATTTATATTTTTCTCGATTTGATCCCTGAAAAATTTGTACACGGCCTCAGTCTGCAGACAGTACGATATGGGCTACCGTCAGTTTAGGAATAGTCAATGTGAAGGTGTTGCCTTCTATTTGGGAGACCCCGTTTCTTTCGGTAATCTGCGGACTGTTCTCGTCGAATGCCCACACTTTTGCCGATTTGTAAGGGATGGACCCGCCTATGGAAAAGGAAGCTTTCATTTCATAATCAAAGTTTTTGTTCATTACAATCATGTGCAGCTTATTGTCACTGTCTTTGAAAACGGAGCTGTAAATAGAGCTGTTCTCAATGTCATTGGTGTCGGCCTTCACACTTGTATCCCCGAACTTCGAGTTATTGCCGTCATAGTTGTTATAAATTTTGAACCCTGAAGACAGGTAAGGGATTTGGGACAGTCTGGAGGTACCCGCCATATTCCAGTAATTAGCCATGTATAAGCCCTGCTTGCCGAATATACCCAGCACATCTGCCTGTGCAATTCCGCCGGATACATGATGACTGCCGCCGAAGTCGTACTCGGTGATCGCCATTTTCGTTCCCGGATTATAGGTGTTAATCGAATGTTTCATGGACGGAATGATTGGAAGGAACGCACTGAACCAGTCCCCGATCCATGTATCTTCCAGATAACTCGGATCCCACAGTGATCTCGGCGCTTGAACACGCACTTTATGTGTCTCCAGTGAGTGTTTCTCCAGTGCTGTACTCGTGATCCGGGTTCCGCCTCCCATTTCCTCGGAATACCAGTGGATATCGAGCACATCCAGCAGCCGTTTGCCTTCTTTTCTCGATTCTCTCGCCATATTGTCCAGATAATAGTCGAGATACCATCTGTAGTTTCCTTTGATCTCATTCCATTCCGGCTTGTTATCCACCATATAAGCGTCACTGAACCCGTAGGAGACCGGACCGAACATTTCTGCGGATGGATCTACATTTTTAACCGCTTTGGCAAGCTCTAGGGATTTGTTCAGAACCTCGGCACCTTTAGTCATTTCAGGGTGCATGTATTCATGCGTGTGATTCCAGAGTCCCGGCTCGTTATCCATGGAATAGCCTTTGATACCAGTGGGAGAAGAGGCCGGGCCAAACTCATAAACAAGCATATTGACCAGCTCATCGTTATACACCGCATTGTCATTCAAATCCGGGGTTAGGCTGAACGGGCTGCCTTTGGCCGCTTTTACATCCACCCACCTGCTGGAAGGAGCCGTTTCCGCCTGGGTCACTTTTGACCCCTTATCTTTGGCTGCGTAACCCGCCATGGGCAGGGTCCAAAGGGTATATGCGCCCTTCTCCAGTGACTCCTGATGGAAGGCAACCGCAGCACTCCCGGGGATTTCCCATTTCTCACTTTCCGAGACCGGAATTCCTCCGTAATACCACGGAACAAAGGAGTCACTGACGAAACCTCCGTCGCTGCCCGAGTTCGAAGCGTTGTTCTCCCAGTTGTAGGCTGAGAACCGGTTGCCGCCGGCTCTGCGTGCCGTTAGATTCTCGGTACCAGTCAGATCTTCATTTGAACCGTAAATATAAGGACTGATCGGCGATCTTTCCGCGGACGGATCAATCTGGAATTGAACTCCGAAAGGACCGTCAGGAGTACGGAGTGTATTGACTTTGATCCTGTCACTCCAAGGTCCAAGCGTACTTCCGTCTTTGGCCCTGACCCGGTACGTATGGAGCGAAGCCGGTGTTAATCCGCTGTGTGCGTAGACCAGATTAGTCCCCGCTGGTGTAACTGCACCGTCAACCTCAATGTCATAGCCGGTAACCGACTCCTGCATGGCTTTCCAACTGATCGTAATTGAAGTTCCGGTCTTCTCTGCCCTGATGCCTACAGGCTGCGGAAGCTGCTGCTCTCCGGTTGTCTTGACGGTGAACAGCGAGCTCCACAAGCTGGTTGTATCTCCTTTGATGGCCCTGATTTTGAATGTATGCTGTGTTCCCGGCTTCAAAAAATCATAGACAAACTTATGGCCGGATACAGCCGTTATCACTCCATCCGCATAAACTTCATAGCCCTCTGCTCCCGGAACGGTTGACCAGGTTAAGGTAACCGAAGTGTCTTTAGCCTCAGACTCCACCGGATCTGGAAAAGGCGGGATGTTCAGAAGCTCCGGCTCGGTTCCCCATACCCTCACACCTTCCAGATAGACTACCGTTTTGAAACTTTCTGTTTCCGCAGAAGTGTTCAGGAACGAGTAATCATTCAATTGATTGAACGCAGACCAGTCGCTCTTATTCATCCAGCCGCTGAACAGAAGCTCTTCCGCCGGCTTAATCATGCCTGCCTGCTCTGTGAAGCCGATCTCCAGGTAATGCGTGGCCTGCCCGGAGGGAACCGGCATTTTGACAAACCGGGTTATTACGTCAGCAGCCGCGAGCGTTCTCCATTTCACCAGGCTGTAGAATCCCAGGTTAAAGGACTTTTCTTCTTCATTCGTGAAGTCGGCCGTATAGTAGTAACGGATTTTTATATCCTTCAGGCTGATCTCTGTTTTGCTGTTATTCTTGACTTTGATTTTGGGTGTAATCGAGGAGGTGCTTTGTTTGGTTCCTGTTTCAGTCAGAACTTTAAAAGGATGTACCCCGGTTGCGGCCGGAGGGACTTTAACGCTGACTGCTGTACTCCACGGCCCGGTATCAGCGCCCTTTTTTGCCCTGACTCTGTAGGTATGAATGGTATCCGGCTTTAATCCGATATGAGCGCAAGAGGTGCCTGTCACCTCCAGAATTCCACCGCTGTCCACCTCCACCTCATAAGTGGCTGCCTCTGCAACCTTATCCCAGGTTACTGTGACACTGTCAGCTGCCAATACCGCCTTCACATTAGACGGTGCAGGAAGCTGCGGGGCATTAACGGAACTTACAGTGAACTGTGCCGCAGCTGGATTAACCGTGTAGGTTTTAGAACGATCCGGGCTATACACAGCTACCTCTATATGGTAGGTTCCAGTTAAAGCATCTTCCGGTGCTCTCCAGTTCACCGACAATACTACCGGCTGATTAACAGGAAAATTCTTATTGAACACCTGCTGATGGACGGAAACCCCGCTGGAATGAAGAATCCTTACCTCGGCAAGCGCATCCGAATACACATTTGCTGTAACCGTGGCCTCAATCGCCACTTGCTCACCGACGTGGATGACGCCGGGAGCAGCCGATGCTGCTGCCGTGAAGCTGGTTTGCGGCTGGCCCTGTGTGATGGTGATCTTGGCTGCCCCCGGGTACCACTTGCTGTTCCCGCCTTTCCAGCCGGCTCCAAAAATCCCGAAACTGACGATATACTCTCCTGCCGGAAGATTAGCCGGCACATCCCAGACCAGCGGCACAGTCCTCTCTACACCTGCTTCCAGCTTGATATGGTCTACGAACACCTTGCCGACATTCTGCAGTGCTGCATCAAAAAACTCCACATCCAGCAGCACTTCGGTATGTTCTGATGAAGTCACGCTCAGGTTCACGGTTGCTTTCGCCCCTGCTTCAATGGTCGCGGAGGCTGGAGCTGCCGAGGCTTTGAAGCTGGCCGCTGCCATGGCACTCCCTGTAGGTGCCTCAAAGAAGGAAAAGCTGTTTGACAGCAGCAGTAAAACCAAAAACATAACGGTTACATTCCTGCTATGATTCGATAAAAAATGGTTCATGCGTCTTTCTCATCTCCAATTATTCTAATCTTAATAATATGAATTTGCACAAAGCAAAGGCGCGTACAGCCGCCTTCATCCGTCTGTACTCCAGTCACCTTTGATTTATTCTCCCGGCGCAACTACGCTTCCAGATACCTTTTAAGCAGATCGATAAGCTCCATCTCATCGGCAGCCAGCCATTGTTTATCTTCAGCGTAGAGCGTCTTCTGCACTTTAATGATCCCGCTCCGTTTCGCCAGCCGGTTCATCTGGTTCTGCATGAATTTGGAGTTGCAGAGAACGATGACTTGCTCGCAGTAAGGAATGAACCACCGCTGAAGCTCTTCCCATATCTCCGTGACCTCGTGCAGAAAAGCAATAGGCTGGCCCTTGGTCATCATCTTGCTGTTATCAATCAGCAGCTTGACTTGGCCGGGCGTAAGCTGACGGCAGGCCGCTTTTAAATCCAGGCAGATCCGTTTGACCTCATCCGGATGCAGGGCTCCGGTCACTTTCCAGGCCAGCAGATTCTCTTCGATCAGCAGGCTGTAGCTGAACCGTTCTTCGAGCGGTCTTGCCAGCTCCTGCTTGAAAAAGGCGGAATGCACGGAAAACCGTTCATCGTCGAAAAAATAGCTTATATCCACATCCAGCGTATTGCACAGAATTTCGATATTCTTAAGCGACACATTGCGTTCCCCGCGCTCCACGCTGCCTATATAAGTCCGGTCCAGCCCGGACCTGGAAGCCAGCATATCCTGGGACATACTCGAGCGCAGCCTTAATTCTTTCAGCCGGATTCCAAAATCCTGTAAAATATTCATTCACCAGCACCCTTTGACTCTCTTATTTATATTTACATGTTAATCCAGATGCCGGACTGGAGTCGACGGACTATAAGTATCATTGTAAAAAAATTAAAATTTTGTGTATCAGCCTCACCGGCTGTTTACAATGACCTGAATGCCCCGCTTGGGACGCAGGGTCATCAGCGGTTCCATTTCGATCGGAGGATGGGCCGGAGCCAGCTGCAGCCGGTAACGCTGACCGATCATACACATGGCAAACACCATTTCCATCATCGCAAAATGATTTCCGACACAGCCCCGCGGCCCTCCTCCAAATGGAATATAGGCAAACTGCGGAATCTTCTTCAGGAAATCATTCTCGAACCGTTCCGGAATAAAGGATAACGGGTCGGGAAAGTATTCGGGGTTCTGGTGCATGGCATAGGGGCTGAACAGTATGGATTGCCCTTTCTTCACCGTAAAATGTCCAATTTCCACATCCTGTGTAGCCGACCGTCCGGTAAAAAAGGTCGGGGAGCGCAGCCGCATGGCCTCTCTAAGCACATTCTGGGTATAAGTCAGCTGCATATAGGTAGCATCTGTAGGATCACTCCCGCCCAGCACCCGGTCCCATTCCTCGTACAGCTTTTCTTCTACCTCCGGCTGCTGCAGGATATAGGTGAATGCCCAGGAAAGTACGTTAGCCGAGGTCTCATGCCCCGCGATGAACATGATCATCAGCTCATCACGCAGCTCCTGGTCCGTCATGCCCGCCCCGTTCTCATCCTTTGCGGCAAGCAATACGGAGAGCAGATCCCCTGCGCCTTGCCCGGGATTGTCCTTCCGCTGCTGAAGTATGGTATAGACGGCTTGGTCCAGTTCATACAGCGCTTTTTTGTAAGCACGGTTCTTGGCCGTTGAGATGAACAGCGGCACCGGAAACAAAGAACGCATACGCTCGGAGCACATACGGTTAATCAGCTCATATGGCTCACGGATCGAATCGGTATATCCGCCGCCTTCCAGGCTGAACAAGGTTTTTGCAATAACCGCAAAGGTAATGTTCGAGACATCCTCCGTCAGAATGCGGCGTTCTCCCGGCATCCAGCGGTCCAGCTCATTTCGCACCGTTTGCACCATTTGCTCTGCATAGGTCTGAATATGGGCTCTCGTAAAATGCGGCTGTATCAGCTTTCTTACCCGTTTGTGCTTGGCTCCTGTACTGGTAGCAACCCCGTCCCCGACAAAAAGCCGTGCCTCTTTAAAAGCCTTAAGTTTAATAAAATGCTCATGCTTAGTCAGCAGAACCTCTTTTAGAAGGTCCGGATCATAGATAACGTACATTTTCTGAGGACCGAACCGGATTTGCGCCACACCTCCGTATTCTTTTTGCAGGTCTGTCAGAAATCCCGTAGGATCCTGCCGGTATTCCATCAAATTCCCGCTCAGCCAGGAGCCCTTGGGTCCCTGCGGGGCATACATTTTTTCCGCCTCAGCTTTCATGTTGTGGTCACTCCGTTTCCTCTCTGTATTCCGGCGCACAGCCGCCGTTTACAGTCCATAGCTTATAGCGCTGCATAAGGATTGGGGAGGATGAACTTTTTTCACCCCCCCCTGTAATCACGAGGGTGAAAAAAAATCACCCTACCAGCCCGGGAGATTCCTTTGTTATACTATTGCTAACCTGTAGATATAGTGATGGAGGGTATTCCAATGGATCGTATACGTGTCATGTTAGTGGAGGATGATCCCTTTTGGCAGCACAATATAAGCGCTGATCTGGCGGAGGAGCCGGATATTGAGGTTGTTGCTGTCGCCGGCACGAAAGAAGAAGCGGTTGAAGCGGCCTTTACCCATTCTCTGGATATTATATTGATGGACATTAATCTGACCGGCAACAATCTGGATGGTCTGGAAGCCGCCAAAGAGATATTATCCAGGCTCTATGAGCAGGGAGTCAAAGTGATCATGCTTACCTCACTTACCGAGAAGGAGATCATTATGAAATCCTTCCAATACGGTGCGCTCAATTACATCACCAAGCTAAGCTATAAAGATATCGTGCGCGCCATCAGGGAAGCCTACGAGGACCGTTCGACGATCCACGCAGATGCCGCCCGTGTTATGCGCAGTGAGATCCAGCTGATGGAGCTGTCCCCTATGGAGCGTGAGGTTTTTGACCTGAGAAAAGAGGGCCTCAGCAAACAGCAAATTTCAGATAAGCTTCATAAATCAACCAACACCATCAAATCCCAGCTGAAGAGCATCAAGAATAAGCTCACTTATTTCAGAAGCGATTGACAGTTTTAGTCATAGGCGTTGATGAAGCGAACATGCTCCGCTCCGGCGGTGCTATATAACGCTGTATCGGAAAATGCAGCATTACCGTTGTCCCGTTACCCGGTTCTGCACTTTCAATAGTAAGCCTGCCTCCATGTTTGCGCATGACCGACACGCAATAAGGTAATCCGAGACCATGATTATGGGCATTTTTTTTAGTCGTATAAAAGGGTTCAAAGATCTTTCTCAGCTGATCCTTGGGTATGCCGCTCCCGTTATCAGTAACCTCAATCAGTAAATAGCGTTTGGACCTCACTGTACGCAATGAAATTATACCGCCTTTGCCTTCCATCGCATCGACAGCATTCTGAATGAGGTTCGACAGTGTCTCTTTGATATGCAGGGTATCGCAGATGAGCTCCCCGTCCTGCTCCTGCTGAATAGTTACCTGAACTGAACGGCTCTCCAGAAGCGGCTGCATCGGCTGCAGGACCGCTGTGAACAGTTCATTAATGCCCATTTGTGTTTCACTGAGCACAATATCATCGGCCTTATCCTTTATTCTCCCTACCATATCCAGCAGGTGTGCCGTCACATGATGAATCTGTTCAAGCGACTGAAGAGACTTGTCTGACTGGCCGCTCTGGATATAACCTTCCGTCTTTTCGGTTAAGTAATTGATTTTTTGAATTTCGTTCTTGATGGAATGGTTAAGAATGGAGACCCCCATCGTCAGCGCCCGCATGGACAGGTCCATTCTTTCACGTTCAATCCTAAGCTTAATACCCATGAAGCCGTTCTTCACCAGATAAAATATAATGACACCCAGAAGACCGAGTACCACGACAACATTGTACTTCCATGCCCCGTTACTCTCCAGTTCAAAGCTCCACTCCCCCATCGTCAGGGAACGGAATCCTACAAAATCAGTTACAAACGCAAATAATGTGCCGAGTGTAAAAGTTACGCCGACCCTTTTCTTACTCTTCTTGGAGTAGAATTCTTTTTCACGTGTGAAGGCTATTCCATAGAATACAAAGCTAAGCAGGAAATATAACCCTGCCCACAGGCGGAAATGGCTGATCTCAAAGCTGGCCCATGGTTCATACAGCAGATGATGGAGCAGCACAAGAAGGGCCGGTATGAAAAGGGCTATGGATAGCCAAACCCTGTTCCTGATTGAGCTTATCGCACCCAGCCATAAAGCCCCCATACAAGCTGCATAAGGAAATAGATAGAAATAGATCGTCATGGCCGCAACACTCATTTGATAGATCACGGTGCTTAATTCCGGCGGTAGAATGTACCTGGGAAGAATAAACGGCATAATGGTCAGGTGAATGGAAAAAGCAAAACTGGCCATTCCCCCGGTCACCAGCGTCAAACCCACCCATAGATTGGATTTACGATTGTAGATGAGGAATACTCCTCCTACAGTCCATAATGATAAGAACATAACAATATAAAATAGATTCAAGCCGAACCCTCCGCACTCAATCTGTAAATTTATGTATAATAAACTTCTTATATCTTACCATATGACGTGCAATTGGTATATTTTGTTGCAAAGAAGATGATACGGGTTAGGGCGGTCAGAAGCAACTTTTAAGTTTTGTGTGCGTCTAATTCTAGAAGAATTAGTTTCATTTATTTACCTATATAAGAAAAATACGTTAAGGTTGGGGGTATCCACAATGAAAAAATGGTCAAAGCTTCTGGGCCTGATCGTAGGACTGGCTGCTTCTGTAAGTGTATCCGGTGCAGGACCCGGAACAGCTGCCGCAGATGCCCGCACAGCAGACACAGCCTCTGCCATCTCAAGCATTGCCTCCTATGGAAGTACTCATCTGATCAAAAAAGACGGCAGCCTCTGGGTCTGGGGCGACAGCCGCTCGGTGCCTACACGTGTACCGGGACTTGCGGAGGTTAAATCCTCCTTCACCCTGGCTGGAGGCGGAGGGCTAGCTGTTAAGCAGGATCACTCCGTCTGGCAATGGCAGACCAACACCAAGACCTTAGCCATTGAAACGCTGCCGGTGGCAGAATTGACGAATCTGACCGGTCTTTCCATGGTACAGGGTACGTATCTGGCTGTAGACGCAGAGGGTGAGGTTTATAAGGCAGCGTTACCGAACGACGGTGCTACACAGGTCTCCTTCTCCCCTGTTGCCGGAATAGACGGAGTAACTGCCGCCGGGGGTTATTTTGAGGATAATGAGCAAGGCTCCTGGACAAGATTCCTGTTCCTGAAGCAGGACGGGACGGTCTGGACCTCAACCGATCAGCTGGCATCCTTCCAGTCTGTCCGGAAGCTGAGCGGCATCATCCGGCTGGAAAATAACTTTGCGCTTGCCGGAGACGGCACGGTCTGGACCTGGCCCGTCGAGTCGGTTTATAATCCGGTTGCCGCCAGCGGTGTGATGAATCCGGCACCTGTAACCGGACTGAAGGATATCCGTATTCTTCACGACAACGGGCGCAGCACACTTGCTATCGACAATAGCGCTAACCTCTGGTTCCGGGGAATGACGATTACCGGCAGCTCCGACGGCACCACCTTTCATGAGCAAACGATACCGCTGCGCTTCACCGGAATCAAAAATGTAACGGACGCCTATATTATGGAACGTTCTATCGTTGCCCTGACAGCTGACGGCAAAGTATACACGACCTCTATCGGGGAAGAGACCATCACAGCAGATGCTGTATTCAAATTACTGACATCCAACATCACCTCCATGCAGGACGGCGGACGCCACATTATCATGCAAAAGAGTGACGGCACCCTCTGGGGCTGGGGCGTCAACAAAAACGCTCAGCTCGGCTACGCCAACTATGATTTCGATTTCGATCAGCCTGTGCCTATGCAGAAGCCGATCTCTGTAACGCTGAACGGGGAGCCGGTTAATCTGACAAATGGTGTAATTACCCGCAGCGGCCAGAACTTCGTTCCCTTGCGGTCTTTATTTGATAAGCTGGGAGCCATCGTTGCCTATAAAGAGAACCATACGACGACTCCCACCAGTAACGGCGGCACAGCTTCCAAGGTTGAGAAAATAGTAACCATCACCCGAACCGCCGTAAGTAAACCGTCTCTCTCTATCTCTATTAATACCGTTAGCGGGGAGACAACGGTCAACGGTACTACAGTCACCCTCGCCACACCGCCCTTCATTGTGAACGGTACAATCTATCTCCCGCTGCGCTTTATCAGCGAGCAGCTCGGCGCCACCGTCAGCTGGCTGCCGCAGCAGGAGGAAATTGCGATTACAATGAAATGATGCAGTCTTGCTATGATGTAGCTATGGTGCAGCTAAAGTGCATCTAAACAAAAGTGTCTCCATTCAAAACAGCCCCGTGTCCCGCCTAATAGGCGGTGATGCGGGGCTGTTTTTTCATCCTTTTTGAAAAAGTGCTTCAAGGGGGTGATATAACTGCACTTTCTGCAACTATTCGGAGCGGAAAGAGGCGGTTTTTCATTTTAACTGCAGTCTGTGCAATTAAAATCCCCCATTTTGCCTATTAGAGCCAAAATAGCCGCTTTTAGTTGTATAAAGTGCAGCTAAAGCCGTGGTAACAGCGAAAATGAGCATAATAAGTGTACAAAGTGCAGCTATCCACTATCTACTATCCACGAGAAATCAAAAAAGCGCCCTGCAAGCCAACCACAGCCAGCTTACAGGGCACTCTATTATAAAAGAATTAAGACAAACGGCCGCTGAAGTCGCTGTATTCAAACTCGCGGATGATCTTCAGGCCTTCTTCGTCATTGTAAGAAGCAATGGCCGGCAGGTTCACGCCGTTGAACATATGGTTCTTGACCATGGAATAAATCGCCATGTCGAGGAAGACCAGCTTGTCGCCGTATTTGAGCGGTTCCGGGAAGGAATAATCCCCGATAATATCACCCGCCAGGCAGGTCATGCCGCCGAGTCTGTACGTGTACGGATATTCTCCAGGCTGCCCGGAGCCGATGATGTTCGGCCGGTAAGGCATCGCGAGCACATCAGGCATATGGCATTCAGCCGAAGTGTCGAGAATGGCAATATCCATGCCATTGTGCATCGTATCAAGCACAGTTGCTACCAGATATCCGGTGTTCAGCGCTACCGCTTCGCCCGGCTCCAGATAGATCTGTACGTTATAGGTTTCTTTCATATGCAGGATACACTTGATCAGTGTCTCCAGGTCATAATCGTCACGGGTAATATGATGGCCGCCTCCGAAGTTGAGCCATTTCATCCCGTGCAGATACTGCCCGAACTTCTCCTCTACAACCTTGAGCGTACGCTCCAGTGTATCGGAGTTCTGCTCACACATCGTATGGAAGTGCAGCCCTTCAATGCCGTCAAGCTCTTCCGGACGGAAGTTCGGCAGGGTTACGCCCATACGGGAGTAGTTGTAGCAAGGATCATAGAGCGGCACTTCAATCTCGGAGTATTCCGGATTTACACGGATTCCGCAGCTGATTGGCTTGCCGGCATTCTGCACGCGGTCCTTGAACCGGTTCCACTGGTCAAACGAGTTGAACACTATGTGGTCGGTATAGCCAAGCAGCTCATCGAATTCACGTTCCATGTAGGCCGGCGCATAGACATGCACTTCCTTGCCCATCTCCTCGAAGCCCAGACGGGCCTCGAACAGGGAGCTGGAAGTGACGCCATGCAGGTACTTGCCGACAAGCGGATACAGAGCGTGCATGGAGAATCCTTTTTGCGCCAGAAGAATCTTGGCACCGGTGCGCTCCTGCACGTAATTCAGGGTCTCCAGGTTCTTCTTGAGCAGCCGCTCATCGACAAGATAGGCAGGTGACGGCAGCGAGCTGATGTCGATATCGATTTCTTTCATTGCCTTACGCCCTAGTCCAGCAGCGTTGGCGAGAAGTCTTCTTGCCAAGGCAGCCCGTGTTTGTTAAGTGCATCCATGAACGGATCCGGATCGAACTCTTCGATGTTGTGTACGCCCGGCTTGTTCCAGATACCCTTGATAATCATCATAGCCCCGATCATGGCAGGAACGCCGGTTGTGTAGGAAATGGCCTGGGAGCCCACTTCTCTGTAGCATTCTTCGTGATCGCAGACATTGTAGACATAATAGGTTTTCGGCTGGCCGTCCTTAGTACCCTGAATGATACAGCCAATGTTGGTTTTACCCTTGGTTCTTGGTCCCAGGGAAGCCGGGTCAGGCAGGATTGCCTTCAGGAACTGCAAAGGAATAATCTCTTTGCCTTCATACATAATCGGCTCGATCGAAGTCATGCCGACATTCTCCAGCACCTTCAGGTGAGTCAGGTAGTTCTGCGAGAAGGTCATCCAGAAGCGGATTTTCTTCACGCCTTTAATATTCTTGGCCAGGGATTCCAGCTCTTCATGATACAGCAGGTAAATATCCTTAGGGCCGATCTCCGGGAGATCGTAGACTTTCTTCTCGGACAGCGGAGCCGTTTCAATCCACTCGCCGTTCTCAAAGTAGCGTCCGTTAGCGGTAATTTCGCGGATATTGATTTCAGGATTGAAGTTGGTAGCAAACGGGTAACCGTGGTCGCCGGCGTTCGCATCAACGATATCAATCGTGTGAATTTCATCAAAGTAATGTTTTTGCGCATAAGCGGTGAACACACCGGTTACGCCCGGGTCAAAGCCGCTGCCGAGCAGCGCCGTAATTCCGGCCTTCTCAAATCTTTCCTTGTACGCCCACTGCCAGGAATACTCAAATTTCGCAGTATCCTGCGGTTCGTAGTTAGCTGTATCTACATAATGCACTCCGGTAGCCAGGCAAGCATCCATGATCGTCAGATCCTGGTATGGGAGAGCCACATTAATCACGACATCCGGCTGGAAGCTCTTGATCAGTTCAATAACTTCTTCCGTGTTGTCCGCATCAAGCTGAGCCGTAGAAATCTTCGTCTGGCCGCCATCCAGTTTCTCCTTAAGAGCATCACATTTCGACACCGTACGGCTGGCAATACAGATTTCTTCGAATACATCCGGGTTCTGGCAGCATTTATGAACAACAACGCTTGCTACACCGCCAGCGCCAATAATTAACGCTTTTCCCACAATTAATAACCCCCTAAATTTGCTTAAGTTATTAGTTATTAGCCTTGCTGCTCTGGATTCGTTTCGTTGTCAGTCGTTTCGTTTCATCAAGCTTGGGCAGGCTACATCCTATGAAAAATCAACAAGGCTGATTATACATAAAGCACAGCAATAAATCAATAAAAAACGACAAAAATTGATGCATAGTCTGTAAAATCTTGCGATTATCCTGTTAATACTCCTGAACGCATGTAAATACACGCTCATGCTTCATTTTTCTAAGATTTATAAACATATCCTGTCAAAAGAAGCAGCTCATCCGAACATCATATCCGGCAAGAAGGACAACTAGGCTATTGTATCACAGCAGCGCCTTTCTTCATACGAATTTATTTTACAACCAAACAGCAAGCTCACCTCCGGCTTCAGGCGCATCAATTAACCTTACCCGTTTTGGTTTGTCTGCTAACTGCTTCAAGTCCGCCCTTCGCGCCATTTCGCCGTTATCTGCATTATTCTGCAATAGTAGTATGTGTAACAGCAGGAATCCAATACCTTCTTAACGGCTTCTGCTATATTTAAAAAAAAGAGCCCCGGCGCGCTGAAGCTCAGCGTCCTGGACTCTGCTTGTAATCTTATTTCACACGTGCCTTGAACAGCAGCAGGATGAAATAAGGTACGCCTATAATAGAGATAACGATTCCAACCGGCAGCTGCGACGGTGCAAATACGGTTTTGCCGATGAAATCGGCCAGCACCACCATCAGCATTCCGATCATGCCGCATAAAGGAACAATGTACCGGTAAGTATTGCCGATCAGGCGTCTTGCGATATGCGGGGCAATCAGCCCGACAAAGCCGATGCTGCCTGATACAGAGACACAGGCACTGACCAGCCCGACGCAACAGAGCAGCAGGATCTGTCTTTCACGGCCGGCTGCAACACCCAATCCCTTAACACTTACTTCGTGAAGCTGCATCAGGTCAAGCACTCTCCCCCTCCGCCAGATGATTGGCGTCAGGATAATCAGCCATGGCAGCGTGGACAGAATCTGCCGCCAGTTCGCATTATTGAGGCTTCCGGCCAGCCAGACGGTGGCCATCTCGAAATTTTGCGGGTCCATCTTGAGCGAGATGTACAGTGTAACCGCCCCGAAGCCCGAGGCCAGTGCAATCCCGACCAGAATCAGCTGCTGCGGATGGAACTCGCCGTGCTGCCTCGCGAACAGGAACAGCAGCACAACCGCGACCAGTCCGCCGATGAAGCCGAACATCGGCATAGACATGATCGACAGCCAGGCAGGGGCCTGCATAGTGCCTGCAGTAAAGAACATAAACAATACCACGAATGCTCCGGCGGCGGCGTGAATACCCAGAATACCCGGATCCGCCAGCGTATTGCGGGAGATTCCCTGAAGGACGGTACCGGCGATGCCGAGCCCGAAGCCGACGAGCGCACCGAGCACGATGCGCGGCAGGCGGAATTCAAAGATCACAAGATCATAATCCTCTACAGGATTAATCCGCAGCAGCGTGCGGAACACATCTTTAACGGTAAGATCAAACGTCCCGTTGGTCAGACTGACATATATTCCGGCCAGCGTCAGCAGGCTGAGCACAAGGAACAGCGGCCAAAATCTCCGCTGCTTGGACTTCGGTGCAAGAGAAGGCTTAGTCATGTCTGGCTGCCCCCTCTCGTCTTCACAAGATACAGGAAGAACGGTACCCCGAATAGTGCTGTGACCACGCCGACCGGTGTTTCGAACGGATAATTAATGAACCGGCTGATCAGGTCGCATGCCGCCAGGAACAGTGCCCCGAAAAACGCGGCAAACGGAACGATTTTGCGGTAATCCTGCCCGATTAGCAGCCGCGTAATGTGCGGGATAATCAGGCCGACAAAGGCGATTTTGCCGGCAATGGCCACCGAGATGCCTGTCAGAAGGACAACACTCAGCATCGTCAGACCCTTGACTGCTGTCACCTTGAGCCCCAGCCCTGCGGCTGTTTCTTCACCAAGCGACAGCATGGTAACGGGCCGGGACATGAGCATGCCCAGCGTCAGCCCTACAACCGCAAACGGAATAGCGAGCTTGATCACCGCCGGGTCCATCATATGCAGCCTTGCGTTATACCAGAAGCTGATATCCTGCGACACCTGAAAATAAACCGACAGCGCCTGGGACACACCGCCAAGGAAGGTACCGATGATTGTGCCGAGGACGGCCATAGTCAGCGGAGAAGCACCGCCGGGTACCAGCCTGGATATTCCGAACACGAGCGCAGCGCCCAGTGCAGAACCGGCCAGCGAATACAGAATCATCGTCATGGATGACGTGCCCGGCAGAAACACCATACACAGGGTAATCGCGAAGACGGAGCCGTCGCTGACCCCCATAATAGCAGGTGAGGCCAGATAATTCCGGGTCATCCCCTGCATGAGGGCCCCTGATACCGCCAGGAAGGCGCCGATCAGCAGTGCTCCGGCAACTCTGGGGATTCGTGAAGTAAGGATAATCTGGTGGTCAATATTATCCGGGTCGAAATGCACCAGTGCATTCCATACCGTTATGTAGCTTATGTCTTTGGAACCGTAGAGCACTGATAACACACTGACAATAACAATTAGGACAACCCCCAGCACCAGCAGGAAGGCTGCTTTCAATCCGGCCGCTCGTTTCATCTCATCCCACTCTTTTAACATTCTCAAATATGATAATGATTATCATTACCGATTATAGCGGGACGCCAGCCGGTGCTCCATGGACAAATTACGGAACATGTATGGACGATTGGCCAAGGAACAGCTGCCTGGTTTCCCTGATCATCCGCAGCTGGGCATAAGCAGACTGTTCACGCCAGGGATCGGAGGCCAGAAAATGCACCCGGTGACGCTGCACAGCCGCGATCTTCAGCCACTGCGGATCATTTTGCAGCCGGCTCCATTCATTCAGCGTGTCACTCTCCCTGCGGATCAGCATCAGCAGATGGTCGGCACCGATCGCTGCAATCTCCTGCGGAGTCACCGGAATATTGTAGATTTCCCCTCCGGCTTCATAAGCAGGCTTCAGCTGCAGCTCCCGGTAGATCATGCTGGCCATGCTGCGGCTGCAATGCAGGTACAGCTTATTATGCAGCATCCGGATAACCACCACCGATTCACTGCCGATCTGCGCATGCAGCTGTTCCCTGACCTGCCCCGCCTCCCAGTCGAAGGCGGCCAGCCATTGCTCTGCCTGCCAGGATTCCCCCAGCAGCTCTGCCAGCTCCAGAAAGGGGCTGCGCCAGTCAGCCGGCTCGGATGACAGATAATGGACCGGTGCAAGCTGCTCAAGCGCCGCCTTCTCCTCCGCCTGCAGCGAATCCTCAGCCAGAATGAGATCGGCGGAAACCTGCCGCAGCACCTCCAGATTGGCCTGCCAGTCCTGGTTGCTGCGGTACGCGCTGATATGTACGGGAATTTCATTGCGGTAGTTCCGGTAATAATACTCCGTCCACTTGGGATGAAGTGCCGCCGCATACGGCATCAGATTCAATGGAAGCAGCTGCCCCAGCAGCGAGGAGGAGTAGGCTACCAGCTTGCGGCGGCGGCTCTTCATGTAGACTGCCGGAGGCACTCCGATCATCTTTTTGAACTTGCGGCTGAAGTAGAATTCGTCAGCGTACCCGACCTGATGGGCGATTTCCCTCAGCTTGGCGCCGCTCTCCGCCATCAGGCGTTTGGCCTGCTGGAGCCTCAGCTCGGTGGCATAATCCAGGGCGCTTTTGCCGTATTTCCTTTTAAAAAGATCGTTGAAATATTTGGGGCTGAATTCGGCAGCCTGGGCCAGTGACTGTGAGGTCAAATCCCGGGTGAAATGCTCTTCTATGTATTTCTTTGCTTGCTCCAGCGCATAATTCGTATCCCTGGGACGCTGCCGGCCGCTTACACGGATACTGTAGAGCAGCTCCTGAAAAGCAATCTGCGCCCGGAAGCTGACCTTGCGCTGCTCCATTTCCTCCTTCTGCGCCAGCTCATTGCATACTGTCAATATAAACGGCATCGGAATCTGTGCCAGCAGGCTGGTCTGCGGAAGCAGCTGCGCATCCTTGAGGAGACGGCTTCCCTCGTCCGCTGCACCGTACTGATAGACGTTAAAATAAAACACATACATCTCCAGACTCCCTGACTGCTCCACAGCTCCGAAGGTCTGCCCTGGAAGACAAAGACTGACCGAGCCTGCTGTTAGCTCCAGCAGCCCGGTGTCCGCCAGCAGCTGCACCGTACCGCCGGTTACTATAATCAGTGCATAGGATAAGACAAGCTGCTGGGGCAAATGCACCTCGTCGCTCCCCTTCAGCACTTGAACCGACAACAGCCGGAAGGCCAGCCCGTCCCAGTCAGCCGGCTGACCCGCCTGCTCAATCATCATCTTCTCTTGTATCATCGACGCTCACCACCATCAGTAGCATTTCTTTCCTCTCAGTATAATTGATAATGATTATCAATGGAATCCTGTCAGTACAAAAAAAGACTATCCCTGTGCCCTTACGGCATAAGGATAATCTTTGGGTTATTAAGTCCTTCTCCGGAACCCCATGTTACCGGTGTAACGAATGTCTATTGCCCGAATCCGACCCGCGGCCGTTCCCGTTCCTTGGTTTCAAGCGCTACTGCACGGATGGAAGTGAGAGGAATATAGAGCAGCTGATACTCCGTCCGGTATTTTACAAAACGTTCGTCAAGCTCCTCCAGCACGCCCTCCCTCACACTTGTTCCGTCCAGAAAATGTACCGCCACCTTCTGTCCCAGCAATTCCTTCAGCATGTACGTCAGCTCCTTTGGTTATAAACTTGAAATCACCTTGTCGATAATGCCGTAATGGAGCGCTTCCTCCGCTGTCATGAAAAAATCACGGTCCATATCCCGCTCGACCCGCTCTGCCGGCTGGCCGGTCCGCTCTGCAGTAATCTTGACGATTTTCTCCCTGATCTGCAGAATCCGTCTGGCGCTGATGGCAATGTCACTGGCCTGGCCCTGCGCACCGCCATGCGGCTGATGGATCATGATCTCGCTGTTTGGCAGCGCAAATCTTTTGCCGGGAGCTCCGGCCAGGAGCAGCAATGAACCGAAGGAAGCCGCAAACCCCGTGCAGATCGTACTGACCTGCGGTTTGATTACCTGCATCGTATCATAAATACCGAACCCGGCGGTAGTCGAACCGCCTGGACTGTTAATGAACATCTGAATATCCTTCTCCGGGTCCTCGGCCGCCAGATACAGCAGCTGGGCAATGATGCTGTTGGCCAGCTGATCATCTATCGCCGCCCCCACAAATACAATCCGGTCCTTCAATAGCCGCGAATAAATATCATAGGAACGCTCACCTCTGCCCGTCTGCTCAACTACATAAGGGATAACACTCATCCTTCATACCTCCTTGAAATTTCTATTGAGTAATACCCTGTAATCGAATGAATGCCGGAAAAAGATACGGAAATCACCCCGCAAATAAAATGCTGCAGGCAGCGTACCTTTTATCTGTAGATATTCGCTTATATAATAGAGGGAACTAAACATGGGGTAAGGATTGCCGAAAAGGAGATGAACGAGCATGTTAATCGTTGATGAACATGATCTAACGGATACCGCAGCTGAAGAACGCCTGCAGCCGCTTGATGCAGCCTTGAACCGCTATTGCCTGGCGCTCACCCGCTCCGTGCATGAGGCTGAGGATCTGGCCCAGGACACCTGGACCAAGGCGCTGGGCTACAGTGGGTGGTCTGCAAGCCCCAATCAGCAGGCACTACTGCTGCGGATTGCCAAACATACATGGATTGACAGCCTGCGGCGCAAAGCTGCGCTTAACCGTGCAACAGAGCGCGTAATTCAGCCGGCAGATGCTGCTGCGGAGCAGGAGCCCCTTAGCCTGACGGAACTCGAAACGGCCTTCCACGCCTTGTTGAAATATTTGCCGCCGCTCCAGCTGTCGGTATTTCTGATGCGGGATGTATTTGGCTACCCGGCACAGGAAACGGCTGATCAGCTAGACACCACGGAAGGAGCGGTCAAAGCCGCACTGTACCGGGCCCGGCAGGCTCTCGCAGCTGTGCGCATGGAGCTGACAGCGGATGGGCCGGCCCGGCCCGAAGACAGCGATTTCCGGCGGCTGCTGAGCGCGCTGGCGGAAGCCTACGAGCAGGGCCAGCTTCCCGTAATGCTGGAACTGCTGCGCCGGGAGAATGCTGCCGGGATTACAATGGCAGCCGGCATCAGCACTGTCCGGGCCCGGCACAATACCGTCCGCACTGCTGCTGATCGTACAGGAAGGTACGGCAGCGTGCTGATGATGGCGGCTTAACTGATCCAGGCCCAATAAACTGGCCAGCGGACTCAAGGAATCTGCATGGCAATTCGATTTTACCAAGGAGGGAAATGATGAGGAGCATACTTGTACTCGGAGGAACGAGGTTTTTCGGCAAACGGCTGGTACAGCGGCTGCTGGAGGACGAAGATACACAGGTAACGATTTTAACCAGAGGACAGACAGAAGATAACTTTGGTGAGCGGGTGATCCGGCTGACCGCCGACCGCTCTGATGCGCAGGCGCTGGCTGCGGCCGTTCGCGGCCGGCACTACGATGTCGTCTACGACAACATCTGTTACTCGCCGGACGATGCTGCGGCGGCAGCCAGGATTTTCGCAGATACGGCAGGCCGGTATGTTTTGACCTCCAGCCTGTCCGTATATGATCCAAGCCAGCAAATGCTGTGTGAAGCCGATTTTGACCCGGCACATTATCCTGTCACCCTCGGTCCCAAGGAAAACTTCAGCTACCAGGAGGGCAAACGGCTGGCCGAAGCCATTCTGCTGAACCAGACGGCCTTTCCTGCGGCGGCGGTCCGTTTTCCGATTGTGCTCGGAACGGATGATTACACGCGCAGACTGCATTTCCATATTGAACACATCATGGAAGGCAAGCCTGTCGGTATTCCGAATCCTGAAGCTCTGATCTCTTTTATCCGGTCCGATGAGGCTGCAGACTTCCTGTATTGGGTCGGCTTCTCCCCGCTCACCGGACCTGTAAACGCCTGCTCGGACGGGGCAATGACCATTCAGGAGATCATCTCCCTGATCGAAGCCGTTACAGGCGTACAGGCAATAACACCAAGCAGGACCGAAGAAAGTGATATGTCCCCGTTTGGCATAACCGAGTCCTGGCATATGGATACAGCAAAAGCCCGCACTGCGGGCTTCGTCTTCCTGCCGCTTACCGGCTGGCTGCCTGAGCTGGCGGCTTCGCTGCACGCGTCACTCCGCGATCGCCAGTAACGGAGCTTCGTCTGCGTTGTCCTTGCTGCTGCGGGCTTCCTCAATAATCAGCAGCTGCCCGCCGTGAGGCTTGGCGTCCTCCTCCTGACCGATCTTGAACACATTGATCTCCCGGAACAGCCGCTGTGAAAGCTCGCTGATTTCCAGTGCCTGCCGGGCAATATCGTGAATGGCCTGATCCTGCTGGGTGCTCGATGCATTCACTTCCTGAACCCCTGCCGCTGTCTGCTCGGCAACGGAGGCTACGGAATGGATCGATTCGCCCAGCCGGGAATTAATCCGCCGCGTCTCCTCCACTTTTCCGTGAATCAGAGTAATCTGCCGGCTGATACCGGCAATCGATCGTCAATGGCCTGGAAAGAAGCCAGCGTTTCCGCAACCTGGGAATCCTGCTCCTCCAGGCTTTTTTTCGTATCCAGCATATACTCCTGAAATCCGGCCATGCTCTCCTGCAGCTCTCCGATAATCCGGCTGATCAGAATCGAAGAATCGCTGGTCTGCACCGACAGGTGGCGGACTTCGTCAGCAATGACAGCGAACCCTTTGCCTGCAGCCCCGGCCCGCGCCGCCTCAATCGCCGCATTCAGCGAGAGAATGTTCGTCTGCTTGGAGATTTCTGTAATGGAGTTAGTAATCCGAGAAATATCACCTGACTGCTCTACCAGCTTCTCCAGTGCTTCATACACTCTGCTGATAGAAGAGCGGGAGCGTTGCGAAATCCGCTGCAGCTCTCCGACCGTCTCGGAGCCTTTGCGTGCATTATGATCAGCACTGCCGCTGGTCGCCAGCATTTTGTCGGTATAGTCGGTAATCTCCGCCACTTCCCGTTCGAGCTCCCGCAGCAGCAGCGCGCTCTGTTCAGACTGAACCGCCTGCTGGTCTGCACCTATCGAAATCTCCTGAATGGTTCTGACAATTTCCTGATTTGTATTTGCCGTAACCGTGGAGGATTCCTGAAAGGACCGTGAATAATCCGCCAGTGTCGAAGCAACCTGAACCGTCTGGCGCAGCATATCACGCACTCTGCTCACCATATGGTCAAAATGGAAGCTCAGCCGTCCCAGCTCATCATTATACGGGGAATTGATCTGCTGGCGGAGATCCCCTTCAGCGATATTGCGCAGTGCGTGCTGCAGCCTGCCTACCGGAGCAAGGAATGAGCGTGTCAGCAGCACAGCAAGTACAAGCATGAACAGGACTACTGCACCAGCGGCATAATAAACAATCGATACAGTGTGCTCCAGCAGTCTGAAGGAATCTGCCTGTGCCTGGTCGGCATTATCCGCTGCAGCCTTGTAGAGCGAGGTGTTAATGTTGAGCAGCTGCTGATGAACAGCCAGCGCATTTGTATGCAGACCGTCAATCTCCTCAAGCACCGTAAGCGGGTCAAGGCTTGGATCCTCCAGCGTTTCTATCAGCTTACCGACATGGCCGGTATACATTTTGATTGCGGACTTCAGCAGCTGCAGATCCTTCCACGCGGCGGTTTCTTTATCAAAATCTACCTTGGCCACAGCTTCGTCAAGCTGCTGCTGCTTGTCCATAAACGGCTCTGCCAGCTCCAGGTCACTTGATTCGGCAAGCGAGGTCTCCAGACTGTTCAGCTCCTGCAGCAGCTGGGTGATGGTCGAAACGGTGATTCTTTTTTCCATCTCCGACTTCTGGCGTTCCATCGATAGCTCCACCTGGCTAATCTTCTGTCCCTGAAGCAGCGCAACTCCTAAAAAGATCAGCGAAATCGCAGTAAAACTTAGAATCAGCTTCCATTTCATGGATAAGTGCAGCACACTTCTTTTCAAACCAATCATCCCTTCTATTAAACCTTTGGTCATTTCGTTATGTATGTAATTTTTCCCACGCACTCATTGTAGAAGCTGGATATTAACGGGTCTGCGGGGTTATGTATGTGGAGTGTAAAGAATCTGTTGCAATACTGTAAACACCGGGGTTTGCAGCCACACAAAAAGGCAAGCACCGCGAGGGCACCTGCCTGAATACTTCTCTATTATTGAACCTTTTACTGAGCAGCACTCTCATCCATATACACAACTTCCCACAGATGCCCGTCCAGGTCCTGGAAGCTCCAATTATACATGAAGCCGTGATCAACCGGAGCATTGAACGGCTTGCCGCCGGCATCCAGCGCCTTCTGCACCAGCTCGTCCACCTGCTCCCTGCTGGCTGCGGAGAAGCATGTAATGACCTCTGCATGGGCAGCAGAGTCAATGATTGTCTTGTCCGTAAACGTGCCGAAATACTCCCGTGTCAGCAGCATTGCATACGTATTTCCGTTAATGATCATACAGGTCGCGTTCTCATCCGTAAATTGCGGATTAAACTCAAACCCTATTGCCGTAAAAAATTCAACCGACCTCTGCAGATTGGCAACGGGCAAATTAATAAACAGCTGGCCTGCCTGAAATCCCATTCGCTGATCACCTCATACATGGATTTTTGGGGGTGCTGCCCTCTATTATAGCATGTCGTTTTGCAGAATAATAAAATTTAAAGTATCCGCGCCGCATAAATTGTCCAGCCGCTTTCTCCGGCTATTTGCGGCGCGGAATGCTCCATACTAATCAGTATTTCTACTGCACAGCTTTCAACAGTTTAGCCAGCAGCTGTGCTGTTTCTTCACGGGTTGCCGGCGCCTGCGGGGCAAAGTTAACCTTGCCGTCCGCCGCTGCCTGGCCGGACAGGATGCCGGCTTGCCGGACTGCTGTTGCAGCTTCCTGTGCGTAGCTGCTGATCGACGCCTGATCAGCGAAGCCTGCCGCTGCACCGCCGTTCACCGGCAGGCTCCAGTTCATCGCTTCAGCCAGACGGACAATCATCACCGCCAGCTGCTCCCGTGAAACATCGGCCTCTGGCGTAAATTTGCCGTCGCCTGTACCGTTCACTATTCCGTTAGCGCTGGCCCAGCTGACCGCAGCAGCGAAATAATCATCCGCCTGCACATCAGTAAAGCTGCCGGAGGCTGAATTGCCAAGCTCAGCACCGGCCAGACGGGCCAGCAGCAGCGCTGCGTCTCCGCGGCTCAGCCTGCTTTTCAGGCCAAACTGATCTGCAGAGATACCAGTAATGATGCCCCGTGCTGCCAGATAGGTAATGGAATCCTTCGCATAGCTGGATGCTGTATCACTAAAGGCCGGTTTGTTATAGCCGACAGCATATACCGAGAAATGCGATGTCTGGAAGGTCAGCTGGCCGGTTCCCGCATTATAGCTGCTGGCCGGCAGCACCTTCAGCTCACCCGCTGGTGACACATAATAAGCAACTACAGCAGCGGCGTCTTCTCCAGCGGCGAGTGTATAAGGAACACTTACCACCGCTCCGCCTGTGCCAAAGCTGGAAACGCTCCGACTGCCGGTCTTGACCTCAAGGCTCACTACCGGACGGCTGCCGATCAGGCTTGAGCCGGTTGTGAGATTTGCAGCAGCAATCGTCAGGCTGACCGCTTCACCTGCAGCTGCAGTCTGGATGGCCGAGACAGCGGCACGGTCCAGAGAAACTGTGCCGGTTCCGCTTGCAAAGGTTACTGTCTGCGCTGTGCTGCCGGTAATCTCGGTCCAGGCTGCCGCAGGAATATTGAGCGTCGCCGACCCTGCAGTATTCCCTGCAGCCGTGCGGAATACCAGTTCGTCCGCAGCGGAGCTCTTCAGCGCCTCAAGGGCTGCTGTTACCTCTGCTGCGCTGACCGGATACGATGGATTGCCCGCCGCATCCGCTGCTGCTTTGATTTCCAGAATTGCCTTACCGTCAGAAGTACTCACTCCTGCAGCCGGTGTGGTCACCACTGCAGTTGATCCGCCCGAAGGGCTTGAGCCCGGCTGGGTGATTACGGGTTCTGCAGCCTGCACAGTCACCTTAGCTTCAGCCAGACCATAGCCGTCTGCACTGTATACAGAGATTACGGCTGTTCCCGCTGTCAGCGGTGTGACCTTGCCTGTCTGATCTACTGTAGCTACTGCTGTATTGGAAGAACTCCAAACCAGCTCTTTCGTTCCTTCACCCGCAGGCTGCACTGCTGCTGTAAGCACTGCTGCTGAACTGCCGGCCTGCAGGGACAACTCGGCCTTGTCCAGGGTTACCTTAGTCACATTCAGCTGGTAGATGGCAACCGTTCCGCCGACCTCATTGGCGACCAGTACTAATGGCAGGCCGGTCGGGCTGTCTGCTGCCGCAATGAACTCGATTCCTTCCGGTCCGGTATCTGTCGCCAGATTGTTCTTCGGCGTAAACTCGCGTGTATTAATATAGTTCACAAACTCCGGCTGCTCCGGACTAGTCACATCGTAGGTCATCAGACCGCCGATCCGCTCCAGCCCGATAAAGGCCAGCGCCTTCTTGCCTACCTTGCCGATTTTTACATATTCCGGCTCAGGCCCCTTTTTGCTGCTGCGGCTGTCCAGGGTAGTGTTGCTGTTGCTGGCATTGAAGTAAGCCGGCAGACGTTCAGCCGTAATCTGCTCGAAATCGCTGCCGCTGTCATACACCTGCTTCAGGTCTGCAGCATCCCAGATGGAGAAGGAACGGCCGCCGTACAGATAAATGCCGTCATGCCCCATATCCGACATCACTTCAACACCGTCATACTTAGTGGATCCGGCCAGGAACCCTGCGGCATCCGAGTCCGGATTGAGCGAGCCTTTCATTTTACCGATGGTGCTGGCATTCTCCTTGCTGTCCCATTCCGTTGCATCGCCTTCGTTGGCCGTGAACAAATAGGTTTTGCCGTTAACCGTGTACTGGCTGATTCCATCCGGCATATATACGCCGTAGAACGGTACTTTCTCCAGCTGGATCTTGCTGTCGTTCAGCAGGTCGAGCGCATTGCCCGGATCATTCAGGTTCTTGACCCCCAGACCCTTAACCGACAGCAGCTTGCCGGAGGCAATATCAACAGTTGCGATTGCGTTATTCTCCTGAAGACTGACGTAGGCCGTTTTCTGGTCTTCGGACAGCTCGATAAATTCCGGTTCCAGGTCACGCACAGCGTCTTCTTTGGCGCCTTCACCGGTAATCAGCTTCGTCTCCGGGTCTACAGCCCCGCGGATGTGCACAAGGTCATCAATAACTGCAGGGTTACCGAACTTCACCTGGTTAACCGCTTTGGTCACAGTATCGATAATAGTCACGCTGCCTTCAGGATCGCCGGCCAGCGTGCGCGGCTCTGCCTCATCAGCAGTCAGGATATACCGGCCGTCTGCCGTATATTTAACCATGTCCGGCTGAACCCCGGCCTCAAAGGTTTCCAGCAGCTTGCCGTCATAATCGAGTACAAGCACCTTGCCGTTCTTCATGGCATCGGCTTCCTGCACCGCTACAGCAATCCGCTTGGTTGCCGTATTAATGTCCACACTGGTCAAATCACCGTAAACAAAGCCGCCTGTCTCGGACAGTGCCTCTACGTTGATGCTGGACTCTTTTTCCGGATGAGCGCCGTCTTTGAGGTTAACCACATCTACAGTCGCAGGCTGCGTTGACCCGTTAACCAGATAAAACTTACCGTTATCCCGGTTGTATCTGACAATCTCGGCTACACCGCCGTCCTTATTCGTCGTGCCTACGGAATAGCCTCCTATTTTGGTAATGCTGAGTAGGTCCTGTTTGGGATCAGCAGCAGGCTTGCCCACTTCCAGCTTGAGGATGCCTGTAACTTTGGCAGGCGTTGCGGCGCTGTCATATACGGTATAGCTCACAGTTGATGTGCCTGCCGCCAGCGGAGTCCCGCTGATCGTACCGGTTGCTGCATCAAGCTTAAGGCCTTCCGGCAGCCCGTCTGCAGTGAAGGAATACGGCTGAACGCCGCCGTACACCGACAGCGCAACCGTATACGGTGTGCCTGCTGCCGCCGCTGGCAGTTCGGTGGTTGCTACGCCGAGGGCCGGTGCTTTGATGCCCCACGCTCCGTCTGCGCTGCTGTGCGGCTTCATCAGATTCATGCCCGCTGCATCCAGATTGTCGAAGCCGATCTGCTTCAGATCGCTTTTATTGTTGTCCGTATCGGTAAAGTCTGCACGGCGCACGGACTTCTGCTTGGAGGTTCCCTCCTCCTTACCGGTCGGATAATCTCCTTCGTAGCCGTCGATGACGGAGCCTTTGTCATTTCCTGCTGTACCGATCATGTCCACATAAGCCGCCGTTTTGCTCGCGAACGGGTTGACTGCAGTCAGCAGGTCCGTATTGCTCAGCAGCACAACCTTCATGCCTTTATTATTGAAAAGAAGTCCGCCCCACGCCTGATCTCCTTTGGCGCTGATGTCGCTCTGGAAGGTGGGGTTATTTTTTCTGTCGGTAATGAGGTAAGAGGAGTGTGCCTTGATAGTGCCGCTTAGCTCCAGCCTGCTCCATGCCCCGTTCATTGCCGGATCGGAGTATTGCAGCGACCAGCCGTTCAGGTCAACATCAGTGTCCAAAGGATTATACAGCTCAATATAGCCGTTTGAAAAATAGCCGCCGGTAGTATCTGCATCGCCTCCGCCATAAACCTGATTCACAATAATATGAGGAACATTTACATTATAAGTGCCGTCAGCATTATACGGAGTGCCCGTCAGCTGTCCTGCAGCCGCCGCTGCAGGGGCCGCGCTCCAGGCGGGAACAAGTGCGATTTCTGCTGCAAGCAGCAGAGAGAGTAAGGTTGTGCCTGATCTTTTCAAGTCGTTGTCACTCCTATAGTTTATTTTTTAAATAACTATAGTGGACGAGTATTTGCGGTTATGCTGATTTGTATCAACGGAGCGTAAAGTGCGGGGACATGCCGGCATATCCCGAAAAAAGCCTTAACATTCCGCTGACTCCGCTCAAATATTCACCTGTTATGATCAGGGCAATCAGAGCTCTGGAGGGGATATTATGCGTCTTGCCCTGTTTACAGACACTTATCTTCCGCAGACCAACGGCGTCGCCCGTACGCTTCACCGTCTGACCGGCCATCTGCACCGCCGCGGAATCGAACATTTGCTGTTCACCCCGACATCGGCCTCAGAGGAAGAATGCGATGATCCGGTGCGTAAAATCTCCAGTATCCCCTTCTTCCTGTATCCGGAATGCCGTTTGGCGCTGACGGGTATATCATCGATTCAGCAAGAGCTGCGTTCTTTCCGTCCCGACCTGCTTCATATGGCCACTCCCTTTAACCTCGGCCTATGCGGGCTGCGGTACGCCCAAAAGCACAGCCTCCCGCACATCGCCTCCTACCACACCCATTTCGACCGTTATTTACACTATTACCGGATGCGGGGGCTGATTCCGCTCTACTGGAAATACATGAAATGGTTTCACCGCACCTGCGATGCAGTGCTTGTCCCCTCTCAGGAGACAGCAGGCGTCCTGCGGGCACACGGCTTGTCCGGCCTGCGGCAATGGTCGAGAGGGGTGGACTGCGTGCTGTACGATCCGGCAAAACGCTCAGCTGATGTGCGGGAGCGTTACGGGATTGAAGCTCCGCTGCTCCTGCTCTATGTAGGACGGGTGGCTCCGGAAAAAGATCTGCCCACGCTCATGGCGGCCATGCGCCAGCTGCCGGAATCCGTTGCCGCTGCCGTCCATCTGCTCGTCGTGGGCGATGGTCCGCTGCTGCCGGAGCTGCGGGCTGACGCTCCCCAGAGTGTCAGCTTCGCCGGCAGCCGGCATGGCGGGGAGCTGGCAGAGCTGTATGCCTCCGGCGACCTGTTCGTGTTTCCGTCCAGCACGGAAACCTTCGGCAACGTCGTGCTGGAGGCCATGGCCTCCGGCCTGCCGGTAATCGCCGCAGATGCAGGCGGCCCAAGCGAGCTGGTCGCCCCCGGCCGGAGCGGCATCCTGCTTAGCCCACAGCAGCCGGAGGCGATGGCCGAAGCCATCTGCCGGCTTGCAGAACAGCCGGAGCTGCGCCTGGCGATGGGCCGGGAGGGGCGGCGGCTGGCGCTCAGCCGCTCATGGGATGAGATTTTTGACCGGCTCATCAGGGACTATGAGGAGGTCATCGAGGCGCGGCGCGTGAAGAGTGGCACGGGGATTTTTACGGCTTAGTAGCGGGGAGCGGGGACGGGAGGCGCTGGGGCGGAGGCTGCCATCCGG